>CAUTMV010000001.1:0-379634 GCA_963540505.1 uncultured Wolinella sp.
AGATTGCCTGCTTATGCGAGACCTTTTAGCATTCCGATCATAGTCATGGGCTTAAGCATATAGACTTTCATAATCCAGTAGATCCATCGTGGCTGCGTAGGATCGAGCGGGAATGAGGGTCTAGGCTCTTTATTCCAGTCAAATTCAAGCATCGCCACGCGACCGTAATCAACGATGAGTGGGCATACGGTGTAGCCGCCATATTGTGCGGTGGGCTCCTTGCCTTCCATGACGCTGATGAGGTTCTCTACGAGCACGGGAGCTTGCTTGCGCACGCTTCCGCCTGTTTTGCCCATGGGGATTCCCGCGGAGTCGCCAAGCCCAAAGACATTTTTATACACGGGGTGCTGCAATGTCTCTTTGGTAAGCTCCATCCAGCCCCCAGCAGCGGCACTTCCCTTTTTCCATGAGAGCGCGGAATCTTTGAGGACTTTGGGCGCGTGCATAGGAGGTGTGATGTGGATAAGATCATAATCAAGCTCGACGCGATCTTTGTGCGTAATCATCTCATGCTCGCCCAAAACGGGGTCAAAATCGCCCTTAGTTGTGTAGGTATGCTCAAAAGTTGCACGTTTTGCTGAGGGGTCAATCTCAATTAAATTATGGCGGAATCGCCACTCCATTCCTTTCTCTTTGTAGAGCTCCTCAATCATCGCGGCATACTCTTTGACACTGAACATTGCACCGCCATTGGGGAGGAAAATGGTTTTGATTTTGTCGTGTTTCCCCTCTCTTCTCGCGTAGTCATCGATTAAGAATTGGATTTTCTTAGGTGCGCCGCCACATTTAATGGGCGTTGCAGGGTCGGTAAATAGCCCTGTGCCCCCATGCTCGACGAACTCTTGGATCTGTGCGAAAGCCTTTTGACTGCCAGAGAGCGTATAGACGGAGGTAATTCCGTTACGACCGACATCTTCTTCGCTAAGACCATTAATCATCGAATAGTCCGTCTCGCACCCTGTCGCGACGACGAGATAGTCATAGTCAATTTTCTGCCCTGATGTGGTGGTTACAGAGTTGTTATCCGCATCAATTTCGCTCGCATACTCCTTAATCCACTTCACACCGCTAGGAATCAGCCCCGCACGGTCATACGTTACGTCATCAGGACCATAAACGCCACTTGCAATGAGCGTATATCCGGGCTGATAATCGATCTTCTCCGCTCCGTCAATAATGGTGATGTCCGGGTCGCTAAGTGCCCTATTCAGGCGCGCGGCGACACTAATTCCCCCAAGACCTGCGCCGATAATGACGATTTTGCCCTTTGCATTGCTAGCTGCGCGCGCTGTGTTGCTCGCATTTGGCAAGGTCAATGCCGCGCTCCCGAGTCCGAGAATCTTAAGCGCGTCCCGTCGGCTGATTCCCGAGTTTTTCAGCTCTTTATCCAGTTCATTTAGAGCCTCTTGCAATTCTTTATCTACTGAAGTCATAGTCCTTCCTTTGTATTAATTTTTTGAATCCGAGGCTAGCTTATCATATTAATTTTTATTTATAACTTATTCAAGGCTAAAATTGTAATTTGTAATTTTTCGATTCTTGCGCAATACCGATTAAAAGGAATTTTTGTGATAAAAACTTTAAAAAATTTTTGAATATTCTTTTTAAGGAATCAGCTCCATAAAAGCCAAAAGAGCCATTGATTAAATGTTGATTTTGTGGGTAAAATGGACGCGAAATTAAACGTAGCGTGAAAATTATTGTGATTTTGGAGGATTTATGGAGCGTATCAATACCCTTTTCCCCGTGTGGGCGATCCTGTTTTCAGGTGTTGCTTACGTGATTCCCGAGATTTTTATCCCGCTTAAAGAGATGATTGTGCCGCTGCTTGGGTTCATTATGTTTTGTATGGGTATGACACTGTTGCCTAAGGATTTTAGAGAGGCGTTGGTGCGTCCGAAAGTGATTTTGTTGGGAATCGCCCTTCAATTTGCCATCATGCCCCTAGGTGCGTATGTTATCGCCCATCTTTTGGGATTTTCCACGCTTTTGGTCGCGGGATTTATCCTTGTGGGGACGGCTCCGGGCGGGACAGCGTCGAATGTTATGACGTTTTTAGCGCGCGGTGATGTCGCGCTTTCCATTACGCTTACGGCATGTTCGACGATTCTTGGAATCGTGCTTACCCCCTACCTTACGCTGTTTTTGACCAAAGAGGTCATCGAAGTCAACGCACTCGCCATGCTTGTGAGCATCTTAAAAATGGTCTTCTTCCCTGTGGCGTTAGGCGTGCTTGCCAACACATTTGCAGGCAAAAAGCTTGAGAGGCTCAAGCGCACGCTCCCCACGCTCTCAATCATAGGAATCGTCCTAATCGTCGCTATCGTCGTCGCGCTTAATCGCGAGCGCCTTCCCGAAGTGGGCGCGTCTGTATTTTTGGGAGTTTTATTACACAATGGAATCGGGCTTTTGCTCGGATATTTTTTAAGCAAAATGATGGGCTTTGATGAGAAGATTGCGCGCACGGTGTCTATTGAGGTAGGAATGCAAAATTCCGGTCTTGCGGTAGCTCTTGCGGCTAAATATTTTGGTGCGCTGGCTGCGCTTCCCGGAGCGATATTTTCCGTATGGCACAACGTCTCGGGCTCACTGCTTGCGGGCTACTGGAGAAGTAAAAGCGAGGAAGATGACAGGGGCAACAAGGCTTGATTTGAGGCAAAATTAGCGGGAATCGGCTCGGGAATCACGCGTGTCTGAACACGAACTCATGAAGTGTGGTGGGTCCTGTAGGACTTGAACCTACGACCAATCGGTTATGAGCCGAGTGCTCTAACCAGCTGAGCTAAGGACCCCTGCCCAAAGAGGCGAAATTATACATAAAGTTGAATCTGAAAGCAAGCAGGTTTTCTAAGATTCCAAAGAGGATCATAAAGGTAACAAAACTGCTCCCGCCGTAGCTAAAGAGCGGCAGCGGAAGCCCGACTACGGGAGCTAATCCGATCGTCATAGCGATATTGACCGTCGCGTAGATAAAAATAAGCAGCGAGAGCGACGTAGAGACGACCCGCAGGAGATGATCGGCTTTGCTGGTGAGGCTTAGCGAGAGCAGGTGTAGAGCGAGCGAGAGATAGAGGATAATCAGCACGAGCGCACCCCAAAATCCCAAACGCTCCACGTAATAAGCAAAGATAAAGTCGCTGGTGGCGATGGGGAGGAATTTTAGCTGAGCTTGCGTCGCTTCGTCTTTGGATTTGCCCGATAGCCCGCCCGAGCCGATTGCGATGATGGATTGCTGCACGTGATAGCTTGGCTTTTCGCTGAGAAAATCGGTAATTCGCTTGCGCTGATAATCGTGCAGATTGGAGTAGAGCAGAGGCGAGGCGATCCCTAGCGCGAGTAGGATACTTAACCAAATCTTATAATGCACACCGACAAAAAAGAGCACGCCAAGTCCCGTCAGTAGTAGCACTAAAGCCGTGCCCAAATCAGGCTGCTTCAAAATAATAACAAAGGGAAGCAGAATGTAAAAACTGAGCTTCAAAAAGCTCTTCCAGCCATAGCCCTCTTTGGGCGGGGGCATTTGATAGATGAGATAGGCGAGCATGAGGACGAACGCGGGCTTCATCAGCTCTGAGGGCTGGAGCGTGAAGTGAATGAGTGGAATCTCAATCCACCGCTTCGCTCCGAGCTTAGTCGTGCCGAAAAACTCCACCGAGAGGAGCAAAAGGATATTAATCCAATAAAAAAAGGGAATGCTCCATGCGAGCTTGCGAATGGGGATAAGGAAAGCGACGATAAAGGAGGCGATTCCCAACAGAACGTAGGCGGACTGTTTATCCGCCAGTCGCTCGTTGATTTCGCCGATGAGGACGTAAGAAATGATCACAAGCGGAAGAATCATCGCGGGGATTAGCAGATCAAAGTGTGTTAAAATCCTGCGATCAATGGTAAGCACGCCGCGAATCCTTGCTCGTGTGGGAATCAAAAGTAGCCGATTCTATCCAAAAAATCACAAAATCCATAAAGAATGCCAAGATGACCGATAATCAAACGTCGCCACAGGAGTATGTTCTCCATAATGCAAATCAGGGACGGCTGGACGCTGTTTTGAGCGCGGCTTTAAGCGAGAGTCGCAATCAGATTGAGCGACTGATTGCAAACGGGCATGTGATGATTGATGGCAAAGTGGCGCAAAAAGGGGGCATGAAGCTTGTGGGGGGCGAGGAGCTGAGGGTTTGGATTCCTAAACCTATCCAAGCGAGTGCAGGGGAATATGAGGTGGATTTTGACGTTGAGGTGCTTTTTGAGGACGATTCCCTGCTGGTGCTAAATAAACCCCCGCGCGTGGTCGTCCATTCCGCTCCGAGTGTCAGAGAGGCGACACTTGTGGAGTGGCTTAGGAATCGGGGCACGCCGCTTTCAAACATTAACGGCGAGGAGCGGTGGGGAATCGTGCATCGGCTCGATAAAGAGACGAGCGGAGCGATCGTCGTTGCGAAAAATAATGAGGCGCACATCGCGCTAAGCAGGCAGCTACAGGATAAAAGCATGGGGCGTTATTATCTCGCGCTTATTGATTGCCCGCTTAAGGAGAATCGGCTTGTTGAGTGCGCTCTGGGGCGCAGTCCTGCGAATCGCCTTAAGATCACAAAAATCACGCATGGACGCTACGCAAAGAGTGCTTTTGTGAAGCTTTGCGAGAGTGCGGATCGCTCTTGTGAGCTCATCGCGGCGAAACTATTTACGGGGCGAACCCATCAGATTCGCGCGCATTTGGAGCTTTTAGGGCGGCATATATTAAACGATTCCCTCTATGGGTATGCAAAAGAGCCCTTTTCGCGCGTATTTTTGCATGCCTATTTGCTCTATTTGCGCCACCCAATGACGCTTGAGACGATGTTTTTTAAAGCCCCGCTTTTTGAAGATATGCTAGGATATTTGGAACGAAATTTCCCTACGGAGTTGCTTGATGAAGGACTTTCTCCCGATAGCATTGTGGAGCGTTTTGATGTTTTTGATGAGCGGGTGCGCAATGGAGGGGTTTGGGGCTCGTGAGGCACTCAGCGACGAGCTCCCGCGCGTAGGAGCGATGAGGAGTATTGCCGATGTTAGTTCGGTGGCGTTTGAATGGGATTTGGTGAACGATTCCCGCGTAGATGGATACTATCTCTATCGCAGAGAGACGAGTGATGTGGAGTTTCTCCGTGTGGGGCGCGTCGATTCCCGCTTTGGAGCGCATTATGTCGATAGGGGGCTAAAGCCAAACACGCAATACCTTTACAAAATCATCACTTACAATAAGGCAAGCAATATGATTTCGCACGATAGCGACGTGATTGAGGTGCAGACGCTTTCGCTCGCGCCGCTCTTGTTTGCAAAAGCCATGAGTGGCTATCCGCGTAAGATTAAGGTGCTGTGGGCTCCGCATGCCGATCCGCGCGTGAGCGGATATGTGATTGAGCGCGAGGATAGGGGAGAGTGGCGCAGTGTGGGGGAGGTCGATTCCCGCCTTTTGGTCGAATACCTCGACACGGAACTGGAAGATGGCAAAGAGTATCAATATCGTGTGATTCCTCGCACGCATGATAAGGTTTTGGGCACACCAAGCGAGATTTTGCATGCGAGCACCAAGCCAAAGCCGCCGATAGTTACGGGAATCAAAGCTACGACAGAACTTCCTAAACGTATCGAGCTTGCGTGGAATCCCAGTCGACAAAGCGATGTAATTTCGTATAAACTCTACCGCTCTACGCGCGATGATCGCGGATTCTCCGAGCATGCGACGCTAAAGGGCGAGACGCAGTTTAATGACGTGATTGATGCAGATGGCAGAGAATATTTCTACAAAGTGAGCGCGGTTGATACGGACGGCATTGAGAGCCTATTGCAGGAATTGCCCGTTAAAGGGCGCACACTCCCGCTTCCCGTTGCGCCGATTATTGAGTATGCGCGTATTGAAAACGAACAGGTGGTGCTGCGCTGGGCGGCGACCGATCCGCGGGGCATGGAGTATGTCGTCTATAAGCACGAGGGAAGTTTGTTTGGCAAAAGCGAGCGGTTTATCTCCGTCAAGGAGCTTCAATTTTATGACAGAGAGGTCTCTGCGGGTGAGAAATATCGCTACTGCGTGGCAAGTGTCGATGAGAACGGGCTGGAATCTAAGTGCAGCGAAGAGATCATCTTATATCTCCCGCAAGAGGCGCGCTAATGCCCCATTTCATCGCCTCAAAAATCGTGCACCCGAGCTATCCTTTGAGCGTGGATGGGTATTGCTTTAGCGATTTGTTACGCAATCTCGACTACTCCAGCGAAGAGCTCGTGCGCGTGCTCCACGAGGGGAGGGAGTTTTTCTTGCGCATTAAATATCGCGTAAAAGAGGGCGATATTTTGGTGCGTTTTGATAAAAGCACGCGGATTTCGCCTGTGGGAATCATCAAAAAAGCCCTGCGCCTTTTTGCGCAAAAAAGTGAAGCAAAAATCCTATCTAGCAACCTTAATAGTGTCGATTCCCCGAGACAGAGGAGCGAGAGCCCATTTTTAAAAACCCCTGATTCCTTCATGCGGCTTTTGGAGCGAAATTATTGGCTTGAGATCGGCTTTGGGAGTGGGCGACATCTGCTACATCAGGCACAAACGCACAGGGACAGGGAGTTTATCGGGCTTGAGATCCACACGCCCAGCATTGAGCAGGTGCTACGTAGGATCGAGCTTATGGGGCTGGATAATATCTCAATTGTCTCCTATGACGCGCGCGTGTTTTTGGAGCTGCTTCCTTCAAATTCGATTGAGAGAGTTTTTATTCATTTCCCCGTCCCGTGGGACAAAAAGCCCCATCGACGCGTCTTTAGTGCGCCCTTTTTGAGCGAGGTTTTGCGTGTTTTAAAAAAGGGCGGAAGTCTTGAGCTTAGGAGCGATAGTTTGGAGTATTTTCATTTTGTAACTTCGCTGCTCTTATCGCGCGAACATGTGGAATTTTGTGTGCGAAAGAACAGGGACGCGGCGATTGCGAGCAAATATGAAGAGCGGTGGAGGCGGCAAAATAAGGACATTTATGACCTTTTGCTGCACAATCACGAGGTGAGCGAGGAGCGCGCGCGCGGATTTTCTTTTGCTTTTCCTGAAATTCGCGCCAGGAGTGCGGAGATACAAAAGGAGATCCATGAGCGGTGGTTTGTCAATCTTGAGTATCGCTATGCCTCTGAAAATGGCGATAAAATGGCGTTTAGAAGCTCTTTTGGGGATTTTGCCTATCCGGAGAAAAAGTATATTTGGTGCGAGAGTAATCATGCGCGCTATTTCAATACCCCTCCGATTCCCACAGAGGCGAATCATCTCGCTCATAAGCGGCTTTGTGAGTGGCTCGCATGAGTAAAATCATCTCTGCATCAAAGCTCTATGTCGGCTACAAAAAAGAGGAATCGATCATCAGAAACGCTACGTTTTCTATCAAAAATAGGGAATTTGTCTTCATTTCAGGTCCTAGCGGAAGCGGTAAAAGCACGCTCCTAAAAGCCTTATATGGCGCGCTTTGTGTGCATTCGGGTGCGCTTGAAGTGGCTGGGATCAAAATGGCAAACGCCAAACGCGCTCAGGTTGATTATCTGCGCCGTCATATCGGGATTGTATTCCAAGATTACAAGCTCATTAACGAATGGAATATCGAAAAAAATGTCATGCTTCCCATGCTTATTAACGGCTTTTCGCGGGAATCGTGCCGCATTCAGGCAGAGCGTCTGCTCGCACATATCAAGCTCTCGCACAAGGCGGCGAAATTTCCCGAGGAGCTGAGCGGAGGCGAGCAGCAGCGTGTCGCTATGGCGCGCGCGCTCGCGCATAATCCGCTTCTAATCCTCGCTGATGAGCCCACGGGGAATCTCGATGATTACTCCAGTGATGTGATTTGGAATCTCCTAAAAGGCGTGAATGAGCAGCTGGGAATTAGCGTCGTTGTTGTTACGCACCGCATACCCGATAATCTCTCGCTATTTTATCGCCACCTCTATATCGAAGAGGGAGTGGTCTATGAGCTCTCTTAAGCACCATTTGTCGCTGATTATCCCGCTAATCGCGCTACTTTTTAGCCTTGAGAGTATTCTTTTGATTCATCGCGCACTCCTAAATTACGAGACGAATTTGGGCAAAAGCTACTCCATTATCATCGCCACACGGGATAAGCTTACTCTTGAGGGAATCGCGCGTGTGATCAAAGAGGCGAGTGCGCTTAAGGAGATCAGCCCCGATAGCGTTTTGAAGCGTCTGGGCGAGAATCTGCACTCGCTTGATATGCAAATGCTCAAAGGCTCCCTGCCGAAATTCTATTCACTTTCGCTCTCCTCTTTCCCTTCGCAAGCGCGTTTGGAAGCGATTGATGTCGCGCTTAGGAAAATTAGCGGAATCGAGCGCGTGGAATCCTTTGCAAAATCCCACGATCAGGTCTATCGCCTACTTTTGCTACTCAAAGGGAGCGTGATGGTTTTTGCCGCGCTCATATCGGTGATTAGTCTCTTGCTTATGGTAAAGCAGATTGAGATTTGGCGGTTTGAACACAGCGAAAGAATGGAAATCATGGGCTATTTTGGTGCGCCCTCATGGATGAGAAATGGTGTGCTTTTCCGCCTTGCCTTGGTCGATTCCGTGGTTGCCGCGTCTATCATCAGCGCGGGAATCGGCTATCTAAGTATCGATTCCCTCGCACTTAGCGTGCTCTCTGAAGCGGGAATCAGCCGCTCCATTTTTGCGCTTAAAGACGATTCTCTTACACTTTTTTCCAGCGGTATTACCCTCTCGATTCTCTCGGTATGGACGGTAATCCTCCGTCCTAAAGGCTGATTTTGCGCCTTTTGCTTCTTATCGCTTCAATATCATTGCTCCTTGCCGCGCCGCTTGATCGGGAGATTAATCAAAAAAGCGGCGAGCTAAAGGCTAGTATCCAAAAAGAGCGCACGATTACGCAGAAGCTCGAGACGCTGGGCGGCGAGATTAATCGCCAACAGCAAAAAATCGGCTCGCTTGATGAGGAGATTAAGGAGGCACTTAAAAAGATTACCCAAAATGAGGGCGAGCTTTCGGCGCATAAAAGGACGTTTGAGACGCTGGAGAGGAATCGTATCAAAATCGAGCGTCAAAAAGATGAGCTTTTGGCACAGATTTTGGAAGTAATCGCTCAAGATGCTGCGTTTGTGATGATTTTAAACGAACATCAGGCGCAAAATCCCGAGGATTTAATCCTTGAGGAGAGCTTTAAGGTGCTGAGTGTCGAGATTAAGAAGCGACTTTCGGATTTGACCTTTGGGCTGGCTCAACTAAGCAAACAATCCGAGCAGATTAGCGCGGATATGACGCACCTCGCCAAATACATCGCGCAGGAGCAGGAGCGACACAAGAAGCTTAGCGAAATGCGTCAAACCAAAAAGAGGCTTATCAGCTCGCTGGATCAGGAGATTAAGAATTACGATTCTGAGCTGAAGCGCATTGTGAGGGAGCGTGAGAGTCTGAAAAATATCCTAAAAGAGCTCAATATCACCAAAGAACGTGAAGCGGAGAAAGCACGCAGGTTAAAAGAGGAGCAGCTGCGCGCTCAGAGCAAAACTCAAGCGGAAAGAGAGGCACTGCAAGTGCGTCAGATCGCAAGCTCCTACCACGATGTGAGCACGGTGAAATATCATGGGAGCAAGACGATTCCCCCGCTGGATCATTACAGAATCGAGCAGAAATTCGGACCCTATTATGATCCCGTGTATAAGATTAAGGTGTTTAACGAATCGGTGGTTTTCAACCCAAAAGAGCGCGATGCGAAGGTGTATAGCGTGCTTGATGGCAAAGTGGTGTTTGCCAAAGAGACGCCCATGCTCAAGCGCGTGGTGATCATCGAACACAAAGGGAGTATCCATACGATTTATGCTCAACTGGACAAAATTGCCCCGACGATTAAGCCCGGCACCATCGTGAAAAAGGGCTATACGATTGGGCGAGTCGATTCCCGACTGAAGTTTGAAGTAACGCAAAAAGAGCATCACATCGACCCGCTGGAATTTATTACAGTAAAATAAATTTATGTCGATATTCCTAGACAGGAATTGAGTTTATGCCAAAAGGAGAGAGTGATGGTTGAGAATATCAGACAATCTAACGCTGCCAACGTCGCCTCGAGTAGTTTGCCGGGAGTTCCCGGCGCTTCATCAAGTATGCCACGAGGCGCAGATGCGTCAAAGGTTGAGAAAAGTCCGACACAAGTGGCGCAGGAGCAGGTAAAAGAGCTTCGGGAAAATAAAAATGTCGAGGAGCTTAAAAGGGATCTCATGGAGCTTACAGAGCAGCTAAATAAGGAGTTCAATCCGCTGAATACGAATGTGAAGTTTGGTTATAGCGATGATATTGAAAGCCTCTATGTAACTGTGAGTGAGCGCGATACTGATAGGGTTATACGCAAGATTCCCAGCGATGAGGCGATGGAGCTTATGGCAAAAATGCGCGAGATTGTGGGAATCATCTTTGATAAAAAGGGCTAGAAACCCGCGAAATATCGGGCTGTGAATTAGAATTGATAGAGTAAAAAGGAGAGTATTATGGCTACCGGGACGGTTACTGCGCTAGGAATCGGGAGCAATGTCCTTACAAGCGACATGATTGATAAGCTTAGGAATGCTGAGAGGCAATCTCGCGTTACCCCTCTTGTGAAAAAAGCCAAGGCTAATTTGGATAAGCAGTCGAGCTTAACAAAGCTCATGACGCTTTTTAACGCGCTTAATAGCAGTGCTAAGAAGCTCTCAGATACAAGCACCTATTTGGAGCGTTCAAGCACTGTTTCGGGTAAAGGAGTGAGTGCTACGATCGGCGCTGGGCTTCCTATTCAGGATATTACCGTGCGGGTAAATCAGCTCGCTAAGGGAGATATTAACCAAGTGGGGACGAGCTATGCGTCTAGGGATTCCGTCTTTAGCAGCATTAATTCCGTGTTGAAATTTCATGCCGGCGGGAAAGATTATTCTGTAAAAATCAGAGCAGGAATGACACTTGGTGAGGTGGCACAGAGCATTACTGATGCGACAGGCGGGAAGATTACCGGAGTCGTCATGAAAACAGGCGGCAGCAAACCCTATCAACTGATGATTAACTCCAAAAATACCGGCTCAGATAGTAAGATCTACTTTGGTTCGACGCTCACAAGCAATGCTTTGCGTGCAGGGAAGATTGAAGCGAGCAATAATGGCGATTTTACCGTAACATTAAAAGACAAAAATGGCGTGAGTAAGACGCTCAATGTTACTGTGCCTGCGACCGCGACAAACTCCGATGCACAGGGGAATGCCGCGGCAATCCAAAAGGCGATTAAAGATGCAATTGCCGCAGATAGTGATTTTGCCGGACTTGAGAACGATATTAATGTCGGAATCAGCGGCGAGGGCAAGCGAGTGGTCATTAATGATCGTCGCGGACATGATGTTAAAGTGGGTGGGAGCAAAGCAGGTCAGTTTGGCTTCACTACGACTGAGACAGGTAAGGTAAATACCGTCGAGGGCAATCCTGTCTCAGGCGGGAAGCTCACGGGGAAACTAACCATCGGCGATGTAGATCTTGATCTCTCCACCATCACAAGTGATGGCAATAATGGTCAGCAAAATGCCGAAGCGGTGCGCGATAAGATTAATAGCAGTAGCTCTGAATATACCGCTTCGGTAAAAAATGGTCGATTGATTATCAATAAAAATGATGGCGGTCAAGTGCAGGTAGTTGTCAAAGGTGCGGATAAGTCGCCCGAGCAAGCAGCAAGCAGGAAAGCCATTGCTTCTTTGGGATTGACGGCTGGGGCACATCAGTCTTATGAGAAATTTCAAGAGAGCACGCTAAAGCTTAAAAATATCCAAGCTGCTCAGGATGCGAAATTCATCTACAACGGAATCTCCATCACGCGAGGGAGCAACTCTGTTAGCGATGTTATTTCCGGGGTGAATTTGGAGCTCACAGCGGTGCATAAAGATACCGATTCCCCCTCTGTGATACGGGTTACGCGAAATAATAAGAGCGTCTTTGATGAGGTGAAGTCGTTTGTTGAGACGTTTAATCAGTTGATGAATAAGCTCAACGAAGAGATGAAATATGATGCGGATACGAAAATCGCAGGGAATTTTCAAGGCGATGGCGATCTTAGGAGTTTGCGCACGGCTTTGAATGCGCTTATTTCGTATAGCAATGGAGATCGGGATACGCTCTTTAAATATGGAGTTTCACTCAATGATCATGGGAAAATGACGCTTGATGCCGAGAAGCTCAAAAAAGCATTTGAAGAAAATCCCGAGAGGGCGATTGCATTTTTTAAAGGCACTACACGTAAAATTAATGGCAAAGAAGTTGAAGAACAGGGGGTTTTCTCTAGATTCCGCAAGACGCTTGATGGGTATGTTACCGGAGGAAAATCTAAGCTCAAGCTTCTTGAAAAATCACTCAGTGATGAGGGGAAACGCCTAAGCGAAGAGAAGAAAAAAGCGGAGAGTGACATCAAAACGCGCTATGAGTCTCTAACAGCGCGTTTTATTGCGTATGACGCCATGATTGCGAAGATCAATCGAAGTTTTGGTGCGCTGGATATGATGATTAAGCAGTCTATGAAGTGAGGCATAAATGAGAAGCAGCACAGCCTATAGCTCCTATCAGCAAAACTCCGTAACCGTGGAATCCCCGGCAAAGCTCATCGAAATGCTTTATGAGGGAATCCTGCGCTTCACTGCGCTTGCAAAAAGGGCGATTGATGGCGAGGATATTGAGAAGAAAATCTACTACATCAACAGAACGACCGATATTTTTACCGAGTTGCTCAATTCACTTGATTATCAACGTGGAGGCGATGTTGCACATTATCTTACGGGGCTATACACTCATCAGATTAAGCTTCTCACGCAGGCGAATGCGGAAAATAACAAAGAGAAGATTGACATTGTGATTAAGGTGGCTAGGGGGTTACTTGAGGCGTGGAGGGAGATTCACCAAAATGAGCTGGCTCAAGGAGTGTAAAATTGCGATCCTTGAGCGCGATATTCCTGCGCTTGAGCGACTGATTCCTGCGATTCCCGATTCCTTTGAGAGTGTGAGCGAGATGGAAGAGGCGCGTAGCTATCTTGAGGAGGCGCGTGCCATTTTCTTATCCGAGCGCGAGCTTGTATCCGGTGAGCTTGAGAAGCTAAGAAAGATGAAGCGTTTTGTCGAGACCGAACAGGAAAAGTCGCTTAATACCCATTTTTGAATCTCTACACTACAATAACTAAATCTAATTTCTTCACATAAAGTTTTTGAATGCAATGGAAACCGATTGACATTGAGGATAGGGCGATTTTGGAGCGTTATTTTAGCGCGCAGGATTTGCATGTCTCTGATTTTTCATTTACCAATCTCTATCTGTGGCACTTTTCGCGCTCTATATCGTATGCGATTGTTGATGGATTGCTCTGCATTAAGACGCAATATCACGGCGAGCAGCCGTTTTTGTTTTACCCCTTGGGGCAGGGCGATAAGAGAGCGGTGATAGAGCAGCTTATGGAGCGCTTCGATTCCCATGCGATTCCCTTTAGTTTTCGCTCGCTCAACCTCAAGATGACCCAAGAGCTCGAGCGGCTTTTCCCTGCGCGTTTTGAATTTATTCACAATCGTGATCGCTCCGACTATATCTATGCGGTTGAGGAGCTTATTGAGCTAAAGGGGCGGAAGTTTCACAAGAAAAAGAACCATCTCAATCGCTTTTTTGAGCTTTACCCGAACTTCAGCTACGAGAATCTTAGTAGCGAGAATGTTGAGGAGCTTCTTGAGGCATGGAAGCTTTGGTTTGGGCGGATTGCCGATGAGGCTGATGAGGGGCTAAAGAACGAATACATCGGAATTGTCGAGACATTAAAGCAGTTTGACAACATGAGTTACAAGGGCGGAATCCTGCGTGTTGAGGGCAAGATTGTTGCTTTCACGTTTGGAGAGCAGCTAGATAGCGATAGTGTGGTGGTGCATATCGAAAAGGCGGATACTGAATATCACGGCGCATATCAGGCGATTAATCAGCAGTTTCTCGCCAACGAGTGGCAACATCTAAAATACGTCAATCGCGAGGAAGATCTGGGAATCGAGGGGCTCAGACGGGCTAAGCTCTCCTATCAGCCCGTCAGTTTTGTCGATAAATACAACGCGATTCTTAAGTAACTAGAAGAAAAAAATCTCCGCAGGATAGTTTGCCCCCGCACCCTTACGCAAATCCAAAAATGCTCGCACCTTTTTAAAATCCTCGGCAGCATGACTGCTTAGGTGCTCTTGCACCGCACTAATCATCTCGAGATCCAGGAGCGTGTAGAGGTAAGATTCCTCCGCTTTGTCCGTGTGATTTGCGATATTTTCAAAGAGTTTTAGCCACACATCAGGCTCAAGCACGCCTTTTAGCTTTTGCGCGAGATTGAGATACTCTTGTGGCATGTAGGCAGCGGCGATTCCGAGCTTTGCAATCTCCTCTCCATTTAGTTTCGCCCGCACGCCATCATAGGAATCAAGCAAGCAGCGCGCCCATGCAGCGTCCATGGCGACGCTGTCTTGGTATCTGCGAAACTCCCTCTCTTCACCGTTTTTAAACAACATCAATAGCGCGGCTTTTTTGAGGGAATCGGGTGCATTGCCCCTCTTTAGCACTTCAATCGCCACTCTAGTATCGTTACTTTTTAGACGATTGAGCTGGTTTTGGATATTGAGTGGCGCATCATAAGGGAGGGAAAATCGCCTCAAGTCCACCACCTCGCCCGCATAGATTTTGCTATGCGCCTCGATGAGCTCATCAATCTCAGGAGAATCGCTTGATGTTGTGTGCGGCTCGATATTTAAGGAGAAGCGGTGCAGGATTTTTGAAATCTGCGAAAAATAGGGAGTTTTGAACGTCCCTTGAAACTCCTTTTTGGCTGCTTGTGCGAATAGCTGCTGGATTAAAAGCTCAAAGTCGCGCTTGTGATGGTGCTCTTTGAAATACTCCTTTGCTTTTGTTTTGAGAAATCCCAAAAATATCAGCACAAAAAGTAGCGTCATGGGCAAAATCATCCAAAGTGCCACGGGGAGACTCCATGACTGCATGCCCACGGGCGAAGTGTAAGTGTAGATGTCTTGATTGATGTTGTAGACGTAGACCCCGATAACAAGGCTCAAGAGTGCCCAGAGGAGCGTAAGAGTTCTAAGTTTCATCATATTTTCCTTGCGTGTTAACTTTTTTCTACGATTTCCCTACACACTATACAATACTTAGCGTGTGGTTTTACTTTGAGACGCGAGATGCCAATCGCCTCCTCGCACATGTCGCATATTCCATAGCCGCCCTGCTCGATTTTTTTGAGTGCCTCTTTTATCTCGTTGAGCTCTTGCTGCTGTTTGAGCGTGATTGATGAGCCCACGAGACTTTCGGCACTCGCGCTTGCGTAATCCAGCTCATCGCTTAAGTGCTGATCATTTAGGATCGCAATGTCTTGTGCACTGCTCTGTATATTTTGCAAAATCTGCTTTTCGCGATCTGAGAGTAATTTTTTGAAATGTTCCAATTCACTTTCGCGCATGAATATCGCTCCTTATTTATGATAGGGGTGATGGTGGAGAATCGTAAGGGCGCGGTAGATCTGCTCGCACAATACGACTTTGGCAATCTTGTGCCCCATGGTGAGCGCGCTCAAGGAGAGGCGCATGGAGCACTTCTGCAGGAATCCTTCGCCAAAGCCATACGCCCCTCCGATGAAAAAGCTAATGCCCTGCTCTTTTTGCCGCACTACTTCTGCGAATCCTTTGGTATCAAGCATTTTCCCCGTGGGGGTGAGCGCGATATTGTATCCGCCCTCAAGATAGGACTCACACGCGGCACAATAGGCGAGCGCGGATTCCCGCTCGTTTGCACTTTTTTGCGCAAGTGCGATGGATTTGTTGAAAATCTCTACCACTTCAAGACTCGCATTGAAGGCTTTTGAGAGCCTGATAAAATGATCTGTAAGCTCGCCATAAGCGTCATTTTGGGGCTTAGAGATGCAATAGACACGGATTCTCATCATGTGCGTTAAAGAATTGCAATAGATCGCTTAGGGTCTTTTTCATCTCCTTGCGATGGACGATCATATCAATTAGCCCGTGCTCAAGCAAGAATTCCGCCGTCTGGAATCCCTCCGGAAGATCTGCGCCAATGGTTTGCTTAATCACTCTTGCCCCGGCAAAACCCACCATCGCGCCCGGTTCAGCGATAATAATGTCGCCCAAAAAGGCAAAAGAGGCACTCACGCCCCCCATCGTCGGATCGGTAAGAATCGAGATAAAAGGAAGTCCCGCCTGCGAGAGCCGCGCGAGAGCCGCGCTGGTCTTTGCCATCTGCATGAGCGAATAGGTGCTCTCCTGCATGCGCGCCCCTCCGCTGGTGCTCACGATGACAAGCCCCTGACGCTTCTCAATTGCTCGATTCACCGCGCGCACAATCTTCTCGCCCTCCACAGAGCCCAAGCTCCCGCCCATAAAGGCAAAATCAAAGAGCACGATTTGCGTCGCAACGCCATCAACGCGGCATTCTCCGCTGAGAACCGAGCTAGGACGCCCGCCGGTCTTCTCTCTCCCCTCTTCGATACGCTTTTTGTAGCTTTTTTTATCCACGAACGTGAGCGGATCGGTGGGCTCAAGCGCGGAATCATACTCGATGAGTGTCCCCTCGTCGCACAGCTCAGCGATACGGTCATTAAGGGAGATTCGCATGTGGAAGTTGCATTTAGTGCAGACGTGCTGCTGCGCGATCACCTCTTTGTAATACATCAGCGCGTTGCAGCTTGGACATTTGATCCAATGGCTAGGGGAATCGCCCCCCCGCACCCGCTCTTTGGTGAAATTTTTAAAAAAATCGGCAAAACCCATCTTTCCCTCCTTAAGCAATGATCTCTGCGAGCTTTTTAAACACTTCCTCGTCCCTGCTCACAAGCAGGTAATTCCCCTCATTGTGGAGCACGTGAAGCCCTTCGCACAGAAACAGTCCGGCTTTGGTGTCATAGATTCGCTCTTTCCCTCTAAAAAGGACAAAATCCACATTGTGAGCCTGTGCAAGCGAGAGCGCGATCGCCCCGGGCGAGCGGAATTTAAAGCCTAGAGCGCGGATTCTCTCCCCAAGGCGACTATTTTTATAAGCACGCTCAAAAATACCCACTTTCTTCATTTTGGGAAGCGAAGCAAGCGGGATATAAGAAGAGAGCGGATTGCTTAAATGCCCATACAAAGCCTCAGAGGAGGAATCCTCGCGCAAGAAAACCTCCTGCGAGCAGAAATTCACAATCACCGCTTTTTGTGTCCGATTTTCTGTATCACAAAGTGCAATCGAAGCCCCATAATAGGGAAAATGCGAAGCAAAATTATCACTTCCATCAAGCGGATCTAGATAGAGGATTCCCGCGCCTGTGCCCGCGATTTCGCCACTCTCTTCAGAATGAATCGTCCCATATTGCTTAAGATAAGAGGCGAAAATCTCCTCGCACAAGAGATCCGCGTGCAGGCTCTCATCACCTCCCGCGCCCTCTCCTTGCTTCATATAGAGCGCAGGATCGCCGTGGTGAAAGTGCTCTATAATCTTTTTGCTCGCCTCTAAAACACTCAAAACAAAGGAATCCACTCCACTTCCTTAATCCCCATTTAGGCACATAGAGCATAAAATAGGGAAAACTAGAGCGAAAGTATAGATAAAAACGAGTTAATTCTTGTTTATGATTTTGGTGTGCGAGGGAGAAATTGCGGGGTTTTGTGCTTAATCTGAATGCGGTGCGAGATGAAGATTTGTGGGTGAGTATTCTCTCTCCTACGCGAGTTTTGCGGCTTTATCGCTTCTATGGCGCGCGTCATAGCGTGATTCAGGTGGGGCATAAAATCGATTTTGAAGAGGAGCATGAGGGGCGGATTCCGAGGCTTAGGCGCGTGATTCATCTCGGATTCCCGTGGGAGCGGGAATCGCACAAACGTTACTGGTGGCAGCAATACATTCAGCTTTTGTATCGTCATTTGCGCGATGTGGAGGAGATTGAGGAGTTTTATTATCTTCTGCTTGAGCGACTTTCGCTGCGTTTGGAGAAGCAAGAAGCCAAGCGCGCGATTTTGGAGGCGCATACGGAGCTGCTCAAAAAGGAGGGGCGTAGCGATGGGCTGGTGCGTTGCTTTTTATGTGAGGAGGAGATCGGCGAGCATGTGGCGTTTGCACGGGGATTTTTGGGCGCGCACCCTGAATGTGTCCTAAATACGGGGTTTAGGGGTATTCAAGCGCGCCGATTTTTGAGCGAAAGTGACGCGACGCAGATGAGCGATGAGGAGATTGAGGAGCTGTGGAAAGTGCTGCTTTTGGGGATTTAGCCCTTTTGTGTATCAGATCTGTGCAGATTTTTGCACCGATTCTCGCTTTTGGTGCGGTTGTGAGAATCGCACCAAAGTTACGCCCTTTAAGCTCGATTCCCTTGCAAAAGTGCGCTACTGTAGGCGCAATATATTTACTTTAGCGTTTGCTCGCAGTTTTTCAAAATGCTCTTTAATCACGCGCCCTTCTCGCTCGATCATCAGCTGATTGAATACGAGCTCTTTGGCGTTTTCAAGAGGAATCAGCGCGGGATCTTCCTTGCTTTTGATTAAAAACATCAGATAATCCTCATCGATTGTGAAAATTTGCGTGAATTCTCCGACTTTGGTTTTTTGAAGGAGCATCGCGAGTTGCGGATTGATCTTTTGTGTGAAGATCGTCTCGGATTCCGTGCGGATTCCCTGCGGAAGCAAAAGGGGGTTTTGGATTACCCTTTGGAGCAATTCCCTATTTTTGGAACTGTATTTCATCGTCTGAATACGCGAGGGAAGTAAAAAGCTCTCCTTATTCGCCTCATAATAGCCCGCAAGCTCGCGCTCATCAGCCATTTTGATGTTCTCTGAGACGATTTTGTGGTAGAGCTTATCTTTGAGAAGCTGCTCGCTGTGCTCTTTGCGATATTCACTCCAGCTCGCCCCTTGATTCTCGATAAAATTTTTAATCTGTGCAGGATTTGCGCCATTATTTTTAGCAATTTTTGCAATCGCTTCATCAATCTCGCCCTCGCTCACACTGAGGTTATATCGTGCGATCTCCTCCTTGTGTAGCATGCGTTCGATGAGAATTTCTAACGCATGATTTGTATCTACTTTTTGAATTTGCATTGTTTTATAAAGCTCAAAGAGTGTAACGGGCTGATTATTGACATAAAATGCAATTCCGTTGACGAGATTTGGCGCACCAAGGGCGTTTGAAGCGATAATTACGAGCGTGAAAATTCCTCTTAAAAGCATGCGATTCCTTAATTGCGAAGTGAAAATGGGCGTGTGAAAGGGGATTTTACCCAAAATCTTTGCGCTCTCAAACGCTTCCATCTATCAGCTCTCCTGTCTCAAAAAAATCCAAAATTGCCGTGCGCATCGCCTTTGGATCGCTAAGCGAATTGACCCGATCGCGAAAATCGCTCGCCCTGCTAATCCCCTTGGAATAGGCGTGTAGATTCTTGCGAAACATAATCGCGCCATATTCGCCATGAAACGCAATCACGCGATCAAAGTGCTCCAGTGCCACAGCTCTCCTTAGCGCGATAGATTCCTCACTTATGCCCTTTTTGATTTGCGCAAAAATCCAAGGCTTGCTAATCGCCGCCCGCCCGATCATGAGCCCATCAGCCCCTGTGGATTCCCGCACTTCACGCGCTTTTTGAAAGGAATCAATCTCGCCGTTTGCAATCACGGGGACTTTCAATATCCGCTTCATGCGCGCAATTGCCTCATAATCGATTTTCTCTTTTTTGTAGCCATCAATTTTCGTGCGTCCATGCACCACGACAAAATCAATCGGGGAATCGCCCAGTGCATGCGCAATCTCTTCGGGAATCTTACGCTCAAACCCAAGCCGCACTTTCGCACTCAGGTAGGGAATCGTGCTAACTTCGCGCATAAGACGCAGGATTCCCACGAGCTTATCCAAATCCTTAAGCAGCGAGCTGCCGCTCCCATGGTGTGTAACTTTGGGCGCGGGACAGCCGCAATTAAGGTCGAGAATATCAATCCCGCTCATGGTATTAAGTCGCTGGATTGCCCTTTTGATAATCTCAAGGTCATGCCCTGCGATCTGCACGCTATAAGGGGTCTCATTCTCCGCTTTTTGCACCATTTGCGCGGTGCGCCTATTTTTATACGCAAGCGCATGCACGCTAATCATCTCGCTCACGGTAATATCCGCACCAAAGCTCTTCACGACGCTCCTAAAGGGCAGATCCGTATAGCCCGCAAGGGGCGCGAGCATGAGGATATTTTTGAAGTCCAATTTAGCTGTTTCGGTGCTTGTATTCATTATATCCATACTGTTTGAGCAGCTCAAATTCGCCCGATTCCCGAATGATTCCGATACTTGGGAGGGGGATTCCGTTGAAGGTGTTGTTTTTCACAATCGTGTAGTGGATCATGTCCTCAAAAATCACGCGATCCCCCACTCTAAGCGGGGAATCAAAGCTATAATCGCCAATCACATCGCCGGCTAGGCAGGTTGCGCCGCCAAAGCGGTAGGTATAGGGCTTCTCACCCGCCTCGCCACTCCCTCGCACCATCGGACGATAGGGCATCTCAAGGCAATCAGGCATGTGCGCCGCCGCGCTTGTGTCTAAAATCGCAATTTCCATACCATTTCTCACAATATCCACCACTTCGGCAATGAGGAATCCGCTCCCCCAGCCCACCGCCTCGCCCGGCTCAAGATAGACGGGAATCCCGCCCCAGCGCGCGTGAAATTCGCTAATAATGCGAATAAGTCGCTCCACATCATAATCCGCGCGCGTGATGTGATGACCTCCGCCGAAATTGATCCATTTCATCTTAGGAACGAGGTGTGCGAAATGTCGCTCAAAATGCTCCAGCGTGCGCTCCAAAGCGTCACTGTTTTGCTCACAATGCGTATGAAAATGCAGCCCGCTAATCCCCTCAAAATCCACCCGCCTAAGCTCGCTAGGCACGATCCCTAGTCGCGAACCCCTGATGCAGGGGTTGTAAATGGGTGGTCTTACCTCTGAATAGAGCGGATTTAGCCGAAGAGCGCACTCAATTTTACGCGGGGCATTTTTGAGCTTGTCTTTAAAGCGTGCCCACTGGGAAGGGGAGTTAAAGACAATATGATCTGCAAAGGTGATGAGCTCATCAATCTCAGCTTCCTTAAAAGCGGGCGAATAGACATGGATTTCGCCACCTTTAAACTCCTCAAACCCAAGCCGCGCCTCATGCAGTCCGCTTGCAGTGATTCCTTTAAGGTATTGAGCGATGAGCGGGAAGCTCCTCCACAGCGCGTAGCCTTTGAGCGCAAGGAGGATTTTCGCGCCGCTCTCTTTTTGCACGTGCTCAAGGGTTTTTAGGTTCGCGCGGAGCTTAGATTCCTCTAAAACATAGCAAGGTGTGGGAATCGCAGCGTAATCCATCGGAATCTAGCTCTCTATGACTTTCCATGGTAAGCCCTGCTTGTTTAGCTCCTCCATGAACGGATCGGGATCGAGTTGCTCCATATTCAGCACGCCTGCACGCTTCCATTTACCTTCCAGCATGAGCTTTGCGCCGATCATTGCAGGCACACCCGTGGTGTAGCTGATGGCTTGGGAATCCACCTCTTTAAAACATGCCTCATGGTCGCAGACGTTGTAGATATAGATGGTGCGCTCTTTGCCCGCGCTTATTCCCTTGATGTAGCAGCCGATGTTGGTTTTGCCTTTGGTGCGTGAGGCGAGGCTGGCTGGGTCTGGGAGGAGGGCTTTTAGCACTTGAATGGGGACTACTTTTACGCCATTTACATCAATTTCATCGATTCTTAGCATGCCGACATTCTCGAGGCAGCGCATGTGCGCAAGATAGCTCTGTCCAAAGGTCATGAAAAAGCGGATTCTCCTTAGCCCCTTGATGTGCTTCACGAGCGATTCGAGCTCCTCGTGATAGAGCAGGTAGGAATCTCTCGCCCCTACTTCGGGATAATCCCACACCTGCATAATCTCCATGGGCGCGGTCTCAATCCACTTGCCCTCCTGCCAATATCGCCCCCTAGAGCTTACCTCGCGGAGGTTAATTTCGGGATTGAAATTTGTCGCAAAAGGGTAGCCATGATCCCCTGCGTTGCAATCCAAAATATCAATCTCATGGATCTCATCAAAGTAGTGCTTCTGTGCATAAGCGCAAAAGACGTTGGTTACGCCCGGATCAAAGCCACTTCCTAAAAGTGCCATGATTCCCGCATTTTTATAACGCTCTTCAAAAGCCCACTGCTCTTTGTATTCAAATTTTGCCAAATCAGGGTGTTCGTAATTCGCCGTATCTAGGTAATTTACACCACATTTGAGGCACGCTTCCATGATGGTTAGATCTTGATAGGGGAGCGCGATATTGAGCACGATTTCCGGCTTGGTCTCTTTAATAATCGCAACAAGGGAATCGACGCTATTGGCATCAACACTCCTAATCTCAATCTCGCCAAAGCCTTTGGCGCGGATAGATTGCGCGATTTTTTCGCATTTACTTAGCGTCCGAGAAGCAAGCGTAATGTGGGTAAAAACTTCGCGATTCATCGCCATTTTGTGAGCGACAACCCCTCCAACACCCCCTGCACCGATTTGAAGCACTCTAGCCATGATGATTCCTTTTGTAGTGATTTTTATTTAATCGTGTATGGATAAAAGCCCCGAGAGCGCGGAAATCCGGGCGTTTTAAGCTATGTAAAAGCACAAAAAGTAGCGGCAGGTAGTAGAGATTAAGCACTGTGCCCCACGCGAGTCCAAATCCGAGCGAAACGGCGAGAGGCTGAAGCGTGGTCGCCTGTCCGGAGGGGAAAAATATCAGCGTCGCAAGTCCGATGAAGGTCGTGATGGAGGTTAGCAGAATCGGGCGCAGGCGTTTTGTGGCTTGCGCGAAAAACTCCTCTTTGGAGTTAGCCTTGCGGATAAAGTCAATCATAACGATTCCATCATTAATGACAACCCCCGCAAGCCCTAGGATTCCCACAAATGAGCTCATGGAGAGGTTGAGCCCGAGGATAAAATGCCCCAAAAGCACGCCCAAAAACGAGAGCGGAATCACCGAGAGAATCGCAAAGCTAATAAGAAAGGAGTCAAACATCAGCAGAAGTGTCAGGAAAATGAGAGAAAGCGCAAGGGCTGAAGCGACGATCATATCCTCGATGAATTGGTCGTTTTTCTCCTGCTCGCCTCCAAGACGCACGCTAATCCCATCCGCTTCGATACGCTTAAGCTCATCATTAATCTGCTCCAAAAGCTCAAAAGAGGTCAATTCATTGGGGAGCACGTCCGCATAAATGCTCTGCTCGCGCTCGCCTCCGATTTTGTTGATTTTCTCGGAAGCCTGCTCGGTTTTAAAGCTGACCACTTCATCAAGGCGCACATATTTGCCCGAAATCACAAGCCGCAGACTTTGCAGTGTCTGAAGCTCATCTTTATGCAGCTCTTCTGCACGCAGGTAGATAACCCCATCATCATCGAGGGATTTTCCGCGCTTGCTTGAGAGGAAATAATCCCCAAGAATCGCGCCTAAATTCCCCTCATTAAGCCCGAGCGATTCTCCGTAAGGATTGATGGAGAGCTTGATTTGGGCGATTCCTTGTTGGGATTGCTGATAGACGCCTTTTACGCCTTTAATGCCCTCCATGAGGCTTTGCAGGCGATTTAGCGCGGTAGCGACCTCCTCATTTTTACCCATGAGGGTAACTTCCACGTCATGCTTTGTGATTCCCATGCTGGGCGAGCTTACTTTGAGCTCTTCAAAAGGGTGGGTATTTTTGAAATCCTCAAGCCGCGCTTGAAGTTGTTTTTCAATCTCATAGCTCTTTAGTGTGCGGATTTTGCGGGCATTTTCTCCCCAGCTAAAGGAGAGAATCGGCGTGATATATCGCTCAACGAAGTTATCTTCAATCGCGTCTTCAAGCTCGAGGAAGATATGGAAAAGATTGCTAGCCGCTTCACTTTCACCCGTTTTGTCAATCTTAATCCCCGATATTGCCGAGGTGGAGCGAATGAAAAACTCTCCTTTGTGGCGCAAAATCTCCGCTTCAAGCTTATTGACGAGCCCATAGGTCTCCTCTATGGTGTGATTCCCGCTTAGTCGCCCGCTCACATACACTTCCGTGCCATCAAACTGCGTGATGAGCTGATATTTTGAGTAGATGAAGCTAAAAATAATCGCCAGAGGGATTAGCACGAGGGCGATTCCCAGAAATAGCCGCCTGTGATCAAAGAGAAAATGGAGCGAGCGATGATAGAGGGCGTTGATTTTGCTCCAATCGCGTGTCTTTTGGTCTCTTGAGAGGACGTGCGCGCAGTGCAGAGGGAGGAAGAAGAATGATTCCACCAAAGAGGCGAGGAGCAACACGGCGACGGCTGTGGGGATGAGGCGCATGAATTCCCCGATTTCGCCGCTCATCAAAAGCATGGGCAAAAAGGCGCAAATCGTCGTCGCTGCCGCGACCAGCACGGGCGTGATGACCTCTTTTGTGCCTCTTAGGGCTGCCTCTTTTGGGGCGATTCCCTCCTCGATGTGGCGTTGGATATTTTCTGAGACGATGATTGCGTCATCGACGAGGATTCCTATGGCGATGAGCGCGCCAAGTAGGCTGATGATGTTAATCGTGTCGCCGCTAAGCTTAAAAAAGATCGATCCGAGGATAAAGGAGAAGGGAATCCCCAGTGCAACGACCAGAGCGATACGTGGGTTAATGAGCCACAACATGCAGAGCGAGACGAGCAAAAATCCGAGAGTGATATTCGCCACGACGGTGTTTAGGCGCGATTTGATATAGACGGACGTGTCCAAAAAGTCCTCGATTTCTATGTCTTTTATCTGCTCATTAAGCCTCTTCGCCTCGCTTTTTATGAGCTTAGAGAGCGCGAGCGCGTCACCCTCGTCATCTTTGGAGATGTTAATGCTAAAGGAGCGTTTGGCATTGAAGCTTGAGAGCGTCGAGCCCTTGCCATAGCCGATGGTAATGGTGGAAATGTCCCTGAGGCGCAGCTGTTTCCCTCCGATTTTGATGAGCGTCTCGCCCAGAGCTTGCGGATCCTTTTTACCATGGATCGTCGAGAGGTAGAAATGCCCCCCGGTGCTCTCAATTTTCCCCAGTGGGAAAATATATGAAAGTCCGTTAAGCGCGCTAAGCACCTCTTGTGGGTTTAGTGAGTAGGCTTCTATTTTTGCGGAATCAAAGCGCACTTGGATTTCGCGATCCGAATCGCCATAGAGCGCGACATCACTCAGATGGGGAATCGCGGCAAAGATTTTCTTGATTTCTCGCGCATGGCGCAAAAGCTCATCAACCTCAAGTGTTTGCGAAGAAATCGAGAGCTGCATGAGGGGAATCTTATGCACGGGAATCGTCGCGACAGGCTCGTCCATGTCGCTAGGGAGGTTGCTGCGAGTGAGCGAGATTGCATCTTTGACTTTGCCCAAAACATCAAATTTATCGCTCCCCTCCTTGAGCGTGGCGATGATATAAAACGCCCCGGGCTGGATAAATGAGCGGATTTTTGTGATTTGAGGAATCGCATTAATCTCCTCCTCAAGCTCGCTCACAGCGATTTTGTCTAAAATTTCCGCACTCGCTCCTGCATAAGCTCCACTAATAAATACCTCATCGACATTTAAGGGCGGAAAGAGCTCGCGCGGGAGTGCCTGATAGCTATAGATTCCCGCGATGAGGAGGAAAAGAGAAAGCGTGTAATTCAGCTTAGCGTGATGAAGGAAAAATTCAAAAATCTTCATCGCGCGCCTATATTCCGATGTCCATGATTAAAAATTTGAATTTCGTATCCTCTAGCTGCTTTTGCAGATGTTTGTTCTCTTCGCGCAGGGAATCGGCTTGATTTTGGAGGTTGATGATATTCCTGCTCGCATAATAGATGTTGTTGCGAATGTAAATTTTGGGTGCGAGGAGCGCGACACTTCCGATAAGAATCGCAAGCATCAGCAAAAGGCTCTTAAAACTCAGATTCTTAGCCTCCGTCTCGCCAAATTCATACAACAGCTGCTCTCGCTCCTCCATTTTCACCTCGCTTTGAATTCAAAGACTCGCATTTTAGCACTTCTTGCGCGCGGATTCCCTTGTGTCTCCTTGGCGGAAGCGACGATGGGCTTTTTGGTGAGAATCCGCCCTTTTTCATGGCAATTCCCACACGTGCATTTAAGGGAATCGCTCGGACACACGCAGCTTTGCGCCCACTCTTTAAAAAATTGCTTCACCAAGCGATCTTCAAGCGAGTGAAACGAGATGATTGCGACCCGTCCCATGGCTAATTTGCCGATACTTTTGAGTGCGCGCATAAGTTCGCCGAGTTCATCGTTCACCTCCATGCGAATCGCCTGAAATGCGAGCGTGGCGGGGTGGATATTGCCCACTCTTCTGAAGTTTTTCTCAATGAGCCGACTAAATTCCGCTGCGCTGGAGAATCGCTCCTTTTTGCGTGCCTCAGCAATAATGTGCGCGAGTTTTTTAGATTCCCGCACCTCGCCATATTCGCGAAATATCCGCTCAAGCTTGTCCTGTGGATAGCTATTAAGCACCTCTGATGCGCTTAGTCGGGCGTTTGGATTCATGCGCATATCAAGGGTCGGGGCATAGAAGCTAAAACCCCGCGCGGGATCATCAAGCTGAAGGCTGGAGACGCCTATATCCGCGAGAATTCCCGCGATGGGAAGATGGGCGAGTGTGGGTAAAATCTCAGAGAATCGCCCGCTTTTAGCGCAGAATCGCTTATCAAAATGCCCAAGTCGCTTTTGGCTAAACTCCAAAGCGGCGGGGTCTTGGTCGATTCCTATCAGGGAGAGGTTGGGGTGCGCTCTTAAAATCGCTTCGCTATGCCCGCCAAATCCGAGTGTGCAATCGATGAAATAGCCCTCACTTAGAGGGGAGAAAAACTCTAAGACTTCCTCTTTGAGGACGGGTATGTGGGGCGATTCCATGATTTTAAGAGATGTTTAGATTCCCGCCAAGCCCATGTGGGCTCGGCGCAAGGCTACTTCACTCTAGCGACGCCGCTACTAATTGCAGCTTTGGCAACCGCAGTGGAGACGAACTCATCAAGGCGCTTATCAAAAGGTGAAGGGACGAGGTATTCCTTGCCATAAGCGAGCTCTCGAGCGTGGATTTTGCTAAGCTCTGCGGGGACGGGGAGTTTCGCAAGCTCCGCAAGAGCCTTAGCCGCGGCAATTTTCATCTCTTCGTTGATTTTGGTTGCACGCACCTTGAGTGCGCCCTTAAAAATGTAGGGGAATCCTAGAACATTATTGATTTGATTGGGGAAATCGCTCCTGCCTGTCGCCATAATCACGTCCGGACGCGCGGCTTTAGCGACTTCAGGCATGATTTCCGGGATAGGATTGCTCATGGCAAAGACCATGGGATCGCGGTTCATTCCTTTGATGTCTTCGCCCGTGATGAGATCGGCTTTGGAGAGCCCAAGCACGACATCAGCCCCGGTAAGAGCCTCTTTGTAGCTCGCGTATTCCCTATCGCAGACAAATTCCCTTTTGTTGGCGTCTAGATCCTTTCTCGAAGGAGTGAGCGCGCCTTTGCTATCAAACATGACGAAGTTTTTCACTCCGAGTTGGCGATAGATTCTTGAGCATGAAATTGCCGCCGCACCCGCGCCAAGGACGACGACTTTGAGGTCTTCGAGTTTTTTGTTGATGAGCTCAGCCGCATTAAGGAGCGCAGCGGCAGAGATGATCGCCGTGCCGTGCTGATCATCGTGCATTAGGGGAATATCCAGAAGCTCCTTGAGCCTCTCTTCGATGTAAAAACACTCGGGAGCTTTGATGTCCTCGAGGTTGATTCCCCCAAAAGTCGGGGCAATTGCGCGCACGATGTCAATAAACTTATCCGGATCCTTTTCGTCGACCTCAATATCGATCGCATCGACATTAGCGAAGCTTTTAAAGAGCACCGATTTGCCCTCCATGACGGGCTTACCGGCGATTGCTCCGATACTGCCCAGCCCAAGGACGGCTGTGCCATTGGAGATGACGGCGACGAGATTTCCTTTAGAAGTGTAATCCCACGCTTTCATCGGATCTGCTTCAATCACTTTGCAGGGCACAGCCACGCCCGGAGTATAGGCAAGTGAGAGGTCTTTTTGGTTTTTTAGAGCTGATTTTGGAGTAATTTGGAGCTTGCCGCCCTTGTGATAGTCAAGCACCTCGGGATATTTTTGAAGTAGTTCTTCTAGCATTTCCATAATATGCATCCTCGCTTTATTTTGATTGCTGCGAAATATAGACAAAGATAGCTTAAAAGCTCAATATTCTCGTGTTTTTTGAAATATTATCAGGGGAATCTCCGCGTTTAATTTTGGCGCGCGATTCCCCGAAATTGAATTAAAAAATACCCTTGAGGAGCTTTTTCACGGGATCCTTGATGTTTTCAGGCAGATGTTTTTCGATCGCCTTTTTCGCCTCTTCTTGAATTAGCCCCTTAGTATCAAGAGAGATTTTTGGCTTCATAAGTGTGCCCCTGATTTTGACCGCCACTTCGCGATTCTTAATCGCCGTATCAAGCGTGGCATCGACTTTTCCCTCGTCCATATCAACAAGCGCGTTTTGCGACTTGATTTGGGTATTTTGGCTCTTCATAAGCAGATCGGAGCGGATTTTCCCACCATTGATTTTGCTCTCTAGAGCCACTTGATTGTAGAACTCTTTGGAGAGATCGATGCTAAAAAACGGGCGCAGCATGCGGCTGAGCTCATTTTCCAGGAATTGCCCTTGTGTGGCGTTAAAATGAAGCGTGCCCTTTTTGCTCGCAAGACTGTAATCCAGCGTTCCATCGGCTTTTGAGGTAAATACGATGGGATAATTAAGCATTTTAAGCAGCTCGGAAAACTCGATTCCTTTAGCGGATAGCGCAAGATCGCTATTCTTGAGCTTCCCTTGCACCGTGCCTTTGAGCGTGTTGCTTAAAAAGTCGGCAAAAATACCGTTATTGTCGTATTTAAATGTGCCGTTTGCTTTGAGATTGCCTTGTAGTTTCTGCTTGGTTGCGAAAGCCAGCTTGGAGAGGTCGGGAATCGTGAGCTCATAGGGAGCATTCACGCCCAGCGATGGTTTGAGTGCGAGCGTGGTATTGGGTGCACTTAGGGTCGCAAGCGAGGAGTTTAGCAGCGTCTTGATTATGCCCGAACCCTGTTTTAGATGAATATCTGATTTGAGCGAGAGCTTTGTCTGAGGAAGCGCGAGATTAAAATCGCGCTGAATGGACGCAAGATCTGTGAGCGCGGAGGGAATCTCTAAAAGAGCCTCGCCCGTGATTCCCTTATCAAACTCCTTAAAAGCTGCACTTAGATTGAGATTCCCCGCTATATATGGCGGTTTGTAGAGCATATAGAGGAGTTTCTCGAGCTTAAGATTTTTGACATCGACATGCACGAAATCAGGCGCGAGATTTTTCAGCGCGGCACTGTAAGTGCTCTTGGAATCGGCAAGGTCGGTCATCCCCTCGATATTTAGGGCTTTTTTGCCCCCTTTTACTGTCCCTTTGGCTTCAAATTTGCCCCTCAAAGGGATTTTTGTCACGGGCGCAAGAGGTGCAAGCTCGCTAAGTGCGATGATGTAGTTGGAATCGGTCGTAAGCTTCTTGAGGTTGCTTACGCCGGTGGAGGTAATTTGCCCGATGTTTGAGTTAAACTGCAAATTGTGCGCGAGCTCTTTTGCGCTAAATTTTCCTAAAAGCCGCGTCTCAAAGCTCATCGCGGGAATCGTTACGCCAAAATCCCGCTCGATGAGCTTTTTGGCGACCGCACCGCTTTTGGCGTTAAATTCGCTCTCGCCCACAAAGCCGCCCGCACCATCGCTATTTACCTTCAGATCCAAATTAAGCAGAGCCTTTGCGTATGCGGGTTTGCCTATCATCTGAAGGAGTGCGTCCAGTCGCGCTTGCTTGATGGTAAGCAGGATCGAAGAGAACTCAAAGGAGCGGAGCTCGGCTAGGAATCTTGTCTGTGACCGAGCAATATTGCTCTCGCCCACGACCGAGAGGAGCTCCCTATTTCCCGAGGCTTTGCTCTGTAAAGTAAATGCGCCTTTTAGGGGAATCGGGACTACTTTGGAGGCGTAAGAGAGGTCTTTTGCGTCCACATTAAGGAGCGCATCGATACTCTGAGACCAGAGCGAATAGCTACCCACAAGCTGCGCGAATAGGGCTTCTTCGCCTTTAATGCGAATATCAAAGCTTGAGAATCCGAGCTGAAAATGAGAAAGCTCCAAGGGTAGGGGTGAAAATTCATCGATTTTGCTCTGGATAAAGGGCTTTAAAAGCGCGTTTCCCACGGGTGTGAAAGGCGTGATGAGGACGATTAGAATAAGGACAAGCAGGGTAAGAATCGGGTAGAGGATCATCTTTTTTAACACGTTTTCCCTTTGGCTAATTAAATTGTGGCGATAGTAAGTGCTGAAAGAGGGCTACAGCGCGTCTCCTCCGGCACTTTTGCAGCGCCCTTTGCAACTCTCGGCACTCGAAGTGCCCTTGCCGTAACGCTGATTGCAATCCTGCATGCAGCCCTTTACTTTGACCGCCGCACACATCGAACGCGCTTTGTCGCACTCGTTGATACATTGACTTGAAGGCTTGCCCTCGCGCGCACACTGATTCATGCAGTTTCGCTGCACTTGGTTGCAATCACTTGAGCCAAAGCCAAACTGTTGCTTCTTGCTGCCGCTCTTTTCGCATGCGATGAGCGCGACTGTTACAAATAGTGAGATGAGTAAAATGATGAGCTTTTTCATGACGCGGAGACTACTCTATTTGAGATTAGAGAGATATAAAAAGCGGGGATTTCTTGAGTTTTGCAGATTGGTGTGGGGAATCGCGCGCTTTTTGTTTAGCAATCTGGAGCGTGATTAGGGCGCAATCTTTCGCGGAGAAGCCGATTCCTGCAAATTTGCGGCTGGCGACCCCTAGGAGATTTGAACTCCTGTAGCCACCGTGAAAGGGTGGTATCCTTGGCCGCTAGATGAAGGGGTCACAGAAGGTAAATTAGCGCAGAGATGGCGGAGCGGACGGGGCTCGAACCCGCGACCCCCTGCGTGACAGGCAGGTATTCTAACCAGCTGAACTACCGCTCCAAATGGTGGTCGCTACAAGGCTCGAACTTGTGACATCCACCTTGTAAGGGTGGCGCTCTACCAACTGAGCTAAGCGACCAAAAATAGCAAGAGATAAAACTAAAAAGTTGAAGGCGGATAAAAGTGGTGACCCCTAGGAGATTTGAACTCCTGTAGCCACCGTGAAAGGGTGGTATCCTGACCGCTAGATGAAGGGGCCACTTTTATCTCTTAACAACCAAAGAAGTGGTGACCCGTGTTGGATTCGAACCAACGGCCCATTCCTTAAAAGGGAATTGCTCTACCGACTGAGCTAACGGGTCACAAACGCCCCATCTTAGGGAATCGATCACATTTTTTCGCAAAAGCGAATTGGGATTATAGTGGCTTTTATGCGCTTTGTCAAGGATAAACCCCCTGTTTCACTCTATGCTTCCATGAGTGCGCGAAGTAGCAAATATAGCGCATAATGCGAGGCTTGCTGGCGGATTCGCTCCCGATTCCCTGTAAAGCGGATTCGCTCCGTGAGTGGCTCGCTCTCGCGTGCACAAACGCCGATGAATACCGTCCCCACGGGTTTGTTCACGCTCCCTCCGCTAGGACCTGCGATTCCGCTTATTGCGAGTGCGTAATGAGCCTTTGGTAAGACGCGTAAAGCCCCGCGGAGCATCTCTTTTATCGTGGGTTCGCTCACTGCGCCATAGAGCCTGAGCGTCTCGGATTTGACGCCAAGCCACCGCTCTTTGATAGAATTATCATAGCTCACCACTCCGCCATAAAAGACCTCCGATGAGCCGGGAATGCGTGTTAAAAGCTGCGCGATTCCGCCTCCCGTGCAGCTCTCAGCCGTTACCACGATTTTCCCTCGCTTTTTTAACTCATCGACAACCTTTTGCGCAAGATTTTCCAGCGGGAATATTTTCTCTCTGAAAAGCAGTGTGATCTCCTCCAAGAATCGCTCCCGATTCTCCGCGTTTTGCGTGCTTTCATTCGGAGCTTTTGCGCTTAACATATCCATGCCCAAAAAGGGAGAGAACGCATGGAGCGAATATCCGTATTCTCGCGCAATCGACGAGAGGAGTAGCTGCGCGCTATCTTTGTCGATTCCCATGAGGGCGAGATTGAGGGGCTTTGCGTGCTCTAAAAGCGCAAAGTGGGGAATTGCCTCACATTCATCAAGTGCGTAAAAATGGAGGCAAGCGCGATCGGATTGTAGAGAAAATGCGGAAAATTTTGCGTCTGATTCCTCTAGCGGCGCAGGAGTGAGCGAGGCGAGGTATTCGTAGAGCTGCGGGGTAAGGTTGGGAGCGCAAATGATGATAATTTCGCAAGGATTTTGAACCAGAAACTCAATCAAATGATACATCTCAAACGATGGTTCACAGTAGCGCGCCTCAATCTCAATCGGAGCACTCTCTTTGATTTGCTCTCTAATCTCATCGCAGAAAATCGGACTATTTATGATCGATTCTCCGACCAAAATGAGCGCGAGCCTTTCCATCAATAACCCTTTCTTATCTATATATAATCGTAGATGGACTAAAGTGTTTGATTATAACACGACAAAAGGAGGATATTTTGGCACGACAGATCGTTATCCGACCCGAAGAGGAGAATCCAAAAAACGCCTATGGCGATAATGGAAAGCTTAAGGAATCGTTCTATGTTAAGGAGCTGGCGAAACTTCAAATCGAGCTTGTGAAGCTCCAAAACTGGGCGAAAAAGTATGATAAAAAGATTATTATCATTTTGGAGGGGCGCGATGGAGCGGGCAAAGGAGGCACAATCAAAGCCCTCACAGAACATCTAAATCCGCGTGGCGCACGGATTGTGGCACTTCAGAAGCCAAGTGATGTAGAGAAGACGCAGTGGTATTTTCAGCGTTATTTAAGCGCGCTTCCAAACGGCGGCGAAATTGTCTTTTTTGATCGCAGCTGGTATAACCGAGCGGGGGTTGAGCGCGTGATGGGCTTTTGTGATAACGAGCAATATAAGGAGTTCATCTATCAGGCGCCGATTTTAGAGCAGATGTTGCTTGGGAGCGGGTTTTTGGTATTTAAATATTTTCTTGATGTGGGGCGAGATGAGCAGCTAAGGCGCATTGAGCGGCGCAAAACCGATCCGCTTAGAATGTGGAAGCTAAGCCCCATTGATGAGAAATCGCTCGGGCTGTGGGACGAATACACCGAGGCGTTTCAGAAGATGTTCGCCCGCACGCACACGCCCTATGCGCCATGGGTGATTGTCGATTCCAATGACAAAAAGCGTGCGAGAATCAACATCGCTCGCGATATTCTCTCTCGCGTCGATTATGACGGGAAGGATCAAAGTAGCGTCTGCCTGCTCCCTGATCCGAATATTGCGACGCGGTATTCGCAAGTTTCGCTTGCTCCAAGCGAGCCAAAGCGCAAAAAGAAGAAATCTTAATAGCTGATTAAACCCTCGCGGGCTAAAATTCGCGACTTGAAACTAGATTCCGCAAGGAGCTTGTGTATGGACTACAAAGATACGCTTGAGCTGCCCTCCACGACCTTCCCCATGAGGGCAGCTCTCCCAGAAAATGAACCTGCGAGATATAAGAAGTGGCAAATGCAAAATGCCTATGCCAAAATGCAGCAAAACCGCGTCCATGCGCAGGAATCTTTCAATCTCCACGACGGACCTCCCTATGCGAACGGGCATCTGCACATCGGACACGCGCTCAATAAAATCCTAAAAGATATGATTGTCAAATACCACTATTTTCACGGCAAGCGCGTATTTTACGTGCCCGGCTGGGATTGCCACGGGTTGCCTATCGAGCAGCAAGTGGAGAAAAAAATCGGCAAGGAGAAGAAGGATTCCCTGCCTAAGGAGAAGATTCGGGAGCTTTGCAGGAATCACGCGAGTGAATTTATCGAGATTCAAAAGGGCGAATTTTTAGAACTCGGCGTGGTGGGGGATTTTCAGAATCCTTATAAGACGATGGATTTTCACTTTGAGGCAAACATCTATCGCGCACTGTGTGAGATCGCAAAACAGGGGCTTTTAGGCGAGCGCAGCAAGCCGGTTTATTGGAGCTGGGCATGCGAGACGGCTCTAGCGGAAGCGGAGGTGGAATATCAAGACAAAGTGAGCGATTCTGTCTATGTGGCATTTCCTCTGCAAGAGGATGCGCTAAAAACGCTCGGAATCGCGCCTGCCAGCCTTGTGATCTGGACGACGACCCCTTGGACGCTCCCTGCAAACGTCGCAGTCGCGCTCCGACCCGATACGATTTATGCGCTCAGCGGTGATGGGAAAATTGTCGCAAAAGAGCTCTTTAATAAGTGCAAGGCTCTAGGAATCCTAAATGGCGAAATCATTGCGGAGTTCCCCTCGGAAAAATTGCATAAACTCAAAGCGCGCAATCCGCTTAATGGACGCGATTCCCTCATTGTGCTGGGCGAACACGTGGAGATTACCGATGGGACGGGGTGCGTGCATACCGCGCCGGGGCATGGCGATGAGGACTATTATGTCGGGCTTAAGTATGATTTGCCCGTGATTATGCCCGTTGGTGATGATGGCTGTTTTGACGAGACACTCACGCGCGAATCGCTCCTGCCCGCGGAATTTGTGGGCGAGCATATCTTTAAAGCGCAGCCAAAGATTTTGGAGCTCTTAGGCGAGAATCTTCTGCTGCATACCAAAATCACGCACTCCTATCCGCACTGTTGGCGTTCGCATGAGCCCGTGATTTACCGCGCGACGAAACAGTGGTTTATCCTTATGGATGAGAAGATTCCTAAGATTAACAAAACGCTTCGTGAAGTGGCATTAGAGGAGACAGAAAAGACGCGATTCTTCCCTGAGCATGGGATTAAGAGGATTGGTAGCATGATTGGCAGTCGTCCTGATTGGTGCATTTCACGTCAGCGCGATTGGGGCGTGCCCATCGCCTTTTTCCGCGACAAAAAAAGTGGCGAGATTATCCTAAATGATGAGGTGCTCGAGCATATTGCGGGAATCTTCACCAAAGAGGGGTGCGATGCGTGGTGGAGCAGAGATAATCGCTATCTTTTGCCCGATTCTTGGCAGGAGCGCGCACAGGAGCTGGAGAAAAATCAGCACATTTTGGATGTGTGGTTTGATAGCGGCTCGACGTGGAAAGCGGTGCTTTTGAGTGATGAATACGGTGCAGGGGGCTATCCTGCGTCGATGTATCTTGAGGGGAGCGATCAGCACCGAGGGTGGTTTCAAAGCTCGCTTTTGGTAAGTTGTGCAATTAATCTTTGCGCGCCTTTTGGCTCGATTCTCACACACGGATTTACCGTCGATGAGAAGGGCGAGAAGATGAGCAAAAGCAAGGGGAATGTCGTCGCTCCCAATGATGTTCTGCGCGAGTTTGGGAGCGAGATTTTGCGCCTTTGGGTGGCGTTAAGTGATTATCAGAGTGATTTGAAAATTTCAAACAATATCCTAAAACAGGTCGCGGAAAATTACCGAAAAATCAGAAATACGCTCCGATTCCTGCTCGCAAATACGAATGATTTGAAGCAACTTTCGCCCTTGGAGGATTTTAGCGAGATTGATCGCTGGATTGTTTGTGAAGCAAGGGAGGTTTTAGAGACATGCAACGCGCTCTTTAGCGAATATGACTTTGCCAAGGGGATCCAAGAGCTCAACTACTTCATCACAAATACCCTAAGTGGCATCTATCTCGACCTCTGCAAGGATAGCCTCTACTGCGACGCGAGGGAATCTGTGAGCCGTCGCGCGAGCCAGAGCGCGATGGTCTATATTACTCGTGCGCTTTTGGTTACGCTCGCTCCGATACTGACCTATACGGTCGATGAGGCGCTAGAGCATGCGAGCGAGGTGGTGAAAAACGGGGCGAATGATGTTTTTGACCTTTGCTATGAATCGTTACCCAAAATCAGTCATACGGTGGATTTTGAACATTTTGCTGGATTACGTGCTTCTTTTTTCGAGGTAGTTGATTCCCTTAAGAAAGAGAAAAAGATCAAAAATACGCTTGAAGTGAGTCTGCTACTTCCTGCGCAGGAGCGGGGTTTTGGCGAGCTGACCAAATGGCTTATGGTAAGTGAAGTGGTGCGCAAAAGCGAGGGCGAGGAGCTTGCGGATTTTGAATTTAACGGGGCGAAATATCGGCTTTTAAGAGCTTTGAAACATAAATGCCCGCGCTGCTGGCAACATGTCTCAACAGAAGAAGAGAAGCTATGCGAACGATGTGCGGAGGTGCTTGGCTGATGTTTGATTTGCACCAATCTGTGGGGATTCTCGAGGTAATTATCACGGGAATCGTCGTCCTTTCCTTAATGGCGTTAGCTTATCGTTTGTTTAAGCGTTCGCGTGATTTATAGAATGAGAACAATTTTTACTTTTTATTATGGATTAGATAGTGCGAACTTAAGCGTTTCTTTTTTGTTTTAGCGCTTCAAATCCCTAAATGAGCGGGAATTAGAGCTGATTAGGGCGAGATGATTCCCCGCTAAATTCTACATCATACCGCCAAAATCGCACCAAAATTAAGCGGTATATTATCTTGTCTGCTTTAAAATTAACCACTTTATCCTTAAAGTTTTTTGCTACTTAATTTACAAAAGGAGGAGAGTGCATGCAATCAAATTCTGCACTGGAGTATGACTACTCTATCGCGAAGCTTTTCGTCTATTCGACGATCGCTTTTGGTATAGTGGGATTGCTGCTTGGGGTTGTAATCGCGTTTCAGATGGCGTTTCCCGAGCTTAATTATCTCGCAGGCGAGTATGGGACGTTTGGTCGATTGCGACCGCTTCATACGAATGGAATTATTTATGGTTTCACGCTTAGCGGTATTTGGGCGGGTTGGTATTATTTGGGTCAAAGGGTGCTAAAGATCACTTACCACGAGCATTTGTTTCTTAAGATAGTCGGGCTTTTGCATTTTTGGGCGTATATTTTGCTCATGGCACTTGCAGTGGTTTCGCTCTTTGCGGGGCTCACGCAGTCCAAAGAGTATTCGGAGCTCATTTGGCCCCTAGATTTGCTTGTGGTCGTCGTGTGGGTGCTTTGGGGAATCAGCCTCTTTGGCAGTATGGGCGTGCGACGCGAGCAGACGATCTACATTTCGCTTTGGTATTTCATCGCGACTTTTGTGGCAATTGCCGCGCTTTATATTTTCAATAATCTCTCGATTCCCACCTATTTGGTCTCGGGATACGGAAGCGTGTTGCACTCAATCTCGCTCTATTCCGGAACAAATGATGCGATGGTGCAGTGGTGGTTTGGACACAATGCCGTTGCGTTTGTATTCACATCGGGAATCATCGGGCTAATCTATTACTTTTTGCCCAAAGAGTCCGGGCAGCCCATCTTCTCCTACAAGCTCACGCTGTTTTCATTTTGGGGGTTGATGTTTGTCTATATTTGGGCGGGTAGTCACCACTTGCTCTATTCGACCGTGCCTGATTGGATGCAGACTATGGGGTCGATTTTCTCTGTGGTGCTCATTCTTCCCTCTTGGGGGACGGCGGTCAATATGCTACTCACGATGAAGGGGCAGTGGCACCAGCTTAAGGAATCGCCCATGGTGAAGTTCCTTATCCTCGCCTCTACATTCTATATGCTTACTACGCTTGAGGGACCAATTCAATCAATTAAATCCGTCAATGCCCTTGCGCACTTCACAGACTGGATCATCGGACACGTGCACGATGCGGTGCTGGGCTGGGTAGGATTTACGATCATGGCGGCGACTTATCACATGCTTCCTAGAATCTTCAAAAGAGAGGTCTATTCAAAGCAGCTTATGGACGCTCAGTTCTGGATTCAGACCACGGCGATTATCCTCTATTTCTCAAGCATGTGGATCGCAGGAATCACGCAGGGTATGATGTGGAGAGCGACCGATGAGTTTGGGAATCTTGCCTATTCATTCATCGATACGGTCACCGTGCTGATGCCCTATTACGTCATTAGAGCGATTGGCGGATTCCTCTATCTGCTAGGCTTCTTTATGTTTACCTACAACGTCATCATGACCATAATAGCGGCGCGCGAGCTTGAAAAAGAGCCGACCTATGCCACTCCTATGGCTGGATAAAGGGGGACGAAAATATGTTTAACTGGCTAGAACGAAATCCATTTTTCTTTACCGTGGTGTTTTTGGCGGTCTTTTCTGTGGCGGGACTTGTGGAGATTTTCCCTGATTTTGCCAAAGCTTCACGCCCCACTGATGGGCTGAAGCCTTACAGCATGCTTGAGGTTGCAGGTCGCCAGCTCTACATCAAAGAGAGCTGTAATGCTTGCCATTCACAACTCGTGCGTCCTTTCAAATCGGAGACCGATCGATATGGCGCATATAGCCTCAGCGGTGAGTATGCTTATGATCGTCCTTTCTTGTGGGGTTCTAAGCGCACAGGACCCGACTTGCACCGTGTGGGCGATTATCGGACAACCGATTGGCATGAGAATCACATGATGGAGCCGGTTTCCGTCGTGCCTAGCTCAATCATGCCTGCATATAAGCACATGTTTAAAAACAGCGTAGATATTGAGACTGCTTATGCCGAAGCCTATACAAACAAGGTGCTTTTTGGCGTCCCTTACGATCAGCCCGACGGAATCAAGCTTGGAAGCTTTGAAGAGGCGAAGGCTCTGATGTTTGAAGAGGCACAAGCCATTGTCGATGATATGAAGAATCAGGACGTGAAAGATGCCCTCGCACAAGGTGAAATCAAAGAGATTGTCGCGCTTATCGCCTATCTCAATAGTCTTGGTCAGAAGCGAAGGGCGGAATAGACTGTGGATGCTTTGCGAGAGACGCAAGCGTATGCCTACTGGTTTTTCTCTTTGGCTCTTGTCGTTTTTATGTGCGGATACATATTCCACATATACAGGAGCCAATACAAGGGGATTAGGGATTATGAGAAGTATGGCAGATTGGCTTTAGATGATGAGCTTAGCGATGATCTCGTAGAAGCGCGCGAAGAGAAAAAGAATGCAAAGAAGGAGAGCTAAAAAATGGAATGGCTAAATCTTGAAGATAGCGTCAATGCGTTGGGGCTGCTAGGTGCTGCGGTCATTTTGGCTTTGACTATCTTCGTTATGGGTATTTATATCAAGAAGATGAAAGATAGCCGAGCTGAAGGCGAGCTCGCAGAGGAAGTGTGGGACGGAATCGGGGAATTTAAAAATGATATTCCCATCGGCTGGGGTGTAACCTATCTAGTGCTTTTGGTGTGGGCGTTGTGGTATTGGTTTGTAGGGTATCCGCTCAACTCCTATTCACAAATCGGCGAGTATAACGAAGAGGTCAAAAGCCACAACGCTAAATTTGAAAGTCAGTGGGCGAATGCGGATAAAAATACGCTCGTTGAGATGGGGCAGAGTCTCTTTTTGGTGCAGTGCTCACAATGCCACGGCGAGACGACCGAGGGCATGAATGGCAAGGCGGCGGATCTGACACGATGGGGTCGCGAAGAGGGAATCGTCGATATAGTCCTAAACGGTAGCAAGGGGCTTAATTATCCTTTGGGTGAGATGCCTGCGGGCTTGCTTGATGAGGCGAGCGCAAGGGCGGTTGCAGCCTTTATCATGGCGGAAATCTCCGAAGCCAAAAAGAGCGGGAATCCTGAGCTAGTCGAGCAGGGAAGAGAGATTTGGAGCACGGGTGTGTGCGCTTCATGTCATGGTGAAGATGGTGCAGGAATGTCGGAATCGACACCGAATTTGACCAAATACGGCACCGAGGTCTTTGTGGCGGAAGTCCTTGAGAAGGGCAAAAGAGGAAACATCGGGGGCATGCCTTCTTTCAAAGCACCGATGTTAACCGAGATTCAGAAGAAGGCTTTGGCTAACTTCATCTATTCTGAAAAGTAAGGAGGAGCGCGCAATGAATGGATTATTCGGAATAAATGGTCTAGCGGGGTATATCATCGCCGTTGTTTTGTTGCTAAGTTTGGTTGTGATTTTTGCGTTTCTTGCCGTGGGAATCCAAAGCAACGAGGCGACCAACTACTATCACATCGAGAAGCCTAGTGAAATCAAGATGATGGATACGGGCAATGTCAAGCTCTATCAGTTGAGCAAATAAGGAGGCGAAGATGAAATATAGCGGACTTGAGAAAACCTTATTTATTGTGCATGTCCTTGTGGCAATCGTTTCGATTGTCGTTGCGTTTATTCCCGGGATGCTCGCCTTTGTCGGATAATGATTTTCAGAGATTCCAAAGCGTACGGGGTCGATTCCTCCGCGCTTTGACTCTGTTTTTGCTTCCCCTTTTTGCATGGGGATTCTCATCACCTTACGTCTATAATCCCCATGCACAGCTCGTTCCAAAGACTGAAGCTTTTGTCCATCTTCTTGCCAATGAATTACGAGAGAAAACGGGCGTATCACTCTATATTGCCGCGTATGAAAAGCTTCAAGAGTATGATGTGAAAGCTCAAGAAGAGGAGTTGATTAAGGGCTTCAGGCGTCCTTATATTTTGCTGTTTTTTACCAAAAATGAGAAGAAAATCGACATCATCGCCAGCAAAGAAGCCGAAACGATGTTTGACAAAAAAGATGTCTATTGGAATTACATTGTCCCGCTCCTCCCCAGAAAAGATGAAGAGCTTGACCCTCCGAGAATCTCCGCTGTTTTGCTGAACGGATATGTCCAGATTGCCGATTCCATCGCGCTTAGCGCGGGAGTGAAGCTCGAGCACACATTTGCTCCCGAAGATCGAGGGACGCGCACATTTGTGCGTATGTTGCTCTATTTTATGACATTTTCGCTTCTGCTTTTATTCCTATTTCGCATGCTAAGGAGACGGGCATGAGGCAGCGGAATTTTTGGCCCATGGGAATCGTCTTAATCACGATGAGCGTCGTGGCGATGATTATTTGGACGATTGTGGTTGCGCTTAGGAATCCTATAGAGCTTGATAACTCCTACATGAGCCACTATCAGCAGGTAGATAGCAATATTAATGAAATTCAAAAGGCGCAGAAGCATTTTTGGTCACTCTATGAGATTCCCGCATTTAACCGCAAGGTCGCGATGGAGTTGAGAGAGGGACTGGAGTTTAGATTGCTCCACAAGGGCGATTCCATGGGAATCACGGGTGCAAAAATCACGCTTAGACTCACACGCCCACACACCGCACACGAGGATATTGAGCTGGGGGAAGCTTTTGAGCGCGAGGCAGGGCATTATGTCACGCCTGTGATCTATTTCCCCAAACCCGGACGGTGGATATTGCAGATGATGATTGAGACGCCCGAAGCAAAGGGGTATTTTCAAAAAGAACTCGCAGTTTCTGCGGACTAAGCGTGATTCCGCATGCTCTCCCACACAAAGATCTTTGCCTGTTCGATTCCCTACCACCGATTCTGATTCCCCGCGGGAATCCTCACAGGTATTGCCGTGCAAGAATCACGCGTAACTTTTGTGTAGAGAAAAAGCCTTTTAAAGATTCCTCAAAAAAGCCTCATAAAAGCATTTGCGTCAAACTCTTCGAAGTTGTAGTTGTTCGGATTCTCCACGTGATTGCTATTGGAAATCGCGCTACTTACTTTATTCAGCAGTCCCGAAATCTCCTCGCGTTTTTGCGTGATATACTCTTTTGCTTCCTCGCCAAAGGGCGCAGGATTGCGTAGCGTAAGCGAGAATCGTTCGCTCCCGATCTCATTAACAAGTTCCCTATCAAAAAGCTTTTTGCCCATGAAAGAGCTTGTGTTCGCCAGCGCGCCAATCTCCTCCGCGTTTTCACTTTTAGACATTTTCTTAAGCGTAACATCAGCACTCTGAAGCGCGCCGATGTATTCATTCGCTCCTTTGACTCCCCGCGTAAATGCCTCAATCTCAAGCCGCCTTGTGTCAAATTCCGCCCTGTCTAAAGGAATCTCCGCCAGAGTTGGTGTAGGTGCGTGCGTCTCTGCGACCTTTTGCGCCGCTTGAGTGTGTCGCTGCAAAAATGCAAGTGTAGAAGAACTTCCAACATTATCAATCATCTCGCCCTCCTTGGAAATGTATCAATTACGCTAAAGCATATTTTGTTCCATTTGTGTCGCAGCTTTCGGATTCCCATCGCGCGGGCAATTAGCGTGGGATTTGCAGGGAAGTGTAATAGATCTAGGAAGCGCGCCTAGTGGGTCAAGAAGAGATAGAGGGATTTGCCGTTAAGCAAAAGATCAATCTGCACTCCTTGTCGATTCCCCAAAATCTCCATGAGCTCGCTAAAGTTTCTGCACGTCTCCGGGAGCGAGATGGAGATTGTCGTGCCATCTTCAGAGAGGAGAGCCTTGCTCCGTCCAGCGATGATGTTGGCAAATTCTGAAATCACATCAAGAAGCTCTTTTGTTGAAAATTCGCGCTCTCCTAGCATCATCTCGCCCGCTTCTTGAGCAATAGAGCGATGAAACGCCAAAGCCAGCGTGCCCGAAATATCACCTTCAAAAGCGATGACCGCACCCAAAAGATCGCGACTCTCTTTGATGTTTGCTTGCGTGATTTTGTGGGATTGCTTTTGCGCCTTGCCTCCCGTGAGCGAGGTGAGCGTCTCAAGCGAGGCGTCAATAAAAATCGGAAGCTTTGAAATGAGCTTTTTAGTCAGACCCGTTTGGCGCTTGGATTCCGTGGTGCGCACGAGCCACGCGACGTAGGAATCATAAACCAACGCCTCTTGGCTCTCAAAGAATTTAATCCCGCTGCGCGCCATTTTCTGCGAGACATCAAGGGCGATGAGCTCCTTGTGCATACCAAAAATCGCGATAAAAACCTCATGCTTCATGCCATTAAGCGCGATGGAGACGAAGAAATCAATCGCCTTAAGATTCATATTCCGCACCTCGCTCGCATCAAACGCAAAGACTTTATAGCCCTCACTTATGCGCTGGGCGTGGGAAGTGCCGTTAAAATGGGTAGAGATTTTCTCATCAAGGGAATCATAAAGCTTGTAGATTACGATTCCCTTAGTTACGGTAATGGGGATAAAATTCCCCACCACATCAAAATAGATGTCGTAAATGTAGATGGCGTTATTCCCAAGTTCGCTGCGTTTGTTCTGAAAATCCTGCTCGTTGAGCGCAGTATGGACGACAAAGCCCTTAGAAGAGAGCTCCTGAGAGACAAACGCCTGCACCATATCATCGCGGTCAAACAGGACGATAGGCTGCGTGGTGCGGGGAATCTTGATCCCCCAAAAGAGCATCGCCATTTCGACTTGCTTAAACAGCGGGACGCTCTTATCAGGCAAAATCTTCTTCAGCTCGATAAATTGCGCATTGTCATACCCGCAAAAGGCGATAAACATTCCAAGCTTGTTGTGGAGCGCGAGGAGCGTCTTTGCGATGATGAGAATCGCCTGCTCCTCAAACTCCTTAGTCTTCTCAAGCGAGAAAAGCACCGCCTGTATATTGATACTCTTAAACGTCGCCGTGGTCGCGATTAAAGTCTCGCATATATTCTCCGCCTCTTTAGTATCAAGCAGCGGCTCTGAATAGTAGATTGCCACGTCCTGCGCGATTGTTGGCTTCATCTGTATATACCGTTTTGCACGATTTTTAAATCCTATCTCTTAATCTTATCGCTAAAATCCACGCGATTCCCTCATTTTTTGGGATAAAATTCTCGTAATATTATCTAATTTTATCCGTAGTTGCGAAATCTTTTCTTTGGATAAAAGATCTGCCACATCTTAGCAAGGGTTGCTTCGTGAGGGATTTGAATTTCTCTAAAATTAGCTCCAAACTCATCGAATTTATCTCTTTGGAGGTTTCTGCGCGCGGATTTCAAAAGGCGATTCTCGGGCTTAGCGGCGGGCTTGATTCTTGCGTCGTCGCGGTGCTGGCTAAAGAGGCTTTGGGTGCGAATCTCCGCACGCTTTATCTGCCCTCGCCTAACTCTTCAAAGGAGGGTTTAGTCCATGCGCTTTTACTCTCCAAACTCTTTGAGATTCCCTGTGAAGTGCGATCTATCGGCGCATTGCAGGAGGTTTTTGCGAGGGAAAATTCGCTCTTTGACCCCTCGCCTGAGAATCGCCTGCGTCTAGGCAATGCCTGCGCGAGATTTCGCATGATTATCCTCTATGATGTGGCTCTAGATGAGGAGCGGCTTGTGATTGGCACGAGCAATAAAAGCGAGCTCGCGCTTGGTTATGGGACGATTTATGGCGATATGGCGTATGCGCTTAATCCTTTAGGGAATCTCTACAAAAGCGAGGTGTTTGAGCTGGCTCGATTCCTGAAAATCCCCAAAGAGGTTATAGAAAAGCCACCGAGTGCTGATTTTTTTGAGGGTCAAAGCGATGAGAATGAGCTTGGTTTTGGCTATAATGAGATTGATAAAGTATTGATAGAACACATGGAAAATCGCCTGAGCGTAGAAGAGCTGCTTGCAAAAGGATACGCCCCAAAGCTTGTTGATACGGTAGTACAGAGGGTTTTAAAAAGTCAATTCAAGCGTGAAATGCCTCCGCTTGCTTCAGTCGAAATTTAAATCGGAAGTTTAATTTTAAGGATACTCCATGCAAAACGTCCCATTTTTCCTCCCAAACATCAACGAAGCCGAAGTGGAGGAGGTAACTCAAGTCCTCATGCACCAAACGCCCATGCACGCAGAAGAGAGCAGGGTGGCGCGCCTAGAGGAGGAGTTTCGTTCCTATATCGGAGTGAAGCATGCGATAAGTGCGAGCAATGGCGCGTCTGCGATGCACCTCTGTCTGTGCGCGTTGGATCTTAAGCGCGGCGATAAGGTTATCTGTTCGGTGAATTGCCACCCTTTTATCCCCGAGGCGATTCGCTATTTTGATGCGGAGCCGATTTTTGTCGATGTGAGCGAAGATCACTTCAATATGTTGCCCGAGCAGTGTGAGAAGATTTTGGAAAAAAACGATTCTAAAAAGCTTCGAGGAATTATCGTCAGTCACATCGGGGGAGCACTGGCTGATGTGGATCGGTTCTATGAGCTGGGCAAGAAATATAAAATCAAAATTATCGAAGACGCCACGGAGGCGATGGGACTCACGCATAAGAGCAAAAAGGTTGGCTCATTAAAGGCTGATGCAAGTATTTTTAGCTTCTTTCCTGAGCGACTCCACAATATCGCTAATGCGGGCATGATGGTCACTAATAATGACGAGCTCGCCAAAAAGGCGTTTTTACTCCGCTATCATGCGCTTGTGCATGAGCGTGCCGGGGGCGAGCGTCCGGAGTATCTCTACGACGTGCTTGACATCGGGAATCGCTACGACCTTTCGCAGCTTAGTGCCGCGTGTGCGCTCATTCAGCTGCGCAAGCAAGAGGACGCGATTAAAAGGCACAAAGAGATTGCCAAAATCTACGACCGCGAGTTAAAATCGCTCCAGCACCTCTCGATTCCCGCGCGGGTGGGGTCGCATACATTTTCCGCATACATTGTTAAAATTGACAAGAATCGCGACGGTTTCGCTCGCGAGCTCATCGCACGAGGAATCCACACGGATTTGCACTATATTCCTCTCCATCTGCTAAGCTATTACAAAAACAAATATCGCCTTAAGGTCAATAACTTCCCCAATGCGTTGCGTAATTTTCAGCAGGTGCTCTCGCTCCCCATCTATGCGAAACTAAGCAATGATGAGGTTTATTATGTTTGCGAACAGCTAAGGCTCGTGGATAAAGGGCGCATTTAATGCGCTTTATCGAGCGGTATTTTTATCGTCCATCAAAAGGGCAGAAGCTCCTTGCATACGCACTTTTTCCATTCTCTTGTCTCTATTGCGCCATTGCGACTTCGCGGCGGGTTTTTGCGCGCAAAAGGTATTTTCAAGCAGCGATTATCAGCGTGGGGAATCTCATCGTGGGCGGCACGGGGAAAACGCCCTTTCTCACTGAATTGGCGAAGGAGTATGAGCGCGATTGCGCGGTGATTTCGCGCGGGTATAAGCGCAAAGGCAAAGGGCTTTTGCTCGTGGCGCACGAGGGCAAAATCCTTGCTCCCACGCAGAGTAGCGGAGATGAGGCGCAGCTTATTGCACGTAAATTGCCCGAAGCGACGATGATTGTTTCGGAAAATCGCGCTCAGGCGATCCAAAAAGCCCTAGAGCTTGGCAAGCGCATTATCTTTTTGGACGATGGCTTTCGATTCCCTTACAATAAGCTAAATATTGTGCTGCGTCCGCTTCTTGAGCCGCATTTTTCGCTCTGCATTCCCTCTGGTGCGTATCGTGAGCGTCCTTGCCTTTATGCGCGCGCGGATATTCTGGCAAAGGAGGGGAGCGATTACAAGCGCGAGGTTGAAATCACAAACAAGACCGAGCGCATGCTTTTTGTTACCGCGATTGCCAATCCTTCGAGGCTGGAGCAATATCTCCCCAATGTGGTAGGGAAAATTACCTACGAAGATCACGCCTTTTTTGAGGAATCGACGCTAAAAAATGAGCTTATTAAACATCAAGCCACGTCGCTTTTAGTTACAGAAAAAGATGAAGTAAAACTTCAAAATATGGACGTGCCACTCTCGGTCATGCGCCTTAATCTGCATATCAGCGAGGCGATCCACGCACACACACGGGCGTATATTGCCCATGTGCTGGAAGCTATAAAATCAAATCGTGTCGCCCCTTAGGGAGGATTAGATTAAGCACGATTCCCACGATTGCTCCTAGGGCGATTCCGCTGAAGCTCACACCGCCGAGTTTTAGGCTCATGCCGCCGATTGCGCTGATGAGGATTAGTGAGACGATAATCATATTGCGTGAATTTCCGAAATCCACCTGCGTGCGCACTAGGGTGGCGATTCCCACGGAGGTGATGATGCCAAAGAGGATCAGCAGGATTCCTCCCATTACAGGCGTGGGAATCGTCTGCAAGAATCCGCCGATTTTCCCGACAAATGCCGCACCGATGGCAAAAATCGCCGCCCATGTCATGATGGCGGGATTATAGGCTTTGGTTAGCGTTACCGCACCCGTAACTTCCGAATAGGTCGTATTGGGCGGTCCTCCTAAAAGTGCGGCGGCAGAAGTGGCGATCCCATCGCCCAGAAGTGTGCTTTTTAGCCCGGGCTTTTCGAGGTAATTTTTCCCCGTAACGTTGCTGATAGCGAGCATGTCGCCGATGTGTTCCACCGCTGGAGCGATGGCGATGGGGAAGAGGAAAATAATCGCCTCCCATTGCCATTTTGGCGCGCTAAATGCGGGAAGTGCGAACCATTTGGCTTCTTTAATCGGCGTGAAATCGACCGCACCATAAAAAAGTGCAACCCCATAACCCACTCCGATTCCCGCAAGAATCGGTAAAAGCTTCAAAAACCCCTTACCAAGAAGAGTTGAGAGGATCGCAACCGCGCATGAAACAAGTGCGATGGGGATTGCAATCTCTTCGGCGACCAACACGCTCGCCCCATCGCCACTGCGCCCCATCGCCATATTGACCGCCGTGGGCGAGAGGATTAGCCCGATGGTCATAATTACGGGCCCTACGACAATCGGTGGGAGCAGATGATGGATAAACTCATCGCCCTTAAAACGCACCAAAAAGCTCAAAATGACGTAAAAAAGCCCCGTGGCGACGAGCCCTCCCATCGTGCTTGCGATTCCCCACTGCTGCGTGCCTGCGATGATCGGCGCGATGAAAGCAAAAGAGGAGGCGAGGAAAATGGGCGGGACGCGCTCTTTGTTGATGAGCTGAAAGAGGAGCGTGCCGATTCCCGCGGTAAATAGCGCGACATTTGGATCTAGCCCCGTGAGCAAGGGCACAAGCACCAGCGCACCAAATGCGACAAAGAGAAATTGCAGACCGATGAGCGCGTCTTTGAGGTGAAAGTGATAGTCGGTTTTTTCCATTTTGGAGCCTTTATCGGGAGGATTGCGGGAATCTGTCTGCGGATTTTACCTGCTTAAAGATTTATTCTCGCTCATGGATTAGAAGCACGCGCAGAGGCGTTGTAAAGTTTTGTCAAAATCGCGTCCTAAAGCCGATACGAACGCCATCTGCGTTTGCATTAGCCTCTATATTTGTCCCATCGGGAAGATATTTATCTACGATTCCCCATGTAAATAGCGCGACTATGGCAGCGCCGGCAATCGTATCATGCACGTAATGCGCTTTTACTTTTACCCTGCTCCAGCTCGTAACCAAACTCAGCGCATAGGGGACAATAGCGGGCTTCCAGCCGTATCTTTTATGGACAAACATCGCACCTGAGAAAGCACCAGCGGCATGACCGCTCGGGAAGGACTTCCAGCCGTTGCCATTGGGTCTCTCTTCGAGCTCCAGTGCTTTGATTCCCTCCACAGCGAGCTGTGTAGAGAGTATCAATGCGCCAAGCTGTATGCTCCCCGTGTGATCCTCTTCCATCGCGCTCATTCCGAAAGCATAAGCAGGAGACATGAGCTGCGCCAAGTCGCCTATTTTGCCATCATCAATCGCTTTTGCCGTATTTGCGCTAAGCATAATGGAGAGAAAAAGCACGGTGCTTTTTGCGAGGTTTGATAATTTTTTCACGCCTGCTCCTAAAGTGTGAGTTTGATATCCCTTGTGCGTGGACAAGGTGCGATTGGGTAGAATTTCTGCTCTGATTCCCAAAATGTGCTACATTTATGCAAAAAATTAGGAGGGAGATTATGACGGATTTTTGCCTAGAGAATCAAGACAATATAGAAATTTGCCTGCGCGATTTTAGAGGTTCGTGGGTGATTCTCTATTTTTATCCCAAGGATTTTACGCCCGGCTGCACAACAGAGGCGCGGGATTTTAGCGATTTGTTACCCGATTTTGAGGCACTTGGCGCGACGATTCTTGGTGTGAGTCCCGATGAGAGCTTTAGTCATTGCGATTTTGTTGCAAAAAACGGACTTAAAATCACGCTGCTAAGCGATCCGGATACGCGTGTAGCGCGTGCTTTTGGAGCGTATGGAGTGAAAAAGCTTTATGGCAAGGAGAGTGAGGGAATTATTCGCTCAACGTTTATTATTAATCCAAAGGGTGAAATCGTGCGCGAATGGAAAAATGTCCGAACACCCGGGCATGCACAGAGGGTTTTAGACGCGCTTAAAGAGCTTCAAAAAAGCTAAAATTAATTCACATTTTTGTAAAATCGCTCCTCTTTTTCTGAATTTTGGAGAAAGAATAGCTCACACACGCCAATTCTTGTAAGGTTGCGAATATCGCTAAAGGGCGTGGAGGCAAAACCTAAAAACATACCAAGGAGACACATCATGGTAACCATGAAAGACCTACTCGAGTGCGGAGTGCACTTCGGACATCAGACGCGACGCTGGAATCCGAAGATGAAGAAGTATATTTTCGGTGTGCGGAAGAATATCCACATCATCGACTTGCAAAAGACATTGCGATATTTCAGATACACCTACAACATCATTCGTGACGCAGCTGCAGAGGGCAAAGTCGTGATGTTTGTCGGCACGAAAAAGCAGGCAAGCGAGACGCTCAAAGAGTATGCGGAGAGTATTAACGCGCCCTATGTGAATTATCGCTGGCTAGGTGGTATGCTCACAAACTTCTCGACTATTAGAAAATCCATTAGAAAGCTTGAAATCATCGAAGAGATGGAGAGTAGCGGGCAGATTAATCTGCTCACCAAAAAAGAGAAACTTATGCTTTTGCGCAAAAAAGAGAAGCTCGAGAAATATCTCGGGGGCGTGCGCCACATGAAAAAATCCCCCGATATGCTTTTTGTCATTGACGCGGCTAAGGAGAAAATCGCCGTGGCTGAAGCAAGAAGGCTGGGAATCCCCGTCATCGCTCCGCTGGATACGAACTGCGATCCTGATATGGTGGATTTCCCGATTCCCGGCAATGATGATGCGATCCGATCCATTCAGCTATTTTGCAAGGAGATTGCCGAGGCGATTACCGAAGGACGCGCATTAGCGGGCGATAATGGCGAAACGAACGAGGAAGAAGAGACAGCTCCTGCGAGCGAAGAAGAGAGGCAAGAGGTGCTTGCTGAGGCGATGAGTGAGAGCGGTGAAGAAGGGCTTTCTAGCGGGGAGGAGGAGTGATGGCAGAAATTAGCGCGCAACTTGTAAAACAGCTCCGCGAGATGACCGATGCGGGCATGATGGATTGCAAAAAGGCTCTCGTGGAGGTTGATGGTAACCTTGAAAAAGCTGTCGAATATCTCCGAGAAAAGGGTCTAAGCAAAGCAGCGAAGAAGGCTGATAGAGTTGCTAGTGAGGGGGTTGTGAGCGTAGAGGTTGGAGCGGATTTTGCCAAAGCTTCGATTCTTGAGATTAACTCCGAAACAGACTTTGTCGCTAAAAATGAGCAGTTTAAAGAGCTGGTCGCAAAAAGTTCAAAGCTTGTATTTGATAATGCGATTGACAGCACTGAAGCCTTGAGTGGCGCGAGTGTTGAGGGTGTGCCTTTTGGTGAATATCTACAACAAAACATCGCAAAAATCGGCGAAAATATTGTCGTGCGTCGTGTGAATACGCTTAAGGCTGAGGCAAATAGTGTCGTCAATGGCTATGTGCATTCAAATGCTCGCGTGGGTGTGCTCATCGCGATAAAATTTGGTAAGGATTCCTCAAAAGTCGCGTGTGCCGAGCTTGCGAGGAATCTTTGCATGCACGCAGCGGCAATGAAGCCACAAGTGTTAAGCTACACTGAGCTTGATGCGGAGTTTGTCGCTAAGGAGAAGGTCGCGCTGGTTGCGGAGCTGGAGAAAGACAACGAGGAGCTGAAGCGACTTGGAAAGCCTCTGCATAAGATTCCTAGCTACATCAGTCGTGGCGAACTAAGCGAGCAGGTGCTAAAGGAACAGGAGCAAAAATTCCGCGAGGAGCTCAAAGCACAGGGTAAACCCGAGGCGATTTGGGATAAGATTATCCCCGGTCAGCTGGAGCGATTCATCGCTGATAGCACGATTCTTGATCAACGTTTGACGCTCTTGGGGCAGTTTTATGTGATGGACGATAAAAAGACCATTGCCCAAGTCTTAGAGGCTAAAAGTAAAGAGCTTGGCGACACGATCAGAGTGGTAAGCTATATTCGCTTTGAGCTGGGCGAGGGAATCGAGAAAAAAGCGTGCAATTTCGCTGAAGAAGTCGCAGCGCAGCTAGGCTAATGCCGCTCCTTGAGGCTCATTTTTTAGCCCACTCATTTGAGAGTGAGCTCTTCTCTGAACTCTCTTTCAGCGCAGAGGGCGGGGAATCCATCTCCGTTATGGGCGCGAGCGGGAGCGGGAAATCCACGCTCCTGCACATACTCTCTACACTTTTAAAGCCTAAAAAGGGCGAGGTGACACTCTTTGGCGATTCGATCTATTCGCTCCCGCAAGATAAGCTTCTAAAACTGCGCCGCGAAAAGATAGGGATCATCTTTCAGTCCCATTATCTTTTCCGCGGATTTAGCGGCAAGGAAAATCTCGAAGTAGCCTCGATTCTCTCAAATCAGGCGATTGATGATACGACTTTGGAGAATCTGGGAATCAAGCAGGTCATCAACCAAAACATCAGCACGCTCTCTGGCGGGCAGCAACAGCGTCTCTCCATCGCGCGCGTCCTCACAAAAAAGCCCAAAATTATCTTCGCTGATGAGCCCACGGGGAATCTTGACAAAGATAGCGCAAATGGCGTGATGGAGGCACTTTTTGAGTATGTGGTGCGGGAAAATGCCCTGCTGTTTCTCATTACGCATGATGAGCACCTCGCCAAGCGATGCTTGCGCACATACTGCCTAGAAGATAGGCGGCTGCTGCCATGGAGCTGATTTCATTACTAAGCGAAGAGAGCGTAACGAGCTTTCTGCTCCTCTTGCTTCGCTTCACGGGTGTGATGTTTTTTTTTCCTTTTTTTGAGAATCAGCTCATCTCCACAAGTATCAAGGGTGCGCTTATCTTTTTTCTCACATGGCTATTTTTTCCCACGATTCCCGCACAAGAGCCACCCGTCGAGATTTTTGCGTTCATCCTTGCAGGCTTGAGCGAGATTATGATGGGATTCATCGCCTCTGTGATGTTGCAAATCGTCTTTGGCATGGTCTCTTTTGGGGGCGAGATGATCTCTTTTGCGATGGGGCTTACGATGGCGAGTGCATTTGATCCCATCACCGGGACGCAACGCCCGATTATCGGGCAGCTCACGACCCTTCTCGCCCTCCTGATTGTTTTGGCTACCGATATGCACCATACGTTTTTTCTCTTCATCGCCGAATCGCTGCGCCAGATTCCCCTAGGGGGTTTTGCCCTTGCGCCGAGCATTAGTGCCTACCTTTTTAAGGCGGTTTCCAATCTCTTTCTCATCGGATTTACGATGGCATTCCCTATTGTGGCGCTCATTTTGCTCTCGGATATTATTTTTGGCATGATTGGCAAGGCGCACCCGCAATTCAACCTGCTTGTGATCGGATTCCCCGTGAAGATCGCCATCGCGCTCACGGTTTTTGTCGTGATTCTCCCCGCGATTTTTATTCATTTTAAGCGAGAATTCACCCTCGCACTGCAATCGCTCCCCATCCTATTTTAATAGGGCTGGCAGCGTTGTTTCATTTTATTTAAGTATTGTTTAGCTTTCTTAATCATCTCTACATTTTGGCTAATCAATAAAGTTTCATAGCTGTTTTCAAAGGCATTTTTAGACCAATTTGCCGACCCAAGGAGGATTCTCTTCTGATCGGAAACCGCCATTTTCATGTGCATTAAGCCGTGATAATTGCCGTTTTTCGCCCGATTCCCCTGAAGCGTGCAGACCTCGATATTTTGGTATTTTGCCAGATACCCTATCGTGGAATGGCTCTTCTGGTCTGCTTGATGTTCGTCATAAATAATATGAACCTTTACCCCGTTTTTAGCGATTTTTTTAATGGATTTTGCAATTTCCCTATTTGTAAAAGCGTAGATCGCAATGTCTAAACTTTCTTTACTCTCTTCGATAAAATTAATCAAAGCATTTAATGCATTTTTTTGCTCTTCGGGCATGAGATAAAACTCCTCGCCTCCATAGAGGAGGCGGCTCAAAATCAGAATAAAAACGAGGAATCGAGCGGGAGATGACATGTTATCTTCCTTGTCAAAGTAGAGATTAATTGTTATAATATTACCCTTAAATGCGACATTTTTCCCTTATCTAAATCCCTTTTGGGAGGAAAATTATGAAATTGCTCCTTGTGAATAAAAACCCCATCGTGCGAAAGCTCTTTAAGCTAAGCAGCGAAAAAGCGGGAATCGAGCTCTCGGAGATCGAGTCGCTGGAAGCACTTGAGCGCGCGCCTTTTGATCTTGTTTTTGTTGATGATGAGAATTTGGAAGAGGGAGACGTGCTTGCGCGACTGAAAGAGGAACTGCCTCAGGCGAAGTATGGGCTGCTTCATGCAAAGAATAGAGAGAGAGACGCGGGGTTTGCGCTCTTTGTTCAAAAGCCCTTTTTGCCGACGGATTTGGTGGATCTGTTTAAAAGTGAGATTGAGGCGAGCGCGCAAGAGTTTTTCCAGCCCGATTCCCCCAAAAGTGATGAAAGTGGCAATATGAGCGAGCCTTCCGAGCCTACTGAGGAGGCGGTGCAAGAGGAGCACGCTCTCATTAAGGAAGAGGAAAGCTTTGGCGAAGAGAAGCTCAATTTGGCTGAAGATATGTTGCCTCAGGAGAGTGCCCATCCTAAGGAGGAGTTTAATTTGGAGATTGCGAATACTCCTGATATTAGCGATGATTGGGCTCTTACACTGGAAGAGAATGCGACTCCTTTGTCTGATGTGCTTACCCAATCACAGGAGGAGCCAAGCCCTGCTACCCTAAATCCCGAGCCATTTGATCCGGATTTCTCCACTCAAGAAGAGGCGAGCCCTTTGCAGCCGCAGCAAGAGATATTTGAAGCACCCGAGGAATCGCCCTTGCAAGAGCCCCAAGAGCAGGAACTTCAAGGGCAAGAATCCCAAAGAATAGAAGAGATGCAAGAGATAAAAGAGGCACAAGAGCCTATGCAAGAGGATTTGGAAGCGATGAGCACACCCGGTGCGCCGGAGGAGAGCGTCCCTAGCGATCTTGCAGATGACATGGTGCAGAATGCACAAAGCGAAGGCGATGAAACCGCCGCTTTGATGGCTGAAGAGGCGCAAGAGAGCTTTGAGCTTGGAGATTTGCAGATGCAGCCTGAAGCAGACTTTAGTCTTGAAGATCCCCTCGGTGCACTTAGCGAGACGGAGGAAACCAAAGAGCCCACCCTGATGGAATCACCCGCTTTAGAGGCGCAAGATGATCTTGTCGGTGCTTTGGATATAGCAGAGGATTCTCAAGATGATTTGATGAGCGGTGCGGATTTGAGTGATCTGGCTCTCGAAGATGATATTCCCGGCTTGGATAAAGATCAGACGTTAGAGACACTGCAGGAGGAGATGTCGGGTGCGGGGGCTTTGGCGGAGGAGGCGGATTTTGCCGAGACGGAAGCGCCTGAAAGCGCGCCTAACGAGATGGCTCACGAAGAGGGGGGAATCTTGGACGCGAATGATCTTCAGGAGGTTAAGGAACTGCTTGAAGATGAGGAGATTGCAATGCCGGCGAATGAGGAGCTAAGCGTGGATGATATTAAGATTGAGAGCAGCGATGAGCTGGCAGCCCTGACCGAAGAGGCGTTGAGCGAGGCTTTGGGCGAAGAGCTACCGGCAAAGGCGGAAGAGGATTTTGATTTTGCCGATGAGTCCGGCGAGGCTATAAGCGAGGAGATGGCTGGTGCGGACGGGAATTTTGAGGGAGCGCACGAGGACGCGACCGAGAATGAAGAGGCGATTGAAGAGATGAATGAGGAGGCAAAAGAGGAGGCAGATTTGCCTTTTGAACCCGCTCCCGATGCGCCTGCGTCGATTCCCGCAAATGACGCACTGAAGAGCCTTGAAGGACTGTCGATTCCTGCACTTAAGGAGCTGCTTGAGGGTGCAGAACTTACGGTTTCCATCTCCTTCCCTAAGAATAAAAAATAGATGAAGGCGAATAAAGGGGCGGTGCTCGTCCTCTCTGGGCCCAGCGGCTCGGGGAAGAGCTCGCTGTGCAAGTCGCTTTTTAGGGAGATTCCTTGCGCCTATTTTTCCGTCTCTACGACGACACGCGCGCCGAGAGCGGACGAGGTGGAGGGGGTGCATTATCATTTTGTCTCCAAGTCGCAATTTTTAGAAGGGGTCGAGCAGGGGCTCTTCTTGGAGTGGGCGGAGGTGCATGGGAATTATTACGGCACTTCAAAGCTCACAGTGGAATCGGCACTCCAAAGCGGGAAGCTCGTTGTTTTTGATATTGACATTCAAGGACATCGCAACATCAAGGAGAGCTATCCCATCCTCACTACGTCGATTTTCATTACCACTCCGACGCAGCAGGATCTGCGCGAGCGTCTCATCGCGCGTGGGAGTGATGATGAGGAGACGATCGATCGGCGCGTGATCCACGCTTATAACGAAATGCGCCATATCAAGGAGTTTGACTACCTTATTATCAATAGCGATTTTAAGGAATCCGAGCACAAACTCCTCTCCATCGCCTATTCTACGCTCTCCAAACGCACGCTTTATGACGTAGATCTATTCGCAGCTCACTGGGGCGATAAAAAATAAGTATCCTAACAGTGAAGCGAGAGTAAAATCCCCGAATTTCTAACCCCCAAAGGAGAGTAACATGGGAATGCCTAGTATGCCGGAGCTACTGATTATTTTGGCGATTATCGTGCTGTTGTTCGGCGCGAAGAAGATCCCCGATCTCGCCAAAGGTCTTGGCTCGGGAATCAAGAACTTCAAAAAAGCCATCAAAGAGGACGATGAGAGCGAGGCGCAGGTAGTTAAAAGCGAGAAAATCGAGGAATCGCCCAAAAGCGACGCCCCCCTTCACGCTTCGCAGGAATCAACCAAGGCGTAAGGTCTTCCATTGCACCACAGCGTTAAGGAAACTATCGAGACGGTTTTTGGATTCCCCATTGTTTTGGAGAAGCCAAAGGATAAAAACCATGGTCATTATGCCACTCCCGCCGCTTTCTCTTTGGCTAAGGAGTTGCGTAAAAATCCTGCACTCATTGCACAAGAGCTTGCAGAGAAGCTTAAGGGAATCGAGATTTTTGAGAGCGTGCAGAGTGTCGGGGGCTACATCAATTTGCGCCTAAAAAAGAGCTTTTTGGGCACTCAGGCGGCTTTGGCACTTACGCTAGATAGGGATTTTGGCAAGGGGAGCAAGCAGGGGCGCATTCTTTTAGAATATGTGAGTGCAAATCCCACAGGACCGCTTCATATCGGACATGCGCGCGGTGCAGTGCTGGGCGATTCCCTCGCGCGACTTGGACGACACCTCGGATACGAAGTCGCTACGGAATATTACGTCAATGACGCGGGGAATCAGATCCATCTGCTTGGACTCTCCATCTATTTGGCTGCACGTGATACGCTTCTTCATCTGCCCGTTACTTACCCTGAGCAATATTATCGCGGCGAATACATCATCGATATTGCGACACTTGCGCTGGAGCGTTTTGGCGCAGAGGCTTTCAAAGATGAGGCGATTATCCCGCAGATAGCGCATTTTGGCAAAGATTTAATGCTTCAAGAGATCCGCTCTAACCTCAATCAGTGCAACATTACCATCGATTCCTACATGAGTGAAAAATCGCTCTATGACCGCTGGAGTGCGACGCTGGAGAAACTCAAAGCAAGCGGAGGATGTTATGAAGCCAGACGTGCGATGTGGCTTGCTTCCACGCAAAAGGGCGACGAGAAGGATCGCGTCATTGTGCGCGAGAATGGCGAGCCTACCTATCTTGCGGGCGATATTATCTATCATGATGAGAAATTTGAGCGAGGCTTTGATCATTACATCAATATTTGGGGCGCGGATCATCACGGATATATCGCTAGGGTCAAGGCGGCACTAGAGTTTTTGGGGCATGATTCCCGTAGGCTGGAGATTTTGCTCTCGCAAATGGTAACGCTCCTAAAGGGTGGCGAGCCCTACAAAATGAGCAAGCGCGCGGGGAATTTTATCCTTATGCGTGATGTGCTTGAGGAGATTGGTGCGGACGCGCTTCGCTTTATTTTTCTCAGTAAAAAGCCCGATACGCATTTGGAATTTGATGTAGAAGAGCTCAAAAAAGAGGACGCGAGCAACCCGATTTTTTACATCAATTACGCGCATGCACGGATCCATACGATGCTTTCTAAGACAAACAAGAGTATCGAGGCGATCCAAAATGCTTCGCTAGAAATTTTAGATACCAAGGTATTTGATTTACTTTTTTTAGCACTTCAGCTACCTCAAGTGCTTGAAGATTCTTTTGAGAATCGGGCATTACAGAAGCTTACCGACTATCTTAGGAATCTTGCCAGCGAGTTTCATAAATTCTACAACGAGCAGAAAATTTTAGATACACCTAATGAAGCGGCTCTGTTGCAGGTTTGTCGCATGGTGGCACTCTCGCTTTCTCAAGGTCTCTCTCTCCTAGGAATCTGCGCAAAAGAGCGTATGTAAGTTACTTTTACGCCGCGATTCCCGCCTCTTTTTGCGATTCCTCGGTTTGTGAAAAATGGGGAATCGCCGAAGCCGCCTAAAATTTTATTTATTCCCTTTCGCTCGATTGTGTGTGGTGCAAAGCATTTCGCAATTTTCAATCGCGGTCGCTCCGCCTTTACTCCACGCAGCAACATGATCGGCTTCCATCTCTTTGAACGCCCAAATTTTAGATTTATTGGCATTATCGCTAATAGCACATAAAGGGCAATTTGAAACATTTTGTTTTTCGGCGTTATCCGTTTGTTGTTTATAAATCGCCCTCTTGGTTGCCTCATCAAATACACGAATATCAAGCAATTTTGTATCGACCAAACCGCCCAAAACAAACTCAAATATGCCTTTGCGATTTTTCACATACGGATCTAAATACAATTCTCTCACTTTGGTAGCGATTTCTTGCGGATTGTAAGCGGTATCTTTATAGGTTTCATACAGTCGTCCCCATTCGAGCCCGCGCATTTCCTTTTCCACATCGGTAAATACCGTTGAAACCCAATCAATCACCGTGTTGAAATATGTTTTTAATTCATTGATATTGTCATCATTGCGATGTTGGCTCATATAATCGCTCACATTGCCTTTGCTGACCCACCCTAAGGCTTTAGCAAGAAAATCTTGTCGATTCGCCACACCATTAATATACGCGCTCCACTTTTGAACATGAACGTTTTGGCTGTTGCTGAATTCCGCTTTGGCAAGCGTAACAAACTCACCCGAATAAACCGCATTTAAAAGCTCTTGCTCGTTTAGTGGAATCCCCGCGATATTAATCGTCTTAAACCATTCTTTAATTTCCTTTTCTGTGCCGTTGCAGATATAAATTAACATTTTTGTATTGCGAATTTTATCTTGTTGCTCTTTTGGTAGGGAATCGATGTAGAGTGGCTTGCCCTCTTCCATAATGGCAAATTTTTTCGTCAAAAAACGTCCGATACTGGTAATGCGCTGCTGACCATCTAATACCTCGAATCTATCTTCCGCCATTTGATTAAAATAAATCAATCCCAAAGGATAGCCTTTCAGGAGCGATTCAATCACAGCAACATCTCGTTTGCCATCAGCGTAGATATAGTTTCGTTGGTATTCAGGCTGAATGGTTAATTTGCCCGATAAACCAAATAAGCCTTTGCCTTCCAATTCGTTATAGACAAATCCATCGCAAAGGGCTTTAACCGTCCATTCAGTATATAATTCTGCCTTCATTTTTCACCTCTCCTTTTTATCAAAAGTCTAACGTATGTTTTTCTGCCTTGTATCGTGCAGTCATTTACCAATCCATTTGCTAAATTTGTTGCAATAGGATAAAAGCAATCTATCGACTCTGCTTTTTTTGGATAGTGATTCTTGCGTAGGTAATTTTCCCACTGATCTTTCCTTCTGCGTTCTTGATCATTCCTGGGATCGAGGTTGAACAAGGATTCGAAAGCAAGGCTGATCTCTCTCTCTCTCTCTCGTAAACACTAGGTCTTTACCATCTTCACTTTTACGAAAAGTAACAATTTCAAATTGCTCTGGACAGTATTTATCCAAAAATGAAATAGGCACTCCCATCACTCCATTATAATCACTGGGAATCGCATCGGTATAGGGGACATCAATCGCATTATAGTTATCATATTTTGGTATCCGACACCTCTTATCTCTTTGTGCTTGCTATATTTGATATTATCTGCCATAGTCATTAGTTGTAAGGGCTTGTGTCGTCTGCCGTGTTCTATGTTGGTAAACCAGCAAGAATTTCCTAATCTAGTGTAATTCCCGACATATCCTAATCGTGCAGCTTTTTGTCTATCTTTTTCATCAACTTCAGCCCCTACTGGTATGCCAAAAACCATATCTTTACCATTTCCCGTTGCGCCCAACCATATTTCATTATTTTTAATGAGCGGGAAAACTTCTTTATATGTTATTGCATTCATATTGCCAATAATTGTAAATTTTTTATTCGCCTCCATAATCCAAGCCAAAAATTCACGAAATAGCGAAAATGGAGGATTAGTGATAATAATATCTGCCTCATCACGAAGCTTTTTCACTTCATCACCTCTAAAATCTCCATCGCCTTTGAGGTATCTCCATTCCAAATCCTCAATATCAATTTTCCCATTTTTATTCGTGTCGTGATCTAGGGTGAAAATTTTGCCCTTTATTTTGTTCGTGCTTGGTTTAAATTGTGGGGAAGTGGTCTCAAAAAGTGAAGGCTGGTAGGGAATCTTCACCTTTTTGCTCTCAAAGGCATAACTGGTGCTAATGAGCTTTTTTAACCCAAAAGCTTCAAAATTTTGCGCAAAATATTTCGTAAAGTTGCTCCATTCCGGGTCATCGCATGGCAATAAAACGGTTTTATTTTTGAATACATCGGGATTAAATTCAAGATATGCCCGAATCTCTTTCTCAATGTCATGGTATTGGGTATAAAACTCATCATTCTTTTTTATTCTTGCTTTTGTTAATGTGCTGTTTCTATTTAGATTTGACATATAAAACTCCATTAAACAGGCAATATAGGGCGTTTTGTGATTTTAAGGGATTTGCCAGCCATCTGAATGTTACGGGATTATAGCAAAGTCGGCAAAAGTATCAACAGAATTTAAAACACAGCTAAATTAAAAAACAAAACCCGCCTAGCAGGGCGTGAATTGTGATTTTTTCTAAGCGATTCCTCTCGGCGATTCCCCTCTGTTTTGATAATCTTATCAATTATGGAAGCATATAAGTTGATATTGTATGTATCAACTTTACCACTTTTTGTCAATCATCTGCTATAATTGCCAAAAATTTTAAGGAGCAAATATATGGCAAAGCATACTTTTCAGACTGAAGTTAATCAGCTGCTGGATTTGATGATCCATTCGCTTTATTCAAATAAGGAGATTTTCCTGCGCGAGCTTATTTCAAACGCTTCAGACGCGCTTGAGAAGCTTCAATATCTCACACTCACGGACGAGACGCTAAAAAATCTGCAATATACGCCAAAAATCGATATTACATTTGATGAAGAGAAGAAGACGCTCAGCATCACGGATACGGGAATCGGCATGAATGAGAGCGACTTGGTCGAGCATTTGGGGACGATTGCAAAGAGCGGCACCAAGAGCTTCGTGGCGAAACTAAGTGGCGATAGGAAGCGCGATTCCCAGCTTATCGGGCAGTTTGGCGTGGGCTTTTATTCGGCATTTATGGTGGCAGATAAGATTGTGGTGAGCTCTAAAAAGGCGGGTGAAGACAAGGCGTATGCGTGGATTAGCGAGGGTAAGGGCGAGTATGAAATCAGCGAATGCGTGCGGGAATCTCATGGCACGGAGATTAAGCTGTTTTTGAAAAGCGATGAAGCGGAATTTGCAAGTCGTTGGCGCATACAGAGTATTGTTAAAAAATATTCCGATCATATTCCGTTCCCTATTTTCTTGCATTTCAGCGAAAAAGAGGGCGAGAAAACGAGTGAAAAAAGCGAACAGGTCAATAAGGCAAGCGCACTGTGGCGTATGAGTAAAAGCGAGCTTAAAGATGAGGATTATCGCGAGTTTTACAAGAGTTTGAGCCACGATTCCAGCGATCCGCTCGCGTGGGTGCATACCAAAGTGGAAGGAAGTCAGGAGTATAGCACGCTCTTTTATCTCCCTGCCAAAGCCCCTTTTGACCTCTATCGTGTCGATTACCGCTCGGGTGTGAAGCTCTATGTGAAGCGCGTTTTCATTACCGATGATGACAAGGAGCTTTTGCCTAGCTATTTGCGCTTCGTGCAGGGGATCATCGATAGCGAAGATTTGCCTCTCAACGTCAGTCGTGAGATTTTGCAACAAAACAGAATCCTCGCAAACATCAAATCCGCTTCAGCGAAAAAAATCCTCTCTGAGATTGAGAATCTCACAAAAGATGAGGCGAAATATTTGGAATTTTTCAAAGAATTTGGGCGCGCGCTCAAAGAGGGGTTGTATAGCGACTTTGAAAACCGCGAAAAGCTGCTTGAGCTCATGCGCTTTAGCTCCACAAAGAGCGAGGGAGTGGAAATATCCCTGAGCACCTATAAGGAGCGCATGATTGAGGGACAAAAGGCAATCTATTATCTTTTGGGTGAGCAGGGCGCGCTATTAGAGAGCTCTCCGCTCCTGGAGAAGTATAAAAAGCGGGGAATCGAGGTGCTGCTTTTTAGCGAGGAGATTGATACGATTGTCATGCCGATGATCGATAAATACGGCGAGATTCCCCTAAGGGCGATTAATAGCGCGGAGGCGGACAAGGATTTTGAAGATGAGGCGGTGAGCGAAGAGGAGCAAGCGCGTTTCGCGCCCTTGATTGCGAAGTTCAAAGAGGCATTGGGCGATGAAATCAAAGAGGTGCGCCTCTCAAAGCGGCTGGTCGATTCCCCCGCGTGCGTGGTCGCCGATGAGAATGATCCAAATTCTGCAATGCTTAAGATGATGCGTCAAATGGGTGGTGCGATGGGCGAGATTCCTGCCTCTAAGCCCATTTTAGAGCTTAATGGAGAACATCTGATTCTCACAAAGCTTCTAGAGAGCCAAGATGATGAGCGTATCGCGCAATATGCACATCTTTTGCTTGATCAAGCAAGGCTTTTAGAGAGCGGCACACTTAAGGATACAGCGGGATTTGCCAAGCGACTTAACGCACTTCTGGCGCGATCGCTTTAGATTTTGTGATTTTACGCGCGGTGGGGCGGGTTGTTTTGGTTGCGTTTTGAGATATAATTGCGCCTGCAAATTAAAATCATTCGAAAGGATTTCTATGAAGAAAATTATTCTTGCTAGTCTTGCGCTAGGAAGTCTGTTGTTCGCTCACGAGCATGAGGCAGAGTTTAACCCCAAGTCAGTCCGACACTTGGTGATCCCTATGGAGCAACTAGGTGAAAAGGGCAACATGAAAGTGGGTGAAGTGGTCGTGATTGAGACAAATTACGGTGTGGCTTTTTTTCCTAATCTAAAGGGTGTCGAGAGCGGTGCTCACGGATTCCATGTGCATGTCAATCCCGATTGCGGCGCGACTGAGAAAGGTCTTGGCATGAAAGCGGGCGGACACTGGGATCCCAACAATTCAAAACGACACTCATTCCCATGGGACGATAAAGGACACAAAGGCGATTTGCCTATCCTTTTTGCAGATAAAGATGGCAATGCGACCTACCCTGTCCTTGCTCCTAAAATCAAGTCCATTGATGAGCTCAAAGGGCACTCTTTGATGGTGCATGTAGGCGGAGATAATCACCACGATACTCCAAAGCCTCTTGGCGGTGGCGGTCCTCGACTTATCTGCGGCGTGATTAAGTAACCCCGCTACTAGCCCTTTTGGGCTAGTGATTACTTTTAAAACTCTTCAAAAATTTCCGTTACAATCCATTACAAAAGTCTGCTCGCTAAAGGTGTGGCTTTGGAATGTCATTAAAGGCGTGAGCCTTAAGCGTGGCGGGGAATCGATTAACCAACATCTATCTAGGAATCGCATGACACAAAAATACAGAGAGTTGCTTGCGGATTTTTCACTCATCGTGGTTGCGACTATTTGGGGTGTTACCTTTTTGATGGTGCAGGAGGCGACGCGTGAAGTCCCTGTGTTTGCCTTTTTGTTTTGGCGATTCCTGCTTGCAAGCTCGCTGTTTTTTATCCTCGGAATGCTTTTAAAACAGCTTATTTTTGATTTAGATTCCTTGAGATCCGGCATTAAACTTGGCGTGCTTTTGTGCTCGGGATTTATGTTTCAAACCTTTGGGCTACAATACGCACCCAGCTCCATTGTGGGCTTTATTACCGGCATGTATGTGGTTTTTGTCCCGATTCTTATGTGGCTTTTTTTCAAAGAGAGAGCCTCGATTTTTACACTCATCGGTGTGTTTTCCTCGGCTTTTGGTTTATGGCTTATTAGCACGGAGGGCAGGGGTATTGCTCTAGGAAGTGGCGAGATTTTGACACTCGTTTCTTCGCTATTTTTTGCTGCTCACATCGTATTTACGGGGATTTTCTCGATTAAGCACAAGATTTTTCCACTCATTTTTGGGCAATTTTGCACCGCAGCGATTATATCTTTGCTTCTTTCGCTCTGCTTTGATTCCCGCACGATTCCTGTCGAAGCGTCCTATGCGTTTTTAAAGGCCCTCATTATCACCGCGGTTTTTGCTACGGTGCTTGCGGATTTTACGCAGACTTATGTGCAGCGTTTTACCACGCCTGCGAAAGTCGCCGTGATTTTTACGATTGAGCCCCTATCTGCGGGAATCTTTGGCTATTATGTCGGCGGGGAAGCGCTAGGAATCGCGCAGATTCTAGGTGGCACGCTTATCATCATTGCCATGCTTAGTATCGAGCTTGGCACACTCCTTTATAAGCGCAAAAAGCCAAGATGAGCTACAATCAACGTTAGTTTTTCAGCATTATATTTTTAAGGATTTTTATGCTTCGTTTCGCACCAAGTCCGACGGGAGATATGCACACGGGGAATCTCCGCGCCGCGATTTTTAACTACATTATCGCCAAACAGCAAGACGAGCGATTCCTGCTTCGTATCGAAGATACGGACAGGGAGCGCAATATCGAGGGCAAGGATAAGGAGATTTTATCTCTTCTAAATCTCTTTGGAATCGTGTGTGATGAGTTTATGATCCAGAGTGATAATTTCCCGCGCCACAGGCAGATGGCAGGGTATCTAATCGCGCAAAATAGGGCATTTTATTGCTATTGTTCTAAGGAATTTTTGGAGCAAAAACGCGAGGAATCGCTCACCAAAAAAGAGCCTTTTCGCTATCACGATGAGTGGGCAGAGGTTGAAAAAGCCACCAATCCACACCCCGTGATCCGCCTTAGAGGCGCGAGCGAGGATATGAGTTTTTTTGATGAGATTAAGGGCGAGGTGAAATTTAGCGCGAGTGAAATTGATAGCTTCGTGATTATGCGTGAAGATGGGATTCCTACGTATAATTTCGCCTGCGCGATTGATGATATGCTTGCTGATGTGAGTTTTATCGTGCGTGGTGAAGATCACGTCTCAAACACGCCCAAGCAGATGCTAATTCATCAGGGAATTGGCTACACAAAGCGTCTAAAATATGCACATCTGCCGATTTTGCTCAATGATGAGGGCAAAAAAATGAGCAAGCGCGATAGTGCTTCAAGCGTGCAGTGGCTTTTAGAGGAGGGATTTTTGCCCCAAGCGATCGCAAATTACCTCATTTTGATGGGGAATAAAACGCCGTGTGAAGTTTTCACGCTCAAAGAGGCGATTGCTTGGTTTGATATTACCCATGTCGCGAAAGCTCCGGCAAAATTTGACCTTGATAAGCTCCGATTCCTAAACCGCGAACATTTTAAACGCCTAAACGAGCAGGATTTGGCGTTTTTGCTTGACCACAAAGACCCGAGTGTGGGCGCGCTTGCAAAGCTCTATTTGCAGGAATCAAGCACGCTCAATGAACTTAGAGAGAAGATTGGCGCGCTTTTTGCGCCTAAGATTCCTGCGGGCGAATTTGAGGAATCGATTCGCACGCTCTATCCGCATTTGCGCGCGATGATTGAGGAGAGGAGCGAGGCACTGAAAGATTTTGAAGCGTTTAAAAAAGAGGCGATGAGCCGCTCCAATCTCAAAGGCAAGCACTTTTTCAAATCGCTCCGATTCCTGCTTACGGGCAGCGAGAATGGTCCTGAATTAAGCGAGCTTTTCGAATATATTCGATTTTTCTTTAGCGACGTCATCAAACTCAAGGAGGCAAAATGATACTCTCAACACTTATTGAGGCATTCGCACAGATCCTCCACATGCTCATCACGCTCTACATTTGGATCGTGATCATCGCAGCGCTCATCAGCTGGGTGCGCCCCGATCCCTATAATCCGATTGTGCAGATTCTTGCGCGCCTGACCGAGCCGCTCTATTATCAGATGAGGCGCACCTTTCCGACCTCTTTTAGTGGAGTTGATTTGGCGCCACTTATCGCGATTATCGTGCTTGAGTTTTTGGATCTCTTTTTTGTGAAGCTTCTTTTTGCTCTAGCGCATTCATTATGAGATTTTTCCTTTTAGCGATATTTCCACTCCTACTTTTGGGCGAGGAGATTACGCTCTCATTTCTCAAAAGCAAACCCGCGGGAATCGCGCGCGATTTTTATATTTGGCAATTTTTAGATCAGGATATTACCCCTAGCGAGGCGAATGAGGCATACAAACTAATTCATAAAATGAACACCAAAATCTTTAGTCGCTACTTTAAAAAGACGGACGATAAAACTCTCTCGCGGCGCACTATTTGCGAAAATATGGAGCTTGCGGAGCTGCTCAAGCAAGAGGCAGAGTGTATCGGCTATGGGCTGAAGCTAAGCGATGCGGCTAAGCTCGGTAAAAGCGAGCTGAAGAGGCTTGCCAAAAAGCTCAAAAATGACGCGCCCAAGCGAGCTGAAGAGCTGGAGATTTTAAGCGCGAAAGATCCGCTTGCTAAGCTTGTCGATTCCCAAGATGCGGCACTTTTTGCGTCGGTTTTTGAGGGCATGGGGCAGGGGTATCGCCTCACGCATTTTAATCGGGCGATTCCCGTAAAAAAGCTTGAGATTCTCGCAAATCAGGGCAACTACAAGATGGGGTATGTGCTGCGAATGATTATTATGAACCCCGCCTTTACCGCTTTGCAAAAATCCCTCGCCAAAGCTTCTGATATTACCAACGCCGATTCCCAGACACTCTTTTATTTGGGGATAAATGCCCTTACACACGGGCAAAAAGAGCATGCGGTTAACTATTTTGTGCGCGCAAAGAATCATGCGCAAGACCCGTTTTTTATCACCCGCGCGCTTTTTTGGCACTATCTTGCTTCGGGGGATTTGGCGATTCTCGCGGAGGTGGCTAAATCAAATTATCCGAGCATCTATTCGATTTATGCGACGCAAACGTTGGGAATCGCCCCATCTTTTCAGATTGTGTGGGAGGTGGCGAGCGAAGATATGCCCAAAGAGGCGAGCTGGGATACCAAAGATCCTTTCGTGTGGGGCGCGCTTGCTAAAGAGAGCAGCAGTGCCTCTCCCGCTTTGCATTCGCAACAGACGCAGTCGCATTTGGCTCTCCTTATGCAGCGGGAATCGAAATTCCAAAAGCACTTCTACATTCGCCCGTATAGGGAGATTTTCGCCCCTTTTAGTGAGGAGAAGCAAGCCCTTCTTTATGCGATTGCAAAGCAGGAGAGCCATCTTATCCCCACGGCGATCTCTTCCTCTTACGCGCTTGGAATGATGCAAATCATGCCCTTTAATGTCGAGTCCATCGCGAAGAAACTCGGCGAGAATCGCGCGCTTACCGATATGTTTGACCCTTCAATCAATGTCAAATATGCCGAGATTTTTCTGCGCGATCTTGTGCGCGAATTTTCCCATCCACTTTTTATCGCTTACGCATACAACGGTGGTCCCGGTTTCGCACGTCGTATGCTTGCTCAGGGCAGACTTTTTAAAAAATCGCGCGCGCTCGATCCATGGTATAGCCTTGAGATGGTTCCTTACGAAGAATCGCGATATTATGGAAGCAAGGTGCTTGCAAATTACATTATCTATCAGCAGTCTTTTGGCAGGGAGATTAATATCACGGAGCTGCTGCGTAAAACTTTGCTTTAAATTTTCTCTGTTAAAATGACGGATTGTCATTAAAAATATAAAACAAGATAATTTTATGAGTCAAAAAATTGTGCAGATGAATGGGGTTCATAAATATTTTGGCGATTTCCACGCGCTGGATAATATCAATTTTAGCGTGCGTAAGGGCGAAATCGTCGTTATTTGTGGTCCAAGCGGGAGTGGTAAATCCACGCTCATTCGGTGTATTAACGCGCTTGAGGAGATTGATGAGGGCGAGATTATCATCGATGGCAAGCGGCTTTATGACAAAGATACGGACATCAATAAAATCCGCTCCGAAGTGGGTATGGTGTTTCAGCATTTCAATCTGTTTCCGCACTTGACGATTCTCGAAAACATCTCAATTGCGCAGATTAGGGTCAAGGGGCTTTCAAAAAGTGAGGCAGATGAGAATTCCATGGAGATTCTAAAAAAAGTGCAGCTCGAGCACAAGGCGCATGGCTATCCTAACGAGCTTTCAGGCGGGCAAAAGCAGCGCGTAGCGATTGCGAGAACCGTGGCGATGAAGCCCAAAGTGGTGCTTTTTGATGAGCCCACGAGTGCGCTGGATCCCGAGATGATCGGCGAGGTGCTTGATGTCATGCGCCAGCTTGCGCGCGAGCACTATACACTTGTTTGTGTGACGCATGAGATGGGCTTTGCCAAAGAAGTGAGTGATCGGATTTTGTTTATGGATCATGGCGTGATTATGGAGGATACGATTCCCGAGCAGTTTTTTGCGCAGCCCAAAACCGAGCGTGCAAAGAAATTTTTGAATGAGATTTTGACGCACTAAACAAGCAAAAGGAGAGCAGATGAAAAAGGTTTTGATAGGATTTCTCTTCGCCCTTGGAGTGGCATGGGCGGCGGATATGGCGTTGTGGGAAAAATCGACCCTCAATGCGATTATCAAGCGCGGCGAGCTTCGCGTGAGCACGGATCCGGGCTATTATCCTTTCGAAATGAAGGACAAAAAGGGCAATGTCATCGGTTTTGATATTGACATTGCGCGCGAAATGGCAAAAGCGATGGGTGTGAAGCTCACCATTGTGCAGGGGAGCTTTGATAGCCTTATTTCCGGGCTTTTGACGGACAAAGCGGATCTGATTCTCGCAGCGATGACGATTACCCCCGAGCGAAACCTAAAAGTCTCCTTTGCCAATCCTTACTTTACCATCGGACAGACGCTTCTCCTCCGACCCGATCTCAAGAATCGTGTCAAAAGCTACAAAGACTTGGACAAATCCGAATTCACTATCGTGACCAAGCTCGGTGTTACGGGAGAATTCACCGCGCGTCGCATGATGAAAAACGCAAACATTAAGACCTATGACACGGAGGCTGAGGCGGTGCAAGAGGTGCTAAATGGCAAGGCGGACGCGTTTATTTATGATTATCCTTTCAACGCAGCTTTCATGATGCAAAAAGGCAAAGGAATGCTCGTCCATCTTGACCAATCAATCACTTACGAACCGCTTGGAATCGCGCTCAAAAAGGGCGACCCCGATTTTCTCAACTGGCTTAATCACTTCCTCGCTCAAATTAAGCACGATGGGACGTATGATGAGCTTCATCATCGATGGTTTGTCGATACGAAGTGGTTTGATAGAATCCAGTAACCAAGGAGATTAACCATCATGAAAAAGATTTTAGCGGGAATCCTGCTCTCATTTTGTGCCCTCTTTGCCGCGGATATGACACTGTGGCAGAAATCTACTCTCAATGAAATCATCAAGCGCGGCGAGCTTAGAATCGGGTTGGAGCCCGGCTATTTGCCCTTTGAGATGAAGGACAAGAAGGGTAATATCATCGGCTTTGATGTGGATATCGCGCGCGAAATGGCAAAGGCAATGGGCGTGAAGCTAAAACTCGTGCCAACTTCGTGGGATGGGCTGATTCCCGGGCTCATCACGGAGAAATTCGATCTGATTATTTCGGGCATGACAATCTCTCAAGAGCGCAATTTGCGGGTGAATTTTGCCGAACCTTATGTCGTTGTGGGGCAGTCTTTGCTCGTGCGAAAGGGGCTTGAGAAGGGGATTAAGAGCTACAAGGATCTTGATAAGCCCGAATATACGCTTGTGACAAAATTCGGCGTCTCGGCGGAATTTGCTGCAAAAAGACTCTTTAAAAATGCAAAACTAAAGACCTATGATACCGAAGCAGACGCAGCTCAAGAGCTACTTAATGGCAAAGCGGATATTTTTATTTTTGACTTGCCCTTTAACGTCGCTTTCATGGCGCAAAAGGGGCGTGCCGGGGGAATCGTGCATATTCAGGAGCCCCTCACTTATGAACCGCTAGGCTGGGCGATTAAAAAGGGCGACCCCGACTTTTTGGACTGGCTTAATCACTTCCTCGCTCAGATTAAGCACGATGGCAGCTATGAAGAGCTGTATAATCGATGGTTTGTCGAGACAAAATGGCTTGAGAAAATTCAGTAACATAACATGAAAAAGCACCACTCCATCCTAGAAAACAAGCCTCTTGGATACTTGCTTGCCACACTCTTTTTCGTCGTGCTTGGCTACTCTATGTATCTTGCAGGCTCGAGCATTAATTACATTTGGAAGTGGAATACGATTCCCAAGTATTTTGCCTATCAGCAGGCGCTAAGTCTGGAATCTCCCCTCAATGGGGAACTAAAGATCCTCTCTGATCGCGAGATTGAGATTGTGAGTGATGGGGAGCGCAGGAAGCTGGACGTCAGCGGTTATAGCCTTGAATATGCCGATGGCGAGATGATTTATGAAGGCGATGTGCTCGCGAAAAAGAGTGAATATCGCGCAGGACCTTTGGTGCGCGGGCTTTTGATGACGATCAAAGTGTCGCTTCTTGCGGGGGTAATTGCCTTTTTTATCGGGGCGTTGCTTGCTCTTATGAAGATTTCTAAAATTCAAGTCTTCCGCACGATTGCAACCGTTTACATCGAGGTAATTCGCGGGACGCCCCTTTTGGTGCAGATTTTTATTTTCTATTTCATCATTGCGACAATTTTTGAGATCGATAGCTTCTATGCCGGGGCGATTTCACTTGCGATATTTTATGGTGCGTATATTGCTGAGGTGCTTCGCGGGGCGATCCAGTCGATTGATAAGGGGCAGCAAGAGGCGGCTCTCTCGCTTGGAATGAACTATTTTCAGACCATGACGCTCATCATCATACCTCAAGCACTCAAACGCTCCCTGCCATCGCTCACGGGCGAGATGATTGCGCTTATTAAGGATTCCTCGCTTGTGTCCGTGATTTCGGTTACGGATCTTACCAAAGTCGGGCGCGAAATGGTCGCCAATACCTTCTCGCCCTTTGAGACGTGGATTGTCGTGGCGATTATGTATTTTGCCATTACCTCTTCGCTCTCGCTTCTTGCCCATCGCCTTGAAGACAACATGAAAAGACGCGGGGGACTCTCTTGATGGCTCCGCATTTTCCGAACCTTTAGAGGGTTTGCATGCCTGCGCGCTCATCTTCGCTCGGAGTGATTGCTCTTGCTTTTGGCGCATTCATATTCAACACCACGGAGTTTATTCCCATCGCGTTGCTTAGTGATATTGGAGCGAGCTTTGAGCTCTCGCCCACGCACACAGGAATTATGCTGACCGTTTATGCGTGGATTGTGGCAACGCTCTCGCTTCCGCTGATGCTTCTAACCCGTAATTTCGAGCGTAAGCGGCTTCTTTTGGAGCTTTTTGTCGTTTTTGTAGCGGGACACTTGCTCTCATTCCTTTCGCAAAGCTTTGAAATTTTGCTCCTAAGTCGCCTTGCCATTGCCCTTTCCCATGCGATATTTTGGTCGATTACCGCAGCCCTTGCGGTGAGAATCGCCCCCAAAGGAATGGAGAATCGCGCCCTTGGGCTTTTAAGCCTTGGCACGGTGCTTGCCATGGTGCTAGGAATCCCGCTGGGACGCGTAGTCGGCGATACTTACGGGTGGCGTTTGAGCTTCCTGTTTATCGGGATTTTTGCCCTTGTTGTCATGTCGATTCTCGCAAAGAGCCTGCCGCGCCTAGAGAGCGTCAATAGCGGTTCATTAAGCACGCTCCCCTCGCTTCTTAGGCGCAAAAGCCTGCTTTTACTCTATGCATTGACTGTGGCGATCATCACGGCGCACTTCATCGCATACAGCTATATCGAGCCCATGATGGTGCAGCTGGGCGGATTTTCGCCCTTTTATGTGACACTTGTTTTGAGCCTCTATGGCGCGGCGGGATTTTTGAGTGCCTATCTGTTTGGTCGCTATTTTGCGCGATTTGCCCGCGAATTCTTTTACCTTTGCGTGGGGCTCATTATTTGTTCAATGGCATTGCTGAAATTTTTGCTTTTTTCGCCCGTAGCTGTTGCGATTCTTGCACTGTTTTGGGGCGTGGGAATCACTGCTTTGAGTCTTGCTATGCTGGCTAAAGTTTTGGATTTTGCCTCTGATTGCACCGATGTGGGAAGCTCGATTTACTCCTCTCTCTACAACGTGGGAATCGGCACGGGAGCCTTTTTGGGGCACTATATCAGTCTCTTTTTCGGGCTCTCTAATATCGGTCTAATCGGCGCGATTCTTGCGCTTTTTGCCCTTGTGCTGACGCATTTACTCGTGCGAAGTGCGGGATTTGTCAAAGCGGTTTAGATAGGCTCGCTCGCAAGAAAAGCGGCGACTTGTAGCTGCGGCTTATGCGCCGGGATTCCCGCTATCTGGAGAAATTAACTTAAAGGGGGTCACATGTCCGAGCTTGCGCAACGCATAGATAAACGCTCCAAAACTCATCTTTGTAACATTATGCAGCTCGCTATTTTCACGCTCGGTGATGGGCGGTATTACGGAATTAATGTCTCAAAAATTCTCTCTTTTGAGGATATTCGGCGTTACAAACTCCTGCATTGCAGCGAGGCGAGGGGCTATCTCGCGGGCTTCATCGAGTATCAAGGGCGGGCGATTCCCGTGCTTGGCTTAAGAGAGTGGCTTGCACTGCCCCAAAGTGGCGAGGAAGAGCGGGTCTATCTTGTTTGCGAATACAACAAGCAGAGCCTCGCATTTCCCGCTTTGGAGATCGAGAATATCTACAATGTCCCCATCGATTCGCTTCAAAAATGCACGATAGAGGCGGGCGGGGCGTTTACTTACAGTGCTGTGGTGGAGATTTTCGGGCGCAAGGAGAGTGTGCTCGTGCTTGATCTTGAGCGCCTGCTCGAGGAGTGTGCATTGCTGCAAGAACAAGATGAAACGTATCCGCCCCTAGCGTGCGACAAAGAGCTCTGGGTGGCTGAAGATAGCGCGAGCGCACGCGAGCTTTTGCGAATGTTTTTGGATTCCCTTAAGATTAGGGCGCGATTTTTTGGTGATGGATTGGAGCTTATCGAGACGCTTAAAAAGGAGGGAAACAGCGGAATCGGCGCGATTCTCACGGATTTAGAGATGCCTAGAGCCGATGGCTATCAGGTGATTTTGCATATCCGTGGCGAGCAATCCCTAGAGGGGCTTCCCGTGTGGGTGTATAGCTCTATGTCCAATCAGGGCGTGTTGGATAAGATTAAGAGCCTCGGCGCAGAGGGGCTCATCGCAAAGGGCGATTATGGCGCACTTTATAAGGCTCTACAAGAGTGCTTAGAGAGGGGTTGGGAGTAGGCGCAACAAAAGGGCGAAGACCCCGGCGCTTAGGAGTGCCGCCGCAGGGACGGTAATGACCCATGTGGCGACAATTTTATTAAGCGCGGAGCGTTTGACGAGTTCCTCTTTGTAGACTTTTTTTAGCTGTTTTTTCTCTTTTTTGTTGAATTTGGGGAGATCCAGCTCGAGCTGTCCGAGGGCGACTTTGCGCTTTAACCCTTTTAAGAGCATGCCCTTTTGTCGCACCGAGGCTTTGCGGAATCGGGTTAGAAACTCTTGGACTTTCGTCGCGCTTCCCCCTTGATGTGCCTCGATGATTTGCTGCTCCATATCGTAATAGCGTTTTTTGAGGTGCTCGCGCAGGAATCCTACTCCAAAAACCGCGCCAACAGCGATGTGTGTGGAGCTCACGGGGAGTCCGAGCCCTGATGCGATCAAAACCGTAAGGGCTGCGGACATCGCGATACAAAAGGCGCGAGTCTGATCCAAATCGGTAATCTCACTCCCGACGGCTTTAATGAGTTTGGGTCCATAGAGCGCGAGTCCAAAGGAGATTCCCGCCCCGCCGATAATCATAATCCACAGGGGCACGCCCGCTGCAACCTCGCTTCCTGCAAGATTCCCGCCCAGTGCCTCGCTGATGGCTGCGAGCGGTCCGATGGCGTTGGCTACATCGTTGGTTCCATGTGCGAAGCTAAGGAGTGCTGCGGCAAAAATCAGAGGAATCGTGAAAAAACGGTTGATCTCCTCTTTGGTGTTTTGCATGCTTCCGGAGATTTTCTTGATAAGTGGGTGCGATAGGGCGAAGACGAGGAGTGCGATGATGAGGCTAAGGAGGATTCCTACCGGGAGGGGCATGGGAATGACACGGCTTAAGCCTTTGGTGATGAGGTAGAGCGAAAACGTCCCGCTCATGATGAAAAGTAGCCATGGCACGACCCGTCTTGCGGCGTCGATTTTGTCTTGCTGATAGGTGATGGCGTGCTTGATGATAAAGAGGAAAAGCGCGGCGACCACGCCTCCAAGAAGCGGCGAGATAATCCAGCTTGAGGCAATCCGTGCAAGCTCAACCCAATTGACGACCCCCACGCCTCCCGCGACGATTCCCGCGCCCATGATCGCCCCTACAATCGAATGCGTCGTCGATACGGGTGCGCCCACTGCGGTGGCAAGGTGAAGCCACAACGCCCCTGAGATGAGCGCAGAGAGCATAATGAGAACAAAAGTGTCTCTGTTTTCAAGGATGCTTTTGGAGATAATTCCCGAGCGAATCGTATCCACTACATCGCCGCCTGCGATGATCGCACCACTTGCTTCACAAATTGCCGCAATAAGAATCGCCCCACCCATCGTGAGGGCTTTTGAGCCCACCGCGGGTCCGACGTTGTTGGCTACGTCATTCGCACCGATATTAATCGCCATGTAGCCGCCCACCATCGCGGCAAAGATGAGCACCATGATGTTACCCGTAATATGGAGGGAATTCATATACGCAAGCGCGGCACTAAAGAGGACGAAAAGGATCGCCAGCCCGAGCTTCATTGCCTCCTTTTGGCTAAATTGCGTCGCCTTTTCCAGCTGATTAAAGTTTTTTATATCCATGCAATGCACTCCTTGCTTTGGCGTATAAACTTTTATTATTCTAACCAAAATGTATGGAAACGAGATAAAAGCGCACGGTGCAATATGCTCTTTGCGACGGATTCCCGCCAGAGAGGAGGTGTAAGAATCGGAGCTTTTATGAGGGGTTTAAAGCGCGTTTAAACCATCTCTTTTTGGTGTGGCGTTTAAGGGGACGAGGATTCCTAAGAAATAGCAAAATGAATAAAAGTGTTCCTTGAGATAGTGAAAAACCCCAAGCGGGGAATCGCCCAAAAAATAGGCGATACTCAAAAAAGCCCCCTAAAGAGGGAAGCTTAATATGAAGTGCCAAACACGATACTGGGGAGCCACAGGGAGATTGCGGGGATATAGGTAACTAGGAGCAATCCGGCAAAAAGCGTGAGCGTCCAAGGAAGCGATGCGATGACGACATCTTTGAGATTCATGCCCGTAAGTCCGCTCGCGACGAACAGATTGAGCCCGACTGGGGGCGTAATCATTCCAAGCTCCATATTCACAATCATGATAATACCAAAGTGGATTGGGTCGATTCCGAGCTGAGTGGCGATGGGCAAAAGTAGCGGCGTCATAATCATAACGACGCTTGAGGGCTCCATAAATTGCCCCATGACAAAGAGCAAAATATTTACAAGCACTAGGAATCCAATCTTGCCGACGTTGTTGTCGATGATGGCTTGAGCGATTGTTTGGGGAATCTGCTCGCTTGTTAAAAAATGGGCGAAAACAACGGCATTCGCGATGATAAAGAAGATCATTGATGTGGTCATAGCGGAATCAAGCAAGATTTTATAAAGATCTTTGAATTTTATATCTTTATAGACAAAATAGGAGATGAAAAACGCATAAACTGCGCTCACAGCGGCGGCTTCCGTGGGGGTAAAAATACCGCCGTAGATTCCCCCGATGACGACAAAAATAATCATCAATGCCCAAAAGGATTTGCCGAATTTATGCAACCGCTCTTTAAAGGGCGCGGGTGTGGTCGCGCTAAATCCAAGGCGTTTTGCTCCGAGATAGGTCTGCAACATCATCATCATGCCAATCATAAATCCGGGAATCACCCCTGCCATAAAGAGTTTGCCGATGGATTCCTCTGCGGTAACTCCATAAACAATCATGACAATTGAGGGCGGAATGAGAATCCCCAAGCTACCTGCTGTTGTAATCCCACCCACAGCGTAGCTTGCGGGGTAACCCGCGTCTTTAATTGCAACAAACATAATCGAGCCAATCGCCACGACGGTTGCAGGCGAGCTTCCGCTGACTGCGGCAAAGATAATACAAGCAAAAATCGCACTCATGGGAAGTCCGCCGGGAAGATGTCCGACCATGGATTTTGCAAAGTCAATAATGCGCTGCGCAGAGCTGCCTTTACTCAGGAGATTCCCCGCGAGGATGAACATAGGAATCGCCATCAAGGAGAATTTATTAATGCCATCAAAAATGAGCTGAGGGATCGACATCGGATCCAGCTCGGTAAAGAGCAACATCGATAGCACGGTGCTCGTGCCAAGTGCGACAGCGACAGGCACGCCAATTAATATCAGTCCAAACAGGGAGACAAACAGAAATGTAATACTCACGCCTAATCCTTCACTATTCTTTCACCACGGAATCGTGGATAATCTCATCTGCCGCATTTTTAATAATCGTATCAGCAGGGTGCAGCGAGAGCTCATAGATCTTCTCTCCCGCTCGGTAGCTCGCACCCAAAAAGGCAAGAGGTAGAGCCACCATGGGAATCCACTGCGGAATGTCAAGATCGACACTGATAAATTCCATCTCCCTAACAAGCAGGACATATTGCAATCCAAAATAGACGATAAAGATGAGAAAAACAAAAGAGATGACATTTGCGATGATGAGAAAAGCTTTTGCCATGGGGGAGGGGAATTGCTCGATGAGCAATGTAACGGCGATGTGGATTCCCTTCTTAAAACCATACGCCGCACCAAAAAGAGCCGACCAAATAAAGAGATAGTTCGTCATTTCGCCTGCCCACACTAGGCTGGTGTTAAAAAGATACCGCAGCACCACATTCACAAAAGCCAAAAGAACCCCGGCACAGATACCAAAAACGGCGATATTTCGATTCATCGCCGCAATGCCAAGATCTAAAATAGAAAAAATTTTACCCATAATTGAGACCTTTAATTTATATAGCGGGGAATCCCTTTACTTCGTATCGATCGTCTTTTCTATGAGATCTTTGCCGACGACTCCATAGAATTTAGGATAGATCGCCCCCATAACCTTCTGCCACTCAGCCTTTTGCTCAGGTGAGAGCTTCTCGATTTTAAGTTTGCCTGTATTTTTTGCGTATTCTTCGATTTTTGCGAGAAGTCGCTCCTCATCTTCCGCCGTTTCCTTGCGTTCAAATTCTGTCGCTTCTTTCATCGCCTGTTTGATCTTCTCTTGCAAATCTGCGCTCAAGGATTTCCAAAATTTATCACTCACGACGACCAGATATCCAAGATAGCCATGATTAGAGATGGTCAGCGAGGCTTGAACTTCGTGGAACTTGCTGTTATAGAAGTTTGAGAGCGGATTCTCCGCCGCATCAACGACACCTTGTTGCAGGGCTGAATAGACTTCGGAGAAAGGGAGGACTTGCGGATTCCCGCCGATAACCTTTGTCTGTTCCTCAAGCACTTTTGAGGACATGATACGGAATTTCTGTCCTTTTGCATCTTGTGGAGCGATGAGAGCTTTTTTGTTTGAGGAGAACTGCTTAAAGCCCGCATCCCAGTAATCAAGTGCTACAAAGCCCCTCTTTTCGATCTTTTTTTTGATAATCTCGCCCACTTCTCCATCAAGAACCGCATGGAGGTGCTCGGTATCACGGAATATAAAAGGCATGTCAAAGAGCTGAAATTCGGGTGCAAGTGGCGTGAATTTTGAAAAGCTGGGTGCTGCCATCTGGACGTTGCCCATTTTCATCGCCATAAATACTCGGTCATCATCATAGAGCTGTGCGCTAGGAAACACCTGAACCTTAATCTGTCCATTTGTGATCTCTTCAAGACGCTTTGCGAAAAAATCAGCCGCTTTACCCTTTGGAGTGGCTGGAGCCACAACGTGAGCGAATTTAATCGTGTAAGTCTTCTGCGCAAAAGCACTCACGGCTAGCACAACAGAAAGAAGTAGAGTTGATGTAAGCTTCATTGGAATGTTCCTTTCTTAAAAGATGAGTTGCCTCTCCACGTGGCGATCGCTTCTTGTGGCAGACAAGAAATTTTACCTTATTGAGCTTAAATCGTTTCGCTACATTTTATAAACTAAGAAAAAGAGGTAGAATTTCCGTTGAAAAAGTAACTTTTTCTCCCATGAAAGCGATTGGATCACCAGTTAAATTAGGCGAGCGCAATGCTCTAGGATCCCCGTATTATGGCGCAAAGCTCTAAAGCAGAGAGGTTTTCTTATGTTTAACACGAATGATTTTTCAATATTGTTACTTCTATTCTCAAATATCTGGTTAGGAGTCATTTTAAAAAAAGAGCTCACCGCGAGGAAGTTGAATTTTCGCGAGCACAAGATTTCGCTCTTTATCGCGCTTGTGCTGTTTTTATTCTTCCTAGTGCTTGAAATCGCACGAAAGCGGCTTGATTTTTTCCTGTTGATTTTGTTTATCTTGTTTGCATGTTTGCTTATATTCCTTCGCCTTGCACCCTCCAGAGGGCACGCCAGCGCGAATCTAGCCACGCAGGTGCATACGATTGACAAAATGATCGAGAGCCTGCCCGTGCCGCTGATGTATAAGGATTTGGAGGGCGCGTATGTGCACTGCAACGTCCAGTTTCTGAAGTTTTTGAGCAAAACCCGCGATGAGGTGCTTGGGAAAAAGGCGAGCGATGTGATGAGCGCGGAAAATGCGCGCGAGATTGGCGAGAATGAGGCGGAGCTTTTGCGCAGCGGGGAGTTGCAAATTCATGATATTTTGCTTAAAAATCTCCACGGAGAGGAGCGTTTTGTCCGCATCTACAAGACGCTTGTGACCGATGTGTTCGGCGAGCCTACGGGAATCTTGGGTTGTTTTGTCGATTTGGAAAGCGAATATCACGCACACCGGGAGATACAAGAGCGCAAAGAGCAGCTTGAGTTTTTCAGCGAGCAGCTCGAGAAACAGATGGGATATGAGATCTCCAGACGGCTTCATAGCGAGCGACGGTATAAGCAGCTTTTTGACAGTGCTAGGGAGGGGAATTTCGTCGCAAAACTCAGCGAAGACGGGCAGGAGATTCTCATCATCGAGGCGAATTCAAGTGCGCACGCGATGTTTGATTTTCTCATTAGTGATTTCAGGAATCGCGACTTTGGCTCGCTTCTTGAGTGTGAAAAACGTGCAGAAATCGAGCGCAGGATCAGGAAGCTCCCTTTTGAGCACGGCGCGCTATTTGAGTGCCGATTCCTGCTGCCTAATTCCCGCACGATTCCCGTAGAAATCTCGGTGCAGAGCTTCTTTTTTGAAGAGCAGAAAATGCTCTACATCTCCGCGCGGGATATTACCGAGCGTCTGAAGCTCGAGGAAGAGCGGAGAATCCAAGAGAATCTGCTTGTGCAGCAGAGCAAACTCGCGAGTATGGGCGAGATGATCGGCGTGATCGCACATCAGTGGAAACAGCCGCTCAATGCGATTTATCTGATGTGTCAGGGCTTGCGCGAGAGCTTTGTTTATAACGAGCTGGACGAAGCGGAGGTAGAGCGATTCGTCGGGGATACGATGAAGCAAGTGGAGTTTATGAGTCAGACGATTACGGATTTTAGGAGCTTTTTCTTACCCTCAAAAGATAAGCGAGCCTTCGCGCTCAAAGAGGCGCTCACGGAGATGTATGGGATTCTCGCGCCTCAGTTTGTCAAAAATGAAATCTCCGTGCAGATTACTCAAGAGGATGATGGAAGTATCGTGGCATACGGCTATCCCAACGAATTTAAACAAGTCGCGCTCAATATCATGAATAACGCGCGCGATGCGATTGAGTCTCGGATTGCTAGGGGTGAAAATATTGTGGGCAGAATCGAGGTAAAAATCTCGCGAACAGACGAGCGTGCAGGCGATTATGCGTGCGTGCGGATAGAGGATAATGGAGGCGGGATTCCAAAGGATTTGCTTAAGACGATTTTTGAGCCCTATTTTTCGACCAAAGGCGATAAAGGTACGGGAATCGGGCTCTCAATTGCCAAGATGATTATCGAGAATAATATGGAGGGCAAAATCAGTGTGCACAACGAAAAAGAGGGGGCGGTTTTTGAGATTCTCCTGCCGCTTGCAAAAAGCGAGCGTGCGTGATGAATAAAGCGTGGCTCAATGAGGATACTTTTCTTATCTCCGATACCCATTTTGGGCATGAGAAAATCCTCGAAAAAGAGCCTTTGCGCGTTCAATTAGCCGAGCAGGAAATCGCGGGAATCGACCCTTTTGAATGGGCGTTGAAATGCTGGAATCAGAAGGTTCTACCCAAAGATCATGTGCTGCATTTGGGCGATGTGATTGGGAAGCGGGGCAAAAAATATATTCATCGTCTAAATGGCAAGAAGCACGTGATTTTAGGGAATCACGACATCAATAATCTAAAAGAGCTGCATTCAGCGGGTTTTGCGCTCCTTAAAGGAATCCACTTCAAAATCGATACACCCAAAAACGGCGATGCGATTCTTAGAGCATTGCATAAGCGATTCTCGCCCAAAGAGCTCTACAAGGCTCTGTTTGTCCATGCGCTGGTCGCGGATTTTGGCAAAGAGCGGATCCTCTTTAGCCACTTTCCCGTGTTTGATTCCTACCCCGAGAATAAACGCTACGAGCGGGGTAAGCGCATTCTTGAGGCACTATATGAAGAGGCACAATGCACGCTCAATATCCACGGGCACACGCACAGCAACGACACGAAAAATAGCTTTTGTATCAATGTGAGTGCGGATAAAAGCGCGATGTTTCCGCGAAAATTGGGTGAGATTTTGCCGAAATGCTAAAATGCACAGCGGCGATTTTGCGCGATTTTTGACTTTTTGGTAAATTTAAAAGCTAAAAGCATAAGATTGTGTCGTTTTTATGCTTTAATAATACTCTGTAAGCGATTGGGGCTTCTTGTAAATTTGCGCCCAAATCCGCGGTATTGTCGCTTCTAAGCGGGAATCATCAAAAGGAGAAAGTGCGTGCTACGCAGGGCTTATGAGATGTATCGCGATGGGTTTAGGAATCTAAAAGTAGGCAAAACACTTTGGAAACTCATCGCCATTAAGCTTTTCATTATGCTGGTTGTGTTAAAGGGTTTTGTGTTTGACACGACGCTTGGAAGCATGTTTGAGAGCGCGCAAGAGAAGTCGGAATTTGTTCTAAAAAATCTCACCAAAGGGAGGTAACGTGGAAGATCTAGCGAGCGTGGATTGGTCGCGGGCGCAGTTTGCGCTGACGGCGATCTATCACTTTTTGTTTGTGCCCCTAACCTTGGGACTCTCTTTTATTCTTGCGATTATGGAGACGATTTACGTCAAAAGCGGCAATGAGGAATGGAAGAAAATTACCCGATTCTGGATGACACTCTTTGGGATCAACTTCGCTATCGGCGTGGCGACGGGGATCATTATGGAGTTTGAGTTTGGCACAAACTGGGCGAATTATTCGTGGTTTGTGGGCGATATATTTGGCGCACCACTCGCTGTTGAGGGGCTTGTGGCGTTTTTCTTGGAGGCGACCTTTTTTGCTGTGATGTTTTTTGGCTGGGACAAGGTCTCTAAGGGCTTTCATTTACTCTCCACGTGGCTTGTGGCGGTGGGTAGCAATTTGAGCGCGTTTTGGATTCTCGTGGCAAATGGCTGGATGCAATATCCCATCGGAACGAGCTTCAACCCTGATACGGCGCGCAATGAGATGACGAGTTTCTTTGATGTCGCACTCTCGCCCGTAGCGGTTTCAAAATTCCTCCACACTGTCGCTAGCGGATATGTGATCGGCGGATTGTTTGTCATGGGCGTGAGCGCGTGGTTTATTCTCAAAAATCGCGATTTCATCATGGCAAAAAAGAGCCTCATTGTGGGTGCAAGCTTTGGGCTTGTAACTTCGCTGTTTTTGGTATTTAGTGGCGATGAGAGTGCGTATCAAGTGGCGCAAAAGCAACCCATGAAACTCGCTGCCATGGAGGGAATCTACGCAGGCGAACATCAGGCGGGAATCGTGGCTTTTGGTATCCTCAATCCGAATAAAAAAATCGGCGATAATCAGGAGACTTTCCTCTTCAACATGGAGATTCCTTACGCGCTTTCGCTTTTGGGGCACCGCAGTCTTGACGCTTTTGTCCCTGGAATGAATGAGCTCGTCTATGGGGATAAAGAGCAGGGAATCCTTGGAGCGAGCGAGCGTATGGAGAGCGGTAAAAAGGCTGTCAGTGCACTAAAGGATTATCAGGAGGCAAAGAGGCTTCAAGATTCCCGCGCGATGGAGGAATCGCTTCTAATTTTGAAAGAGAACATGCAAAATTTCGGCTATGGTCATCTCAAAAAGCCCGAAGATATCGTCCCGCCTGTGGCTCTCACATTTTATAGCTTCCACATCATGGTCGCGCTTGGATCGTGGTTTGTCGTGCTATTTGTGGTCGTGCTCTACCTAAGCATGGCGAATGATATTGAGCGTTTCAGGCTATGGCTATGGCTGTGCTTGCTCTCGATTCCTCTTGGATACATCGCTGCTGAAGCGGGCTGGATCGTCGCTGAGGTGGGTCGTCAGCCGTGGGCGATTCAAGATCTCATGCCTGTGGGAATCGCCGCTACAAATCTCTCGAGCATGAATGTCAAAATTTCGTTTGTGCTCTTTGCGGTGCTTTTCACTGCACTTTTGGTCGCTGAAGTGAAAATTATGCTGCAACAAATCCGCATAGGATTTGAAGGGGGCAGGCAAGGAGGTAAGCATGTTTGAGACATGGAGTCTTGAGGCGTTGCAGGTTTATTGGTGGTGCATTGTAAGCTTGCTTGGCGGGCTTTTGGTTTTTATGATGTTCGTGCAGGGCGGGCAGACGCTGCTTTATGAGCTGGGCGAAGATGAGCTGAAAAAGAGCGCGATCATCAACTCTCTGGGGCGCAAATGGGAGCTGACCTTTACGACGCTTGTGATGTTTGGTGGGGCGTGCTTCGCGGCGTTTCCGCTATTTTATGCGACGAGTTTCGGCGGGGCGTATTGGGTGTGGCTGGCGATTTTGTTTTGTTTCATCGTGCAGGCGGTAAGTTATGAGTATCGCAAAAAGCCCGATAATTTCCTTGGTCAGCGCACCTATGAGATATTTTTGTATATCAACGGAATCGGTGGGAGCGTGCTCATTGGCGCGGCGGTAAGCACGTTTTTCAGCGGTAGTGCGTTTATGTTGAGTGAGAATAATTTCCCGCTGTGGCAGACGCCCTATCGCGGATTGGAGGCTCTTCTTGTGCCTCAAAATTTCCTTTTGGGGATTGCCCTTTTGCTTTTGTCAAGAATCGGAGGCGCGCTCTATTTTATCAATAACATCGACGAGCACGCGATTATGAATAAAGCGCGCAGGATCGTGCTCAGAAACACGCTCTATTTTTTGCCCTTTTTCCTCGGATTTCTCTTTTGGATTCTCACTAAAGAGGGCTGGAGCTACGATGCAAGCGGCATTGTGAGTATCGAGCCCTATAAATATGCCAAAAATCTTCTCGCGCTTCCGCATGTAGCAATCTTGCTAGTGGCGGGAATTCTCGCTGTTTTGGCGGGAATCTACTTCGGTATTTTCACAAAAAGTCGTCGCGGGATTTTTGCTTTTGGGGTTGGGAGCGTGCTTGTGGGTATGAGCCTATTTCTTATTACCGGGCTTAATCACAGTGCGTTTTATCCCTCGCTCACGCACATCAATTCCTCACTTACGATTGTCAACGCTTCATCAAGCCACTACACACTGAGCGTGATGAGCTATGTCTCGCTGGTAACGCCTTTTGTGCTCGGATATATCGCCTATGTGTGGAGAGCGATGGATCGCAAAAAGATTACGCAAGAGGAGATGAAGGACGATTCCCATCTGTATTGATGGCAAACAAAGGGCGAGGCACGATAAAAAGCATTCGCCTCGCTTAAATTAGCAATAGCAAGGAGTTTTAGATGGTGGATTATACGCACGCATTGGTGTGGATCGTGATGTGGCCCGCGGTCATTTATATAGGTTATCGCTTTGTGAAGCTTAATATCGAACATATCGAGCGTAAGAAGTAGCTCTTAAATGGGGTGGAGCGCGCAAGAATCAACCAAGCTGGTCATCGCCTTTACCATGAGCATTATCACGGCTCTGGTTTGTATATTTTTCTACTCCTTTCACGTCTATCATACGTTGGTCGTGGACACGATCGCCCTTGAGTCCAAAGATCGTATCGAGTGGAGCAGCGTGCAGCTTTTGAAGCGTATCAATGAGCTTTATCGTATGATTGGAGAGCATATTCATACGCACAAGGAGATTATTGTTTCTTTGCGCCAGCGCAATAAAGAAGCCCTCGCACGTGCTTCACTCCCGATTTTTAGTATTCTCAAAGGGCAAGATCCCGAACTGGAGACGATGCACTTCCATACGCCCGATAATAAGAGCTTTTTGCGGCTGCATTATCTCGATGATTTGGACGACGACTTTGCCCATGAGCGCGAGCTGATTGCCTACATCAGTCAAACGGGCGAGCCCATGAGTGCGATAGAGGTTGGGGAGCAAGGGCTTGGCTACCGTGTGGGAATCCCGATATACGATGGCTTGAGCGTGGTTGGAGTGGTGGAATTCGGTCTGGGGCTTGAGATATTTTCACGCGTCTTACTGGAAAGTTTGGGCGTGGATAGCGCGATTTTGCTTCGCAAGGATAAGCTCAAGCCATTTTTGGATCGTAATCCTCTGCATGAGCTATCAAATGCCTGTGAAATGGGCGATTACGTTTTTTATAAAAGTTGTAAAAATTTTACAAACAGCGAATGGGAAAGCTTTTTAAATAATTACCTCTACAAAGTGACCGATAATGGCGATCATCACGTCATTTTCAAAGGGGCTGAGTTGCAGGATATTCACGGCGAGAGCGTTGGATTCCTGCTTGTGGATCGGAGCATTAATTATTACATGGATCGTGCATTTGCGACCAAGAAATTCTCGCTATTTCTGGGAATCGTGCTTTGGTTCGCGGCGTTCTTTTTGCTCTATTTCGGTTACAAACGATACAAAAAAGAGACGCAATTTTATGAGGACAAACTTTTAGAAAACAACCGCAAACTTGAACATCTGAGTCTCTATGACCATCTGACGCAGATTGCAAATCGTAGGAATCTCGAGAAGCTCATCAGAGATGAGATTAACAGGAGCAAAGGGGGCGGATTCTCGCTCGTGCTCTTTGATGTGGACAATTTTAAGCGTATCAATGATACCTATGGGCATGGCATGGGCGATGAGGTGCTCAAGGGGCTTGCGCACTTGGCGGAAACTACGATCCGCAAGGGCGATGTGGCAGGTCGATGGGGCGGAGAGGAGTTCATCCTCTGGCTTCCTAGCAGCAAAGGCGAGGAGGCGTTGCAGATTGCCGAGTGCCTGCGCTCAAACATAGAGGCGCACACTTTTGATGAACGTTTTGGCGTGACGTGCAGCTTTGGCGTGGGCGAATTCCATGCGGATATGGACTTTGACACGCTTTTAAACCGAGTGGATGACGCGCTCTATCGTGCAAAAAATGAGGGCAAAAATCGCGTGATCCTCGCCTAGCTTTCAAACCTCTCACCTCCCCCTTTTTAACCCCTCTCATATCCTCTTCGCTTCCACACAATAAAAAATTAATTTTATCAATTATTAAGCGGGGGGGGGGGCAGCATAACGATTTAAATTTATTTAAAGGAGAAAAAATGAGAAAAATTACTTTGGGTTTGGTGCTGCTGGGGGCTTTTGTGTTTGCTGGGGACGATATCATCACTAGAAAGATTGATAGCGATTGCAAAAATGGGGATAATAGGTCTTGCTATGCATTGGCTCTGAATTATTTCAACGGCAATAATGGCTTTAGTCGAGATTTTGGAAAAGCGAAATTTTATTTTGGGAGAATATGCAGAAAGGGCAATGAGAATGGTGGATTCTTCGGAGAAGCTTGCTTTTATCTTGGGGTTATGTATGATGACTACGGGTTTGGTGATCAACAGGACTATAAAAAAGCTTTAGAATTCTACACTCTAGCGTGTGATGAAGGAAATGCTGGGGCATGCGCATCTATTGGAACGATATATAACGATGGGAAGGGCGTATCAAAAGATGTCGCTAAGGGAGCGAGCTATTTTAAGAAGGCGTGCGACTTGGGACAATTGATGTCATGCTATATTTTTGCTAACCACGCTCTTAAGAATAAGGACGTAGGCAAAGCTAGCCAATATTTTAACAAGGCTTGCGAGCTGGGTAAAAGTGATCCAAAACAAGTGCGCAATGACTCCAATGTGAAAGAAGTATGGGAACTTGCTTGCAACCAGAAAATGCTACTCGATCTTTTGCAAGAAGCCGAAGCCATGCCAAAAAAATAAACTCACGCTAGAGGCGGCAGAAGCGACGCAAAGAGGGTTGCTTTTACGCCGCCACAATCAAGACTGACGCGACTATTGTAAATCACATGCCGAGATTAGGCGCGCGTGGAAGAAGCTTTAGAATTTGTAATTGTAGTCCATGAAAAGCCCGTCGTGCTCTAGCTCTTGCGTGCCCTCGGCGATTCCGCACCCATCCGGAAACTAAAGAGCGCATTAAGATTTCCTTAGAGGTGAAATAGCAAAATCGCGGGAATCTACACTAAAATATGCGCTTTTGTGTTCTAGGATTCCTGTTTGTGCTTATCTGGTTTTTGCCCCCCTAGATTCCCATAAATTCTAGAGGGGTAAACTGAACGGACTTTTGTGGGAGACTAGAGACTTAGCTGAATACTTCTGAATAAATACCCCCTTTGCCTTTAGAGAGTTTTGCGAGGATTTTTGGTTTTATTGGCTCTAGGAATCGCAAATTTTGCAAGATTTTTGAAATTTTGCAAAGGATTTTTGCTTTTTCGTTATTCGCACAATCTTCCAAAGCCCCTCAAATACGATACTAAATTTATACCATATCGTTATCAATTGACAGTTTATAACGCTTTGGGATAGAGTTCTCCCAAGCATTTAAAAAGTGCAATCAAACTTCAAGGAGCAATCAATGAAAATCAGCGCAAGAAATCAAATCGTAGGCAAGATTACCGAGCTGGAAAAGGGCGCGGTCAATAGCAAAGTCGCGATGACTCAAGGGGGTGAAAAGCTTGTCGCAATCATTACAAATGACGCTGTGCAGGCTCTTTCGCTCGCAGTGGGCATGGAGGTAAGCTTTATTTTCAAAGCGCAAAGCGTGCTCGTAGCCAAAGGGGCAAAGGGGCTCAAACTAAGCGCACGAAATCAAATCGCAGGCAAAGTTCGCGAGATTAAAGAAGGTGCGGTGAATTGCGAAGTGATTATCACTACATCGGCGGGAATCACGATTGTCGCGATCATCACTAAGGACGCGCAACACGAGCTTGCTCTAACTAAGGGCGATGAGGTGCATGCGATTATTAAGGCTTCCAGCATTCTTGTAGGAGTGAATTAATTCACTCAAGTTAAGCCCCGTGTATTCGGGGCTTGTAGGCTATTTTCTCCGAAATTTTGATATTTCTCAAAAAAGTTTAGTTTTTATATTTATTAAAATTTTTGTGTGCAAAGGCGCTCGTTGTAACGGGCGATTCCTAATTTGCTTCCAGAACCTCACGTATACGCGCTTTTAGCTCTATTATCACTTCCTCTGTAGCGCGATTTAAGGCGTTCATAATTGCGGGAATCTCAAGCTTTTCAATCGGCTCTTTATGCGCAATCACCCATGAATGCGCCTTTTGCCCCTCTCTTAGCGTGAATGCCATCTCAACATGAGCGACACCCTCTTTATCCAAAAGTTGCACTTCAAGGGCTAAAAGTTTGCTTTGTAACAGTGCGTCCATTTTCACGCCGCTAAAAGGGGGCAAAATCACTTCAAGGCATGCGTTAGAAAACGCCTTTACAAGGAGCTTTTGTAACATCAAATGAGGAGATTGCGCCCATTTGTGCGATTGATAATAACCCACTACGCCATCGTGATTCATATACGCAATTTCACTTCTTTGGGCTCGTCCAAGTGCGCTAGGAGTGGCGATTCCTAATCGTTTATTAGAGAGACATTGTTCCTCTTTTAGAGGAAGCATTAGTTCATGATACGTGGGCGCGCTCGTTGTTTTGCCGATACAGCCGCTAAGAAATACGCACGCGCACGCAAAAAGTAGAAGCTTTTTCATTCTCCGGGTCCTTTGGGCAAAATTTTTTCATCAAACAAAAAATTATAGGGCGAGGCTTTGAGCTCGCCGATGAGCTCTTGACTTTCGCTCACTACGCTCTTCATTTCGCCTAGCAGTGCTTCGCTTTGCCTGAAAAGTGGCATGAGCGTGCTTTTCAGGTCGTATTCGCCCGATTTTATTTTTTGGCGTAATTCATCTTTGAGCTCGCTAATTCCGCTAAGTTCTTTGGCTGTGTGTTCCAAAGCCTTGAATGCTCGCGTGCCCGATTCCGCCATTAGTTCGCTTGTGTGTAGCAGAGCTTCAAGCCTGCCGCTACCGCGGGCTAAATGCGCCAAAAGCTCATCGGTAGAGGCGAGAATCGAGTCGATTCTCTGAATATTCTCCTCTTTTAAAAGCCCGTTAAATCGCTCAAGCGCACTTTGTGTGCTCTGAGCCAGCTGCTCTGCACCCCCACTCACGCGCTCAAGAAGCGTCGCACCAAGCGGGAGTTCCGCGCGCTCATTTGGAGCAAAAAGCGGCGCGAGCGTGCCCTTTTGTTTAATGGCGATGTAGCTAAGACCGCTTAGACCCTGCGATTCCACCACAGCGTAGGAATCGCGCCGAATCGGGATTTCCTTTCGCACTAAAAGCTCGATCTCCACTCTGTCTTGGTGCTCTTTGGAGAAACGAAAATCCTGCACGAATCCTACAACAATCCCGCGGAATCGCACGGGAGTCCGCCGCTTTATTCCGCTATCAAGCTCCTGCGCGAGGACATAATAGGGACGATACGCCTCCTTGCTCTCCCCGTAGTGCCCAATCCACCAGATAAATAACGCCATCAGCACGGTGCAAACGAGGAAAAATCCCCCGATGAGCGTGTAGTTTAGGCGGTTTTCCATAATTTGCCTCCTCGATTCGTCGAATAAAACTCCCTAAGCTCGGGGAGATCTCGTGATTGCAGCTCTTGAAGCGTCCCTTCCATGAGCACCTTTTGCTTATGCAAAATGACAAATCGATCCATCGCGTCCATGACAGTGTCTAGGTCGTGCGTTACCATGACGACGGTAATTCCGAGCGTGTCTCGAAGCTCTAAAATCAGGCGGTCAAATCGCTCCGCACTCCGCGGATCCAGCCCGCTTGTGGGTTCATCTAAAAAGAGAATATTCGGACTAAGCACCAAAGCCCTCGCCAAAGCTGCGCGCTTTTTCATTCCGCCGCTCAGCTCGCCGGGATAGAGCCGTGCAGCGTGGCTGGGGAGACCCACGCGGTGAATCCACATCATCGCGATACTCTCAATCACATCGGGCGGATAGTGCGAATACTCTTTCAAAAGAAGCGAGACGTTTTCTAGCACGTTTAGCGAGGAGAATAGCGCGCCAAATTGAAAGAGAATCCCCCAGTTTAGGCGCATTTTCGCACTCTCTTCAGGCGAGAGCTTCCAAATATCCGTGCCCTCAATCTTAATGGTTCCGCCGCTTGGGATTTTAAGCAAAATCATCGCGCGCATGAGTGTGGATTTGCCGCTCCCACTCCCGCCCAAAATCCCATAAATCTCGCCCTCATTCACATTCAGCGAAATGCGATCATGAATGAGCCGCCCCTCATAGTGGGTGCTAAGATCCCGCACTTCAATCAAACTCATAGGCTAAACTCCGTGAGAATGACCGAGAACGCGGCGTTGAGCGCGATGACCCAAAAGAGCGCATTCACGACGCTAATTGTCGTGTAGCGACCCACGCTCTCCGTGCTGTTGGTGACTTGGAATCCGCGGAAACAGCCGATGAGTGCGATGAGTGCGCCATAAAAGGGGGCTTTGATGATTCCCACCCAAAAGTGCCTAATCTCGACCATTTCGTAAAATCGCTCAAGATATTGCGTGTAGCTAATCCCCAAATAGGAGTTGATAATCAGCATTTCGCCCGCGATTCCCGCGAGATTGGCGAGGAAAATGACAAAGGGCATGGCGATGATGAGCGCGATGATTCTGGGAATCACAAGGAAAATGTGAGGATTAAAATTCATCGTCTGCATCGCCTCCAGCTCCTCTGTAATGCCCATGACGCCGATTTGTGCAGTGTATGATGAGGCATTGCGCCCGGCAAGGACGATGGCGGCAATCACGGGGGCTAATTCGCGCAGGGTAAGCATCGCCGTCATCTCCACGACGATTAAAGAGGCTCCGAATTGCTCAAGCTGAAGCGCGCTCTGATAGGCGATGACGATTCCCACGATAAAGGTGGTGAGAGTGATGATGGGGAGCGCCCTAACACCCGATTCTTCGATGTGAAAGAGCATGGCTTTGAAGCGAAAAAAGCGCGGGTGTTTGAATAGATAAAAAATCGCGGAAAGCACCTCGCCAACGAAGCTGCAAAAGAGCGCGAGCGTATGAACATAGGAGTGCAGCAGCGAGCGGAACGTTTTGGAAGTTGATTTGAGCTTATCGGTGTGGCGATGGCTGCTCTGATGGGCATTTGCGAGAATGTGGGCGAGTTTCTCGGGAATCTCGCTGAGTTCGCACGGTTTTTGCATGGCATGGGCGCGCTCGCAAAACTCTATAAGCAGCACCGCCGCCGCATAATCAAGCGATGAGACGTGCTTAAGCGAAATCCCTGCGAGCCGCCTCTCTTCAAGAAGTGCGAAAAAGCGCGCGATGAGCTCTTTGGGAAGCTCATAATCCCAGCTTCCATAGAGCAGAACTCGTCGATTCGCTCCGTTTTCTTGCACTTCAAAGCGAGGATTTTGAGAATCGTTTCTTATCAAAAGGGACTCCAAATCGGTTAAAATCAGGCAACATAATTAATTTTATTCACAAAAGATAAAGAGCAACTTTTATAAGCAATTAAAAAGTGATGAAGAGGCGCAAAGGCGAAGTGGTGGCTTGAGGCGGAATCGAACCACCGACACGGGGATTTTCAGTCCCCTGCTCTACCGACTGAGCTATCAAGCCAAAACAGACAAAAAGAAGCGCAATTATACAGAAGCTCGTTAAAACCCCGCTTAAGAGCGCGCATATTCGCAGAATCGCTCGCCTCGCTCCTTGTATGAGCTAAATTGATCCAAGCTTGCCGCTGCGGGTGAGAGGAGCGCGACTTCGCCTATCTTTAGCTCCGTTTTGATTTTTTCCACGGCGGTTTTTAGGGTGTTGCAGATTTCGCAAGGGATTTTGGATTTCTCGCAAAAGGTGGCGATTTTCTGGGCATTGCTTCCGATTGCATAGACATTTGCTCGAAGATTTTTAAGTCTTTCAAAAAGTGGCGAAAGATCCGCACCTTTATCATCGCCGCCGAGGATTATGCGGATTCCCATGTTTTGATAGCGTTTGAGAGCCGCGATACTCGCATCGACATTGGTAGCTTTGCTATCATCAACCCACAATCGATTTGCCGAATCAAAAAACTCAAAAAGCTTGTGTGCCCCGATTTGGAAGCCCTTGATAGAATCGTAGGGAATCTCGCCATAGAGGATCTTATAAGCACTAAGTGCGAGCAGGGAATCGAGCAAAAAAGGCTCTTTGAAAGCGATTTTTTCCACGGCGATTCCCATGATTTGCGCTAAATGACGGGAATCCTCATAGCCGATGAGTTCGCATGAAGCGGGTGTGTTTAGAAATTGCTTTGGCACGATTGCAATCTCCTTATCTCTCATCATCTTAAGCGGCTTTAATTTTGCTTCCACGTAGGCTTCATAGCTTCCATGCCACGAGATATGATCCTCGCTCAAAGGAAGCAGGAGATAGAGATTAGGGCGGGCAAAGCGCGTGTAATGGAGCGTGAAGGAGCTCGTCTCAAGAATCCACATGCTCGCGCGCTCATCTAGCTCTGCTAGCGGTGTGCCGATATTCCCGCCACATTGCGCACCCTTTGGAGCGAGCAGGTGGGCGAGCATTTCCGTGGTCGTGGTTTTGCCGTTTGTGCCGCTAACCCAAATGCTAAAGGGCATTGAAGCGGCGAAGATATCGTATTCGCTGATGAGATTCTTGGTTTGCAAAATAAGCGGGTGATTTGGGGGAATCCCCGGTGTAGCGACTTCAAGTTCGCTATTTTGCGCGCTAAAATGGCGCGGACTTAGGAGGCGATTCCCAAGCTCATCAGAGGAATCCTCGCTAAAACAATCATCATAAATATCACACGGTGCAAGCCGCTTTGCAAGGGCTTTATTGGTCTTTCCATAGCCAAAGAGGGAGATTTTCATCATCGCACTTTTAGGCTTAGGAGCGCGATGATGTTACTCATGAGCGCGATGATCCAGAAGCGCACGATGATTTTGGTCTCTGCTAGTCCTTTGACCTCGAAATGATGATGAATCGGTGCCATGAGGAAGATCCGCTTGCCGCGCATTTTGTAGCTTCCGATTTGCAAAATTACCGAGATAGTCTCGACTACAAAAATCGAGCCGATCAAAAAAAGCAGAAATTCACTCTTTGAAATAATCGCCATATATGCGATGAATGCGCCGATTGAGAGGCTTCCACTATCGCCCATGAAGACCTGCGCAGGGTGGCAATTAAACCACAAAAACCCAATGAGCGAGCCTGCAAGTGCGGAAGAGATAATGACAACCTCGCCGCTTTCGCTGATTTTTGGTAGCAAAAGATAGGAGCTAAGCCCCGCGTGCCCCGTGACATAGACGAGCACGGAGAGGCTAACAAGCGCATAGACCGAGGGCACGGTCGCTAATCCGTCCAGTCCATCGGTAATATTCACGGCGTTGCTTGTGGAGATAAACACAGCAATCCAAAAGAGCGGGGCTAGGATTCCCATCATTGCGATAGGATTCTTGTAAAAGGGCAGGTAGAGCTCGCTATTTAGCCCGAATTTGTAGAGCAAGAGGCTAATCACCGTGCTTGCGAGGATTAAATAGAGCATTTTAGCACGCGAGCTAAGCCCCGCGTTGCTGTGATTTAGCACTTTGACCAAATCATCTCTAAGTCCGATGAGTGTGAAGAAAACAAGTGTAAGAAGTGCGCAGATTACATATACATTGCCCAATCTTGCGCACAAAAGCGCGGCGATGAGTGTGGAGCTTACAAAGATGATTCCGCCCATGGTCGGGGTGTTTATTTTGTTATGATGAGCCTTGGGTGCGAATACTGAAATGGGCTGTGAAGCGCACCTTTTTCGCGTCCATTCAATAAATCGCGGCATTAAAAGGAGTGTGAGGCAAAATGCGACGAAAAACGCCACGCCTGCGCGAAAAGTGATGTATTGAAAGAGGTTGATTCCTAAGCTTGTGTAGAGATAGTAGAGCATGAGGCGTTTTGTCCTTATTTTAGGGGGTAAGAGAGGGGAAAAATGAATGAAAACTTTGCTAGGATTTTAACGCTCAAAAACTTAAATAAGGATTCTTATTTACATGGCGCAAAAGACCGTTTTAATCATCACTGATGGCATTGGACATAAGCCAGATTCCCCGCATAACGCCTTTTTCCTTGCAAAAAAGCCCACCTATGATTTTTTGTTTAAAAATATTCCCCACGCGCTTTTGAAAACGCATGGCATGAGCGTGGGATTGCCTGAGGGGCAGATGGGGAATAGCGAAGTGGGGCATATGAGTTTAGGAAGCGGGCAGGTGCTTTATCAGGATTTAGTCAAGATTTCGCGCGCTTTAAAAGAGGATTCGCTTGTGCAAAATCCGTGCTTGCGTGAGTTTATAAAGAATAAAAAACTCATTCATCTAGCCGGACTCATTAGCGATGGGGGCGTGCATTCGCACATTGAGCACATTATGGGAATCGCGACACTTTTAGAACGATTAGGGCTCAAAGTCGCGCTCCATTTAATCACCGATGGGCGCGATGTTTCTCCGACTTCCGCGCCACATTTTGTCGAGCAGATTCTGGGAATCATTAGTGAAAATATCCATATCGCGACTATTAGCGGGCGATATTACGCGATGGATCGAGATCAGCGCTGGGAGCGCATAGAGCAGGCGTGGCGCGTCATAATCCGCGGGGAGGGGCGCACGAATTTGACGCCGCTTGAATATATAAATGCGCAGTATAAGGTGGGAATCACCGATGAGTTCATTAAGCCTGCGAGCTTTGGAAATTACGCAGGGGCAGGCGATTGCGAGGGGTTTATTTTTGCGAATTTTAGGAGCGATCGGGCGCGCGAGATTACAAAAAGTATTGGCGCGAGCGAGTTTAGCGGCTTTGAGCGTGGTGAATTTGTGCCCCTGCCGGTGCTTTGCATGACGCCCTATGATGACTCTTTTGATTTCCCGATTCTTTTCCCCAAAGAGAAGGTCGAGCCTACGCTAGCGCAGATTATCTCACAAGCGGGACTTCGCCAGCTCCATACCGCTGAGACGGAGAAATACGCGCATGTTACGTTCTTTTTCAACGGAGGAATCGAGACACCTTGGGAGGGTGAGCGTCGTGTGCTTGTTAAAAGTCCTAGCGTGGCGACGTATGATCTGCAGCCTGAAATGAGCGCGCATGAGGTGGGCGAGGCGGTTATTGCGGGAATACGCGAGGGGTTTGATTTTATCGTGGTGAATTTTGCAAATGGCGATATGGTCGGGCACACGGGGAATATTGAGGCAGCGACTAAAGCGGTTGAGGCGGTGGATTGTGAGCTTGGGCGCATTTTTGAGGAATCGCGCGCGCGTGATTACGCGGTGATTCTCACAAGCGATCACGGGAATTGCGAGGAGATGCGCGATGAGGCGGGGAATATGCTCACAAACCACACAGTGGGCGATGTTTGGTGCTTTGTAAGCGCAAAAGGCGTAGATAAAATCCATGAGGGCACATTGAGTAACGTCGCTCCAAGCGTGCTAAAACTTATGGGCTTACCGATTCCTAAAGAGATGAACGAGCCGCTATTTTAGGCATAAGCAGGGATTCCCTGCGCCTTTGCGCGTCTGTTCAAATAGATTTGACTTCGCGTATTTTGGGGCGAGGCGGATTAATGTCTTTTCTCTAAAACTCCTCTTCACCCAGTGCCTCGCGTTCATCTTGCAATTTTTCACCCCTTTTTCTCGCACGCACAAGGATAGGCGAGCCCTCAAAATCAAAATGCTCGCGCAAGAAATTCACAATGTAGCGTTTGTAGCTAAAATGGAGTGATTTGGGGCGATTCATCACGAGTGAGAGCTGCGGCGGGCGCACGCTGTATTGTGTCGCGTAGTAGATTTTTACAAGCTTCCCATGATCGCTTGGGAGCGGGTGGCGCATGGTAGCTTCGCTGATGGTTTTGTTGAGAATCGCCGTGGGAAGCCGACGCGAGAAATTTTCATATACTTGGAGGATTTTCTCTTTGAGCTGCTTGATGTGCCGTCCATTTTGCGCTGAAATGGTCAGAAGTGGCGCGTGATCTAGGTATTTGAAGCGGTGTTTAAACTCCTTTTCCATTGCCTTAAATTCGCACTTCCTGATGTCCCATTTGTTAAAAACCACAATTACGCCCAGAGAAAATTCATCGACTAGTCCGCCGATTTTCTCATCTAAATCCGCAAAATCACTCGAGGAATCAAGCACCAAAAGGGCGATATGAGCGCGCTCTAACACGCTTTTGGTGCGTGCTAATGCGTATTTTTCGATTCCCTCAATCTTGCCTCGCCTGCGGATTCCCGCAGTATCGACAAAAAGCACGCGCTTGCCGTTAATCTCAATCTCCTCATCAACGGGATCAATCGTCGTCCCCGCCACGCTTGAGACTACGGAGCGTTCGTTTCCTAGGAGCGCGTTTAGTAGCGAGCTTTTTCCGACATTAACTTTGCCGATGATTCCCACACGAATTTCGCTAGGCTCATCATTCTCGGGCGTGCTTTCATCTAAAGAGGCGATATAAGAATCAAAATCTTCTTCAATATCCTCACTCACGCCCTGTTCTCGCAGCTCCAAAGCATTTGCCATAAGCTCGATGAGGTGGGCGATTCCCCGATTATGCGAAACAGAAATAAAAACCAACTCCTGTGCGCCAAAATGCGAAAACTCCCAGTCCCGCTCTTTTTCTTTATCATTATCAATTTTATTGACGATGAGAAATAGTGTCTTATTTTTGCGTTGCAAATCCCTAAAAATCGCGACATCATCATCTTGTGGGGGCATTTTCCCATCGACAAGATAGAGCACCAAATCCGCCTCTTGCGCGGCATTTAGGGCAAAATCACGCACTTTGCCAAAGAGCTCCGATTCCTCGCGCTCGATTCCGCCCGTGTCTAAGAGTTGCACCTCTTCGCCGCGAAGCTCCATGCTGCGCCGCTTAATATCCCGTGTCGTGCCTGAAAAATCGGACGTAATCGCGAGCCTCTCCTTGATAAGGCGATTGAATAGCGAGCTTTTGCCGACATTTGGCTTCCCGATGATAGCGATCGTCTTCATATTGATGTGGGCTCTCTTTTGTGGGGTGTGTTTTTGTATAATGGACAAAACAGAGGCGGGAATCATAGCCCGATTCAACTAAATTTAAAGCAAGTGCCATGCGTAAAATGATCTTCTGGTTGCTATTTTTTGGTGCGATTCCCGTAGGGTTTGCCCATAGTGCGTTTGTGAAGTTACCCCCCAAAGAGGGCGTGCATAAGAGCATTAAAGAGGGCGAGGCAAGGATTTTTGAGCACAAGGGTGCTGTGTGGTTGAAGCTTGAAAGCACGTCGCTCAGGCGATTTAGCAAGGGAATCCTAGAGGGAGATGAGGAGCAGGAGAGCGGCTTTGAGAGCGCGTTAAGCTCGCTATCTATCAGAACACAGCAGGGCAAAATCCGCTACTACCACCACGTGCATCAGATGGTATTCAAGCCAAATACACAGCGCCACAGGCTAAAAAGCGTCGGAGCGTATCTCTATCAGATCGTAGATGAGGGGGTGATTCCTATGCTTTCTCGCTGCACGCTCTTTTCTTTAAACAGACCCGTGACACTTTTTAGAGAGGGCGATTCCCCCACTGCGCCTAAAACTCGGGGAATCGCTCCCGATTCTGAGCTGTTATTAGAATGTCCGCTTGAATGACTCAAAAGGATGCACGCAGATACTTTATGCGTCTTTATTTCATGCATTTTGGCTCGCGCCCGAGTTTGGGGCGAGGTTTGGGTGTAAAAAGTAAAAGAGCGATGAATTTAGGAGTTTTGTAATTTCGAGCAATCCTTGCAGAGAGCGAAGATTCGCATGTCATGGCTGACGATTTTCACGCCATGCTGCTTGGCGATCTTCTCTTGAAGCTCCTCCATCTCTTCGTTGTAAAACTCAATAATTTTGCCGCAATCCACGCAGATGATGTGGTCATGGTGTGTCCCGCCTGCGATTTCGTATTTTTTGCCGCTTTTATCCACTTCGATGGACTGCACGAAGCCTTCCTTCTCCAAAAAGCCCAAAATACGATAGATCGAGGAGATACTTGCACCTTTGTAATTCTCCTTGGCAAGCATAAGAATATCCTCAGGACTCAAATGCCCGCCGTTTTCATAGAGGATTTTGAGGATAAATTCACGCTGCTTGGAATTTTTCAGACCATTTTTGCGAATAGAGAGTCGCAAACGGTCATAAATGGTATCTAGGCTCTCTTTTTTTGCTCTCACGGTAACCTCCCTTTAATTTTCGCATCATAGTAGCAGATTTTGTTAATAGTGACAATGCAAAAGGGTTTCATTTTGTATAATTTTAGTAATAATTTCTATTATTGACAAATGGAGCGGATTTTACTATACTTAAGGCGACAAATTAAGAGTTTGGTCTTATTATTTTTACAAAAGAGGTGGAGTGAAATGTCAGTTTTGGTCGTCGGAGGAGATGAGATTACCCCCATTAAGGCGGTGTTAGAGAATTTAGGGTGTAGGGATATTACCCACTGGGATGGTCGCAGAGAGAGTATCAATCGCAAGAATATCCCTCAGAATACCGATTGTCTCGTGCTTTTGACTAATTTTCTCAATCATAATACGATGAAGAAATTCCGTGGCGAGGCAAAAAAACGAAACATTCCCGTGGTCTGCTCAAAAAGAAGCGTGAGCTGCCTATATTGCGAGTATTGCAAGATATTTGGCGAGGTCGCGATGGAAAATTGCCCGATGGATTCTTTTGAGTAACAACCTTCCTTAAGTTTTTTGCCCTATAATCGTCGCAAAAATTATAAGGAGTTTTTATGTATGACGTGGTTATTGTCGGTGGTGGTCCTGCCGGGCTTAGTGCGGCGCTTACGCTTGCTTCCACAAAGGGAGCGAAAAACTGGGAATCGCTTGAGGTTTTGGTAATTGACAATCAAAAGTCTGATTTTTTGAAAGCCGAGCTTTACAATGTTCCGTTTCTACCCAAGGGAATCTCGGGAAAAGACGCGTTAGAGATGCTTTCAAAACAGCTTTTAGACTATTCCAATGCCAAGATTACGCACGATGAGATTGTCGAGATTTTGGGGAAAAAGGGTGCATTCACGCTTAAGGGCGCGTCTCAAAACTACGAGGCTAAGTATGTCATTATCGCTACGGGCGCGCATGGTTTCACCATTAAAGGCACTAAAGCTGCCCCGATTCCCCACACAAAAATGCCTAGAGAGGGCATGAGTGCGCTCGCACTTAAAGGGCGCAATCTCATCGAGGAGGGAATCTACGCCGCAGGGCTTCTGGCGGGCGAGACAACGATGTTTGCGTGCGCTTCCGGTTCAGGCGTGGAGAGTGCGTGTGCAATTTTTAGCGACCTTAAAGAAAAAGTTACGATTCTTCACGATTCGCCCGGGACGCGCGCCTAACATTCCGCGGGCGGGAATATAAGTTCGAACTCCGTCCATTCCGCAGGATTTATGAGCGCGATGGAGGCATTAAAGTCTTTATTTAAAATTCGCTTGACTAGGGATAGTCCGATCCCCATTCCGCCCCGCTCTTTGCGCGTGGAGTAATGGGGGTCAAAAATCCGCTCCCGCGCCTCTTCACTTACCCCTTCGCCATTGTCCATAATGAGCACACGTGCCTTATTTTCCATTTTTGCGAGCGTTATGCGGATCTCCATGGGGAATTTTCCCTTAGCTTTGCTTTTGTTTAAGAGCGCGTCTTGAGCGTTGGCGATGAGGTTTAAAAAGACCTGAATAAGCTCGTTTTGCTTCCCTTGCACAAAGAAGGCTTCATCATATTCAAAGTGCGTTTTGATCTCCCGTATACGTGTTTGCGGCTCTGCGATTTTCAGGGAGTCGGCGATAATTTTCCCGAGCTCCAAAGTGTGCGTGAGCTGATCATCCTTATAGAAATTGCGAAAATCCTCAATTGTCTGCGAAAGATAATCCACATGGCGTGAAACATTTTGGCTCATTTCCCTTAGATACTCTTGCGTAATTTCATTAAAATGATACGCCTCAAGAAGATCCTGTGCCATGAGCTTTATGGAGCTTAGCGGCTGTCGCCACTGATGTGTGATCGCCCCGATCATTTCGCCCATACGTATCATTTTGTTACGTTCCATCTCTGTGGTGTGTTTGGATTGTGTATTTTTCGAGGCAAGATTTAAGATGAGAATCTCCCCATCTTCCGTGTGTAGCATCGATTCCACGATTCCCTCTTTAGGAGAATATTCAAACTTCTCACCAAAGAATCGAGCAAAAAGAGCTGCTCCCTCATGCGCCCTTACCTGAGTGATTCCGAGCAGTTTGCGCGCTTTTTTGTTAAGATGAACACACTCAACATACGCACCTTTCGCATCTACACGAAAGATCGCTTTGGGCTCATCATGGGAATCAAAAAGCTGATAATGGAGCGATTTCTCCTCGCTCTTTTGAATTTTCATCAACAACTCCTTCGTTTTTTAAGACAAAATAATTATAATCTAAACATTCTGGTTGTGCTGATGTTTTGTTTAGTCCGTCCGTTTAATAAAACACTTTAGGCAGTTTATTATGTTTAGTGAACATGTTTTTGATTATCTTAAGGACATTAAGGTGCTTCTGGTTGAAGATGACGCGGATTTGCGTGCGAGCATTGAGCGTCCGCTAAAGCGCAGGTGCAAGGCTCTTTATTGCGCCTCCGATGGCGAGGAGGGGCTGGGGCTGTTTCGCGAGAAGCACCCGCATATCGTCATCACGGACATTAATCTTCCAAAGCTCAACGGGCTTGAGATGATTGAGGAGATTAAAACCGAGCAAGAAGAGGTCTCAATTATTATAATTACCGCCTTTGGTAGCGAGGAGAATCTTGTCCGCTCCTTTGATAATGGCGCATGTTCGCTCCTAAAAAAACCCATCGATTTGGACGAGCTGTTCATGCTCCTGCTCGCCAATGCCAAAAAATATCGCCAAGAGGGCGTGATTCCCATTAATAATGACTTCAGCTTCCACACTCGCACGCAGCTGCTCTATCATGGGAATCGGAGCGTGGATCTCACCAAAAAAGAGACGAAAATCCTGAGTCTGCTTATCACAAATCGCGGGAATCCCGTCTCATACGAGGAATTTCAGCACGCCGTTTGGGGCGAGATCCCCATGACGCTTGATGCCCTGCGCATGCACATTAATAGCATTCGTAAGAAGAGCTTTCAGGGAATCGTCAAAAACTTTTCGGGCGTGGGCTATCGCCTTTATTGCGTCCATGACGAGCGAGCCTAAGGGCTTTGTGCGATGTATGAAAAAGAGCTAGCTGCACTGCGCGCCTCCTCGCGCCTCCGCGAGCGCGTCCTTTTTAGCCCTCGACTTTTGGATTTTGCCTCCAATGACTATCTCTCCCTCTCGCACGATCAAAAGCTCCTGCGCAAGGCTTTTAAGCGCGTTCAACGCCTCGCGTATCATTCGCCCAAAGCCTCCATGCTTGTGAATGGATATTCGCCCCTGCATGCGGAGTTTGAGGAGTATTTGAGCGCGATTAATGGTTTTCCCGCAGGTGTGCTTTTTGGGAGCGGATTCCTAGCGAATCTTGCACTCATCGAGTCGCTTATCCGCCCTAATGATCATCTCTTTATGGACGCGGATTATCATGCGAGCGGGAAATTCGGCGCGCGGGTTTTGGGTGATCGCGTTACATTTTTTCGCCACAATGACCCTGAGCACCTGCGCGAGCTCATCGCCAAAGTCGCTCCCAAAGGGCGGATTATTATTGCCATTGAGGGGGTGTATTCCATGAGCGGGAGGATTGCCAAAGCGGAATTTGCACGCATTGCCGATTCCCTAGAAGCTTTGCTTATCGTTGATGAGGCGCATAGCAGCGGCACGATCGGCGAGCATCTTTTGGGCTACTTTGAGTATCACAACCTCCCACGCCAGCGCAATTACATCAAGTTAGGCACGCTTAGTAAAGCGTATGCGAGCTATGGCGCGTATGTCCTCGCCTCGCGTGAGGTGGTCGCCTTTTTGGAGAATCGCGCCAAAAGCCTCATCTACACGACGGCACTCTCTTTGCTTGATACGGCTTTAGCATATGTGAATGCGCGCTATATCTATAAGCACGCTGCTAAGCTCGCGCTGAAGCTCTCAGAGCGTCGGGAGATTGCGGGCAGGATTCTTGCGCTCGGGCTTCAATCGCCCATCGTCGCGTATGAGATTCCCGATACAAAAGAGCTTTTGCGCGTGGCGCAGCGTCTCAAAGAGGAGGGATTCCTCGTGGGGACGATTCGCAAGCCTACCGTGGAGATTCCCATGCTGCGCCTTATTTTACGCTGCGGGAATTCCAAAAAAGAGCTTGAAAAGCTCTGCAAACTCATCATTAATGAGCGTCAAACATGAAATATTTTCTCTCTTTTTTGTTTATAGCCGCCCTGTCTGTGGGGATTTTCCTCGCGCATTTGTATAACGACATTCGCTTTGAGCTTGATAAGTTGATCCATTATGAGCCGCCCGTAACGACGCAGTTTCTGGATCGCAAAGGGCGATTGGTCGCGAATCTCTTTGATGAAGAGTTTCGATTTTATGCGCCTTATAGCGAGATTCCCGCACGGGTCATTGAGGCACTTTTGGCAGTGGAGGATACGCTTTTTTTTGAGCATTCAGGCGTGAATCTCGATGCCATTTCTCGCGCGATGGTGAAGAATATCAAGAGCGGACGCTACATCGAGGGCGGGAGCACGATTACGCAGCAGCTCATCAAAAATGTCGCGCTCACGCGGGAGAAGAGCATTAATCGCAAGGTAAAAGAGGCTCTTTTGGCGATTCGGCTTGAGACGATTCTCTCCAAAGAGGAGATTTTGGAGCGGTATCTAAACCACACCTTTTTTGGGCACGGATATTACGGGATAAAGACTGCTTCAAGGGGCTATTTTAAAAAAGAGATGGATCGATTGAGCCTCAAAGAGGCTGCGATTCTCGTAGGATTGCCCCGTGCACCCAGCTTTTATGACCCGACGAAAAATCTTGAATTCTCGCTCGGGCGGGCGAATAATATTTTGCAACGCATGCACGTGCTCGGCTGGATCACCGATGAGGAGCTGAGTGCCTCTTTGAATGAGATTCCCACCATTTATAATGAGACACTTACGCAAAATAGCGCGCCCTATGCCGTCGATGAGGCGATTAGGGAGCTTAAGGCGGTCGATGATTTGCGCCAAGGGGGCTACACGATTGTCCTTAATATCGATTTGGATTATCAAGAGATCGCCCAGAATGCCCTTGTGTATGGGTATGAGCGCATTAAGTCGCGCCGTGAGAAGGACGATCCTGATACACTCAATGGTGCGATGGTCGTGCTTGAGAATCGCACGGGCAAGATTCTCGCACTTGTAGGGGGGGTCGATCACAAGCAGAGCAGCTTCAATCGCGTTACACAGGCAAAGCGGCAGCCCGGAAGCAGCTTCAAGCCCTTTATTTTCCAAAGTGCTTTGGACTTGGGATACGCGACGAATTCGCCTCTGGCGGATATTGCGCGCACATATGAATACACGGTCAACAACGAAGATAAGCTGTGGCAGCCCAAAAACTACGGCAATACCTTTAACGGAATCGTCCCGCTCAAGACGGCTTTGATCAAGTCACTCAATCTTGCGACGATCAATCTCGTCGAGGAGATAGGCTTTGAGCGTATCCACCGTCAAAGCCTGAATTACGGCTTTCATAGCGTCCCCAAAGATCTCTCCATCGTGCTTGGGAGTTTCGGCGCGTCGCCTTTGGAGCTAAGCCGCGCATATACGGTGTTTTCAAACAAAGGGGTGCTCGTTACCCCAAGGCTTATTGAGAGCATTCGGGACTATCGCGGCAGAGTGGCGAAGTTTGAAGAGAAATCTAAGCGCATTACCTCAAGCGAGCAGAGCTTTTTGATGGTCGATATTCTGCGCGATGCGGTCAATAAAGGGACGGGTCGCAGGGCGCGCGTCGCGGGAATCGAGCTTGCCGGCAAAACGGGCTCGACGAATGAAAACGTCGATGCGTGGTTTTGCGGTTTTAGCCCGACGATTGAGGCGGTGGTGTGGTATGGACGCGATGATAATACGCCTATCGGGGAACATGAGACGGGTGGAGTGGCGGCTGCGCCGGCGTTTGGATACTTTTTTAGCCAGCTTTTAAAGATTGAGCCGGGAATCAAGCGCGAATTTGATATTCCTAAAGGGGTGCATCGCATGCTAAAAGATGGCGAGCTCTACTACTACACGGATAAATCAAAGCCCAAGGAGGAAGCTCCCAGCACGCAAGAGGAGAACCTGATTTTTTAATTTCGGCGCGAAATTTATGAATATTTTTAGAGGCACTCCTTAATCCTTGCGCTAAAATTATCGCCATAATCAGCACACAAAGGGGGCACATGAGAGAGCTAGTCCGCATGCTTTTGCGCCGACATGTCGCGCTAATGATTGCTTTGGTGTTGCTCCTTTGCCTCTCTTTTGCGATGCTTCAGTTTGCCATATCCAAGCAGCGCAACGACGCCTATCTCGTCAATATCAGCGGGAAGCAGCGCATGCTCTCACAGCGGATTGTCTCGCTCGCGCAAAATATCCTCTCCTATGAGCTTTTAATGCGGGAATCGCACTTTTTGCGCGAGGAGCTAAAGCTCGCGTTGCAGGAGTTTATGAGTATTCACAAAAGCCTAAGCAAGCGAGCATTAGAGCGACCGAGGTTCTCTTTCAAGGAGCATTCGCCGCTTTATGAAGTCTATTTTGGCTCGTGGAATCTCGCTGCAAAGGTAGATGAATTTCTTGGAATTGGAGATTGCTTCCTGCATAGTGAGTCTTTGGAGGAATCGCTGCATCTAAGCCACGAACTCATGGAGATTTGGGAGGGGAGAGAGGGGCTTTTGGGTGTGCTTGAGCTCTGCGTGCTGACCTTTCAGCTTGAGAGCGAGCGGCATTTAGACGCGCTTCAGGAGATTGCACTCGCGCTGCTTGTGCTGATTTTGCTTATCGTAGGGGCGGAGGGATTTTTAGTCATTCGCCCTGCGCTTCGTCATAGACGCACTTTAGAGGAATCTGCTCCACAGTGTGATGATGATTACGCTCATCAGCCCGGCGAAAAATCCTGCGAGCGCGTCATCGCCCACCACGCCAATTCCCCCGCGGACATTTCGGTCGATTCGCCCGATAATTGAGGGCTTCCAAATGTCAAACACTCGAAAAAGTAGCACTGCTAAGCAGAAGCCATCGGACTCAAATTTCACCATTGAAAGCGCGATCCATACGCCTACAAGCTCGTCAATGACGATCTCCTGTGCGTCGTGTTGCGCCCCTTGCGCTTCCTCTTTGTCAATTACTTGAGTGGCGATTATTCCAATTAAAAGGGCGAGCAAAAAGAGGGTCGTGTTGCTTAAAAAGAGTAACACGGGGATTGCTAAAAATGCCGCAACTATCGTGCCTACAGTGCCCGGAGCTTTAGGAGAGAGCCCCGCTCCGCAAAGTGTGAGAAAAATCCGCCTTGCATTCATTTTCGTTCCTGTTTTTGGGATTTTGCTAGGTTAGCGATGAGGTTTGGTAGAGATCCATGAGCTTTTGATAAAACTCCCCATCATTGCGCTCGATCATCAACCCATCGGAGGGCATGATGTCATAATAGAGTCGCTCAAGATTCTTAAAGCGATTAGGGAAAAGCTCGCTTAGAATAATCGCTGAAATCTCCTTGCGCACGAGAATCGCGGGGGGCAGTAGCCCCAAGCGGAAAAACTCAAGAATCGAATCGGAATGGTAAGTGATGTGGTGATGGTGCCCGTGCGGGCAAGTTTTGTCGCTTACAAGCGTGCGACACAGGTCGCAATAGACAAATTCGCTCATGATTTTAATCTCTATATCAATGCCTTTGAGCGTGTCAAAAATACAATGAAGCCGATTGTGGTCGTAATACATCGAAAGTCCCGCGTGATTCGCGCCCGTGATGAGCCGATCGCAGCCTAGATTTTGCGCGAGAATCGCATCTAAAATCATCTTATTTTCGCCCATAAAAAGGGAGGTGTCTTCTAAGGGAACGATGAGGATACGATTTTTGGGAAGGTAGTGATCGACGAGGAATTCAAGGGTTTTGCAGCGCAAAGGGTAATCCATAAAGTCCCTCTGGTAGGGCTTTAGGAGGAAAAGCACCAAAAGATCCGTCTCATCAAGACTCAGACGAATGATACGCTCATGCCCCCTGTGTAGGGGTCTTGCCGAGAGCATGAGGGCAGTGGTGTGTTTGGCGTTGATGCTCTCTTGCGCCCTTTTGATGCGGCGTTTCAGCTCCTTAATCTCATCAAAGCCCTCAATCAAATATTTGCCGCAAACAGCGTAATTCCCGAGCCTCTGATAGATTGCGCGTGCCCTAGGCGAAGTAAGATCGCCCCCCATAATCTTCCGAAAACAGTGCTCGCGATCAACGGGAAATACTTCATCGACGATAATGCTCCCGCAGCTTCGCTTCTGACACACAAGTTCGAGAATTTCGCCCTTTTGCGCGCTTTGCAGCACCTGCTCGTTGTGCTCCCCGCTGGGTGATAGCAAAAAGGGCGCAGGGAAGGTCTTACCCTTGTAGATTCCGCCCTTATCCACTTCGTTCATCTCTTGCTTATTCATCAGGCAATCCACGGGCAAAAGCGCGCCTTCTTGACACAGAGCGAGCATGGAGAGCGCCTCTTTATCGAGGTAAAGAATCCTATTTTTTCTTGCTGATTCCATACCTTTTCCTCTTCTCCCAAAGGCTTTTGCGCGACATTCCGAGGCGTTTGGAAATCTCCGTGTCGGGGTATTTGTGCTCGAAGCGAACAATGACACTCTTGACGTAATCATCAAGCGAGAGAATCTCCTCGCCCAGGTCGATCTCCTGAGGAATCCCGCGAATATCGATGATGTTTGGATACGGAGGCTCTTCATTAGAGACAAAAGAGAGGATCGCCAAATGTCCCGCGACTATTTCAAAAAGCTCGCCTCTTTCGCTTTTTTTGAGCGATTCTGAGCCGATGATATAGCTCATTTCGCGTTTATGCAGTCCCTTTTTTAGCCATTCGCGCCAGCTGCTCCCCACTTCATTTAAGACAATGAGATTAGGCACGACGGAGAGCTCCCTAATGTAGCGCATTACGTAAGAATCGGCGCATTTTTGGGTGTTACTCCAGAGCACAAAAGGGGGCGTTAGACGCTCTTTACTCGGCACATTTGGGAGGGCAAAAGTGAGATAATTACGATAAAAATCTGCCTCTTTTTTAAGCTTTTGGAATGCCTGAAAATGCTCAATTTTCCGCACAAGCTCATCAATCATAAAGGGCTTTAAAATATAATCTTTCGCCCCGGCTTTGAGCGGTTTGCTCACGGTATCATCACTCACATAGGCGATCATCAAAATCACAATGGTGTTACGATATTTCTCAATAATGGGGTAGAAATCCTGCCCCGAAAGATTGGTTGAGAGCAGCACCACATCATAAACCTCGTCTTTGAGTGCTTCGGTAACCAGCGAGACGATTTCGCATTCAAAACCCAAATCGGCGAGCTTTGAGGCGATACTCTGAGCGAGATAAATCTCATTTTCAACGATTAAGATACGCATATTTTGTCCAATCTTTCAGTCTCATTCCCACGCTCGCGCTTGCGGCGATTCCCTCCCTGCGCCCCGTGAAGCCTAATGATTCCGTCGTGGTCGCCTTCACGGAGACTTTACGCCGCTCTACTCCTAAAATGCCCGCGAGCTCCTGCTCCATCATCGCTTTGTAGGGCGAGAGTTTCGGAGCTTGCGCCATGATTGTGATGTCCGCATTCACAAGCTCAAAGCCCACATGATGGGCAAAATTCATTACCCTTTGGAGTAGGATCTTTGAGTTGATTCCCGCGTATTCAGGGCTATGATCGGGGAACCACTCCCCAATGTCGCCCGCACCCATCGCACCCAAAATCGCATCAATAAGCGCGTGGATTCCCACATCGCCATCGCTATGCGCCTTAAAAGCTCGCTCAAAGGGTATTTTCACGCCACAAATCTTAAGGGAATCGCCCTCTTTAAAGGCATGCACATCAAAGCCGCTTCCCATGTATGTCCCGCTATAAGGTGGATTAAAACCCCTTAAAAGCGTGATTTCTTCGGGATTGGTTAGCTTCTTAAGCCGCTCGCTTCCCTGCACGAGGAGCACCTTCCCGCCATTTGCGCTAATCGCACTACTCTCGTCGGTAAAATTACCCTTTTTAAGTGCGGCTCTTAATGCCTCTACACGGCTTAGTTGCGGTGTTTGTATGAGCTTAATCGCCTCTCGCTCCAAATATTTTCCCTGATAGCTGACCGTGTCGCTCACGCCCAAAAACGGTGCGACACAATCCGCCTCCCCAAGACGCTCTAATACCCGCCCAACCACGTCGCTAGGCACATCAAATCGCGCAACATCGCTCACTAACACCCACGGCGTTTGCACTTCTTTTAGGGCATTTTGGAGCGATTCCTGACGGCTCGCACCCCCGATAACGACCCTAAAATCCGTCTGCTTTTGCATATACCGCGCCTCCTCTTGTGATGCAGTGATAATCACCTCGGCAAAAGGCGCACTCTTTGCGAGGGAATGCGCTACATACTTCCACAAGGGGGTTTCGCCCAGCCATAGCCACTGCTTTTTTTGTCTGATTTGTAGCTCATCATCGCCAAGAAAGCGTGTCGATTCCCCCGCTGCCATGATGATGAGAGAGAGTGCATTCACAAGCAAACTCCTTGTATGAAGATTCCCAAAAATAGGGAATCTTGCTTTTTGAATGTTACGAAATTATACATATAAAAGCTTGCTTTTATCTTTTTTTGGATAGCTTTTAAGTTGCTTCAGGGCAGGTTTGTTCGCTTTGATTATTTATTGATAGAATTTATGTTTTGATTAGATATTAAAATTTTGGGTGAATTTAATGCAAAGAGATTATGTGGAAAAACGCCAGAAAGATCCCATAAGGACGCAGCTTTATTATGCTAAGTCAGGGGTTGTTACCGAAGAGATGCAAGCGGTTGCAAATGTCGAAGGATTAAGGGCAGAGCTTGTTTGCAGCGAGGTTGCGCGCGGGAGGCTAATTATCCCTGCGAATATCAATCATCGCGCACTCGCCCCGATGGGAATCGGGGTCGCAACTCGCACTAAAATTAACGCAAATATCGGTAGCTCTGCACTTTCAAGCTGTATCGAAGAGGAGGTGGAGAAGACACTTATCGCGATTAAATACGGTGCAGATACCATTATGGATCTTAGCACGGGTGGCGATCTTGATTTAATTCGTGAAGCGGTCATTGCAAATTCCAGCGTGCCTATTGGCACGGTGCCGATCTATCAGATTTTGCACGATGTGAATGGCGACATTAAGAATCTTAGTATCGATTCCATGCTGAAAGTGCTCGAGCGGCAGGCGCGGCAGGGTGTGAGCTATTTTACGATTCATTGCGGATTTTTGCTTAGAGACCTTCCTAAAGTGGCGAAGCGCAAGATGGGAATCGTCAGTCGCGGGGGCAGTCTCATGGCGTCTTATATGATGCACCGCCATCGCGAGAATCCGTTCTATACAGCCTTTGATGAGATTTTGGCGATTTGTCAGGAGTTTGATGTGTCGCTCTCTTTGGGCGATTCTCTGCGTCCGGGCTGCTTGGCTGATGCGAGTGATGAGGCGCAGCTCTCTGAGCTAAGAATCCTAGGCGAGCTGACGCACAGGGCGCAGGAGCGCGATGTTCAGGTGATGGTCGAGGGTCCCGGGCATGTTCCGATGAATCAGATTGAGCGCAACATAAATCTTCAAAAAGAGCTCTGCAATGAAGCGCCTTTTTACGTGCTTGGTCCGCTTGTTACGGACATTGCCGCAGGGTATGATCATATCGCTTCAGCCATTGGCGCGGCGATTGCGGCATGGAAAGGGGCGGCAATGCTCTGCTATGTTACGCCCAAAGAGCATTTGGGGCTTCCCAATGCCAAAGATGTCCGCGAGGGAATCCTCGCTTATAAAATTGCCGCGCATACTGCGGATATTGCACGCGGGCGCAAAGGGGCGCGAGATAGGGACGATGCGATGAGTGATGCGCGCTATGCGTTTGATTGGAATTCTCAGTTCAAGCTGGCTCTTGACCCTGAGCGAGCGCGAGAATATCACGATGAGTCGCTTCCGCAGGAGGTTTTCAAAGAGGCGAAATTTTGCTCCATGTGCGGGCCGAAATTTTGCAGTTATAAAATCTCACAAGAGATTATTTCTAAACATACGTTAGGAGATTTGTGATGGATTCAGAAAAGGTTTTAGAGCTCCTTAAGGGGGTGATTTATCCCGGTTTTGAGAAAGATATTGTTACCTTTGGCTTTGTGCAGAGTGCCTCTTTGGAGGAGGGATTTTTGAATGTTACGGTAAGCATTCCATCAAGTGCGCCTGAGGTGGAGCAGCAGCTTCGCGCGAGCATTACCGAGAAGCTCGCCCCCTTAGAGGCTAAACATCTAAATCTTATCATCAATCAGCCTCAAGCCCAAAAGAGCGAGCCTCAAGCCCCGCAAGGTCCTAAAAATATCGCGCCTCATATTAAAAATTTTGTCATGGTAAGTAGCGGTAAAGGGGGCGTGGGTAAAAGCACTACAAGCGTGAATCTCGCACTCGCGCTCGCGCAGCAGGGCAAACGTGTGGGGCTTTTGGACGCTGATATTTACGGCCCGAATATTCCGCGAATGCTCGGTGTGAATAAGGATCGCCCGATGGTTGATGAGGAGCAAAAGAAGCTCATACCCCTAAGCGCATATGGCATAGAGGTGATGAGTATGGGTGTGCTCTGTGATGAGGGGCAGTCGCTGATTTGGCGCGGACCGATGATTATTCGCGCGATTGAGCAGATGTTAAAAGATGTTCGATGGAGCGAGCTTGATGTACTTATCATTGACATGCCTCCGGGCACGGGAGATGCACAGATTACGCTCGCGCAGAGTGTTCCGGTGAGTGCGGGCGTCACGGTTAGCACGCCTCAGCGCGTCGCGCTTGATGATTCCGCGCGCAGTCTTGATATGTTTGAGAAGCTTGGCGTCCCGCTTGCGGGAATCATCGAAAACATGAGCGGCTTTATCTGCCCGGATAGCGGCAAGGAATACGACATTTTCGGCAAGGGCACAACTGAGGAGGTCGCTAAAGCGTTTAATACTTTCGTGCTCGCGCAGATTCCCATCGAGCCGGCTGTGCGAGAGGGAGGCGATACGGGCAAACCGATCGTATTTTTCCACCCGGATAGCCATAGCGCGCGAGAATACATGAAAGCCGCCGCGACACTGTGGGAATTTATTGAGAAAATCAACCAAGAAAAGCGCGCGGATAATAGCGGCATTCAGCCCGTTAAAAACGGCAAATCCGCCTGCTCCATGTAAAAAATGGGTTGAAATCGGGTCGGGAATCGGGCTAAGATCGTAGGAATCAGAATAGGAGCTAAAGCGTCGTGGAATCGCTGATTACTTTTGAAAATCTCTCGAAACGATACGGGGAATCGCTCGTGCTGGATAATATTTCGCTCACGATTGAGAAAGGCACGATTTATGGGCTTGTAGGGCATAGCGGAGCGGGGAAATCCACGCTGTTACGCACAATTAATGGGCTAGAGAGCTTTGAGAGCGGGAATCTGCATGTGCAAGGCGTTGGGCTCAAAACCCTTAAGGGCGCGGAGTTGCGTGCTTTTCGCAAGAGAATTGGCATGATTTTTCAGCATTTTTCCCTGATGGCAAGCCAAAATGTTTTTGAAAATGTCGCCTTGCCGATGCGTTGTTGGCACTACTCCAGCGAGGAGATTAGGCGGCGCGTTTTGGAGCTTTTGGCTCTTGTGGGCTTGGAGGATAGGCGCGATTCCTACCCCAGCGAGCTTAGCGGTGGGCAGAAGCAGCGTGTGGCGATTGCGCGCGCGCTTACGCTTAATCCCCCGCTGCTCCTCTCCGATGAGGCGACCAGCGCGCTAGACCCCTCTATGACGCAGTCCGTGCTGGATTTGCTGCAGAAGATCAACAAAGAACTTGGCGTTACGATTGTGCTTGTTACGCATGAGATGGAGGTGGTAAAAAAGCTCTGTCATCATGCGGCGTTTTTGCAAGAGGGCAAGCTCATCGAAGAGGGCGATGTGGAGGAGCTGTTTTTGCAGCCGAATTTGCGAATGCGCCATTTTTTGGGCGAGAGTGAGGTGCTACCTCAAAGCGGCGTGAATATTCGCCTCTATTTTCCCAAAGAGGTGGCACAAAATCCCGTTATCGCGAAGATGGCGCGGGAATTGGAGCTTGATTTTTCGATTGTTTGGGGCAGGTTGGAGCGTTTTAGTGAGGACGTGCTCGGCTCGCTTGTGATCAATCTGCCCGATTCCCACAAAGAGGAAGCGGAGCGATTCCTGCATGAAAATGGCGTGCGTTGGGAGATTATCAATGGAGGCGAACAATGAGTGAATTATGGGTAAAAATCCTGCTTCCGGCGACTTTGGAGACGCTCTATATGAGCTTTGTAGCGACGTTTATCGCGCTGTGCATGGGAATCCTGCCCGCAATTTTGCTCACACTCTCGGACGCAAAGGGCTTGCGTCCGAATGCAAAACTCTATCAGGCACTCGATTTGGTCGTGAATATGCTCCGCTCCTTCCCCTTTCTCATTCTGATGATTGTGCTTTTCCCGCTCACAAAATTCCTACTTGGCAAGACCATCGGCACGAGCGCGGCGATTATTCCGCTTAGCATTAGCGCGGCTCCTTTTGTGGCGAGGATTTTGGAAAATGCGCTAAAAGAGGTCGATAGGGGCGTGGTTGAGGCGGCGAAGAGCTTTGGCGCGGGCGATTATCAGATTATTTTTAGGATTATGCTCCCTGAGGCACTGCCCTCAATTGTCTCGGGAATCACGCTGACGCTCATCACAGTCGTCGGATTTTCCGCGATGGCAGGGGCGATTGGTGGCGGCGGGCTCGGAGATGTGGCGATTAAATACGGCTGCTATCGATTCCAGAGCGATGTGATGTTTTATACGGTGATTTTGCTTGTCGTTTTGGTGCAGGTGATCCAGAGTATCGGCGATTTTATCTATCGCCAAATCAAACATTAATCTTCGCAGTAATAGAATGGGCACTTTCCATAATTGAGTGAGATTCTCATTTTAAAGGATTTTTCATGAATAAGACTGTTTTATTTAGCGTTTTTATCGGTGGTGCGCTGCTTTTTGGCGGTTGTGGCGACACAAAGAGCGAGGAGGGCGCGGCTTCTTTGGCTAAAGCGAGCAAGAAGCTTGTCATTGGCGCGACTCCCGAGCCTCATGCGAGCATTCTTGCAGAGCTCGTCACTCCGCTCAAAGAGGCGGGAATCGAGCTTGAGATCAAGGAATTTACCGATTATGTTACGCCCAATATGTCCCTAGAAGATGGCTCGCTTGATGCGAATTTCTTCCAGCATCTGCCCTACTTGGATCAGTTCAATAAGGAAAAAGGGACGAAGCTCGTTAGCATGGGAGGCGTGCATCTTGAGCCCATGGGGGTTTATTCTTCCAAGATTACCGCGCTTTCAGAGTTGCAAGAGGGCGATAGCGTGGCGATTCCCAATGATCCGACCAATGGTTCGCGCGCGCTTTTGATTCTCCAAAAAGAGGGGCTCATCAAGCTCGCTGATAAGCCCTTGCTCTCGGCTCTTGATGTGATAGAAAATCCAAAAAATCTCACGTTTAAAGAGCTGGATGCTCCTCAGCTTACGCGCGCACTCGGCGAGGTTGCCATCGCGGTGATTAATACCAATTATGCCCTCATGGCAGATCTCAATCCGCTCAAAAATGCCCTCGCGCTTGAGTCTAAAGACTCGCCTTATGCCAATATCATCGCGGTTAGGGAGGATAAGGCGAGCGATGAGCGCATTAAGACTTTCATGCAGACACTCCAAAGCGAGGCGATTAAAAATTTCATTATTGAAAAATATCAAGGAGCGATATTACCGGCTTTTTAGTTTTACTTTCTGGAGTGGATCGCCCATTTTCGGGCTTTCCTCTTCTGTTTCCAGCCTCTTTAGGATACAATAAGCTTTATAAAACAGAGCACGGAGCGAGCAATTATGCAAAGCCAAACCCTCACCCTTCTAAGCGAATATATGCCCGAGGTTACGCAGTATAAATCCCGTTTTGAGTCCCTCAACACCCTGCTAAACAAGACCACTCTGACGGGGAAAATCAGTTCGTTGGATATTGCCGAAAACCTTTTTGCCTACATGGAAGAGACGCAGCAGAAGTTTGCACAGCTCCAAGAACACCTCACCGATACGCTCATTGAGCAGAAATTTCTGACGATTCTCTCAGAGCTTGAGCTAAACGCCCAGTCCAATGTTGATGTGCTTAATCGCATACTTTTTGAGCGCAGTGCCGATGTGATATTCCTTGCAAAGAGCGACATTATGTATCATTTTGCGACTTCCCATCCGCATGCGCCCACTCGCGAAGCACTGGAATCGCGCATGAATGAATACATCAAAAAATACTCCGTCTATTCGGATATGATTGTGTTTGACAAAGAGGGCAATATCATCGCGCGCGCAGATGGGGAGAATAAGATTCAAAAAAGCAGTGCACCCTTGATTGCGCAGGTGCTCGGGGGGCAGAACGAGTATCTTGAGGCGTTTGATGTATTTGATTTTCTTGAGGGCGATTCGCAGGCGTTGGTTTTTGCCGCGCCTATTCCTAAGCCAAATAGCACTGATTGTGAGGGAATCGTCGCTCTGGTTTTTAGATTTGAAGATGAGATCGATCGAATTTTCAAGCGATTTCGCGATACGACGGCAGGGAGCGTCATCACGCTGCTTGATGATAAAAGGCGCATTCTAGCCACGAGCAGCAGGGAGTTTGCGATCTCTTCACAGCTTCCTATTCAGAGAATCGGTGATTATGATTTTTATCCCACACCCCGCCGCACTTATCTTGTGGTTAAGGTGCAGGCAAAGCCCTATTTCGGCTACACGGGGCTAGGCTGGAGCGTCGCGCTCCTTGTGCCCTTGCGCAGTGCTCTTGATGTGAAGCGCATGAATAGCGACAAGATCCCCGAAGAGCTTTTGGAGGAAACTTCGCTGATGACTGAGGAGCTTAAGCACGTAATTGCCGAGGCGGAAAACATCAACGAAGATCTGGGCGATGTGGTGATTAACGGTGAGATTATCGCTTCTAAAAGCCACTCCTACGCGCTCAATCCGATCCTAAATAATATTCGCCTCTTGAGTGAGGAGATTAATCTTGTCTGCGTGGAATCCATTCGCGGACTTCAAAAGAGTATCCTCGCCTCCGCGCTTAGGGGGGTGGGATTTTATTCCAAAGTGGCGATTGAGCTCATGGATAGGAATCTTTACGAGCGCGCGAATGATTGCCGCTGGTGGGCACTCAACGGGCATTTTATTAAGCACCTCACCGATCTTGCTTCAGAGGGGGCTAAAGAGGCGTTACACAGCGCGCTTAAGAGTATTCACCTCTCCTATCCGATGTATCACAATCTCTTCTTGTTTGATATTCACGGGCACGTGATTGCTTCGGCGAATCGCGGGGATTCCCATATTTATGACGTGACGATTCCCGCGGAGGATTTGGCAAAGATTAAGACGATCCACGAGGCTCAAAAATACCACGTCTCGCCTTTCCTCCCCACGCCGCTCTACAATAATAAGCCCACTTACATTTTCTACGCCCCTGTTTTGAGCAGCGAGAAGAGCTTCCTTGGGGGAATCGGGACGATTTTTGATGCAGAGGCGCAGCTTGGGGCGATGCTTAAGGATTCGCTCCCTAAGCGCACCGGCTCTCACGCCTCGATGGGCAAGCTTTTTGGGGTTTTTATCGATCGATATGCACAAATCATCGCCTCCACGGAGGAATCGCTCAAAGCGGGTGAGAAACTCGAGATTGATAGTCGATTTTTTAATGTTCGCGACAAAGAAGAGGCACTCGATGAGGTGATTAGCTTTCAAGGGAGGCGATATATGCTCGGTGTGCAGGCTTCGGTCGGGTATCGGGAGTTTAAAAACAGCGATGGTTACAGCAATCTTGTCTTTTGTTGCATTTTTATCGAAGTGTGATTGTTATCTGCGCAAAAGCTTAAGATTCGCAGATTTGTAGCGATTCTTCAAAATTTGTGTCTTTTTATAAGGCTCTTTAGGAGTGTTTCTTTATAATGCGCTCTATCCAGTCCCCAAAAAGGATAGGCTCGCCACTGCGCGCGAAATTTCCCCTTGCGGGCTTTATAAGGAGTGAATATGAGCCAAGCTTACACCCATCTTCATCTTCATACCGAATATTCTCTCCTTGATGGAGCCAATAAGATAAAAAATCTCGCAAAACGCGTTAAGCAGCTCGGTATGGATTCCGTTTCCATGACCGATCATGGCAATATGTTCGGGGCGATTGATTTTTATACCGCGATGAAAAAGGAGGGAATCAAGCCTATCATCGGCATTGAGACCTATCTTCATAATGGCGAAGAGTTGGGCGATAAGAGCACGAAGCAGCGATTCCACCTCTGCTTGTATGCGAAAAATGAGACGGGCTACAAAAACCTCATGTATCTTAGCTCCATGAGCTTCATCGAGGGGTTTTATTACTACCCGCGAATTAATAAAAAGCTTTTGCGCGAGCACAGCGAGGGAATCGTCTGCTCTTCGGCGTGCCTTCAGGGCGAGGTGCAGTGGCATCTCAACACCAACAACGAGCGCAATAGGAAATTTGGCGCGCAGGGGTTTGAGCATGCTAAAAAGGTCGCTTTGGAGTATCGCGAGATTTTCGGCGAGGATTATTATCTTGAGATTATGCGCCACGGGATTAACGATCAGCTTTTTATCGATGAGCAGCTCATCAGGCTGAGCCTAGAGACGGGAATCAAGATCATTGCGACGAATGACACGCACTATCAGTTCAAAGAGGACGCGCAGGCGCACGAGGCGTTCATGTGTATTGCGATGAATAAAAATTTTGATGACAAAAACCGCTTGCGCCACAGGGTGCAGGAGTTTTATATCAAAAGCCCCGAGCAGATGAGCGAGCTATTTGCCGACATACCTGAGGCACTGCAAAATACGCAAGAGGTCGTAAATAAGTGCAATCTTGAGCTCCATTTGGGGAATCCGACCCCGCCGAGCTTCAAATTCACCGCTGAATACGCCAAAAATGAGGGGCTGGATTTTACGCACGATGCGGACTATTTTGCTTATAAATGTCGCGAGGGGTTGCAGAAGCGTTTGCGCATTGTGCCCAGCGAGCGACACAAAGAGTATGAAGAGCGACTAGAGCGCGAAATCGAAGTGATTAATAAGATGAAATTCCCGGGCTACATGCTGATTGTATGGGATTTCGTGCGTGCGGCTAAAGAGCGCGGGATTCCCGTCGGACCTGGGCGCGGGAGTGCAGCGGGGAGCTTGGTGGCGTTTTGTTTGGAGATTACGGATATTGATCCGATGAAATACGCGCTTCTTTTTGAGCGATTCCTAAACCCCGAGCGCGTGAGCATGCCCGATATTGATATGGACTTTTGCCAAAGCAGGCGGGGAGAGGTGCTTGATTATGTCGTGCAGAAGTATGGACGCTACAATGTTGCGCAGGTTATTACGTTTGGCACACTTCAAGCCAAAGGTGTGATCCGTGATGTCGCGCGCGTCATGGGTATGCCCTATAATGAAGCGGACGCGATGGCAAAGCTTATTCCCGATGAGCTGGGAATCACGCTTAATGGCAAAGGCAAAGAGGGCACGAGCGATTTTGTGCCCGGGGCGTTTCAAAAAGAGCCCAAAATTAAAGAGCTCATTGGTAAAAACGAGCAAGCGCGTAAGGTATGGGAGTTTGCGCTACTTTTAGAGGGGCTCAAGCGTAATGCCGGCACACACGCCGCTGCGGTCGTGATTGATAGCGAGCAGGAGCTCTGGCATAAAGCCCCGCTCTATAAGCCAAGTGGCGATGAGACGATTGCGACGCAATATTCGATGAAATATCTCGAAGATGTTGATTTAATCAAATTTGACTTCCTTGGACTAAAGACGCTCACGGTGATTCGTGGAGCGTTAGATATGATTAAGACGCGCTACAACAAGGAGATTGATTTTAATGCGCTTGATGTAAATGATCCACGCGTCTATCAGACTATCCAAAGCGGGAATACCACGGGGCTATTCCAGATAGAATCCAAAGGAATGCAAGATCTCAATAAACGCCTCATGCCCACGACGTTTGAGGATATTATCGCGGTGCTCGCGCTCTATCGTCCGGGTCCGATGGAATCGGGAATGCTTGATGATTTTATCGATCGTAAGCATGGGCGCGAGGCGATTTCTTATATGTTTCCCGAGCTTGAGGAGATTTTAAAGCCCACTTATGGGGTGATTGTCTATCAAGAGCAGGTCATGCAAATCGTGCAGGCGATTGGGGGCTTTAGTCTTGGCGGCGCGGATTTGGTGCGGCGCGCGATGGGGAAAAAGATTAAAGAGGAGATGGATAGGCTCAAAGGGGAATTCGCCGATGGGGCACAAAAAAAGGGCTTTAATCGCGCAAAATCCGAGGAGCTTTTTGATTTGATCGTGAAGTTTGCGGGCTATGGTTTTAATAAATCTCACTCCGCCGCTTATGCGATGGTGACGTTTCAGACGGCGTATTTGAAGACCTACTATCCGCACGAATTTATGGCAGCACTCCTTACCTCCGAGCAAAATAGCACCGATAAGGTAGTCGAATATGTCGATGAGGCGAAACGCATGGGAATCCGCGTGCTTCCGCCCAGTATCGCGCGCTCAAATCTTGAATTTAGCGTCGCGGATATTGAGGAATCGGGGGAGAAAGAGCGCGTGATTCTCTTTGGACTCGGGGCGATTAAGGGCACGGGTGGCGTGGCTCTCAATCAAATCTTGCAAGAGCGTAACAGCGCGCCTTTTAGCGACATCGAGGATTTTTTGGGGCGCATTGACGCGCAAAAAGTGAATAAAAAGGTGCTCGAATCGCTTATTAAAAGCGGCAGCATGAGCAGTTTTGGTTATTCGCGGCGCGCACTTTTGGAACAGATCGAGGGGGTTTTGGAAGCATCCAAGGAATCTGAGCGGGCAAAGAAGATGGCTAAGGAATCGCTCTTTGGCGAAGATGAGGAGATGATCCGCGCACACGTGGAGATTGAGGAGCGCGAGGAATACGCACTCAAGCAGCTTTTAGAATTAGAGAAAGAGACGCTGGGATTTTACGTCTCGGGGCATCCGCTTGATGACTTTAGGCATGAACTTGAGGGAATTGATTACACGCTTTCAAGCGCGCTTGAGCAGATTGAAGATGGTAGCGCGGCGATTTTTGTGGGCAAGATCGAGGAGGTGGTAATAAAATTCAGCAAAAAGGGGAATCGCTTCGGCGTGATTAATCTCCTTGATCTGCACGGAAACATCGAAATGGTGGTATTTGAGCGGCTTTTGGCTGAGATTGAGGAGCTTGCAAAGACAAATCGCCCCGTCGCTTTCAAATGCACCGTCTCAAAAGATGGCAAAAACAGTCGCTTGAGGGTGGAGAAGGTGATGAGCCTAGAGGAGGCACAAGGGGTGAGGGTCGAGACGAAGATTGCAAAGCAAGATCTCTCAAGTGCTCTTGTGGCGGTCATTAGTGGCGATTCTTCGCCGAATATGATTGAGAATCTGCGTGAAGCGGCTATCAAACATCGGGGCACACGCACGCTCAAAGTGCTCCTGCGCGGGAATCTCGAGGAGGCTATTCTTGTAACGGGCTTTAGCGTGCACTCAAGCATTAAGGAATCGCTCCCTAATCTTGAATGGCTCGATGAGGTGGGATAGGTGCGAATGCAGAAAATTCGTCTTGAAGCAAAAATGAGCGAGGGCTGGAGCGTCGAGCGAGTGTGTGAAAAGTGCGGCGAGCTGGAGAGCGAGTGTGTTTGCATGCAGGAATCGCCCCGCAAAAACCCATCAGAACATCATCTTAGTGTATCTGCGCAGAAGCGTCAGGGGCGAATGGTTACGTGCGTGGGTGAGTTTTTTATCGATGAGAAGCTCGTGCGGCAATATTTGCAGCAGCTTAAAAACACTTTAGGCTGCGGAGGCACGTATAAAGGGGGCTTTGTTGAGATTCAAGGCGAGCGCAAAGAGCGTGTAACTAGCTTTTTCAAAGAAGCAGGCTTTGGGTTTAAGCATTAAACGCAGGGGCGATGAGTGAGCCTAGGAAGCATGGGAGGAATCGGCGTTTTGCGCGAAAGTTTGCCCGCCCTAAATAACACCCCGCAACCTTCAAGGAGACGCCGTGCGCCTTAATCAATACATCTCTCACTGCTCCAAATATTCGCGTCGCGAGGCGGACGAGCTCATCAAGGCGGGGCGCGTGAATATCGAAAAACGCAAGGTCGAGAGGCTCTCTGTGCAGGTGCGCGAGGGCGAGCGGGTTTTTGTCGATGGCAAGCTCCTAAAAGAGCCCAAAGAGGCGAGCTACACGGTTATTGTCTATAATAAACCCAAAGGCGAACTGGTGACTAAGCGCGATGATCGCGGGCGCAGGACGATTTATGATTCCCTGCCCAAGGGCTTTAGCCATTTTATACCCGTAGGGAGGCTTGATTTTGCGAGTGAGGGGCTGTTGCTACTTACAGATTCCCCAAAAATCGCCACAATGCTCATGGAGAGCGAGCTTGTGCGCATTTATCATATCAAAATCAATCAAGCCCCCACGCCATCAATGATTAAAGCCATGCAAGAGGGACTGGAGCTAAAAAATGCTCGTGCGGGCGGGCATGAGAAAAGCAAGATAAAGAGCATGAGTTTTGCGCCGTTTGTGGAGTTTGAGCTCGCCAAAGTGGGGAGGAATTTCTCCAAAATCAAAGTGGCAATCAAAGAGGGCAAGAATCGGGAGTTGCGCCGATTCTTCGCTCATTTTGGTGCAGATGTGCTGGATTTAAAGCGTGTCTCTTATGGTTTTGTCTCGCTCAATGCCCTGCCTAGCGGTAAGAATCGCTACTTAAATCGGAGCGAATACAATAAGCTTCATGCGTTTATTAAAGAGCAGGAGCGGGCTCGGGAAAAGGGCGATTCTAAGGAGTGTGAGCCGCTAAGACGTGCGCCATTTCAAGCTAAAAACAGCGCAGGCAAACCTCCTAAGAATTGTGCAAAAACACCCAAAAAGTGAAAAACACCCATCCATTAAGCCCTTTTTTTATAAAATCCAATTTTATTTTACTTCAAGGATTTGCTCGCACCAAGCGAGTTTTTTGGGAATCTCATTTCAAGGAATCGCATGTCTCTTTCCCCTTTGAATGATGATAAAGTCCGTAGCAGCGAGAGTGGCGAGCTTGTAGAGCGTGTGATGCGCGGGGAGCAGCTCTCGCAGAGCGAGGGTGAGGCACTCTATGAGCTGGATATTTTTACGCTCGGGAATCTCGCCTCTGCCAAACGCGTCGCGCTCCATGGTAATAAGGTCTTTTTCAACTCCAATCGCCATATCAATCCCAGTAACATCTGTCAGGATATTTGCCGATTCTGCGCCTTCTCTTCCCACCGCAAAAACCCCAATCCCTATGCCATGAGCCTTGATGAGATTTTGCGTATTGCGCGCGATTCCCATGCGGCAGGTGCGCGAGAGCTGCATATCGTGAGCTCGCACAATCCAAACTATCCCTACGAGTGGTATGGCGAGCTTTTTAAGAGCCTTAAGCGCGCCCTTCCCGATATTCATATTAAGGCGATGACCGCGGCGGAAGTAGATTTTCTTTCGCGCCATTTTGAGATTCCCTACGAGCAGGTGCTGGAAGATATGCTCGCTTGGGGCGTGGATAGCATGCCCGGGGGCGGTGCGGAGATTTTTGATGAGGCATTGCGACGCAGGATTTGTGGGGGCAAGGTAAATAGCGCACGCTGGCTGGAGATCCACAATCATTGGCACTCTTTGGGCAGGCAGAGTAACGCGACGATGCTTTTTGGGCACATTGAGAGCAGGGCGCACAGGATTGATCACATGTTGCGTCTGCGCGAGCAGCAGGAGCGAAGCGGCGGATTTAACGCGTTTATTCCCCTTTTGTATCAGAAGCAGAATAACTTCCTGAAAGTCGAGCGATTCCCCACGGGGCAGGAGATTTTAAAGACCATTGCCATTGCGAGAATCCTGCTTGATAACATTCCGCATATTAAGGCTTATTGGGCGACTTTGGGGCTTAATCTCGCGCTCGTGGCGCAGGAATTTGGCGCAGATGATTTAGATGGAACAATCCAAAAGGAATCCATTCAGAGTGCAGCAGGATCGGAGAGCGGCGCGGGAGTGAGTAAAGAGGAGCTTATTTTTCAAATAAAAGACGCGCTCTTTGTGCCTGTGGAGCGCGATAGTCTATACAATGAACTGCAAACTTACTAAAGGAGAGAAAATGCTAGGAATCTTTAAGCTAAAAGAACACGGGACAAGCGTGAAAACCGAAGCTTTGGCGGGCTTTACGACGTTTTTGACGATGATGTATATCGTGCCGGTCAATGCCATTATCATGAGCCAGACAGGCATGCCCATGGACGCACTCATCACGGGGACTGCGCTGGTTACGATATTTTCCACATTCCTAACGGGAATCTACGCCAACACGCCCGTGGCGATGAGCGTGGGCATGGGGCTGAATGCCTACTTCACCTTCGGGCTCGTGCTAGGTATGAAAATCCCATGGCAAGAGGCTTTAGGCGTGGTGTTTTTGTCGGGAATCCTCTTTGTGATCGTCTCTTTTACCAAGTTTAGGCTCTGGATTATTGATAGCATTCCGCATGATTTGCGTCGTGCAATCAGCGCGGGAATCGGCGCATTCCTCGCGTTCATCGGGCTCAAACAGATGGGAATCATCGTGGATAATCCCGCTACGCTCGTCGCTCTTGGTGATCTCTCGGACACAAACGTCCTCATCGGCATTTTTGGGCTTTCGTTTGCTTTGATTTTGAGCGCGTGGCGCGTGAAAGGGGCGTTTATCATCTCTGTGCTGATCGCTTCATGCCTAGGCTGGGCACTCGGGGTCAAGGAGCTTCCTAAAGAGCTTTTCTCGCTTCCCGCCTCCATTGCGCCTATTGCGCTGGAGCTCAACATAAAGGGCGTCCTCATGCTCTCCATGTTGCCCGTGATTTTGACGTTTATGATTACGGATATGTTCGATTCCCTTGGGACGCTCGCTGGTGTGGGCTATCGCTCGGGAATCTTCAGGGATAGCAGGAGCAAGGAATTTGAGCGCACGCTTCAAGTCGATGCATTTGCGACGGTAGGCGGGAGCATGCTCGGGCTTTCGACCACGACGAGCTTTTTGGAGAGCGCAAGTGGCGTTGAAGAGGGCGGTCGCACGGGATTGACCGCGGTATTCACGGCGCTGTTTTTCGTGCTGACTCTCTTTATGCTGCCCCTTTTTAGCGCGATTCCCGAGAACGCGATCTATCCTGTGCTCGTCGTCGTGGGGATTTTGATGTTTAGCGAGCTTCAGTATATCGATTTTAGCGATTTTGCCATCTCTGTTGCGGTTTTTGCCATCGTTTTGTTTATGCCTTTTACCTATTCCATCACAAACGGATTAGCCTCGGGATTAGTCCTCTACGTCTTCATGCGGGTTGTGCGCGGCGAATGGAAGCACATCAGCAGGGGCTTAGTATTTTTGGCACTCATTAGTCTTATTCCTTTTTTGTTTCATTCATAAAGGGGATTATATGTTTTATTACAGTTACGAACTTTTTCGCGAGGATATGAAGGAGCTTGTGAAGCGGCTGGATTATACCCCTGATGCGGTGCTGGGGATTGCGCGTGGCGGGCTTACAATGGCGCATTTTCTGGGAATCGCCCTGGATATGCGCGAAGTCTATGCGATCAATGCGATTTCCTATTTCAACAAGCAGCAAGATGAGGATATTAAGATTTTCAATATCCCCAATCTAGGCGACGCGCGCAGGGTGCTCATCGTTGATGAAATTATCGATAGCGGTAAAAGTATGAAAAAGATTTTAGAGGTTTTGACCGAGATTAATCCTGATATTGAGTTTAAAACGGCGGTGCTGTTTCATAAATCCACGGCGATTTATGAGCCTGATTATCATATCCGTAGCGCGAATGAGTGGATTGAATTTTTTTGGGAAGTGGATATTCTCGCGCCCACAGAGGAGCGTAAATCCCTTTTAAATGCGCAGTAAATAAGACTTAAAAATTGTGAAATGTTTTTGCTGGGAATCGCGCCGATTTTGCGTTCGATTCCTAAGTGGAGCAGGGTAGCTAGCGAAGACACATACTTTTGTTCTACCCCGCGCGCCTTTTTCTCATCTGAAAGAAGATTCCCGCAAGGGCGAGCAGCGTGATGGGCAGAGCGACATAGAGCATTAGAGCGGTGTAATGCGGCAACAGCGCGCTTGAGGTCGCTTCGAGAATTAGGTAGAGGCTATAAGCGATGTATCCTAAAAGAAAGATTCCTCCCTCGCCTCGGCTGATTTCATATCCGCTAAAAAAGATCGGGAAGCACAGCAGGGCAATGAGTAGCATGATTGGCAAATCAAAGCCCAGCACCGCACTGGATATGGGGAGCGCGTTTGGAGTCAGAATCGAGGTGATTCCCAGCACGGAGAGGATGTTGAAGATGTTGCTCCCCACGACGTTCCCTACAGCGATGTCCCGCTCGCCCCTGAGGGCTGCGACGATTGAGGTCGCCACCTCAGGCATCGAAGTCCCTGCAGCGATGATGGTGAGGGCGATGACTAATTCGCTCACGCCAAAATAGCGAGCAAACGCCACAGCCCCATCCACGAGCCATCTTGCGCCAAATACCAAGAGCACCAACCCCGCGATAATGAGAAGAATCTGAAAGAGAATATGATCGGATATCAAGCGAGATTCCACTAGGTGTGTGGAATCGTCTGCTTGTTCTCCCTGCTCCTTGCGGCTTTGATAGATGATGAAGATTGTGTAGGCGATCATGAGCGCGAATAATATTGCACCCTCGATTCTCCCCAGTGCCCCGTCCAGCGCGAGGAGGTAGAGGAGGATTCCCGCGCCGATCATGATTGGCACATCAAGTCTGATGAGTTGCCTATCCACGCGCAGAGGAATAATGAGCGCGCTGAGTCCGAGGATAAAAAGCGTGTTGAAGATGTTGCTCCCCACGACATTCCCTAGGGCGATGTCGGCTTGGTTGTTTAGGGCGGATTGTATGTTGATCGCAAGTTCAGGCGCGCTCGTCCCAAAGGCTACGACGGTGAGCCCCACGACTAGTGGGCTGATTCCCACCCTAAAGGCGAGCTTTGAAGCCCCTTTGACCAGCCACTCTGCCCCCAAAATAAGTAGCGCCAAACCGCCAAAAAACAGCGCGATATTCATTAACATAGACAGCCTTCCGCGGGTAAATTTGAGCGTGGATTATAGCAGAAGCGAGGAATCGGAGCTCTATAACTGCGGTGTGCCAAGGTCAGCGAGGAATCGCTAGAGTTTTGATAAACAGAGGGGAATCGACACTTTGGAAGCGCGCAAAGTAGGGGACTAAAGAGCTGTGCCCCCACCTTTTTGGGTTGGGGCACGGGTTAGAGGGGATTAGAGCTTACTAGAGTTTTTCGCAAGATATTCCGCGACGCCTTTAGTGCTCGCTTTCATGCCCTCATCGCCTTTTTGCCAACCCGCAGGGCACACTTCGCCGTGTTCATTGACAAACAGCATGGTATCGACCATTCGGATCATCTCATCGATGTTTCGTCCAAGCGGGAGGTCGTTGATGACCGCGTGGCGCACGGTGCCGTCTTTATCGATGAGGAATGAGCCGCGGAGCGCGACGGATTCATTTACAAGCACATCAAAATCGCGTGAAATCTGCTTTGTGATGTCCGCAACCAGCGGGAATCGCACCTGTCCGATTCCTCCCTCTTTGACGGGTGTGTTTTTCCACGCAAAATGGCTAAACTGGGAATCGATAGAGACGCCGATGACGTTGATTCCGCGCTTTTGGAACTCCTCTAGGCGGTGATCAAACGCGATGATCTCTGAGGGGCAGACAAAGGTAAAGTCTAGTGGATAGAAAAATACCACAGTGCCGTTTTTGCCGAAGTTTTTGTATAGCTCAAAATCTTCGACGATTTCGTTGTTGGCAAGAACTGCTGTTGCTTTGAAATTTGGGACTTTGTTAGTAACTAACATTGAGAACTCCTTTTGTAAGTTTTTGGAAGGTATAAGATAGGGAGAAAAGCTTAAAAAAGCTTTAATTAATAAAAATTATTAATTAAGAAATAGTAGCATTTGGAAGTTAAATCTTTTATTAAAGTCCAATACCTTAAAATCGCAGAGTTTCATAAAATTTAGAAGCACAAGGTGATTTCATGAACAAAGAGTATCTTTTTACATCAGAATCGGTAACCGAGGGGCATCCTGACAAGATGGCGGATCAAATTAGCGATGCGATTTTGGATTACATTATTGAGCGCGACAAAAATGCCCGTGTGGCGTGCGAGACGCTGCTATCAAACGGCTTTTGCGTCATTGCGGGCGAGCTCAAAACTACCACTTATGCGCCGATGCAAGAGATTGCTAGGGAAGTGGTGCGCGAGATTGGCTACACGGACGCGCAATTTGGCTTTGATTATCGAAGTGCGGGAATCCTAAATGGTGTGGGCGAGCAGAGTCCGGACATTAATCAAGGTGTGGATCGTGCCGATGGCGAGATCGGTGCGGGTGATCAGGGGCTGATGTTTGGCTATGCGTGCCGTGAGACGGATGTGCTCATGCCGCTTCCGATACATTTGTCGCATAAGATTACGCAGGGGCTCGCGCGTGCGCGAAAAGATGGCACGCTCCCGTTTTTGCGCCCTGATGGTAAATCGCAGGTAACAGTCAAATATGTCGATGGCAAACCCGTGGGAATCGATACAATCGTAGTCTCTACCCAGCATGCGCCGGGCACGGATCAGAATAGATTGCGCGATGCAGTGATTGAGGAAGTCGTCTATAAAGCCCTGCCTAAAGAGTATCTAAACGATAATATTCGTTATTTTGTCAATCCTACGGGTAAATTTGAGATCGGCGGTCCGCAGGGCGATGCAGGACTTACGGGGCGCAAAATCATCGTGGATACCTATGGTGGAAGTTGTCCGCACGGGGGCGGGGCATTTTCGGGCAAAGATCCCAGCAAGGTGGATCGGAGCGGTGCATACGCGGCGCGATATGTGGCGAAGAATTTGGTCGCTTCGGGTGCGTGCGATCGAGCGACCATTCAGATTGCCTATGCGATTGGTGTGGTTGAGCCTGTGTCGATTCTTGTGGATACGCATGGCACGGGGAAAGTCGCTGATGAGCGTATTGAAGCGTGCGTGCGTGAGCTCTTCCGCCTCACTCCAAAAGGAATTATACAGAGTCTTGATCTGCTCCGCCCGATTTATAGGAAAACGGCTAGTTATGGGCATTTTGGGCGCGAGCTTCCTGAATTTTCATGGGAGAAAACCGATAAAGCTTCAGAGATTAAAGATTTCTTGAAGTTGTAAAATTAATTCCCTAATAGAGGCTGGAGAGGTATTTTAGGCGGATTTTATCCCGAGTAGAATAGACTTCGCCGCCTTTATTAGGCTACATTTTATACAAGAGGAGCATGTTATGTCTGTTAAGATTACCGATATTTGTATCGCCTGTGGATCCTGTATTGATGAATGTCCGGTGGAGGCGATCGTCGATGATGATGACAATCCGCAAGGTGGAGGAATCTACTACGTCTATCCCGATAAATGCGTGGAATGCGTGAGTCATCACGACGAGCCCGCCTGTGCATCCGCCTGTCCCACAGATGGCTGTATTGTGTGGAGCGATTATGTCCCTTCCCAGCCCCATCGCAGCGAGATTAGCGCGAGTCAGAGGGATGGCAAAGTGGCGTGCGTAGGCTAATGCGCGGGTAGGGTATGGCGGCTTGATTCCTCTATTTTGGGGAATCAAACTTTCGGTGTCGCAGAAATTTCACGAGTTTAATATAAAAACGAGCAAATATTCTATATAATCCCCCTTTACTTTTTGCTCGCTTATCCCATGTAGCTTCGGTTTTTAAGTGTGGCACAATCTATTCAACACCCAAAGGAGAGCCTCCGAATGGAACAAACTCTTTCAATTATTAAGCCTGATGCGGTGGCAAAGAATGTTATTGGGAAAATCATCGATCGCTTTGAGAGTAATGGGCTTAGAATCGCCGCTGCAAAGAGGCTTCAGCTCAGCCGGCTGGACGCGGAGCAGTTCTATGCCGTCCATAAGGATCGACCGTTTTTTAGAGATCTCGTCGATTTTATGGTAAGCGGTCCCGTAGTGGTCATGGTGCTTGAGGGCGAAAATGCGGTGCTTAAGAATCGTGATCTCATGGGTGCGACTGATCCTAAGAAAGCTGACAAAGGGACGATCCGCGCGGATTTTGCGGAAAGCATTGACGCAAACGCCGTGCATGGGAGCGATTCTCTTGAAAATGCGAGAATCGAGATTGCATTTTTCTTCTCACGCAGGGAGATTTGCTAGGGGAATCGAGGGCGATTCCCGCTTTTTGGGATTTGCCTAGGTTTAGAAGCGATGAAGATTGAGTTTAAGAAGATTACGCATGAGCCAAAGGAGTTTAGTCTCTCTCTTAATGAATGCTCGCTCCAAGGGCGGGTGTGGAAGGTTGAGAAAAGTCTCTTTTGCATCGATGCGCACCTTAGCGGGAGTATTGAGCTCATCTGCGATCTGAGTGGTGAAGAGTATGTGCAAGAGTTAGATGAGAAGCTCAATATCAGAGTATCTGATGGAATCTATGCACCAAAGCCCGAAGATGAGGAGTTTGATGTCGTCGAATTTTTCCATGGGGTGCTGGATCTTGAGGAGCTTTTGCGCGGTGAGCTTGAGTCAATTCGCTTGAGCTATCACAGCAGGGGCGATTCTCTTGAGTGATTTTACGGAAGAATAACTAATTTAAGGAGTTTATCATGGCAGTTCCAAAGAGACGAGTGAGTAAAACGCGAGCGGCAAAGCGAAGGACGCACTACAAGGTGACTTTGCCCGCGCCGGTCAAGGATAAAGATGGGACATGGCGAATGCCCCATTGTGCGAACAAATTTAACGGAGCTTATAAGCAAAATTAAAACATGGTAAAGATCGCCATTGACGCTATGGGTGGGGATTTTGGTCCCGCTCCGATTATTGAGGGCACGATTCTTGCGCTTACAGAGCGTGATTTTACCCCCGTTTTAGTCGGTGATAGGGAACTTATCGAGCCCCTGATTCCTCAAAAATACAAGAGCAAAATCGAGATTGTCGCGTGCAAGGACTTCATCAAAATGGAGGAGAGTGCCTCCATCGCGCTCAGGCGGAAAGACAGCTCGATCTATGTCGCCACTGAGCTTGCGCTTAAAGGTAAGGTCGATGCGCTCGTATCCGCCGGGCACAGCGGTGCGACCATGAGTTTGGCGACGCTAAAGATCGGGCGTATTCAGGGCGTTGCTCGCCCCGCAATTGGCGCGATTCTGCCGCGACAGGACGGCACACAGAGTCTTTTGCTTGATGCGGGCGCGAATGTCGATTGCAAGCCTGAACATCTCTATGAATTTGCCCTCATGGGACGCGAATATGCCAAATACATTATGGGCTATGATTCCCCGCGGATTGGGCTTTTGAGCAACGGAGAGGAAGAGAGCAAGGGCGATGAGCTCACTAAGGCGACCTTTTTGAAGCTTAAAAATCTTGAGGGCTTCGTAGGGAACGTCGAGGGGAATAATATCTTTGATGGCAGTGTTGATGTGATTGTGTGCGACGGTTTTGTGGGGAATATCGTCCTAAAGACCACCGAAGGGGTCGCGGAATCGATTGTGAAGCTCATTAAGAAATTTGTCAGCACTTCGCTCACGGGGACGCTCGGGGCACTTTTTATGAAAAATGTCTTTAGAAAGTTAAAGAAGCGCATGGATTACGCAGAATACGGTGGTGCACCGCTTTTGGGCGTGCAGGGCAATGTCATCATTTGTCATGGTAAAAGCAATGCTAAGGCGATTAAAAATGCCATATTTCAGGCATTTTCCTCAGTGGAATATGCCGTGAATGATCGTATCAAAGAGGCATTCGCCCACAACTTGCGGGAATCGTAAAAGGAGTGCCTATGTTTGCGTCGCTTCGCTCCATCGGTGCTTATATCCCCGAGCACATTTGCACGAATGCCGATATGGAGCGGATGGTCGATACGAGCGATGAGTGGATTAGCAAGCGCACGGGGATTAAGACGCGTCATTTTGCAGGCGATGACGAGGCGACGAGCGATTTAGCGACGAAAGCGGCGTTGCTCGCACTGGAACGGGCGAATCGCAGTGCTGGTGATATGGATATGCTGATCATCGCGACGATTTCTCCTGATTATCTCTGCATGCCCTCGACTGCGTGCGTGGTGGCGCATAATCTGGGAATCGAGGGCAAGCCGGCTTTTGATATTTCTGCGGCGTGTAGCGGATTTATCTATCTTCTTTCCGTTGCAAAGGCTTATATTCAGGCGGGTATGGCGCGCAGGATTTTGGTGATTGGGGCGGAGAAGCTGAGCGCGATTACCGATTTTACTGATCGGAGCACCTGCGTGCTTTTTGGCGATGGCGCAGGGGCGGCGGTCATTGAGGCGAGCGAGATTAAAGAGGAGGCGATTTTGGACGTCAAAGTCGCTTCAAACGGCGAATATCAAGACTTTCTCATGACACCCGGCGGAGGGAGCCGATTCCCCACTTCCGAGGAGACGCTTAGGCAGCGATTGCAGTTTATTAAAATGCGCGGCAATGAGACGTTTAAGCTCGCTGTGAAGACGCTCTCCAGCGATGTCAAGGAGATTTTGGAGCGCAACAACCTCTCTGCGCAGGACATTCATCATTTTATTCCTCATCAGGCGAACTATCGCATTATTAAGGCGGTTGGCGAACTTTTAGACTTCACACCCGAGCAGATTGTTGTGACGGTGGATCGCTTTGGGAACACCTCTGCTGCGTCGATTCCCATGGCGATGAACACCATTTATGAGGAGGGGCGGCTGAAGTTTGGCGAGCGAATACTGCTTGATGCGTTTGGAGGCGGGCTGACGTGGGGATCGGCGATTCTCACCTTTTGCGGCAAATAGCAAATTCCCTCAAGCTTCCTAAACGCGCGCTTTTATGAGTTAGTTAGGCTTGGAATCGTGCCCGTTTTTTAGCGCGCGCAAGCAAGGTTAAGCACTTAAGTGAATTTGCCCCCAAGATAGCGCGATTCTTAAAAGCCTAAAGCGGGGAATCGCAAGGAGGAGCGTGTGAAGCGGCGATGTGATCATTGTCATTTGGAGTATGATGAGGACGCGCTCTTTTGTGAAGAAGCCAAAGAGGGGAAGCTCTATTTCTGCTGCAAAGGGTGTCAGGGGGTTTATCATCTTTTGCAAAATAGCGATCTTGCGGGATTTTATGAGAAATTAGGGAATCAGCACCTCGCTCCGCCCAAGGAGAATCTGCCCGATTCCCGCCAGTTTGACAGTGACGCATTTATGAAGCAATACGTGATCCAAAAAGATGGTCTGTGCAGGATTTCGCTTGTGATTGAGGGAATCCACTGCGCCGCTTGCGTTTGGCTTAATGAAAAAATCCTGCACAAAGAGGCGGGAATCCTAGAGGCTCAGATTAATTACACCAACAACAAAGCGACGATTCTTTGGGACAATACAGAGGTGAAGCTCTCGCGCATTATTGAGCTCATTCGCGCGATCGGGTATGATGCGCACCCCTATGACCCCATGGCGCAGGAGGCGCGCGCGAATAATGAGCGTAGGGAATACTACACGCGCGTGGTGGTGGGGATTTTCTGCACGATGAATATCATGTGGATTGCCATCGCACAATATGCCGGCTATTTTAGCGGCATGGACGCGCGGGTGCGGCATATTTTGGACTTTGCTTCGTTTATCCTCGCCACTCCTGCGCTCTTTTATAGCGGATGGATATTTTTCCGCGGGGCATATTTTGGGCTTAAAAATGGCTTGATTACGATGGATTTGCTCATCTCCAGCGGCGCGAGTCTGGGCTATTTTTACTCCATCTATGCCGCTCTTACCCAGCGCGGCGAGACCTACTTTGAATCTGTGACGATGATTATCACGTTTGTGCTCATCGGGAAGTTTTTGGAGATTAAGGGTAAAAAAGCAGCCGCAGATTCGCTTGATCGCTTGAGTGCGCAGATTCCTAGAGCTATACGGGTCATACGCGATGGAATAGCGGTGCAAGTCACCCCGACGGAGGTGAGAATCGGCGAGGTAATCGAGGTGCTCGCAGGCGAGCGTATCGCCCTTGATGGCGAGCTTTTGAGTGAGCGCGCGCTATGTGATGAGAGCCTAATTAGCGGGGAATCGCTCCCTGTGCAAAAGCGCGCGGGCGAGGTCATCTCCTCAGGCGCGATTAATCTTTTGTATCCCATGCGTTACCGTGCCACGCACTTGCTAGGCGATTCGCTAATTTCAAACATCATTCGCCTCATCGAGGAATCGCTTAGTAAAAAGCCTAAAATCGAGCAGCGAGCCAACGAGCTTTCGCGCCATTTTTCCGCGATGATTTTGCTCCTTGCGTTGCTTAGTTTTGCGGCGCATTTTTGGCTATTTGAGGCGTCTTTTGAGCGCGCTTTGGTGATTGGCATATCGGTGATTATCATTGCTTGTCCGTGCGCGCTCGCCCTTGCTACGCCCATTGCCTCGCTCGTTGGAGTGGGCGAATCGCTTAAGAGGAAGCTACTTTTCAAAGAGGCGCGATTCCTCGAGAGTATCGCAAAAGCCGATGTTTTGGTCGTGGATAAGACGGGGACGCTCACGCTTGGTCGTCCAAAGGTCGTGCAGACGCGTTATTTTGGCGCGTTTGATGAGGGGCTGCTTTTGGAGCTTGTAGCGCACAGCAATCACCCTATTAGCGCGGCAATCACAGGCTTTCTTAAAGATAAAGGGGTCGCACCCTTAGCGCAGCTGGAAGGATTTTCGCAGCTTGATTCGCGGGGAATCCTCGCTAAAGTTCAAAACAGCGGCGCAATGATTGCGGGCGGGAGTTTGGAATTCATGCGCGAGCTTGGAGTGGATTTAGCGGGAGCTACGGAGTGTGAGCGCACTTGCTTTGCTTTTGCGCTTGCGGGGGAGCTCGTGGCTATTTTTGAACTCGAAGATCCGATTAAGCCCCACGCAAAGGAGGCGATTAGTGGGATTGAAGCTTTTGGTGTGCGCGTGATTATGCTCACGGGCGATCATCAAAAAATCGCACAAAAAGTGGCGCAAAACGTGGGAATCGCCGAGGTGCATGCCGGGCTCAATCCTTTGCAAAAAGCGGAGTTTATCGCTAGGTTACATGAAAAATCTCATATCGTTGTCATGGCGGGCGATGGGATTAACGACGCTCCCGCGCTGGCTAAGAGCGATATATCGCTTGCTATGGGGCGCGGGACGGATGTGGCGATCGGGGTGAGCGATGTAGTGTTGCTCGATGATTCTTTGAATGCACTTTATGAATCGTTTAACATTTCTCGTAAAACTTACCACTTCATTAAACAAAATTTAGCAATCTCTCTTATCTACAACACCCTGACTATTCCCCTTGCCATGGCGGGCTATGTGATTCCGCTTATTGCAGCCGCTTCGATGTCGCTAAGCTCGCTACTGGTCGTGGGGAATAGCATGCGGATTCGACGTTAGAATTTTGGGCGGAGTATAAGCGTAAAAATTTTATAAACAAGAATTATTAGAGTCATAATGCCTATTGTGCTACAATAAGTGTAGCGGGATACAATTTGAAAGTGCTCTAAATAGTGCGCTAAATCCCGATAGATTCGATATTTGCAGGTGATACCCTCTAAGTAAAAGCGCATTTGAACATTTTTTAATTGTGTTTTAATTGTGAAGCGTGCCGTGAAGTTTTGTCAGGTTACTTTTGCACGCCTTTTTGAGCGGAATCTTGCAGTCATAAGGAGAAGTATATGAAGCTTTCTAGTGTTGCGAATAAAGTCTCGCTTACGTTGGTGGTGTTTCTCATTTTGGGGTTGGGAATTTTTTCAATCAACAACTACCAGCAGACCAAAGAGAACACCATATCCGTGCTTGCTGCGAGTAAGCAAGAGACGCTTCGGGGTTTTATGGTATTTACACGCGAGTATTTTGCCTCTCGCCTCAGCAGTATGGAGAAATTCAAGACGCTTATCGAGCAGGCGGGGTCGCTTGAACACTCTATCGTTGCTCCGATTCTGGAAAATAGCTTTCATCACACGCCCTTTGAAGCGTTATTTATGGGGATTCAGAGCAGCGGTCATTTAGAGCAGATTGACACGGCTTCTCCAAGTAAAGCTTCCGTGCTCACGCCTGAAGCAGATGATTTTGACGCGCGGACGCGGGACTGGTATAAAGAGGCGGCACAAAAACGCGCGGTCGGACTTAGCAATCCTTACATCGACGCAGTTTTTCGGCAACTTACCGTGAGTATGTTCTCGCCCATTATTAGGGATAATCAAGTGGTGGCGGTCGTGGGAGCGGATATTTCGCTCGCGGATTTTCAGCGCGATATGTCAAATCTGAAATTTGATGGCACGACGATCTTTTTTATCGTCGACCGAGAGGGACACATCGTCGCGCACCCAAATCGCAAGCTCATTATGTCTGATGACCCAAATCTCCTAACGACCACAAAATCTCTCTCGCAGCATGCGGATCAAACCCCGGATCAGCCCTCTTCTACAATTTTATTCTCTATGGGAGATGAGCACCGTATCGCCGTGTGTCAGCGCGATTCCTTCACGGGGCTGCTCATGTGTATCTCAAACTCCATGGCAGAATACAATGTAATTTTCAATAGGATTCTCACCAAGCAGCTTATCACTTCGACGATTTTCACGATTGCGATTGCTCTGTTACTCTTTTGGGTGGTGAAGTATTTCTTGCGTCCTTTGCAGCCAATCCAGTCTGCGTTGCTTAACTTCTTTGCCTATTTGAACAACAAGCGGAGCAGTGCCGATGTAATCAAGATTGATTCTAACGATGAGTTCGGCACGATGGCACGGGTTATCAATGAAAACATTGCGACGACACAAAATGGGCTGGCTCGCGATCGTGCAGTCATTGAAGAGGCGAGCAGTGTTATTGCCGATCTCAAGGTGGGAATCCTGACGCACAAAATCACAAAATTGCCCAATAATCCGCAGCTTGAAGAGCTCAAGGGCTTGCTTAATAGCATGATTGATGAGTGGTATAAAATTCTGGAATCGACCCTCAAAGTGCTAGATCAGTATTCAAACAACGATTTCACGCCTAAAGTCAGTGCTGAGGGCTTGCAAGCCGAGCTTAAGCAGTTGCTTGATGGTGTGAATTATTTGGGCGATGAGATTACGGCGATGTTGCGCAATTCCCTGAATTTGGGCGAAGGGCTCGCTTCGCAGTCTCAAACCCTCAAATCCTCCATGCAAACTCTCTCTAAAGGCGCAAATGAACAAGCCGCTTCGCTCGAGCAATCTGCTGCAGCCATTGAGCAGATGAGCAGCTCCATGCAGAACGTGAGCGAGCGCACAGGCGATGTCATTCGTCAAAGCGAGGAGATTAAGAGCGTCATCGGAATCATTAGAGACATCGCCGATCAGACGAATCTGCTTGCACTCAATGCCGCAATCGAAGCAGCACGTGCAGGAGAGCATGGGCGAGGATTCGCCGTTGTGGCTGATGAAGTGCGAAAATTAGCCGAGAGGACACAAAAGAGCCTCGGCGAGATTGAGGCAAATACCAATGTGCTCGTGCAAAGTATCAACGAAATGGGTGAGTCCATTAAAGAGCAAGCGCAGGGAATCGGACAGATTAATGAGGCGATTTCTCAGCTTGATACGGTTACGCAGCAAAATGCCGGTGTGGCGGATCAGACGGATCATATCGCCAGTGAAGTTTCTCGGGTGGCTGGTGAGATTGTGGAAGAGGTGAAGAGGAAGAGGTTTTAGGGAAAGAGATAAATAGATTGCTTTGGATTCCCTCACCCGCACGGGAATCCAAAACCTCTTAAAGCTCGTGTTTTAGGTGAAAAATTTCTTAATTCCCCGCCTAAAAACTTCGGGCGAAAAGGCGATGAAGTGGTTGTTACGGTGGGATTCTTGATTGTAGAGGGGCTCTTTTTTGGTTACCAAATCAATTACGATTCCGCCGCTCTCTTTTAAAATAATATCGCCTGCTGCGATGTCCCACGTGCTAGAGCCGTGGAATCGAGGGTAGATTCCCGCGCGCCCTTCACTCAAGATTGCAAATTTCAGTGCCGATCCGACGTGTAGTGCGCTGAAATTATGCTTCGCGCAAAAGCTCTCAAACTCGCCATCTTTGTGGCTTCTGCTTGATAGTGCGCTATTTGAATGTTGCGCCCTCGCGTTTTTTAGAGGCTGAGTGTTTTTGTGCGCGCCCGCACCCCTGCGCGCGTAGTAGAGATCGCCGCTCACGGGCGCATAGAGCACGCCTAAAATGGGGCGTTGGTGCTCAATGAGCGCGATACTGACGACAAATTCTCCATTTTGTGCCAAAAACTCCTTCGTCCCATCAAGCGGATCGACAAGCCAAAAGCGCGCAAAATCTTTGCGCTCCTCATAGGGCAGGATCGCCTCCTCGGAGAAGACGGGGTATGTCCCCCCAAGCTCCCCAGTGATGAGCTCATGGGAGGCTTTGTCCGCGAGTGTGAGCGGGGAGCGGTCGCTTTTTTGCGTGAATTCATGCGTCCCATAATGCGCCAATATCGCCTCTCCAGCCCGTAATGCCACCTCTTTTGCGCGCTCTAGCAGCTCCTCTTCATTCATGTATTAACCCTTTGTATGGTTAAATCTTTTGGAGAATCAATCTCGCACCACCCGCCACGGATATAGACGGGTTGAACGTTATTAAACGTATCAATAATACTTTGAATGAAACTTGTCATATATAGATTGTTTTTATCTTTTCCCTCGTATAACGCCTCTTTATCTAGGGAGTCATAATGGGCTAGCAGCTCTTTTATAAACTCGCCTGTGACCTTAATCAGTCCGATATATTGCCCCTCTATTTCGTGATAACCTGTGGGTTTTTTGCCGATTTCTATAATTTTCCCCTCTTTAATTTTTAATGTCTCTGCATCACTCAAAGGATCGTTAAAACGCCTATTCCAAAGCTCTCTCCATGCCAAATCAACCACTACATTTAGTCCGGATTTTGCCCTCATGAGCGATTGCACGGTTTCGCTTGAGTAGATAATATCTGAATAGGAAATAATCACATCTCCGAGCAAAAATTCTCGCGCGCACATGAGCGAATAGACCATATTCGTCCGCTCGTGTTGATTATTCATAAAAATTTTAATATTAGCTTTATTAGCGTAGTTTTCTTTAATATAATATTCCAGCACGTCGCTTTTATAGCCCGCGACGATTCCTATCTCGTCGATTCCCGCGCTGATAAGGGAATCAAGCACATACGAGAGGATCGCTCGCCCCTCGTATTCCACGAGTGTTTTTGGCTTATCATCAGTCAGCGGTGCGAGCCTACTCCCGCGCCCTGCGGCTAAAATCACCGCTCTCATCTTAGCAGTTCCTTAAAAAGTTCGATCATTTTCGCACTCGCCGCGCTCTCGCACTCCTCGCGCTCAATATGCCACATCATTCCAAGAATCGACGCACCCTTAATGCAAAACGCCTCAATATTCCCCTCAAGCGAGTGAGCGAGCGGTGTAAGCGGAGAATCGTGCGCCACGCCACTGATTGTGTAGTTGTGGAAGGAATTCACCTCCAGTCGCTCCTTTTGAAAAATAACCTCATGCGAACCGACATGTCCCCTGCAAGCGATGATCTCGCTCCCATATTCATGTGCAATTAATTGCGCACCACGGCAGATTCCAAGCAGAGGAATCGCCCGCTCCTTTGCAAGGTGCAAAATCTCTCGCTCATACGTTTCTCTTTGCCTATTTATCGCATTTGGCACGAGTTCATAAAGATCATTCCCGCCACTTAAAATCACGCCATCAAGCTCATCTAAATACGTCTCAACGGGAATCGCATAACTAAGCGCGATCATGCGCCAGCCAAGTCGCCTAAAAAGCCTGCCCCAGCGCACATCTAAGCCCTCGCGCAGCTCTTTGTATTCGCTCGCTTCAAAGAGGCGTTGCGTGATTCCGATACGTTTGTTCATGAGAGGATTCTCGCCTCTTTGGTCGCGCCGTCAATCTCTAAAAAGCGCGCCTTGCGCCAAAGCTCAAAACTCTCCTCGCCTGCGCCGATAATCGCGGTGATTCTCGCTTCAGCGCAGCGGATTGCCATGTGGGAATTCACGCCCCCATAGCATGTGATGAGTCCTGCGATTCCCTTTGTGAAAAGGAAGTCATATCCGGGGTCGGCTGAGCGAATGCAGATGATTTTACCCCGCATGTCGCCGCCAAGTCCATCTCGCTCCTCATCGACCACCTCCGCACTCACGCGCGCAGAGCCGATGAAGTTAGGGAGCGAGGCGGGCAGGGTGTAGCTGTAAATATCCTCAATGCGCTCGATGAGTGGCGGGAGCTTTAGAATGCTTGCGAGCTCAAACTCTCTTTTGTGATGAGCGATGTCTTGCAAGAGGCGATCTTTTGCCGTCGTGCCCTCAAGATTCGCATACAGGCTGAGGAGCGTTTTGATATCCAGATGCGCCAGCTCCTCAGCAGGAATCTGCAACCTCTCACCAAAATGTTTGATCATCTCCAGCACGTGCGAGAGCACTTTGGTAAAGAGGAATTTAACCTCTTCACGCCCTTCAATCGCCTCTTTGATAAAGATAAAAAGCTCACTAGCGGTGATCCTAAGCCCATGCGTGGCGAGCAGATTATCCAGCTGCATTTTGCGCTCATCTGAGAGATTGAAATGCGATTTTGGAGGCAATTTTGCCGAGGAAATGTCCCCAAAATAGCTCTCAAAGGCTTCTTTATATGTGGGCGAGAGGATCGAATATGTGCCTGAACGCAGATGCCCATACTCTTCTAAAAATTCTGCTTTGGAAATCTCGCCGCATGAGAGCCGATAAATGTCCGTGCTTAGGCGTTTTGAGATACTATTTAGTGATTCTAGGAATCTACCCCTCTCCTCTATGCTTAAAAAACCAATCTCCACAAGGGAATCAAGCAGCTGCATCGCTACAAATGCCGCACGTGCCACGCCTGCGAAGGGAAGCGTCCCGTAGTTTTTGCAATACTCGATTCCCCAGTAGATTTTATCCACGTCCGCAAGCTCGCTTGAAATGATGGTCTGAAATTTCTCCCAAAGCCCTTGTGCGCGCTTTAGATCCTGACGATAGAGCCCCTCTTTGGGGTCGATTATGCGATTAGTGAGCTCTAGGAGTGCGAACTCCAGCCGCTTCAACTCTTCTTTGCTAAAGCCCTCGCGCTCCAGCTCAGAAAGCCGCTTTTCTAGGCACAGATGATAGCATGAGAGGATAATCTCAAACTCCACTTTGTCGTGGTAATGAGGGGCTTTTGCGAGCTTATTGAGGTAGAAATTCGCAAGCTTTGAGGCGATCTCTTTGTGCAGATTCTTAGGGATAAAAGAGTTGAATGAAATCCTCGTATCCACGTAGGGAATCCCGACAAAACTCACTAAAAGCGGGTGTGAGCGTAGGTCTCGATAGCCATAATCGCTCCTTTGGTGTGCCCAAATCGTATCGGTGATGAGCTCTTTATAAAGAGAAAGCGCGAGGTAACGCGGCTTGATTCCTATGATTTCAGCGGGATTCCAATCAGGCATTACGCCAAAGATCGTCTTGTTTCCGAGCAAGTTTGGGTGTGTTCGATTGAGTTTTTCAAGCTTTAGGGTCATTTTCCCCAAAGTCTCTTGCACCTCTTGTGTGCGGATTTCTCGCTTAATTGTTATGGGGCGAACCTGCAAAATATAGGGCAACTCTTCGCCGCGGACAAAGGCAAATTCCACATCAAGATAGCTGCAAGAAAAGAGCTCCTCAAGCTCCTCCAGCGCGTGAATTAGCGGGGTAAATCGAGCCGATTCCCCCGCAGTTACGGTTGTTTCACGGAAGTGATAAAAAGTCTTATGCTTTGTGCTATTTCCGCTTGTGATCCCATCGCTTGCGCCACTTTCATCGTAATTTACCACATAATAGGGTGAGGAATCCTCCTTCCCCACGCTCATCGCTACACCGTTACAGATGATATTTTGTAACATCGGCTGAATAAATAGCTCATGCGTCCCGGAGCCCATGCTCTCGCATACACGCACCAGCGCATTATTCAGCAGTTTTTTGTCGCAAGAGGGCACATTCAAAACGCTCAAAAACGCCCCCGCATTCGAGCTTGCCTCGCTATCTTCATTGAGTGAAGAGCTCCGCACCACGACTGCACCGCTAAACTTTTGCATGATTGCCCGCAGCACTTCATCGGGGCGTAGCTTCACATCTTCGGTGCTAAAAATGAGCAAATCAAGCACGGAAGACTTCTTCACCGTGCCTCGCAAGCGCTCCAGATTCCTAGCCTTGCCGGTAAAAACGAGCTTCACCGCCCCTCCTTGTGATTTAACTTACCTTCTTTGCGCTCCATGCCCTGGTAGTGTATTGCATATCAAACTCTTGAGGCAAGCATTCTCTCATCTTTGCCGTGATTGCGTCAAACAACGCCAAGCCCTCTTTGGTGCCTAAATCCCAGTAAGGATTCTTGACGCTTTTCCACGCATTGATGTATCCATCGATACTCTGATGAAAATAGAAATCCTGCTCAAGATAAAAAATCTCATCAAAAAGCTCTCTGTGTTGCTCTATTATGGGTCTTTGATCCTCGCGGCGCACACCTCGTTTATATTGAGGTACAAACTCAGTGATGATCCCCTCAGCGAGCTCCTGAATGGGATCTTTTAGATTTCTATGATTCCACATGCACGTAAAATAGCCCCCGTCTTTTAAAATACGATGAGTCTCGCGCAGTGCCTGCTCGCGATCCAAGACATTGAAGCTACTCCCAAAGCAGACCCAATCTACGCTCTTATCTCCCAATCCACTCTCCGTGCCTAGAGCCCTTTTCCATTCGATGTCTTCACCCTGAGTGCGCTCTATGCCTATTTCGCGCATAGCGTCATTTGGCTCTACCGCGATGACTTTTAGTCCTCTCTCTAGGAGCATGATAGAGAGATTCCCACTCCCCGCCCCAATATCTGCGACTCTCTTGCCCTCTAGGCGCATTTGAGCGTATTCGCACAATACATCGATCGCCTTTGGTGCGTAGTTTGGACGATAGCTGTAGTATTTTGCATGCTCCGTATAGTCCCAAATCTTCTCGACGATTTTACTTTGAGAGTGATCAAAATCAGATCGCCCCCCCCCCCTAGTAGTTTTTTCCATGTGTTCTCCTTTGTAGTGTTGTTGTGATTAATTTTCTTGGCACTCCATGCCCTGATTTTGTAAGGGACAAGGATCGTATCAGATTGGGTAATCCTAGCAATCTTGCTCTCAATCATCGCTAGCACATCATTCCATGCTTCGCCCGCTTGCGCCTGTATATCATTCACAGAGTGCCAGATTCCCATATATCGCTCTTTGCTCATCTGCTCAAAATAGGGAATCTCCATAAAAAAGCAATTCTCAAAATCGCCTGTAGATTCGAGAATCTCTGTCCAGTTTTTGGTGTTTTGCGCTCCGCTAGAGACCCGATTGAGTGCGGGAATCATGCGCTTAATCTCCTCTTCAATCTCAAAAAACACGCTTCCCTCCTGAATATCGCGCGGATTCCATATCGCGGTAAAGTAGCCGCCATTTTTTAAGATTCTTGCAAATTCCGGTAGCGAGAGGGTTGGATTCGTCCAGTGGAAGCTACTCGCCATAATCGCCCAGTCATGCTTCCCGCTCTCAAGCCCGCTTGCCTCACCACTCCCCGCACCCCAACGGACTTTGCACCCTTGAGTGTATGAAATACCCTCATTGCGCATATTTTCATTAGGTTCGACTGCATTCACATTCAGCCCCATTTCCGCGAGCATTTTCGTGAGTTTGCCCGTCCCCGCGCCAATTTCAGCGACTAGAAAGTCATCACGTGCGAGGTGTTTATCATTCACACACGCAAATAGCCTCTCCAGCAAAAATTCGCTATAAGCGGGGCGATTGTGATAATGCTTCGCTACCTCCGTAAAATCACCTTGTCTCATACAACTCCTTGTGTTTTGATTAGCTTTAAAATTTCATCTCTTTTTTCTGTGAGATTCCCAAGCAGGCTGTTGTCGATGATTAAATCGGCATTTTTTGGCTCATCAAAGGGAATATCTACGCCAACGACGTTGTTAATCTCTTTTGCGCGCGCTTTTGAGTAGAGTTGCTTTTGATCCCGCCTGTGCAACTCTTCGGAATCGCACTTTACATAGACTTCCACATAGCGGGGAATCGCCCTTTTATTATGCGCGTAAATTTCACTAAACATCGCTATGGACGTCACGATGACATTGATTTTTTGCGAAGCGAGGAGCAGGCAAAGAGCCGCGCGCTTTTTGGAGATTTCCAGCCTCGATTCTCTGTCGTATCCGTTTTGACTAAAAACATCTCTCAGCTCATCGCCATCAAGATATACAAGATTAGGTAGCTTCGGTTTAAGCTCATCATAGACAAGCTTACCCAGTGTAGTTTTCCCACTACCGGCTAGACCGGTTATCCATACCACAAGACCAAAATCCGCCATTACTGCTTCCTGCAAAACTTAGCTTTCATCTTCTAAAAACATCTTGTAATATTGCCACTTCTCAACAATATGAGGGGCTAATCTCTCTATCTCGCTAACCTCATACTTGAGCAGTTCCCTTAGCTTTTTGCTGCTTTCCGGATTCTCTTTCAACAGCTTAAGAACGCCCCTTTCATCAAGCATTGCCTCTTTATGACGTCGTTCAGCCTCGAGAACTTTAGCACAGTATTGCTCAATAGCACTAGATACCGCTGTTTTTACACTCGGATCCTCTCTTAGTTTTTTGAGTGTGCGTTCTAGGACGAATCGCTTTCCCAATAGAACCTTAAAGCTCTTATTGGGAAAGGAGCTTGATGGAATGTTTTCAAAAAGGATCGGGTATGGTAATGCAGGCTTCAACCCATCGTAAGACTCCCTGTAAAAAGACTCTTCAAAACCAAAAACAATCCTAAAACATTCGCTTGTAATACCAATTGTCTCTGCTCTTGGAAAACTCCTTTTAATAAAGTCATTAAAGGTAACATCTCCACTACAAAAATCTTCATATTGAATATCTTCTATTTGCAATATCTTGGATATTCGCTGTAACGTCTTGATCGTGTTATCATGACCACTAATATCCGTAGTTTCAATGAATATAATTTCTTTAGTAACATGTTGAATTTGTCTTAAACTAGTGGTAAACTCGAAGTAGCGTATTGATAAGGCGATAACTCCGTTTAATAGGTCGATTGCTGGAACTTTAGGCACACTTTCACATCTACCAATAATCAATCCTTCCATATCTTCTGTTCTAGGCATGTTGATATAAGTTTTAATTACAGAAATAGGATCCCTAACTAGACATATTACAGGAACCTCCTTTTTTAATGACGCAAGCATTTTGACTGTGCGAGGGTTTCTGTAGCTTCCATCAAGCACAATACCCCAGCGAAAATTTGTAAGCTTACACCTATGGAGTAGTCTGAATTTCCATAACTCAAAAGAAGGTTCATCGTTTCGAAGGATGTACCACAAAATCGGAGATAAATTTAGCTTCTGTAAGAAATAGGTCAGTGCTTGAAGCCCTCTACAATGGGCACCAGCAACAATATACGAATAGTCCTGTGGGGGGGGGGGTGGATGCTGGTAATAGCCTTCTAAGTAGCCCGAACGTGTAGCGTACAAGCTTTGCTTTTATAAAATCACTGAATTTTTCACAGCTATTCATGCGCGCCCCTTTTTAATTGACTTTGCCAGCCAAACCCCGAAATAATAGCATATTTTCCATAAGCCTCACAGCCACAGCACACCGATTTTCCCATCGCCACTTTCGCGTTTATGCGCCCCAAATGCAAGAATCTGCGCCCATGCTTCTTTCATGCCCTCGCTCCACGTGATGTCATCAAAGACCATGATTCCCCGCTCGTTCATAAAAGGGAGTATTTGATGAAAATACCCGATGGTCGCGTCTCTATCGTGGTGTCCGTCGATAAAGACAAAATCAAGCGGCGCAATCTGTGGCAAGAGCTCGGGCAGGACATCGCTAAAACGTCCGACTTTTTGCACCACGTTATTTACGCCAAGATTCCTGCGCGTCTCCTGCGCGATCTCCGCTACACGGGGCGCGCCCTCGATTGTGTAGATTTTCGCATTAGGGGCTGCGTGGCTCAGGTAAGCACTGGAGAATCCGCAGCATGTCCCAAGCTCCAGCACGACCGATGGATTTTGTGCGCATAGCACCTCAAAGATTCTCTGCACCCATGCGTCTTTGATCCCCATTGCGGCGAGGTTAAGCAGCTCTACCTCGACTTCTACTCCCGCATTCATCTCTTCTTTGCTTCGGCTGGAATCAGGGCTTCCCGCACCATAATCAATAACCCGCACCATGCCGCCTCGAGCCTTTAGCCGCTCTCTATAAGCTTCAATCTTTCTCTGTGATTCTGCGAAATTTTTCATCTTAGCACCTCGTCAATAATATTTGGAATATCTATATTCATACGTCCAAAAACCCTCTGTGCATGCGGATTCCTGCGTCCCATGATCTCCTGTGCGATGCTTGCGAGCTCCTCTTTGGTATCGACTTTTTCCATCAACCCTGCGTCAATTAGAAACTTATCATAGTGTGAAACAAACGAGCGCGTAGATATGGTCGGTGTGCCAAAATAGCACGCTTCGGAATTGAGTGTCCCACCTCCTCCGATGAAGAGGTCGCAATGGGCGAGCAGGTGCTGGATGACCATTTTTTCCTTAAGCACTTTGGCAAAGGGGAGGAGCTCTGCGACTCCCTCAGGCTCATAGCGGGGAATCACAAGCACATTGACATGCATTTTGCTTAAAAGCTCCTTCACGCCATCATAGAGAATCGGGAATTTTTGCTTGACATAGCTGGCTTTAAACTCCTCCTCGCGGATCACCACGGTGGGAATCGATGGGTCAAGCCCATACTCCCTAAGGACATTTTCATAAAATTCACGTGAAGGCTCAAAATCCCTTAACCACGCCACTACATCGAGGAATTGATACTCAAAAATCTGCTCTTTTTCTAATCCAAAACGCAAAAAAATCTCCTCAGGCACCATGAACGGGCGAAAGGCTCGAGTGGAGAGCGGCAGTGTGAGGCGGGCTTGCGGGAGCGCGCGATAGAAATTCGTCGTGTAGTCTGAAAGCGGAATGTCATAAAAATTGATGATGGGAATCCCAAGCCCGAAAGCGACACGATTCGCATCGACACTACAAAGGCAAACAAGACGTTTCACTTTATGCTCTTCGATAAATTCCATGAGTTCAAACTGCCGCTCGATCGAAGCTTTAAGTTTATCGCTGAGCTTTCCGCCTCCAAAACTTCCGCGATTAAAAAAGGGCATTTTGTAAAGGCGTAAAAGCTCGACCACTTCGCTATATCCCTCACCTTCTCTTGCGGTGATGAGCACCTCTCTTCCTCGATTCCTAATCTCATCAATGAAGGGCTTGAAGAACATCACGCTTTTAGGTGTTACCAAATCAAACCATGTCATTTCGCCCCTTTATTATCCAAAATATTTCAAAAACCAACGACTAACTATGATCATCGCCCAGTTTTGCGACTTCAGCCGCCCGATTCTACCCTCGTTGTAGAGAAAATGCAAAAAATCGTTCCTAAACCACCCGCATTCCTTGTTAAATCGCAGATAATCCCCTAAAATCCGCTCTTTGTAATGGGTGAAATACCACTCAAACATGGGCGAGGAGAAGCCTTTTTTATTGCGTTTAATGATAGAGGCGGGGATAAAATCGCGCGCAATTTCTTTGAGCAATCCCTTTGGTTCGCACCCTATGCGCATATTTTCCGAAAGTCCTAGCACATACTCTACAAGGCGCACATCTAAAAAAGGTGCGCGCGATTCCAGTGAATGCGCCATACTCATGCGATCCATTTTATCCATAAGCACCTCGGGAATCCAGTGCGAAAAATCCGCATAGCTACACCACAACCCCCCCTCATTAAGCCCCGATTCCCTAAAAAGATCGGGAAAATATTCACTTGTAGGAATCGCGATATTCCAAAGATTCTCCCCCTGCCACGTCTCATTAATCACGCGAAAATATGGCGATTCCCCGCGTTTTTGACGCCGCTTATATCGCGCTTCTTTGTCGCTAACTACCTTTCCTGAGCGCAAAAAATCCAAATAACGATAGTAGTCTCGATAGCCAAAAAAGAGCTCATCGCTTCCCTCGCCGCTTAGCACGACTTTAAAGCCCGCTTGAGCGACCTCTTGTGAGAGCAAAAATGTGGGAATGAGCGCAGGGTCATTGATAGGCTCATCGCTAATCGCACACACCGCCTCAAATGCCTCTAAAAATTGCGTCTCTGAGGCAATGATTTCGTGATGATGACTCCGAATGTGCTCACTTACCTCGCGTGCGAAAGGAAGCTCGCTGTATTCGCTAAATTCGTCATATCCGATCGAAAAAGTTTCGATTTTCGCTCCACTTAGCCGTGCATACAGCGCGCTCAGAAGTGAGGAATCAAGCCCTCCGCTCAAAAAACTCGCCACTTTCACATCAGAAATGAGGCGATATTTAAGGCTCTCTTCTAATAGCTCTAGCACGCGATTCCTCGCTTTTTCCTGCGATTCCTCGGGATTGTGTGCGATGTGTCCTATGAGTGTGTAATAGCGATGGCACTGGAAATCTCCGCTCTCAAAATCATAGATACCATAGCATCCGGCGGGAATCTTTTTGATCCCCTCAAATGCGCTATTTTCTCCACACGGGGCGAGGTAGTGCAAATATTCATCAAGTGCCTGCATGCAAGGTGGTGGCGTGGTTTCTAACATTGCTAAAATCGCTTTGATTTCTGAAGCGAATAGAAATGTTGAGGAATTGTAATAGTAATAGAGGGGTTTTTTGCCGAAGCGATCGCGTGCGAGTATAAGCTTTTTCGCGCACTCATCATAGAGCGCGAAAGCAAACATTCCGTTTAATTTCTCTAGTGTTGTTTCTAATCCATAATGTGCGAGCGCGTGGAGCAACACTTCCGTGTCGCTAGAGCCGACAAACTCCTCGCCAAGGGCTTTTAGCTCCTCTTTTAGCTCGCGATAGTTATAGATCTCGCCATTTAGAATTATCACGAGATTCCCATATTTCATGGGCTGATTCCCGCTCTTGCTTAGGTCTATGATGGCTAGGCGATTATGCGCGAGCGTAATTTGGGAATCGGCGTAGATTCCGCTACTATCGCGCCCCCTGTGTGCCATGAGGCGCGAGGCTTTTTCGACCTGCTCTTTTTTTAGATTCCCGCCACAAATGCTACACATTGCCCCAGCTTTGGACTTTATCTACTTTTGCGGCGCAACCCACTAGACAAGCTCCACAAGCTTACCCTCGGCAATTTCCTTATAGCGTGCGCCATCATAGCTATCCGCGGCAATTCCTTGGGGGTCAAATTCCATTCTGATTCCGCCCTTATCCACCCAGCCTATGCACCTTGCCGGCACCCCGACCATGAGTGCATAAGGTGGCACATCACTCGTTACCACCGCACCCGCGCCGATGAGTGCATACTCCCCGATCGTAACTCCGCACACAATGGTCGCATTCGCACCTATGCTCGCACCCCGCTTGATGAGCGTTTTTTTATATTCGCTCTTTCGCACGATAAACGCGCGCGGGTTATAGACGTTGGTAAAGACCATGGATGGACCCAAAAAGACCTCATCTTCGATCTCTACTCCCTCGTAAATGCTGACATTGTTCTGCACCTTCACGCCCCTGCCTATTTTCACATTCGGACCTACGACGCAATTTTGCCCAAAGGAGCACGATTCCCCGATATTGCTTCCACTTAAAATATGGCAAAAATGCCAAATTTTCGTCCCCGCGCCGATTCTCACACCCTCATCAATAATGCTGGAATCGTGGATAAAATGGCTCATAGCCCTACTTTTTTACAAAACGGATGATAATCGCCCGTGATTCCTAACGGCGTCTGTGTGCGTATGTCATGCACCACCTCGATACTCGCTCTTGCCTCTTCAAGCCCAAAGCCCCCGCCACTCAAAATATCTGCATAGCTCTTTGTATGCAAATCCGTGAAGCCCTCGGAAAATTCGAACTCCTCACCATCGACATCAATGCTCCTGTAAGTGCGCTTACCCGATTTTTTGACCTCATCGGGGATATAGTCATAATTCACACTCAAAAACCATCGCACCCGCGCATGCTCTAATTCGAGGAATCCGCCCGCACTGTGGGCATTTAGCACATGGACGCGGTTACATTTAGGCGCGCCAAAAATCCACATCAGCATGTCATAAAAATGCACGCCGATATTTGTGGCAATCCCCCCGCTCTTAGCGATATCGCCCTTCCACGAGGTGAAATACCAATGTCCTCGAGAAGTGAGATAGGTAAGCGTGAGATCATAGACCTTGTTTGGATTCCCCGCAAGCTCCTCTTGCACGCGCTTTTTTAGTGCGATAATGCTTTCATGAAGCCGCAGTTGCAAAATATTATAGACGCGCTTGCCAAAGTCCTTTTCAAACTCCTTGAGCGCGTCAATGTTCCACGGATTAAGCACGAGTGGCTTCTCACAAATCGCATGTGCCCCGCTTCTTAGCGCAAAGCGAATGTGGGAATCGTGCAGATAATTTGGCGAGCAGATTCCCACGTATTCGACCCCCTGCTTGTTTCTTCGTAGCTTATCGACATGGCGATCAAAACGCTCAAACTCCGTGAAAAAGTCCGCGTTGGGGAAATAGCTATCGATGATTCCCACGGAATCGTTAGGATCAAGCGCGCACAGAAGCTCATTCCCCGTCTCTTTGATTGCTTTCATGTGGCGTGGCGCGATGTAGCCTGCTGCGCCGATTAGGGCGAAATTGGTCATAAAACTCTCCTTTTTGTATTTTACGTCGGCGCGATGATAGATAAAAGCGTCTCATACATATCGTCATGTCCTGCCCAATCATAAAACGAGAAGCTACTATTGTGCCACAAAACGACCATCTCGCCCTCAAATTTCCTGACTTCATCGCTCAAGTTTCGGACACAGCCCACAAACTCCGCGCGGTGATCATCTTTGCTTCGCGGGAGCGCACAATCCATAATAATCAACGGATGTTCGATGAGCTTTAGATGTTTTTGTTCCTTTACATCAAACACGCTGAACGGGTAGCAAACACCGCATCGAAAGCCAACGCTTTCAGCAAAGCCCATGCTGCTATCCCACACCATTTGATTTTGCTCCCACAGCTGCCACGTAAGCGGAGTATCAAAGCGCAAGTAGTGCTGACGCCCGCTTGTAATCGGAGTTTTGCTCGCTTGCTTCAGAGCCTCCTTTTCGTCACGGAGCATTTCAAAATTATTGTAAGAATCGTAGCTTGGGTGAATGCCGATAAAATGCTCTCTGTGCTTAATTTTTTTCATCATCTTTTTTACATTTGGCGCATTGATGTGATAGCGATTGTCATATCGTGTCCTGCCTCCGGACATAAAAAAGAAATGCGATTTTGTGCCGTATTTTTCGGACAAATTCATAAAATAATCAAATTTGTCATAAGGATCTTTTTGTATTCCCAGCTTTATTTTCACAAACTCTTTTAGCTCGGCAAATGCTTGTTTGTAGTTGCCATAAAGCTTTATTGCACGTTGCATTCTGCGCAATAGGGAATCGCGTGTGTAGAAGAAAAATTCATCGATGTCATGGGTTGGCAAAATGGAGTATGAGTGTCTCTTTTTGGCGGCTTTGGGCTCTAGATATTGCACCAGCTCCCACAGCCATTGGGTGTAGTAATTTACCACGGGGAGATGGCTGAATTTATATTTTATACAGAGCATTTCCGCCTCTTTAAAGCGACCAAATTTATCTGCGTCATGCTCCAAGCTCTCTTCAAAGCGCGAAAGCATGAAGAAGATAGAGCCAATCAGATCTATATCGCAGACACACTCTCTCTCGCTGTATCTTATATTCGGCTCGCCATAGAGTATGGGAATCTCGCGAAAATATTTTATATTTTTAGGAATCGAATCGTGCGTCAAATAGCGCGGGAATCGGCTAAAAAGCTCGTCTTTGATGATGACTTTTTTGTCATCAAAACTTATTTCATAATCATTAATCGTATCAATTTCTATTTTGTATTTGAGCCCTAAAAACTCTCCGAATACAACATCAAAAACGTATCGCTTTTCCGCTTCACAAATATTAGAAAATCTAATTAAAATCTCACTCATGACAAAAATTCCCGTGCGTTTTATTTTGCTTAAATACGCCTTAGCTAGCGCGCCTCAAAGTCTGTTTTTGCTTCATGTAAATCCGGCAGATTCATCATTATTTCACACTTGATACCAAAATTTTTCTCATACTCACGCAAAATTCCATTGCTCACAACAAAAACATGCGCAACTTTCGGCAAATATGCGCGGCATAAATAGCTTTTATAGGGCGCAAAATAAATTTTCCACCAAAAGTAGCTTTCAAATTCCCGCGGCGCGTATTCGTGCATATTGGCGATGATCTTCGCACCTTTGGCATATTTGAGCGCCACGGGAATTGTCTCTGCATCGTGCGCGATGATAACATCAAACTTCTCGTGCGTCAAAATCTCGCCCGCCTCTTTGACTTGCGGCAGATTCCAATAAACTCGCTCGTGAGCCCTAAATAAAAGCCAAAACCGCTGAATAAGGCGCATTTTGAGCGTCCATTTTGGTTTATTGAGTGTGAAAAATTTCGCTGCCATTTTGTTCGCTTCATAGCCCATGCCATACACTTCGTAGGAATCGACCAGCGCCTCATATTCACGCCTCGCACGCGGCTGGGTAAGATGACTGTGGAAATGAAAAATTAGAATTTTTTTCATCTTAGTTTCCCGAGATTAGCTGCACATCTTGGCGATAACCTCTTTTAGAACTTTCTTATTTTGATTGCTATTGTAGAGTTGCGCGGCACTTTTGGAGGCTCGTTTGTAGCTTGTAAGCTCATCACGAGTCATGTTCAAAAGTCGCTCGCCCACCGCCTGCGGAGCGAAACTTTGAGCTATGATTCCCAGCCCCTCACGCTCCACAATCTCCGCCATCTCCGGACTTGGACCGATGATGATGGCTAGGTGTGCTTGAATAAACTCAAAAAATTTATTGGGCAAGCAGTGCAAGAGATTAAAGGTCGTGGGCGGGCAGAGGAAAATTCCCATGTCATATTGCGAGATGAATGGAATAATCTCCTCAAAAGGCACAGGAGGGATAATCCTGACATTTGAACGCGTGTTTGCCATTTTTTCCAAGTGCGCGTAATATTCGCTATGAGCGGGCGCTTTTACGAGCATCAGATCAAGACTAAAGCGAGAATCGACATAATCCATCATCTCAATCATGCCCTCGATTCTGCGATCGGGCGAGGCTAGTCCGTGGTGGATTAGGCGAATGGAAGTTGTGGGGGAATCGGGAAAAATATCGTGCATATCGGGCAGGCTCATGATCACATTGCATTTGATGTTATAGTTTTTTTCATATTCGCGGGCGATTCCCGGTGCAATCGTATAAATATAGTCTGCTTGTTTGAGAAACTCCCTACACATCCAGTCATTGAATTTTGCAAAAAGTCTCCTCCATCTTCGATTCTCCTCGCATTCGCGCGGATAGTATTCTCGCAGATCCATGATGACTTTTGCATTTTTCTTATTTTCAAGAACAATGGGCAATAGCACCAAGTCATGGCAAAAAATAAAGTCAAACTCGTATTCTTGTAAGTAGCCAGCGATCTTTAATCTCGTGGGGATAAAGATGAGTGTGCGATAATTCCGCATAAATACATTAATGTGCAGCAGGATCTCTTGTAAGAAATTGCGTTTTTTTGGCACTTCATAGCTTAAAACCCGCACCCCATCTATTTCTGTGGCATTTCTGCCGATCGCTGTTACTTCGTATTCATCTTTAAAAGCCTTAATTACGCGATTTGGTCGCGGATTTGTCGCCGGATTTGCTTCACAGATGATGGCTATTTTATATTTTGACATTGAATATTTGCTCCCATTTTGCAATACTAAAGAGTTTCCACAGGAGAAAATCATCACGCCTGATGTCCATTCGCACAAACAGCTCTTTTAGGATTTTAGATTCGTGAATTTCTTCAAGCATCTCTTCGCGATAGGAATCAATCCATAACTTCTGCGGGCTCTCAAAGCCCATTTTATTATATCGCCATATAATTTCTTTGGGTAATAGCCCGTTTTTATCAAATACTTCGCGCAGCGTGTATTTTAGGTATCCCTTTTGGAATCTGCTCTGTGTCGGGTAATTAATTACCAGCTCAAGGAGGCGATAGTCCAAATAGGGTAATCGTGTCTCAACACCAAAGTGCATAGAATCGCGATCTTCAAAGCGCAAGAGTGCGGGCAAGTTGTTTGAGAAGATTTCACGAATATTAAATGAGCTCATATCACGGAATCCAAGCATAGGCAACAGAGCATCTTTGTTGAGGTATTTTGGGTTGAAGTTACCTTTCTGCGTGATCATATCCCACGCTAAAAGCGGATCATCTACACCCCTTAACCCCTCGAGGATTCCCGCCTTGTCGTATCTAAAAAGCTTTAATTCGTTAAAAAATTCCTCTTGCGTGCAGATTCCCCGATCGCGCAGGTCTTTATAGATAAATTTCAAATAGTGTTCATAGCCTAAAAATACCTCATCAGCCCCCTGTCCATCGAGCATTACTTTTATTCCTAGCTCTTTGGCTCCTTTCATCACGAAATATTGCATGAAAATCGAACTGCTACCAAAAGGCTCATCTTGTGTGTAAAAAACTTCATCGACACAAGCTTTGAAATCCTTAAAACTCGGCTCAATAATGTGAAGCTTAATCCCCAAAAAATCTGCAACATGTCGTGCATAGGCACTTTCGTCGTTTTCGCTCAAGGAAGATTTAGCGTGGATCGCCTCCAGCCCGCCTTGCATTCTGCTTGCAAGTGCCACGATTCCCGAGCTATCAAGCCCCCCGCTCAGGCACGCTCCCACCTTCACATCAGAGCGAAGGCGCAAAGAGATCGATTCCTCTAAAAGCTTGAATAGCTCGCCACTGTCATAAACTTTGGAAATCCTAGGAATCTCATAATATTTTTTAAGAAACAGCTTATTGCTTTTAAGTTTGAAAACGAGATTGCATGAGGCTTCCAGACGCTTGATTCCTCTAAAAAATGTTTCCTCGCCAAAATCCGAGAATCCTCGAGCGATATAGGGAATCATCGCTGAAAAATTTGCTTTGCATTCTCCTAAAAGTGGCAACAATGCCTTAATTTCGCTGGCAAAAACAAGCTCTTCATCGCGGAAAAAATAGTAAAAGGGCTTTATGCCAAAACGGTCGCGACTGCAAAAGAGCTCCTCTTTTTGCGCATCATAGATGGCAAACGCCCACATTCCGTTAAAATGCTCGACGCACGATTCCCCAAAAAGGTCATAAGCCGCCATGATGGCTTCCGTATCGCTCTGCGTATCGAAGCGATACCCTTGCGCGCAGAGCTCGTTGCGCAGCTCAAGGTAGTTGTAGATTTCGCCGTTGTGAATAATGGTATAGCGTCCTTGGTAGTGCATGGGCTGCGAGGAGCGGGAATCAAGATCAATGATAGACAGCCTCGTGTGTCCGAGGTAAACGCAGTGAGTGTCGGTCGTGGTTGTGAAGTAGTCGTGGGAATCAGGACCTCTGTGGAGCAATTTTTTTAGCGCAAGGTCAGTCTCTCTGGGGGGCGTGTTTTTTGCGAGATAGCCTATGATTCCGCACATGTTAGAGACCGAACTTTGCTAAAAACTGCTTAATCTTCCTTGCGTAGCCCTTCTTGTAGAGCCATAAAATAAGTCCTGCCGGAAGCGGTCGTAAATAGATTGGAAGTAGAAAATATCGGGTCGTAATTTCTGTCTGTGTAGCGAAGTAGTTTTCAAAAATAAAGACTCGCTCACTCTTGTCGCTATTAGCGTCATAAAGAGAGCAGTTTTTGCAGTAGTTCCTGAATATGTCATTAAACTCATAAAGATCATCAATGCGCTGCATCGCCTCTTTTAGCGTTGTTTTTTGAAGAACATTAGGGATATGTTCCTCGATTCTTGTGTAAAAGTAATACCCCCCACAGCAGGGAACTACTTTGCCATCTGGAAGAACAATTGGATTCCCATAGCCTTTGCATGTGCCATGGATATACTTACCGCGCTTTGCCCCATAGTGCATCATTTTTTCATTGCTACCTTTAAACATCTTATTTACATTAATTTGGTTGAGCTTTGCCTTCTTGTAAAAGTCCAAAATCTCCTGCATATCATTATTTGGCATGAGATTTGGTTGCTCGGTTGCTTGTACTTGGACGTAGATTTTCGGATTATATTTTTTAAACAAAATGGGCGCATTGATCGCTCTTGTGTAAGCGGCGTGCGTTGCTGGTTTTCGGATGATCTTATAATGGTCATAATTGAGACTGTCAATACTAATAGTAATGCGATCGATGCCTATTTCGCAGATTTCTTTAATATCTTCTTCGCTTAGGAGACCTCCATTAGAGGTTATGACGGTTTGTAGACCAAACTCTTTAGTAAGTCTTAATATTTCACGCCATTGCTTATGGAGGAAAAATTCGCCATTTGGTGTCAGGTTGATCTGCTCGATTCCCGCGTCTTTAGCCTTCTGCAGTAGCAACCTGATTTCATCAAGGCTCATGGTGCGCTTGATGGATTTTCGCTCTGCAAAGTAGTCTCCGTCATATCCTTCGCCATAATATGGGCACATTCCACAGGCATAGTTGCATGAAGCTAGTGTGAGGAGACTCATTGACTTAAATTTGCGCGCGCGAATCTCTTTAAAAAGCTCCGATTCTTGTGTTGCGGAGTTTTCCTGTCCATTCAAAGCATTTTTTTTTACAAATCTAAAGTATGCGTGCGTTCCCGCGACATTTTTGCCGATTTGTTCTAGCTTCTCGTTATGGAAAGCAAAACCATCGACGTAATCGCTAATCCCATGTGCCTTTAGGCGTGAGAGGAGCGCATCTTTTACTTTATTAGACGCGAGCATAATTTTGCCCTCTCTCAATCCGCGTTTGAGCGTATTTTCCAAAGAGAGCTCAGGGGTGGAATCGTCAATGAACTCATAGGTGTCTTGGCTACCTTGTTGTCCTAAATAGTCAAAGAGCACCCCAAGCTCTTTCCCAAATGTCCCTTTTGGATAGATAAAATAGTGCATTACAGCTCCTTGTTTAGTATTTTGATGATTGTTTGTGCCAGATTCTTTGAGGAATCGATACGAGGATAGAGATTATTTTCTCGATATGCCTCAATCTTTTTGCGCCATGTGGTTAGGTTATCAGCAATTTCTTTGAGAGCATTAACTACCTCAAGGGGTGATGTCGCATAGCGATGAATGTCCTCTTCTAAGAATCTAACCCCCTCGACACTCTCTTTGTCGCTCACTCCAAAAATAATCGCAGGGCGAAGCATGCTAAAGGGGAAAGAATATGCAAGCGTGCTAAAGTCTGTAATGACGCTCAAGCACTCTTGCTTTAGCTCCTGTTCAAACTTCGGAGTGCCATCAACGAAGAATCGACCACTGTTGCCAAAACGCCTCATCGCCTCCTCTTCAATCTCCAAGATTCGTTCAAATGGACAAAAACGTAGCACGACACTAAAGGACGTCTGCTTTAATATCGTCTCAATCAAATCATAAAACGCCTCTTTGTCATCAATTTGCTTAGGAGCCAGAAGCACTTTTTTGAGAGTTGCATTCTTGTTTTTAGTGGTCTTTATTTCATCAAAGCCTAGGTAGCCATTTTGAATAATCTTGGTGCGGGCGTGATATTTTTGTGCAAGTTTTGTAAACCACTCAAAATCAACCGTATTGCTGAGCACCAGATAGTCGTTTTGTCGCAGATACCAATCCCTAATAACCTCTACATATTCTGTTTCATTAGGAAAATGAAAATGCAGCTGCGAAAAGTGTCTTAAGCTATGTCCAAGATTTATGCTTTTAACACTATGATGGGTTTTGCCCCCATTCGTAGTTACCAAAAGGGCAACCTCTTTTATTTCAGTCAAAAAGTCATGCCATGCGATAATGCAGGTTGATGTGCCGATGCGATCCTTGTTTTGCTCCAGTGCCTTTTTACTCGTAGCAATATAGAGTATCTCCACGCCAAGAGCTTTCAGCTCACGATCCACATCTCCCAAATGCTTCTCTTTTGAGAAGCCACTAAGCACGATAGCGACGGTTTTTCTAGGATTTTTAAGATGCTCTATCAAGTAGTTTTGGTTTTTTTCTCCAAATAGGGCGATTCCGTCGCAGAAATTTTTAATTCCTTCGCGCTTGAGGCTATTTTCGAGCTCTTTTTGAAATTTTTTTGAAGCAATCAAGACGGGATTTTCTTTGATTTCATGTTTAAGGGATTTTAACGATCTCTTTTCATCTCCATCATCAATAAAACTAACGCAGGAATCGGGCTCAAAAAAGCGAATAATATCCGCCAATACAAGCCCATTTTTCCCTGTTGGATAGATGAAATAGCGCACGATTAAGCTTTTTGCACAATAAATCGCCACGTGCGAATATCGCGGGCGTTAAATTCTAATCTTTTAAACTCCTCCGGGCTAAACTGGAGCTTTTTGACTGCAAGCCAGTCATAGTAGATTCTTACATGGCGTTCTAATGGATAGCGATCAACCCATGTATCTACCATAGATTTGCTCGCTTTTTGCTCTTTATGGACGAGCTTCAGCCCGACCCCAGAGAAGATGCTTTCTAAAAACTCCGGACTATACATATTCAGATAAACATACTCATCAAATTGCACCGTCATAATGGTGCCAAGGGTGGTAATTACGTTATCATCGACGATAATAATCCCTCCCTCTTTAAGGTGGTCAAAGAGCTCCTTAAAGAACCAAGCCACATCAAGGTTCCACATTGTGATCCCTCTCATAATGATAAAGTCAAACCTCTCCTCTTTGTGCTCTTGCCCGAGCCCCTCCGCCATCGCATCGCCCAACTTTTGTCGATTTATGTCATAAAAGAATGCCGCGATTCCCAGCCGCTCTTTTGCCTGTTTTACCACTTCGGCATTATATTCGCTTAAGCTCACACTCCGTGCACCTTGAGACAAAAAATAGTGGATAAAATCTCCCCCTCCTCCGCTAATCTCCAAAATATCCTTTCCCTCGATATTCAGATGGTATTTTGAGATCATATCCTGATGAAACTCTTTTGCGTATGCTTTAGAGTATTCAATGTGCGATGGAGTCAAAAAATAGTCCCATGCCCTAGTGGAATCTCCTGCAATTTCCTCATGACGTAGCAATCTTTCCTCTGTCTGACTCCATTTACGTTTCCTAAAATATTTGCGTGCAAGCGGTGCTATGATGTCAAGAGGATAGCGACTTTTGACCTTACTTTCCGAGCATCGGCAAGATTTGCAGAGCTTCCATTTATGCTTATAGCTATCAAGATAGATTAGCTCCTTGCCCCCACAAAATCTACATGTTTGCATAAATCATACCTTTTACTTTAAAGCTTCAATCATATCGCGAACTACTACTATGCGTAAGCAAAGTTGTTCAAGATGTGCGGTGATTTTATTGATTAAGGGCAGTTGATACCTTTCATGCTCTCCTCGTAAAATTGTATTAGCTTTATCAACATAGTCATCGCTGGTATAAGCAATTTCTTGTCCAATTCCCGCAACAAAACCCTCTTTGTAAGAATCGGGTGAAACTCCATATTGCTGTGAGATCTCGATGTATAAGTCGCGATTTGCTTCTAAATAATTGTGAGCAGCCTCATCTCTAAGCTCTTTTGTCGTATCGAAATAGGCGTAAATCACTTTCCCGTGTCCTTTAAAAGCAAACTCCCTCATACTCTCCCCCTGCTCCAGCGGAAAAGTATCGCACCATATATCAATAATATGCCCATAGATATGCGGATTGACCCAGCCGGGCATGAAGAAGCGTTCGCTAATCCCCAGACTTTCCACTTTAGCGCGGATACTCTCGCTATTCCCTACACCCGCGGCGATGTAAATGGTATTTGCGTTTTGGTGCATGATTTTGGCAATCGTCTCAAGATACTCATCGCTATCTACCTTGATAAGACGCCCGATCGTCCCTAAAATCACGGTATCTTTGGGGTATTTTGCTCGCTCGCTCTCAATAAGCTCAGGAGCGATGGGCGGATCATAGAAGCGTTCCATGTCCATGGGCACTGTAAGGCTTTGGAATTTAAAATATTTTTCACTTGCGCAGTGGCTGATACGTTGGTCGATTCCCGCGACGTCATATGCGCCATTACCGTGACTCCAGAAAATTTGCTTTGGCGCACTGCGTGAAATGAGTAGAAAATCGCTGATGTCATAGCCATTATTGGGCGAAATGAGAATATCCACCTCATCATGAATAATGCGCTCGCGCAGGGCTAGAGCCTTATCTAGGTGCGAATGATAGAGCCCTTTTGCGCCGATAATCTTTGAGACGACATCGACCACCTCCACACCCAAATCCCTAAAACTCTGCAAAATATACGCATCATCACCACTCTTCTCAACGTAGCCCATGAGATAGAGCTTCACTTCGTAATTCTCGCGGAACTCCTTATTCTCCATGAGAGCTTTTAGGAGCGACCATTCGACCTTGTAGGGGGAATTCTCCACCGCGCGATCCCGCAGGAATCCAATCACTTTCTTACCCGATTCCCGCACTTTTGGCTTACAAGGCGGAAGATCCTGTGCAAATTTCGCATAATAGGGCTCAGCCGCTTTTACAATCTCATCATTGAAGGTTTTCCACTCCTCTTGACTTTGGAAGTGATTCCCCATCTTATGGTAGATGTAGAAATGCAGATACATCGCCTGCTCGATTTCATCTCGCTCAAGGTGCTCATAGAAGTTCGCGCGCCACAGCGGATAGAGCTCCATCCATTTAGGGGAGTTGAAGAACGATGGGACATTCCACAGCACATGCAAAGACCAGTTGTAGATTGAGCGTCGCTCATGAGGCGTTAGATTCCTGTAATTCTGCGCTTCCAAAAGTCCGCTTAGCGCGTCAAAAAGCAGCTCCATAGGAATATCAAACAGTGCGCAAAAATTCCGAACCATCTCATCGATTTTGAGATTTGTCGCTTCGTGAATATCAAGGATAAGCATGCTTCTAAAAAGCTCGCTCACCATCCTTTTGCCATCGCCACGCAACATCATGGACGCGAGCTTGAGCTCTAGGAGGAGGAATCTCTCTACGATTCCCAGCGATTGGTTGCCAATATGTGTCGTGGCGAGCGTGATATAGCCATCAAATCGGTTATCAGGAGCAACCTCTCTAAAAAGCCCATAAAGATAGAAATATCCCAAATCCATAATCTCCCCGCGCGAGAGAATGAGCGTGAGAATCTGCTCTCTAAAAAGCTCTGCAAGCGCGCTAGTGTTTTGGTTTTTGAGCGATTCCCATACACTTTTTTGAGCAAAAATTTTGACCGCTTCATCAAGCTCTCTTTTATTTTTGCACGCGCTCACGCGCCCTTCCAGCTCCTGCAATAGACTTTCTGACATATAACTCTCTTTCTTTATAACTAGCGCATTCAAGGCATATCTACGCACTCTCAGACGCTCATCATATCATAGCAACCCCAAAAACTCTCGCACTCATATCGGCGGAATCTCAGATCGCTAAAGTTGGAACACTATTTGCTAGCTTGAGCGTAATTAAATTTTGGCAAAGGATGCGAAGATGAGTTACAGGATTAACACAAACGTTGCGGCACTCAATGCTCACGCGATAGGCTCACAAAACAACCGATTCCTAAGCGGATCGCTTGAGAAATTGAGCTCCGGTTTGCGGGTCAATAAGGCGGCCGATGACGCTTCAGGTATGGCGATTGCCGATAGTTTGCGCTCTCAATCAGCGGCTTTGGGGCAAGCGGTGCGAAACTCCAATGACGCAATTGGGATTATTCAGACGGCTGATAAGGCGATGGATGAGCAGATTAAGATTTTGGATACCATCAAGACAAAGGCGGTGCAAGCCGCGCAAGATGGTCAGACGACTGAGACGCGCAAGTCGATCCAAAGTGATATTTTGCGACTTTTGGAAGAGCTGGATAATATCGCAAACACCACGAGCTTCAACGGTCAAGAGATGTTGAGCGGCGCGTTTGTAAATAAAGAGTTCCAAATTGGTGCGTATTCAAACACCACGGTCAAAGCTACAATTGGTGCGACAAGCTCCGATAAGATCGGACATGTGCGCCTTGAGACTTCGTCAGTTTCCGCTTCGAGCATGCTCGCTTCAGCCGGGGCAAATAAGCTCACAGAGGTCGCGCTTAAGATGCTTCAAGTCGATGGCAAAAATAGCTTCCAGCTTGAGACGGTGCGCATTTCTACTTCCGCAGGCACGGGAATCGGAGCCCTTGCAGAGACAATTAATAAAAACTCAAATATCCTCGGCGTGCGTGCGAGCTATTCGGTCATGGGGACGGGCTCTCTACCCGTGCAGTCGGGCACGATTAATACGCTTGTCATTAATGGTGTAACCATCGGGACGATCAATGATGTCAAGAAAAATGATGCTGATGGTAAGCTTTTGAATGCGATTAACTCCGTCAAGGAGCGAACGGGGGTTGAAGCCTATACCGATGTGAGCGGTCGTTTGACGATGAGGAGTCTTGATGGACGTGCGATTAGCGTCTCGACCGTGAGTGGTGCGGGTGTGCTTGGCGGCGGTAGTTTTAAGGGAACCTCCGGTCAGGCACACGCAATCGTCGGTCGCTTGACGCTCACAAGGCTCAATGCGCGGGATATTCTTGTGAGTGGCACGAATTACAGTCATGTCGGATTCCACTCCGCTCAGGGAATCGCTTCCTATACGACGCATTTGCGGGATCTTCGTGGCGAAATGGACGCAAATATCGCCTCAGCCGCAGGTGCGAACGCGAACCTAGCAATCGCAAGTGCGAATGCCAATGGGATTGGTGCGGGGGTTACGAGCCTCAAAGGCGCGATGGTTGTCATGGATATGGCGGAATCGGCGCGGAATCATCTGGATAAAATCCGTGCGGATATCGGCTCCGTGCAGGCTCAGCTCGTTGCGACGATTAATAACGTCTCTGTTACGCAGGTCAATGTCAAAGCCGCGGAATCTCAAATCAGAGATGTCGACTTTGCATCGGAATCCGCAACCTTTAGTAAGCATAATATCCTAGCTCAATCAGGAAGTTTTGCGATGGCGCAGGCTAATGCCGTGCAGCAAAATGTCCTAAAACTCTTGCAGTAATCCTCTTGATTCCCCGCTTTTTGGGGAATCGACACTAAAAATCCCCAAAATATCCCTTGGCTAAACATTTTTTTGATAACCTTACATGAGAATTAAGCTCCGCAACGAAGGTCTCCTATGATCAATGCTTTTGAAAAAAATATCATCGCGCTCGGGAAAAAAGACCCTATTTTGGGCGCAAAACTAAGGCTCGTCCAACCCAATGAATTTTTTGAAGTCTATCACGATAATGATCCCGCGAATATCAATATCATCGATAAGCGCACAAATAAGCCTCTTTATACGGCGCGTCCCGTTGATGAGACACTAAACAAAATAGATGCCTTTGTGGAATATGCCTATTATCCGTATCTCTATTTTTATGGGGTAGGTAATGGAATATTTTATAAGTTATTATTATCTAATGAAACATTACGTAGAGTAATTGTCATTGAACCCGATCCGGAGATTCTCTTTATCGCGCTAAATTTTGTCGATTTTAGTGATGAGATTGAGAGCGGACGCCTTGTTTTTACACTAAGCGCGAATCTCACGAACGCAAAGGCGATAGAATATATCTCTTTTGATGATGCGAGAATCTATGGGCGACTCTATGATATGCACCTGCTCTCGCCCTATTATACGGACTATACCGAGGATTATATTAGGGTAAATCGCCTCTTTGTCAATGCGATTGAACATGCCGTAATCAGTGCGGGTAATGACTCAAAAGACGCACTTTTGGGGCTTGAACATCATGTGCAAAATCTCCCAGAAATGTTGGAATCTCCCTATCTCACGGAGTTTATTACCCGTGCAGCGACCACAGATACTGCGATTATCGTCTCCACGGGACCTTCGCTCTACAAGCAGCTTCCGCTGCTAAAGGAGCTAGCTCCCTACGTAACGATTTTTTGTATTGACGCTTCGTTTCCGATTCTCCATGCGCATGGGATTAAGCCCGATGTCGTGCTGAGCTTGGAGCGAGTTAAGGAGAGTGCGAAATTCTATCAGGAGACCCCAAAAGAGGCGCAAGAGGGGGTAATTTTTGCGATTACTTCGATTGTGCATGAAAATCTTAAAAACGCCATTACGCGGGGAATCAAGCAGTATAGTATGCGTCCTTTTGGCTATAACCGCCTTTTTGATTTGCAGCATTATGGCTACTTGGGAATTGGCATGAGCGCGGCGAATATGGCGTATGAGCTGATTGTGCATGCACGCTTTAAGCGATGTGTTTTTATCGGGCAGGATTTGGCGTTTGGAGATGATGGCACGAGCCATTCTAAGGGTGCGGTCTATGGCGAGGGCGAGATTAAGCCCAGTAGCTCGCAGACAGATCGAATACTCCTAGAGCGATATGGAGGCGGTGGAAGCATCGAAAGCACGATGATTTGGAGAATCTTTTTAAATTTCTTTGAGCGAGATATTGCAGATACACCCTATAATCTTGAGGTCATCAACTGCACCGAAGGGGGAGCGAGAATCCACGGAGCTCAAGAGATGAGTTTTGTTGAACTTTCAAAATTGATTGATAAAACAAAAGTAAAATCTAAGATTAAAATAACAAAACCATCTGATGAAGATATTAAATTAAATACAGAGCAGGTCAAGAACAAAATTTTAGAGCTTTTGGAATTTGGCTATGAAAAAAAACATAAAGTAGAAGAGGTCTTTTTATCCACCGTGAAGATGACTGAGGAGCTTGAGCGTCTCAATAAAGAGCAGCGGCTCGAGGAGATTGATTTTAGCGCGATTGGCAAGCTTTTGGGGGAGATTGATGAAGTAAAGGGCTACTTTCAGGAATCGCTTTTTTCGTATGCTTTTCTTGATGCGGTGCAGTCCTACATCATTCATCAGGAGCTAGAGATTGCAAAAATTGTAGTGCGTTATACCTCGAGTGATATGGACAAGAAGGTCAAGCAGATTGATTGGCTCTATGCGCATAAGTATTGGCTCTTTTCGCTTGCAGGCGGAATGAATGCCGTGCTGGAGATTGTGAAGCGAAGTGCCAGGGAGTGGATGGAGATTCCTGCGCGTTTTGATGAGGTGGAGAATAAGGGCGAAGGAAATGCGCAAGAATCGGGAGCGTGAGCTTTTAGATTTTTTGTGCGGCGAGACTTTTGCTTTAAGAAGTCCCAAATTGTGGGAATCCACACGGGAATCTGCACGATTCCCTTAAAATTGTGCGAGGTATTAGGTTTTGGCGATTAATACCCCTGCTCAATCATCGCATCAGCCACTTTGCGGAATCCTGCAATATTCGCGCCCAGCACGAGATTGTGCGCCGCTCCAAACTCCTTAGCAGTCTCTTTTGCAGAGCGATAGATTCCTTTCATAATCCTATGAAGCTTCATATCGACCTCTTCAAAGCTCCATGCGATCATTGAGGCATTTTGGCTCATCTCAAGCCCGCTTGTAGCTACGCCGCCCGCGTTTGCCGCCTTTCCGGGACCATAGCAGATTTTTGCCGCGAGGAATCGATCCACCGCTTCAGGCGTGGAGGGCATGTTTGCGCCCTCAGAGACGCAGATGCAGCCCCCTTTTAGGAGATGTTCAGCGTCTTTGCCGTTGAGCTCATTTTGTGTCGCGCTCGGGAATGCCGCAAAGCAGGGAATCGCCCAGAGAGGATTGTGCGTCGTTGGATATTGACTTAGAGGCGTGAATTTCGCGCCACCGCGCTCTTTAGCGTAGGAAGCGAGGCTTTCGCGGCGATTTTCCTTAATCTCTTTTAAAAGTGCGACATCAATTCCCTCCTTATCATAAATCATTCCTGTAGAATCGCTCGCTGTGATGGGCTTTGCACCCAGCTCAAGGAGCTTTTGGATCGTGTAGATCGCGACATTTCCTGCGCCGGATACGAGGCATTCTCGCCCCTCAAGGCTCTCTCCGCGCTCACGTAGCATCTCCTGCGCAAAATAAACCGCGCCAAATCCCGTCGCCTCCTTTCGTGCGAGCGAACCGCCCCAAAGGAGCGATTTGCCCGTGAGCACGCCCTCGTAGCGGTTGATGAGCTTTTTATACTGCCCAAAGAGGAATCCAATCTCTCTCGCACCCGTGCCGATATCCCCCGCGGGCACGTCTGTGAGCGGACCTATGTGGCGAAAAAGTTCATTCATGAATGCTTGACAAAAGCGCATGATCTCACCCTCGCTTTTGCCCTTAGGATCAAAATCCGAACCGCCCTTCGCACCGCCCATCGCAAGCCCCGTTAAGGAATTTTTAAAAATCTGCTCAAAGCCCAAGAACTTGATAATCCCCGCATTGACACTCGGATGGAGGCGGATTCCCCCTTTGTAAGGGCCAAGCACGGAGCTGTATTGGATTCGATAACCTTGATTGACGCGGATTTTGCCCTCATCATCCATCCACGTAACGCGGAATCCTATCTGCCGTTCGGGTATGACAATGCGCTGCAAAATATTGTAACGTTCATATTTAGGCTCTTTGTCAAGGAGCGGACGGAGGCTTTCTAAAACCTCACGCACCGCTTGATGAAACTCGGGCTCTTGAGGCGAGCTTTTCTTTAGATGTTCGATGGTCTGCTGAATGTAGGGCATAGAGGATTCCTTTTGGGGGAGAATTTGTGAGCACACTATATATACTTTTTGGACTTTTAATCAATAAAAAAGCGGGAATCGGGGCGGGTTAGCGGCACTTTTTGGAATAAATCTGAAGTAAAGCAAAATAGAGGCATGCTCCTACTTTTATTTCTGTGTAAAAGGAGCTAACGTGAGACTAGGAATCGTAGCAATCATGACATTTGCACTGTTTTTTGTAGGTTGTTCGAATGAGGGCAAGGTGCAAAAAAGCCGACTTGAATTTGACCAAAGTAAAACCATCGGAGAGGCTTTAGCGGGGTTTAAAGATTGCAAAACATTGCAGTGGGAGAGCTATAAACAAGGTGATCGTGAGGCTGTGCGCGCTAGGTGCGATGTTACGCCGCTTCTTGCCGAGGAATTTGCGCGCGCAATCAAGGAGGCAAAAGAGCAGGGACTAGTCGCGATTCCCGAGCTGCTTGATCTTTATGCGGCATATTTGGACAGGATTACGGGAATTACCTATGATTTTGTCTTTTTAGCTAAAGAGGGTGGGGATTTTGGGCTACATGAGATTAGGATTCCCATCACGTTAAAAGGGAAGCAAGAGGCATTGGAGCTACGCGCTGATGAGGCGATGGAGCTTATGCGAATGGTGTATGAAAACGGCACTTTAAAGGATGCTGTGGTGCTTGCAAATCCGAATATTCCGCAATATGCTGCCTATGCCCTGAGTGCGCTCTCCCATGATCGCGAGATTGTGAGTGAAATCTATGGGAATCCTGCGTTGGAGCTTGACGCTACGAAAGCTTTTGGACTGGAGCTTGGGGTGAGCCACTACAAGGACGCGATTAGGCGCATTCCTCGGGTCTTCTCTGAAGGAGGCTTTGCAAAGCGAGAATATGAGGAGCAAGGAATCTATCTACAATTTGACGCACAGGGGCTGCTTGAGAATCAAAAAAGCTTGATTCTTGGCTTTGATCGTGCAGGAATCTTGCGCTATATTCGGAGTGAATTTGATAGCAAAGAGCAGGGGAATGACGTATTTATGCGTTTTGAAAAGCTTTTTGGCGAGCTTAAGACTGTTCGGCAATCCAACGATATAAAACAGTCCATCTACGATGCGGGCGATTTCTACATCATACTCGACATGCAAGAGGACGCAAAAAGCGTGGGAATCGAATATATAGACAAAAATCTCGCTGTCATGGGGGTTGAAGTAGTAGAGTAGATAGACGCAGAAGGGGCAGAGATTACTCTTGCCCCGCGCCTATTTAGAGAATCGTGCGCATGGAATCGACAAACTCATCGTCGCTGCTGTTTGCCCGCAGGTAGTGCTTGATTCCCGCTTTTTTTGCCTGAGTGAATAGCTCGCTGGTAAGCTCATTGACAAAGAGGCAAAAAAGGACTTTCTCTCCCTCTTTGCCGAAGAGATTGCGATATTTTTGGGCAAATTCAAAGGGGCTGATTCCCGTGATATTGAGGTCAAGCAGGATAATGTCTGGGCGCGTTGCGTCCGTGATTCTGAGCGCATCAAGCGGGTCTTTGATGACGGAAACCTGAAGCTCTTTGTCAAAATTCTCGAGCAGATATTTGCAGCGCAGCGAACTTTCATAAGATTCTCTAATAATGAAAATATTCTTTTTGCTAATGGATTCCAGATAGGAGAGGAGTGAGAAAAGCTCGCGATTCTCGCTTCTTAGCTTGTCTCGATCGAGGCTCTTTAAATAATATTTTAGGAATGTTTTTGAGCTGTACGTGCCCGTGATCCCCGAGTCGATGAAGAATTGGCGAATGAGTTTGCTCTGCTTTGCTCGCCCCCACAGCGCGCTATCAAGCTCGTAGGCTTTAGTATTGAGCACCCACAAAATGCGCCGATTGAGCTCCTCGCTTAGAGGATTGTAAAGATCAACAAACTCCTGAAAATACCGCTCAAAGAAGCTCTTTTGCGCCTCAAGGAGCTCGCTAAGCAACTCGCGTTGCGTCGAGAGGGAGTGGAGCAGATCAACGTAGCGGCGGCGAAGCTCCTTAGTCTCGCGCTCGAGCCGCTGATATTCATTGCTTTTTTTGTCTTCAAAGAGATGTAGCTGCTGCTCCTTGTCTTTGAGCCGCTCCGCAAGCGGGCGTTCCTGAATGGTAATATTGCGAATGAGCCCCTGCGTGAGCTCGATTCGCTCCTCAAGCTTCACGTAATTGCTCTGTGCGCGCAAAAACACCTTCTCATAGACATATTTGATGGGGTAATTTACCTTGCGCTTGAATGTGTCATACTCCTTGTGTATCTTTTTTAGCTCGGTGCGGAGCGTGTCAAGCTTGGGGTTGTAGACGGAATTATCGAGCTCATAGAGGTCGTTATAAGCCGTGAAGAGAAATCGGCGGATTCTTAGAAAGTCAATTTGCGGGGCGGATTCGTTTGTAATCTTAAAGCGTGTAAGAATCGAGCGAGTGTCCTCAAAATAGAGCAAAATGCACTCTTCCACGCTTTGATTAATCTCAAAATATTTGAGCTTTTCGGGACGCTTGGCATTTTGGTTGGGTATGACCTTGATTACATCTCGCTTGGGAGAGAATAGGACGTCGACCTCAAGCCCAATAAACAGGTCATCCCCGCTGCCCTCAAAGCGTTCGAGCTTAAAAGTGACGGGTGTTTTGTATGAGCTCACCTTGACCGAGGCTTCCTGCTTCAGCGGATTGAGCGCTGTGATGGTGCCTTTCATCAAGCCTTCCTAAAAACTTCAAGTGCGCGCGAAAGATCTTGAGGCGTATCAATGCCAAAGGAGCGCGTCTGCACGCGGGTCATGAGAATATCTTTGCCATTAGAGAGTGCGCGGAGCTGTTCGAGCTTCTCGCTTATCTCAAGCATGCTTGGAGCGAGCGTGCAGAAGTGTTGCAAGCTCGCCTGAGTATAGGCATACAGCCCCAAATGCCCGTAATATTCAATCTTGTCCTCACCGAGGGAGTCGCGCAGATAGGGAATGCTCGCGCGTGAAAAGTAGAGTGCGCGGGAATCGTGGCTCAGCACAACTTTGACAAGGTTTGGATCTTGTGATTCCTCTCGGGTGATGAGACGATAGAGGCTCGCCATGAAGGGCGGGTGAGAGCTTTTTTGTGCCTCTTGCATGCTTTTTTGGAGTGCGCGGATCACGTCTGCTTCGATAAAAGGCTCATCGCCTTGGAGATTGATGATGATTTCATCGTTAGCCAGCCCTAAAATGCGCGCAGCTTCGGCGATCCTATCCGTGCCGCTTTGATGGGATTTTGAAGTGAGGAGCGAGCGGATTTTGTGGTGCGCACAGAGTTCCATCACTTCCTCCGAGTCGCACGCCACCACGACTTCATCAACCTCCAAAGCGCGCTTGGCTACGCGAATAATCATCGGCACCCCCGCGATCTCTTGGAGGATTTTGCGCGGGAATCGGCTCGAGGCTAACCTCGCGGGAATCAGGATCATACCCTCTCCTAGGCTTTGAGATGAGAGGGATTATATCCAAAATGAGAGGCTAAAATAGGGCAAAAATGGCAAAAAATCACAGAATATGGCTAATTTGTGGGAATCCGCCCTATACCGCGGGCAGGATATATAGTGGCGTGGGATTTGGGGTGAAAAGCGTGGAATCAAGCGTAGCGGGGAGCTCGCAGGGAATCTTCTCCAAAGGTGCGCGGACGCGGCGCAGAGTGATTTTGCCCGATTCCTTCACAAAGTAGGAATCGCCATAAGCATGAATGGGTGCGCCGCCGTTAAAAGTAAAGCTATCCGCGCCAAAGAGGGGAATCGTGCGCGCAATGGAGAGGGTTTTTAGGAACACGTAGCTAAGCTTAATCGCCGTGAAGCTCCCGGGACCTTGCAGATAGTAGAGTGCGTCCAGCTCATAAGAGGCGAGAATCTCGCGCAAAAGCGCATAAAGCTCCTCGCCTACCTTCCCTTCGCGCTCATAGGTGCGCACTAGGGCTTTTTGGCGGTAGATTCCCGCTCTAATCGGGGAATCCACACTAAAAAGAAGCAGCTCATTCATCGGTAGCGTAGATTTTCTCCACCGCCTCAGACGCGACCTCATCACCTAGCGAGATGATTTCATACGATTCTTCGCGCGCAAGAAGCTCCTTAGTGAGCAAGTGATTTAGCCGATGGCTGCCCGCACATGACACGTAAGTGCCGATAATCGGAAGCCCCAAAAGTGCCATGTCACCGATTGCATCAAGGATTTTGTGGCGCACGAACTCCTCTTTGTAGCGCAAGCCCTCTTTGTTTAGGATTCCCCGTTCATCAAGCACGATGGCGTTTGCAAGTGAGCCACCGAGCGCAAGCCCTTTGCTGCGCAGATATTGCACTTCATGAGCAAAGCCAAACGTCCTTGCGCGCGCGATTTCTTCTTTGTAAGATTTGGTCGAGAAGGAGAATTTATAGGATTGCTCGCGGATCGCAGGGTGATCAAAGCGAATGGAGAAATCAAACACGCTCTCATCGCTAGGGCGCAGCTGCACGAACTTTTCACCGTCTTTGACCTCGATAGGGTTTTTAATTTTCAGTGCCTGTTTAGGGAGCTTTTGGCTCACGATTCCCGCCTCATCAAGGAGCATGCAAAAGCTAATGCTGCTCCCGTCCATAATCGGCACTTCTTCGTTATCAAGGGAGATTTTGAGATTATCCACGCCATAGGCATAGACCGCGGAGAGCAGGTGCTCGATGGTGGAGATTCTCGCGCCGTCCTTCCCGAGCACCGTTGCCATCGTCGTGTCGATGATGTTTTTGGGATCTAGCGGGATACTCACGCCCACATCGCGTCGGAAAAAGACAATGCCGCTATTCTCAGGCAAGGGCTCTAAGGTCAAATGGACGGGCACGCCTTTATGCAGCCCGATTCCCACGATTTCGACGGCTTTCCCTATGGTTTGTTGCCTCATATTATCTCCTTAATCACGACTGAACCATCATGAAGATAGACCTCTTTGAGTGCGCCCTCAAACAGCGAAGAATCGAGAATCTCCCCGCCAAAAAGCACGCTCCCTTGGGTAATTTTACCTAAAATCATATATTCGCCCTCGCACTCCACTACGCCCTGCACCTCGCCAAAGATTTGGACATTCCCCTGCGCACAGATCCTAGCCCCGCTATTAATGCGCCCAAAAATACTTACATCACCCGCGGCGACAATCTCCTCTCCACTCCGCACGGTGCGGCGTAAAACAAGCGTAGGAATGGGCTCTCTCTCCTCTTTTTTGGGCGTGGGACTGATAGGAGGCGTCTCATCGAGGCTATTTGGCTCAGAATTCCCGCCCTCTTTACTCTCAAACTCCTCCAAAAAGCGCAAACCCTCTTCTTTGAGGCATTCTTGCACCTCTTTGGGCAACGCCCCTTTAAAAAGCAGCAGATAGGAGCGCAGGAGAATGGAATTTTTACGCAAATAGGCGATCATCTCATCGCTCTTCGCCTCCTCAAAGATAAAGACGCGGATACTTTTTTGCTTCGCTCTTACCATCACTTCACTCCTTGGGAATCGATGAAATTTCTCCCGCGCGCGAGCACATCAAGGATATTCTCCTTAATCCAGCGAGCGTCCATCCACTCAATGCAGCTCACCTCTTTTCCCTGCACGATGATACCAAAATGGAGATGATCACCCAGCGCGAGCCCGCTGATTCCGGTTTTACCGATGATTGTCCCTGCTGCGACGCTCTCGCCCTTTTGCACATTGATTTCAGACATGTGCGCATAGAGTGTTACAAGCCCCAGTCCATGGTCGATCAGCACGCTGTTGCCATAGATTCCTAGGAATCCGGTAAAGAGAACCGCTCCCTTGTTTGTGGAAAATATGGGCGCGTTTTTTACGCTTGCCAAATCCAGTCCCAAATGGTGGGACTCGCTTACGATTTTGCCCCCATACTCAAAGAAGCGATGATCGCCGAAATTCGCCACCACTGCCGCATGTCGCAACGGATAAAAAGGAAGCGGTGCAAATTCCGCACCCAGTGCATTTCCTGCCGCTGCTTTGCGCGAGATTTGCGCGATGATTTGCTCGTTACTCGCGCGCACCTCTTCGTTGATGTATTTAAACTTCTCCACGCCATTTTCAAAAGATTCAAGCGCGCGCTCGTCGATCTCCTGTATGAGTGCGGAGATTTTGCCATCAATGAAGCTATCTTTAAGTTTCAGCTGCGATTGGCGGTAATTTTTGTTGGTGCGGACGAAATTAATGTTACTTACCGCGAGATTCCCTGCTAAATCAATCGCCCTAATGCTGGCATTAAACTCATCTTGTGTGGTTGACCATGCGATGAGCGCGGCATAGTAACCCTCTTTGTAAAAGGGCTTTGCACTAAAATTATCCTTGCCGTTGCTCACTTGGATTGACTTTAAGAACTCATCTTCCGCGCGGAAAATCACTAGCGCGCTCCCGCCTTTTGTGATCCCGTAAGAGTGCGCGATGAGCCGTAAAATAGGGCGTTTGGTATCGATGATCGCGGTAATTTTGTGCGTAGCGGTGTTGCCTTTGAAGAAATTCCACCAGCTCCCATCCGTGCTCTCAATCTCAAATTCAAGCGGAGCTTTGGGCGTTGATGTCGCATTTTTTGGCGCGGGAATCTCAAACATCACCTGTTGTTTTGATCCATCAAGATCAACGCTCTCAAGGAGGTTTCTCTCGCCGTTTCTGAGCTCATAGAGGCGATAATTTCTGATTCCGTTCCGATCTTTTAAGGATATTTTAAGAGGTTCTTGGAAATTCCAAAACACCTTTTCGGGCGCGTCAATTTGCGGCGCAATTTTATCAAGCTCTTTTGTGTCATGAAGCCAAAAAGCCGCCCCGAAAAGCAAACCCAAGGTAAGAAACAGCGGGAATCGTGATTTTCTCTTCATGATAGCCTTTCAACTATATTTTTGGTGCGATTTCCATAAACAAATGTCCTAAAAAAATTTCGCGGATTGTATCAGAGCCCTTTTTAAGGCTAGATAAGGGGCTAAATGGAGTTTTTATTCTTATTAATGCTATGCACATAAGCAATAATTTCCGCGACGGCTTGAAAAAGCGTATGAGGGATCTCCTTATCGACATCGACACTCTTGTAAAGCTCGCGTGCGAGGGAGCGATTCTCGACGATGTGAATGTCGTGTTCGCGCGCAATCTCTTTAATGCGAAGCGCGAGATGATCGACCCCCTTGGCTAATACCCGCGGTGCGCGCTCTTTGCTCGGGTCATAGCGGAGCGCGACGGCGTAATGGGTGGGGTTTGTGATGACGACATCCGCACTGGGGAGCTGCTGCATCATGCGCTTCATCGCCGCTTGCATCATCATTTGGCGGATTTTACGTTTGATTTCTGGATTCCCCTCCATTTGTTTAAACTCATCTTTGACCTCTTGTTTGGTCATGCGCAGACTTTTGAAATATTGATAACGCTTGATTGCGAGGTCGATCATCGACATCACGAAGAAAAATAGAAGCAGGATTCCTATGAGTATCAGAGCCTTTTCGCTTAGCCAGCGCATCTGATCAAAGAGCGGAAAAAGCGCGACAGTCGTGAGCTCGCTGATGAAGGACAAAAAGACCCAAAAGCCAATCCCAAACGCGGCGAGCACTTTGGTTGTAAGCAATGCGCCCTCAAGGAGCTTTTTGAGCGAGAAGAGATTTTTGAAGCCGGAAACGGGGTTAAGTTTTGAGAATTTCGGCGAAATAGCTTTGGGGCTTAGGAGGAATCCGAACTGACTGACATTCCCGATAACCCCAACCAGCATAAGCGCGATAAATACGGGAATCACGAGCCAAAAATACTCCAGTGCGATGGAGATTGCGAGCGAGATGACATCTTTGCGCCCGATCTCTTCGTGAAAGAAGGGTACCACGCTGTGAAAAACTTTGCCCGTGCCACTCACCCAATAATGAAAGAGGAAAAAGATGAGCACTAATCCCGTTGTAAGCCCGAAGAATCCGACTAATTCGGGACTTTTCGGGACATTACCCTCCTCGCGCGCTTTTTCGATTTTCTTACTACTGGGCTCTTCGGTTTTTTCTTCTTCGTCTGCCATAATTTCTGCCGTTTTTGGCTAAAATTCTATCCTAAAAGGAGCAACGATGAAGAGAATTTTTTTGATTTTTGTATGGGTTTTGATGGCGGGAATTCCAAGTCTAGCCGAGGATTTTTCTGTCGTTTTTGACGAGATGAGCGCGCAAGCCAAAAGCACGCAAAAGCCCCTTGTGGTCATGGTCGGCTCGATGGTATGCCATTATTGCGACCGCATGCGCGAAAAGGTAATCCCCGATTCCCGCGTGCAAAGCGCGCTTTCAAAAGTGCTTTACATTGATGTGGATAAGGAGAATGGTCCGCTTCCTAGCGTGTTGCAGGCGCAGGCGCGTTCTACACCAACCTTTTTTTACTTTTCTCCCGATGGGGAATTGGTGGGCGGTCGGTATGGATTTATGAATGTGGAGCAGTTTTTAGAATTTTTAGAAAAGCCCGAGCCCTAGGGCGTGCTCATACTCCGCTTGCGTGTTGAGATTGCAAAATTCATCGCTCTCTTGTAATGTTATATATTTTGTATAATTTTCACAGAGTAGCGCAGATATTTTGTAGTTTTTTTCCGCAAGATGGTGCTTAATTTTTGGCAAAATGGCGGAGCGGTAGATTCCTAGCAGGTAGTGCCGTTTTTCGCCACTTTGTATTAAAACCGCGTGGGAATCGGGATTTTCCCGTGCGGATTGGACTAAAAGCATGATGGTCGATTCCCTTAAAAAGGGCGTATCGATGGTGATGAAAAATATCTCTTTGCTTTTTAAAGCGTTAAAAGCCTGCTTGATTCCCACACTTGGGGCAAAAATCGAGGAATCGTCCCTTATGAATTGCGCCTCAAAACCGAATTTTGAATCTTCTTTACACGAAATATATACATTTTCAAAAAGTTTAGTCAATCGATTATATTGATATTCCGCAAGCGTGGGGAATCCACCAAAGGGAAGCAAGGATTTATCTTTACCCATGCGAGAGCTTTTCCCGCCGCTTAAAATTACGCAGGGTATTTCAAGCTTCACATTTTTTTTCATATCATTCCTCGCTTAGCGGAGATGAGAAATTATAACTACATTTTAGGTATCATAGCCCCAAAAAGTCCATGAAACAGGAATCCTATGCTCGTTGATGCGTTTGGGCGGACGGTTGATTATGTTCGCGTTTCGGTTACGAATAAATGCAATTTTCGCTGTCAATATTGTATGCCCCAGACACCTGAGGACTTTTTCGATCACGATGATGATGTGCCTTTTATCGAGCTTTTGGAGCTTATAAAAATCGCTATTGATGAGGGGGTGAAAAAGATCCGAATCACCGGTGGCGAGCCGCTTACGCGCCCCGATTTAGATCAATTCATCGCGGGGATTCATGCCTATGGTTCGCATGTAGATATTGCACTTACGACCAATGGATTTTACTTGAAGCACTTCGCTCAAAGGCTCAAGAATGCGGGACTTCGGCGCATTAATGTTTCGCTTGATTCGCTCAATCCCGCAGTGGTGCAGCTCATCTCAAAAAAGAATGTCCTCCCGCACGTTTTGGCGGGAATCGACATGGCGCTTGCTGTGGGGCTTGGTGTGAAGCTCAATGCCGTGCCGCTAAAAGGCGTGAACGACAAGGAGATTCCCGATCTTATTGAGTTTGCAAAGGCGCGCGGGATTCTCATTCGTTTTATTGAATTTATGGAGAATACTCACGCAAACAAGGGAGCTGTGGGGCTTAGAGAGCAGGAGATTTTGGATCGTGTGCGCGAGCGATTTAGTTTTCACGAGAGTAAAAAGGAGCTGTTTGGTCCTGCGAAACTCTACGAACTTGACGGAGGTGGGGCGTTTGGGATTATTGCGCCCCACAATGATGATTTTTGCGAAAGTTGCAACCGCGTGCGCATTAGTAGCGATGGCAAGATCATTCCATGTCTCTATTTTGAGGACGCGATTGATGTGAGAATGGCGATGAAAACGCGCAATCAAGAGCTTTTGCGGCGTGCGCTTTTTGCGGCGGTCGCAAATAAGCCGGAGAAAAACGAGTGGAAAGAGGAGGAAAATCAGACCTCAGCGAGGGCGTTTTATCAGACGGGCGGATAAGCGCGTCCTCATTCTCTGCAGATTCCCAAACAGCGGGGAATCGTGGTGTCTTAATCTGCTCGCAGGAAAAAGAGGTTAAAATCCCGATAAAATCCCTTGAAAATATTAGGAAAAGCGATGTTTGAAACGATCATCGGGCTTGAAGTCCATGTCCAGCTAAACACTAAAACGAAAATTTTCTGTTCGTGTCCGACGAGTTTTGGCGATGAGCCGAATAAGAATGTCTGCCCCGTCTGTTTGGGGCTTCCCGGTGCGCTTCCGGTGCTGAATGTCGAAGCGGTCAAAAAGGCGATTAGCTTTGGTAAAGCTGTCAATGCGAAGATTAATCAAAATTCCGTTTTTGCGCGCAAAAATTATTTTTATCCCGATTTACCCAAGGCGTATCAGATTTCGCAATTTGAGATTCCCATTGTGGGCAAGGGCGGGCTAGAGATCGAGCTTGATGGGGCGCGACGAATGATAGGAATCACGCGCGCACATCTTGAGGAGGACGCGGGGAAAAATATCCATGAGGGCGAGTTCTCTAAAGTCGATCTGAACCGCGCATGCACGCCACTTTTAGAGATTGTGAGCGAGCCTGATATGCGGAGCAGCGATGAGGCGATCGCGTATCTCAAGAAGCTTCATGCAATCGTGCGCTATTTGGGGATTAGCGATGCGAATATGCAGGAGGGGTCGTTTCGCTGTGATGCGAATGTATCAATCCGTCCAAAGGGCGATTCTCAGCTTTATACGCGGGTTGAGATTAAGAATCTCAACAGCTTCCGCTTCATCCAAAAAGCGATTGAATATGAAGTTTCGCGACAGATTGAGGCGTGGGAAGAGGGGAATTATGCAAGCGAAGTGGTGCAGGAGACGCGGCTCTTTGATACCCAAAAGGGCGTGACGCGCTCCATGCGGGGTAAGGAGGAGAGCGCGGATTATCGGTATTTCCCCGACCCGGACTTGCTTCCCGTGTATATCAGCGAGGAGCTCATGGAGGAATCAGGCAGGATTCCTGAGCTGCCCGATGAGAAATGCGCGCGTTTTGTGCGCGATTTTGGGCTTAAAGAGTATGACGCGCAAGTGATCACTTCCGATGTGGAGATGGCGCGCTATTTTGAGGAGATGATTGCGCTGGGTGCGTCCGCTAAGGGCTCGGTGAGTTGGCTTAGTGTGGAGCTTTTGGGGCGACTTAAGGGCGAAAATGGCGTGCATAACAGCCCTGTGAGCGCGCCTGTGCTTGCGCAGCTTGTGAAGAGAATCGAAGATGAGAGTATTAGTGGCAAGAGTGCTAAAGAGCTGCTTGATACGCTACTTCAAGAGGGCGAGAAAAGCGGGAATCCAAGCATTATCGATGAGATGATCGAGCGGCTTGGGCTTAAGCAAGTGAGCGATGATGGGGCGATTCTTGCGGTGATTGATGAGGTGCTGGCAAATAATAGCGATAAGGTCGCGGAATACAAAGCCGGCAAAGATAAGCTTTTTGGCTTTTTCGTCGGGCAGGTGATGAAGAGTGCCAAAGGGGTCAATCCCGCGAAAGTCAATGAGCTGCTTAAAAGTCGCTTAGGTTAGCAGGAATCGTAGCGGTGGATATAGCAATCATCGGCGGAGGCGCGTGGGCGCGCGCGCTTTATGCGGTGCTAGAGCCAAAAAGCTCGGTGAAAATCGTCTCGCGAAGCCAGCACGAGGGGATTTCTCAATGCTCGTTACAAGAGAGCGTTTCTGCGCGATTCCTGATTGTGGCGATTGCCTCAAGTGCGCTGCGCGGGTGGCTAGAGCAGGCTAAACTCCCAAAAGATACGCGCATTCTTGCCGCATGTAAGGGAATCGAGGAGGGGAGTGGCGCGCTTTTGAGCGATATTTTTGAGGAGTTTTTGCCTCGTGAGAATCTCGCCTATCTCGCAGGTCCGTCATTTGCCAAAGAGGTGCGCGAGGGGTTGCCTTGTGCGCTTACGATCCATTCGTATAATCGCGCGTTGGCTACGGAGATGGCGAGCTTTTTCCCTACGCATATTCGTCTTTATGTCGATGATGACGTGATTGGTGGCGAAGTGAGCGGCGCATACAAAAATGTCATCGCCATCGCGGGGGGAATCTGCGATGGGCTTATGCTCGGAGCGAATGCCAAGGCGTCTTTGATTGCGCGCGGGCTTGTGGAGATGGCGCGTTTTGGCGAGCATTTTGGCGCGCGGAGCGAGACATTTTTGGGACTTTCAGGCGCGGGTGATCTATTCCTCACGTCCAGTTCGACACTCTCGCGCAACTATCGCGTGGGAATCGGGCTTGCAGAGGGGAAGAGTTTGGAGCGGATTTTGAGTGAATTAGGCGAAGTGGCTGAGGGAATCAAGACCGCTAAAGCGATTACGCAGATTGCAAAAGTGCGTAAAATCCACGCTCCGATTGCTCGCGAAGTTTATGCGATTTTACAAGGTAAAGACCCCAAAGAGAGCCTAAGGGATCTCCTCTCTTCGGGGCGCGTTTAATTCTCTATCAGGAATCGCGCTATTTTAGGGCGATTCCCGCAGGGGTGGGTCATGAGATAAAAACGCTAGAATTTGTAGTTGTAGCCGATGAGGACTCCAAAGTGATGAAGATCAATGTCTAACTTGCCAAGTTTCACATTTGCTCTATTTACGAGAGTAGTCCTAAAGATGTCTTTCATGTATCTTAAACCAAACTCAATCTCTCCATGTGCGTTTAGCTCATAGAGTATTCCGGTATCAAGCCCTAGAGATCCACCAGTGTATTGTTTTGTGTCCGCAGTCCACTTGACCCTTTCTGTATGGAGTTCACTTACACCTACATATACACCTAGATTCCAGCGTAGCCTTTCGTTAATTTTTGGTGTCAAGGAACCTCCAATGGCAGTTGTAGAGAGGCTAGCTTCGTCAAGCCCACCGATATTGTGATGAAGTAAATAGAGTCGAAAATTTCTCTCGGGGTTATGATACCCCACTTTAAGTTCAAGGGACTTTGAGGTATTGTTTGCACCACTTGCCATTTCGTATGGTGTATGGTCAAACTTTGTAGTTGCATCAGTGTTAGAGTGAAAGAGTCCCGCACTAATCCCTACAAATACGCCTCCTTGTTTAAATATGCTTTCTTTCTGCCCCCCCCCCCGCTACTTCGCTCTCATCTGCTAGCAGAGAGCCGCTAAGAAGCAGAGCCACAATCAAAAGTCGTTTCATGCAAAACCTCCAAAAAATTTTTGCCAAATACTTGGCTAGGGGGAATTGTATCACATTACGCTTTTTTATAGCCGTCGCGCTATAAATCCCTATACTATCGGCTTCTCACGATTTGTGGGGTTTATTTCCTTAAATGAGGAGAGGTGTCAATCTTGCGCGGGAATCCAAAGGGAACTCATCGGTAACGCCCCATGGCGCGGCATATTTTGCACCCTATTTAGCTGTAGCGCGCAAAAAGGCGGGAATCCTAGATTAATCCCACGCGCTTTTTTGCCTCTTGGTAGGTCTCTTGCGCGATGGCTCGGACGTGTTCTGCGCTGTTTGTGAGGATTTTGCGTAGGTAGGTTTGGTCGTTTGTAAGGCGCGCATATCGCTCCTGTATCGGGCGCAACCCCTCGATGACTGCCTCGGCTACGGCGATTTTAAGCACTCCATATCCCTTGCCATCAAACTCCGCCTCGATCGCTTCTTGCGACTTTTTTGTAAAGATTTGGTAGATGGATAGGAGGTTGTAGATTCCTGCCTGATTTTGGTCAAATCGCACGATATTTTGCGAATCGGTGGTCGCTTTTTTGAATTTTCTCAAAATTTCATCAGGGGAATCAAGCAGCGCAATGCCGTGATTTGGCTTGCCCTCGCTTTTGCTCATCTTCTTGCTCGGGTCATCTAGCCCCATGATTCGCGCGCCGATTTTGGGAATCATGGGCTCTGGGATTGTGAAAGTCTCGCCATAATCGCGATTAAACCGCTCCGCCACATCACGCGCCAGCTCGAGGTGCTGCTTCTGATCCTCGCCCACAGGGACAAAATCGCTTCTATAAAGCAGAATATCCGCCGCCATCAGGGCAGGGTAGTTAAACAGCCCGGTGTTGATGTTTTTGGGATTTTTTTGGCTTTTGTCTTTAAATTGCGTCATGCGACTCATATCGCCCATGGGGATATTGCACTCAAGAATCCACGCAAGCGCGGCGTGTTCGTCTATTTCAGACTGGATAAATAGCTTAGACTTATCCACATCGATTCCACACGCGAGCAAAACAGCGGCGAGTTCGTAGGTTTTGGCTTTTAGGGCAGCGGGGTCTTGTCTGATTGTTATAGCATGTGAATTCACGATACAGAATATATTGTCAAACTCATCTTGGGAATCGACCCAGTTTTTGACCGCACCCAGGTAGTTTCCTAAGTGGATATTGCCCGTTGGTTGTATGCCCGAAAATACGCGTTTTTTCATATACTATATACCTTGTGTAGGTTTGCCGACGAAAAATAGCACCTCAAAACTCAATCGCTCAAAAGGCGCGCTCGTGATGAGTTTCTTGCTTTTTTTGTAATCCAGACGCGTATCGCCGCCGATTCCGCTACCCTTAAGATAGGCGAGCATTGCCTTGCGTGTGGGGAAGGAGAGTGGGTAATGTTTTATATCGATGACCCCCGTGAAATGGCGTTTTAGGAGTGTTTCAATCGTCTCTTTTGTGGGAATCGGCGAGGTAGAGCCGACGTAGCGGTGAATTTCTTGGAGGCTGCCGGACGTAAAAATCGCGAACGCGACCTCTTTTGCACTCTTTGCAATAAGTGAAAACGATTCATCAAGGTCATAAGACCACTGCAGCGAGGAGGAGGCGATGATGAGGTCGTAGGTGCGATTATAGAGCGTGGGCGCGTTAAAATCCGATTGGATTGGCGTAACAGAGGGGTTTTTGGGGTGCTGTGCGAGCATTTCACTGGAGAGATCGACAGCGATAAATTCGGCAGGTTTGGGATCAAGCACACGGAAAATCGCTCCCGTCCCGCACCCAAGATCTAAGACGCTCCTAAGCGCGGAATCGTCGATACGGCTTATTAGCTCGCGCGCTACAACCTGCTGAAGATAGGCGTATGCGTCGTATTCTTTGGCGGCTTTTTGGAAGGAATGGTTGGGGTTATTTTTTCTTACGGGCGTTTTCATGGGCGGGATTTTAACTCTCAATCAATAAAGTTTCGGTAAAATCACGCCCAAAAACATCACTTAAGGGAATTTTATGAGTGGAATTTTGCTGGTTACGCAATTCATTTTGGCTATTTTGATTGCGATTATTGTGCTGCTCCAGAAGAGCTCAAGTATCGGACTGGGCGTATATAGCGGGAGTAACGAGTCGCTTTTTGGCGCGAAAGGACCTGCGGGATTCCTCGCGAAGACGACTTTTGTGATCGGATTTCTCTTTGTGGTAAATACCATCGCGCTTGGGTATTTCTACTCCGTGCAGAGCAATCGCTCTATCATGGACGACTTCAAAGCCGATACTTTCGCTCCTCCTGCTGCACCCGCCGCGCCTGCGATTCCCGAAGATAAGCCTCAAAACTAGGAGCGAGAATGGAGTTAAACGAAGTTTATCAACACACCAAAGAGCACATGGATAAGACGCTAGACGCGATGAAAAGGGACTTTTCTACGTTGCGCACGGGCAAGGTTTCTACGGCGATTCTTGAGCCCATACGCATTGATTATTATGGCACGCCCACGCCGCTCAATCAGGTCGGCTCGGTGATTGCGAGCGACGCGACGACGCTGGTGATTTCGCCATGGGAGAAGAATCTGCTCAAGGTGATTGAAAAGGCAATCCAAGAGGCGAATATCGGGGTGAATCCCAACAATGACGGTGAGGTGGTGAAGCTCTTTTTCCCCCCGATGACAAGCGAGCAGCGCAAGGAAATCGCCAAAGACGCGAAGGCACTAAGCGAGAAAGCCAAAGTGGCGATCCGCAATATCCGCAAGGAATCAAACGATAAAATCAAGAAGCTTGAGAAGGACAAAATAATTACCGAAGATGAGTCTAAAAAGGCGTATGATGAGGTGCAAAAGCATACCGATGAGTATGTGAAAAAGATTGATGATATGTTAAAACACAAAGAGGAAGAGATTCTCAGGGTATGAGCGATTTGAACATCGAGCGGATTTATCGCGAGGCAGGCGCGCTTTTGGAGGGGCATTTTCTCCTAAGCAGCGGAAATCACTCGCCCTTTTATCTCCAATCTGCAAAGGTGTTGGAAAATCCCAAAACAGCCGAGCAGCTCGCAGTTGCACTCGCTACAAATATCCGCGAATACGCCCTAGAGATTGATACGGTCTGCTCGCCTGCGCTTGGAGGCGTGCTGGCGGGATATGAGCTCGCTCGCGCGCTTGGAGTGCGTTTTATCTTTACCGAGCGAGTGGCTGGAGAAATGACGCTTCGAAGGGGCTTTGGCGTATCTAGCGGCGAGAAGATATTAATTTGCGAGGATATTATCACAACGGGTGGTTCTGCCGTGGAATCGGCTCTTGCAGTGGAGCGAGAGGGCGCGAAAGTCATAGGATACGCTGCGCTGGCGAATCGCGGATTTTGCCCGCGCATAGGCTCGCAGCTCGCTCCTAAGCCAAATGCAAAGCTCCCGCCCCATTTGCCGTTTTTCGCTCTTTGGGATTTTGACTTTGAGATATTTGCGCCCGATTCTTGTCCGCTTTGCAAAACACACGGCAAGGCGATTAAGCCCGGCAGTCGGGGCAATTAAGAAGTCCTAGAGGCGATGAAAAAGGAGCGATGGAGAGCGGTGAAGCAGGGCAAGGTTGCCCCGATTGAGTCTGTGTTGTCCGATTCTTGCAAACTCCCCGTCGCAGGATATTTGGCGCGTTCTAAAGCCCTAGTTATCGATCTTTTTATGATTTATATGCCGATTTTATACGTGATGACTTATCTTGTGATCGGCAGTGCTGCGGAGTTTCGCGACAATGACCTTGCGGTTACGTTTTCATGGGTGCTTTATGTGCTGATTGTCGCGCTTTGCACGGCATTTTTGGGGCAGACGCCCGGCATGAGAGCCCTAGAGATTCAGATCGTGGACAAAGAGGGGAATCGCCCAAAATTTCCCCTCGCGCTTTTGCATTCATTCCTTTTTCTTTTGAGTGTGTTTCTCTTCTGTGGCGTTGCGATTCCCGCCATTAGGAGGCAAAGAAGCACCCTGCATGACTGGATTCTTCATACGACCGTGATTCATGCGAGCCACACTTCTCATCGCCTCTAGCCTCGCGGGACTCTACTTCTTTTACTTCGCCTACATGGGCGTGCTGTTTGTATATCTGCCTAAAATCCTCGTGCAGTGCGGATTTAGCACGCTAGATGTGGGAATCCTCTATGCGCTCTTTTCGCTTATGCGTTTCTTGTTTCCTTTTATTTTGCGAGGCGGGATTAAGCTCGATTCTCGGCTTTTCATCGGCTCTTTGGCGGGATTTTTCCTATCCGTTGCGTTTTTATTTTTCTCCATAAAATCTTTCATCTTGCTCGTGGCAGCCTACCTGCTCATGGGGCTTTTCACGAGCGCGATTCCCCCTTTTAGCGACACAGTTGCGCTTGAGCGTCTTGGGGCGGATCACTATGGAAAAGTGCGGCTTTTTGGCTCGCTTGGATTTGTCTATACCGTTTGGTTTCTCTCAGAGGATTTTCTCCGTTGGGATTTTGTGGGAATCTACACCTTAGCAATCGCCGCCTTGAGCGCGTTTTTTGGATTTGGCGTGGCGAGGGCACATCAATGCAAACATCATAAAAGTGCCTCTAGCGGGGCTTTTGTGCTTTTGAGGCGATATTTTTGGCTGTGGCTTTCGATTTTGCTTTTTCAGATGAGCTTTGGCGGGTTTTACAATTTTTTCACCGTGTATGGAATGGATGCGGGCTTCAGTGCCGCGCAGATGGGCTATTTTTGGATATTTGGCGTGGTATGTGAAGTGGTAATGCTTCTTGTGCAGGCGCGAGTATTACGGTGTTTTTCGCTTCTGTGGCTCGTGCAGGTTTCAATCTTGGCAAGCGCGATTCGTTGGGGAATCTACGCCCTCGCCCCCGCAGAGCAATCGTGGTGGTATTTCGCACAGGGCATTCATGCGCTAAGCTTCGCCCTCTACCATACCGCACTAATCTCCTACCTATTCGCCCTAAGTGCGCAAAAATCGCTCCTCCAGCAGCTTTATATGGGCGTTGGGTATGGGATCGGCGCGATTTTGGGCGCGATTCTTGCAGGAATCTTTTATGGCAAGGGGCTATTTTTGCTCATGGGATTCCTCGCGCTTCTCTCCTTTGGTGCGCTGTTTTTGCACGTGCGCCAAAGGAGATGATTTTATCAGCACTTCAAACTAAATAGGGCATAATTACGCAACTATTTTTCCCTAAAAGGCAGGTCAGATGAATGAGATATTCACGTTTGCGGGCTTAATTAGTCATGATCATGATTTTATTATCGGATTCCATGCGGTTTTGGTCGGAATCCTTGCGCTTCTTTTAGCCAAAATTGCTACACGCCGTTTGCAGGTCGTTCCGGGCGCGATTCAAAATCTATTTGAGGCACTTTTAGAGGGAATCTTAAGCATGGCAAAGGACGTTATCGGCGAAGAGAAAGCGCGAAAATATCTTCCTTTGACGGGCACGATTGCCATTTTAGTATTTTTAGGCAATGCCATTGGGATTATCCCCGGGTTTGAATCGCCTACTTCAAGCCTCAACTTTACCGCTACACTCGCACTTGTGGTTTTTGTTTATTACAATTTTGAGGGAATCAGGACGCATGGGGTGATTAAGTATTTCGCCCATTTTGCCGGGCCCGTAAAAGCCCTCGCACCTCTGCTTTTCCCCATCGAAATCATCTCGCATTTTTCGCGGATCATCTCGCTCTCATTCCGACTTTTTGGGAACATCAAGGGCGATGATATGTTCCTCCTTGTCATGCTTATGCTCGCTCCGTGGATTGCGCCACTTCCTGCGTTTATTATTTTGACTTTCATGGCGTTTTTGCAGGCGTTTATTTTTATGATTCTCACTTACGTGTTTTTAGCGGGCGCGGTGCTAGCTGATGAAGAGGCGGGACATTAATTAAGGCTTAAGAATAGAGGCTTTTGTCATGCAGGAGCGCAAGGAGTTACAATTTCAAAAATTGCTCAGCTTCCTCTCGGGCGTCTCCGTGGCGTCCGGGGTTTTGGGCGGGTTTTGGGCGTTTTTGTTTTTTGGTGCGTTTGGTGTTTTTAGCGCGCTGGTCGCACTCTTTTTTGTTCTTTTAATCGGGCTTGCTTTTATGGTTTTTTTTGAGTTTATCGGATACTCCTTGCAATACAAAAAGCACCAAATAGAGCTGCTCGAGTTTCTTATAGCCGGTGCAAAGCGTCCCAAATTCGATACTCCTTATGAGGTTTGTGAGGATCACTCCTCTTAATTGATGCAATACTATCTCATCACAGATCCGAGATTTTACCCCCCCACTCCGCGAGAATTTTCCCTCGTGCTCTCTAAAGCCTTTGCCACATATGCGCCGCAATATGCCTGCTTGCGCGGGTATGGAGCGGATAGTCGCGCGCTCTCGTTTATATTTGTCGAGCGGTGCAGGGCTTTTGGCGTGTGCGCGTTTATGAGCGGCGATGTTGATATGGCACTAGAATTCGGCTATGAGGGGGTTCATCTTAAAAGCCATCAGCTTAGGCTGTGTGAGCGACTTAAAGAGCACAATCTTAAGAGCTTTTACAGCGCGCACTCTCTTTTGGATTTGCACGCCGCTTCAAATCTGGGAATCGACGCTGCGACGATTAGCCCGATTTTCCCCACTCCCGATAAAGGCGCGCCGCTAGGGGTTGAATTTCTTGGCACGATTCCCTACGAGGAGCTTTCATGCGAGGTTTTTGCCCTCGGGGGAATTGTGAGTGCGCAAGAGGTCGCGCTGCTTGAGGCATTTGCCTTGAGTGGTTTTGCTTCGATTCGCTATTTTTGCACGCACTGATTTTGCGAATATCGCCCCCCCTTTTTTTGTGCAATACCATATTCTTAGCCTTTGATTAAAGGCGAATCCTATAAAACACTTACCATTATGACTTTTATTATTACTTATGATAGACTCACCGCGCAATTTGTTTGGCTTTTTCCTTGCTTCTTGCTTAAAATTTTCCATTACTAATAGTTCAGTTTTTTGGAGGTTAGCGATGAAAAGATTAACAATCAGCCTATTTGCGGCGTTTTATCTCTTTGGTTACGCCCAAGAGGTGCAGCTCGAGGAGGTTAAGGTTCAGGCTGCGCGCAAGAGTTCGGGCGTTTCAAAAAAGACGTCTCATTTAAGCGGGACGACTCTGAATAAAGAGACTATCGATTCCACGCCTACACCCAGTCGTGGCTTGACGGATTTGCTTAAGGGGAATCCTAACGTGCAGTTTGGGAACTCCCAAGTAACTTCCAAGAATCTCGGTGAGATCGACCCTCAAGATATCAGCATTAATGGCGCGAAGTTCTATCAAAATAACTTCATGATTGACGGGTTTAACGTAAATAATGATCTTGATCCCAGCCAGCGCGCCTCTGAGGCGGTTAACATCGGCGGGAAAACTCTCCCTAATCTCGGCTCTATCTCGCAAGGGGTCAATCTCGATCCCGATCTCATTGAGAACCTTACGGTGTATGATAGCTCGGTGAGTGCGAAATACGGCGGATTCCAAGGCGGGGTGATTAGCGCAAAGACGAGGAATCCTAGGCGCGGATTCCACGGCAAGGTGAGCGTGGCGCACTCTAGGGACGCGTGGACGAGCTATCACATCGATGAGGCGGAGCGCGAGGAGTTTTATGATTCTTATGATCCGCAAAAACAGCCACGATTTCAAAAATGGAAGCAAAATGTCCTGCTTGATGGGTATTTGACCGACAAACTCGGGCTACTCTTTAGCTACTCAAGAACCCATTCAAAAATCCCGCTAGTAGCGTATAATCCAGTCTTTGTCAGCGGAGTGGAAGGCACTTATGAAAAGGAGCGCACCGTGTATCGCGAGAATGAGAATTACTTGCTCAAACTCTCTTATCATGCCAATGATCGCCTCATGATTACACCCACCATTCTTTATGCTCCAAGTAGCGCGACCTATTTCAATTACACTGTCAAGGATAGCTTCCAAAAGATGAAGTCTGGCGGGATTACGACGGGAATCGCGGCGGAATATGAGTTTGATTTTGCCAAGCTCACTCAAAAGCTCGGCTACTCCGTGCTTGAGAGCTCAAGAGACGCGGAGAAGGAGTATTGGATTCAGTGGAAGCCGAGCTCCAAGCGTCCATGGGGTAAGAGGACAAGCGATGAAGGGGGCTTTGGGGATATTAAACAGGAGCAAAAGACCCTCTCTTATGAGGCATCGCTTGAGGTAGAGCCTGTGGAATTTGTGGGAATCGAGCACCGTCTTGCTACAGGGTTAGAGTTTAAAGCTTCTACGGGGAATTTTGAGATTCCGCGCGGATTCTATACGGCGACGAATGTTAAAAACCTGGGGGCTGCGAATTGTCTCCCCAATGATCCTTTCTGCTCAATGGACGCTTTATGGGGGGGGGTGAGCCATTATCAGAATGTTTTAGTGAAGTATCACAAGGGCAAGGTCGAGACTTCGCTCAAGCAGATTTCGCTTTGGGCTGAAGATGAGATGAAAATTAATAATTTCACGCTCCGTCCCGGGCTTCGCTTTGATAGCGATAGCTATATGAAAAAAAATACGCTCGCGCCGAGATTTGCTTCGACGTATGATCTCTTTGGAGATGGTGATACACTCTTTAGCTTCGGGGCAAATCGCTACTATGGGCGCAGCTCCTATGCTTATGCGTTGAGAGAGGGGAGGCAGAAGCTTGTAGAGTATTGGAAGCGAACAAATAGCGCAGCGTATAGCCCGTGGATTGTGGATGCGGCGAGGAATCGCAATCTCCAAAGGAGCGCGCACCTATTTAGAGAGCTTAAGATTCCCTATGATGATGAGCTCGCTGTGGGCGTGAGCCAAAATATCGCCAACTTCAATCTCACCGCCAAATATGTCCATCGGAGGGGAAGGGATCTTGTCGTGAGCAGCACCATAAAGCGTGAGGGAATCGCTCCTGATGGGACAAAATATGCTGATGATGCGACTGTCTATACCAATCGCGGAAAAAGCCAAAGCAATGTCTATACGTTAAAGTTTGCAAATGTTACCCCCTATGAGATCGGCGATACGAGGCACAATTTTGAGTTTGTGTTTAATAGCACGCAAACAAAGAGCAACGTGAACACTTATGATACGGAGAGGCAGGATCTCAATAATGTTGTTACCGATCCGATCATCAAATATAACGGCAAATATATCCGATACTCTGAGCGACCCGCGCAGGATTTCAACCGTCCATGGACGGCGCAGCTCAGTGTCATATCGCAAGCTCCCTCGTTGTGGCATTTGGTCTGGGCGAACTCTTTGAGAGTGGGTGCGGGCTATGAAGTGGTCACAAAAAAGGGGAAAGAGCTCTATCAGGGCGAGCAGATTGATGTCTATGGGAGTCGACGAATGGGCACGACTTTTACGTGGGATACGAAATTCTCCCTAGCGTGGGATATGCCCTTGCACTCACAAATTTTTGTCAATATCGATATTCTAAACATATTGGATAGGAAAAATATCACGGGGGTTGCGAGCAAATATGTAATGGCGTTGGGCGGTTTTACCGATGTGATGACCTATGAGACGGGTCGTCAGTTTTGGCTAGAGACGGGCTATCGCTGGTAGAGAGTGTTTTTTGAGCGATGAATCTGCGAGGTGGAGGAGGGAATTTAGCGCTATCTTTTCTGCTTTCAAGCACGATTCACGCCCTAATCATCGCAGGAATCGTCTATGAGGGTCGCACTCATGCAAGCCTCTCTAATACGCAAAGTCCCACTCGCAGTCTTGGCATTTCCTTATCGCAAATTTCTGATAGCAACACTAGGCAGGAGGCGGCGTCCAGCGCGCCAAAGCCCCCTCCTAAACCTCCACATCGTAAAAAAAAGATGCACCACCCCAAGAAAAAAAGTATCATTCAAAAGCCCCCCTGTAAAGAGTGCATGCACGCAAAAGAGGAATCTGAGGAGATTCCCACGCCAGAGAGCGAAATGGCGGGGAATATTCAAGCCCAAAATGATTTTACCTCCGAAGGGGGTGCTCGCAGCAGCGGGGAGGCTTCTCTTGAGATAGTAGAGGGGGGTGCGAATCTCTCGGGGCTAGTTTTGAGCGCGATTAAAAGGCACACGACCTATCCGCCGAGGGCTCTTGAGCTGGGGTTAGAAGGCAGGGTATATGTGAAGTTTAGGCTGCTTAATGCCGATGAGTTTGAGTATATCGAGATTGCCAAAAGTAGCGGCTACATTATCCTTGATAAGCATGTGAAACAGATCCTTAAATCTGCCAAAAAATCTCTACCTAAAGAGGCGATCGGGGTTCATATTTCAGTGCCCATTGTGTTTAATATCGATCATACAAAAGGGGAGCGGTGATCATGTCAGAAGCAGTCATTGAGTGTCGTCATTTGACGCAATATTATGGGGCGAAGCGAATTTATGAGGATTTGAATTTTTGCGTAAAACAGGGGAGCGTCGTGGGGCTGCTCGGGAAAAATGGCGTAGGTAAAAGCACGACGATTAATATCCTCATGGGGAATCTAAGACCCACCCAAGGCGAATGCCTCATTTTTGGCGAAGAGAGCACGCGTCTTAGTGCTAAAACTAGGGCGAGAATCGGGCTTTTGTATGAAGGGCATGTTACGTATGATTATCTGAAAATTAAAGATCTTTACGCTCTGTATGCGAGTGAATATCGCGCACAATTCAAAGAAGATCGCTTCTTTGAGCTCTTTTCCAAACTCGGAGTAAGTTTCGAGCAGAAGATCTCGACTCTCTCATGCGGGCAGCGTTCGCAAGTGGTGCTTGGGCTATTGTTTGCCAGCGATCCTGATTTATTGATTCTTGATGATTACTCTTTGGGGCTTGATACGGGGTATCGTCGGCTATTTATCGACTACCTCAGGGAATACATCAAGGAGGGCAACAAAAGTGTGCTCATGACGACGCATATCGTCAATGATCTTGAGGGGCTGCTTGATGAGCTTGTGATTATGCGCAAGGATGCGCAGCCTTTAGTGATGGATTTTAAAAGCTTTAGAGAGGGGTTTCGTGGGTATTCTCTGCCAAAGAGCTGTGAATACCGCGATATAGCGGGAATCGAGACGATTCTCGAGCTCAAAGAGGAGCGGCAGATTTTTGGCTTTTTCAAGGAGATTCCGCCTCATGCCAGGGAGATTAGCCTAAGCTTTGAAGACGCCTTTCTAGGCTATACAGGGAGATATTAATGTTTAAGAAAGAGTTGTGCAAATTCCGAGGATTTTACCTCATTTCGTTATTGTTGCTTGCGGGATTTTTGCTCTATTTGGGGCTAGGAATCCGCGCCGCGCTCATACATCAAGGAGGCATGGATATTAATCTCATGTTTATTTTCAATCGTGAATTTAGCCTTCTTCATTTAACTGAGTTGAATTTGTTTATTTCAATGCTTGTATCCACGCTAGTTTTTATACATGAGAGAATCCACGCGCGCCTAAGGCTCTCACTACACTTTCCACGCCCATTCGTGCTGAATATCGCCTATATCGTCCTTGTGGGTTTTGGTTGTGTAGCGGCTCTATATATTTTGGAGTGGATTATTTTTAATGTAATTTTTAGTTTCGCCTATCCTTATGAATTGCTTGTGATTCTCAATCTCGCGCTGGTGCAAAATTTCATTTTCGCGTTGGTGCTTTACCTCTTTATCGGCGGGATCATCATTGAGCCTGCGCCCTCACAAGCGATCGTCCATTTTGTCGTCATGCTCGCTTGTGCCTATGTCTATTATAGGTTCAACCCCGACATCTACGCACTTCCAAGCTTTTATGCCAATGAGCTTGGATTCCTCTATCTGACCCTTATGGGAATCTACGCCATCAATGCGCTCGCGCTTGCGTTTGACCACTATCGACAAGGATATATCAAGTGAAACAGCTAAAATTTTTTAACCTCGTTTTCATAACGCTACTGCTCGCGTTATTTTTGCCTAAGATCGCCCATTCGATTCTTGATAAACCAATGGAGAGCGTGCATGTCTATTATTCCGAAGTGCTTGATGATTTTATTATTCAAAAGAGGGAAAATAATCAGACTTCTTATCAAACGAGCAAGGGTGAAACGATGGATAACGAGGGATTTGCCCATAGTTTGCCCTTTAGTTTTGCAGTCTATCTGCTCTCTCGCGGGGAGTTTCCTGCGCAGTTTTCAGAGTGGAGTGATGCGGATAAGATTAAAGAAAATTCACAACACGTGGGAATCAAACCTCAAATTTATCATCAAAAGACCCTTCCGCTTTTCACACTCTTTGAATCAAATCCCACCTATTTACAGCTGAACTTCAACCCTTGGATCATACGGAATACCCAAGAGGGTGTGGAGTTTCTTAATCTAAACACGCTCAAAGTGCATGAACGCCTAAGTGCGAAATTCACACAGGCTCTCAAAGATGCGGATTTTTCGTTTCCTTTTAGGCAACATTTTGGGAATCCAAATCCCAAAAAGCCCTTTGATGAGGGGGCGTTTCTTATCGATTCCAAAGGGGAAGTCTATCATCTGAAGATGCGCGATTCCGAGCCCAAAGTCGCCCGCACGGGGATTGTGAGCGATTCTATATCGCTTATTACGGTCAATGAACATACGCGACGTGAATTTTATGGTATTTTGATTGATCGCGAGGGGGCGAAGCTCGTTAGCTACGATAATTATCGTCTGATTCCCCTGCCTAATGATCTCTATAACCCGATAGATACGAGGTTTCGCTTGGGAATCACCCCATTAAGTCGCACTTTAGCGTTAGAGAATTCGCGGGGAATCACGATGTATCATCTTGATGAAAATTATCGTGAGATTAAAAGATTTAATTATTCATTTAGCCAAAATGAACGCTTTGAGTTTCTCAAAAAATATATTTTCCCTTTCGTAATCAAAGAGGCAAGAGAGTATCGCTATCACTTGATTTTGGCTGATTTTTCACCCTCTGCATTGTGGCTTAGTGCGATTCTTACGCTGGGTTTTGTGCTTTTTAGGTTTAGAAAAGAGCGTGCGTATTTTAAAGCTCTTCTTGTCTTTGCGGGCGGAATCTACGGCTTCATCGCAGTGTGCTTAGGCTCGCTGTGAGTGGAGCTTCTGCACCTGCTCTTTAATCTCTCCCAATTCTCTGATCGCTTGAGCCTTATCTTTGTAATGAATTGTATAATCACATGGTTCAAGTTTATAAACCTTATCATAATATTCAACTAAAAGAATCTCCGCACATTTCATCAAATCTCCCGCCTCAAAGGAGCGATACGCCTCCTCCCATGCCTCTTTTTTCATGTAGCGTGCAATCTTTTGCATGGCGTTTTGGAAAAACATCGGCGTGATGGTGGCATAGCTCTCAAAAGTGCGCTTGATACGCGCCTCCAAAGATGAGGCGATAAATACCTTGGGCGCGCTTTTGTAGCACTCATACAAAGGTGCGGGGAGGATTAGATTCCCCAGCCGCTTGCTTTCAGCCTCTGTGGCAATCAGCGGCTCATGGCGCAATGCGCGAAGCCGCTCAAATAGGAGGTTTTGAAACATCTTCACGCTGGGCTGACCCCCTTTAATATCGCCAAAGCTCGACCCCATGTGCGAGGCGATTCCCTCAATATCAAGCCCCCAGCTAATCCCCTCAATAAGCTCGCTCTTCCCGCTCCCCGTCGGCGCGACCAAGGTTAGGAATCGCTCCTCGCGCGGCAGTGTAAGGGCGTTAGCCACGTGTGAGCGATAAAGCTTATAGCCTCCGATTAAACGATAAATCTGATAGCCGATGGAAGAGAGAATAAGCGAAAGCGAGAGGCTGCGCTGCCCGCCCCTGGCGCAGTAAATGAGGATTTTGTGCGCGGGGTGCAGCCACTTTTTGAGCTCTAAAAGCTCCTTAGCGACATTTTCACAGATGAGTGATGCGCCAAAAATCCGCGCTTCAAAGGGCGAATGCTTGTAGAGCGTGCCGATTCTCTCGTGCTCCTCATCGCTAAACACGGGAACATTGATCGCTCCGGGAATATGCGAGAGGGCGTATTCGTGGGGCGAGCGCACATCAAGCACAAAGCGATATGCCTCCTGCGTGGCTTGAAACTCCGAAAGCGAAATATCTTTAAGCACCGCTTGCCCTTTTGTTGAGATGATTGTTTGCGTATTTTACGAGATTTTGGCGTCGCTAATTCGCATAAGATCGCCTAGTATTTTAAAGCGCTTTGGGCGCGCCGATTCTCACTCTTGCGCGTTTTGGGCGAGTTTCTCAAAGCTTTCATATTTGAGCATGAGAGAGACAAAAAGCACCCAAATAATCACGGTAAATTGCTTGATCCACAGCGGATCGGCGAAGCTCCCGATGGTATAAATGATGAGAAAAACCAAAAAAATGGCGCGGTATTCGCTGTTTTTTATCCTCCACGCACTCCTAAAAGCGAGAAAGTAGAGGAGAATTGTAAGCGAAAGTCCGATGATTCCCATCTGCACGGTGACTTGCAGGAATTGATTATGAAAGTGATTATCGCCTAAAAATTCCCTCATGTCGCTGGGGTAGTGCATGAATTCGTCTCTTTGCAAAATCTCCGTCGCAGCCCTTCTGTAATCTCCAACCCCCACACCTAGCAGGGGATTTTCTTTGAAAATCTCATAGGCTAGCCCATAAAATGCGAGGCGGATTCCCCACGAAGTGTTGAGATTCCCGCTCGCGATACCTTGGAGATCTGCTAGCGTATATTTGAGGCGTTGATTAAAATTATTGCTCCCGTGAAATGCGAGGGTAAAAATGACGAGTAGCGAGAGAATCGGATAGAGCAGGCTTTTAAGTGTGAAGCGAAATCGCAGGAAAAACATCGCACTCACCGCGAATACAAAGGCAACCTGCCCCGTGCGCCCCGTCTGCAAGAAGAGATTCCCCGTGGTGCTTAAAAAAAAGATCGCCATGAGGATTTTCTCGCGCTTGTGGTAGTGCGCAGAGATGATACGACTAAAAAGCAGCACCGATGTAAAAGCTAAATAAATACTATAATCGATGTGCATCATAAAAGGCGAGACGGACCTTTTGGCTGAGGCGTGAAAATCCCAGAGGTCAAAGAAGATGCCATAGGCAATAATCTCGCTCACGACCATACCAAAGAGAAATGCGGTAATGACGCTTCTAATCCACTCTCTTTTGAGGCTTGTGAAGAGGACGAACATCGTCAGCCAATAGGCATAAAGGCGCGGGAATTCTAGAGCACTTTTTTTATCTTCTGAGGGGAATATGCTAAGAATTACCAGCATGTAAAGGAGTAAAAATACGATAAAAAATGTAGAACTTTTTATTTCATTAAACTTTCTATGAAAATCTCCTTCAATAATCCACACCAAAGGCAGTAGTATGATAAAAAAGCTGATCGCTGCCCTAGATAGGGGCATGGTAAACGCAAAGAGTAAAAAGGCGTAAAAATAGAACTTCTCATAGCTAAGCTTTTGCTTGAACTTTTGAAAAATTGATACAAAATTCATCGCGATTCCTTTGTTTTGTCAGGAATATTTTTGTGTAAATTCGCTTTCTTTTGGCTCATCAAGCCTACTAAACATCTCCTTGCGAGCCTCTTTGCTTTTCGCCCTTTGTTTATAGATCTTGATAGGGTAAATTGTAGCATTTTAGACCTTTTGCAAGCTTCTATAAACGACACAAATCATAAAACATTACCCCTTGATCATCTCTTTATAGGCGTAAAATTGCGGCATTTTAACGAGTTTGCCTCTGCGATTATCCACAAGACCATATCCTGGGGCGATGAGTTGATGCCAATAGACTCGCGCGATTTTTTTACTTGAGCGTGCGAGGTTGTGATATTTCAGCATGAAGTCGCAATACTCATCGACTCCCACGCACCCCTTATCTTGTGTTGGAGCGTAAGGCTGTCTATTTTTTATAGGGTAATTTACTTCTGTAATATAAATACTATCGTTACTTTTATTAGATAATTTTGCAATTACATACAATAAATTTATTTTGTTTTTTAGGTTAAAAATTCCAAATTGACGATTATTTGGGTCTCCACGCCTATCTACATAAAGAAGCGAAGAGACTTTATCAAAGTAAATTTTTTTCGCGTTAAACATTGTAGCAATATTGTAATGGTATTCAAAATCTATAACGCTAGGAGCCAGTAGCGTAATGTGCGGGAATCGCGCCTTTTTTAGCTTAAATGCCACTTCATAAAAATTTAAATATTCACTTGGCGAATAAAATCCCCATTTGATCCGATTGATTGCCGTTCCGATTTGAAACTCATCGGCGATTCCCCTAAAGGCTTCAAAAATTCGTGCCAGATTCTCTTCAAGAAGTGCGAGATTCTCGATATGCTCTCGATCTTGCATGATATTAATGAGGATATTTTTCTTGCCAAAACTTTTCGCAAAAGCAACATAAGAATCCAGCCGCTCAAGATCCCACAGCGGCACCCTAATGAGGAGATTTTTGACGCCCAGTTCATTAATCAAATCAATCTGTGATTCCCCTTTGTCCAAATTCACACCCATGCCGTAAAAATCTTCATTTTTGGGCTGATTCCTACCCTTAAAAAAGGACATCAAAAGCGTAAAAAGCGGAAGCAAAAAGAGTGAGAGGAGGAAGAGCTTGAGAAATTCAAAAAAATACTTTTTCCGTGCATTTTTTTTGAATTTTTTATCCAAAATTACGCTTGGTTGATCAGAATACAAATCCCATGCGAAGGGCTCTTTAAGCATTTAAAGTCTCTTGTAATTTTGCTTTAATATCTTTCATGGGCGAGGCGGTGGAGGCGGGAATCGTGAAGTAAATCTGCTTGTTTTCATCATTGACACCGCCCCATCTTTTCGGGCTTGCAAAAAGGGAAGCCCCAAAAAATGAGAGTGTTTTTATGTTGAGCGCACCGGCTAGGTGCATTGGTCCAGTCGATGCGCTGATGAAGAGTTCGCAATGGGATAAAAGCTTGCAAAAGTCGATAAGTGTGAGATTAGAGCGGTATAAAATCGCGTCAAAATCCAGATGTTTATCGATATATGTGAAGGTCTCGTGATCATCAGGGCCAAAGGTAAAAAGAATTTTTAGTCCATCTTTATGGCTAATAGATTTGGCTAGCTCTAAGTATTCCTGTGCGCTCAAATTTACCTCGCCGCTGCCGCCGAAACCTGCGTGAAACACGACAAATCTAACCTCTTGTGTGATGTTAAATTGTTTTTTAAAATCCTCAAAAACCAGCAGGGAATCTTCTTTTTTAAATTGCAAAAGCGGTCGCGCGAAATCTTTGCTCACATAGGAGAAAACGGCTCGCAGGAGCTCGATATTGTATTCAAATTCTCGCATGCGCACTTGACTTCGTCGTTGCACAATGCGCCTGTTTGCAAAGATTTGTGCGATTTTTGTCGCCGGAGCCACGCGCACTTTGATTCTCGCTAAAAGCAGAGCAAAAGCGAGCCTAGTATCAGTAAATGCACTAATTGCAATGTCAATATTTTTTTCTTTAATTTTTTTTGCCAGCAAGAGAGGATTTTTTTCATACAAAATTACTTCATCGATAAAATCGATACTTTTTGCAAATTCAAAATTTACTTTTGAAACTAAAACGATAATTTTTACCTCTTTTATCTGCTCTTTAGCGAGCTTAATCATTGGCAAAGTAAGGACAAAATCGCCGATTTTATCGTGTCTTGTGATGAGTAGGCGCATTGCTTTTTTCTAAATTTAATTCATAAAGTTTTATATATTTATAAAAATTTGTTACAGCATGAGAAACGGCAATGATGAGTCCGACATAGCCATCTAAAAAGCCCCGTTTTATAACAAACGTTCTAAAGAATGAATATCCTGCGTTAAAAAATGCTTTTAGCGGACTTGAGTATCGTTTTCCGACGTTATTTTGTGCAAAAAGGCTTGAATACCGATCGGCTTTTTGAATAAACTGAGAGATGTTTTCATAGCTGTAATGCTCAACATTCCCCTTTAAAATCTCCGTCCTGAGTCCCTCTGTGATTACCTCTTCATGCACATCATTTAGGTTATAAGCTGTGATTTTTTTATTATAAAGGCGTTTGATTTTTTGGCGATTCCAGCCGGAGTGCTTCACAAGTATATTTTTATAAAAGGTCTTGAAACTTAGCTTATACACGCAGCGTTCATCAAGCTCTTTAGTTTTTAAAGTTTCAAGAAGTTCGCTATCAATTATTTCATCGCTGTCAATACTTAAAATCCAGTCATGTTTTGCATGTTTCGCCGCTTCGTTTTTGCTCCGACCAAAGCCAAGGAATTCTCCTTGTATAAGCTTTACATTCGCATAGCTTTGTGCAATTTGCACGGAGCGGTCGCTTGAGCCGTTGTCATAGACGATCACCTCTTCAAATTCGCGTAAGCTCGCGAGGGTGCGCTCAAGGGTCTTTTCGCTATTTTTTACCAAAACAACCGCGCTGATTTTTATCACGAAGCAATCCTCTTAAGCAACCCCTTCGCGTAATATTTCAGCAGATTTTTCATGCGAAATATCTCATCGGGACGCTTCAGCTCATCGCCATTTACGCGGTAAGTTAAGCCGCGGATTCCCGTGAAATCCTTATGCAGAGCATTGCCAATCCTAAAAACATACCGATAATACTTTTTTGCTTCTTTAAGCACCTCTTTATTATATTTGCCATAGGGGAGAAACAGGCTATCAACCTCGACTTTTAGCCGCTCTTCCAAGATCGCTTTTGAGGTTTTCAGCTCCGCTATAAGATCGATATTCTTATCAGCTAGATTTGCGTGTGTATGGGAATGTGAAGCGATTTTTACCAAATTGCTCGCAATCATCTCTTCCATCTCTTTAAACGTGCAACATGTGCCCTCTTTGTAGCGGTCAAAAAGCTCATAGTGCGGGATTCCCATGCGCTCTTTGGGCGATTGCTTGCAATCCTCAAGGATATATTTGCTTGGAGCCGCGAGCATGGCTTTGATTTGGTATTTTTTCAGCAACGGATAGATGAGAAAATAGAAGTCCGCGTAGGCGTCATCAAAGGTCAGACAGACGCATCTTCCGCTGATTTCATCGCCGGTTACGACGGGGGTGAAGTGCGCTTTGATGTAGTGCAAATGCTCTTCAAAAATCTCCAATTTATTTGAGAAGGCATCGCTATTGACGTGATGATACATGATACTCATTAATGACACGTTTTTCCTTTGTGGCGGGATTTTATCAAAACTCCTTTTAATTTTTCACGCGATTCCCGCTTTTAAGCGCGGTATTACTCATGCGCCTTTTTATAGGAATCGCCCCCCTAGAATCGTCATTGCACTTCCCAGCTCATTAATCTTTGCGCACCAAGAGGCACGATTCCCGCATACTCCTCCTTGACCCGCCATTCGCGCTTTAGCAGCGTCACTTTTTTGCCCATTTTAGGGAGCGCATAGATTTTGTGCGCATTATCGGAAATAAACGCTTGAAGATTTTCAAGGCGGTTGTGCCGCTCAAAAATCTCCGCTAAATATGCAAGCAAAACAGGCGCACTAAAGATCCCCGCCGCGCCCGCTGCACTCTCTTTTGCTCCTTTTAGATGAGGCGCGGAATCGCTGCCAAAAGAGATCTTGCTGTGGGCGTTTAGCGCGCTAGATAGGAGCGCGTCTCGATCTTTGGGGAGTTTTGGAGTTGGTTTGCAAAACAGATGTGCTCTTAACGCCCCGCCGATCACATCATCAAGCGTGTAGAGAATATGATGGAGCGTGATGGTGCCATAGAGGTTCGTAAATCGCTCCAAGAGCTCCAAACTGCGCGCATCACTCATGTGTTCAATGATGATTTTTAGGCGCGGAAACGTGCGGGCAATCTCCTCAAAAACGCTCAAAAACTCAAACTCCCGCTCCAGCACAAATCCGCTGCTCTCGCCATGCACAGAGAGAATTAGCCCAAGCTCTTGCATAGCTTCTAAAATTGCTAAAGTTTTTGGCGTGAGAATCTGCGCTACGCCCGCTTCACTTCCTGTAGTCGAGCCTTTTGGATAGAGTTTAATCACGCGGATTCCCGCATTTTTAACTTTTTGCAATTCGGCACGGTCAAGATTTTCGTGAAAAAACAGTGTCATGAGAGGTTCAAAATGCTCATTTGCGCACGCTTTTTTGATGGCTTTTTTATACGCAAGCACCTGCTCCACCGCGCGCAGGGGCTCTTTGAGATTGGGCATAACAAGGGCTTGAGCGAAGCTTCCAGCCGTGTAGGGAGCGACATTTTGCAACATCTCGCCCTCGCGCAAATGCACATGCATATCAAGCGGATCAAAAAGGCTCAGGCTCTCCATGCGCGATTCCCCTATTTTAGGCTATTTTTGGCAGTTTCAATGAGTTTTCCCAGCGATTCTTGATAGAGGCGTAGCGATTCCTCATCGAGTGCCTCAAAACGCGTCACCAGCACGGGGGTTGTGTTGCTCGCGCGCACAAGTCCCCAACCGCGCTCAAAAATAATTCGCACGCCATCAAGCGTAATTATGTCGATAATTTTGGGCAACCCGTGGGAATCGCCCTCCAAAAGCTCCTTAATCTTCTCAATAAGCGGGAATTTCTGCTCCTCATTAGTCTCTATTTTTAGCTCCTCTGTGGAGTAGAGGCGAGGGAGCGATTCCTTCTCTTTATCCAAATCCACGCCATTTTTTACCAGCTCCAGCACGCGTAACGCCGCATAAATCGCATCATCATAGCCAAAATAGCGGTCGTTGAAAAATAGATGTCCGCTCACTTCCGCCGCGAGGTGCGCACTAAGCTCTTTTAGTTTGACTTTCAGGTTGCTGTGCCCCGTTTTATACATGATCGCGCGTCCGATTTTATTAATCTCATCATACATGCTCATCGAGCACTTCACTTCGCCGATGACGAGCGGATTTTGCATATTTTTTGCAAAAATTACCGCGAGTTCATCGCCCTTAAGTGCGTATTTTTGGCTCAAGACAGCGATCCGATCCGCATCACCATCAAAGGCAAAGCCAATCCCTCCGCGCTTTTGCAAAAGTGCCTGAATGTCCTTAAGATTGCACGGATTTGAAGGATCGGGGTGGTGATTGGGGAAAGTGCCATCAGGCTCGCCATAGAGGATTTGCGCGTCGATTCCCAGTCGCTCCAGAATCGGCGAAAGAGCGAGATTGGCGACACCATTCCCGCAATCAAAAGAGAGAGGAATTTTTAGTCCAGAAAGCCCGCTGAATTCATCACTCAGATACTCCACATACCGCTCCAGTGCGGGGAGTGGGTAGATTTCAGGCTCAAGTGTCGTGAGGATATTTGCATTCACAATGTGCGCGACCTCCATGCCAAGCTGCTGAATATCCTCGCCAAAAAAGGGCTCGCCAAAAAGTGTGATTTTAAAGCCGTTGTATTCGGGCGGATTGTGCGAGCCTGTAATCATAATCGACCCGTGTGGCATGATAGGCTCGGGCTTAATTCCCTCAAACTTCTGAAAGTTTGCAAAATAGGACACCGGTGTGGGAATCATGCCCATATTTAGGACGATAATTCCCCCAAATGCGACCCCCTCGCTCAGCCATACAAAAAGCTGCTTTGAATGCGTGCGCGCATCACGCCCAATCGCGAGGTATTTCCCGCCCCTATCTCGCACCCTTTGAGCCAGAAGATAGCCAATCGCGCGGGTGGTATCGCGATTAAGCTCGCGCTCAAAAATGCCCCTGATGTCATATTCCCTAAAAATGCTCTGCATGCTTTGCCCCTTTTGGAAATCTGAGCGAGATTCTAGCGAGTAGCCATTAAATATCCTTTATGGGGCTTTAAGTAGATGCTTACGTTATATATATGAGAATATAACTTTAATTTTTAGCCCAAAAGGAGGGGAATGATGAGGCGATTTGCTATTTTGTCATGTGTGATGGCACTTGCGCTTAATGCGGAGGTTTTTACGCTGGGTAAGGTGGAAGTTACTGCGCAAAAAGAGGGGCGCGAAAGCGATAGTAGTGTTATTTCACTTTCGAGTGAAAAGCTACAAAAAGATGAAGTGAAGCGACTTTCTGAAGTGGCGTTTCGCAATGCAGGAATCTATGTCGATAAAAAGGGAGCGCGCGCGGAGCAAAACTTCTACGTGCGCGGCTTTGATGCGCGTCGCGTGCCACTCTTTATCGATGGGATTCCTGTTTATAATCCTTATGATGGCAACTCGGATTTTGGGCGTTTCACGACCTTTGATGTTGCGCAGATTGACATCTCAAAAGGGGCAAGCTCCGTGCTGTATGGGCAAAATACCATGGGCGGGGCGATCAATCTTGTGACCAAAAAGCCTACAAAGGCGTTTGAAGGGAGCTTGGATTATGGCTTTGAGAGTGGGCGAAGTGCGCGGACGATGGGGAATAGTATCGCCTTTAGCCTTGGCTCAAAGCAGGAATCTTTCTACGTGCAGGCGAGCGGGAGCTTCATGGAAGATCAGGGACAGCAGCTTTCAAGTGATTTTAAAGATCGCGCGAATATCGGGAATGAAGATGGGAATCGGCGGGAACATTCCGTGCAGCGCGATAAAAAATTTAGCTTAAGGCTTGGAATCACGCCCAATGAGAGTGATGAATATTCGCTCTCTTATACAAATCAGAAGGGAATGAAAGAGGGCGCGGACTATACGGGGCGATACAAGAAAAATCGGCTTGCAAAACGTTACTGGGACTGGCCCTCATGGGATAAAGACAGCCTCTATTTCCTCTCGCACACGCAGCTTGGCGGTGCTTATGTAAAGAGCAAAATCTTCCATGACACCTACCAAAATGAGCTCAGGAGCTATGATGATAAGGCACGCACAAAACAGACCGGAAAGAGCGGTTTCAACAGCCACTACGATGATCGCTCCATAGGCGCGGGAATCGAGCTGGGCGGGGCGATTAGCGAGCGCGATATGCTGAAATTTGCGAGCAATTATAAATTTGATGAGCACAAAGAGCATAATGATGGCGAACCAAAACAGACATATCAGGATAGGAACTATACGTTTGTTTTAGAATACACCAATAATCTCAGCGATCATACGACTTTGGTGCTCGGAGGCGGCTATGACGTGCGTGATGCAATCAAAGCGCAAGATTACGGGAAGCCACGTGGCGGGGGTGCAGATCGGCTTTTTGACTTTGATGTGAAAAAGCAAGATGCGTTCAACTATCAAGCTCTTGTGCAGCATAGCTTCGATGGAAATGACATGCTCCGCGTGAGCTTTGCAAAAAAGAGCTATTTTGCAAGCATGAAAGAGCGATACAGCGAGCGTTTTAAGAAATATATACCTAATCCCGGTCTGAAGCCCGAGGTCGCTTATCACTATGAAATCGGGTATGAGAGGGATATTAATGATTCGTTTCATCTCTCTCTCTCTTTATATCAATCAGATATTAAAGATGCGATCAAAGATGTGCTGACAGGAATCAAAGAAGCGGGAGCAGAGCTTGCTCAATCGCGAAATATTCAAAAAGCCACCTATCAAGGCGGCGAGCTGGAGGCGGTCTATAAGGCGGGCGATTCTCTAGAATTCGGCGGAAACTACTCCTATATTTACGCACAATTCAAAGGGCAAGAAGATCGCCTCATTCACAATCTCCCAAAGCACAAAGGCTATCTCTACACCGAGTATAAAATTAGCCCAAACACGGGAATCCACCTCGCGTCCGTGATGTTCTCAGATATTCTCTCTAAATCCGAAGAGACGACAAGACTCCCGGGATTTGCCCTTTTTGATGTGAAAGCGACGCACTCACTCAGCAAAGAATTCAGCCTTGAGGCGGGAATCCGCAACCTTTTTGACAAATTCTACGAATTCCAAGAGGGTTATCCTGAAGAGGGGCGAGTCTTTTTTGGTAATTTGCGCTATCGCTTCTAAAATCTCGCCAAATCCCTGCCCAAGCCTGAAGCAAATCGCTGCTAAAGCGGGGCGAGGGGCTTTAGGCGGGTGCGGATGGCGCGATCCGTGCGGGAACAGTTAGGCGGAGAATCGGGACGCATTTGGGATTTAGTGCGCTTTGCTTTAAGTGCGGAATCGATCTTTTATAAGATTGAGTAATTTTGCGCTCTTGCATTTAGGGTCGATTCCCGCTAGTATTACCAAAAGTTATTTGTGATGTGAAGAGGATTACGATTCTTTAGAAAAGGAGCGAAACAGATGAGATTTTTAGTGCCGTTATTGTTGTTTTTCAGACTGCTTTTTGCGATGAGCGAGCAGGAGATCGACTCCTATATCGCTCAGAATAGCGATCATTTTGAGCTGCTTAAAAGCGAGCCGCAGCGCGTCTATGGGAGCACTCCGCCACTTTTGTATTTGCTTTATGCGCTCGCTCCTGAGAAAGTTGCAGGGCTTACGTTTGAGTTTAATAATTTTGAGATCCCTTATATTGCGGAGAGCGTGCGCAAACAGCCGGTTGTGGGCGGATTTTTCGGGCAGGGAAAGATCCCGAATATTGAGATGCTCTTGCGCCTTGACCCTGAGCTTATTCTCGTGAATGCGAGTTCGCAGAGATTTAAGAAAGCAAAAGAGATGTTTGGCTCAGTCAAAAAGCCTATGCTCTATCTTAATTCCTACACGCTGGAGGATTACATTATAAGCCTTGAAGTCCTCGGACGTGTCTTAAACAGGCAAGAGCGGGCGAACAAGCTCGTCGCTTATGCTAGGGAATCGCTTGGGCTAAGCAAAAAGCTAGAGGAGCACATAAAGACGCACAATATCAAAAAGCCCACGATCTATTATGCGCAGGGGAGCGATGGCTTGCAGACGGAGTGTGATGGCTCGTTGCATGTGATTGTGGTCAATTATAGTGGCGGAGAAGTGCCCTATAAATGCGCCAAACAGGGGAACGAATATGGGCGCATGAGCGTGAGTTTCGAGCAGGTTTTGGGCTTTGATCCCGATATGATTATCATTCATGAACGCGAGTTTTACAATAAAATCTACAACGATCCCAAATGGAAGCTCCTTAGAGCCGTGCAGCAAAAGCGCGCCTATCTGATCCCGCGTGAGCCTTTTAGCTGGTTTGATCGTCCGCCCTCTTTCATGCGATTCTTGGGGCTAAAATGGCTAATTAATCTTGCGCACCCTGAGGTTTTCCACTTTGATATGGAGCGCGAAATGAAGGAGTTCTATCAACTGTTTTTGGGTATTACGCTTGATGATTCTACGATTAAGCGAATTTTAGAGGGTGGGAATAGGTCGGATTCCGTTGTAAAACGGGGCGCGCGATAGTGAATAAAGGAGCTTTGGGATTCCTGATATTTTTACTCATCAGTGCGGTTTTTAGCGCGCTGGTGCTTGGGAAATACTCCTTTGCGCCTGAGGATTATTTGAGCTATTTCAAAGCCCTTATCTTGGGTGAAGAGCTGGGAGATTTCAAAGTTTTACATACACTTGTGAGCGAGGTTAGATTCCCGCGAATCCTAAGCGCACTCGTCATCGGTGCGAGCCTCGCAATCTCCGGAGCGGCGTATCAGGCGATGTTTGTCAATCCGCTCGTTTCGCCCTCGATTTTGGGCGTGCTGAGCGGGGCGGGATTTGGCGCGGCGTTAGGAATGTTTTTTCGCTTAGGCGAGTCGCTGGTGCAGCTAAGCACTTTTGCGTTCGGATTCCTCGCAGTGCTCTTTGCCCTGCTTGTTTCAGCCCTCTACTCTCGGAGCGGGAGCGTCATCGTGCTGGTGCTTGGTGGCGTGATCTCGAGTTCGCTTTTCACTTCGCTACTCTCGATTTTAAAATACGCTGCAGACCCCAACGACACGCTACCTGCGATTACCTATTTTTTGATGGGTAGTCTTAGCTTTGGTTCAAAAGGATTCCTCGAGGCGGCGTTTTTTCCCATGCTCGCGGGAATCGTGCTTCTCTCGCTGAGCGGCAAGTATCTAAACGCCCTGAGCCTTGGCGAAGAAGAGGCAAAGAGTCTCGGAATCAACGTCTTCAAAGTGAAAATCTTCATCATCATGGTTGCGACTTTTATCAGCGCGCTTAGCGTAACCATCGCGGGAATCATCGGCTGGATCGGGCTAATTGTCCCGCACATCGTGCGCTTTGCTTTTGGAGCGGATAATCGCCATGTGCTCGCGCTTTCAGCCCTATGTGGCGCAATATTTTTGTTGCTTTGCGACAGCTTCTCGCGATTAGTTTTTACCTTTGAGATTCCCATCGGAATCATCACCTCGCTCTTTGGGATCCCCATTTTTATCCTCGTTTTACGTCGCACAAAAAGGCGTCTTTGATGTTGCTTAGCGTGAAAAATGTAAGTTTTAGTTACGGGAATCACAGGGTTTTGGAAGGGATTAATTTTGAGATTTCAAAGGGCGATACGCTTAGTATTTTGGGCGCGAATGGTTGTGGGAAAAGCACGCTTTTGCGCATTATGCTCGGATTTTTAAAAGCCCAAGGTGAGGTGAGTTTGGCGGGTAAAAATATCTTGCAATACGACAAAAAGGAGCTCGCGCGTGAGATTGCCTATATTCCGCAAACACACGAGCCAAGCTATGATTACACGATTTTTGATGTCGTGCTTATGGGGGCACTGCATCGCACACCGCTCTTTTTTGATTTTTCCCGCGCAGATAAGTTGCTCGCGCTTGAGTCGCTTGAGCGAATGGGAATCCTAAAGCTCAAAGATGAACCCTACACCAAAGTGAGCGGCGGGGAGCGCCAGCTTGCGTATATCGCGCGCACGCTCGTGCAGGGGGCGAGGATTATTCTGATGGATGAGCCCACCAACGGGCTTGATTTTGGGAATCAGATCAAACTTTTGGAGATGATTAAGGGGCTCAAAGATGAGGGATATACATTTGTGCAGACGACGCACCATCCGCGTCACGCGCTTTTTGTCTCTAGTCTTGTGCTTTTAATCAAAGAGGGCAGGGTGCTTAGCTTTGGCAAAAGCAGTGAGCTCATCAATGCGCAGAATATCAGCGAAATTTATGGGATTGATTACGACAAATATGGAGAGAAGCTTTAGTTTTTAGCACCTAATTGCACCCGATTTCCCGACGAATGCCAACTTTAAAAAAATTTCGTTAAAATGCTCGGCTAAACCACACGCTAGGGTCATTTTATGCAGTTTAATTGTGCGCTTGATTCTGTGAATATTTATGAGGCGGGGAAGCCTATTGAGCTTGTCGTGCGGGAATATGGAATCGCTCCAGATAAGGTCATCAAACTCGCCTCAAACGAGAATCCTTTCGGTGCTGCGCCTAAGGTGATTGAGACAATCGTTCATGACGCGCCTAATGCCCATCACTACCCCGATGACTCGATGTTTGAGCTCAAAGATGCTTTGGCGCGACGCTTTGGCGTGGGAAGCGAGAATCTCATCATCGGATCCGGGAGCGATCAGGTCATCGAAATGGCGGTGCATGCGAAGTGTAATGCGAATTCCAAAGTGCTGATGGCGGGCGTTACCTTTGCGATGTATGAAGTCTATGCGAAGCAGGTGGGTGCGGAGGTTTTGCGCACTAAAAGCGCAGAGCACAATCTCGCGGAATTTTTGGAGATTTATGAGCGCGAGCACCCCGGCGTGGTTTTTCTCTGTATTCCCAACAACCCACTAGGCGAGTCTCTGAGGCGCGATGAGGTGTTTGGCTTTTTGTCCCGCATTTCTCCAGAGACGCTTGTGATTATCGATGGGGCGTATCAGGAGTATGCGCGTTTTAAGGATTCCCGCACGGAAATTGCGCCCAGTGAGCTGCTCGCGCAATTTCCCAACACGCTCTATTTGGGGACGTTTTCTAAAGCGTATGGGCTTGGAGGTATGCGCGTGGGTTATGGAATCGCGCAGGAATCGGTGATTAAAAATATTCTCAAGCTCCGCGCGCCCTTTAATATCACGACTCTTTCGCTTGCTGCGGCGATTGTTGCACTTAGGGAGTGGGGGCATGTGGAGATGAGTCTTAAAGAGAATTTTTCGGAGATGACGCGATATGAGGAGTTTGCACAGGCTAATGGACTTGAATTTATCCCCTCATTTACAAATTTTATTACCATTCTGCTTCCTAGTCGCGCCGATTCCAGCGAGTTTTCACAGTGGCTTTTGGAGCGCGGGGTGATTATTAGGAATCTGCGCTCTTACAAAATGAATGCGATCCGTATTACCATAGGGACGAAGGCGCAAAATAGCCGATGTTTAGAGCTTATGCAAGAGTTTTTGCAACTTAAATTGTGAGAGACGGAGCGTTAGGTGGATTTTAAGATACTTTTCAATCAGATACGAAACCTCTACGTAAAGCTAAATCTCAAGCAGCGGCTGGTTATTTTGGGCTCGGTCGTCGCTGTGGTCGCTTTTGTTTCGTTTCTCGTTGTTTATAATGGCGCAAAAACCCGCAATCTTGACGGGTATGCCGTCCTTTTTGAGGGGGTAAGTCCGCAAGATGGCGCGCTTATTATTCAGCATTTGGAGCAGTCAAAAATCCCCTACAAACTTCCGCAAGATAATACGATTTTAATCCCCGAAGATAAGGTCTATGAAGAGCGTCTTAAGCTCGCGAGCAACGGGATTCCCAAAAGCAGCAAGGTCGGATTTGAGATTTTTGACAAGCAGGAGTTCGGTGCGACGGATTTTGATCAGCGCGTGAAGTTTATTCGAGCGACTGAGGGTGAGCTAAGTAGGACGATTGAGAGCTTGACGCCGATTGAGATGGCTTCGGTGCATATCGCCGTGCCTAAGGATTCCGTGTTTGTGAGCAAAGATGTGCCTCCAACGGCTTCGGTGGTGTTGCGTTTGCGTCAGGGTATGGCGCTCACTCCTGCGCAGGTGCTGGGAATCAAAAATCTCGTCTCTGCCGCGGTAACGCGCCTAGATGCCGAAAATGTGAGAATCGTCAATGAAAATGGCGAACCGCTGGGTGAGGGCGATGAGATTACGACATCAAAAGAGATGGCTGCGGTGCAGATGCGCTATAAGCAGAATTTTGAGCGCGCCACAGAGGAGAAAATCATCAATATCCTCGCTCCGGTCATCGGCAGCGCCGATCGGGTGGTGGCGAAGGTTACGGCGGAGTTTGATTTTAGCCAAAAACAGAGCACGCAGGAGATGTTTGACCCAAATAATGTCGTGCGGAGCGAGCAGACGCTTGAGGAGAAACGCGAGGGATTTGCGCCCAAAGAGATCGGCGGAGTGCCGGGCGCGGTAAGTAATATCGGTCCTGTGCAGGGGCTAGATTCCCAAGATACGCGCGAAAAGCATGAAAAATCCCAGACGACGACCAATTTTGAAGTGAGCAAGACGGTCTCAAGTATCAAGGGTGAGTTTGCGACGATTAAGCGACTCTCCGCAGCGGTCGTCGTTGATGGCAAATATCGCACCATAGTCAATGATGAGGGCAGCGAGGTGCTGGAATACATCGCGCTTAATGAAGAGGAGATGGAGAAGATTAATGCCCTTGTGCGCCAAGCTATGGGATTTAGCAACGTGCGAGGCGATGAAGTAAGTGTGAGTAATTTTGAATTCCATGCAAAAACTTCGGGCTATCTTCCCAAAAGTGCGGCGCAGCGATTCCTCGAGAATCTGCAGAAGCTCACGGGTCCTTTCATGCCGCTCTTTAAGTATCTCATCGTGGGAATCATACTTTTCATCTTCTACAAAAAGGTCATCGTGCCTTTCACCGAGCGTATGCTTGAGGTGCATGAAGATGAAGATGAGGAGCTTGAGTCGCTCATCAAGCTCGATGAGGACGATGATGACGGTCTAAGCAAATTCAACGAGATGAAGCGGCGCGTTGAGGAGCAATTGGGGCTTGGCATGGGGCTAAGTGAAGATGAAATTAAGTATGATGTCCTGCTTGAGAAGATGAAGAAAATCATCGGTGAGAAGCCTGAAGAGGTAGCGGGAATCTTTCAGGCTCTTGTCCGCGATGAGTTGGGAATCGACGATATGGCATCAAAGCTGATCGCCGAAACTAAAAAGAAGTAGGAATAAGCGATGAACTTAGGACCACGACAGCAAGCGCAATATGATGAGATGAGTATGGCGGAGAAGATCGCCATTTTGCTCATTCAGATGGGAGATGAGATTACCGGCGAGATTTTTTCAAAGCTCGAGCTTGATTCCATTACCGAGATCTCCAAATATATCGCCCAAAGTAGTGGCGTGGATAAGTCCATCGCTGCGGCAATCCTAGAGGAATTTTACGCCATATTCCAGTCCAATCAGTATATCAGCACCGGCGGACTTGAATATGCCAAAGAGATACTTTATCGTGTGCTTGGACCCGAAGAGGCGAAAAAAGTGCTCGATAAGCTCGCGAAATCAATGCAATCCGCGCAGAACTTCTCCTATCTTACGCGAGTGCGTCCGCAACAGCTCGCAGACTTTATCATCAACGAGCACCCGCAGACGATTGCTCTAATTTTGGCGCACATGGATCCAAGCAGTGCGGCGGAGACGTTGGGCTACTTTACCGATGATTTGCGTGCAGAGATTGCGATCCGTATGGCAAACCTCGGCGACATTTCGCCCAATGTTGTTAAGCGCGTCTCCACGGTGCTTGAGAATAAACTCGAATCGCTCACTAGCTACAAAGTGGAAGTGGGTGGGCCACGAGCGGTCGCCGAGGTCTTTAACCGCCTCGGACAAAAGGCGGCTAAAGCGACGATTGCTTACATCGAGCAGATTGATGAGCAGCTTGCAACGGCGATTAAAGAGATGATGTTTACGTTTGAAGATATTGAAAAGCTCGATAATAACGCTATTAGAGAGATTCTCAAAGTGGCGGATAAGAAGGAGCTTACTATGGCACTCAAATCCGCGCCCGAGGAGCTTAAGCAGAAGTTCATCTCCAACATGTCGCAACGTGCGGGCGAGCAGTTCCTAGAAGAGATGCAATACCTCGGTGCGGTTAAGGTTAAGGACGTGGAATCGGCGCAACGAAGGATCGTCGAGACGGTGCAATCTCTCGCAGAGCAGGGCGTGATCCAAATCGGCGAACAAGAGGATATGATTGAATAACCATAAGCAAGAAAACGTCATCTCGATGGACGGGCAGGGTCGGCACAATATCAAACGCTATGAGTTTAGGGCTTTGGAGACGCTTCCTTCTCCTGTGGAGAGTAAGGAGAATCCCCTCGAGCCAAAGACTGAAGAGCCGCCCCTAGAGCCTATCGCCTCATCGCCCCAACCCCCTGCGCCCTCGATTCCGCCCCTTGATCCCGAGCTTTTTGAGAAGATTTTAGCGCGCAGCGATGGGCTTGCTGAGGTGCTTTTGGCACTCCAAGCGCAGCTTGAAAAACAGGAGCGCGAGATCGATTCCATTGTGCGTGAAGCCCGCGAGGAATCGAGGGCTCTGGGAATCAAAGAGGGGCAGGAGCAGGCACGAGCGGAGCTTACAGAAGAGGTTGAAGCGCAAAAGCGCGCCTTTGTGGAATCCATCGAGCTTCTGGAGCGCAGCTCCAAAGAGATGAGCGGTCATATTGATGCGCTTGAGCGCGATTTGAGCGCGATTGCGGTGGATATTGCAAAGGAAGTTATCGTCAAAGAGGTCTCCGAGCACAGTGCCGAGGTGGCGTATTCGCTTGCCAAAGAGCTGCTTGATTCCCTTAAAGACGCAACCAAGGTGCTTTTGAAGCTCAATCCCGAGGATTACGCGCTAATTATAAAAGATTTCGAGGGCGAGGATCGGATTAAAATTCAACCTGATAAGGCGATCGCCAAAGGCGGTGTGGTGATTATGAGTGATGATGGGAATCTTGATGGCACGATTATGTCGCGATTCCAGACATTGAAGCGGACTATTTTGGAGAACCTAGCGGAGCGGAATTAGGCATGGAGCTTAAGGGTAAGTCGTTAAACGAGCTGGAGGAGCTTGCGCACTCCATTCGCGAGCGGATTTTGGAGGTGGTGTCGCATAATGGCGGGCATCTAAGCTCTACGCTTGGCGCGGTGGAGCTTATCATCGGCATGCATGCGGTCTTTGATTCCTCACGTGACCCTTTTATCTTTGATGTGAGTCATCAAGCCTATGCGCATAAGCTCCTTACGGGGCGGTGGGAATCCTTTGCGAGTTTGCGGCAGTTTGGGGGAATCAGCGGCTTTACCAAACCAAGCGAGAGTGCGCATGACTATTTCGTCGCGGGGCACAGCTCGACGTCCATTTCGCTTGCCGTGGGCGCGGCTAAAGCGATTGCGCTGGAGAAGAGCGAGCGCATGCCCGTGGTGCTTATCGGCGATGGGAGCATGAGTGCGGGGCTGTGTTATGAGGCTCTTAATGAGCTTGGGGATCGTAAATATCCGATGGTAATCATTCTCAACGATAATGAGATGAGTATTTCTGAGCCGATTGGAGCGATTAGCAAGTATCTTTCGCAAGTGATTGCGGGGCGGTTTTTCCAGTCGATTAAAGATTGCATAGAGCGGCTTTTGGCGCATTTGCCCGAGGGGGCGAGCTACATGGCGAAGCGTTTTGAGGAATCGCTTAAGCTCATCACGCCCGGAATCCTCTTTGAAGAGCTCGGATTAGAATACATCGGACCTATCGATGGGCACAATATTAAGGAAATCATCGAGATATTGCGCCGTGCCAAAGCGATGAAAAAGCCCGTCATCGTTCATGCGCAGACGCTCAAGGGCAAGGGATACAAGATGGCTGAGGGGCATTATGAGCATTGGCATGGAGTTGGACCTTTCGACCTTAAAAGCGGGGAATCGCTCAGGAAATCTCACACTATTTCACCTACGGAGATTTTCTCAAAGGAGCTTTTAAGAATCGCGCGCGAAGATGAAAAAGTCGTGGGGGTAACCGCAGCTATGCCTAGCGGCACGGGGCTTGGCGCACTTATTGGCGAATTTCCTCATCGCTTTTGGGATGTGGCGATTGCCGAGCAACACGCGGTAACCTCCATGGCAAGCCTCGCAAAAGAGGGCTTCAAGCCCTTTGTGGCGATCTATTCGACCTTTTTGCAACGTGCATTTGATCAGCTGATCCATGATGTGGGAATCATGCGCCTGCCCGTGAAATTTGCGATTGATCGTGCAGGAATCGTAGGGGAAGATGGCGAGACGCATCAGGGGATTTTTGATGTGGGGTATTTGCGTCTGATACCGCATATGACGGTGTTTGCGCCTAGAGATAATGACACGCTTAAGGAGGCGATAAAGTTCGCACATGAATTCTCCGATGGCGCGATTGCTTTTCGCTATCCGCGCAAGGGTTTTGCGCTGCAAAATGGCGAATTTAGTGCGACACCGTTTGTTTATGGCAGGGCGGAGCTTTTGCTTGAGGGGCAGAGTGATGTGCTATTTATCGGGTATGGGAATGGCGTGGGGCGCGCCTATGGGGTGCTAAATGCGCTTAATAACGGCGCAGGGTTGGCGGATTTGCGTTTTGTGAAGCCGCTTCCCGAGGAGGAGCTGGAGCAATGGGCGCAGCGGTATAAGAGGTGGATTGTCTTTAGCGATTCCTCTAAAATCGGCGGGGTGGCGTCCGCGCTTTTAGAGTGGAGCACGGAGCGGCATGCAGGGGTTGCGATCCGCTCTTTGGAGCTTCCCGATGAGTTTGTCGAGCACGGGAGCATAGAGCTTGTGGAGCGTTCTTTGGGGTTGGATACAGAAGGGCTTGTGGAAAAAGTGCGCGAGATTTTAGATAGATAACCCTGTGCCAGATCGCTCTTGTGGGGGAATCCCACGAGGAATCCTGCGCGATTCCCCCACACAAAGCTAGATTTTTTTGGTTTTAATATCCTCGACGATACTGTTGGCGACTTTATATACCTCGCCGGCGATGTTATTCGTCTGCTCCGCCACACCCGCATTTTGCTGCGTTACCGTATCAAGCTGAGCAATCGCTTCATTAATCTGCCCGATTCCCTGAGCTTGCTCTTTGATACTCTCGCTCATCTCATTAATGCTCTGCACGAGGATATTCGTGTTGGCTTCAATCTCTCCGAGAGATTTTTGTGTTCTCTCGGCCAGCTTTCGCACTTCATCAGCCACAACGGCAAAACCTCGCCCGTGTTCGCCTGCACGTGCAGCTTCAATCGCCGCATTGAGTGCAAGCAGGTTGGTTTGGTCTGCAATATCGCGAATAATGCTAATGACACTCTTAATGTCTTCAGATTGTCTAATCACCTCATTAGAACGTTCACTCACACTATGCATGGAGCTACTCATCTCTTCAATCGCAGCTGCACTCTGCTCCAAAGAGGCAGCCTGTTCATTCGCTCCTTGAGAGAGGGTCTGCATGGAGGCTTTGAGCTCCTCTGATTTACTCTCCATAAAGAGGCTTGAATCAAGCGATTTCTTAAGGATTCCCACAATCTCATCGCCCATCTCATTCACACCCAAGATCAGAGCTTTGATGTCGCCATGGGTGTTGCTCGAATCCAGCCGCGCGGTAAAGTCGCTGTTTGAATAGGTCTCAAGCGTCTTTAGCACCAGCGTGACGGTCGCTTTGAGGTCATTTAACATCTGATTAATGAGCCTTTTAAGCTCCAAAAGCTGCGGTGAGTTTGCCTCTTTGGTAATGAGCACTCCTAAATGCCCTGCACTCGTGCTTCGCACGACATTTGCCGTCTCCTCGATGAGCGCGCGATCTTTTTGCAAGCCCGCTTCAATTTTTGTGATATTCTCATTGATTGCCCTAGCCATCGTGCCAAACTCATCATCGCCCTTCAGATGGATCGTATCTGCATTGCTTCTTTCATTATTGATATAGGCGAAGAATCCCAGCAACGCAGACTGGATCAAAGAGAGCGGTCGCAAGAAATATTTCACGACATAAAAGAGCAAAACCGCGATTATAAAGGTAAAAATCGCAGAAGTGAGGAGCTGCTTAGTAAGGATCGCATTAAACATTGCGGCGTATTCCGATGTGGAGTTTGAGATACAAAAGAGCATTCTCGTGTAGGAATCGCGCTGGCACACGGCGACTCGATGATCGTCGCCGACAGAGAAGGTCAGGATTCCCGTAGGTTTGTCCGGAGTCTCATCAGCGGGGGCAGCGAGCCCTTCGATGATTTTGATGACGCCGGGATCTTTGGACATGATGAGGTTTTTATTCGGGTGCGTGAGGAGTTGATTTTGGGAATCGACGATGAAAAAGATCGTCGTGCCCGAGAGCTTGAGCTCGGACATATCGCGCTGAAGGGTGTCAAGGAATATATCCGCACCCACGGCAGCGACGATTTTCCCTTTATCAATGATGGGTGAGAACACGCTGATGGCGAGCTTTTTAGATGCACCTTCGATGTAGGGGTCGCTGATTCCGCCTTTTTGCGTCGCGGCAGCCATTTTATACCAGCCTCGCTGCCTCGCGTCAAAGTTATCTTTCTCCGGCGTAAACGTGCCGGGAATCGCACCTGAGAGCTCATCGGATTGAATGAGCCAGCCATTGCTCTCCAGACCGATAAAGATTGTATCAAGCGGCACAAAAGGGAAAGCCTCCTTAAACACGGATGCGACGCTGTTGTAGTTTAGCTCCTCGCCACTTTTTGGGAGTGTGTTTTTGAGCTTTTCTAACACCAAGACGCGTGTTTGAAAGTATTCACGGATTGTGAGCATGAGTCCTTTTAGGGTCTCTTGCTTGCTGAGCGTGAGTGTGGAGAGCGTGTTATCTTTGGTCTGTGAGTAGTTGTTGAGCGAGAAGATTCCTAGCCCCACGACGAGTAGCAGCACTAATATGAGTGAGATCTTATTAGCGACACTTGATATTTTCATTAATTACTCCTTATTATGATGAATTTTGTGACGAATGATTTGACGATATGGAAAGTAAAAGCAATTCTATAGCGTTTCATATTGGACAATAGATATACAAATGGTATAGTGAAGAATCCAATCCGCGATCTGATATTAAAAACGGGCGCAACCCATACGGGAATCCTTAGCACAATGGTGTGCGGGGGGGGGGGGGACTAATAAGCACTACGTTAGCTCCTTGTCGCATGAAATTTATCGCAAATCCCGAGCTTAGATCTTTTGTGGTAAAGATGTGCTTAATTAAAATTTAAGTATTGACAGATTAAGAATAGTTAAAGTATTTTTCGTATAGGCGCGCAAAAAGGGCGGAATCCGCGCCCTCATGCCCGTGGTTATGGTGGTTATGATTGATTTTTGAAGCGATCCCACACGAGGCTTGCTTTGCCCTCGGATTCCTCTATTGCGCACATTCCCATGATATTGTAGCCCGCATCGACGTAGTGGATTTCGCCACTCACGCCGCTTGCAAGATCGGAGAGCAGATACATCGCGGAGTTTCCGACCTCTTTGGTCGTAACATTCCTTTGTAATGGCGCATTGGCTTCGTTCCATTTTAAAATCATGCGGAAGTCGCCGATTCCGCTGGCTGCGAGTGTTCGGATAGGTCCAGCGGAGATTGCGTTAATGCGGATTCCCCGCTTACCCAGATCAAAGGCTAGGTAACGCACGGTTGATTCTAACGCGGCTTTGGCAACCCCCATGACGTTGTAATGCGCGATGTGCTTGACACTACCAAGGTAGCTGAGCGTGAGAATCGCGGCGTTTTTGCTTAGGATTGGGAGCAGTGCCTGCGTGAGTTCGATGAGTGAAAATACTGAAATCTCCATGGCTGTGTTAAAGGCATTTTTGGGCGTGTTGATAAACTCGCCATCAAGCGCCTCTTTGGGCGCAAACGCGACGGAATGCACGATAAAATCAACTTCGCCGAAATCCTGCGCGAGCGATTCTCGTAGACGCGTGAAATGCTCGGGCTTGCTCACATCAAGCTCATACACATGCTTGCTCCCAAGCTCCTCTGCGATGGGTCGGACGCGCTTTTCAAGCTGTTCATTCATGAATGTGAGCGCGATCTCTGCCCCTTGCTCTTTACACGCCTGCGCGATCCCATAAGCGATGGATTTATTGTTGGCGATTCCTACGATTAGCCCCTTTTTACCCTGCATAATCATCTGTGCTCCTTTAATTTTCTAATTTTTTTATCATTTCGCAGAAGTTATCGACACTCAGTGCCGCCGATCCGATGAGTGCGCCATCAACCGTGGGAAGTGCGAGAATCTCCGCGATGTTTGCGGCATTCACGCTCCCGCCATAAAGCAAAGGGCAGGAGAAGTGCCTTTTTAGCATCGTGTGCGTCTTGTCAATCTGCTCGATTCCCGCGCTAACCCCCGTGCCAATCGCCCAAATAGGCTCATAAGCGATGATGAGCTTCGGATAGGAGAGGTCGATCCCTGTAAGTTCGGCGAGATTGTATTGCAAGGTTGCTTCAAGTCCCTTTTGACGCACCTCTAAGCTCTCGCCGATGCAATAAAAAATCGTCCAGCCAAGGGCTGCGTAGTATTGAAATTTTTGTGCGCAAAACTCCTGCGATTCCCCTAAAATTGTCCGTCGCTCGCTGTGTCCGATAAGAATCGTGCGAATGGAAAACTCTTCAAGCTGTTCGCTCCCTATTTCGCCGCTAAATGCCCCTTTTTGCGCCGGATAGGCATTTTGCGCACCGATATGCACGCGATTTAAATCCCTAAAATCATCAAGCGCACAAAACGGAGGAAAAACAAAAATATCATGCTTATTCGCGCCTTTTTGTAGGAATCCCTGAAGAGTCTCAAGGTAGCTGCGGGTCGATTCGCGCGTGTGATTCATTTTGAAATTCGCCGCTAGGATCACAAATGCTCCTTTTGTTTTTGCTAGGGTGGATTGTAGCAGACTAAAGGGTCGTTTTGGTGATTTTGGTATATTGCCAAAGCAAAAAGTAGAAACGGGAGCAAACATGCCTAATCATGACCGTATTTTTAAGGCATTAGTGATAATGGTCTTTTTGGTGCGCTACAAGGAAGCCAAAGAGCCGCCAATGCGCAAGATGTCTGCGCTCTTAAAGCGCGTTTATAGGGAGCTGCATGGACACAAAGCCCTCTTGGCACTCACAGAGCGCGAGCGACACAAGAAAGAGTGTGCGCTTTTGTTGGAGCAATCTTTCAAGGAAGATAAACTCAGCGATGGCTTGGTGCTTGAGGCGGTGGCAGGATATTTAGCGAGCGATGAAGATCGGGGAATCTTCCTTGATGTGCTAAGTGATGTTATTTTGCTTGATGGCGTGATTAGCGTGAGCGAACAGGAGGGAATCCACATGTTAGCCCACCGTCTTGGTATCGCCGTTGAGCCGATTTACGCGCTTTTGGAGCGGAAGAAAAAGCGCAAAAATAGGGGCTTTGTCGCGCATGAGCGAATCTATTCAAAGGGTGCGAAAATTTTCGCTGCATTTTGCGCTTTGGTGGGGGTTGTCCTGCTTGGATTAAGTGGCGCGGGAATCTTCTCTTATATCGAAAACAAAAAGGCGTTTTCTCGTTTTGATCTTCAAAGTTTCATTGGGCAAAAGCCTACGCTTATTTTTAAGCGCGTGGAGTTTTCAAAGTTCATTATCCACGGCACTACGGCTGGAATGGGTGGCTACACCGATAGGCTCAATGTTTTTCACATTAAGGGGAGTGCGGATTTTGAATTTGATTTAAGCAGGCTCAGCGTGGATAAAGAGCAGAGTGATTACGCGCTTAAAAAGCTTGTGCTGCGCTATAAGGAGGGCGATTCCCTGCCACTTTTAGTCAACGTCAATATCGCACCTGAACATATCACGCTCATTCATGAGATCGTGCCTAAGCCCATCAGCAGGGAGAGTGCGCAAAAGGTTGCAAAAGCCGTGGCGATTCCTGCTTCAGGCGTGGGAGCGTTATTGGGCGGGAAAATCGGAGCTGAGGTGGTAAAGATTCCCGTGCTTGGGGGAATCGTGGGTGGGACGCTTGGTGGCGCACTCGCAGGGGGTGGGAGCTATCTTGCGACGAGGAATTTCCTCACGGGTTTTTCGCTTGCTTCAAACACCCTTGGGGATAAGGAGCGAATTTTAAATCAAGTAAAACCCCTAATTGCACTGGAGCTCATCGGCGGGAGTATGCTCACGGGGGAATCGTGGCGCGAAGAGGTGCAGCAGTATTATTGGCGCATGTTTGAGCGGCAGCTGGAGAAGATTATGCGCGAGCATTTTGGCTTTGAGCGCGTGGAAATTATTCATGGAGGCGAAGCGTGATGGGATTTTTATTGCGAATTTTATCGCCTTTAATTATCGGACTGGGCGTGTTTGTGGGGTTTTTTTATTTTGTTTTGAGCCCTCAAGCGCGAGAGGCGTATCTATCGGAATTTTTAAGCAAGATTCCTCTTGTGAGCAATTTTATAACTAAAAATTACGACACGAGTCTTTATGGAATTAGCACGCACGAGCTGAATCTCCTAAAAAGCGCGAGCTATGCGGTGGATTTCATGGCGTTTTTGAAAGATTCCGCAGGGGAGGAGTATATTGCGCTCTATCCTTATATCATCGAGGCGGGAATCGACCTTGAAAAGACGCACATAGAGCGCAGAGGAGAGGGCACGATCCACACGCTTGCAGGTGCTGAGATTTTGAGCGTTGATAGCGATGAGAAGCGCGGTGTACTCGTGATTAGAGATGAGATTAAGAAAGCAAATTATGAGAGCTATCTTAAGCCCATCAAAATCGCCTTTGCCAAACGTGCGCGCGATATTGCCCTAGAGAGCGGAATTCTAGAGCGTGCGAATGCTCGGGCACTCGAGTTTATGCAAAATAGCTTTGGCGCGGTGGGAATGCAATTTGTCTCAAGCCCCTCCCCGTTACCTTTGGTGGAGTATCCCGCGCAGCATTTGCCCATTGCGCTGAAGGTTCATTCGCAAGAATCGCTCACACTCAAGCAAGCCGCAGAAGATGAGGCATTTAACATCGATGATACGATTTTTGGCACGGGCGATTCCAAAGCGGGAATCGCGCTTGGCTATATCGAGGGCTATGGCGGCACGAATCGCGAATTCCAAGAGGAAATGACGCGCAGCGCGGGGGCGAGCTTTAAATACATCGATCCGATACATCCCGAGAGCAAGGCGATCGTGAGCAATCCCGCGGCGGGTTACGGACATGCGAGCGTCCTTGTGGATAAGAATCGCTACTACCTCAAAGCCCTTACGCAAGATAGCGGCGATTTGGAGACTCTCGCGCCCCACCTTCTCTATCTTGCGATGAGTATTAATCCTGCGCAAAAGAGCGTGAATGCGGGATTCCTCGAGTTTTCGCGCGTGTATCATCGTGCGATTAGGGCGTTAAAGAAAAAGGAGCGGGGAATCTTGGGGGAAGAGATGGGTGAGATGATGAATATCCCGGGTGCGTTTAAAGAGGGACAGGCTGAATACAAGGTGCGCCTTTTGCAGGCACTTTATGAGCAGTGGTATTTGAATAAGCGGGCTTTGGCGACGGGGAATGCGCGGGTTGATGAGTTGCTGGTGTTGGATTACGCGCTCACACACGATGAGAGGGAGATTTTTAAAGAGCCCGCCGCGAGGAAAAACTTCTACTCTTTGACCAAAGATCAGGCATTTCACGCAAATTTGGGGCTCTATTTCCTGCAACACGCCAAAGAGCTGGCACTTCCCGCCGAGGAGAGCGCGATGTATGCGAGCGCGGCGATGGATAGCGGAACGATTAGCAAGCTGGCAATTGAGCATGCGAGCGCAGATACGATGAGTGCGCTACTTGCCAAGTATTTTAAGAATATTTTTACCTATTCGCAATATTTTCGCCAAGAGAGCGATGAGAGCGAGAAGAGCACCTATCTTTTAGCCGATAATCTTTCGCTCTATGACGTTAAGGAGCGGCTTAAAGAGCTTGCGATTGAGACGAGAGGGAGATTTGTGCTCGTGGCGAAGGGGGATTATCTTTTGGAGGGATATTTTGCGCTCGTGATGAGCAACACGGGAATCGTCGTGGCTGATGATCTGTTTGCCTCTCTGCCCTTTAATCGCAAAAAGCTTTTTGGCGGCAGATATGGGAGATTGGAAGTGGGGCAGGGAGTTTACAGTGCACAGGGGCATAAATACAAGCACGCCGCCCTTGCGCGTGCACTTGAGGAGATCAATAAAGCCTTCAGAAGCGAGCAATACAACCAAACAAAAGTTCTAAACAATATGCGCTCTCTGTTTTATCAAACGCTAATCTCGACGGTGCAAAGGGAACAATAAGGCGGGAATCGCGCCTAAAATCTCCCCGCACAATCCGCACGGGCTTTAAGGCGCGTCGGGGAGGTAGATTCCCGCTTCACCTTGATAATCGTCAGGAAAAGAGCAGTCGCTAAAGGTATTCTCATTAATCATGAAGCATTCGCCATATTGTAAGCCTCCATACAGGGGAAAAATCTCGGACTTTTGGCTCTCAAGATACATACGGCGGTGCGTAGGAATCGGAGCTTGTGGTTTAGGGCGACGCGCGTAAATTTCAAGCGTGTGCGTCCAGTTGCGCTTTTGCGTATTGTAGGTGCTGCGCGCTACGTAGAAAAGCACGCTGTAGCGGTAATTCCCTACGGTATTTTGCGGGAGCGATTCAAAAGGGGGCAGCTCCGCATAAAGTAACGCAGGGAGCACTAGAAATAGCCATCTCATGGGAATCCTTGCAAATTTTGGGAAGTATTGTAGCGCATTCCATAAAGGCGCACGCGAGGCATTTTCTTAATCTTTATTTTTACTTTATATCTAACTTGCCGTGTTAAAGAGGTTTTTAAGGATTAAAAAATAGCACCGGGGTTAGAATAGCAAAGCAGGAACGTTTATCAAAGTTCATGCTGCGAAAGGGTAAAGTGGGGGTGAGTGATGATTGCACGAAGTCTAATTTGTTTTGATGTGCTTTTAGATACGCATGCGACGCTCAAGGAGGCAAGTCGCGCGGTGCAGAAACACCCTCACGGGGTGGTTGCCTTTGTTGATGGGGCGGGGCGATTGCTCGGAATCCTCACGGAGCGCGATGTCGTTAAGCTGCTTGCCGAAGATTATGATTTTGGCGCGTCCGCGCTCGCGTATGCCACGAAGCAGATCGTCTCCATACATGAGAATTGCGATCTCGAAGATGTCGCGACGCTCATGATGGAGAAAAATGTTCGACGTGTGGCAGTTTGTGATGAAAAAGAGCGATTCCTCGGAATCGTTACGCAAGATGTGATCTTTTATGAGTTGGGCGAGGAGATTTACAAAACAAAGCTCTGCGCGAAACATATCCTACACAACAAGCCGCTTTTTAGCATTACGGAAAAAGATACGCTCAAAGACGCGCTTAAAATCATGGCGCAGCATCGCGTGGGAACGCTCCCTATGCTCGATGAGCAGGGGAATCTCATGGGAATCCTGACCGAACACACGATGCTAAAGGTCGCTGAAAACGCCTCTTTGCTTGCGCTTCCTGCGAAGGAATTCATCAAAAGAAATCCCGCCTCGGTGCAGGAAGAGGCTTTTGTGAATGAAATTATCGACATTTTTGAGCGCAGCGACGCCCTCTCCGTGCCGATTCTTAACGCAAAACGCGCGCTTGTGGGAATCGTAACCAAAAGGGATCTGCTCAGAAACGCGGAGAATGGCTATAAAAATGCCATCGAGGAGAGCTTCCGAGCGACGCATTACGCGCTCAATAATTTCCCGCAGAGCGTCATTGAATGCTATTATCTTGAGACGTCGATGGTGGTGCAGTGGGCGAATAATCGCGCGCTTGAGTGCCTTGGCAAGGAGATTCTCGATAAGCCGCTGAGCTTTCTCATCGGCACGGCGACATATGATCATATTGCCGCTAATGTCTCAAAGGGATTGCGCGTCGAGCCCTTTAATATCGACGTCCACGGCAAATATTACGAAATCACGCTGGCTAAAGTGACACCACGCGTCATTCAGCTCGTTTTTACCGATGTGACGCGCCACAAAGAATACGAAGATGAGCTCAAGCGCGACCGACGCATTGTGAATGATATTTTGGATTTTCAATCCTCGCTCGTGCTTGTTACAAACGGCAGGGAGATTACGCACATCAATAAGGCTTGCCTTGATTTCTTCGGGCTTAAGAATTTGCGCGAGTTTCGCGAGAAATACAAATGTATCCGCGAGGCTTTTGTCGTGCGCGATGAGACTTCGCATGAAGAGCGTGATTGGATTCATGACATGACTAATCAGGGTGAGTGCGAGAGCGACGTAAAAGCCATCATGCGCAATGCTCAGGGCGAGGAGCGTATCTTCACCATAAAAGCGCGCACTTATCCCGAAGATGAGAGCAAGTTTATCGTCTCTTTCGTGGATATTACGGAGCTTGAGACGAGCAAGCACGAGCTTGAACGCCAAGTGGTTTTGCGCACACAAGAGCTCTCTCACATGGCAAGCTTACTTGAAGAGGCGCAGAAAATCGCGCGGCTTGGGTATTGGCAATACTCAATCAAAGATAAGATTTTCTTCTATTCCAAAGAGGCTGGTGCTATGCTCGGGCTAAAGGGCGAGGGCGAGCTTACGATTCTTGAGGTGCTGCGCTTCACTCATCCTGATGATCGCTACAGGCTGATACGGGGCTTTATCGAGGCGACGAGATATGGGCGCGATTCCAGTCGGACTGTTCGTTGTATCGACGTGAAGGGGGCGGTCATCTCGACGTATGTTCGTATGAAGGCGATTAGTGCGGAGCAGAAGGACATGATCTTTGGAATCTGCCAGGACATTGGTGAGCAGATTGAGCTTGAGAAGATTGCCTATTATGATCCCCTTACGCAGATTTACAACCGCAATAAGTTTTATGAGCTTGTCGCTCGTGAAATGGAGTTTGTCAACCACCACAAACAAGCCCTCGCCGTCATTATTTTTGACATAGATTATTTTAAGAAGATTAACGACACATACGGTCATGCGATTGGTGATGAGGTGCTTGTGGAGCTTACGCGGGTGGTTTCGGGGGAGATTCGCAGCACGGATATTTTCGCCCGTTGGGGAGGCGAAGAGTTTGTCATTCTCGCACCGCAGACGACCTTAGAGGGGGCGTATCATCTAGCGGAAAAGGTGCGCAGTGTGGTCGCGGAATACACTTTCAGCAGTAAAGAATTGAAAGTGACGTGTAGCTTTGGAGTGACGAGTGTCAGGTATTTTGAGAATATAGACAATGCTTTGGGGCGCGCGGACGGATTCCTCTATGAGGCAAAACGTGAGGGCAGGAATCGTGTCATCAAGGGACAAGAGAGCGTCGGGGGGGGGGGGCGTTTATCGAACTAAGCCGCTAAGCCAAAAATCGCCTCTTCAACGCTCCCGCTAACCTCGCCATTAGCTCCCCTGCTCCACGGGTCGTTTCGTATAATGCTATTTTATAATCGTTATTTGTGTAAACCTCCGCACTCATCGGACTTCTCTTGTGATTTTTTGGCTTTGATTTCTGCTTAAAGATAAAAATTAATGGAATGATTCTTGCTTGAGTAAGGTTGCCTTTCAATCTTACTTTAAAGGAAGCGAAGATGACTAGAATCTTACTGAGTGCCTTGCTACTAGGCGCGATGAGTTTAGCGGTAGCGCAAGAGAGTAATGACTCTCAAAATCAATCTCTTTTGGAGAAGCGTAATTCTATCAAGTTTCAGAAGCTCCTTGATGAGCGGATTAAAACATTGGAGAAAAATATCCCCGATATGGAGCCTACAGCCCCTGCTCCGCCAGTATCGGGAGTATGGGTCATTGCCGTAGAATCGACAGAAGGGGGATGGGAAACAATTGAAGATGGAGCTATGGTAACCGTCAATGATCACGGGGGTTCGAAATTTTATGCTTATACCTATGTGAAAGGCTATGGCGGATTTCGTGATCATGCAAACTTTGCAGGGAATGATGCAGTGCCCGAAGGAGGTCCTATTCCTGTCGATGAAGATGGCGATGGTGTAACTGATGGATGGGGGCAGAAATGGGATATATCCAAACCTCCCAATGACAGCGGAATATTCGTGTTCATTGCCAATTCAATCAATGCGGGTCCTTCGTTAAGCACAAGCCTTAGAATACGTTAAAGGAACTTTTCATGACTATCCAAAACTATACGGGTAATGCACTTCAAACCAAAACCATCTTCACACCCCACACCAAGAAGCAAGCGGAGGAATCGGAGGGCTTTAAAGAGCAGCTTACACAGATTAGAAGTGAAAATCCCAAAGAGAGCACTAAAATAGAGGAATCGGCGAGCGTCGATTCCCCAAAAAAGCCCGAAGAATCCAAAGAGAAAGAGAAGCCTTTCACTTTTTCGGACTTTTGGAGACAGTTCAACAAGGACATCGAAGCTAGGGGATACAGTGAGGAGAAGAAACATCTTATGAATGCACATTTAGTTTTTGCTTCTATTATTAAGACCACGTTAAGGACTCATTACTACGAGACGGGTGAGCATGGTCGTATAGAACACCTTTATAACCAGTGGAAGCGATATGGGGATAACAGTGACCCCAAAGTGCAGAAGCAATTCATCGCGCAAGTCCTAAGGGAAATGCGAAGAGATTCCTATCGACCACCTCTTAACTATAAGGGCGATCCTTTTGAGCATAGACAAGCGTGGGAGGACACTATCAAATACCTCTCTGACAAACTCAAAGAGTGGGGCATGTCCGAATACGAGACTATGGAGAGCACGCCCATTGAGCGCGGCGAGATGAAACGCTACATTGACGAGCAGATTGCAATAAAAAATCTCCTTGACAATCTCACGCATGCCCCTTCCAGATGGGATCTGCTCTTTGAAGAGAAAAAGAGCAAAAAGGGCAAGGATTCCCAGCAAACGCCCAAACCTCCGCTAGAGACGTTGCTTCAGGGCAATAAAGTAACCCAGGGTGCAAGCAAAACATAAAGGACTCTTATGACTATCCAAAACTATACGGGCAATGCACTTCAAACCAAAACCATCTTCACGCCCCACACCAAGAAGCAAGCGGAGGAATCGGAGGGCTTTAAAGAGCAGCTTACACAAATAAACGGCAAGAGTGCTCCAAAGAGTGCTAAAACAGGGGAATCAGCGAGTGTCGATTCCCCCAAAAAGCCCGAAGAATCCAAGGAGAAAGAGAAGCCTTTCACTTTTTCGGATTTTCTTAAACAGTATACAAAGGATCTCAAAGCTAAAGGGTATAGTGCAAAGGAGGCTATGGTTGCAGCTCTCCGTTTAAGCGTGAATGCTGACGTTACAGGGTCTAGGATCTATCGCTATGAGACAGGAAAGCGTCCCTCTGATTTTGACGAAGTTTGGAATCACACTATAGAGCGATATTTGCACAACGATGACCCCAAAGTGCAGAAGCAATTCATCGCGCAAATCCTAAGGGAAATGCGAAGAGATTCCTATCAACCACCTCTTAACTATAAGGGCGATCCCTTTGAGCATAGACAAGCGTGGGAGGATACTATCAAATACCTCTCTGACAAACTCAAAGAGTGGGGCATGTCCGAATACGAGACTATGGAGAGCACGCCCATTGAGCGCGGCGAGATGAAACGCTACATTGACGAGCAGATTGCAATAAAAAATCTCCTTGACAATCTCACGCATGCCCCTTCCAGATGGGATCTGCTCTTTGAAGAGAAAAAGAGCAAAAAGGGCAAGGATTCCCAGCAAACGCCCAAACCTCCGCTAGAGACGCTTTTGCAGAGTGGCAAGGAGGAGAGTGCGAGGAATAAATCCAAATCCATCTCTTAAAAAACTAAAAGAGAGGGGATACTAAGGGGAGTGCGCTTGGATTCCCCTCCCTTTGTGCGTGGTGAAATCCCGATTATCATGCACAATGGGCGGTTTAAGTATAATTTTAGCTTTTTAAATACATAATCTTGAGGATAGGACAACCTAAGAAGGAGGTTGTATGAGAATATTGATCGCTTCGTTGATTTTACTCCTTGCTAGTCCGCTTTGTTTGGCTCAAAGTTATCTAAGACAGACCGTTATCGTTTCAAAGGACGCTAAACCTGTGGGTGTAGCAGAAGTCCTGTCGCCCGTGGAGCTGATAAGCGTAAATGGCGATAAGGCAGTCGTCAAAATCTTTGGCGTAGTTGCCGATAGCTATCGTGCCGTGCTTCAAAGAAGCATAAGCAACTCCGAAGTCTTCGTAAGGTTTGATACCGAGAATCCGACAAATTTCACACAATTAAAGCAGATTGAAGATGATTATGGCGAAGTTTGGTTTGAGAGCGAGGGAGTCTATGAAGTAGATAAGAGCGTCGTTACGGACGATGCAGAGCCACTCTATGCCAAAGCAAAAGAGCTTTACGAAATTACCTGCTCGGCGTGCCATAGATTACACGAACCACAAAGCTTCACGGCCAATCAATGGCCAGCTAGTATCCAAGGTATGATCAGTGCAAATTATGTTACGTTAGAAGAGAGTGATTTAGCTCTGATAACCAAGTATCTGCAACATAATTCTAGAAACCAATAATCAGGAGGTGTTTCCATGCAAAGACGGAATTTTTTGAAGGCATCGGCACTGTGTGCTACGGCATTGGCAGCGGACAAGACTAGCAGTATCAACAAGACGATATTTGATGGAAAGAAAGTTTTTGGGGCAAATCGCTTCGGACTGTTTTATGCTAATTTAAATTCGGAACGAATTGTCTCAGTGAGCGATTTTGAGGGGGATAAATTCCCTAATACGATGAACTATTCTCTTCCCGATAGTGTCCAAAACGAAAGCCGCGTGCTTTATCCGATGGTAAGAAAAAGCTATTTAAAAGCTAAGGGTGCGGCAAAGTCAGAACTTCGTGGCAAAGAGGAGTTTGTTCGCGTTAGTTGGGATGTTGCCTTAGATTTAGCGGCAAAAGCTTTAAAAGAGAGCTTTGATAAATATGGTGCGGAATCTATTTATGGGGAGTGCTACTGGTGGGGTGGTAGCGGCAAGGTTAGCTGGGGACGAACTGTCGCACACAGAATGCTTAAAATTTTAGGCGGATATGTCGAAGAGAGTGGGGATTATTCGACTGGAGCCGGGTTAGTTATAATGCCCCATGTGTTAGGAAGTAGTGCGGTTTATGACACTCCAACGAAGTGGAAGGCGATAATCAAAAATGCTAAAAATGTCGTGTTTTGGGGGACTGATCCGCTTGTAACGAGTCAAATTTCCTCAACACCACCGACTCACGATGGCTACGTTGGCATTAGAGAGCTTAAGAAAGCGAAAATAAAGACATTTAGCGTGAATGTTATGGAAAATGATACGGCGCGTTATTTTGGTTCGGAAAATGTCATTGTGCGTCCAAATACTGACATTGCGCTGATTTTAGGCATGTGCCACCACCTATTCAGCGCGAAGCTCTATGATGAGGGATTTATCAAAAAATATACGGTTGGGTTTAATAAATTTAGGGATTACTTTTTAGGTGTTACCGATAAGGTTGTCAAAGATGCTGCATGGGCGAGTAAGATTTGTGGCATAAGTGAGAAAAATATAAAAGCTTTCGCAGAAAAATTAGCCAAAGAGCCTACTGTGGTTCTGATAGGCAGGGCGTTGCAAAGAGCACATCATGGCGAGCAGGCATTTTGGGCTTTAGTAACGCTTAATGCGATGCTGGGGCACATAGGCAAAGAGGGTTTAGGTTTTGAATTTAGTTTAGGTTATGGTTCAAGCGGAGCAAGCGACAAAATCGCACCTGTGCTAAAAGGCTTAAGCACTCGTATTAGCGATAAATACGATAAAGTTGGCGGTGCGCCTTGGAAAAATGCTAAAAACGTTACCATTCCATCTTCTCGTTCCATAGAGGCTTTGGCTAATCCAGGTAAGGAGATCGATTATGATGGTGTAAAGATAAAACTCCCACATATGAGGGTGGCATATTTGGCGTCTGGTTCGGTATTTACCCGTCATCAAGATGTCAATAACATAGTAAAGCAGTGGAGAAAATTCGAAACCGTCATAACTGCTGAACCTTATTGGACGAGCACAGCTCGTTTTAGCGATATAGTGCTACCAGTGGCGATAGAAGTCGAACGCTACGATATTAATCAAAGCTCTTCGACTGGAGAATATATTGTGGCTAATAAACCGATCATAAAGCCTATGGGCGAGAGCCAAAGTGATTTTTGGATTTGCGAGCGAATTTGCGAGCGTTGGGGGTATAGAGAGGTATTTAGCGAAGGGAAAGATGAGCTGGGTTGGATGAAGGAGTTCTATGCAGATGCAACAGAGCAGGCGAAGGGATTAGGTATCGCTATGCCTAGTTTCGATGAATTTATAGAAAAAGGCTACGCCCGATTCTCTCAAGACAACCCTCAAACCGAGCTCTATACGCGTTTAGCGGATTTTAGAAAAGACCCAGCTAAGAATCGTCTAGGCACTCCATCAGGTAAAATAGAGATATATTCTCCGACCATTGCCAAGATGAATTATGACGATTGCCCCGGACATCCTGCTTGGAATGAGCCTTTTGAATGGCTTGGTTCAAAAATCGCTAGTAAGTATCCGCTTCATGTTGTGAGTCCTCACTCTAGGTATCGTTTGCATTCTCAGCTAAATAACTCCATCATTAGAAATTTCGCGGAAGTCAGTGGCAGAGAACCTATACTTTTGAACTCAAAGGATGCGAAAGAACGCGGTTTGGCTACGGGCGATATTGTGAGAGTATTTAATGACAGGGGCGAGATTTTAGCTGGCGTTTTGGTAAGCGATATTGTGCAGGAGAAAGTTGCTGTAATTTGCGAAGGTGCGTGGTATGACCCCGATGTTTGGGGAGAAAAAAGTCTCTGCCAGCATGGTTGCGTGAATGTTCTTACTAAAGACGTAGGGACATCAAAGTTGGCTCAAAGTAACTGCGCACATACGGCTTTAGCGCAAGTTGAGAAGTTTAAAGGAGCGACAAGAGCCATAAACGCTTTCTCAAAGCCAAGAATCCTGCAGTCTCTATAGATTTTCCAAGCCTCTCTTACAAAAAAGAGGGAGGCTGGAATCCGCTAGATAGTTGCAAGGAGGTTGGCGCGTGATTTGTATTGCCAAGATGTTTCATGCGATTCCTTTGTTTTTTGTTTTGATGTAAGAGAGCAGGCTAAAAAGTAGCAAAAAGATTGTGAGGATTCCCACCCATGCGGGAATCGGAAGCCTATCGCCCCGTGCATAAGAGTGAAGCCCCGCAAGGTAGAAATTCACCCCAAAATAGGTCATAAGAATCGAGCCAAAGCCCCACATAGAGGTAAGTGCGAAGAAGTATTCATATAAGCGCACGCCAAAAAGTCGCAGGTGCAAGATGAGCGCGTAGATGAGAATCGAGATATAGCTCCATGTCTCTTTGGGATCCCAGCCCCAGTAGCGTCCCCAGCTCTCATTCGCCCAGATTCCCCCGAGGAAATTCCCGATTACAAGCAGAGTGATTCCTAAAATCAGCGAGGCTTCGTTAATCTGTGTGAGGCGCGTGATCGGAGCCTCTAGCGGGGTTTTTATGTGGGGTTTTAAGATTAAAAGCCCAAGCACAAAAAAGCCTAAAAATGCCCCCATGCCGAAGAATCCATAGCTTGCAGTAATTACTGAGACATGCAGCGTGAGCCAAAAGGATTTGAGCACCGGCACGAGTGTGGTAATTTGCGGGTCGATGTGGCTTAAATGTGCGCTAAAAAGGAAGATTCCTGCGATTAAAATCCCCGCAGCAAGCGCAAAAAGCGAATGCCTAAAGAGGAGAATCGCCCCAAGCATGCCCGACCATGAGATGTAGAGCATCGATTCGTAAGTGTCGCTAAAAGGGGCATGTCCGCTCACATAAGTGCGCAAAACAAGCCCGAGTGTATGCGCAACAAAGAGCGTGAGCGCGAAAAAATAGAGCAAAGAGGTGATTTTTGGCGCATTGAGTGTGCGTTTAAAAAGCGCGCCCAAGGCGATAATGAGGGTCAGGAATCCAAGGAGCAAATAGGCGGGAAAAAGGTGCTCAAAAAGCCCTAAATTATTATAGAGAAGCTCCGCGCTGATGGCTCGCTCGCTCAGATGGAGGGGGCTTTGGCGTTGGTAATTTTTAATCGTGTTTAGTGGCTCAAATCCGTGCTCATAATGTCGCTCAAAGACGCTATCAAGAAGCCTCGTAATTGCGCCATGAAGTTCTTTTGCCTCTGCTTGAGGCAACAGCTCAGAGGATTCTCGCAGGGTCAGCCAGCGATCATTTGGGTCGTTTGCAAGGGGGAAAAACTTAAAAAGCTTGCCGTAAAAAACCATGATGGTGATGTTTAGTCGCTCATCAACCTTGATGATTTCGTTATCATAGGTGTTGCGTTTGGAGGGGGCGAGCAGGCTTACGCGCTCCATTTCGCCCTCTAATTTATACCTCCCGTGTTCATCAAAAAAATCGCTAAAGCGCGCAAATTTTTCCGCTCCGATTCCCAGACGTTCCTTGAGCGCGCCCTCTTTAACCCGTATCAGCGCGATGTGCTCCCAAATTTTTGGATAGCTAATCATGCCAAGCACCACTTGATCCGCACTCATTCCCACAAAGGAATCGCGCCCGCTTAGCTTATAGAGGATCTCTTTGTTGAGTGTATTTAGCGGCTCAATCCGCCCTTTGGACTGGACAAGTAACGCTCCAAACTCCCTTGCTAGCGCGTATGAGTGCTCGCGATGGTGCGTGAGATAATCGCTAATGTAGCTCTCTTGCGCATACATGGGTGTGCTCTGAAACAAGAGCATGGCTAGGATTCCCGTGATGGGAGCTTTAATCTCGCGTAAAAGTGCCCTAAAACGCGACGCGGGAGCTAAGAGATTAAGTATAAGCCCAAGGAAGAGCAGGGTATAGCCGATGTAGGTGGGAATCTTGCCCGGGTCTTTATTGAGCGTGAGAATCGTGCCTTTTTCATCGGGATCGTGCGAAGTTTGGAAGAATTTATAGCCGCCGTGTGTGAGGGTATTGTTCATAAAAATCGTGTAAGTAAAGGCGCGATTCCCCTCCTTTAGCGTCAGCTTACTTGCGTATTCTGAGGGCGAATTGCTGCCCGGGTAGCGCGTGAGAGTAAATTTTTCCAAATGAAGCGAAAAGGGTAGGGGTAGCTCGCGCGCACCATAAGAGAGGGTGAAGCGCGTATTTTGAAGCGTAACATCGGCACTTTGCGGCGCGCTATTCATGCCAAAAGTGAAGCGATGAGGCACGCAAGAATCGCCCACACAAAGTGTAAGATCAAAATAGCCCGAAACATTTTGCCCCTCTTTGTGCAGCAGGGAATCGGCAAGCTTAATCTCTAGCGTGTCGCCATTTTGTAGCGGAATTTCTTGGCTGAAACGGTTGTGCCATGCGTTGATCTCAAGGGGGAAAAAATGTGTCGCCTCATTTGCAGGCGTAACCTGAAGATAGAGCTTTTGTGTCAGGAAGTGCGCGCTGCTTTCACCCTCGCGGAGGTGCAAAGTCCCTTCGATTCCCAAGTATCGCGTCAAGGCTGCACCCAAGAGGATTACAACAAAAGCGATGTGAAATAAAAAAGAGGCTTTGCAACGGTAAAAAAGGCGCGTGCGATGTAAAACAAACGCAAGATTGAGTGCTGTGAGGGCGAGAATCGCCTCATACCAGAGGTGATCATACACGATTGCGCGTGCAGTTGCGCTGCCAAAGTCGTTTTCAATAAATGTGGCACCCGCCGCACCAAATGCGAGAATCGCCAAAAAAGCAGCCATCAGAGTATAAGAGCTTAGAATTTTATAGAGCATTCACAAGCTCCTTTGGTGTATCAAAATGTGCGGGAATCTTACCTAAAAGAGCGAGGGTTTTGGGAGATTCCCAAAACCCTGCGAGGGGGAAAATTCCTACTTCTTGATGCGATCCTCATAAGAAGAGCTCTCTTCAAGAGTATCGAAGAAGTTAGGATTGAGGCGACCTTTAGCAATAGCTTGCTTTCTCCACTCTTTGACAAGGGTATTTCGGAATGCAACTTTTTCGGCAATTAGCTTATCCATATCGAGTTTAGCAAGTTTTTGCGCCTTATCTCTGCTGTCAAAGTCTGGAGCAATGTAATTCATCGCGCCATGTTTTGCTAGCACTTTAACAAGCTTCAAGCGTGCTTGTTGCGCCTCTTCGTTTCCGGAAGCAAGGGCTCTTAGCACTTCTTCAGGAGCGTGGAAGAATGATCCGTGTCCTGCGATTGCAAGGTCTGCTCGGAATTGCGCATGTCGAATATGTGTGCGGATCTCTTTGAGCTCAGCATCACTCGCACCCAGTCTGATTGCCTCGGCGGTCTCAAGGTGCGCTTTTGCGATGTTGTCAAACGCAATATCTTGGAGGTAATCTTTACGCTCATACTTTTGCTTCACGATGTTGCGGAGCTTCTCTTCGCTCTCTCTGTGGCAATTCATGCAGCTCTTATCCATGTTGTCGAGCGGATTCCCGACTTTGTGATCACTATATTTGATCGCGCCCTCTTGAGTGTAAGGCATGTGGCAATCTGCGCAAGATACGCCTTTTTGCCCGTGGATTCCCGTTTGATGGAATTCCCAGTCAGGGTGTTGAGCTTTTAGCATAGGAGTGCCTGAGAGATTATGGGTCCAGTCTGTGAAGTTGATGTCGTCATAATACTTTTCCATATCCTCAAACTTGATTCCATTTGCCCAAGGAAGTGTAACTACTTGAGCTACTTTCTTGTTGCCCTTATCATCAGTCCATTCGGTCTTTTTGAAATAATATTCCACGTGGCATTGCGCACAGACAAGCGAACGCTTCTCTTGATGAGTTGCCTCCGCTGAAGGTTTGAAGCCCGCAGAAACAAGCGCACGATCAAGGAATTCATACTTCACTTTGAGTTCAGCGGTCTTGTCATCATGGCATGTATAACAGCCAATCGGATTGACGATTTCAGCACCGTATTTCGCCCATTTACCCGTAAAGTATTCCAGTTCGCCATCTTCTTCCATAAGTCTTGCGACATCAGGAGATTTACATGTCCAGCACGCAGTAGGAAGCGGTCCGGAAGTCTTACCTAGGGGGTCTTCAGGAGTTGCTACGGGAGCTCCTGTTCGCAGAATATTCGTAACATCTTGGATCGCATAATAGTGCCCTCGTGGCGCATTGTAGTTCTTTGCAAATGCATAGCCCGACCATGCGATTACGAGCGCAGGTTTTTTTGCAAGCATATCCTCAATATCCTTGCTCTCGCGAGTTTGCTTCCACGTGTCAAACTGTCGTGGGTAATACCTCGCCCACTCTTCACTCATGGCTTTGCCTTGGATTCCCTCACTGTGAGCGGTTTTATTGAGGGCGACGCGCTCTTTTTCTCTATCAGAAATATTGCTTGCGAGCAATCCCATGGAGACGATCGCAACCAGTGATCCTGCAAGTAACAATTTATACTTGGTCATCTTGACTCCTTCTTTGTAGATTTACTTAACTTCTTTAACACCAAGCGTATTTGGTGTAGTGGTTAGACTTCGCACTTTTCCGTGTGGAACACTCTTATGACATTCCCAGCACATTCTCTCGCTCGCGCCTTTTGGATCTGCGAAGTCGTGATACTTCTCCGCGTTGCTAATGAGTGTCGAGCTCAAAGATGCGTGGCAAGAGATACAGTTTTTCTGAACCCTTTTTGCGCCATCTTCGCTGATTTTTATGCTGTGATTGTATGTGCCTAGTGTAAAGGCTACGGAGTGATTCCAGCCATCTCGCGCTTTTGCAACGTATTTTGCAATGAAGTCATCAGTGGGTAGATGGCATTCCACACAGGTAACATCCCTAGCATGCGAGCTGTGTTGCCACGTTGCGTATTGTGGATTCATGACGTGGCAGTTGATACAGGCTTTCGGATCGCTTGACAGATAAGAAAACGCCTTAGAGGCATTCACTAGATAGACAAACAGACCCAAAGCGATCACAAGCGACGTCAGCGAACCATACACTAGGAATCTATTTTTATTCACATTCCCTCCTTTGGTCTCTGCCTTTGGTTTTAAAGGTTTTAAAACCCCGCCCAGAGTGCTTGCGCACCTACTTGAAACTTAAACAACCCCCGTGATCTACGTCCTTGTGCGAAATCCTAAACTACCTCAAAAAAGGGCGTTTTAGGATTTCCAAGAAATAGACGGATAAGGAAATTGTAGTAAAAGCGCGGGATAAAAGATTTGACCAAGGTCAATCACTATTGAAAGTGGAAACTTATGTATAATTTATTTTATTTAAGTAACAGTAACCAAGAATCGGCTCATTTTCTCGCAGTCTTTTTGGCTTTTTAAATGAGAATAGCCTACAATAATTCAAAAGTGCTAAAGGTGGTGCGCGATGATGAATTTTTTGCTGGGGCGACGCGATATTGTCATTGATTTGGGCACAGCCAATACAATTGTCTATCTGGAGCCTCAAGGAGTCGTTTTTAACGAGCCCTCGTGTATCGCCATAGAGCGTAATTACGGCACCAATAAGGTCGTCGCACTGGGTATGGAAGCCAAAAATATGCGAGGCAAAGCACCTAAGAAGCTCAGCGTTGTTTATCCGCTTGTGAGTGGCGCGATTAGCGATTTTGAGATGACAAAAATCTTCATGAAGACGCTTATTTCGGGAATCCTCGGCAAGCTGTTCTTCCGTCCTCGCGTGGGGGTCAGTATCCCGCAGAATCTCACGCCCGTAGAGCGCAGCTCAATCCATGAAGCGACGCTCCTAGCGGGGGCAAAAGAGGTGATTCTTATCGAAGATCCTTTCAGTGCCGCCGTGGGTGCGGGAATCGACATCAGCTCCTCGCGCGGGCGCATGATTGTGGACATTGGGAGTGGGCTTACAGAAGTGAGTATCGTCTCTTTAGGCGGACTTGTGGCTACAAATTCAAGCAAAATCGCAGGAGACGCGCTGGATACTTCGATTATCGAGTATGTTAAGCACCACAAGAATCTTTCCATCTCCAAAGATATGGCGGAGGAGATAAAAATCACGCTCACAAATCTTGAGAATCCAAGCCCTAAAGAGTGCATGATCGCAAAGGCAAAAGATCTCGCGCACGGCGGGCTTCCCGTGAGCTTTGAGATGAGCTCTCAGGAGCTTTATGAGGCGATTATACCTGGCGTTGAGAAGATTAAAAAGACTATCGCCGAGGCGATTGCGATGACACCGCCACAGCTTGCACCGGATATTTTGGAAGACGGTTTGGTGCTTACCGGTGGAGGCGCGTTGCTTAGGGGGCTGCAAGGATATTTAAGCAAAGAGCTTCAGCTTGAAGTGAAACTCTCGCCCACGCCCCTGCTTGACATCTCTAAAGGTGCGAGCGATATTTTAAAAACTATGGGAAATCTCCCTATGCACGTATGAATGGGGGGCAAGAAGGCTTGACGTCCATCGGGGAATCTAAAGTTCGTCTCGGTGCTGCTAGGCTCTACATGAGCGATCGCTACGGTGGTGTGAGCGATTCGCCCTACGATTCCTTAAATATTGCCTTTCACGTCGGAGATGATGAAGAATCGGTCAAAAAGAATCGCGCGCGCCTTTTGGAGCGTGCAAAAATGGAAAATAAGAGGCTCTTCTGGCTTAATCAGGTGCATGGCGATGAGATTATCGAAGTGGATAGGAATACGCCGCAGATGGTATTTGAGGGCGATGGCTTGATGAGCGACGACCCATCGGTGGTGCTTATGTGTATGGTGGCGGATTGCAATCCCATAGCCCTTTATGACGCGCGACATCGTGCGATTGCGCTGCTGCATGCAGGGCGTGCGGGCGTGCGTTTGGGGATCTTGACCAAAGCGGCTCATCAAATGGCACAGCGATACGATACGCGCATGTCGGATTTGCGCGTTTATATCGGCGCGTCGATTCGCGGGTGTTGCTATGAGGTTTCAGAGGGAATCGCCAAGGATTTTTGCGCGATTCCGAGACTGGCTGTGGGGGTGCGCGAGAGCCCAAAAGAGGGGGCGAGTGCTTATTATTTGGATCTTTTTGCCTGCCTAAAAGCGGAGCTAGAGCTTCTAGGCGTAAGTGATGGGCGCATTTTTGTTAACCCCCATTGCAGCGCGTGCAATGCGCGCTACTTCTCCTATCGTAGAGAGGGCAGGACGGGGCGCATGGCACTTTTGGCGAGCCTAGAAATCTAGCCCAAATAAAGCGGGGAATCGCCCCTTGGTAGCACCTCTCCGATGAGCGCAGCATGTGTGATTCTCGCTTTTTTGAGCGCATCAAGAAGCGTATTAGCCTGCGCTTTTTTGACCGAGAAGAGCAATCCGCCCGAAGTTTGCGCGTCAAAAAATAGCATTGCCTCATCGGCAGTAATGTCGCATTCTATGGTAGTTTGTGGCTCAAGATAGGCTTTGTTCGCATAGCTTCCCGCGGGTATGATTCCCATCTTAGACATCTCCAATGCTTCGGGAATATAGGGCGCGTCGCGTGCGAAAATCCGCAGGGAGTTCTCTCCGCACATCTCAAGCGCATGTCCAAGCAAGCCAAAGCCTGTAATATCGGTGCATGCGTGGATTTCAAACTCTCTTGCGACCCGCATAGCGTGTAGATTGAGTGTCGCCATGATTTCGCCGATTTCGCGCGCAGCGGTTTCGCTTAACATATCCGCTTTGATTGCGGTCGTCAGGATTCCCATGCCAAGGGGTTTTGTGAGGATTAGCGCGTCGCCTATTCGGGTCGTGTTGTTGCGCCAGATTTGCCTTGTTTGCACGATTCCCGTTACGCTTAGACCATACTTCTGCTCGCTATCATCGATGGTATGCCCGCCCACGAGCACGCCCTCTGCCTCAAGAATCTTAGAGAGCCCGCCTCTTAAAACCTCTGTAATAACCTCTTCGCTCAAGTGGCAGCGATCCCACATGAGCAGATTGAGCGCGGTTTTGACCTCGCCCCCCATGGCGAAAATATCGCTTAGCGCGTTGGCTGCGGCGATTTGCCCATAGAGATAGGGATCATTTACCACAGGCGTGATGAAGTCTGCACTCTGCACCAGCGCATATTCGGGGCTAATCTGATACACGCCCGCATCTTCATTGCCCTCAAAGCCCACCAAAAGGGCGGGATTGTGCGGCTGAATGAGCTTAGAGGATAGTTGTGAGAGGTCGCACGGACCCACTTTCCCCGCTCAGCCCGCCACTTTGACAAAATGCGTAATCTTATTTTCCACGAAAAGCCCTCTCTTTTTATTTTCAGACAAGCGAGGGTATCAAATTTATATTGAGGGCTTTTTGAAAATAGATGATTATAGTATTGACAATGATTATTCTATTTTGTAAAATCCTCGTCGTTAATCTCTTTTTGGGGGTAAATTTTGAAAAAGGTCTTCTCTCTCTCTCTCTCTCTCTTAAGCTAGCAATTGCGTCTTTAGCTTTTATCGACACTCTATCCGCGGAGGGTATGACGCTTGAGCAGGTCGAGGTAACGGCAAATAAAATCAGCGAGAATCTCAAAGATGTTCCGCAAAGCGTTAGTGCCATCAGTGCTGCTGAATTTGAAGAGCGCGGGGTCAAAAATGTCGAGGAGCTGGTAAAAAACATACCAAATACCAGCGGTGTAGGCGGAATGTATGAGGGAATCAGCACTCGCGGGCTTAATCCTTCAGTCTATACAAGTTCAAATCCCATTACGGTTTATGTAGGTGGCGTGCCGCAGAGCAACAAAGACGCGGCGTATATTCCGCTTACAAATATCGAGCGAATTGAGGTTCTCCGAGGTCCAAGCAGTGCGATTTATGGTAAAGATTCTATCGGCGGCGTCATTAATATGGTTCTAAAAGAGCCCGATAATGAATGGAGCGGTAGCGTTGGGGCTGAATATGGCTCGCACAACTCCATGCTAGGGCTTTTTGAGGCGAGCGGTGCGCTGGTAGAGGATAAGCTGTTCCTCGGTTTGAATGGATCTGCTTCCAAGGAAGATGGTTGGATTGTCAATGATATTAACGGCAAAACGGCTAACGATAAGAAGAATTACAATTTCGGGCTCAATCTTAAAATTGTGCCCATAGAGCGGCTGAGTATTAAAATTTTTGGCGATTTCTTTCATCGGCAAGATGATTCGCTTGATGAGCTTTTGATTCCTAAAACCGAGATTAATCGTATCTCAAGAAGCGAAGCAAGGCATATCAATCTGGAAACGCCCGCTCGTGTCAAACAGACTTCCGCTTCAGGGGCGTTACATATCAAATATGAGCTTGATTCTTTTGATGTTACCTCTGCTACGACCTATCGTCACGCTAAAAAAGATGGGCTGTATGATGAGGATTTCGGTAGCAAGGCGACCTATTTACACTCCGATCATCACGGGCTTGTTACCTTTTTAGAGTCTAAAAATGACACATTTTCCGAAGAACTTAGATTAAGCAGCAATGGGGGGCAAAGCCTTAAATGGGTCAGCGGTCTCTATTTTGAGAATGAGAAGCAGGTTTTTGGTCCTATAGGCGATCAGTATGGAGATTCGGGCGATAAGATTGTCGAGGATTGGCCCTCTGTGAATCGTGCACGCACTACATCGATATTCGGGCAGGTCATCTACCCGCTCGCGGAAAAGATCGACATAACTCTAGGCAGCAGGTATCAGCAGATTACAAAGCACATTAAGATGGATTATTTTAAGTATTTCCTGGGACATGCTCCTGGGTCTCCTAAATTTTCTTTAGATGAGGGGCGAACTTTTAGGGCATTTCTCCCCAAAATTGCCTTGGGATATGATTTGACTGCGGAGCTTAATCTTTATGCGATGTATTCCAAGGGCTATTTAGCGGGCGGATTTAACTTCTACAGCACAGGCGGCACTCGAGGCGATAATACCTTTGATGCGCAGACGAGTGATGATTATGAGGTGGGAATCAAGGGCTCGTATGACCGTTTCAGATTCTCCACCGCGTTGTTTCATATGGATATTAAAGATACGCACATATTCCGAACCGATCCGAGTAACCCCAATGTCTATTTTACGGGAAATGCGGACAATTCAACTTCACAAGGGATCGAATTTGAGGGAATCCTGCGCGCAAGCGAAGGGCTTGATGTGAATTTGGCGGCGAGTTTGCTGAGGACAAAATATGGCAATTATCCCAATAAAGACGGCTCAAACAACAAGGGCAATAAAATTGAGAAAAACCCCGAATACAAGCTATCTTTGGGTATATCTTATTATGCTCCGATGGGAATGTATACAAGAATCGACGGGAATCTTGTAGGTAAGACATTTTTTAACGCGCAAAATACTATCGCGCAAGATAGCTATTTCACCGCAGATACGAAAATCGGCTATCTAAAAGATAGCTTTGATGTCTATCTCTATGTGAAAAATTTAACGGACAAAGAGTATTTCTCACACTTAAGAGAGCGCGGCAGGAATGTCCTAGCAACCTATGGAAAAGGCAGGACGCTGGGCATGGGCGTGAGATACGGTTTTTAGAGATTAGCAATTTCATCAACTAGAAAGGATCGGAAATGAAGAAGAGTTTGATTGCATTAGCGGTTTTGGGTGTGTTGAGTATGGCAAATGCTCATGATTTTTGGCTTGTTGGCGAAAATGGCGAGAAGCTTAACGTGAATATCGGATTTGGGCATGATTTCCCTAATCCCGAGCCTATCGATAAGGAGCGTGCGAATAATTTTGAAATTCCCGTGATTTTCAGTAAAAGCGGCGAGAAAGTCACGCTTAAGCAAAAAGGCGAAAATTACCATTTTGAGGGCAAGAAGCTAAAAGAGGGCACTTATACCGTCATTGGCGAATACAAGCCCACATTTTGGACTGAAGATACCGATGGCAACTGGAGTATGGGTAAGACGAAGCAAAATATTAAAAATGCGAAGTTTTGCCGAAGAGCGACCATGAGTGCAAAAACACTCATCAATGTTGGCGCAGGCGATGATTTCATCACTAAGCCCGCCGGGCAACGCCTTGAGATTGTGCCTTTAGAGAATCCTGCGAATTTCAAAGTCGGCGAGCCTTTTAAAATCAAAGTGCTTTTTGAGGGCAAGCCACTAAAATTTGCAAAAATTGATGGGACTTTTGATGGCTTTTTAAAAGAAAAAAGCGCGTTTCATGCCACGACAGACCTCAAAGGAGAGAGTGAAGTCCTAGCTCTAAGGGGCGGAAAGTGGGTCTTTAAAGTGGTGCATAAATTCCCTTTTGCAGATCCAAAAACATGCGATGAAGAGACGGCGATCGCCTCTTTTACCTTTGAGATTAAATAGATTTTGCCACGCACGCGCCCCTGCCCCTTTTGGCTCTTTAAAGGCGTGGGGGAGGGGACGGATCTCGGCTGATTTTCACACCATCTTGTGTTTGGCGGGAATCCTCGCCTCACTCCTCCTTTATCATTTTTATTTCATCATTGCTTAGATTGTATAGTTTGAATACTTCCGTGTTGATACGCTCACTTAGGGAATCTATCTCATCTATTAGCTTATTTGCCGATGTTTTATCAAGCATAAACAGCTCTTTCCATTGCTCTTTAAATTTTCTCTCTTCAAGTTTGTCTTTAAGTTTTATCTTCTTGCATTTTGCGAGCTCGGTGATAAAATCCTCAAAACCCAACCTCCAAAATTCCAAAAGCTTTTTGCTTAATTTTTCGCACTCTAAGCTCTCATAAAATTGTGCTTTGAGCTCACGCAGACGCTCATGCAGGCGTATCATTTCATTGGCCAAAGGGGTGAGTGTGCTTAAATCACGCGGGATAGGAATCTGATTGAAATAAACCCAGTTTAGCGCATAGCCGTTTTGGATTTGCGTGCAATATTTTGAGATGAGCCACCAGCCCATTTTGGAATTAAGCAATGCTAAAAGTCCCTTATTATCTGTCGGTATAAGCCATATCGTGTCGTTACAATATAGTCCGCTCTCATCGTAAATAAAGCAAGGTTTAACCTGAAATTTTTGATACATGATTTTTGGTTTTGCGAAGATTTCGTAGTAATCAATCGTGTCTTGAGTTTCAAACCAGCAATTATTCGTCTTTTTTCGGCTTCCTTTTGCCCCGCTTTGTTCCAGTCGTGATTTGCCAAAAGATAGCAAATGCTCTTGAATGCTCGGCAGGGTTTCAATATCCAAATGCAAAGCAGGGAATGTTCCGATGAGATAGTTCTTTGTCGTGGGAATCTCATAGGGCTTAATATCGCGTCCTCGAAGCATTGGGAATACGAAGCGTTTGGAGTGTTCATCAAATGTGTTTAAGGTCGCTTCATCGATGAAAAAGGCTTCGGAGAGTCCCGTTAGGACGCCACGTTTTGCCTCGCCTCGCACGAATTCTTTTAGCGTGATGAAATTTTGGCGCAAACGCTTCAAAATCGCCTGCGTGCGCACAGAGGAGATGACCCATGTATCTTCGTTTAGCATCGATTTATCAAGCGTTTCAAAGGGGATATGCTCAAAGCCCTCTCCTTTGAAGTCTTTCCCCAGCGTGGCAGTCTTGAGATGGGGCTGCGATTCCCCATTTTGCGCGATGAAAATGCACGGGTAGGTGGTCGCCCCGCCAAAAATCTGCAAGTCGCCAAAATCGATGAGTGTGGTGAGATTTTTGGTTAGGAAAAATCGCCGCAACGCCCTGCCATAGTCGGTCTGAAGCCACTTGTTGGGCATGATGTAGGCAATCCGCCCCCCCCCCCCCGCTATTTAATAGCTTAAATCCCTGCTCAACAAAAAGCACATAGAGATCGCCATTGCGACTAAAGGTCTCAAAGCCTGCGTGCTCAAGCGTGTCTGAGGTCTCTTTGATGTGTTCGAGCTTGACATAGGGCGGATTCCCGATGATGACATCAAATGTAAAATCAAAGGGAAAATTAAGCAGGGAATCCGCGGCGATGAGATTTTTACTGAGGTCTGTGAGCGTCTCGCCCCTTTTGGCGGTGCGAAGCCACAGCGAGAGCTTGGCAATCTCGATTGCATCGGCGTTAATATCCACGCCATAGAGGTTGTTTTCAAGGATTTTGGGCAGGGTGTCATAGAACTTCAGCCATTCATTCTCAAGCCCACGCCGAAATTCATCAAGCGCAGCGTGCTCGCTAATTAAAAACTCAAGAGCTTGATTTAAAAACGCGCCCGAACCGCACGCGGGATCGAGGATTTTAAGCCCCAGCAGCCATTTGCGATAGGCGTAGATTTTCTCACGGATTTCCTGCTCTGTGCGTGTGAGTTTTTTGTAATTTTTCACCACGATTTTTGTGTCCAGATTTAGACCCAGCTCGCGCTTTTTATCCGCACAGAGCGCGCCAAGTGTCTCATTCACGATGTAGCGCGTGATGAATTCGGGTGTGTAGTAGATTCCCTGCGTTTTGCGCTTGCCCTCTTTGAGATTGAAGTTTCTGCCCTCGATTTTGGCATTTAGCTCCTCAAGGTCGTTTAGCGAATTTTCAAAAATGTGCCCCAAAATATTGACGCTCACATCGCTTGCGAAGTCGTATTTTGCGATGGTATTGAGATCTAGCGCACGATCATCAATCAGCAGGGAATCCAAAAACGGATCTTCGCGGAAAAGTCCGCCATTGAAGCGATCGATATTATTGTGGGAATCGCCCTTATCAATCGCGATAAAGAGCCGCTTGAAGTAGTTATACAGCGGCTCTTTTGCGCCAAATCCGCGGGCATTGTGCGAAGCGTGGGAATTGATGAGCTCTGCGACAGTTAGTGCAGGAATGAGTTCCTTATCCTCGGCAAAAACGATAAAAATGAAGCGATCGCAGAGCTTATTTGCGGCGTTTAGGAGTGATGATTGGCTGTATTGCGGGTTATTTTCACAGAGATTTTCAAAGAGATTTAGGCGAAAAGCTTTGTAATCTTGATAGAGCTTAAAAGAGATATCCTGCTCCAAAAGTAGCGATTTATTTTTGAGCGCAAGCGGCAAATCCGCGCGGATTCCCTCAAAATGGAGCAACAAATAGAGCCGATCAAATTCGCTTCTATCCATGCTAAAGAGCGCAAACTCGATAGATTCCGTGCGATCATCAATATAAAAACGAAGCTTCGCGAAGTTTGATGTAATCACGTAGCGGACATTTTTATGCGAAACTTTGTAGCCAAAGGCTTGCGCTTCCACGTCGCTTAGGTTTTTGGTTTTTGTATCTTTTAGCTCGATGACTGCGCGGATTTCGCCATTGATAAAAATCGCTCCATCGGCTTTCTTGCTATCATTTACGTTTTTTTGCTCGCGCGTAAGATTGAAATTCACTCCATCGTCGGTATCGAGTGTATAGCCAAGGCAATCCACAAAAATATGGCGCAAAAAGCCCTCTTGATATTTCTCCTCTTTGTAGGTTTTGATATGTTCGGCGTTCGCTTGATAGGCTTTAAAATGCTCATAGGCGAGATCGAGCCTCTTGCCTTCAAGGCTTTTTAGGGCTTCTTCGATGATTTTTTGATTAAACATCGCACACCTTATCCTTTAATCTCAAAATATGGCGCAATCCGCCTTGATTCCCCAACCTGCGAGGAATCGGAGCGAATTTATGAGAATCGCAGAGCGTTTAGGAATCGCACGCAAAGTAAGCAGTGTCCCTAAAGGCTTTTTAAAGGGTATTGAGAATCGCGGCGACCTCTTTAGCATGATAAGTAATAATTATATCCGCCCCTGCGCGCTTGATTCCCAGCAGGGTCTCCATCATGACGCGTTCATAATTGATAATGCCAAGCTTCTGCGCCGCCTTAAGCATGGCGTATTCGCCACTGACGTTATACGCCGCAAGCGGTAGGAGCGTGCGCTCGCGCACATCGCGGATAATATCCAAATATGCTAACGCGGGCTTCACCATAAGAATATCCGCCCCCTCACTCTCATCTTGCAGGCTCTCTAAAATCGCCTCGCGACGATTCGCAGGATTTTGCTGATAGCTTCGGCGATCACCAAAGCTCGGTGCGGATTCCGCGACATCGCGGAAAGGTCCATAATAGGCACTCGCAAATTTTGTTGAATAGCTCATGATGGGCAGATTGATAAAGCCCGTCTCATCAAGCGCATTGCGAAGCGTGGCAATCATACCGTCCATCATGCCGCTAGGAGCGATCATATCTGCACCCGAATGGGCGAGTAAAAGAGCCTGCTGCGCGAGAATCTGAAGGGTTGCGTCATTATCCACGCTCATGGTTTTGGGATCAATAATGCCACAATGCCCATGATCGGTGTATTCGCAAAAGCAGAGATCCACGATAACAAACATTTGCGGGAATCGCTCTTTAAAAGCTCGCACCGATTGCGCCATGATTCCTTCACTCTCAAGAGCTTCACTTCCGATACTATCCTTAAGTGCGGGAATCCCGAACAAAATCACGCTCTTAATGCCTAGAGCAAGTAGTTCCTCTGCCTCCTTTAGTGCCTCATCAAGGCTCATCTGGAAAACGCCGGGCATGGAGGGGACTTCTTCTTTGATCCCCTCGCCATGACGAATAAACAGCGGATAGATGAGGTCGTTTTTGCCTAGTTGCGTCTCTTCCACAAGATCGCGCAAAGTCGGATTTAGTCGCACGCGGCGCAGTCGTCTAAACATTCTCTCTCCTTTATTTTAGAAGCGTTACGTTAAACATCTCAAGCAAATTCAGCTCATCAAGGATCTCATAGAGGCGTTGATCTTTTACTTTCATCAGGATACGAACCCCCTGAATCGCGCTCTTTTTGCTAAGGTAGCCGATAATTGTCGAAGTGATGGAAAAGGACTCGCTAATGAGAATCTCAAGATGAGTAATCTCGCCGCACTCATCGATACTCTTTTTGAACTTGTCGGAATCGACGTTGCCCTTGATGACCCCTGTGATTTCAGCGAGGACTTCCGTGCCTCTTTGAGTGGTTTTAATCTCCATCTTCCCGCCTTACGTAATGCTAAATGGCGAATGATAGTAAAAGAGGGTTAAATAGAGTTTAACTCCTCTAAAAAGGCTAAGATTTAGCGCGCGAATTTCATAACCTCTGCGCGCCGTCTCTTGCGCCACTCATCGCCTAAAGTTTTGCCCGTAAAACCCTGCGCCAAAAGCTCGCTGGGCGTAGTGCTTGGTGTGAAGCTTTGAAGGGCGATTCCTAGCGAATTTGCTTGTTCTAAAGTGCAGGAATCATACAGCCCCAACCATTCATTTAAAGGATATTGACACGATAACCCCACGAGGAATCGCTCGCTAATACGGCGTGGAATACGCTTTTGCAGCCTTAAGAATCGCTGCTCTTTTAGGCTCATCGCGGGGAATGTGCGCAGGATTTTCTCAAGCGATAAGAAGTGAAATTGCCACAAAAGATAGAGGGGGAGCAGGTGAGGGCAGGCAGTGGGTGTGCGATTCTCGCGTGATTTTGCCCGCGTGAGCTCGGTTTTTATGCGCGCATAAGTCGCAGAATCAATGGACTTTTGGAAGAGCTTCTCATCAAGCGCGGTGAGTCTCAGCGCGTCAATTCCTTTTAAAACGTGCGGTGCGCGTAAAAGTAGCGACATCTCTAGCCAAATTCGCTCGCTACTTAGGTCGCCAATGTCCATGGAGCGTAGCAGGGGTAAATCAGGCGGGAAAATATCGCAATCAAGCTGTGCGCAAAAGCGTGCTGCACGCAATAATCGCAGGCTATCCTCGGGGAAAGTTTTTTCATTAATAACCCGCAAGGAGCGATTTTTAATATCCTCCAAAGCACCAAAAAAGTCGAGCAGTTCACCCGTGCGGAGGTTGAGCATCAGGGCATTCATTGTAAAATCGCGGCGAAGAGCGGCTTCTTTTGGCGTTTTGGCAAGCATTACTCTAAATCCGCGGTGCCCTTGCGCAATTTTATTTTCATGACGCGGCAAGGAGAGGTCGATTCCCCGCCATTTATAGACAAAAAAGCTTTTGCCCACACCCTTCGCGCCTATTTTTTGCATAAGAGAATCGAATTTTTCAGGTGTGATTGCGTGGATTTCAAGATCCAAATCCTTAGGATTTTGCGAAAAAAACAGGTCGCGCACCCCTCCACCTGTGGCGTAAATATCGAGATTATAAGGCGCGAAGAAGTCTAAAAGCTCACAGCAAGCACAGGTAATTTCATGAGGCAAAGAGGTAAAAAATTGCTCTAAAAGGCTCATTGTTCCACGACCACGCCCTTTAGGCAAAATTCGTGGATTCCCTCAACATAGCGATACTCTAGCGCGATTCCTTGCGCATCTAGCGTGCTTTTAACGATATAAAGCCCAAGCCCAAGTCCCTTGCTGCTCGGATTTTTTGTATCTTTGAAAAAGGGTTTAAAGTAGTTTTCAATCGGATAAGTCAGTGGCTCGCTTTGGTTGCAAACAAGCAGGGAATCGCCGCGAACTTCGATAAAAATACGCCCTCCATGACTGTATTTTAGGGCATTATCAAGCAGATTCTTAATCGTGAGGGAGAGCATTTCAAAATCCGCACAGACAATCACTTCTTGCGTGGGGAGGCTAATTGCGTGTGCTTGCTCAATCATGAGCTTATTTAAAACATCGTGTAAAATCGCGCTGAGGCGGTATTTGCGCTTTGAAATTTGATAATTTTTGGAGCCCATCTCTTCGATTTTGGCAAATTCATCAATAAGGCTATTAAGGCGATTAAAAACCGAGCACAGACGCTCCTTTTGTGTGGAAGATTCCACCATTTCAGCGACGATTCTCCCTTTGGTGATGGGCGTTTTTAGCTCGTGCATAATCGTGCGCAAAAAGAGATGACGCGATTCGTTTAATGCGGCGATTTTCTTTACTGCGTTGTCAAATTCATTCGCCAGCTCGCCGATCTCATCGCTTTGTGCGAGTGCGCAATGTATGTCGGTGCGTCCTTGCGCGAATTTACGGATCTCCGTGCGCAGGGTTTTTAGCGGCAGGAGGCTTTTTAACACCAAAGCATAGAGGAAGACGACCACAAGGAGCACGATGAGTGTGATGAGGTAATAATTGTGGAATCCAGACCTAAAGGAATCACCATAAAATGCGATATGTTCAGGGGTTTGCAATAGTAAGTAGATCGATTCCCCCTCGCGGACGATTTTGGCGACCACCCCTTGGAAAAACGGGTCGATTTGGCGCGTCAATCTCTCTCTGATTTCGCGATCCTCCACCGCGTGAAATTCAAGCTCCGCGAGGTATTTCTCGATGAGATTAATATCACCTCCATAGCGCATGATTTGGTTGATTGTGGTGATGAATTGCCCGTATTTGCGCTGCGATTCCCGCGTCTCTTTGTCGATTTGAATTTTGATGAAATAGAACGAAAATGCGCTGAGGCTAAGGAGTGCCACGGCGAAAAGTATGGTGATTTTGACGAGAATCGAGTTTTTAATCATGCTCTAGCTTATAGCCGATTCCTCGAATAGAGAGGATATAGGCGGGATTCTTGGGATTATCCTCAATCTTTGCGCGGAGGCGCGAGATGATGACATCGATGCTTTTATTCGAGCTCTCGGGTGAAATTGAGGCGGCGTGGATTGCAATCTCTTCACGCGATACTACCGAGCCCTTTTTTTGAATTAAATAGGCGAGAATCTCATATTCTGCGCGGGTAAGCTCTAGGGGGGAGTGTTTAAAACAGATGGTGCGCCCCTCCGTGTCAAGCGAGAAAATCGAAGCGGTTTTTGCGTCTGTATTCGTGGCGGCAGCACTGCTCTGATAGCGACGCAGGACGCTGTGAATGCGAGCGATTAGCTCTTTTGGATCATAAGGTTTAGGGAGGTAGTCATCTGCGCCGTATTCTAAGCCGCTGACTTTGTCATTGACATCGCTGCGTGCGGAGGAGATGATGATAGGGATCCTCTTTTGCTTGGCAACTCTTTTGCACACCTCAAGTCCATCGAGGTTGGGAAGGGTCAAATCTAGAAGGAGGAGGTCGAAATGTTTCGCACTAATCGCGCTCATACCCGTGTAGGGCTCATCGTAGCTCGTTACATTCATGTCGTGGCTCTTGAGGTATTCGCTCAAAATAGCCGCCAGCTCGAGGTCGTCTTCAATCATCAAAATCTCTAGCATGGAGCACCCTTTTGCATAAGAAGGAGTCGTGTGTTTTTATTCATCTGAAGGAGTGAGTTGGGGGTTTGCGTGTCACACATTGCAAAAGGGGCTCACCCATGCCAAATAATATTTTTTAAAGAACCTGTTTGCGAGAAGATGAAGCCCTGCCGCCTTCATAACGAAAACAACACAAAAGGAGAGGCACATCAACTCTCGACACTTTTTGGGGACATTGTCAGGTTCATACTCACAAAGCCACCCTCTTAGCGACGTCTGCACTCGTGCTAAAAGTTTACCCTTTGGAGCTTTCAAACCTGCGCCTTGTAACACAAAAGAGTGCGGACACAAGGGGTCTTCTGGGGGAGTGCCCGCCAAAACTCTATCTGCGAAACCAGCCAAGAGAGTCTCCTCTTTGAAGTCCTCTCTATCTCTCACCTTGTCTCCCTAGGTTGAGATGGCGAGAGTATAAAGGGTAAAAGTAAATGGAGGGTAAATGGCAAAATTTTTCTACTTTTTTCCCAAAAGACGCTCATCGATCACCGAAAGCAGATAGTCGAAAAAATTCAAACTAAGCTCTACTTTTGCCTCGACGCTGCGGTTATTGGGCGATTGCATTCCCTCAAAAAGCACCAAAATGCGCTCTCTTATCGCCTCGAGGAATCGCCGCTCACCTAGACTAAGCCCCGATTCCTCACTCTCCGCCTCATAGAGATCCGTCGAAACAGGAGGCAGCGTATCATCGGTATTTTGATGGTTAAATCCGCGGGAATCCTCCTCTTTTTTGCATGCCTCTTCGTTTGGTGAAGCGGGCGATTCCGCGATATTTGCCGCAGGGGAATCCTGCAACTCCGCAAGCGTGGATAAGATTGCTTCTTTTAGTTCCATGGTTTTGCCAGCCACCTTTCAAATTCGTTGAATTCGACCTCTGTGTCCATTTTGATAAAAAACTGCTTCATCTCCTCATTCACCCCCTCATATTTCCGGCGTATGCCGCTTAGGCGTCTGATTGCGATTTTTGCCTCCTCGTTTTGCGGCTCTTTTTTGAGAATCGCCTTGTAGATCTGAAGTGCCTCCTCTTTGAGCCCCTGAAGCTCGTAAATCGCCGCTAGAGTAATGGTTGCCATGGGTCACCTGCTCCTTTTCGTCGCATAATTTGCGATGACTGAGCCCAGCTCATCGGTGGTGCAGATCTCTTTTGCCCCAAAGGCGGCAATATCTTTCGTGCGATAACCCTCCGCAAGTGCCCATTTAATCGCTTTATCAACGGCATTTGCAGCCTTAGTTTCGTTAAATGAGTGGCGCAACATCATTGAAGCCGACGCAATCATGGCGATGGGGTTGGCGATCCCCTGACCGGCAATATCCGGAGCAGAGCCGTGGATAGGCTCATAGAGCGCGGATTTTCCACCGATTGAGGCGGAGGGGAGCAGTCCGATTGAGCCGCTTAGCATGCTCGCCTCATCGCTTAAAATATCGCCGAAGAGATTCCCTGTCAAAATCACATCAAACTGTTTGGGGTCGCGGATAAGCTGCATTGCGGCGTTATCGACATACATGTGGGTGAGCTCCACTTTGGGATACTCTTTGGCAATCTCGCTCACCCGCTCGCGCCACAGCTGACTTACATCAAGCACATTGGCTTTATCCACGGAGCAGACGCGTCCGCTTCGCTTTAGTGCCGCGCTAAATGCCACATGCGCGATACGATCGATTTCAGGAGTGCTATAACGCATGGTGTTAAACGCGCAATCGCCCTCTCTGCCCTTAGGCGTGCCAAAGTAGATTCCCCCGATGAGCTCGCGCACGACGAGAATATCGACCCCTTTGATGACCGATTCCTTCAATGTGCTCGCCTCAAGGAGCTCATCATAGACAATCGTTGGGCGCAGATTCGCAAAAATTTCCAGACTTTTGCGAAGCTTCAAAAGCCCGCTCTCAGGGCGAAGCTCTCGGGGCAGATGATCCCATTTTGCTCCGCCGATTGCGCCAAAGAGCACCGCATCCGCCTTCAAACACCCCGCGATCGTCTCATCAGGAAGCGGGATTCCCTTGATGTCAATGGCGATTCCCCCCATGAGATACTCTTGATAGGAGAGCTCAAAGCCATAGGCATACGAGACCGCATCCAGCACCTTTTTCGCCTCATCGATGATCTCAGGACCGATTCCATCGCCCTTGATAATGGCAATCTCATATCGCTTACTCATGAAAGTCCTTTTTGAGTGATTTTTGCCCTCGCATACTCCATCAGCCCGCCACTTTTAAGCAACTCCATCATAAATGCGGGAATCGGGGCAAATTGATACTCTCTATTAGTCGTCAGATTACGCACGATTCCCGCGCTCATTAGGACTTCCAGCCTATCGCCCTCGCTAATCTCATTACTCTCTTTAATCTCTAGAATTGGCAACCCCGTGTTAAAGGCGTTGCGATAAAAAATTCTCGCAAAACTCTTGGCAATCACCGCCTGCACACCCGCGTGTTTGAGAGCCACGGGCGCGTGCTCACGGCTACTCCCACAGCCAAAATTCTCCCCCGCGACGATAAAATCCCCTTCCTTAAAATGCTCCAAAAAATCGGGGCGCGCGTCCTCCATGACGTGCGAAGCAAGGATTTTGGGATCACTTGTGTTGAGATAGCGTGCGGCGATAATGAGATCGGTATCGATATTCTCGCCGAATTTCCACGCGCTTCCCTGCGCGATGGGTCGATTCTCCATTCAAAACCCCTTCTAAAAGCGTTGAATTTAGGCTTTTTAAGCGAAAGAGCACAAATTGTAGCCTCTTTTGCGTTAAATAATTCTTGCGATTCCTAGGATTTATGCCCATTTGACAGCCGTTATATATTCTTTTATAATGCGCCAGATTCTACATTTTGGGCGTGTCGTGGTGCCTGTCGCTTCCATGTTATTGAGCCGTGCATTGCGCGGGAATCTTGCCTGAAATGTTGAGAATAGACCACAAGCAGGGGGTGTGAAATGCGAATTGATGGGCGATTGTGGATTAAGCGCGATGATGCGACTTTTTTGGGGCGAGGGCGCGTGGAGCTTTTGGAGCAAATCAAGCTGCACGGCTCGATCTCTAAAGCCGCTAAAGCCATGCGCATGAGTTATAAAGCGGCGTGGGATACGGTCGATTCCATGAATAACCTCTCGCCTCTGCCCCTTGTGGAGCGAAGCACCGGCGGCAAGGGCGGCGGCGGCTCGAAAATAACGCAGGCGGGTGATGAAGCGATCGTGGCTTTTAGGGCGTTGGAGCGGGTGCAGGAGCGGCTTTTTGACGTGCTTGGCGATTCGCTTAGTGAGTGGGATAGTGCGCTTGAGAAAATCGGGAAAATCAGTATCAAAACTAGCGCGCGCAATCAGTTGCTAGGCACGATTAGTGCGATTAATCGGGGGAGTGTCAATAGCGAAGTAGAGCTGAATATCGGCGAGGTGAAGCTTCATGTTATGATTACAAACGAATCGCTTGCGGAGATGGGACTTGAGACTGGAATGGAGGCGTATGCGCTCTTTGAGGCGAGCTGGGTGATGATTGCGTTGGGTGAAACGGAGGGAATTAGTGCGCGCAATCGTCTCAAAGGCACGGTCGATTCGATTACCAAGGGGGCGATTAACGGCGAAGTTAAGCTTAAAGTTGGCTTTGGATCACAGAGCAAAATAATCACTGCAAGCATTACGAATGAGGCGATTGATGGGCTGGGATTGTGCGAAGGAATGGAGGCTAGCGCGCTTATTAAGGCGAATCATATTCTACTGGGAATCTAGTCCGATCCCCGCCAAAATCTGTGAAATTTTAAGAATTGCGGGAATCCTTCCCCATTTTACGCGCGGTGGGAATCTTTGACTGAGATTCGCTCTTTTAACTCTCCAGACCCTCGCAATTTCCGCGCTTTTATTTTTGGTCGGGTCGCTGTATACAAACATATACAATCGTAGAAAATTCTGCTATCATATACGCTGTATAAGATCATACATAAAGGAAAGAATCATGAGGAAAATTGCCTTAATTGCGGGAATCCTAGCCCTAGTAACGCAGTTGTATGCGGAAAAACTCACAGTTTTTGTCGCAGCAAATGCACGTCATGCGATGAGCGAGATTAAAGATGAGTTTATGAAGTCTCATCCAAAAGATGAGATTGAGCTCTCTTTTGGTGCGACAGGTAAGGCGTATCAGCAGCTTAAAAACGGCTTCCCTTACGACATGTTTTTTGCCGCTAATACTAAACATGCGGTGCAAATCGAGACTGATGGAAATGCAGCGACTAAGCCAAAAGTCTATGCACTAGGCGCGGTAGCTCTCTATGCGCTTGATGAAAAATATGTTAGTGGTGGGGTTGATGGACTAAAAAATCTGTCTGTTAAACATTTCTCTATTGCAAACCCTAAAGTTGCTCCTTATGGCGAAGCTGCGGTAGAGATTTTGAAAAACAGCGGAAATTACGAAAAATTTGAGAAAATCATCGTCTTGGGGGACAATATTTCTCAAGCGGTCAGCTTCGTAGATAGCGGTGCTGCGGAGGTTGGGCTCGTGGCATTGTCGCTTTTGCGCCAAGGAGATGGGGCGAAAGGTAAATATATCATCGTGGATAGCGCGCTTCACTCACCGATTGCGCAATCTTTTGTCATCGTTAAAAGAGCGGAGAAAAGCGCGCTTGCCAAGGAATTTGCCGCTTATGTAGGCTCTGCGAAGGCTAAGGAAGTATTCATTAAATATGGCTATCAAGTGCCTAAAGATTAATTGATTGTGAGGACAAAGATGAAAACAGGAGCGATGGCGATGTTTCGAGGTTTTTTTGCGCTTGCTTTTCTTGCGTTGAGTGCTTTTGCTAGCGAGTTGTATATCGCTGGAGGTGCGGGCTATAAACGCCCCATTACCGAGCTTGCGGAGCTTTATGAGAAGAAAAGCGGCGTGAAAGTAAAGATGATGTTTGGGAATATGCAACAAGTCGGCACGCAGATTAAGGCGAGCGATAAGGTTGCATTCTTTTTTGGCGATGAGCGGTTTATAAAAAAGCTCGAGCTTAACTTTGATGAAAAGATTCATCTAGGAGCAGGACGATTGATGCTCGTCTTTTCTAAAAAAGTTCCCTTGCAAGCTTCGCTGGAGGCTTTGAAAGACGCTTCGATTCTTAGTGTCGGAATCCCCGATGTTAAGAGTGCGATTTATGGAATCGCAGGCAGCGAGGCAATCAAGAATAGCGGACTCTCGATCGATAGTAAGCTCAAGGTGCTGCAAAATGTCCCTCAAGTGAGTGCTTATCTTGTGAGTGGCGATTTGGATGCGGGCTTTATCAATAAAACAGATTGCCTAGGAATCAAAGACAAAGTCGGGAGCTTTGTGGAGATTGACAAGAAGCTTTATAGTCCGATTAATATCGTTGCGGTGCGCCTCAAAGAGGTCAATGCGGATCCAAAAGTGGTGCAGGATTTTGCCTCTTTTTTGAGCACGCAAGAGGTCGCTGATATTTTCATACGACACGGACTTTAAAGAGTTAGGAGAATGACGCCTGCCTATGTGACTTTACCGCTTCTTTTGACGCTCAAAGTTGCGCTGGGCACGCTTCTTTTACATATATTTATAGGAATCGCTCTTGCGTGGTATCTCTCAAAAGGGGGAGGCTGGTTGCGGCGATTCCTTGATATGCTCATAAGCCTTCCGCTGCTTTTTCCGCCCATTGTGATTGGGCTTTTTCTGCTCTATATTTTAGGCAAGCACTCCCCGTTAGGAATCGCGCTAAAAGGTGTGGGAATCGAGGTGGTTTTCACCCCTTTTGGCGTATTGATTGCTTCATTTATTGCGGGACTCCCGCTTGTGGTAAAGCCTATACAAGCGAGCTTTTGCGAACAAGATGGTATCTATTCCGAAGCCTCTTATGTGCTTGGCAAGGGTGAATTTGAGACTTTTTTGCGCGTGATTTTGCCTTGCAGTTTTAAGGTGATTTTAGCCTCGCTGTTTTTGGGATTGGCGCGCTCGCTAGGCGAGGTGGGAATCACGCTCATGCTTGGTGGAAACATCATCAACGAGACGGACACGATGAGCCTAGCGATTTACAACCACGCATTTAGCGGCGAAATGGATAAAGCCCTCGTGCTCTCGCTCACTCTTGGGCTCTTTTCCCTTGCGATTTTTGCGCTTTTGTCCTATCAAAATTGGGACAAGGCTAGGAGGTGAATTTGGAGCAGTGGTGGCTTGAAGATAACGCATATTTGGACTGCACGAGCTTTGGGCTTGGGCTTTGTGGTATGCAGGGCGCGATGGATTTTCGCACCAAAGGAGCGGGTGTCATCTCCGGGATTGGCGAGGTCAAGCGTATTATGAAGGCACTTGATCTTGAGCTTGTGAACAGCGTAGATGAGGGCGTGCGCCTAGAGGCAAAAGAGCTTGTGATGAGCGTGCGAGGCGAGGTAGGTGCGCTGCAAAAGGCGTGGAAAGTTTCGCAAAATATGCTGGAGTCCATGAGTGGCGTCGCGAGTTTTACTCATGAGCTTGTGAAACGCGCGAAAGCCATCAATGCGGGAATCGAGATTGCCACGACGCGCAAGCACGCTCCCGCGCTTAAAGCCCCGATGATTAGGGCGATTATGAGTGGCGGGGCGATTCCCCATCGGCTGGGGCTTTATGATTCTGTCCTGATTTTTGAGCAACATCGTGCCTTTTTCACCGATCAAAGCTCCTTTGAGGCGGCATTTTTGAATCTGAAGCGGCGATTCTTGGAGAAGAAAATCGCTGTTGAGGTGGCGAGCGTCGATGAGGCGGAGTATTTCGCCAAGCTTGGTGCGGATATTTTGCAGTGCGAGCGCATGGATTGCGCAGAGCTTTTGCGGTGCGTGGAGCTAAAGCGCGTTTTTCCTGCGTTGGTCGTTTCGGCTACGGGAGGCGTGGGAATCGAGAATGTCGCAGAGGTAACTCGTAGCGGCGTGGATTTGATTGTTACCTCCGCGCCCTATTATGCGAAACCTTTTGATATTAAAGTGGAGATGAGGAGGGCGGAATGAATGTAATTCGCGCTGAAATTAAGGAGATACAATCGCAGGAATCGCTGGCTTTGGTGCATTGCAGTGCGCAGGGCGAGGATTTTTGCGCGCTGATTCTTGACTACGAAAACATGCGCAATATGACCGTGGGTGCGAGTGTGGAGCTCATTTTTAAAGAAGCTGAAGTGATGGTTGCGACAGAGGATTCCCGCGTGAGCGCGCGCAATTCCTTTGTGAGCGAGATTAAAAATATTAAGCAGGGCGTGCTTCTTGCGCAAGTGGAGTTTGATTTCCACGGGATTCCCGTGTTTGCGCTGATTACGCGCGAAAGTAGCGAGGAGCTCGGGCTAAAAATCGGGGAATCTATGCGTTGGTTTGTGAAAGTCAATGAGATCTCCCTAAGGATGGTGTGAATGGAAGAGAGCTTTATTGCGACGATGTCCCTGACCTTTAGGCTCGCGGGGGTTACGACGTTTATTTTGCTGTGTATCGGGATTCCTCTTGGATATTTTATTGCGTTTAATAAAAGTCGCTTTAAGCCCATTTTAGAAGCGGTCGTATCGCTTCCATTGGTGCTCCCGCCCAGTGTGCTGGGATTTTATTTTCTCATGGCATTTAGCCCTAAAAATGCCTTTGGTGCGTGGCTGGCACAGGTTTTTGATATTCGGCTGGTATTCTCTTTTGAAGGACTTGTGATTGCTTCGGTGATTTTTAGTTTGCCCTTTATGGTCAATCCTCTGCAAAGTGGCTTTAGCGCGATTCCTAAAAGCTATATCGAGGCGGCGTGGACGCTGGGAAAGAGCAAAATCGCCACGGTTTTTGGCGTGATGTTGCCTAATATGAAGCCCTCGCTCCTTACGGGCGCGGTCATCACGTTCTCCCATACGATTGGGGAGTTTGGCGTGGTGATGATGATGGGTGGGAATATCCCCGAGAAGACCCGTGTGGCGAGTATCGCGATTTATGATGAGGTTGAGGCGCTCAATTACACGCTGGCTCATCAATACGCATTCACACTGTTTGCAATCTCTTTTGTGATTCTCATTATGGTGTATGCGATTAATAAACGTTTTGTAAAGGCGAATTTTTCATGATTGAGATGTGCTTGTTAAAGAGGCTTAACAGCAGCGAGGGGGCGATTACCCTTGAGGTGGATAAGAGTATTGAAAGTGGCGCGTTTGTTACGCTTTTTGGTAAAAGTGGCGCGGGTAAGACGACGATTTTGCGCATTTTAGCGGGGCTTTTGGCTCCGGAAGAGGGGAAGATTACCGTAGAGGGCGAGGTGTGGCTTGATAGTGCGCACAAGTTTTCGCTCCCGCCTCAAAAGCGGCGCGTGGGATTTGTTTTTCAAAATTACGCGCTCTTTCCGCACCTAAGCGTGGAGGGGAATCTGCGCTATGCACTTGAGGATAGAAAAGACAGGAATCGAATCGATGAGATTTTGGAAGTGATGGAGCTTGGGAATCTGAAGGCTGAATTGCCCGAGCGACTTAGTGGCGGGCAGAAGCAGCGTGTTGCGCTTGCGAGGGCACTGGTTAGGCGACCAAAGATTTTGCTTCTTGATGAGCCCTTGAGCGCGCTTGATCACATGATGAGACAGAAGCTTCAAGAGGAGCTTTTGCGAATCCAGCGTCATTTTGGCGTTACGACGCTACTTGTGAGCCATGATTTGAGCGAAGTGTTTCGCTTAAGCAGCCGTGTGCTTGAGATTGTGCAGGGAAGAATCGTGCGTGATGGCGCACCTAGCGAAGTTTTTAGCGATGGAAGCTTGAGCGGGAAATTCCGCCTCAGCGGCGAGGTGCTAGAGAAGCGGAACAGCGACCTGCTATGCGTGCTAAGTGTGCTCTCAGGCAATGAGATCGTTAAGGTTGCCGTGAGTGGCGATGAGGCGCAGAATACCGCTGTGGGCGAGCGCGTGCTGATTGTCTCTAAAGCGCTTAATCCCACCGTCTTTAAAATTAGCTAGATTCCCGCCCTAGATTAGGAGCGTTTGAGTGAATTCACAATCTGCAACATAGAATCAGAGGTCTGAATGGACTTAGAGTTCGCCTCATAGGCTCTCTGTCCCACGATGAGGTCGGTCATCTCTTCGACTAGCTGGACGTTGCTTAGCTCGACGAATCCTTGTCGCAACTGCCCAAAGCCATTAAGTCCCGGAGTGTCGATGATGGGATCTCCTGATGCGTTTGTGTTGAGATAGAGATTATCGCCTAGAGAGTGCAATCCTGCGGGGTTGATAAAATTTGCAATATCAATTTGCCCGATGACGTTGGTCTGTGTTTGATTCCCCTGCAATACCGATACAGTGCCATCTGTACCGATATTAATCTGTGTTGCATCTTCTGGAATCGTAATCTCTGGAATCAGACGATAGCCATCAGAATTTACGACAGCCCCTTCGTCATTGAGTTTAAATGCACCATTCCTTGTGTAAGCGATCGTGCCATCGGGCAACTGAATACGGAAGAATCCATTCCCTGTGATTGCCACGTCAAGATTGTTGCTCGTCTCTTTGAAGTTCCCCTGAGAGAATATTTTGGTAATCGCGATAGGGCGCACGCCCAGTCCGACCTCGATTCCCGTAGGGGATAGCGTCGTCTCGGAGGTGCTTGAGCCCGCGTATTCCATTACCTGATGAAACAAATCGGCAAATTCCGCGCGCTGCTTTTTGTAGCCGATGGTATTGACATTTGCGATGTTGTTGGTTGTCACATCTACTTGCATTTGCTGCCCAAGCATGCCTGTGGTGGCGGTGTAGAGAGATCTCATCATGGCGTTATCCTTTAGGCTTTCATAGCGAGTTTATTGATGGCATCAGAGTTGAGGTCATCCATGTGGGACTTCATCACTTTTGAATACATATCCACAAGGCGATTGGTCTCAATGAGCCCCGTCATCTCCCATACGGCATTGACGTTACTCTTTTCTACATATCCTTGCAATACAGTTTTGCTATTTTCAAGCATGGTGCGATCGTTTGTGAGTCGCTCTTCAGGATATTTGTAAAGATTTGCGCCAATTTTTTTGAGATACTTTGGATTCTCAAAGCTTGCAATGGCGAGATTCCCGAGAGGAATCACCTCGCCCAGTGCCTCATTATTGAGCGTGCGAGTATAGAGATTCCCATTTTTGTCCGCTTCGACCACTACACCATCGGGAATATCAATATACTGCGGACCATCTAAATATTCGCGGGGTAGCACCGCAAAGCCCTCTTTGGTAACAAGTCGCCCATTTTCATTGAGCGTGAATGATCCGTTGCGTGTGTAGCGGATTCCCTCCGGGGTTTCGATCATGAAATAGGCATTATCATTTTGCAGGGCAAAATTGAAGCGATCCTCCGTAGGCGTGATTGAGCCGAGGCTTCGATCGGTATATTCCTCCACGATTGAGGGCACGCGATCCATGGAGCGATTGAGGAATCGTGCCGCCTCTTTGGTGTGATTCCTAAGTGGCAGCTCCTCTTTGTGCTGTTCATAAAGGCGCATAAAGTCGCCAATCACGACATCATCGCGCTTGAAGCCATTTGTAGTAACATTAGCGAGGTTGTGAGAAATCATATCAAGCCGATGAAACTGCGTCACCATTCCACCGACTGAATTGTAATATCCGCTCTGCATTTCCGTCCTTGTCTCTGCATTTTTGCGGGAATCAAAGCAAAGAGTGTTCCATTTATTGCCCTAGAATGAGAATGATTTTCGATAAAATGCGGGAAATTTTATCCTTTTAAGGAATCGCACGTGCAAGAGACGCTCAATTCACTCGCTACCTATGGATATATTTTTCTATTTTTCTATTCGCTTGGAGGCGGATTTGTCGGATTGGTCGCTGCGAGCGTCCTCTCTTATGCGGGCAAAATGGACATCACGCTGACGATTATCGTCGCGACGACGGCGAATTTCCTAGGCGATCTGACGCTCTTTTACCTCGCACGGTATCAAAAGAGCGAGGTCATGCGCTATCTTGCCAAACAGCGACGCAAACTCGCGCTCTCGCACCTTTGGATGAAGCGTTATGGCGATGTGATTATTTTTGTTCAGAAATACATTTACGGGATTAAGACGCTCATTCCCATCGCGATTGGCTTTAGCAAATATAACCCCGTGCGATTCCACTTCTACAACGCTTTGGCTTCGATTCTCTGGGGGCTTGTGATTGGGGTTGGCGGGTATGTTTCAGGCGAGCTTTTTATAAGGCTATTTGAGGCGATATCCGAGCGTCCCTATCTCATGCCGCTTCTAATGTTGGGGCTGCTTGGGGGCTTGTGGCTGTATATGGGGCGCGTTTCAAGAAAGAAGTGAAGACGGGATCACTTTTCTTTACACAAAAGAGTGATGCTTGAAGGGGTAATGCACGAGGGCGATATGCATAAAGGAGCGATTCCCGCGTGCCCCTCATATAAAGGGGGTAGAGGGGCGGTTTTTGGGGTGATTTCCGAGATTTAGCGAGAAATGCGCGAAGCTCCCTTCTTGTCGCGCACATCCTCAGTTTTCACTATCCCCACATCTCCTGCAGTGCCATCGTTAGGACGCGAAACGCTAAAGCTCGTGAAAGAGGCACTCTCCGTATAGGGCTTATAAGGGTGGAAGTAGAGGTAGCTAGGGATTTTGTCCGCACCATTGCCGTGCTTAATTCGTATAGGCACCTTTGTCGCACCCTTTGCAGGGGAGAATTGAAGCTTGTAATACCTCTTGTCCCCTGTCTCTTCAAGTGTAATGCTTGTGGGCGGCTGCTCGCTCTCTATTTTATTTGCAAGCAGCTTTACGGCGGGCAGCTCATCTATATCGGGGAATCGCCGATACCAGTAGGCACTATTCACACTCCGATTCTCCGCGTGGAATCCGAAATCCTCGCATTTCACGCCCCCTTCACTCTTGCAATAGACCTCATAATAGACTCGCGCTACACTCGCTTGGGAATCCAAAGAAGAGTTAATCGCATTAATGCGTCCATACATGAGGTTGAGATTGCTTGTGACACTTCCCCGTGCAGAGACCGATGGATCGCCTGCTTCAACCAGCTTAACCTTAAGCTTGTGATTCGCATCGGTTAATCGGATCGGATTGACCGGCTTATCACGAGAAGCGGAGAATCCTAGGGGTAGTTCCACTTTTGCTTCGCCTCTTTGCAGCTTGTGCGTTCCATCCCGACTAGAATCGCTGTCTGCAAACTTCGTGCTTTTGATGAAAAAGCTAAAATTTATGGGTGTGATATTTTGGCTCGGATCATCGGGGTTGGGAATCGCTTGCAAATACTCTGCCTGTATAGTTCCGTCGGGTGCGGCATAAAACACTTTAAGGTTATTGGTGTTTTGCAGAGCCCTATCCCATGCGTAAGTTGCGACAACACTTTTAGCATAGCAGTCCGGACGGTAATTCTCAAGCTTATTACCCTTTTTATCCGCAGCATAAAAAACATAAGAGAGCTTGAGTAGATCAGGCTTATCATTGGTCGTATCAAGGTTCTCAAAGTAGGTAAAATTGCCATTAGTTTTGGAAACAAGCGTAAGATCTTTAAAGCCAAATTTATATGCCCCTACCGCTATATCTTTAGAGTAGCTGCGGATATAGGGAAGCTCTTCTCCTATGCCATCAGTACTATCGATCCCCGACCAATGAGCTCCCGGTATCTCTTTGACTTCAACTCGGATCACTCCCGTATAAGGGTAAGAGACTCTCATGCTCTGGACACCATCTTTGAAGTGTCTGGGGGTGACTCTTCCCGCTTGAATAACACTAAGATCATCGCCATCATTATGGGTAAATGCCCCGGATAAGCAACGGGGCTTGCCGCCCTCGTGGTATTTTGGATCATGATAGGCGACCGATACGGAATAGATAGGATAGCCCGTTGTACCGTGTGCCATACTGGGGTGAGGCGCACTGGTATGGATATCTCCCGTGTGGACAAAGCCGATGTTGTTGTTATATCCTTGAGTCGGGTTGCCTTGGTGATTGAGCGCAGAAATCGTTAAGATAAAATCTTCCCCTGCTTTAGGCGGTTGAGAGACCGAGATGCCAAAGCTTTCGGGACGAACCGCGAAGCTATCAGAGACGATTAGTGTCCCATCTGCCAGTGTAGCATGGATTCTTAGGTGCCTGTGAGCACTCTCAATCATAAAGGGTGGGGGCTCAAAAGTGGGTGTGTTTTTTGAGAGTTTAGGATCTCCCGTGGCAGAGAGGCTCATCACAGACTGTGGCGTTGTGCCATAGTCATAGCTGTAGATTCCCACTTTCTTAATCGTAATAACTTCGTTTTCATCGATACGCGGATCGACCATGAACTTTATCTTTATAGGTTTCCCCGAGACTTTGGTCGTGATTGCGCTTTGATTCCATGACTTGTCATATTCGAGGATCTGCACCTTGGGTCTTCCTGAAGGGGATTTGGGCTTGATGGCAAGGATGTGGGTGCTTGGGTTGCATGGGGGCAAAATCTCATCTACAACCGAGCCAGAACCGCTCGTATAGCTGACTTTGTAGCCCCCGGAGCTATTAAGAAGAAGCGCATCATCGTTAAGCCTAACAGTGTAGGTAAAATAGGCTTCTTTGTTTCCCGCAAGAGAGCCGCCTTTTGTCGCATTCGCCCCATTACCTAGGCGAAAGCGAAGATACGAAGAGAGATTTTCCGCCATATCATCGCCACTACTATCGGTTTGCGCGATGAAACTTGAAGGGGTGGCACCGATTCCTAACGTATTTGCCTCATAGGTAAAAGGCGCATGATTCCCGCTCTTAAGACGCTTGATTGTAAGGTTTTCCGCAGTTCCGGAGTGCTCTCCATTGTTAAGAACTGTTACGGAAGTCTTCACAATCTCACCCGCAAAGACTTTGGTTCTGGTCTCCGATGCGCGTCTTCGTTTGGCAAAGTTCTCCAGATAGCAGAGATTTGGTGCTAGATTCCCTATGCGATTAATCGTAAATCCGAGGAATCCGGGATAGAACACATCGCCGACCTTTTGAGGAAAGCCGGGAATCTGGCGATAGGAGCTGGTAAGTGTAGTCGTCTTTTTTGTAAAGTTTCTTCTAACGATGTTCGCCCCGCTCCTGCCGATATTGTAGTGGTGAATATCCGTGCCTAGGTTGTTTGTGCATTGCGGCTCGCGCTCACCTGAGATGTATGAGTCAAAGATATGATTAACCGACCCTGTGCGAGGGCTACTTAAGGGGCGGTCTTCATGATCTTGCAAAAACCTGACCTTAAGATCGCTACTCCCGATACGCTTATCTGCACCCCCTACAAAGAGATAGAGATGGGAATCCGGAGGGAGCTCATCAGGAACCTTAAAGCCATCAACGACGATTTGCTCCTTCGCTGTGTTCTGTGTTTTGCTTGGCTTAATCTCCTTAAATCCGTCATAAAGCATAATTTGCCTCACCGCTTCACCGGGACTCTCATACACCACGGCCAGAGCCCAACCGCCGTGATATCCGGAATCTCCGCTCTCATCTGTGAGAGGCTTATCTTGACCCTCCATGGTTTTTAGATTTTTGATTGTATAGATTCCTTCGCCGGTTACATATTGTGTCACATCAGCGACCCCTTGATAGGCGTAGCGTGCGTTAGATTCCTGCGTAATCTCATGATAGTTGAATTTATTATTTTGTGAAGTGATTTTTTGAAAAGTTGCGCTACCTGGGCTACGCAGATAGATTTCGTTCGCCTTCGCAAGCTCCACAGTCGTGCCCTGCCAGTAAAGAAATGCTTTACGGATTGTAAAACCCGTAGGAAGTGAGAGCGTGGCGCTGGATTCTTCAAAAAGTTTCGCCACTATGTCGCCATTTCTAGTGTTTGACGCGGGGCATTGCGCCTGCGCGCCTTGCTGCTCGCCTAGCACGGTATTCCCGATGACTGCGAGATCTCCTTTGATGACTTCATCAAAGAATTTTGAAAATGCGCGAGGATTTGAAGCCGCGTGCAAGGGCATTAAGCCAAGCACCAAAAACGCGCCCAAAATCCAAGCGATTCTCGCAAACTGCTTCACTCTATTCATGATCGACTCCCGATTCTTGTTGTAAAAGCACTCGAGGATAGCACATTTTGCTTGTATTTTTAATGAAGCTTTTTATCGGAATCGCAGTCGTGCCAAGGAGAAATTCAGCGCGCTTCAACCCCCAAAAACGATGAGAAATTTTATTTTTCTGCGCCTTCTCCATTTCCGCGAGGCTCATATCGTATCCTTTAGGGATAAACAGCGGATCATAGCCAAACCCCTCCTTCCCGCGCGGGGTCGTGATGACTTCGCCATGAAGCCAACCGTGTGTGCTCCACTCCATTCCGCGGAAAATCATCGCAATCGCAGCGACGTAATACGCACTCGTGCGCTCGATTCCTCGCTCTTTTAGCGCACAGATAAGCCGCTTATTATTCTCTTCATCACTAGCATTTTCCCCCGCATAGCGCGCACTGTAGATTCCCGGCGCACCTCCTAAAATAGGCACACAAAGCCCGCTATCATCGCTTAAAATCACATGGGTGCGCATGATGTGAGGCGGGAGCTTTTCTGCGATTGCACGCGCCTTAATAAAGGCGTTTTCCTGAAAGCTGTTTCCATCTTCGATAATCTCAAAAGGCGCGAGAAACTCTCTGAAGCTCATCACGCGATGATGAGAGAAAATCTCTGATATTTCATGGAGTTTGCCCTGATTTCCTGAGGCGACAATCAGATTCAACTTCAGCTCCTTAAATAGAGTTATGGGTTAAGATTCCGCAATTTTTACATAAATTTTTGAGAATAATGAGGTTTTTGATGACGAAGCAGGTCTTGCCTCTGAGTGGAATTTTGGCTCTTCGATTCTTCGGGCTTTTTATCGTCATGCCCGTGCTTTCGCTCTATGCGCTGGAGATGGAGGGAGCGAATCCTCTGCTCATCGGCGTTGCAATCGGTGGATACGCGCTTACACAGGTGATTTTGCAGATTCCTTTTGGGTTTTTGAGCGATCAAATCGGGCGCAAAAAGGTAATTTTCATCGGGCTGGGAATCTTTATCATCGGCTCGGCGGTTTGTGCGCTGAGTGTGCGTATCGAATGGCTGATTATGGGGCGATTCCTGCAGGGGGCAGGGGCGATTGGCGGCGTGGTAAGCGCGATGATTGCGGATTTGGTCAAAGAGGAGCGGCGCACCAAAGCCATGGCAATCATGGGCGCGACGATCTCCATGAGCTTCACGCTGGCGATGATTTTGGGTCCTATCATTAGCAGCATTTTTGGCATGGATAAGCTCTTTTGGCTCACGGCACTGTTGGCTCTTGGCGCGATGGCGGTGCTTTTTGTCAATGTCCCTGAAGCGCCCGTGGTGAGCTACTCTTTTGAAGCTAAAAAGAGCTCGTGGCGCGAAGTGATTAGGGATAGGAATCTGCAGCTCATGAATCTCACGAATTTTTTGCAAAAATCTTTCATGACGTTGGCGTTTTTGATGATTCCTCTTGCATTAGTGAAGGGCATGGGATTTGAGAAAAGCGAGCTGTGGCAGGTCTATATCCCTGCGGCGATTGTGGGTGTGGCGGCGATGGCTCCCGCGGCGATTGTAGCGGAGAAGCGCGGGCATTTTAAGGGCGTATTGCTCTTTGGGATCGCGCTTTTCATGCTCTCTTATCTTTGCATGGTGAGCAGCAATGAGGCGGTTTTTATCACGGGCGTGATGCTGTTTTTTATCGGATTTAGCGCGCATGAGCCCATTATGCAGAGTCTTGCCAGTCGCTATGCGAAGGCTCATCAAAAGGGCGCGGCGATGGGAATCTTTACCTCATTTGGCTATCTTGGCTCATTCATCGGTGGCGTAGCGGGCGGCTATTTTTATCAAAATTTCGGGCTTTTCTCCATTGCCTGCACCATTAGCGTGCTTTGCGTGGCGTGGCTTGTGCTCATTGCGCGTATGAAAAATCCTACTCATCAGAAAAATCTCTATCTCTCCCTCCCTAAATATCCGCGCGAACGCTTAAATAAGCTACTTGAGATTGATGGCGTGCTGGAGTGGTATGTCAATGAGAGCGAGCAGGTCATCATCGTCAAATACGATAAAAGTATCACTAGCGAAGAGCTCATTTTGGAGCGACTGTGAGTGTAGCGCAGGATTTGTGCCTGCAAAAATAGGGCACGCGAAGTCATGCGAGCCGGGAATCCAAGGAATGATTGAGATTAGCAAGCGAATTACTAGCACTTTTGGTAGGACAAACGCCCATTTTAGGCTCATCACCGAGGGCGATAGGGTGCTTGTGGGGCTAAGCGGCGGGAAGGATTCCCTGCTTTTAGCGACGCTTTTGGCGCGATTACAGCGACACGCGCCCTTTAGTTTTGAGTTTAAAGCCCTCACGGTGGATTATGGAATCGGCGAGGATTTTGGCTATCTTTCAGAATATTGCGCGCAAAATGCGATCCCGCACGAGATTTTTCGCACCAACATCATGGAGGTTTTAGAAGAGAAGCGACGCGAAAACAGCTCACATTGCAGCTTTTGTTCGCGTATGCGGCGCGGCGCGCTCTATTCCAAAGCCCTTGAGGGGGGCTTTAACAAGCTTGCGCTTGGACATCATCTTGATGATGCGGCGGAGAGCTTTTTTATGAATTTTAGCTACAACGGCGCAGTGCGCTCTATGCCGCCGATCTATCGCGCGGATAATAATCTGCTTGTGATTCGCCCGCTTATTTGGCTGCGAGAGCGGCAGATAGCGGATTTTGTGAAAAAAAACGAGCTGCAAACGCCGCTGTGCAACTGCCCCGCCCAGCATGACAAACCGCCCTATGCGCGCGCGGCGACCAAGCAGATGTTGCAGAGAATCGAGGCGGAAATCCCGGACTTTTTCGTCTCGCTAAAAAGTGCGTTTATGCGCATTCACGCGGGCAGTTTTATGGACGAGAAATTTTTGGAGCACTAGATGGAGTATGTTTTCATCGCGTTTTTACTGCTTGTTGGAGTAATGTTTTATAAAGTTTTTATGCTCTTTCGCTAGCAAAACAGGCGGATTCTTGCAAACAAGACGAGGGCGAGATTCCCCATCTTGCGCGATTCCTATGTTTTTAGCAGCGCGTCTAATTCTTCCTCGTTAATGCAGGCAATCCCAAGCTCTCGCGCTTTTTCTAGCTTGCTTCCTGCGTTTTCTCCATAGAGCACGAAATCGCTCTTTTTTGAGACGTTCGAGCTGACTTTTGCGCCCAAAGATTCAAGATACGCGGCGATCTCTTCGCGCGGGCGTGAGAGCGTGCCCGTGATGACGAATGTTTTCTCGCGCAAAGGCAAATCAAGCCTCTGCATCGATGATGCGCGCGGGGCGATGAGCTTTAGGAGCTTTGCAATTTCATCATGATTGACGTGTGAAAACTCCGTGAGTGAATTTGCCATTTCGCTTCCAAAGCCCTCCAGCGCGGCAATCTCTTCTGCGCTTTTTTGATAAAACGCCATCCCAAAGGCGTTGGCGAGCTTTTTTGACGCACCCTCGCCAATGTGCTCGATTCCCAAAGCGTTAATAAAACGCCACAGCTCACACCCTTTAATCGCCTCAATGCTTGCGAGAATATTCCGCGCCTTTTTCTCTTTAAAGCCCTCCAGCATGAGGAGCGATTCCTCTGTGAGGGCGAAAATATCGGCAAACTCCTTAATTTGCCCGGCTTTAAAGAGCTGCTCGATGATTTTACCCCCTAGACCTTCGATATTTAGGGCTTTTTTGCTTGCAAAATGAATGAGCGAATTAATAAGCCGCGCGGGGCAGTTGAGGTTTTGGCACTTTAAAAGCACCGATTCCACAAGGAGTTCTTCGCCGCATTCAGGGCAGCTATGAGGCGGCACGATTGGCTGTTCGCTCCCATCGCGTCGCTCTTTAAAGGCGTGGATGATTTTAGGAATCACATCGCCGCTGCGAATCACATTCACAACATCGCCGATACGAATATCAAGCCGCGCAATCTCGTCAAAATTATGCAGCGTCGCGCGCGAAATCATCGCGCCCTCAATCTCCACGCTCTCAAGGTTTGCCACAGGCGTAATCACTCCGCTGCGCCCCACTTGCAGGGAGATTCCAAGCAGTTTCGCGCTCTTTTCCAGTGCCGGGAATTTATACGCACACGCAAATCTCGGAGCTTTGATCGTGTAGCCAAGCTCCTCTTGCTGCGCAAAATCATCGACACGAATCACCATGCCATCAAGCAGGACAGGGAGCGATTCTCGCACGTGGTGTAGCTGCGTATAGGCATGCCTGATCTCCTCTGCATTGCGGCATTTCACGCGCTCAAGCACGGAGGCAAATCCAAAATCATTAAGGTGCTCCATCGCTCTAAAAAAGCTACCCCTTTTTGCCTCCCACGCGCCGATTCCCCACGGGATAAAACGGAGCTTCCTCTCTGCGGTAATGAGTGGATCAAGCTGGCGTAAGCTCCCTGCTGCGGCGTTTCTTGGGTTTGCAAAGGGCGAGAGATTTTGCGCGATTCTTTGGGCGTTGAGTGCGAGAAAATCCTCTTTCAAAATGACGACTTCGCCTCGGATCTCAATACGCTCTTGCACGGGAATCTTAAGGGGAATGCTCGGAATCGTGCGGGCATTTTGCGTCACATCTTCGCCGATGAAGCCATCTCCGCGCGTGCCCGCCTGCACGAGGTTGCCCCCTTGGTAAAGGAGATTGAGGCTCGCTCCATCAAACTTCGGATCACACACAAAAATCGCGCTTGGAAAGTGTTTAAAAATGCGCTCACACCACGCTTCTAACTTTTGATGATTAAAAAGATCCTCTAAACTCCACATCCGCTCGATGTGCGAAGCTTTGCTAAAGGATTCCAAAGGTGCGCCGCCCACGCGCTGTGTGGGAGAATCGGGCGCAATGAGCGTGGGATTTGCGCGCTCAAATTCAAGCACCGTGCGATAGAGGCGATCATACTCCTCATCGGTTGCTATCGGGGAATCAAGCACATAATAGGCGTGTGCGTAACGCGTGAGCAGGGCGATGTTTTGCAGGTAAATCTCGTGATTCATGGCGGCACTTTTATCGTGATTTGGGGCGCGATTATAGCTTAGAGAGGCTTGTAAAGTTATTTGGGTATAATCTGGACAGATCAAAACCCATTCAGCGCAAAATAAGGTTGTAGCATGCTAGACATCGATCAAACTACCTCGTTGTATCTCAATAATGAGGTGCAATTTTTCTGCTTTGAGCTTGAGCCTGAAGGACCCATCTACGCGACGAATGTCTTTAAGGTGCGTGAGATTATCATGTATAACGATCAGATTTCTCAGACGGAGGGGTCGAGTAATGGCGTCATGACGGGATTCATGAGTGTTCGTGGCGAGACGATTCCCTTGCTTGATATGAGGCGGTGGATATTTGCCGGGAGCGGGAGATTGTGGGATGATCTTTCCGAATATACGATTCCCGGAGATAGAATCGTCGTTGCCGTGTGTGATTTTTCGGATTTTGTCGTGGGTGTGCGAATCTATGCGGTGAAAGAGATTATCAGCCGCAAATGGAGTGCCGTAACGCAAGCGGGCGGTCAGGGTATCGGATATGGCAAGGTGACCGCGACGGTCAATTATGATGATGGGAAGCTCGTGCAGATCGTCGATGTGGAGCGCATGCTGGTTGATGTGTTCCCGCATCTTGAGAGTCAGAAGGAAGATGAACTAAAGAGTGTGCGCGCGATTGATACGGATAAGATGGTGCTTTTGGCTGAGGATTCCCCAAGCTCGATGAAGATGATGCAAAATATCCTCGATCAGCTTGGCGTCATGCACCACGACTTCCCTAATGGCAAGCTTTTGCTTGATTACATTTTTGGAAACGATGAGGTGGCTAGCGAGGTGGGCGCGGTGATTACGGATCTTGAGATGCCGGAGACTTCGGGGTTTGAAGTCATTAAGCAGCTCAAAGCCAATGCGCTCACACGGCATATTCCTATCATTGTGAATTCCTCAATGAGTGGCGATTCCAATAAAAATATGGCGCAGAAGCTCAACGCCGATGGTTTCATCTCAAAATCCAATCCGCGCGAGGTGGAGCAGATATTGCGCGAGGTGCTATCCAGCGGCTTTAGCGGCATTTGAGACCGTGCCACACTCCCCTGCTTGCCAGAGCAGCGACGGAGATGATTCCTACATAGGGGATCACATGGTGCGTTAGGAGCGAGAAGAGCTTCAAATCGCCCCACGAGAGGGAGAGCCAGCTGATTCCATCAAAGATTTCTCGGATGATGAGGTATTGTATTTGCGGAGATAGGCTCACAAAAAGGAGCAATGCAAATAGGAAAATCGCGATGATGTGGGGCAATTTGATAGAGTTTTCTTTAAAAATGCAGAGGTTTTTGATGAGAATCCACAGCCCACTCAGATAGCTACAAGCAAGCATGAGCGCAATAGAGGGGAAGTGCAACTCTAGGAGCGATTCGATGAGTGCGATTTTGGAGCCAAAGCCCAAAAAGGGCGGGAATCCGACCAAGCCTAGAAGCGCAATCAGGGTAAAAAGCGTTCGCGGTGGCGTGGCGGAGCAGTTTTTAGAGGGGGCGTAAAACCACAGGGCGTAGAGTAGAGCGAGGCAGAGGCATTGGCTGATTGATAAGAGTATGAAGCTTGTGAGCAGATCCTCTGAAAGCACAGAGAGAGCGATAATAAGGTAGCCTCCTTCGCTGAAGGCAAGAAGCGGAAATAAAAGGGGGCTGCTTGGTGCTTTGTAGATGCGAAAATACCCCACAAAGAGCATAAATCCTCCGAGAAGAGAGAGAAAATAGGGGTAATTTTGCGCGATCTCATACGAGGAATCGGAGTGTCCGAAGACGAAGAAAAAGCCAAAAAAGAATAGTCCATAGAGGGGTAATTTGGTTAGGACAATGAGCAAAAAGAGTGCGATAGGGAGCGAGCGGCTCGCGAAAAGTTGCATGGTTTGCGAACTCAACAAAAATAGCAAGGGACGTGCCGAAAAGGTAAAGCCTAGAAGCGCAAGCAGCGTGATTTGCACACGCGGATCAAAATCTTTAAAAAGCAGCTCATTGTGCGAGAAGAGGAAGCTCCCGGAGTATGAATAAAATATCAGCGCGCTTAAAAATAACGTCATACCCGAGAGGATCGAGACAATGAGGAAATAGCCTAGTGCGCGCCCTTTCCCCCGTGTGCTCAGCATGAAAAGAAAGTAGCTTGTGTAGCTGATAATCTCCTTGCCTACGAGAAACGTGATGAAATCTCCGGAGAAGAGCAAAAGCAGCATGCCGCCTAAAAGCAGGTAAAAAAGGGCGTAAAAGCGCGTGAGGAATCGCTCGCTTAGCCTCTGTGCATGGACAAAAAACAGCACAAGGGGCGCGCACAGCGAGATGAGCAGCCCAAAAAACACCGAAATCGCGTCAAATTTGAAGCCAAAAGAGATGGTAGTGTTTTGGGAAATTTCATAATGATAAAGCAGCTCGTTTCCTTCGTTAAATAGGGCAATGATGATAAACAGAGGGACACAGGAGAAGAGGATTGCGATGATCTCTCTGGAGCGTCCGAGTATGGGTAGCGAGGTAAGCGCAAAGGCGATAAAAAAGGGAAGCAGCAGGAGCTGGATATTCATTGGAACGCCTTGATTCCCGTAGGAAGGAGGATTTTGCCCTGCATAAACTCCTCTGCGCCGCCCCCGACAAGCAGGAATAAAATCGAGGGGATAAATCCTAGCACCAAGAGAATCGCCCCTAAAATAATCATGGGAAGATGGGTGAGATTTGGCGTGTTGGGTGTCGCTGTGGCGGCTTTATGCGCATAGAGGATTGAAATAATCCGCAAATAGAGCACGCTCTCACAAAGCGAGGCGATGAAAATTGCAAGAATCGGGAGGAAAAGCTGATAATCCGCAAAGCCCTTGAGGATTAAGAGCTTGCTCAAAAAGCCCAAAAAGGGCGGGAATCCGACAAGAGACATCGCGCCGAGCGTAAAAAACAGCGCGCTGACAGGCATGGAGAGCGCGCAGCCGCGAAGTGTGCTCAGCCTATCGCTCCCAAGGGATCGCATGAGGTATCCGACACTCAGATAGATGAGCGCGAAAGCAAGGGAGTGGTTGATGAGGTAGAAGAAAACGCCTTCGTTCAGTTTTGCGAGATTAAACCCGAGCGTCATCGTGATAAGTCCTATCTGCACGACCCCGGAGCGGGCGAGAATGCGCCTGAGGGAATCCTCCTTGAGTAGCATGGTGAGGCTAGCCAAAAGCATGCTGATTCCCCCGATTGCGATGAGTGCGTGTCCAAAAAGAGGCGAGAGTGTGAAGAAAATCCCCAAAAGCTGGATTAGTGCGATGAAATGGGCTTTGGTCGTGATCGCGGTAAAGAGCGTGATATGGTGCATATCGCCGTTTTCATACACGGGCGCGACCCAGAGATTGAAGGGAAAAAGCTCGCTTTTAATTGCAAATGAGAGGAGCAGGAAGCCTGCGGCGAGGTAGATTCCCGCCCCATTAGCTGCAGGTAGCTTTTGGGCAAAATAATACATATTTGTCTCGCCCAAAAGCAGATAAAGCGTGATGACTCCTAAAATCATAAATAGCGCGGATATGGCGTTTGAGCGTAGATATATATGCTTTAGATTTTGTGTGTTTAGGGCTTTTTTAATCAAAATATATAGGGCAAAATCGGTGCAAAGGCAAAAAAGGAGCAGATTCCCGATGTCATTTGAGAGTAGCATGCCAAAACTGCCTGAAAGCGCGAAGAGGAATGCGATGGATTGATAGAGCTCCTCTTTAGGTGTGGTGGTGCTTGGCTGTGTGGAAATGCCATACATGGCGATGATGAGGGCGATTAGCGAAAAAAGCGCAACAAACAGAAGCTCGAGGAATCCCATGCTAAAGGTAAAATTAAAGAGAAAAAACAGTCGGATTCTCTGGATTATGACCCCGCCCTCTTGTAGGTCATCTAGCATTCCAAGCGGAAAAAGCAGCAAAAATAGGCAAAAAAGCACCACCAAAAAGCGCGGCTCAATATTTTTCATGAGTGCAAAAAGTGGCATAAGCAGGGCAAAAAACGCAGGAATGCCAATGAGCAGGGCTGGCGTCATACACTCACCCTCGCGGGAATCTTAACATCAGCCACTTATCCTTTATATGCGGCGATTGCTTTATTGAGTAGCGCGCTCGCCTCGTTTTTGTCTTTGAACTCCTTCACGCGCACCCATTTGTTGGGCTCAAGCATTTTGTAAGTTTCAAAGAAATTTTTAATCCGATCAAGCGTAATTTTGGGCAGGTCTTGATAGCTTGCGATTCCCTCAAAGCGCGGGTCGATTTTACTCACGGGCACAGCGAGGAGCTTTTCATCCATGCCCGCTTCATCTTCCATCACGAGCACACCGATTAGTCGGCATTTGATGACACTCCCCGCTTGGAGTGGATATTCGTTGAGCACCAAAACATCGGCTGGATCGCCATCATCTGCGAGTGTGTGGGGGATAAAGCCGTAATTTGCGGGGTAAAATACCGCGCTATACATCACGCGATCAACGACCACCGCACCGCTATCTTTGTCGATTTCGTATTTGATATTGGATCCGTAGGGAATCTCAATAACCGCGTTTAGCTTCTCTGGATTCTCTCCGTAACTGATTTTTTCGATATTCATTTTGCTTCCTTAATTTTGAATTTTGTTACATATTTAAAGCGAGCGACGCAAAAGGGCGTTTGGCTGCTTTGAGGTTGCGCCTTCCCGCACTTTTGCGGGAATTGGAACCCGATTTAGAGCTTTCCCTTGATGAAACTCTCCATTTCGCTTACGATCGCTTCAATCGTGCGCTCTCCGTTAATTTTATGCAAGACGCCCTGCGCGGCGTAAAACTTCTCAATCGCAGGAAGCGGCGTTGTGTAGACCTCCATGCGGTTTTTGAACACTTCGGCATTATCATCAGCTCCGCGCGCACGCCCGAGCACCCGCTCACGCGCGACTTGCTCGCTCACGACCACTTCAATGACGCTTGTGAGCCGCACGCTTGATTCCTCTCGCAGGTGTTTATCCAGCTCCTCCATTTGCTCTATGCTCCTAGGATAGCCATCAATGAGGATTACCTCCTTGGGTGCGCTTTTGATTGCATTAATAATCGTCCCCACAACAATTTCAAGCGGGACGAGATTCCCGCGACTTGTGAAGCTATCGATAATCTTGCCCTGCTCGCTGCCGCTTGCGACTTCCGCACGTAAGAGCTCGCCTGTGGAGTAATGCACCATATTTTCGGGATTGTTTTTTGCAATCAGCTCCGCATCAGTGGTCTTGCCACTTCCGGGCGCGCCGATAATGAGAAAAAGCTTTTTCATAATTTTTCCTTATTTTAAGATTTATCTTTAAGGCGGATATGCAGCTCGCGTAGTTGCTCGATTCCCACGGGGCTGGGCGCGTTTGTGAGCGGACATGTCGCCTTTTGCGTTTTGGGGAATGCAATTACGTCGCGAATGCTGGGCGATTTGGTAAGGAGCATAATCAGGCGGTCAAAACCGATCGCGATTCCCCCGTGCGGAGGTGCGCCGAATTTCAGTGCCTCAAGGAGAAAGTCAAATTTGTCATTTGCCTCTTGCTCGCTGATCCCTAGTAGCGCAAAGACGCGCTTTTGAAGCTCCTCTTGATGGATACGAATACTGCCACCGCCAAGCTCAATGCCATTGAGCACCACATCATAGGCAATTGAGCTAATCTCTTCAATATCCTCTTTGTCAAGGTCTTTTGGACGCGTGAATGGGTGATGCAACGCCTTAACTCGCCCTTCATCACGCTCAAACATGGGGAAATCCACCACCCAAAGGAAGCAGAGCTGATTCTCATCAATCATTCCCATCTGGCGTGCGACTTCAAGGCGCAATCGCCCCATATAATCCCATACTATCTTCTTCTCGCCCGCACCAAAGAAGATAATATCGCCCACCTTGGGCGCAAGCCGTTCTAAAAGCTTTTTAAGGGAATCCTCGCTCATAAACTTCACAAGCGGCCCTTTTGCACCTTCCTCTTTAATCTGAATATACGCAAGCCCCGCTGCGCCGAATTTGCGGACAAAATCTTCGAGATTCCCGAGTGTTTTGCGCGTAAAGAAGCGATCTCCACCATCGACTTTCAACGCTTTGAAGCGGTTTTTCTTGGGGTCACTTGCGATTTTTGAGAAAATCTCATTATTGGAATCGGCAAAAAGATCGATTACTTCCACCAAAGGCATGCTAAAGCGCAGATCGGGTTTGTCTGAGCCATAATCCTCCATCGCCCTTTGGTAGGGCATCTGCGGGAATCGCTCGGGGATTTTGTGCCCGCACGCGCCAAAAATATCGCCTAAAAGTTTCTCAGCGACCCTCATCACATCTTCTTGCTCACAAAAGCTCATCTCCACGTCAATTTGCGTAAATTCCGGCTGTCTATCCGCGCGCAAATCTTCATCTCTGAAGCACTTTGCAATCTGAAAATAGCGATCAAATCCGGAAATCATGAGTAGCTGTTTGAAAAGCTGTGGTGACTGGGGCAGGGCGTAAAATTCGCCCGCATGCACGCGGCTAGGGACAAGGTAATCGCGTGCACCCTCGGGAGTGGCTTTAGTTAGAATCGGTGTCTCAACCTCCAAAAATCCCATTCCTGCGAGCGAATTTCTCGCTGCAATCGCGGCTTTACTTCTTAACGCAAAGGTCTCATAAGCACGTGGATTACGCAAATCTAGGAATCGATACTTTAGGCGCAAATCCTCGCCCACGCTCTCATCTCCGATGACAATAGGGGGCGTTTGGCTTTTGTTTTCGATGATGAGCTCGCTTAAGATGACTTCGATTTTCCCCGTTTTTAGCTTGGGATTCTCAAGCCCCGCGCCCCTAGGACGCACCTTGCCCTTAGCGATGAGGACGAATTCATCGCGCACGATTCTCGCGTTGGCATGGGCATTTTTGCTATCTTCTGGGTCAGAGACGAGCTGAATAATCCCGCTTTTATCGCGCAAATCGATAAAAATCACGCCCCCATGATCGCGATAGGTGTTGCACCAGCCGCACAGCGTAACCTCTTCCCCGATGTTTGCTTCATTTAGCTCGGTGTTTAGATGTGTTCTCAAAGCTTACACTCCTAATTTGGCTTAAAAATTTGGGCGAAATTCTAGCATAGCGCAGCTGTGGAGAGGTTAAGAGCCAAGCCACTCTAAAATGCGCTCTTTAATCGCCTCTTTGTGGATTACTTCCTTGTGCCGCTCCTCTTTTTCAAAAAGCGCGCTAATTGAGCGAGGAATCGAGCTTTTCTGCGCTTTTTTGACAAAATCCAACGCTTCCATGTCCTTTAGATTTCCCGCTCCAAGGGCGCGTGCGACCGTGGGGGCGAATTTTGTCCATTCGGCTGTGGAGCAGAGGATTTTGAGCGTATCGCGCTTACGCAGAGCTTCATAAGCCTTGATTCCCGTAGCCGTATGCGGATCAAGCAGATAGCCATTTTTAGCGTATTTTGCGATGATCGCCTCGCACTCTTTATCCTCGCAGCTAAATGCCAAAAAGTGCTCCTGAAGCTTCGCAAGCTCAGCGGAATCGAGCTTGTAGCACTTAGTTTGCTCGAGCGATTCCATAAGCTCTTTGGTGCGGCGCGCTCCAAAAAGTGCAAAAAGCACGCGTTCGACGTTGGAGCTTTTTAGAATGTCCATCGCAGGCGAAGCGGTCTTTTTGAGCTGCTTGTCTTTAATGTCGTAGATTCCCGTTGTGATGAGCTCAGTGAGGATATTATTTGCGTTGCTTGCGATACAGATTTTGTCGATATTAAAGCCCATAAGCTTCGCATAAAATGCCCCGAGTGCGTTGCCAAAATTGCCGCTTGGCACGATAATATCGATGGTTTTTGGCGCGCGGAGCGAGGCATAAGCGTGGTAGATAATCTGAAAAGCGATCCGACCGAAATTGACTGAATTCGCCGCAGAGAGCTTGATTCCGCGCTTTTTTAGCTGTTCCTTAAAATCCGTATCATTAAGCAACGCCTTAAGCGCGCCTTGCGCATCATCAAAATTGCCGTGGATTCCGAGTATTTTTAGATTTTTTGCGCGCTGTGTTGTCATTTGGAGGCGTTGCACATCGCTTGTTCCGCCCTGCGGATAGAGGCAGACTACTTGGATATTCTCCTGCTCTGCAAAGCTCTCCAGTGTCGCAGGTCCCGTATCTCCGCTGGTTGCCGCAAGGATTAGATACTGCTCGTTTCGCGCCTGCGCAAGACGGGAGAGTATGCGACCAAAGGGCTGCAGTGCCATATCCTTAAATGCGCGACTTGCGCCGTGATAAAGCTCCAAAATCCACAAATCTTGCGCGATTTTTACTAGAGGTGCGGGGGTGTTTGGATCATCAAAACGCGAGTAGAGCGCGAGTGCTTCGCTAAGAGCCGATTCCTCTAGCCTAATTTCTAAAAGTGCGAAAATCTCTCTAGCAAGCTCTGTATAGGAGAGGTTTTTGAGCCGATTCCTCGTGCTATCCCCGAGCACAGGGAGCGTCGCGGGGGCATAAAGTCCGCCAAAGCTCGCATGAGGGGCTAAAATCGCCTCTTCAAAGCCGACCTCTTTGGGCTTGTGAGAATCATTTCCTCGCGTCTCTACTAACATCATCGATTCCTTTGAAGAAGTGAATTAAAGCCCCTTAAAAAGGCTTTAAAGTGTGAATTATATACATTGCAAGCATAATTTCAAAACATTCGCTGACATGACCGAGCTGTGCGGGAATCGGGGCGATTCCTCGCGGATTTTGCACTCCCGATTCCTTGGTGTTGCGCACGAGAATCCACTAGTGCGAGAATCCCTCGATCATGCTCCATTTGAGCGGCTCGCCCCGCTCAATGTCCTGCGTGGCATTTTTGCCTAAAATCTCGGGTAAAAATCGTGGCTCCAGTCCGTGTGCAGGGCGGATTGAGCGCAGATTCTTAGCGGTGAAAGGCTCGCCCTTTTTGATCTCTTCGCAGACAAAGAGGCTTCGCTTAAAAATTTTTGAATTTTCCACCTTTTTGCTGATTGTTATCTCGCCGCTTCCCAGCGCACAAGTTGTGGAGCGAATCATCTCGCACATCTCCCTAAACTCCTGCGGCTCGAGGCTAAAAGCACTATCCGGACCTCCGAGCGAGCGATCCAAAATGAAGTGCTTCTCAATCACGCTCGCGCCAAGAGCGGTCGCAATCATCGGTGCAATCACGCCCTCAGTATGATCGCTAAGTCCCACTTTAACTCCAAAATGCTCCCTAAGTGTGGGAATCCGAGCCAAATTCGCCTCTTCTAGCGGCGCAGGGTAGGAGCTGGTGCATACAAGCAGCGTGATGTCGTGATTCCCGACACTTTTACACGCTTCTATGGCTCGCTCAATCTCCTCTAGCGTGGCGATCCCCGTGGATAGAATCATGGGCTTATGAAGGCGCGCAGCATAGCTAATTAGCGGGGTGTCGTTAATCTCAAAAGAGGCGATTTTGTAGATGGGATTATCAAGGCTCTCAAGAAAATCCACCGCGCTAAAATCAAAGGGCGTGGAGAAGCACACAAGAGAGAGCGAGCGTGCATAAGAGAAGAGCTCCTCATGCCACTCCCAAGGTGTATAAGCGCGTGAATAGAGCTCATAGAGCGTCTCTCCGTCCCACAGCGAGCCGTTTTTAATCTGAAAATAGGGCTTTGCGCAATCAAGCGTTAAAGTATCGGGCGTGTAGGTCTGGAGCTTGATTGCATTTGCACCCGATTCCTGCGCGGCTTTAATGCTTTTAAGCGCAAGAGATTTATCCTGATTGTGATTGGCTGAGAGCTCGGCAATGACGAGCGGAGTGGGTAGATTCATAGCGTGCTCCTTGTAGGATTAGATTCCCGAGGTTTGTGCGATTCCCGTGCGGGAATCAGAGCCCAAATCGGGGCTTTTTGGATTGATTAGACTCATGATAATTACGTCATGATACGCCTCATCACGCAGGAGATAATCGCGCAAAATCCCCTCGCGCACAAATCCAAGCCCCTCATAAAGGCGCAGGGCAGGGGTGTTTGCCTCAAGCACCTCAAGACGCAGGGCGTGCAGAGAAAATTGCTCAAATGCAAGCCATATCAAAGCCTCCATAAGCCCTTTCCCAAGCCCCTCACCCTGCCTGTTTGGGTCGGTATAGATCCCTAAATAGGCGCGTTTATGCGCGGAGCTAAATTGCGTAAGCGAGACCACTCCAAGCGGGGAATCCGCCTTAAATGCGAGCCAATATCCTTTGGTCGTCGCGCTTTGCAACGTGCGCATGAAGCGTGCGTGTTCCAGCGCGTCAATCTCGCTATTTTGGTAGAGCCATCGCCGTGTGCGCTCATCATTGCGCCAGCTTCGTATTATCTCTGATTCCTCGCTCTTTAGGCGCACAAAAGAGCGCAACGTTAGGAGAGGAGCTCTAAAATCATCTCGCAGTGTCGCTTCCATGAGACCTCTTTTATTATTTTTTGCATATTTTTTGACAATCGCGCGCGCTCATTTGGGCTATGCAGAAGCTCTAGCGCGCTAAAAATGCTTGCATAATCGCTTGAATCCGCACTTATTACCGCCTCTTTCTCTAAATATCCCAAACGTAAGGTGCGCTGATTCTCCGCTAGGAGCAAGGCAATCGTCGGCACAGCGCAGGCGGCTAGCTCGTTGAGCGTCCCGCCACTTGCACTAAGTGCCATATCAGCCCTCCGCATAACCTCGCTAATGCCCTGCGCGTCAAGAGTGGGGTCGATTTGCAAAATCTCTAGCTCTTTGTAATGCGCGCAAATAGCCTGTGTGAGCGATTCTTGCAACTCCTGTGCTTTTTTGCTCCCGCCTAGCGTGATGAGCAATCGCTTAGGCAGCGCAGGAATCGCGCGCGAAAGGGGAGAGCAAAAGGTATTTGCAATCAATATATACCGCGCACCAAGCCACAAAATGCGCCCTTTTTTAGGCGTATAGGGGAGATTTTCCGCGCCGATTGCGCCATTTAACACGATTCCGCTTGGGTAATCCAGCCGCAGCGTATCATCGAAAAATAGGGCGACTTTAGCGCGCCTAGCGAGCCACTCATACGATTCCAGCGGCAAAAGATAGGAATCGATTACCCCCAAATCCACGCCCGCTAAATCACAGCTCCGCGGGTCGGTATTTGCGCGGATCTCTACGCTAAAGCCCGCCTCTGCAAGCTTTTCTTTCAGAGCTTCACAGCGACGCAGGTGTCCAAGCCCGATTTGTGCGCCATATTCGGTAAAAATGAGCGCGTTTTTCAAGAGGATTCCAACAGGCGATATTTCAAAAGTGCAAGCTCAAAATCTTCCATCGTGTCGATGTCTTGCACCCTTTTTTGCGGGAGTTTGATTGCCTTTGAAGGCGGGGCGAAGATATTATCCTGCTCTTGCCAATTCTTCGCACGTGCGAAGTAAAATTGCCCCGCGTCGTGGAAAATGGGCTCTAAATCCTGCGAACGGGTATTGAAATGCTCAGAAAAAAGCATGCTCGGGGAATCCGCGCGCAAAGTGAAGCTTCGCTGAGGCGGGTAATCATACGCCACCGCGCCAAAGAGGTAGCCTTGCGTGCTCTCAAGCTTTTTTGCCGCCTCTGTGAGCGTCTGTGGCGTAAGCAACACCGCGGTAGGATAGATGCAGCAAACGGCGTCTTCCTCGCGGATTTTTAGGACACTAATCGCGTGTCTGATGACGGGAATCGTCGCGCAAAAATCATCGCTTAGCTCGCTTGGACGCATAAATGGAACTTCCGCTCCGTAATTTTTTGCAACTTCTGCAATCTCCACATCATCGCTTGAGACAATAATTCGCCCAAAAATCCCCGCGCTTTTCGCGATTCCTATGGCGTGAGCGATCATGGGCTTGCCTGCGAAATCTTTAATATTTTTACGCAAAATCCTCTTGCTCCCGCCCCGCGCGGGAATCACGGCTATTTTTTCCAAACTTAACGCTCCTTTAAGATGGAGAATGAGGGCGGGAATCTCGCGCTCATTCCAAGTAGATTCCCGCTCTGTTACGCTTCACGCGCAATTAGAAAGGGAAAATCGCCTCTAACGCCTTGGTCGCCCAGCCCTTTTCCGTGCTACGCTTAATCTCGCCTTGGGTCTCATACATAATGCGCGCATCGGCGATATATTTTGAGTCGATGGTGTTGTTGCGTCCGATGTCATAGGGGCGGATCACGCCTGTGAGGCGCATGATCTGCTTCTCGCCGTTAATAAGAATCTCGCGCCCGCCCTCAATGAAATAGTTGCCATTATCCATTACTTTGATAATCCGTGCGGATATGGTGGCGCGGAAATTCTCCTGACGATTTTGCGAACCTGTGCCATTATACGTCGAGGTGCTAGCCCCCTTGGAGAGCCCAAAGGAGGTGAGGCTGTTTAGGTTATTCACTACGTTGTTGATTCCCTCGCTTGAGCCGTTGTAGGTGAGCGAAGGAGCGGTGAGGTTGGAGTTGGAGGTCTCATTGAGGCTTTTATTCCCCGTGCTGCTCGCGGTGGTGCTCTCGTTGATGACAATGGTAACCAAATCATTGAGCTTCATCGCGCGACGATCGGAGAAGAGGGGATTATCCCCTTGCCCAAAGAGACTGCCCGTATTTCCAAAGCTCTCTTCCACCTCGCGCGCGGGCATCTCCTCGACGTATTCGGGCGGCTTGAAGGAGATTTTCGGATCCGCACCGCTGCAACCGCTATAAAAAAGCGCCCCCAACACAAGAGCAAGCAATCCTAGAAATCTACGCATGACGCCTCCTTGGCTTTTTGGTATATAATCTTAAGCAAACGCTATTCCAAAAATCACACTTTAAAAGGAGCAAAAATGAGCGAGCTTAAGGCAAGAATCGGAGCAGAGCTGAAGGAGGCGATGAAAAGCGGCGATCATTTCAAACGCGATACATTGCGCCTAGTTAATAGCGCGTTTAAGCAAATCGAAGTCGATGAGCGGCGCGAGCTGAGCGATGATGATGTGATTGCGATTCTTAAACGTGCGTGCAAACAGCGTGAAGAGGCGGCAATTCAATACCAAAACGGCGGGCGCGAGGATCTGTGCGATAAAGAGAGGCGCGAAATGGAGATTATCATGAGCTATCTGCCCAAGCAGCTTAGCGATGAGGAGCTAAAAAGCGCGCTTGTGGGAATCCTAAAGGAGCTTGGCGCGAGCTCGCCCAAAGATATGGGAAAGGTCATGGGCGCGGCGAATAAAAAGCTAAGCAGTGTCGCTGATGGACGCAGAATCAGCGCGATGGTTAAGGAGCTTTTAGGCAATTCATGACGCGCGAGAAGTTTTTAAAAGACATTAAAGTGCTCGCCTCTTTTGCTCAGTATTATTGCGCGGGGAATCACGCGCCTTCCCTTAAAAGCGAGACGGGATTCCCGCTTGTTTATCGTGGGGAATCGTATGATGAGGAGCTAAAAATCTGCCTCTGTGCGGAATGCAGAGAGCTATTTTTATACGCGCATGAGCGTCTGCAAGCCTGTCCGCATGAGGAGAAACCCCGTTGTCGCGCGTGCAAGAATCCGTGCTATGAGAGGACTTATTGGAAAAAGATGGCAAAAATGATGCGATATAGTGGCATGCGGCTTGGATTCTTGAAACTTAAAGAGAAACTTAAAGCGACGCTGGATTAGGAGAACTTTTAAGCTTCGTGTCCTTATAATCTAATGAAATTTTAAGGAAAGGAGACGCGGTCTTGACTAAGAAGCAGAGAGCGGAGTTGAAACAAAAAATCAGCGCGCAGATTGAGACGATCCGCAAGGATATTGCGCACCTAAAGGAGGAAAATACTCCCGCCTCACTCCTCAGCGTCTCCGAGAAACTGGATGCGATGGAGAATCTCTCAGATCAGAGCGTGCAAAAACAGCTTCTCCTGGAGATGCAATCGCGCCTAAAAAAGCTGGAATATGCCCTTGCACGCGCAGATTGCGATGATTTTGGCGTGTGCCAAATCTGTGACGAGCCTATTCCCTACCAGCGGCTTGTGGCACTGCCCGAGGCGACAATTTGCGTAGAATGCGCAAATGAGCGCGGCTAGAAGGCGTTGCCTCGGAGGAGTTGGATCTCCTCAATGGGCATGATAAGCTGCCAGCTTGGCGTGGATTCCAGGCGGCGGATCATCTCTTCGCCGAGGTCTTTATAAACCTCTTCAAGGTGTGTTCCGACGTCCTCCTGCCTCACTTCACCTTCAAGCTCGAAAACTACCTCGGATAGGTTGCTTTTACTCTCCCAGTAGATCCCGTTTGTGGGCGATTCCACGAGGGAGAAATCTGCATAGAGTGTAAGCTTTAATTTGGGCTTCTCCTCTTTATCTTCGCGAATCATCTCGCTAAGTTCCGCATGAATTTTTGGGAAAAATACTATCGGAATATCCCTGCGCTCGGCTCTTGAGAGCGAAGAGAGATTAGGGAGCACGCGCCTAATTCCTAAGTGCTTTTGCTCCAAGATTGCGGGCAGCGTGCGGTTAAAGCGGCTTGCGATGTCTTTTGCATAACGTTCCAGCCACGGAGAGAAGAGCCTGTAATGCGCCTTTTGGACGTGATAATTCGTGGAGATTTCCGTAGCGACGTAGGCGATTTTGACGCGCGCATGAGTGTCTTGCGTATGGCGAGTTTTATCCACATGCACCGAGCGTAAAGTCGCTTCATCTTTTGTGAAGCTGCACGCGCCCAAAAATAGCGCAAGTAGAGCCGATAAAATGTGCCTAAACAGTAATTTCATAGAGTTTTTTCCTTTCACTTGAGCTGGCAATGTTGAGCTGTTTTCGATATTTTGTGATGGTGCGGCGCACCATTTTAATGCCAAATTTCTTCTCCACATCTTGAAGAATCTTTATATCGCTTAATGGCTTATGACGCGGTTCATTTTTGACCATCTCGGCGATATACTCCTTGATAGCGGCGTTTGAGGTGTCTTCATCAATCGCCGTGGAGAAGAAGCTTTTCAGCGAGAAAATCCCCCGATTGCACTCAAGATATTTCGAGGCAATGGCTCGCGAAATCGTCGATGGCGAGTGTCCAAACTCCTCAGCCAGATCCTTTAGCTTCATCGGGCGTATCTCACCCCCCATGAAAAAATCGTATTGGTATTCCACAATCATGAGCCCGATTTTATAGAGTGTGGCTTTTCTCATCTCAAGCGCGTCGATGAGATCCCTTGCCTCTTTGATTTTACTCCTCACATACTCTTGTTTTTTGTCTGCAAGCGCGGTATCAAGGACGATGAGCGGATAGTAGGAATCATTAATCTGCACCTCGATATTTCCCGCCGTATCATGCACAAAAATGTCGGGAATCACTTCGGACGCGCGCTCTAAAAAATCTATTGCGGGCGGATTTTTGAAACTTTTAATAATTCGCATTGCCTGAGTATATTTCGCGTGATTTCTGTGCTGATTATGCGCCTCAAGCTCGTTAATAATTTCGTTCACAAGCAGATAGAGGGAATCTTCGCAATCCAAATGGTCAAGCTGAAAGAGGAAAGATTCCCGCACATCTTTTGCGCCGATTCCCGGTGGCTCGAGGTGGGCGAAGCGTTGGCGGATTTTTTCGCACATTTCGCTGCTGCTTTCGCACTCTTTGGCGATCGCCTCCATATCACCCTCAAAATAGCCCTCCTCGCTTAAATGCTCGATGATTTTATGGGCGATGCGCTGCGAGGTTATCGTGGGAAACAGGGGTGGAGCAATCTGCTCATAAAGCGTTTCATAGAGGGATTTTTCCTTAATCGTGAGGGACTCGATTTTATCGCTTAGCGAGCTACGTGAAGTGTAAGCGGGGCTTTTTTGGGGGAATTTTGAAGAAAAATTGCTCGCAATTTTGGAATGCACCTCGACGTAGGGATTCTCATCGACAAACTCGCCCAGCGTCTTTTCCAAATCGCCCAAACCGCTCTGCAAAATCGGCAACCAGCTCTTTAGCGTCGCTGATAGCTTAGTTTTGGTCTGGAGCGATTGTCGGAGTTTCATGGTTTGAAGTGCTCTCCGAGGTAGTGTTTTCGCACGAGGTCATTAGCGTAAATCTCCTCGCTTTTGCCCTCTGCGAGCAGACTGCCATCCTTAATCACATAGGCGCGGTGGCACACAGAGAGGGTCTCGCGGACGTTGTGATCGGTAATGAGGACGCCGATTCCTAGTTCGATGAGCTTTTGAATGATCTTTTGAATATCGATTACCGCGAGCGGATCGACCCCCGCAAAAGGCTCATCAAGCAGAACAAAGCGCGGATTTTTCACCAAAGCGCGCGCAATCTCCACGCGCCTTCGCTCGCCCCCGCTGAGGCTAATCCCCTTGCGCCCGCGGATAGGCTCGATGTTAAACGCCTCCAGCAGCTCTTCGATACGCTTTTGATGAAGTTTCCTATCGGGGATCGCCACCTCTGCGGCTAGGAGAAGATTTTCCTCAATGCTTAAATCCTTAAAAATGCTCGATTCCTGCGGAAGGTAGCCGATTCCTAAAAGTGCGCGCTCATGGAGTGCGAGCGTGCTAATCTCCTTTTGATCCAAGAACACTCGCCCTTCATTTGCGCGCAAAAGTCCGCAAATGATGTAAAAAGTGGTCGTTTTGCCTGCACCATTTGGTCCGAGTAATCCCACGACCTCGCCGCTATTAACTTCAAGCGAAATGTCGTGAATGATAGAGTGCTTTCTAATCCGCTTGCTTAGGTGTTCTGCGCGTAAATTATGCATGTGCGATCCTATATAGACGTCCTTGTTTATGAGGGAGAATCGTAACGATTCCCATGGGGAATCCTACCCTTTTTAGGAGATTTTCCAGCCGCTCATCGCCCCATTCGATGAGGTGGATTCCCTCCTCTTGTAGCATTTCAAGCAATCCAAGAGCCAAAAGCTCGTCCAAATCGCGATTATAGAGATCATAATGGTGAAAATCACGCGCATAAGAGTGCAGGAGCGAAAACGTAGGCGAAGTGATGGGCGCGCTAATCCCTCTAAATAGTGCGTATGAGCGCACGAGCGTGGTTTTGCCGCTCGCAAGCTCCCCGCGCAGAAGAATATGCCGCGCACCCGTGCGAAACAGTGTATCAATCGTCTTGCTAACGCACTCAAGGGAATCTGTGCTCGCGACAAGCTCTTTGTTTGTTTTGTGCTCTTTTGCGCTGATGTCTGCTCCTATTTTTCGCATTTGCCACTCTTTTCACGTTTTTGGAAGCATGATGATTTTTTTTACATCCAAAAGCTCTTTGGCTCTACTCACAAGCTCGCTCTCAAGAAGCCGCTCATCGCTTTTTTGCAAATCTTGCGGCGTATCCAACATCGAAGCAACGCAGCCACTCGCACCCCCTGATTCCTCGATTTCTACGCGATTCTCCTCTTGCATAGCGGGTGCGGGAGTTTCGCTCGGAGTTTTGGTATCGGTGGGCTCGATATTCTCAACCTTAATGATTGTATCCACACCAAAGATCTCTTTTACAAAATTTTTAATTATAGAGTAGTGGATTCTTAAGCGTTCTTTACACGATTCTTGCGCATTACTTTGGAGATTTAGCGTGGAATTATCAAACGATACAAAAGATACGTGCTGGCTAAAACATTCGCCAAGTTCATAGTTCCGATCGTAGAGCCTGATTTTGAGTGCCTCAAAAAGGTGCGCAGAGGGTTCAGGAGGCTCTGAGGACTCCGGTGTGGGTGCGGATTCTTGAGGCAGTTGATGAAGCGGCGCAGGCATAGGAGCAGGCACATTGTCATGGGGTTTTTTGTGATTTTCGTGTGTGCTAAAGAGTTCAAGCTCAAGCTCGCCAATCATCTCATCAATCTCTTTAATTTTTAACGCCTCTTTCATTTTTAAAATCGTGAGCGTAAGGACAAAAGAGTTATGGCTATTAAGCGAAAGCAGCACGTGGGAATCGGCGATAATGCGAAAAAATCGCTCCAGCATAAGGAGCGGGAATCGCGGGTGATTTTGCGCGAGTTTGTCCTTTAAAAAGATAGCAATCTCCTCCAAAATCATTTCGGTTTCATAAGATTCAAGCTCCTTAAGGAGCGTAGAGAGGCTCTCTTCATCACGGGAGAGAATCGCCTCAAAAAGCCGCTCAAGCAGCTCAGGATCGACAAGCCCCAACATCTGTGCCACAAGCGAGGGTGTGAGTGTCCCTCTGCAAAAGATAATCGCCTGATCCAAAAGCGTGAGCGTATCACGCAGCGATCCGCCCCCACTGCGCGCAATCATCTCCAGAGCCTCATCTTCGAAGGGGACGTTTTCTAAGTGCAAAATCTTTTGAATATGCGCTAGGACGTCGCGGTGAGCAATTTTTTTAAACCTAAAATGCTGCGTGCGGCTAAGAATCGTCGCGGGAAGCTTGAGCGGATCGGTGGTGGCGAGGATAAATTTCACACAAGGAGGCGGCTCTTCAAGCGTCTTTAAAAGCGCGTTAAACGCCTCTTTGGTAAGCATGTGCACCTCATCGATGATGAAAATTTTAAAGCGCGCCATCGCGGGACGATATTTGGTTTGCTCGATGAGGTCGCGAATGTCATCAATCTTGCGGCTGCTCGCCGCGTCCATCTCGATAATATCGATGTGTCGCCCCTCTTTAGCCGCGAGGCAGTTTTCGCAAGTATCACAGGGGGTGCTGGAGGGACCTTTCTCGCAGTTAAGTGCCTTGGCAAATATCCTAGCACTCGAGGTTTTCCCGCTCCCTCTGAGTCCGGAGAATAGATAGGCGTGCGAGAGGCGATTGCTATCAAGTGCGAGACTTAGCGTCTGAGAGATCGCGTCCTGTCCGATGAGATCCTCAAAGCGCGTGGGACGGTATTTAAGAGCGAGGGCTTGCGACATAAATTCCCCTATTTTAGAGTGCAAAATGAGCTGATTCTATAAAAAAGCTCTTCTATTTTTGATTAAGTAGGGAATCGGCGTGCCAAAGGGGTTTTGGCGCGATGTTTTGCATACGATATTCAATTCAAGCAGGGAATCGCAAGGGTTGATTGAGCAGGAGAGACTTTGTGAGAGGGGCTTAAGGGAGGCTTTGAAATCTCCAGATTCCCGCGCATAACGGGAATCTAAACAAAAAGCTAGCAAGAGTAGGTCGAGATAAACTCAAAGGGGTGCGGGCGCGCTTCCCAGGGCCAAATTTCGGTTTCAAACTTATAGGCCTTGTAGGTCTGGATAAAATCCTCAGAGAAGACCTCTCCGAGCTTCAGATACTCCCTGTCCGCGAGCATATTCTCAATCGCGCTGCGCAGAGTGTGGGGCATCTGCTTGATCCCCTTTTCGCGGATCTCATCAAGCGAAAGAGTGAAGAGATTCGCCTCCATGGGCTCGCCTGATTCAAGGCGATTTGTAATTCCGTCAAGTCCCGCCATGAGGAGCGCAGAGAATGCTAGATAGGGGTTTGCCGAGCTATCGGGGAATCGAAACTCCACGCGCTTGCTTTTTGGATTCCCCACGGAGTAGGGAATCCGCACGCTTGCGCTGCGATTTTGCGCCGAATAGGAGAGAATACTCGGAGCTTCAAAGCCCGGAATCAGGCGTTTGTAGGAGTTTGTCGAAGCATTTGTAAAGGCCGCGACACTCCGCGCATGATGAAGCACGCCCCCGATAAAATGGAGCGCGTTTTGGCTGAGCCCCTGATAGCAATCCCCCGCGAAGGTGTTTTGCTCGCCCTTCCAAATGCTGATGTGCGTGTGCATACCGCTGCCATTATCGCCATAGAGGGGCTTTGGCATGAAAGTCGCGGTCTTGCCGTTCATGTGCGCGACCATTTTGACGACATATTTGAGCTTTTGCACGTTATCCGCCGCTTCGATGAGCTCGCCGAATTTCACGCCGATTTCGCCCTGTCCCTGCGCAGTCTCATGATGGACGACAAAAGTTTGTATTCCCACCTGATTGAGGACTTTGACCATCTCTGCGCGTAAATCGACCATGGAATCCACCGGCGCGACGGGAAAATATCCGCCCTTTGTGCCTGGGCGATGCCCGAGATTGTAGCCGTTTTCATAGCCTTTGTTGCTGTTCCAGATTCCCTCTTCAACATCGACTTCATAAGATTGACAATTTAGGGAATCCTGAATCTTAATGGAGTCAAAGATGAAAAATTCATTCTCAGGTCCGAAATAGGCGCGATCACCAATGCCCGTTGATTCCAGATATTTGAGGGCTTTTTTTGCGATACTTCGAGGGCATTTTTCATAGGGCTGATTCTTGTAAATGTCCCAAATATCGCAAAATACAATCACCGTAACATCGGCGGTAAAAGGGTCGATGAAGTAAGAGTCGGGATCTGGGAGCAGCTGCATATCCGACTGATTGATAGGTTGCCATGCGGGAATCGAGCTCGCATCAAAGGGAAGCCCCTCAAAACTGCCCTCATCAATCGCTGAAAGCGAATAGCTCACGTGGTGCCACGCGCCCTTAATGTCCGTAAAACGGAAATCGACAAACTCGACCTCGTTTTCCTCACAAAACTTAAAAAATTCTTTGATTTTGACCTCTTTGGTCATTTTTTGCTCCTTGCAAAAAGTTTGCGCCATTGTAACACACTAAGAAATAAGCGCGGATTCCCTGGATTTGCGGGCAATTTTTAGCAAAGAATCGGCAAAAGCAAGCGAAATTCACTTTAATAAAAAAACAATGCAAAAACCTTTATAATCTGGCTTTTGGTAGTCCATAAAATTTGGAGAGGTATCATGACACAAGAAGAGCTGGATTCCCTGATGATGTCTGATGGCATGGATCCCGGCGAGGGGAAAATGTCCGCGGATTCCGGGATTTTGGAGAGCTTGGGCTCTTCAGGTGATGAGGAGAGTGAGGGAGTTTTGTCAGAGGAGCTTGAGGGGGAATATGATGCGGCTGGATACCGCGTGAATGCGACGAAATCATGGCCGCCTCCACCCCCCACAGAGGATCACAAGGTCGTTTCGCAGCTTGATGATGTGACGCGCGATTCCGAAGTGAAAGCGGGCGAGGTTTTTGACAAGCTTGAGACGATCAGTAACGACATGATGGACGTCGAGAAGTCTGCAAACGAGGTGAAGCAGTTCATTGTGTCCCAGCGGGAAATGCTCGAGAAGCTGCATGAGCGATTCCCCGCCATTAAGACCTTTGAGATGGCTTTAAGCGGCGCGCGCGATGCGGAGGGGAAAGCGGAGCTGATTATTAATGCTGCACTAAACTCCGGCGATACCGTCATGAGCGCGATGGATATTATGCAGTATCAGGACATTCATCGTCAGAAAATCGAGCGGGTCATCAACGTCATGCGTGCCTTGGCGAAGTATATGAATTCGCTCTTTGAGGGCAAAGTCGATGATACGAAGCGGGTTGCTTCTGCGACGCATATTCACGGTGATACTTCCACAGAAGATGTCGTGAGCGATGATGATATTGAAGCGTTGATTGCCTCCTTTGGGGGGAAATAGTTGTCCCACCGTGCCGAGCTTCTCTCCCCCGCGGGGAATCTTGAGAAGCTAAAGATTGCCATTGAATACGGCGCAGACGCGGTGTATGGCGGGGTGAGCCATTTCTCGCTCAGGAATCGGGCGGGGAAAGAGTTTGATTTTGAGAGCTTTAATGAGGGGATTGTCTATGCCCATGCGAGGAATCGGCGCGTTTATGTAACGGTCAATGGATTCCCGTTTAATTCGCAGCTAAAGCTTCTTGAGCGGCACATGGCGCAAATGGCGGAGCTAAAGCCTGATGCGTTTATTATTGCCGCTCCGGGAGTTGTGAGGCTCGCGCGGAAAATCGCGCCTCAGATTCCCATTCATCTCTCTACGCAAGCCAACGTCCTAAATGTTCTTGATGCCGAGGTCTTTTACGATATGGGCGTGAAGCGAATCGTCGCGGCTAGAGAGCTTAGCCTTAAAGATGCGGTTGAAATTAAGCAGGCGATTCCCGATTTGGAGATTGAGATTTTTGCCCATGGGAGCATGTGTTTTGCCTTTTCCGGGCGGTGTTTGATTAGCGCGTTGCAGCACGGGCGCGTGCCTAATCGCGGGAGTTGTGCCAATGATTGCCGCTTTGATTATGAATATTATGTGAAAAATCCCGATACGGGCGTGATGATGAGGTTGGAAGAGGAAGAGGGCGTGGGGACGCACATATTCAACGCAAAGGATCTGAATTTGTCCGCGCACATCAGCGATATTTTGGAAAGCGGCGCAATTAGTGCGCTAAAAATTGAGGGGCGCACCAAGTCCAATTATTACGCGGGAATCGCCACGAAAGCATATCGCAGGGCGATTGATGATTATTATGCGGGGGATTTTCGCACGGAGCGTTACGCAAGCGAGCTGGAGACGCTGAAGAATCGGGGCTTCACCGATGGGTATCTTATTCATCGCCCTTTTCAGCGGCTGGATACGCAAAATCATGCGACTGCCATTAGCGAGGGGAGTTTTCAGGTGAGTGGCGAGGTGCGAGAAGATGGCGCGACGTTTTGGTGCAAATTCACGACAAAGCCCCACGAGGAGCACGAGGTGATTATCCCCCTTCAAGCGGAATTCACCCCTGTGAAAAATGAGATTGGCGAGATGTATGAGCGTGCAGGACGCTATTTTGTCCGCTTTGAGAAGATCATCACTGAGGCGGGCAAGGAGCTTGCTGCGGTTCATAGCGGGAATACTAATCCAATTCGCCTTCCGGGGAATCTCCCGCCCTTTAGCTTTTTACGAATTAAGGAGGACGTGTAGCAATGCAATTTGTCTCAATTATCATAGGAAGCAAGTCTGACGCGGAGGTCATGAGCGAGTGCGCGGAGATTTTTAAGAAATTTGACGTCCCTTACGAGATGATTATCAGCTCCGCTCATCGAAGTCCCGCACGCACCAAAGAGTATGTCCTAGATGCGCAATCTCGTGGCGCGAGCGTATTCATCGCTGCTGCGGGTATGGCGGCGCACCTCGCCGGGGCGGTCGCTTCGCTGACGACTAAGCCCGTGATTGGCGTGCCCATGGGCGGGGGTTCGCTTTTGGGAATCGATGCGCTATTATCTACCGTGCAGATGCCCTCGGGTATGCCCGTGGGGACTGTGGCGATCGGCAAGAGCGGGGCGATTAACAGTGCCTATTTGGCGATGCAGATTCTTGCGCTTAACAACGAGGAGCTTGCGGGCAAGCTTCAAGAAGATCGCGTGATGAAGGCGAAAAATATCGAGCTTGATTCCGCAGAGATTGAGGTTTTGCTCTAGGAATCATGCCCAGCTAATCTCTAAAAGGAGGAGTTCTCGTGGATAATTATTTGGAATTGGAGGAGTTTTGCGCGTTGACGCATTTAAGCAGCGAGCGCGTGCAGGAGCTCATTGATGAGGGGAAACTAAAGAGTGCTACGCAAGAGGGCAAGCTCCTTATTGAGGCTACAAGCGGCGCGAATGCGATTATTGCGCGCAATAAAGATGGCTCAGTGATGGTGGGCAGTAGCGTGGATACGGGCTTTGTCGAGAAGACGATAGGGACGATTTTGGGGCTTCATGAGAAGGTCATGGAGGCTAAAGATGAGACGCTTGGTGCGCTTAGGGGCGAGAATCAGTTTCTGCGCGAGGCGCTTTTCTCCATGCAGGAGGTTTATGACGAGGATCGACAAACTCTAAAAACATTGCGAGAGCAGCTCAAAATCGCGCAAGAAGAGATGGAATCCATGAAGCGAAAATATCGACTTATGTGGGGAAAAGTCGCGGATTTAAGCCCGAAGGAGAGCGGTGAAGGCAATCAACAGAAGTAGCCGAGCAGATCTTCCTGATTTACTTAAAATAATCTTAAGCGATAGCAAAATCGCGGTGTGATGTGGAGCAGACACAATCGCGAGGAATCTGCCCAAAATGTGCGGTAAAGAGCGCGGGAGTTTTAAGGTGTCTGGAAGATTTTCTCGGTGGATTCCCGTGATAGATTCCTGTAATTTCTAAATTTTTGCTTCATTAAAGTCCAGTGCGATGGAGTATTTTAATCTTTAGGATTCCCGTATGGCGGACTTTTGCGCTTTTTGGTCGCATGAATACATCTAAATACAAATGAGGTTTTTTTATGGTTACGTTTTCTGATCTTTTGCTTAAATTGCAGACTTTTTGGAAAGAGCAGGGGTGTTTGGTCGTGCAGCCCTACGATATTCCTGCGGGGGCAGGGACATTTCACCCCGCTACGCTCCTTAGGAGTCTTGATTCCAGACCATGGAGCGTCGCTTATGTCGCGCCCTCTCGTCGCCCTACTGATGGGCGTTATGGCGAGAATCCCAACCGACTGGGGAGCTACTATCAGTTTCAAGTCCTCATCAAACCAAGCCCCGATAATATTCAGGAGCTCTATCTAAAGAGCCTTGAATTCCTCGGGCTAAACCTCAAAGAGCATGACATTCGCTTTGTCGAAGATAATTGGGAATCGCCCACTCTAGGTGCTTGGGGACTAGGTTGGGAGGTGTGGCTTGATGGCATGGAGGTGACGCAATTTACCTATTTTCAGCAAGTCGGCGGGATTGCGTGCGACCCTGTGGCGGTGGAGATTACCTATGGCACGGAGCGTTTGGCGATGTATCTGCAAGAGGTGGAAAATCTCTTTGACATCGTGTGGAGCGAGGGCGTGAGTTATGCGGACGTGCATTTGGAGAGTGAGTATGAGTTCTCAAAATACCACTTTGAAGTGGCGGATACGAAGCGACTTTTGGGCTTTTTTGAGGAGGTGCAGAGCGAGGCGAAACGCTGCCTTGAGTGTGAGCTTCCCCTGCCCGCGTATGATTGGACGATGCTCTCAAGCCATATGTTTAACGTGCTAGACGCGCGCAAGGCGATTTCGGCGACAGAGCGGCAGAATTATATTTTAAAAATTCGCGAGCTTGCCAAAGGGTGCGCAGAGCTCTATAAAGCACAAGAAAGTGCGCGTGAAGCGAGGCTAGAACGTGCCAAAGGTAGGTGAAATCCTTTCGCTCCTGTGCGAGGAATCTCCGCTAGAGTTGCAGGAGAGCTGGGATAATAGCGGTCTGCTGCTTGGCTCGCACAATCAAGAAATCGCAGGAATCTACACCGCGCTTGAGGCGACATTGGAGCTTGCAGAGGAGATTCCCTGCGATTCCCTCTTGGTTACGCACCATCCACTTATTTTTAAGCCCCTTAAATCGGTGCTTTTTACGGAATATCCGAGCAATATTCTCTACAAACTAATTAGGAAAAATATTGCGCTCATCTCGCTACACACGAACTTTGATACGAGTCATTTGGGGCGATATGTCGCAAGCGAGGTGTTAGGATTTTGTGATGTGAAAATGGAGGGCTACATCGGCTATTTTACGCTAAATATGCACTCAAGCGAGTTAATTGCTCTCCTCAAATCGCGGCTGGGAATCACAAGAATCGCGCATGTGGGCGAGCCTGCTTTTTTGGAGCGCGGGGCGATTATTACGGGCAGTGGCGGGTCGCTTGCACCAAAAATCCATGCGGATTGTCTGCTTAGTGGCGATATAAAATATCACGACGCAATGATCGCAAAGAGCCTAGGAATCGCGCTTTTTGACATAGGGCATTATGAGAGCGAACGCTATTTTCCGCAAATAATGGCACAAATTTTGAAAAAACACGGGTATGAAGCTATAATTACCGATTCCAAAAATCCTTTTACGCACAGTTAATTTCGGGAGTTATTATGAATCAACATCTAAGCCACCTTATTGAGATCGCCAATGTCGATAAAGAGATCGATTCCTTTGAGCCGCGGATCGCGCAGGTGCGTGAAGAGCTCAATAAAGTCCTCACGCAAAAAGATGATCTCGTGCGAGCGATTGCGGATTGCGGTGATGAGCGGCGCAATATCGAGCTTAAGCGTCAGAAAAATGAGCTTCATCTTGAGGAGCTCTCCGCTAAACTTGAAGAGATTATCAAAAAAGGGAAACTCATCAAAAGTGAAAAAGAGATGAAAGCTTTAAGCCTTGAGGAGGAGATTGCGCGCGAGCAGATTACATTTGCTAACGAGGAGATTGCGCACTTAGAGAAGCTTAAAGAGAGCAAAGAGGCGGAGGTTGTGGCTCTTGAGGAGCAGATTGCAGCCCTTGTGCAGGAGCAAAAGAGGATCGAGCAAGAGGTGCAAAGTCAGATTGAGGAGATCGATTCCCAACGTCAGAAGGTCTTCAAAACCAAAGAGGCTCTTGTGGCGAAAATGGATCAGAAAATCATCGCCTTTTATGAGAAGATCCGCAAATGGGCGAAAAATACGAGCGTCGTGCCTATGCGCAAACAGGCTTGCGGCGGTTGTTTTATTCGCATTAATGACAAAATTTATGCCGAAGTAATTAAAAGTGAAGACATCGTTACGTGTCCTCACTGCGGTCGTATTCTCTACGCGCCGACACAAGAATAGAGAAATCCGTGCGAATGCCTCTGTTTTTTTGGGGGTATCTGGGGCTCTCGTGGGTGCTCTATGTCGTGGCGATTCCCCTCTTGCTCGCGCTCTCTTACAAGCGCAAGTATCGCCACTCCATTCCCGCGCGATTTTTCTTGTGGAGGAATCCTCGCCCAAAAGATTGTGATGTATGGTTACATGCCTGCTCTTTAGGCGAAGTCAAATCGCTTGAGCCGCTCATCAAAGCCCTAAAAAGCGAGCGCATTCTCCTTAGTGTCATCACGCAAACGGGTTTTAATGAAGCAAAGCGTCTCTACCCCGATATTCAGGTGGCTTTTTTGCCTTTTGAGCCGTTTTTGCCCTTTTGGTCGCCTGCATGCAAATATTTGGGCGTGGTGGAAGCGGAGCTGTGGTTTGGGCTTTTCCACACGGCAAAACAAAGGGGTGCAAAGACGCTTCTTTTGAGCGCGCGCCTTTCTCTTCGTTCCTATCCGAAATATTTTGCGATGCGCTTTTTTTATGAGCGATTCTTCCGCTGTGTTGATGAGGTGTTGGCTCAGAGGGCGGAAGATAGCGAGCGGTTTATGAGTCTTGGCGCGCAGAGTGTCCATATCGTGGGGAATCTAAAGCTCTCAAATCATCCGATTCCCACGCACACGCTCCCTAAGCCAAAGCAGCCGCTTTTTATCGCCGCAAGCACGCATGAGGGCGAGGAAGAGCTGATTTTAGAGGCGTTTTCCGCGCTTAATTTTCCTTATCGTCTTGCTCTTGTGCCCCGTCATCCCGAGCGTTTCGGGGCGGTTTGGCAGCTTCTTGTATCCAGAAAGGGTCAAAAAAAGGTCGCGCGTTTGAGCGAGAATCCGTCGGATTTATGGGAGGCGCAGTGGCTGCTTGTGGATAAAATGGGCGAGCTCAATAACTTTTATGCAATTGCCGATGTGGTGATTTTGGGCGGCTCATTTTTCCCTATCGGCGGGCACAATCCCCTTGAGAGTGCCTATTTTGGCTGCAAGCTCCTAAGCGGGATCTACGTCTATAATCAGCTCGCGCTTTTTGAGTGCATTGAGGGGTATAGACTCATTGATGCAAAGCTTCTAAGCAGCTACCTTGCGGACTTTGATAAGCTTCCTAACTCAAAAATCGTAGGGAAGCCTTTGGAGCTTGATACGCTTCTTGCCTTTTTCACGCCCAGCTCAAAGGATTCCCATACAAAGTAGCAAAAATCAGCCGAATATGGAGAAAGCTTATAAGCTCTTAAGCCTTCAAGAGGGCATTTCAAATAACGAAGCCAAAGCCCTCATCGATCGTGGTGCGGTTCGTGTCGGCGGGGTAAAGGTGGGAATCGCTCGCAAGCTTATGCCCAAAAATACGCGCTTTGTGGTGGAGAAAATCCCAAAAGCCAAGGTGTTGTTTAAAGATGAACATCTTCTTGCGCTGGATAAGCCCGCGTTTCTTAACTCCGAAGAGCTTCTAAAAGAGCACAGGAGCGGCGGCTGGACGCTTTTGCATCGGCTTGATAGGGAGAGTAGCGGCGTGATTTTGCTCGTGCAGGAGGGGAGCGAATTTCACCAAAAAGCCAAAGAGGAGTTTCGGGCGCAGCGTGTTTATAAGGAGTATCACGCGCTTGTGGAGGGGCGGATTCCCGAGGAGATGGAGATTAGTGCGCCTATTTTGGTGCGACGCGGGAATCGTGCGTTTGCCAAGGTCTCCAAAGGGGGCGAGAGTGCCCATACGAGGATCGAGCCTGTGGCGTATGAGGGAAAGCGCACACAGCTAAAGGTTATTATCAAAACGGGGCGCACACATCAAATTCGCGTGCATCTTGCGTATATTCACTATCCGATTATCGGTGATACGCTCTATGGAGGGCGCGCCGATTCCCGTATTATGCTACATGCGCACAAGATCTCTCTGCTCGGATATGAGGTAACCTCTTTGTTGCCTAAGGAATTTTTATTAAAAGAAATATAGTAATATACGCCCAAAAAATTCCGATAAGACAATTATAGAGTCGTTACACTAGGGAGCTAGATGATGTTTTTCAAATCTTTTCGAACCAAGACGATGTTTACGCTTTTGGTTTTCTTTTCATTCGGTACGCTGGGACTTTATCTCTACCTCTCTCACGATTATGAGCACATGTCCAAACGAAGCGCCAATCAGTCGCTTTTGATGTTAAGCGATTCCATCTTTCAGACCCTTCGCTTGAGTATGAATTTTGGCGATCGGGCGGTGGTTGATGAGGTTATTCATGACGCTAAGGGAATTAGCGGGGTAAAGACGCTTGATGTCTACAAATCCGAGGAGGTAATCGCCTCTTTTGGACTCAATGATACTTTCACGAATCGCCCCGAGGTTCGCCGCATTTTTGAGAGTAGAGAGCAGGAGCTGAGCGAATATCAAAAAGACGGAGAGCATTTGGTGCGCCTGCTAAGACCGCTTAAGGCTGATGAGAGCTGCCTCAGCTGCCACGGCACTTCAAAAGAGGGCGAGGTGCTCGGGGTAATGGATCTGGAATTTTCTCTCAATGAAACAAATGAACAGATCAGCAACTCCAAGTATTCGATTCTCCTCGCGATGTTGGTGGCGGTTACGCTCGGGATTGCGGGCTTTTGGCTCTTTATCACGCGCGAGCTCATCACGCCGCTTAAAAATCTCATCGTGATGGCGTCCGATCTTGCGATGGGCGAGGGTGATTTGACCAAGCGGCTTAAGATTAAAGGCGAAGATGAGGTGGGTAGGGCTTCAAAATACATTAATACGTTTATTAAAAAGATCCAATCCATGGTGGCGATCACCAAGGACGCCTCGGGGCAGAATATCCAAATGGGCAAAAAGCTCGCCGATAGCTCTACACTGCTTGCGCGCAACTCCAAAGAACAGTTCGCCTTCGTGGAATCGATTAATGAGCTCACCAAAGAGATCGGCGGGAATCTTGACATTACCGAAGAGTATGCGGTCTCCACGACGCAAGATTTGGATACGACGCGCAAGACGCTGGAGGATTTTGCCGCGCACCTCTCTGAAGTGGTGGATATGATTGCACGAGATAGTGAGAATCAGGCGCAACTGGTGGACAAAATCCACTCGCTGACCACGCAAGCCAATCAGATTCGCGAGGTTCTCGGGGTGATTGCGGATATTGCCGATCAGACGAATTTGCTTGCACTTAATGCCGCAATTGAAGCAGCGCGAGCGGGCGAGCACGGGCGAGGATTCGCCGTGGTGGCTGATGAGGTGCGAAAACTGGCGGAGCGGACGCAAAAGAGCCTGAGTGAGATTCGCGCGACGACCAATATCATCATGCAGAGCATTGAAGATGTGAGCGAGGAGATCAAGAGTGCTTCTGCGGACATTATGGACGTTTCCGCACGCGCTTCCGTGCTCATTACAAGTGCGAATGAGACACGCGATAAGCTTGACCATACGATTGATACCTCTTCAAGTGTAGTGCAGAAAAGCACGCTTATCGCGACACGCACAAAAGAGCTCATCGAGATGATGGGGCAGATTGTGATCCTCACGGAGCGCACCAAAGAGGTGGGCGAGGAACTCGATGATGTCGCGCACGGAATCGTCCACAAAAGTGACGAGCTCGATAAAGAGCTCTCGAGCTTCAAGGTGTAATTTGGATCGATACGCCGATTTTAAGGAAGTCACGGAGGTTTCCAGGAATCTCACGCTCTTATATGTCGAAGATGATGAGACGGCGCGCACGTTTTTGAAGCGGCGGCTTGAGAGTATCTTTGGTGCGGTGTGGGAGGCGAGTAATGGCGAGGAGGGGTTGGAGCGATTCCTGCAAGGGGGGATCGACCTAATTATCACCGATAACATCATGCCCTCCATGAACGGAATCGAGATGATCCGCGAGATCCGTCGGAGCGATACTAAGGTGCCGATTATCATCACAACGGCGTTTATCGATACGGATTACCTTGTGGAGGCGATTAACCTGGGCGTCACGCAGTTTGTCTCCAAGCCCGTCTTTATGGAGCACCTCCTCGCGACGATTAAGGTCGCAATCCAGCGCGTGATTCTTGAAAATCTCGCGCAAAAAGCCAAAGAGCAAGAAATTGAGCTTTTGCAATTTCGCGATCGGTATCACTCCTCACAGCAGGAGGTTGCGCGCCATAAAGAGCGCAATATGATTAAAAACGACTACTATCTTCAGGCGATTTCTGCGCCCGATCCTCGCGGCGATATTTGGATGCTTGATATTCTCTATCACCCCTTGGAGATTTTGAGCGGGGATAGCTACTCGGTGCGTAAAATAGGGGATCACAAAGCACTTTTGTTTATCATTGATGGTATGGGGAAGGGGCTCTCCGCTTCGATTACGACGACGCTTTCGATTGCGTTTGTCAATTTTCTCATCGATTCCGCGTTGCAGCGGGGGCAAGAGGTGCTTTTAGAGGGGATTATCGCAGATTACATGCACTTCATCCAAAAGGAGCTACTTGATGAGGAGGTCATCAGTGCGGGCTTTTATCTCTTTGATTTTTTAAGCGGCAAGCTTTGTTACATCACGTTTGGCATGCCCTCGATTCTCGCAGTTACGCATGAAGGGGTCGCACAGCGTATCAAAAGCTCTTTGCCTCCACTCATGAAATACTCCACTCCTCCGAAAAGTAAAGAGCTTTTGCTTGCTAGTTTGCGCAAGATTCTTCTTTATAGCGACGGACTCAATGAGGCGAACATGGATGGGAATCGTATCTATGGGGAGGTGCTGGAGTGCGAGCTTGTGCAGAAGCGATTCCTCCCTGAGATGAAGCGCGATTTCATGCAGAGGGTTAAGAGCCCCGATGATGATATTACGGTTTTTTGGGTGCGATGTGCGCCTAGGAATCCGACCTTCACGCACCATTATGAGATTAGCAGCTCGCTAGGCGAGGTTCATCGCCTCTCCGATGAGATTGAGAGGAAGCTCGAGGAATTTACAAGAGAGGATACGGAAGCCTCTACGCGCTTTATGACCGCCTTTAACGAGATGATCATGAATGCCTATGAGCACGGCAGTCTGGGGATCGAACGGCTCACAAAAGATCGCCTCATTCAGGAGGGCACGTATGATGAATATCTCAAAACGCGGGGGAATAATCCGCGTGAAATCGCAGTGGAGACGAGCTGTTTCATCGAGGGCGATGCAAAGATTTTGGCATGTGAAATTAGAGATGAGGGGGGCGGATTTGATTTGCAAGAGCACCTCCAAGAGCTGCGTATCAACGGCGATACGCTCACTAGCGGACGGGGAATCCGCCTCACAAAGAGGCTTGTTGATCATCTCTACTTCAAAGAGGGCGGCTGCGTGTCGTGTTTCATGATAGTTGTGCAGGGGGGAGCGGATCGTGGAAGTGATTAAGTATAATGAGAAGACGCTCGTCATCAAGGGCGATGTCAAGAAAGAGAGCCACTATTTGGAGATTAAGGAGCAGCTAAATGCGTTCGTGCGCTCCGGTGTGCAGGAGATTGGACTGAAGATTGTCCATGCCAAGAGTATCAGCTCTTCGGTGATTGGTTATTTTCTAAAGCTCGTGCGGCACGATAAAATCGCACTGAAAATCGAGGTTAGCGAGGAGGATCTGTTTTATCTTTTTTATGATTTTAGCCTCATCAAAATCCTCAACGTATCTCCGCTGGAGCAGTAGCGTTGATGTGGAATTACCTCTACAACCACTTTGACCCCATCGCCTTTGAGATTGGGTGGCTGCGGGTGCATTGGTATGGAATCGCCTATGTGTGCGCCCTCGTAGTCGCGCTTTTGGTCGCGAAGCAGATTGCAAAGTGTGATAATTACCCGCTAAGTGGAGAGCAGCTGGAGAGCTATTTTATCTGGGTGGAAATCGGCGTGATTTTGGGCGCGAGGATTGGCTACATCGTGTTTTACGACCCTTCCGCGCTCTATTATTTCACCCATCCGTGGCAGATTTTTAATCCTTTTCACAATGGCGAATTTGTGGGAATCCGCGGCATGAGCTACCATGGCGCGCTGATTGGATTCCTGCTTGCTTCGGCTCTTTTTGCCCGCACCAAAGGCGTGCATTTTTGGCGGCTTATGGATTTAGTGGGGATTTCCGTGCCACTGGGATATTTCTTTGGACGCATAGGGAATTTTCTCAATCAAGAGCTCATCGGGCGCGCGACGGAAATGCCTTGGGGAATCTACGTCGCGGGGATTTTGCGCCACCCCTCTCAAATCTATGAGGCGTTTTTGGAGGGGATTTTTATTTTTGTTGCGCTTTTTCTGTGGCGCAAGAGGCAGAAATTTATCGGACAGCTCGGACTTATGTATCTGATTTTATACGCACTCATGCGCTTTGTCGCGGAGTTTTGGCGCGAGCCTGATTCTCACATCGGCTATCTCTTTTGGGGGATTACCATGGGGCAGCTGCTCTCGCTTTCTATGGTTATTCCTGCGCTGGTGCTGTGGATTTATCTCTCTCAAAAGCAGAAGTGATAATGCGCAATACGTGGCGGCGCTTAAACCTGCACTTGCTTTAAAGCTTAATTCGTTTGCCTGTAACTTCTCGTGTTGTTTTTTTGAGACAAAGTGAAAGATTGCCCTCATCTCAAAAGAGAGAGGGCGCGCTTGGAGGAGCGAAGTTTTGTTTAGAATTTCTTCTTTTTCACATTAGCGACGACTTCGCTTGCGACGCTACTTACTTCTGCTGCGATACCATCGGTCTTATCCGCCACACCGGCATTTTGCTGCGTAACCGTATCAAGCTGAGAAATCGCCTCATTAATCTGTCCGATTCCCTGCGCTTGCTCTTTAATGGACTCACCCATTTCGTTGATACTTTGCACGAGCACATTGGTATTTGCCTCAATCTCGCCGAGGCTCTTTTGTGTCCTCTCGGCTAATTTTCGCACTTCATCAGCCACAACGGCGAATCCTCGCCCATGCTCTCCTGCACGTGCAGCTTCAATCGCGGCATTGAGTGCAAGTAAATTGGTCTGATCTGCAATATCGCGAATGATTCCAATCACACTCTTAATCTCTTCGCTTTGACGAATGACATCTTGTGTGCGCTCGCTCACACTCTGCATGGAGCTACTCATTTGCTCAATGGCTGCGGCGGATTGCTCGAGTGAAGCGGCTTGTTCATTTGCGCTTTGGCTTAGCTGGCGCATCGATTCCTTGAGCTCGCTTGCTTTTGTCTGCATGTGATTCCCCGCTTCAAGCGATGATTGGAGCATATGGGCAATCTCTTCGCCCATGTGATTGACGCCATCAATAAGAGATCTAGCATCGCCTTGCATATCGTTTTCAGGAATCCGCGGTGTGAAGTCGTTTTTTGAATATTGCGCGAGGATTCCCGTTACACCTCGGATACTCTCTTGGAATGTCTTAAGCATGCCATTAAGGAGGCTTTTTAGCTCCTCTAGTTGAGGATTGTTAGGTGTTGTATTGATAAATTCTCCCAAGTAGCCCTCGTTGGCTCTGCTAACGATGTGCGCAGTCTCTTTGATGAGTGATTTATCCTTAATGATTCCCTGCTCGATTTTCTGAATATTTTCGTTAATCGCCTTTGCCATCGTGCCGAATTCATCTTTGCCTGAAATCGCAATGCGCTCTGCGTGATCCGTTTCGTTATTGACATAAGCAAAGAAAGAGATGAGCGATTCTTGAATGATTTTGAGCGGGCGGAGGCTTCGCTTGATAATAAAAAATGAAGCGAGCGCAAGAAGTAGCGTAAATATGAGGGTTAGGGCAATTTGCTTAGAGGCGAGTGCCTCTAGTTTGCTATCATAGATGGTGCTCTCAACCATGGAGCAGACGATCCAGTCATTGCCACCAAAAGCCTTACAAATAGCATCTTTTTCTACACCATTCCAAGTATAGGTAAGCTTTTGATAAGGATCGGTCGTGTTCTTGTAATCAAAGAGCTCGATCATTTTCTTTGATACTTCGTTTATAGTGCCGGCGACCTTGTGATCGGGGTGGACCACAACTAGCCCTGAGGAATTGAGGATTGCTAGGTAGCTGTGTTCTGATTTGCCGATCTCAAGCATGGAATCGCTAAGCTCTACAAGAGGGATTTCACCTCCAGCCACACCGATGAACTTACCATCTTCAAACATCGGAGCGGCAAGCCCGATGACAAGACGTTTCAGAAGAATGCTAGTAAAAGGTTGCGTAAAGATGGGCTTCTTTTGAGCCTTTGCCTCTTTATACCATGGACGCTCAAGCGCGTTAAACTGCGCATTAGGCATTGCATAATCTTTGCTCTCATCTTTAAGAAATGCCCCTGAATCTCCCAAAGCAAGATAAGCTACGCCATATCCGTTGCGATCTTTGATCATATGGAGCGTATCTGCTGCGTCCTTCGTAGAATTCCTAATAGGCGCAACAAGCTTAGCGAGGTGTTGCACTGATTTCTCTTTCTCTTTTAGGTAGGTCTCAAGGAAAACCGCCCCAGAGCGCACGATATTGTATTGCCCCTCATCAATGAGCTTGATGGTGTTATTCTTAGATTCTGAGTAGTTAATCGTAGAGAAAACGACAAGAATCGTAACCGAGAGCGCGAGCAAGACCAATGAAATTTTAGTAGCGATATTATTTAGCATGAGTAACTCCTAGTAGTGCTATTTGAAAAAGACTTAACAGAAAACGAGTGAAATGAAAGCGCAGTAGCTTCCTGCTGCGCTAGTAGCGGGGGGGGGGGGGGGTAAATAAATGAAGAGCAAAACGCTTTTTTCAGAAAAAAAAAAAACTTAAAAGACCGATTTTTTTTAAATTATAAGGTTCCGTTGATTATTACGAATGATAGATAAAACGAATATGAAATGGAGGCTAAAATCTCAACAATTAAGTTTTGTGCTTAAAATTTCATGATTTTCCCTACTTTTACGGATTTTACGGAGGCGATTGCCATTAGCGTTTATACGCCTTCGCCAAGAATCGCTACAATGCGTAAAATTTTCACGAGGTAAGGTTATGAATATTCTCATCACAGGCGGGGGCACGGGCGGGCATTTGGCGATCGCCAAGGCGGTCGCAGAGGCACTGCATAGGCGCGGGCATACGCTCTATTTCATCGGCTCGACACGCGGGCAGGATCGCGCGTGGTTTGAGCATGAGCCGATGTTTAAGGAGCGATATTTTCTCGCCACGCAAGGGGTAGTCAATCAGCGGGGAATCGGGCTTGTAAAGTCTGCCGTTTCGATGTTTAAAGCCTTTTTAGAGGCGCGCGTGCTTTTGAAAGAGCTAAAAATTGAGCGTGTTTTTAGTGTGGGGGGCTATTCCGCCGCACCTGCGGCTTTAGCGGGATTAAGCCTGGGAATCGCGCTTTTTATCCATGAACAAAATGCAAGAATCGGCACGCTAAACCGCCTTTTAAAGCCCTTTTGCACGCGCTTTTTCTCCTCGTATATTACAAATTTAGGCAAAGATTCCCGTGTGGATTATCCCGTGCGCGATTGTTTTTTTAATCACGCACGGGTGAGGGGCGAGGTTAAGAATGTCCTGTTTTTGGGCGGTTCGCAAGGAGCGAGCGCGATTAATAATTACGCGCTTAAGCTTGCACCAATCCTTAAAGATAAAGGGATAAATATCGCCCATCAGTGCGGAGAACGCGAATACGAAAGGCTTAAGGATTCCTACAAATCTTTAGGAATCGAGGTTGCGCTTTTTGCCTTTGATGAGAAGCTGCACGAGCGCATGCAGTGGGCGGATTTGGCGGTCTCGCGCGCAGGTGCGAGCACGCTATGGGAGCTGTGTGCAAATGGCTTGCCCGCGCTTTTTGTCCCCTATCCTTACGCTGCGAGCGACCATCAATATCACAACGCGCGCTTTATCCTTGAGCGGGATTTGGGATTTTTGGTGCGTGAGGGGGAGTTAAGAGAAGAGAGTTTGCTAAAAATTCTCAATCAAAATTTGCAAAAAAAGAGTCAAAGCTTGCGCGAAATTATCAAAAAAGGGGCGAGCGAGCGCATTGCACTTTATATTGAGCTAACGAGTTCTAGTGTAGAATCGCGCGAATGAATGCCACTTCAAAGGGTTACGTCATGGACGTTCGCAAGCTTTTTCTTGATTATTTTGCCGCTAGAGGGCACGAGGTGTATGGGAGCATGCCTTTGGTGCCCGATGATCCTACGCTGCTTTTTACCAATGCTGGAATGGTGCAATTTAAGGATATTTTCACGGGCAAGATTCCCGCTCCTAGCAACAAGACCGCCACGAGTGCGCAGTTGTGTATCCGTGCAGGGGGGAAACATAATGACTTAGAAAATGTCGGCTACACAAGCCGTCATCACACGCTTTTTGAAATGCTCGGGAATTTTTCTTTTGGCGACTATTTTAAGGAGCAGGCGATTAATCAGGCGTGGGAATTTGTAACCGAGGTGCTTAAATTCCCAAAAGAGGTGCTCTATGTTACGGTGCATAAGAGCGATGATGAGGCGTTTAATCTCTGGCTAAAGCACGTGAGCGCGGAGCGAATCAAGCGCATGGGCGATAAGGATAATTTCTGGCAGATGGGCGATACGGGTCCGTGCGGACCATGTAGCGAGATTTTTGTCGATCAGGGTGCGGAGAAATTCCACGGCAAAGAGGATTATTTTGGCGGCGATGGGGATCGATTCCTAGAGATTTGGAATCTCGTCTTCATGCAATATGAGAGGAGTATTGAGGGCACGCTCACGCCTTTGCCCAAGCCCTCCATTGACACGGGAATGGGCTTAGAGCGCGTCGTAGCACTGGTGGAGGGGAAGAGTAGCAATTTTGATTCTTCGATTTTCATGCCCATGATTAATGAGGTTGCAAAGCTCACAAACAAGCCCTATATCTATGAAAAGGGCGCGAGCTATCGTGTCATCGCCGATCATATCCGCTCAATCTGTTTTCTGCTCGCACAGGGGGTGAATTTCGACAAAGAGGGGCGCGGATATGTGTTGCGTCGGATATTGCGCCGTGCCGTGCGTCATGGCTATCTTCTTGGGTTAAACGCGCCCTTTTTATACAAAATCGCCGATGTGGTGTGCGATGAGATGGGCGGATATTATGGCTATCTTAATGAAAAGCGCGAGCGGATTAAGGGGCTAATTTTTGATGAGGAAGAGCGGTTTTTTGCAACCATTGCCGGAGGTATGGAGGTATTTAAAAAAGAGCTTGAAGCTACCACGGGAATCTTCAGTGGAGAGGCGGCTTTTAGGCTTTATGACACGTTTGGATTCCCGCTTGATTTAACAGAAGATATGCTTAAGGATAGCGGAATCGCCGTTGATATTGCGGGCTTTGAGGCGTGCATGAAAGAGCAAAAAGAGCGCGCTAAAGCCGCATGGAAAGGTAGTGGCGATGAGATTAAGGAAGGCGATTTTAGCGCGATTTTGGAAGCGCATGGCGTGAATGAGTTTGTCGGGTATGAGTGTGATTCCTGCGATTCTCACGTGGTTGCGCTTATGAATGAGCAGTATCAATGCGTCGATTCCCTTAAAAGCGGCGAGCGCGGATATGTGATGTTCAAAAAAACACCACTGTATGCTGAGAGTGGCGGTCAGTGCGGCGATAGCGGCGAGCTGCTAAGGGCTGGAAATCTCATCGCAAGGGTGCTTGGGACGCGCAAATATTTTGGGCTGAATATCTCACAAATTGAGCTAAAAAGCGATCTCAAAATGGGCGAGGAGCTCAGGATTCTTGTCTCAAAAGCGCGTGATGAGATTAAGAAGCACCACTCTGGGACGCACCTTTTGCATGCGGTTTTACGCAAGGAGCTGGGCGAACATGTGGCGCAGGCGGGGAGCTTAGTTGAGTCTGATAGGCTCAGATTTGACTTCTCTCATTCAAAGGCTCTAAGTAGCGAGGAGCTCGCGAGAATCGAAGCAGAGGTCAATAGGCTCATTGCGCTTGCGATTCCCGCGCGGGTGCGTGAAATGTCGCTAAATGAAGCGAAAAATAGCGGTGCGATGGCACTTTTTGGCGAAAAATACGGCGAAGTGGTGCGCGTGGTGGATTTTGGCGAGGCGAGTATCGAGCTTTGTGGCGGGACGCATGTGGAGAATAGCGCGTTCATCGGGAGCTTTTATATTACCAAAGAGAGCGGTGTGAGCGCGGGTGTGAGGCGCATTGAGGCGGTGTGCGGCGAGGCGGCGTATCGGTATGCTAAGAGCGCACTCATCGAGGTCGCAGAGGCTAAAGAGACACTCAAAGCAAAGGATTTGATGTTAGGAATCTCAAAGCTAAAAGAGCAGTTAAAAGAGCTAAAAAGCGAAATCCATGCGCTGGAGAGTGCGAGTGTGATTAGCGAGGGCGAGCTTGTGGGGGCGACGCGCCTCATCATCGAGAAAATCGGCGCGGGTGATATAAAAAATAACATTGATGAAATAAAGAATCGTTATGAAAATGTTGCAGTGTTGCTTGTGCAGGAGCGTGAGGGCAAAGTGATGATTGCCGCTGGGGTAAAAGGCGCAGGAATCAAGGCGGGTGCGTGGATCAAAGAGGTCGCTCCACTGGTTGGTGGGGGCGGAGGAGGGCGAGATGATTTCGCGCAAGCCGGAGGCAAAAATAGCGCGGGAATCGCCCATGCACTTAAGTATGCAAGAGAATACGCACTTGCAGAGCTCTCCACGCAGGGGAGCTAGACGGAAATGCCTAAAAGCGGAGAGATGAGATGAATAGCGCGATGGTGGGAATCATGCTCGCCGTCTCGATTTTCCTCGGATTTTTGGGGTTGCTCGCCTTTTTGTGGGGGCTTAAGGGCGGGCAATTTGATGATGAGAAAAAAATGATGCAGGGGGTGCTTTTTGATGGTGAGGAGGAGCTACGGGAGGCGGCTTTGCTTCAAAAAAGGCGCGAGGAGAAGCTTAAGAAATTAAACACAAAGGATAGTGTATGAAAAAAATTTATAATATCGCAATTATCGGAGGAGGACCGGGGGGAATAGCCTCAGCAGTGGAGGCAGTGAAGCTGGGGATCGAAGATGTAATCTTACTAGAAAAGAGCGATAATCACTCCGCTACAATACGAAAATTTTATAAAGACAATAAGCGGGTTGATAAAGATTATAAAGGACAAAAAGTCGAGCTCAACGGGAATATCTACTTTGCCGATGGCACAAAAGAGAGCACGCTGGATCTCTTTGATGAGATTTTGAAAGCCCACAGAATCGAGGAGCGTTTCAAAACCGAGGTGGAATCGGTGCGAAAAAAGGACGGGCGATTCCTTATCTCCACCACAGATGGGGCGGAGATTTCCGCGCGCTTTGTCATCATATCTATCGGTAAAATGGGGCAGCCCAACAAGCCCTCCTACGAGATTCCTCGCAGCCTGAAAGAGCGGGTGCATTTCAATGTGAATGAGTGTAAAGAGGGCGAAAATATTCTTGTCGTGGGCGGTGGGAATTCCGCTGCGGAGTATGCCTATTTTTTAGCCGAGATTGCCAAAACGACGCTAAATTACCGCAAAAGCGAATTTACGCGCGTGAATGAGCCCAATATGGCGCTACTCAATGAGGCGGTGGCAAAGGGTGCGCTGCGTCTGAAGCTCGGAGTGGATATTGTGAAGCTTTCGGAATCGCACGGGTTACCTAGCGTGCATTTTACCGATGGGAGCACAGAGAGCTTTGATCGCATTGTTTATGCGATTGGAGGGGTCGCGCCGGTGGATTTTTTGCGAAAATGCCAGCTTGAGATTGATGAACATGGCGTGCCTATAACAAACGCATCGCATGAGGGGTCGGTCACGGGAATCTACATTGCAGGGGATATTCTCTTTAAGTCCGGAGGCTCGATTGCGGTGGCGTTAAATCATGGTTTTGCGATTGTGCAGGAGATTAAAAAGCAGCTTGATTAAAGGCTCTTTTAAGATAGTTTTGGGGAAAGGTTTGTTAATGTTTCGCCCAAAAATTACCTAAAAAATAAAGGCAAATTTCATGGCAAGAAGATGTTTTTTTACCGGCAAAGGACCTATGGTCGGCAATAATGTAAGCCACGCAAATAACAAAACGAAACGTCGCTCACTCCCTAATTTGCGCACCGTTCGAGTGAAGCTCGAAGATGGAAGCACGGTGAAATTGAAAGTCGCAGCTTCTACGCTCAGAACGATGAAAAAGCGCTCATAACCCTCTGCTTAGGGTATGCAATTTTTTACAAAGCTGGCTCGATTCCTTCACTGGGAACGTTCGAGCAAGCCTGATATCGATCTCTCCGGCGAGCTTTATGAACAGCTAAAGCCCTTCCGATTCCCGCTAATCCTCATACAACTCGGTCTCATATTCGGCACGCTTGGCTATATGGTGTTGGAGGAATACTCGCTGATGGAGGCGTTTTTCCAAGCCTCTTATACCTTTACGACGACAGGGTTTGGCGCGCTTTCTGAGAATGAGTTTAATGGCGTTACCATCATCTTTACCGCGGCACTTATGCTCGCAGGCTCCGCGGTTTTGACCTTTTCCGTCGTTAGCATTATTGATGTTTTGAATCGGGGCAAACTCATTTCCATTATCAAGGAGCGAAGGATGATCTATCGTGTCGCACGGCTTAAAAATCATTTTGTCGTCTGCTATCACAACGAATATACCATGCAGCTTGCCGAGCAGTTTAGAGAGGCGCATATTCCTTTTGTGGTAATTGATCCATCACCTGAATTTGAGGAGCAGGCGCAACGCCACCGCTACCCCTATTACATCAATGAAGATCCGCACACGGAAATCGCGATGCGCAAAAGCCATCTCTCAAGCGCAAAGGGGGTCATTACGCTCTCTAAAAATATTGCTGATAATATCGCTCAGATCGTGTCTGTGAGGCTTTTTGAGAAGGAGCTCGGGCGCCGACCTTATTATCTCATCAGCACCGCGGAGAGTGTCGAAGATGTCGAGAAGCTCAAAAAGCTCGGATCCGATACGGTGGTGTCCGCGACACGGCTCATGGCGCAACGTGTGAGCGCGATGGCGACGCGCCCTGATATGGAAAATCTGCTCGAGCAATTCGTCTATAAGCAGGATACGCCCCTTGATCTTGAGGAGGTTTTTATCCCAAGATCGAGCTGGCTTGTGTTAAAGAAGCTTAAAGAGGCGCATTTTAGGGAGGTTACACAGGTTTCCATCGTGGGAATCACGCAAAAAGACGGCAAATTTATCACCATGCCCACGGGCGATACGCTCATCACAAGCGAATGCAAGCTCCTGATGATCGGCACATCAAATGGGATTAGAGCGACTAAGCGACTTTTATCAAAGCACGAGAAGCCCGAGGAGTTGAAATATGTTTGATATTTTTTCAATCGAGGGTGGGGTGTGTGCACCGCAGGGGTTTAGTGCGGGCGGGATCTCAGCGGGGTTGAAAAAGGAGGGGAAGCTTGATGTGGCGTTTATCCACTCTCATGTTTTAGCCAAAGTGGCGGGAATCTTCACGACTAACCGCTTTGCCGCTGCGCCGCTGCGTCATTTTCAGAGCTTTGGAGAATGCTTTGATTGCAATTTCATTTTGGTCAATTCCAAAAACGCCAACGCGATGACGGGCGATGCGGGAATCGACGATGTGGAGTGGCTCATGCGCGCTCTTTTGGAGCGATTCCCTACATTGGTTAATCCCGTGATGAGCTCTACGGGTGTGATTGGTGTGCGGCTGCCTAAAGAGCATATTGCTAACTCCTTTATTAAGATTGATTTAAGTAGTAAAGAGCACGAAAAAGCCGCTGAGGCAATCATGACGACAGATCGATTCCCTAAAGAGATCGCTTTTAGGGTGGATCTTCCTAGCGGGAAGAGCTTCCATATCGGTGCGATGGCAAAGGGTGCAGGCATGATTGACCCGGCGATGGCGACGATGCTCTGCTTTATCACAACCGATGCGAATGTGCCTGAGAGTAGCATGAAAAAGCTACTCCAAAAGGCGGCACACACGACTTTTAATGCCATCAGTGTCGATGGCGATACCTCTACAAATGACACGGTTATGCTGCTATGTAACGGCGCGAGCGGAGCTTATGACGAGGAAGCGTTTTCTAGGGCATTAGAGATGGTAATGCACAGGCTTGCGACTGATATTGTGCGCGATGGCGAGGGGGCGAGGAAGCTTGTTGCTTTCGAAGTCAGTGGGGCAAAAGATGAGAGTGAGGCAATGCGCGCGGCTAAGGCTCTTAGCACCTCTTTGCTTGTGAAGACAGCTCTCTTTGGCGAAGATCCAAACTGGGGGAGAATCGCCTCAACCATCGGATCAAGCGGTGTTGAGTGCAATGAGAAGCGACTCAGAATCTCCTTTGGCGGTGTGCTTGTGTATGATTGCGGAGAAATTTTGCTAAATAAGGAGCTTGAAGAGCAAGCCGCAAGTATCCTACGACAAGAGAGCTTTAAAATCTCCTGCGAGCTGGGAATTGGCGAGGGGAAATTCACCGCGTATGGTTGTGATTTGGGGTATGAGTATGTGAAAATCAACGCGGACTATCGCACATGAGGCAATATAAGGTTTCTTTCCCTATAATCTTTACATTACAATATAAACTAAGGAGCGGTCATGCTACACGAATATCGGACGGAGATTAGCGAGCTTAAGATGAAAGACGCGCATTTTGTAAAGATTTTTGATCGACACAATGAGCTAGATCAGCAAATTAGAGATGTAGAAGAGGGGCGCGAGCACATGGATCAATTCTCGCTTGAGGCACTCAAAAAGGAGAAGCTCGCTCTCAAAGATGAAGCGTATGCAATGATACAAGAACATATTCAAGGGCAAAAAAAGGCTTAAATTTCTGCTTGCCGGCTGGGTTACCCATATTTTGATGCGCAGGAAATCTAGGGCGGGAGCAGATTCCCGCGACCTGCGCGATTTATGATTCTAGCGACCTCTCAAACAACCTCGACAAAACGCTTCCTCTCCGCTTTGGGATATTTTCTTTACTAAATTTTTATTTCATTCTGCCGATGCTAATGCGATCTTAAGTTTATTTCAAGGAGGAAATGTATGGAGAGCGCGTCTCTTTCGAAAACTTCGGGCTTATTTCAGGAAGTTTTGCAAAGGATTATTCAAGGACGTAAAGAGAAAAATGGGAAGCAGGGCGAGCAGGGGGCGACTTTAGAGGAGAGTAGCGCAAGTGGCGTCTCTTCAAAGCTTGACGCAAGGGCTGGGAATGTGCAAAAAAGTATCCTCGATGCCGCGATTAATCGCGTCGCACAGGTAAAAGATGAGCTTTTAAAGGAGATTGAAAAGCTTTTTAATTCACAGGCAAAGGGTGAGTCTTCTTCGTCTTTGCAGGAGATGAGCTTGAGTTACAGCGAGGCGAATTTTAGCGCGATGAGCATGAGCGGGGAATCGGGCTCGCTTAGCATTGCCAGCGCGCGGACACGATCGATTAACCTCTCGCTGAGCGCGACTCTGCGTGATCGCAACGGCTCGCTGACCAAAATCAACCTTGAACTGACCATGCAGGAGAGTTTCATTAGCACCCTGCGTAGCTCTAGATCTGCGCTTGATTCCAAGGGCACTGCGCCCAGTGAGAAGCTGAAACTTCTTGATCCGTTAGTGATTGATTATTTGGGAAATGGCACGGAGCTTAAGGATAAGACGTTCAAGTTTGATTTAGATTCTGATGGCAAGCCCGATCAGATCTCTATGCTCAAACGTGGCTCAGGATTCCTCGCACTGGATAAAAATGGAGATGGGAAAATCAACAACGGTAGCGAGCTTTTTGGCACGAGAAACGGCGATGGTTTTGCGGATTTGGCTCGATATGACAGCAATGGCGATCGCAAAATCGATAAAAATGATCCGATTTTTAACAAGCTGCGAATCTGGACACCCGATGAAAATGGCAATGGACGACTAATTGGGCTTGGCGAAGCGGGAATCGGCGCGCTCTATCTGGATGCAAAGCGCAGCGAGCAGATTATGAAGGGCATGAATGGCAATATTCTGGGAATCAAGCGCAAGAGTGCGGGTTTTGAGCGACTCAACGGAACAAAGGGCGAAATGCACCACATCGACCTTGCGAAGTTTGATGAGAATCGTCAAAAGCATGAGAGCGCGCTTAAAAATCACAAGCTATCCACCTATGCCAACAGCACTTCTAGTGGCATTTTTGGCGAGCAAAGCGCGCCTCAAAGCCACAAAAATGAGGCTCTCTCCAGCGCATTTAATGAGATGTGGCTCAATCTTGAGCGTGTCCTTACAAACCGTGCGGAAAATTCAGCGAACCTCTTTGATGAGGCGTTTTTCAAAAGGCAGCTCCGTGCGATCAAAGAGGAGCTTTTTAATCACGACGTGATTGCAAGCGCGCGAAGGTTGTTGCGCTAGGGATAATCGCGGGAATCGCCCGCAATTTGAGCGGGACGTTTGGGAATGCGTAGGTGCGTGGGGGAATCTGCACGGATTCCCCATACCATGGCAAGATAACTAAAGATGCAAATCTCAGCAAAAAGAGTTGCCATACGTAGATATTTAGCTTGTTTGTCGGTTTCTCCACTTGATTGCATGATGAATTCTTGTGTATTCATCAATCCGTGCCTTAATTATTTCCAATGCTTCATCTGCGCTATTAACCCCATAAATTTTGTCCTCGCGGATGGCGTCGTATCGTACTTTGTCATCGAGCCTCTTATCCGCTAATTTGCTACTCCATCCCTCGCAAGTCCTATAGGCAATGATGAGCTTAAAATATTGCCATGCCAGTGCTATTTCAGAGAGTGTCCCCGCCCCACCACCGATAGCAACGACTGCGCTTGCTTGAATAACTTTAGCGTTTCGCAATACATCAAGTCCCGTGGGTATCACGATATCCGCATAATCGTTGACTTCATTCTCATCTAATGAAGGGATGAGGGCAATTGTGTCGCCTTTTTTGTATTTTTGAGAATCACGTGCCCCCTTGAGTGCTGCCTCCATTACTCCGCCAAGTCCGCCTGTCTGCACCCTGTATCCAGCATCAACCAGAGCCTTGCCAAGCGTATAAGCAAGCTTATATTCGTTGGATTCCTCTGTGGCATTTCCTGCACCGATCACGGCAATAATTTTATGTTCGCTCGCCTCTTTCGCTCTTTTTAGGAGCTCTTTTTTCATGTGCCTTTGATTCTCTTTTTTGGATTGATTCTCTTTTGAGGGCTCAAAATAGTAGAGTTGTTCTTCGATGAATTTCGGGTGTTCTGCATGGCGGAGAATTGGGAGCATCATCGCAAAATCCGTAGCAATATCGACATGTTTTCCCTCGATTTTTGTATGATCCTGAATGTAGTGTGTGAGGTATTTTCTGAAGCACTTTGGGTGTAGCCATATATGTTCGCCACTCCATGGGCATTGAAATGATTCTATGGTGTATTTTTTGAGCGGCTTATCTACTCTAAACAGATTCCCAACCGTTACATCAGCGCCATGGTCGAATTCATATTTAATCCGTTCTAGTGCGTGTCTGACTAGCAAACAATCATCGCTATCTAGGTTTACGATTATGGCTTGAGGATTCTTTACTATATGTTTGTGCATGATTTCAAAATTCTCCAAAGATCCCATGCGATGATCGTTTAGCACTAGAATGAAACGCCCCTTAAAGTAGACATCGTAATCTGCAAGTATTTTTAAATATTCGCGAGTGTGCAGAATAGAGGAATCGTCAATGTAGATAATCTCAAAATCTTGATAGTTCTGCATTTTTAGGGAATTAAACAATCGTCTGAGCTTTTTGGGCGGGGTATCTTTACCGCGGATAAAGATAATCATAGAGGCGTAGCTTTTTTGTGTCCATTCGCCAAGGTCGCCAGCTAAATCAACTTTATTTTGTTGTATATCGGGAAAATATCCACGTTCCAAAGCGGTTCGAGCAAAGGAGATGAGATTACTATTTTTTAGTTGATTTTGTGGATGAATGAAAAATAGTCCATTTTGATGTAGCCTCAGGGAATCTTCACGTGCGAGCATGCGATCCAGTGCTCTGTGCCAAGGCAGTGTAAAAATACCATTCTCTGTAGGATTGCGGAGCGGTAGCAGGGCATTCAGTTTTTGTGTATCCATGAAGCATGAGCGAACTTCGACTCTTGTGCCCATGAGCGGCTCTGTTGAAGTGGAATGGCAGATACTGAGGGATAGTGTCGCGGCATTATATTTTTTAAGCATATCAAATGCGTTTTGAACACTGTTTTTGGCGTGATTAAAATAGAGAATATCTAAATCTGTTTGGAAAACGTATCGTGTTTTTAGTGCCGCGATTCCTGTTAATGTGGCTAGAAGAGGTTGGGAATTTTTAGCATGAGCAGAATGGGAATCGCAGGCAAAGAAACGTTGATAAATTGCATTATTTTGTTCTTGTGCTTCTACAATTCGATCAATGTAGCCTTCGTTCTTAAGCTTCTGTAATTCACCAAGCAAAGACTCTCGGTTGTTTGATGTATAGGCTCTTGAGCGTTCCTCTTTCTCGCTATCTACGACTACTATTCGCTCGCTAAAGCGGGAATCTTTCTCAAGCTGTTCAACGATGTGAGTGACACTTTTGTAGGCAATTCTGTGCTCCATGGAGTTTGTTTTAATAAGCAGTGAGCAATCCTCAAGCACAACTTTTTCTCTCTTTTTGCATATCATAATAAGATGCTCGCTGATTCCCTCAAGAGTCTCAATCTCTATCCCGCTATCTTCTCTAATTTCACACAGTTCAAATCCATACTGCTTAAGTTTATTTTTATAAAAAGATAGCGGGCGGTGATATTCGAGTCTATTAATAAATTTTGTCTTTTTTGTGTATTCGCTGCATATCGAATAGTCATCATGGTATCCGCAAATTCTTGTTTGAGTTTGATTAATGTCATCAAAAAATGGGTTGCATATACTAAGAATCAAATAACCATCATCATTTAGTAGGTTATAAATTTTTCCAAAAATATCTTCTACTGTTTTCTGCTCGACGCAACAGAGGACTAAATTGCAATTAATTAGATTAAATTTTTCATTAATATTTTCAATATTTTCTACAATTTTTAGTGATTTATTTGCTCGCTCTTTTACCTGTTCTGCATTAACGTCAAAGACAAAAACTTCCATTTCACAAGAAAGTGCATTAGCAATCTTGCATTTTCCTGCGCCATAGTCCAAAAGGCGATCGGGTCTTAGCTGTCTAATCAGCTCAATGATGATAGGATCATGCGTCTGTTCTTTGTAAGTTTCCGAAAGCAGAGGCAGAAAGTTCTCGATCCCAAAATTAAAACTGCGATCGCCTTGATAGGTTCTTGCAATTAGAATTTTGAACTCAAGAGCATTGAGATGTGGAAATTTTAACATTTGATAAGCGCGCTCAACACTTTTTTGGAACAAATCTATCGAAAAATATTCAATGTCTTTTCCGTAGTCGATAAACTTTAGCTGATGATCTATGATAATAAAATTCTCTTTTTTGATATTCTTAAGAACCAAGCCTTTTGATCGCAAAAATGATAACATGCTGGTCATTTCCAAAGCGTGCCCATCCACGTATTTTTGGCAATTTTTTAGATTCGGAGCTTTGTAATAGATAATTGTGTGCTTTTCTAGTGATTTAATTTTGAATTTAAAGAATCCTTTATTTTCATCAATGCAATTATTAAAATATTCTAAAAGTTTGCAGGTTTCCTTATTTAATGTTTCATGAAAGACTTTATACACCATTTCGCCATCATTAAACACTATGCCCTCTTCACCGATTCCCAAAAACTCCAGTTCGCCACATCTAAAAGTGGCATTAAGAAGCTCCCTATATTGTGAAACATTGTGTAAATAGTGTTGATAGAGTTTGACTTTGGAATGTATGTGGCTAAATGAAACTTTAGTGCTACTCTCCTCTGCAATTTCCTTTGCTTGTTTGATGAACTTATGCAAATTTTCAAGATTAAAATATTCCAAGCGTTCATCTTTGAGCCCCAAAATCTCTCGGATTCCCATGATTCGATAGTAATCGGCAATTATTAAAACCAAGCGATTGAAATACGCTTCTTGAAAATTTTTATAGAATTCTTCTTGTGTATCGTCTTGTTTATATTTGTGGGTAAATGCCGATCCAACGAGATCAAAAAGCAATTTTTGACTCTCTTTGTAGTAGTCAAAAATTTCCTCTGTTTTTCTATTGTGCAGCGTGCTAAAAGTCGAGCTAACGACTTTGTAGTTGAGATTTTTTAACTGACAAACCCAAAAATAATCGCTTCTTCGCATGGATTGCCCATTAATTGTAGGCGAAATATTGGGCACTTCCAAAGTCTTTCTATTAAAAACAAGAGTATTTCCACCGCGACTGTAAGGGTCTTTAGAAATTTCAAACGGCTTAGAGAAAAGCTCTCTTGTTGTAGCTTTTCCGGAGAATATATCATCAAGTTTAGGTTTTTCATACGCAACAAAAGGGCTCTCAAGATGGTTAAACTCCGTCTCTGAGAGATCATAATAGTAGTCTCTGTGATTCCAAAGTTTTTGATCCATGAGGTTGTTTTTGGATAGTTTTGTGGTGTAAAGATAGTCTAGCAGAGAGCATCTCAAAGTAGATAGCGTGGGAAGCGGTGCGTCCTTTGAGTAAGAGCCTATCATTACATCATATTGCTCCTTTTTGCAGTGCGCAATGATGTGAGAAATATCAAGCGGGCTTCGGGTTGGTTTGCCATTGATAAGGTAATTTTGCGCAAATTCCATGTCATCATCAAGAATCCAAATCACATCTCCGTCTTCTGATTCCAAATAGGCAAAGAGATGGAGCAGACTCCTTGCATGTGATATGCTTTTGATTTTGCCGTTTTTAAACAACTCGTGATCAACAAAATGAAGCCTTTCATCTCTGCAACGCTTACCAAGCTTTTCAATTTCGTCGTTATTTAGCACACTTGCGGGAATCGGAGAATTTTTTAGTAGCTCTTTGACCACCTTTGTATCTGTATTGTCAATGCACACAATTTTTTTGTGTGTCAGAGGTTGCTCTTTTATGTTTTTAATTATACGCCTAGCATACTCTTCATCTCCCGTTACAAAGGCAAAAATCACGCGATCATTAATCTTGCAATTCGCCTCTTTTTTATATTCAAATGGCTTATCTGCAAGAATCTTCTCAATTGCTTTTTTATCTAGCTCGATTCCAAAGCGCTCTTTTGCGTTTGCAAAGAATTGCTCTTCCTCACGCTTATCCATGAGTCCGCCATATTTGGCATAGAATTTCGCCATGGATTCGCGTTTTTTCTCTAGGTCATTTGTTAGCCGCGCTCGTTTCTCATCTGTATCGGTCTCTACTAAATATTCCTCAAGAAGTGCGTATTTTGGGCGGAGCATCATTACTCTTGTGAATAGGTCTCGATCCGTCATAGAGTGGAGATTCTCATCAAGACACCCGGCTTTTAGAAGTGTGGATAGTCGTATGAATGTATTTGAGCCCTGAATGTGTGGATTTTTCGTCAGGAAGCTTTTTACTCCCAATTTTTTAGGAATATCTAATTTTTCACTTTTGCCATTTTTCTTGTGAATGAGTCCTGAGACTACAAAGTCAGTATCATCCTGCAGAGCATTTACGCATGATTGCAAATAGTTCGCTTGCCACAGGTCATCATCATCTAAAAAAGCGACAAAACACGCCTCAGGCGATCTCTCTCTCTCTCTCTCTATGAAGATTAAAAACATAGTGACTAAGAATGTGATTAATTGCACTGTTTAGATTCCCTGCATAGCACTCTTTGGTGCGGCGATTTTTTATAAACTGTGCGCCAAATTTCTCGCAAAGTTTGCGTTCGCAATCTTGTGTATTTTTATCTTGAGAATCAGAAGTTACAACAAGATAATTAGGCTCGTGGCTTTGATTTTTTGCGCACTTTAGCGATTGTTCTAGGAATCCTACCCTGTCCTTAGTCGCAATAATGACAATGATTTCAGGTTTTTTCATGTTTTTAATCCTTTGGATAGCTTCCGAGCCAGCGGATTTCTCGCCCGTGTTTTTCAAAGAGTTTTTGGACATTTTCATCGTCGATATGCCCCTCAAAATCGATAAAAAATTGAAAGCTAAAATCCGAGCTCTCATTATTCCGCTTCGGACGCGATTCGATTTTGGTCATGTTGAGATTGTGATGGCTGATATCTTTTAAAAATTCCACCAAAGAGCCAGGCTTGTTTGTGTGGCTAAGATCCGCAAGAATCGAGGTTTTATCCGCACCACTGGGGGCATTGGTGAAGTCACTGATGATGACAAATCGCGTTTTGTTATTTTGGGAATCTTCGATGTTTTCAAAAAGCGTGGGCAGGCGATAGAGTTTTGCGGCAATATGGGAGCAGATCGCCGCAGTGTAGGGCTCTTTGCTAGCGAGCTGGGCGGCTTTTGCAGTGGAATCGACCGGGATTCGTTCCACCCCTTCGAGGTTGTATTCGTTGAGGAAGTTTAGACACTGACCAAAGGCGATGTCTTTGGAGTAGATTCGTCGCACCTCTTTTAGAGAATCGCACGTCGTAGCGAAAGTGTGATGTATGGGCATGGTGAGCTCCGCGACGATTTTGAGACTTCCCTCCCCGAGCAGATCGAGTGTCTCGCCTACTGCGCCGTTTTTGTTGTTTTCAATCGGCACGACGCCGTATTTCGCGCGCCCCGATTCCACGGTTTTGAAAATCGATGTGATCGTATTCATTGAAAGATACGCACTCATCGCGCCAAAGCGACTTTCTGCGGCTTGATGCGTGTGACTCCCCACAGGACCGAGATAAGCGACCCTCTCGGGGAGCTCGAGGTTGCGACTGGCGGCAAAAATCTCCAAAAAAATTGCCTCAATCGCTGCGCTGCTTAATGAGCTACTGTTTTTCGCATTGAGCCGCGCTAAGATTTCCCGCTCCCGTTCGGGACGGTAGATGACGCTCCCTTCGCGTTTTTTGCAGCAGCCAATCTCCTTGACAATATCCATGCGATGGTTAAGCAGCTCTAGGATCTTCTCATCAAGGCGGTCAATCTCCTTTCGAAACTCTTGTAAATCCATGGGAATCCTTACTTTTGGAGTAGTTTTAGTTCATTTTGCCACAGCGATTCTACATTTTCTCGCTCGCGCACTAGGCGCGATTCCCCGCTTTGGAGCGCGACTTCAGCGACCTTTGCACGAGAGTTGTAGTTGCTTGACATGGAAAATCCATATGCCCCGGCTGAGCCAATTACGACCACATCATCATGCTCTAAGGGCGGAAGCATTGCATTTTTGGCGAGCCAATCCCCGCTCTCGCACACGGGGCCCACGACATCAGCGGCACTCTCCTCTCCTTTTTTGAGTGCAAACACCTTGTGATACGCGCCATAGAGGCTCGGACGCAATAGGTCATTCATCGCGCCATCGACGATAACAAAGCGTTTTTGCCCGTTCCTCTTCTCATAAAGGACGCGCGTCACAAAGTAGCCTGCCTCCCCCACGAGGAATCGCCCCGGCTCGCAGACGATCGTCACATCAAGCCCTCTTAATGCCTCCAAAATCCCTTGCGCGTAGTCATAGAGCCTGATGGGCTGCTCATCTTTGTAGCGGATTCCAAGCCCCCCACCCACATCGAAGAATTTGATTTGGATACCCAGCGCAAGCAGGCTATGCACGAGTGAGGCGACTTTTTGCGCGCTCTGGGTAATAGGCTCTAGCTCGGTAAGCTGGCTTCCGATGTGAAAGTGGATCCCAACGGGGTTCAGAAAATCGGATTTCGCACTCATAATGTAGAGCTTTTTTGCGCTCTCCATATCCACACCGAATTTATTTTCGCTAAGCCCCGTAGAGATGTATGGATGGGTCTTTGGGTCGATATTTGGATTGACGCGAATGGAGAGGCGCGCCGTTTTGTTGAGCGTTTTAGCGAGCATTTCGGTGCGCAAAAGCTCCGCCTCGCTTTCGATATTAATCATCAAAATGTCGCACTTTAGAGCCTCCAAAATCTCATCATCGCGCTTACCCACGCCGCTAAAGATGATTTTGTAGGCGGGGATTCCCGCTTGCAGTGCCCGCTTGAGCTCGCCGATAGAGACGCAGTCCGCGCCGCTCCCTTGAGTGCCTAAATGATGGATTAGCGAGAGGTTGGAATTGGCTTTAAGTGCGTAGGCGATGAGCGATTTGCGCCCGGAAAACGCCTCCTTGAGCGCGAGAAACTGCGCTTGTATCTTGTCAAAATCATAAATATAAAGGGGCGTGCCATATTGATGAGCGAGCGCGGCAAAATCCATCGAAGCGACCTTTTGGAATTCTCTTAAAGCGCAAATCCTACTAAGAAATCTCTTCAGGCTGTGTTAAAATGAGGGAAATTCTACGTTTTAGGGGTGTGCTATGGTGATCGCGGGAATCCTCATCGCTTGTATCGTGCTAGGCGGCGTGCTTTTGTATTTTTTCATGCCGCGTCTAGGGAGTGAAGCGAAAAATCTCACAAATGAGCAGCTTCCGACACTTCAATCGCTGCTCGCTATTTTGGGCGATTCCTCTAAAAACAGCGCGGAAGTGGAGCGGGCGATTATGATTTTTGTGAATGATTTTGAGCGACTAAATCCGAACAAAGAGCAGCGATTCCTCGCTTTTACGCGGCTTGTTTCGCACGCAAACACTACTTCAAAGCTGATTTTAAGCTTTGAAAAGGAGCTTAAAGCGCGCAATCCTGAAGACGCCAGAGAGCTTGAAATCGCGCTTAAAATGTCACTTGATCGCCGCAAGTAGTGCGGGAACTAGAGCCTCAAAGTCTCGCTCAAGCTGCAAGATTCCGCCCCTTTGCTTCCAAAAAGGTGCAGAGATCTCCTCAAAATACGCTATTTCATCAGCTTTGATGTTTAATAGCGGCGTGTAGGGAATCGCGCGTCTTTGCAAGGCTTCCATGCCAAGAAGCAAATCATTGATTCCCCCCAGTTTAGGCGAAGCAACAAGCAGAACATGCGCGCCTAAATCCTGTGCCAAATCAATCATGAAATAGTCCGCTAAAATCGGAACTAAAAGCCCGCCCGCCCCCTCAACTAGGAGCGGGGAATACTCTTTGGCAAGGTTCACTATCCACTGCTTCATCGCAATCACATCGATAGTTTTTTCCTCTTTTTGCGCACTCACAAAGGGCGCGGCAGGCAGGGGAAAATCTGCAAAACAGATACTTTTGGGCGAGATTTCTCGCACCTCTCCTCGTGCTTTGTAGGAGTGAAGAAGCGTCTCCAAATGCCCCGAGGAATCGCTAGGAAGCGCGCAATCCACGCCACTTTCAAGCGGCTTGCAAAGAAAGCTCTCAAATCCCATGGCGATAAAGCGTTGCACGATGAGTCTGGAGACGTAGCTTTTGCCGATGTCCGTGCCCGTCGCGCTAATAAATAGAGGCTTCATATCGCTCCTTTAAGAAAATTTTGAGGAAAATATCCGATACGTTTAGAGACGCCGATTCTACAAAATTAAGAATAGGATTGTGATGAGGAACGATTCGCACGAATTAGAGACGCAGCAAGAGGTGGAGCTTTTTGAGCCCAAACGCTTTAAGGTGATTTTGCTCAATGATGACTACTCGACGATGGATTTTGTCGTTGAGATTCTCATGAGTATTTTTCACAAAGGGCTTGAGGAGGCTCTTAGCATCATGCTTGCGGTGCATAAAAGCGGGCGTGGAGTGTGCGGAATCTACCCCTATGACATCGCGGAAACCAAGAGTGCGCTCGTGAGGAAGCGCGCCAAAGAGAGCGGATTCCCGCTTCAAGTCAGCCTAGAGGAGTGCTAAGATGATTAACAGTTCGCTAAATAGCGTGTTCCATGGGGCATTTGACTTTGCTCAGGCGAGGAAACACGAATATCTTACCCTTGAGCATCTTTTCCTTGCGCTGCTTGAGAATGAGGAGGTCATCGCGCTGCTTCGCGGTTGTGGCGGGAATGTAGCGATGATGCGCCAAAAAGTGGCGCGCTATTTGGAGGAGAATATCGAGAGCAGCAAGGAGAATGTCGAGCCCGTCCAGACGCTCGCTCTTGAGCGTGTGCTTGAGAGCATGATGCAGCATGTGCGAGGCTCTGAGCGCGCTGAAGCGGGGGTCGATGACCTTTTAGTGGCGATTTGCGAGGAGGAGGATTCCTATTGCGTGCAGCTTCTGCGCACGGAGGGGATCACGCGGCTTGATCTTTTGGAGTTTATTACCGATCAGAGGCGAGAATATGGCGAGAAAACGCAGGAATCGCCCCAAAAAGAGGGCTTTTTAGAGCATTACACGCGACTGCTGAGCAAAGAAGCTAAAGAGGGGAGAATCGACCCGGTAATTGGGCGTGAAGAGGAAATTATGCGCACTTTGGAGGTGCTTTGTCGTCGTAAAAAAAATAATCCCCTGCTTGTGGGAGAGCCGGGTGTGGGTAAGACGGCGATTGCCGAGGGATTGGCGATGAAAATCGTGCAGGGGAATATCCCAAAAACCCTAAAGCTTTCAGAGATTTTCGCACTTGATATGGGCGCGCTTTTGGCGGGGACGAAATATCGCGGGGATTTTGAGAAGCGTCTAAAGGGCGTCCTTATGGAGCTTGAGGCGAGAGAGGGCGCGATTTTGTTCATCGATGAGATCCACACCATCGTGGGTGCGGGAGCGAGCAGCGGAGGGAGTATGGATGCGTCCAATCTATTAAAACCCGCTCTAAGCAGCGGGCGGCTTCGATGTATCGGAGCGACGACGTATGGGGAGTTTCGTAATTTTTTTGACAAGGATAAGGCTCTTTCGCGCAGGTTTGCCAAAATCGACGTCAAAGAGCCCGGAATCGACGATACGATCGCGATTTTGGAGGGGCTAAAGTCGGAATATGAGAAGCACCACGACGTGCGCTATCTCAAAGAGGCAATCACGGGGGCGGTGCGCCTCTCTAGCCGTTACATTCAGGATCGATTCCTGCCTGATAAGGCGATTGATGTGATTGATGAGGCGGGTGCGAGCTTCCGTATGGCGGGCAAAAAAGGTGCGAAGGTTACCCTTAAGGACATTGAGGGAATCGTAAGTAAAATGGCGCACCTGCCGAGTCTGAATGTTACAAGTGATGAAAAAGAGCAGTTAAGAGGGCTGGAGAAGCGGCTCAAAGCGCGCATTTTTGGGCAAGATGAGGCGATTTCTCGCGTGGTATCAGCGATTAAACGCTCGCGTGCAGGGTTGAATGCGCCCAATCGCCCCGTGGGTTCGTTCATTTTCACCGGTTCTAGCGGCGTGGGTAAGACCGAGCTGGCGCGTGAGCTGGCTAAAGAGCTTGGGATTCACTTTGAGCGTTTGGATATGAGCGAATATATGGAGAAGCATACGATTTCGCGTCTCATCGGCGCGCCTGCCGGGTATGTAGGCTATGAGCAGGGTGGGCTATTGACCGAGACGATTCGCAAACACCCGCACGCGCTCTTGTTGCTTGATGAGATTGAGAAGGCGCATGAGGATTTGCTTAATATCCTGCTGCAAGTGATGGATAATGCCTCCTTGACGGATAATAACGGGCAAAAGGCGGATTTTAGGAATGTGATTGTGATTATGACCTCAAATGTCGGCTCAAAAGAGAGCAATGCGATGGGCTTTGCCAAAGCGCGTGGAAAGGGACTTGATAGCGCGATGAAGGATTACTTCTCGCCCGAGTTTAGGAATCGGCTTGATGGCGTGATCCATTTCGCTCCGTTGGAGATAAAGTCGCTGGAAGCGATCGTGCAAAAGCTCATTGATGATCTGAATTTGCAGCTAAAAGAGCGAGGAATCGCGCTAAAAATCGACGCAAAAGTGCGCAAATATCTTGCTCACAAAGGGCAGAGCGAAGAGATGGGTGCCCGCCCTCTTGCGCGTTTGGTGCAAGAGGAGATAAAGTCCCCGCTCACCGATGAAATCCTCTTTGGCGCGCTGAAAAAAGGAGGCGAGGCGAGATTGAGCGTAAATACGAAAGGAATCTGCTTTGAGTTCGTCCCTCTTTCCGCATCCAAGCCTCGCAGATAGGGACGGGTTGCTTTGCTATGGCGGGAATCTCGACGTAGAAACGCTGCTAGAGGCGTATTCTTGCGGGATATTTCCGTGGTTTAGCGAGGGCGATCCGATTTTGTGGTGGTCTCCTAATCCGCGCTTTGTGCTTTTCCCAAAAGATTTGCATTTCTCGCCCCGCACGGATAAACGCATTAGCGCGATGGGCTTTGAGGTGGGAATTGACGGGTGTTTTGGCGAGGTAATTGGACAATGCGCAAAAATTGTGCGCAAAAATCAGGAGGGGACGTGGATTTTGCCCCAAGTAGCGGAAGCCTATGAGCGACTTTTTGAGGCGGGATATGCCCATAGCGTCGAGATTTTTAAGGAGGGGGAGCTTGTGGGCGGGCTCTATGGCATGAGCTTAGGGGCGGCGTTTTTTGGAGAATCGATGTTTTCGCGCACAGATCACGCCTCAAAAGCCGCACTCAAGGCACTTTGCATGATGGGCGAGCAGCGAAACTGGCGCATGATTGATTGTCAAATCTACTCATCCCATTTGGCGCATTGGGGCGCGAAACTCATTTCAAGAGAGGAGTTTTTGCTACTACTAGAGGAATCGCTACAAGAGCCGACACGGAGGGGCAAATGGAGCTGAACTTTGAAGTGGATTGGAGCGTGAGCTATGCGGCGATTTGGCGCGAGCAGGGGCAGTATCTGCACGCGATTAGGGAGATTAGCGAGATTCCCCTGCACTCCTTGGCGGGAATTGCAAGAAACAAAGAGCTGCTCGTGAAAAACACCGAGAATTTTTTGCAAGGGAAAGACGCTGTGCATGCGCTATTGTGGGGTGCGCGCGGCATGGGCAAGTCTTCTTTAATCAAAGCTCTGCTCTATGAATACGCCGCGCAGGGTTTAAGAATGCTCGAGTTGGAGCCCTCTTCGCTAAAGCTCGTGCCCGAATTTACCGATAAATTGCGCGCACTTCCCTACCGTTTCATATTTTTTTGTGATGATTTGTCGTTTTCTGAGGGCGATTCCTCGTATCGGGCGTTAAAGAGCCTGCTAGAGGGCTCGCTTGAGCCGCTTCCGCGCAATATCCTCCTTTATGTTACGTCAAATCGTCGCCACCTTGTGAGTGAGTATCAGAGCGAGAATCGCGGCGCATACGCCTTTGAGGGCGAGATTCATCAGGGTGAGGCGGTCGAAGAGAAGATCGCTTTAGCGGATCGATTCCCGCTTTTTTTGGGATTTTATCACGCGAGTGCGGGGGATTATTGGGAAATGGTGCAGGGGTATTTCGGCGAGCAAGGCGATGAGATTCTTAGACAAAAGGCGATAAATTTCGCCGCTCAAAAGGGCTCTAGGAGCGGGCGCGTGGCAAAGCAGTTTTATCAGCTATACAAGAGCGGATTAATACAATAAGATTTGAATTACGAAAGGATTGCGCATGATTAGGAAGTGTCTGTTCCCCGCTGCGGGCTATGGGACGCGATTCCTCCCGGCGAGCAAGGCGATGCCCAAAGAGATGTTGCCGATTGTAAATAAGCCGCTCATTCAGTATGGCGTCGAGGAGGCGCTGGAGGCGGGAATCGGCACGATGGCGATTGTTACGGGGCGGGGGAAGCGCGCGATTGAGGATCATTTTGATATTAGCTATGAGCTGGAGCATCAAATCAAGGGCACGCCCAAGGAGCAATATCTCGAAGATATTCGCGCGATTTTGGGGCGTTGCACCTTTACTTACACGCGTCAAATGGAGATGAAGGGACTTGGGCATGCGATTTTAAGCGGCGAGACGCTTATCGGCAGAGAGCCTTTTGCCGTGATTTTGGCTGATGATCTTTGCGATAATCCGCATGGAAAGGGCGTGCTCGCGCAGATGTTGGAGGTGTTTGATCGCTATAATTGCTCGATTGTGGCGATTGAAGAGGTGGATCCAAGCGAGGTGGATCGCTATGGGATTATTAGCGGCACGGAGATTGAAGCGGGATTGTATCGTGTGGAAAATATGATAGAAAAGCCCGCGCAGAGCGAAGCACCGAGCAATCTAGCCATTATCGGGAGATACATTCTGACCCCGGATATTTTTGATATTTTGCGCACGACCAGCCCGGGTAAAAAGGGCGAAATCCAAATCACGGACGCGCTTTTGAAGCAGTGCAAAGAGGGGCGGGTGCTCGCGTATAGATTCCGCGGGAATCGCTATGATTGCGGAAGTATCGATGGCTTTGTCGCCGCGACGAATATCTTTTATGAAAAGCTTAAAAGGTAAGAATCGCCCATGTATGACCTCTATTTTTACCTCCTGATTTGGGTTTTGCTCGGGATGGTTGCGATCCCTATCATGCTTATTTCGGTTCTAATCGCGATTGTCGGGAGTATTAATGACACGCAAAAGGCTGAGGCGAAGCGTCTGGCGCAATTTCAGAAAATTCAATTTCTCCTTAGCATTTTAAACTCCCCAAAGTCTCATCAAAAGGAGGTCAATGAGGCGTTTGAAGCGTTTAAGAAATATCATGCGAGTTTTGGCGCGCTCGCTCCCGATAGTATGGAGTTCAAGCAGCGCATGGAGTTTGTGAGGAGAATTGTCCTATCGGAGTTTTTTAATATCGATAATGCCTCAAAATTCCGCGATGAGATGGTCGCAAGGAATCGAGAGCACAAAAAGGAGCTTGAGCAGGCGATTAGCCAAGCACTCAAGGATAAAGAGCGTGGAAAGGAGAGCAAATAGTGGATTTTTTGTCAATTCAAGGGCATGCGCCTTTAGCGGGCGAAGTGGAGATATCAGGGGCGAAGAATGCCGCGCTGCCGCTTATTAGCGCCACGCTGCTCGCGAGGAATCGCCTCACACTCAGCAATCTCCCCGATGTGATGGATATTAAGACACTACTTTCGCTCCTTGAGATGTTGGGTGCGGAGGTGGAGTATCTAAACGCCCATGAGGTGCGGCTTGATAGCTTCAAAGTCCATAGCACCAAAGCGACGTATGACATTGTGCGTAAAATGCGCGCGTCGATTCTTGTGCTCGGTCCGTTGCTATCGCGCTTTGGCAAGTGTGAGGTCTCGCTTCCGGGCGGATGTGCGATTGGTGCGCGCCCCGTGGATTTGCACATAAGAGCGATGGAGAAGATGGGCGCGGAGGTGGAGATTAAGCAGGGTTACATCGTCGCGTCCGCTCCTAGAGGGCTTAAGGGCGCGCGCATTGCATTTGATAAGATTACCGTCACGGGGACGGAGAATGTTCTCATGGCGGCGGCTCTGGCACATGGCAAGACGCATATTTTAAACGCCGCGATTGAGCCAGAAGTGGTGCAGCTGTGTGAGATGCTGCAGAGCGCAGGCGTGGAGATTGCGGGAATCGGGGGCAATGAGCTTGAGATTATCGGGCATGAGGGCGAGGCACTGGAGATTTCCTCACTAAGCGTGATTCCCGATCGTATCGAGGCAGGGACGTATCTGTGCGTCGGGGCGATCGCTAATAGCGCGCTGAGGGTTAGCCATGTGATTCCCGGACACCTTCAAGCCATTACGCAAAAGCTCGAGGAGATTGGCTTTAGCCTGCAATATGGCGAGGATTGGGTGAGCCTTGCGCCTGCATCTAAACGACGGGCTTTTGAGCTTGTGACGACGGAATATCCCGGATTCCCTACGGATATGCAGGCACAATTTATGGCGCTTGCGACGCAGTGTGAGGGGGCGAGCATTATCGAGGAGCGGCTGTTTGAGAATCGCTTCATGCACGTGAGCGAGCTTCAGCGTTTGGGCGCGGAGATCCATCTTAAAGGCAATATCGCGACGGTTCATGGGGCGAGCAAACTTCTGTGTGCTGATGTGATGGCGACAGATTTGCGAGCTTCCAGCGCGCTTGTGCTAGCGGCTTTGGTTGCAGATGGGGTGAGCAATATTCACCGAATCTATCATCTGGATCGGGGCTATGAGCGACTAGAGCAAAAGCTTGGGAATCTTGGGGCGAAAATTACGCGGGGGAGAGAGTGATAGAGGAGTATTTTGGGCGTCAGGTTGAGCTTATGGGCGAGGAATCGCTCCGTTTGCTGCGCGCCAAAAAGGTCGCGATTATCGGCTGTGGCGGGCTTGGCTGCTCGATAGGGATCGCGCTTGCGGGCAGTGGCGTGGGCGAGCTGCACTTGGTGGATTTTGATAAGATTGCACTTAGCAATATCCATCGCCAAATCGCTTTTAGAGTGAGCGATGTGGGACGCCCTAAAAGCGACGTGCTAGGCGAGTTTCTCGCCTCGCGCAGCCTTGATGAGAGTGTGTCTTTGCGACCCTTTGCACAATCGTTTCAAGAATACGCGCTGCGTGAAATCGAGATTGACCTCATCATGGATGCAACGGATAATCTTGCTGTGCGAATGGAGATTGATGCCTTTGCAAAACGGCGGGGAATCCCGTGGGTCTATGCCTCGGCGGAGGCGTGGCATGGTATGGCGTGTTTGCTGGAATGTTCGGATTTTCAGAGTTTCAAAGCGCGCATGCACGAGCCTGAGGGTGTATCCACTCCCATGGTGATGAATCTTGCTTCGCTCGCTTCTTTGCTCGCATTAAGATATCTTGCGGAGCTGGAAGTGCAGCGAGATGTGTTGTATTACTGCATGATGAATGGAGGCGAAATGAAGCTTTTTTCTTACCAAATGCCCAAAACAGAGACGGAGGTTTAGATGAGTGAAGTTTTGCGTGAGGGCAGGGTTTTGCCCGATGAGGATCTCAAACAGGTCAAAGTGCTTTATGTCGAAGATGAGGGCACTATCAGAGAATCGCTTGCGAAACTTTTGCGGCGATACCTTCCTCATCTTATGCTCGCTAGCAACGGGCAAGAGGGGCTTACGTGTTTTAAAAAAGAGCTGCCCGAGATTGTCCTCACGGATATTCGCATGCCTAAACTTGATGGGCTTGAGATGTCTAAAGAGATTAAGCAAATCGCTCCAAACACGCAGATTATCGTCATGACGGCTTTTGGCGATTCCGAGTATTTGCTAAAAGCGATTGAAATCGGACTTAATGGCTATCTGATTAAGCCCATCAATAAGGACAGCCTTCTGAAGCTCCTCAATGACGCGGCGCGTTTTGCGCTCGCCCAAAAGAGCAAGGAGCGCTTTGATCGCTATACACAGCAGATTTTGGATTTCCAGCAAAACCTTATCATCGTTTTGGATGAGAATTTTATCTTGAAGCGCGCAAACAAGAGCTTTTTGGACTATTTTGATTGCACGTGCGTCGAGGATTTTACCAAGCGTTTTGGAGATTTGAGCAAAGTGGCGAGACTGGGAAGTGAAGAGGGGGAGTTTAATCGGGAGTTTTTGGAGCTCGTTATTAGCGACGCGGAGCACACGCACACGATCACTTTCACCGGCGAGCCTCAGACACGCGGGCGATTTTTTGCGGTGGGGGCGAGCAGGCTTTTGATGGATTTGAAGTGGGAGGGTGAATATATCGCCTCATTTACGGATATTACCTCCTTTAAAGAGGAGAATGAAAAGCTTCAGCTTCAGGCGACGACCGACATGCTCACGGGGATTGACAACCGCTTCAAATTTGATGAAATCATCGATGAGTGGCGAGCATGCGGGAATGATTACAGCGTGATCTATTTTGACATCGACCACTTTAAGCGCATTAATGACCGATACGGGCATGACAAAGGAGATGAGATTCTCTCTGATTTGGCGTGTCTGGTGCGCGATCTTTTGCGCGATGAAGATATTTTTGCTCGACTTGGCGGCGAGGAGTTTATAATTTTGCTTAAAAATATGCCGCTAAAGCGCGCGAGCGAGGTGGCTGAGCGCATTCGTCATGTCGTTGAGTTTTACCCATTTGCACTTGATCGATGTGTAACGTGCAGCTTTGGCGTGGCAAAAAGTCAAGAGGGCGAAACGCCTGAGGAGACGATTAAGCGCGCCGATTTCGCGATGTATGTTGCGAAGAGATCCGGCAGGAATCGCGTAGAAATCGCTTAAATCACGCACCCCTTGCGCTCTTTGTCGGATTTTGTTTCACAAAGAGGTGATTCCCCTCCCCGTGCAAGACTCACTCACGCCCCCCTCTTTTATCTTGCGCGCGTTTAAAAGAGCGTCAATTTGCAGCGACAAAGCACGCCATATCCACGAGGCGGTTGGAGTAGCCCCACTCGTTGTCATACCATGCCATGACTTTTGCCATGTTGCCATCGATTACAAAGGTCAAATCCGGCGCAACAATCGAGCTTCGCGGGTCGCCTTGAAAATCCATCGAGACGCCGAAATCCTCGTCGATTCCCAAGATTCCCGCGAGTTTGCCTTGAGCGGCTTTGTGAAATAGCGCATTAATCTCCTCTGCCGTGGTTGTTTTTGCCAGCTCGACATTGAGATCGACCATCGAGACGTCAGCGGTAGGGACGCGCACGGAATGCCCATGTAGCTTGCCTTTTAGGTTTGGAAGCACGAGCGATAGGGCTTTAGCCGCGCCCGTCGTGGTGGGGATCATATTAATCGCAGCAGCCCTTGAGCGGCGGAAATCGCTCTTATGCGCAGTGTCAAGGATATTCTGGTCGTTTGTGTAGGCGTGGATCGTCGTCATGATTCCCCGCTTAATCCCTAGTGAGGAATCAAGCACCATCGCAATGGGCGCGAGGCAGTTGGTCGTGCAGCTTGCGTTGGAGATAATCGCCTCGCCTTGGTATTGATGATGATTGACCCCGAGCACATAAGTGGGCGTGGAATCTTTGGACGGAGCGGAGAAAATGACTTTCCTCGCGCCGTTTTTCAGATGCGCTTGCACCGATTCTTGGGTCAGAAAAAGTCCCGTGGATTCGATTACGACATCAACTTCGCCAAAATTAATCTTCGCCACCTCACGCTCTTTGGTGAGGCGCACCTCATGCCCGTTGATAAGGAGTTTTCCCTCTTCATAGCGCACCTCGCGTGGGAATCGCCCATGGAGCGAATCGCGCCGCAAAAGGTAGGCGAGCATCTCTTCTTGCGCCAAATCATTGATAGCGACTAGCTCCACATCATCGCGTTCAGCGATAATCCGCGCGACACTGCGCCCGATTCTCCCAAAGCCGTTAATCGCAACACGAACTTTATTCATTGACGTCTCCTTTAACCTTTTTAAAACCAAATATGGTATATCATGCGCGCTTTAATAACATTAAATATTTCCCATAAATACGGAGGTTCTTATGTCTTTATATGATAGAAATTACTTGGGCGCGCAAGCAGATGGCTTTGAGAGCGCGCATGCGAGCGATGAGAGCGCGATTGTCGGTTTTGTGAAGCAGACTTATCAGCTTTTTGCCGCTTCGCTTTTGGCTGCGACTGTGGGTGCTTACGTCGGACTTGGCGCAGCTCCCGCGATCGCTTCATGGTACTTAGGGCTTGTGATTTTGGAATTCGCACTCTTAATTGGGCTACATTTCCTAAAAGATAAGGCGGGGATCAATCTGATTCTCCTCTTTGGCTTTACGTTTATCACTGGGCTAACCCTCACGCCACTTCTTTCTCGTGTGTTTGGTCTGCCCGGTGGCGCGAGCATTGTAGCGAATGCCTTTTTGCTCACGACTGCGATTTTTGGCGTAATGAGTATTTTCGCGCTTAAGACGCGCCATAATCTCGCGAACATGGGGCAAATGCTCTTCATTGCGCTGATTGTGGTCGTTGTCGCTTCGATTATCAATCTATTCCTTGGGAATCCGATGTTGCAGGTCGTGATTGCAGGCGCAGGCGCGATCCTTTTTAGTCTTTTTATCGCGTATGATACGCAAAATATTGTCCGCGGACTTTATGATAGCCCCGTAATGGCGGCTATTTCGCTCTATTTGGATTTCCTAAACCTATTCATCTCGCTACTTCAGCTACTGGGAATCTTCGGAAATTCTGATGATTAAAGATGATGAGGTTGGCATTGAGAGGATTCTTGATGCCAATCTCAATCGCCTGCGTGAGGGAATTCGCGTCATCGAGGACGTGATGCGCTATGCGCACGATGATTCCCTCCATGTGCTTAAGCTTAAAAATCTCCGCCACAACGCTCGCTTAAATCTCCCGCTCCAAATCCTCGCATACCGTGATATTATCGGCGATGTCGCCAAATCTACGAGCAAACAAGAGCAAGAACGCGCCAGCCTAGAGGATATTTTGCTCGCAAATTTTAAGCGCACACAAGAGAGCGCGCGTGTGCTTGAAGAGACGTTAAAATTGCTTGATTCCTCCGAAGCCGAGCGTTTTAAGCAGCTTCGCTATGAGCTTTACGACCTTGAGAAGAGTATCCTTCAGGCGCAGGAATCGCGCCCATGAGCCCACCTATCTATCATGTCGGCACGAAATCCTGCCCGGGCGTGGAGAATCTAATCGTCTCAGAGATTGTCGCGCTCCCCTGTGAGCTCTCATTTGTGGGAATCGACGCGCTCATAATTACCTCAGCCAACGCCCTCGCTGTGCTGGATAATATCACGCAAGAGTGGCGTAGCCTCCCCGCGTTTGTCATTGGAGAAGCGAGCGCGAAAGCGGTGCAAAAGTGCGGCGGGATTGTGGAGTTTGTCTCCAAAGATTCCCATGGAGATGGGTTTTTTAAGGAGTTAAAGGGCTTAGCGCAGGGGCGCACGCTCCTCTATCCGCGGGCTAAAGAGATACGCTCTCACATCGGTGAGCGTCTGCAAAATGCAGGAATCCGCGTCATCGAAGCGATTGTGTATGAGAATCGTCCCCTAAAGCTATTGCCTGAGCAAAAGCCCCCTAAAGGCGCGATTCTCATCTTTAGCGCGCCCTCAGCCTATCGGCACTTTTTGGAAAATTTCCCATGGGATGAGAGCTACAAAGCCGTAGCTATCGGGCGCACGACGCTAAAATGCTTCGCCCCTAATGTGCGCGCCTATCTCGCGCCTAGTGTAAGCTTGGAGGGCTGTTTGCAAAAGGCGTATGCATTGCAAAAGGAGCTCTAATCGCTAAACATTTTACTTCCCGCCCGTCTCATTTCTTATCCTCACCTTAAATAGCACTACATCAACTCTACTTTCAAAGATAATAATAATTTATCGATTCTTAAGCGGGGGGGGGGGCAATATCCTGACTTAAATTTACTCAAAGGAGAAAAGATGAGAAAGATTGCTTTAGGTTTGGCGGTGTTGGTTGGTTTGGTGTGTGTAGAGGCATTGGGATTCACACCAGAGGAGATTAAAAAAAATAACCTTGAAAAAGAGTGCAAAAATGGAAAGAGTTTTTATTGCAATTTGTTGGGGGTTGAATACCATCTAGGCACTGATTTCAGCCAAGATTATCAAAAAGCTTTATTTTATTTTAAGAAGGTCTGCAAAAAGGGTAACGAAAAAGATGACATGTTTGCACGCGCTTGCACAAATATTGGAAATTTATATATGAATGAACATGGGGCAGGGAACGTCCAGCAAGATTACAAAAAAGCTCTCCAATTCTATACCCTAGCATGCAATAATGGTAATAATATGGAGCCTGAAGCGTGCAGAAAGATCGGGGAGATGTATCTTGATGGAGAGGGTGTGTCTCAGGACATCGCCAAAGGAGTAAGGTATTTTGAGAAAGCGTGCGATGGTAAAGATACGAAGACATGCAATGATCTTGCCCAATACTATTATGATCATGGCGATAGAAGCAAAGCTGCGCAATATTTTAAAAAAACTTGCAAGTTTAAGCCACAACACGGAGCTATTGTTCTCCGTGAGTATGAAGAAATGTATCAAAAGGCTTGCGATATGTATGAAAGATTAAAATAGCCAGCTAGAGAATTAAACTTATTAAAAGGAGAAAAAATGAAAAAGATGGTTTTAGGTTTGACAGTATTGGCGAGTTTGGTATGTATTGAGGCATTAGAACTCACACAAGAGCAGATTAAAGACCTCGATAAGCTGTGCAAAGATGGAAACAGTGGCTACTGCACTGCATTGGGTGAGGGCTATCTCAATGGTCTAGGAGGTCTTAGCAAAGATTATCAAAAGGCGAAATTCTATCTTGAGAAAGCGTGCAAAAAGGGTAGCGAAAAAGAGGAATACTTCTCTGAAGCTTGCACTAGTCTTGGAGTGATATATGAGAATGGTGGCTACGGCGTCGTCCAACAAAACAATAAAAAAGCCTCAGAGCTTTACGCTCTAGCGTGCGATGAGGGATATGCTCTCGCATGCGCAAATGTCGGATCAATGTATTATCAAGGTAAGGGCGTGCCACGAGACCATGCCAAAGCAGCAGGGTATTTCAAAAATGCATGTGAGGCTGGAAACTGGCTTGGATGCGGTAAGTTTGCCACATACTATTATGACCTTGGCAATCAAAGCAAAGCAGTGCAATACTTTAAAAAGGCTTGCGAGCTAGGTAGAGACGATGCTAATGCACAAGATATCCCCGAGCAAAGAGAGATTTGGCAACAAGCTTGCCAACTATCAGAAAGCTTGAGATAGTCTGTTGGGAAATTTAACCTCCCGCTTTAGAGAAACTCTGATCGCCTAAGCGTGAGGAGCTAACCCAAAGCGCGTATTTGCGCTAAGTGCTCGTCGTGGATTGCTTGCATTTCCTCGCGCATCTCTTCATACCAAGTCGGAGAATCGCTGCTTTTACGCGCGGGGAGTGCAATGAAATGCGCCTGCGTCCCGCCCACGCTCAAGCCCGCCAGGTCAAAGAGCGCGCGCGAATGGACGATGACAATGGGCTGTATGCGGAGGTCAAACTTCTCAGCGAGGACTTTCGCCCCCTGTTTAAAGGGGAGGAATCGCTCGCCCTTGCCCCTCGTCCCCTCGGGGAAAATAGCTAATACACGCCCCTCTTTAAGCCGCTCTTTGGAGATTTTAATAAGGTTCAAAAGCCCCTTTTTATCCTCTCGATCAATTAAAATCATGCGCGGTGCTTTGAGCGCGTGCCCGTAGAGGAAAACTTCTCCGAGCTGTTTTTTGGCAATCCAGCAGAGGTTGTTTGGGTGCAGGGCTTCCATGAAAATGACATCAAGGAAGCTTTGGTGGTTGAGCATGATGATTTGCGCCTCTTTGTCCAGCTCTCCAAAAAACCGTATATCAAGCCTGAGCGGTCGCAAAAACATCTGTCCGCAGAGGCGACGGAGCGCGCGCAAATGCGTGGGGAAGAGGTAAAAAAGCGCGATAAATGGGGGCGTGATGACTACAATCAGAAAGAGTGCGAGTAGGGCTCTAATTTTTTTCAATTTCTTCCTTTTTGACCCAGCCGATTTTTTCATCTGCAGAGAGGACTTTATAATAGCCGTGGCGCGTGCCTAAAATCTCGACTCTGGTGCGAATCGCAGGGCTTAAGATGATGGTGGAATTATAAGTTGGGAGGATTTTTACCTGCGCACCCGCCTTTAAATATCCCATATTTTTAAACGAAAAGGAGTAGATGAAATAGCCCAAAAAGCCCACTGCCACGAGTAAATAAAAGATGTGACGGCGGTAGAAGTAGAGCGCGAGCGAGATGAGGAAGCCAGCTCCAAGCAGGAGCAGTCCGAATCTGTGCAAGGTGTTTTTGGGCTTAATGTCGCTCTGGGTGCTTACTTTCTCGTCTGTTACGATGTTTTGGAGGGATATGCGGCGGTATTGATACTCGCGCGTGCTGAAATAATCAAACTCAACGAGCTCATCGTGTCTAGGAAAAATGACGTAATAAATCATCGAAGATTGCAGGGGTGTGAAGCTTGAGCTCTCGATTCCTTGGCGCTCGTAGGCGTTTAGATGAAAATCTTTGAGGTTGGATTCCTCAGCTTGAATGCGAAACACTACGAGATTATTCTCGTGGTCGTAGGTCGTGATTTTGTAATCGGTCAGGGTGAACTCTTTGGCGATGACGTTTGAGAAGAGGGGGTTGCCCTCAAGTGCGATTGCCTGCCCCGTGCGCCCCTCGCTCTCATCGCTCTCTTGGTAATCTTCAAGCTGCGCGACGACGCGAATCGCGGGAATCCTAAACTCGCTTTTTAGGATTTTGAAGTAAAAAGTGTTGCTAAAAGAGCCATCGCTCTCTTTTTTCCATTTGGAGTTTTTATTGAGCACTTCGATGCTCTCATCGATTCCCTGAAATTCCGTAGAGAAGCTCCTGTGGGGCGATAGTAGCAGCAGGCGATAGGTTGCGGGGATTATCTCGTGAACATAGAGCGTGCGCGCGGGGAAATCCACGAGGTTGAGATAAACGCTTTTTGAATGATCGCTCTCTCTTTCAGGGCTCGGAGCGCCCCCTTGCGGCTCGTTTTGGGGCGATTCCTGCTGTGGTGATTCTTGAGGCGGTTCATTTGAGAGAGGATTGGAATCGAGCGAAGGCCTTTGGGAATCGGGGAACAGGATTGGCTCTTGAGCCCCGTTAGCAAGGGCAAGGAGAAGGGCAAAAAGAAGCGCTTTTAGCACGCTATTAATCCTAAAAGCATGCGCGTGCCATCGCTACCCCCTAAAAGAGGCTCCATAGCGCGCTCGGGGTGGGGCATGAGCCCGAAAATGTTTTTCTCTTTATTGCAGATTCCTGCGATGGAGCAGAGCGAGCCGTTGGGGTTGCTTCCCTCGTATTTTAGGAGGATCTGATCATTCTCCTCAAGCTCTCTAAGCCCCTGCGAATCGATGAAGTAGTTGCCCTCAGCGTGCGCGATGGGTATGTTTAGTATCTCGCCCGTTGCATAAAATTGCAAAAAAGGATTGGCACTGGAGATGACAGAGAGCTTTTGAAATTTTGAAACAAAATGGAGATGTTCATTACGCATGAGCGCGCCCGGGAGCAATCCCAGCTCCACTAAAATCTGAAATCCGTTGCAGATTCCTAGGATTTTCCCGCCCCTTTGGGCATAAGCTTTTAGGGCTTTCATGATTGGAGAAAAGCGCGCAATCGCGCCGCTTCGCAGATAATCTCCATAGCTAAATCCCCCGGGAATCACCACAAGGGTCGTGTCGCGTGGGAGGGATTGCTCCTGATGCCAGATGAGGGTCGATTCCCTGCCTAGGAGCTTAAACGCCTCATATATGTCAAATTCGCAGTTCGTTCCCGGGAATCGCAAAATGGCAATACTCACGGAAGTATCTCAATGGCGTAATCTTCGATGACCGTATTGGCAAGCAGTGTCTCACACATCTGCACTGCAGTCCCTTTTGCTTTGGCGGGGTCGTTCTCATCGAGCTTTAGCGTGATGAGTTTGCTCATATTTATGCCGCGAATCCCTAGGAATCCAAGCGATTCCAGCGCATGATGGATCGCTTTTGCCTGCGGGTCAAGAACACCAGACTTCAGTGAAATAGTGATGCGCACGGTAGTCATGCGTATCCTTTAGCTTAAAATTCGGCGCAAGACCTCTTCATACGCCACTTTTACGCTGCCAAGATCCTGTCTGAAGCGATCCTTATCAAGCTTCTCGTTGGTTTTTTTATCCCAAAAGCGACAAGAATCGGGACTAATCTCATCGGCGAGCAGGATATTCCCCTCGCTGTCTTTGCCGAATTCAAGCTTGAAATCGACCAAATTTAGCCCCCTAGAGTCGAAAAACTCGCGCAAAATCGTGTTGATTTCTCGCGCTTTTTTGCGCAAAAACTCAACCTCCTCACGCTTTGCAACGCATTGAAGCAGTAGCGCATGATCATCGTTAATTAGCGGATCTTCAAGTGCGTCATCTTTGTAATAAAATTCCACAAGAGCCGGATTTATAGGCGTCCCCTCGGCAATTCTTAGGCGTTTTGTGAGTGAGCCCGTGGCGATATTGCGTGTAACAACTTCGATGGGAATGATTTTTACGCGCTTGCAAAGCATCTGATCCTCACCCAAACGCTTAATAAAATGCGTGGCGATTCCCGCGTTTTCAAGAAGCTTAAAGAGCTCGGTGCTAATTTGACAATTGAGCGCGCCCTTGCCCTTTTCGTTGCCGCGCTTTTGTGCATTAAACGCCGTGAGGTCATCTTTAAATTCCGCGATAACTTCGCTAGGATTTTCCGTGTCAAAGAGCTTTTTGCCCTTGCCCTCATAAATGACTTTTTGTGCCTGCATGTTCCCCTCGCTTTATTCGGATTTTGGGTTTAGAATGCTCCATGTTTTTAGTGCATCAAGCGCACTTTTAAGCTGAATATCGCCCCATACCTGCTCTTTTGTGATGAGATTTTTATCATCTTTTTTCTCTTTTTGCGGTGCTTTTTTCCCCTCGCCCAGCTTCTCTAGCTCACCCTCAAGGTGCTGTTTTAGCTCAGATTCCCTAATGCTAAAGCCCTCTTTTTCATTTGGTGTAGCCCCTGGATAGACGATGAGATCGGGCGTGATTCCCAGAGCTTGGATTGTGCGACCGCTAGGAAGATAATAGCGCGCGATGGTAAGGCGCAGTCCTTCAGTCTTATCTAGAGGCAAAATTACTTGCACGCTTCCTTTGCCAAAGCTATTTTCGCCCACGATGATGGCGCGTTTGTGATCTTGGAGTGCTCCTGCGACGATCTCACTCGCGCTCGCGCTTCCATTATTGATTAGAACCGCCAAAGGAATGCGCGCATAAGGACTATTTTTGCTCGCTTTAAACTCTTCATCTTCGCTGGAAGTTCGCCCTTTTTGCGAGACGATAACCCCATCATCGATGAAGAGATCGGCTAGCTCAATGGCTTGATTAAGAAGTCCGCCTGGGTTGTTACGCAAATCAAGCACGATTCCCCGTGCCCATGGGGCTTTTTTGAGCTCTTCGCCGACACGTTTCCCGACCTTTTTATCAAACGATGTGACCCGCACATAGAGCGTATCGCTATCCTCAATGCGCTTGGCATAGACCGATTCCACCTTGATGATGTCGCGAATAATCTCCACGACGAAGGGCTTTGGCTCGTTTTTGCGCACGATAGTGAGATTGACCTTGGTTTTGGGCTTGCCCCGCATGACGTTAATTGCATCATCAATCGTCATATTCAGAGTGCTTTTATCATCGATTTTGAGGATAATATCGCCGCTTTTAAGCCCCGCGCGGTCTCCGGGCGTATCCTCAATGGGCGCAATAATCGTAAGTGCCCCATCTTTCATGCTGATAGTGATTCCCACGCCGCCAAATTCGCCGTCGGTCTGCACTTTCAGCTCATCAAACTTCTTCTGACTGAGGTAGGCGGAGTGGGCGTCGAGGTTTGAGAGGAGCCCATCGATGGCTTTGTCGATGATTTCACTAATCTTAATCTCATCGACATAATGGCTCTCAACGGCACCAATGACCTTGCGTAGCTTGTTGTAGGCTTCAAGACGCGAGGGATTGTCGTTCTTGCTCGTCGCCTCGGCAAAGCTCTGGAAAATGAGGAACACAAAGGCTAGAATCGCCATGCCTACGCCGCCAAAGAAGTATCTGTTTTGATTCATGGTATGCCTATTTGTAAGAGAATATCAACAAAGTGTAGAAACAAAATGCTCATGGTAGCGATTTTTGGCTTAATTGCAACATATTTGTGCGCTTTTTGGGCGAGGAGGGAGCTCTGCTTGGGTTGCGCTACCATTTTGATGCGTCATTTGGGGAGCTCCCATACGATTTCGCTTACTCCTTGAGCGCGCAAAAAGGCGTTAGTTTGCGAAAAATGCCCGTTTCCATAGAAGCGATTCCCCGCTAGGGGCGAGGGGTGGGCGGCTTGGAGGATTTTATGTTTGGAGCTATCAATGAGATTTTGCTTTGCGCGTGCATAATTCCCCCACAGCAGGAAAACAAGCCCCTCTCTGTGCTTTGAGAGGGCTGAAATCGCCGCATCGCTGAAGTGTTGCCAGCCAAAATCCTTGTGTGATCCCGCTTTGTGCGCTTCGACACTCAAAATTGAATTTAGCATAAAAACCCCTTGAGTAGCCCAGCTAGTGAGGTCTCCATGAGTTGCAGGGGCGATTCCCAGGTCGCGCTCAAGTTCTTTGTAAATGTTGTGCAACGAAGCGGGAAGACGCACACCACGAGGCACGGAAAAGCATAGCCCCATCGCCTGATTAGGCGCGTGGTAGGGGTCTTGCCCGAGGATTACCACTTTGACTTTGTCAAAGGGTGTGAGATTAAATGCGTTAAATGTGAGTTTTGCGGGGGGGTAGATCGTGATTCCCTTAGCTTTTGCATTCAGATAAGAGGTGCGAATCGCCTGAAAATAGGGCTTAGTGAATTCCTCTTGCAGGATATTTTTCCACGCGCTCTCTATCTTAACGCGCTCAAGCATGTGAGCCGTATCATTAGGCATCTCAAACTCCCCTAAATACGCTCTATTCGATAATTTTTGGGACGATAAAATAGCCCTCTGCGTTTTTGGGCGCATTTTTAAGAATCTGAGCGGGAATCGTCTCATCAAGCGCAGGAATATCCTCTCGCATGGGCGTTTTCCCTTCCGATACACTAAAGTCCGCCCCGATTCCCTGAACATCAAGGGCGTTTAGATTTTCGACAAAATTAACCACCTCGCCCAATTCCGCCTTCATGCGCTCCTTTTTATCCTCGGGGATTTCGATCATTGCGAGCTTTTCAAGCTTTGAAAGTAACGTGTCATCAATTTGCATATTTTTCCTTTGTGAAGTTGATTTAGAGTTCGCGCGGGTCGGCGATTTTGCCCTTCAGCGCGCTAGCAGCCGCCACAGCGGAGTTTGCGAGATAGACTTCGGAATTGCGCGCACCCATGCGCCCGACGAAATTGCGATTGGTTGTGGAGACGCAGCGTTCGTTATCCCCTAGGATTCCCATATATCCGCCAAGACACGCGCCACAGGTAGGGTTGCTAATGAGCGCGCCCGATTCAAGCAAAACATCAATAAGCCCCTCTTTTTGCGCATCTTTGTAGATTTGCTGCGTGCCGGGCGTGATGATGAGGCGCACATCGGCATGGACGTGCCGATTTTTAAGAATCGACGCTGCAATCCGTAAATCACTCAAACGTCCGTTGGTGCAGCTTCCAATGAATACTTGATCGATTTTGAGGTCGTCTTTTTTCGCCTGCGTGACGCTCTTGCCATTGCTTGGAAGAAAAGGATAGGCGATGAGGGGCTCAAGCGCGCTTGTGTCAATTTCGATAGTCGCGCAATAATTTGCATCGGAATCGGCGCGGAAATATTTAGGTTTGGCGCGTAGGCTTTTGCGCGCACGGATAAACTCTTTCGTAATCTCATCAGCGGCGATAATTCCGCTTTTTGCTCCCGCCTCAATTGCCATATTACAGAGCGAGAATCGATCATCCATGCTAAGGTGGGGAATCGCATCGCCTTGGAACTCCAAAGCCTTATAAAGCGCGCCATCGACGCCGATTCTGCGAATAATCTCCAAAATCAGATCCTTGCCATAAACGTGCTGTGCGGGTTTGCCCGAGAAAATCACGCGGATACTTTGGGGAATCTTAAACCAGTTTTTCCCCGTAATCATCGCATAAGCCAAATCCGTGCTCCCCATACCCGTAGAGAATGCTCCAAGCGCGCCATGTGTGCAGGTGTGAGAATCCGCTCCGATAATCACATCTCCGGGCAATACAAGTCCTTTTTCAGGCAGCAGAGCGTGCTCGATTCCCATGTCGCGCTCATCAAAGTAGTTTTTGAGTGCATGTTTTTTGGCAAAATCCCGACTAATGCGCGCTTGATTCGCGCTGGCGATGTCCTTTGCGGGGATAAAATGATCCATGACGATACAAAATCCGCCCGGATTAGCAAGCTCACGCGCTCCGCTCTCTTCAAAAGCGCGAATGGAAAGGGGTGTAGTGATGTCATTACCAATCACCATATCAATGGGCGATTCGACGATTTCATCGGCGTGGCACTCCTTGCCTATATGGTCAGAAAAGATCTTTTCAGTGAGTGTCTGTCCCATGGATTCCCCTGTGTAAATAGTGGCTTGAATGCTACAAGTTTAATCGTTAAAAGTTTCTAATAATGAGGAATCGGGTAAGCTAGCGCAGAGTAATTTAACATTTAGGGGCGCGGTATGAAGAAGATTGAGGCAATAATTAAGCCCTTTAAGCTTGAAGAGGTGACGGGTGAGCTTAATGCCGAGGGGATTAGCGGCATGACCGTAACGGAAGTGCGGGGCTACGGACGGCAAAAAGGGCATGCAGAGGGTGTGAATATCGCACATCTTGCGGTAGATTTTATCCCTAAGATTAAGATTGAAATTGTAGTGCGCGATTGCGAGGTGCAGCGGGCGGTTAGTGCGATTTTAAAGAGTGCAAAAACGGGTCAGGTGGGCGATGGCAAGATTTTTGTTAGCCCCATTGAAGAGGCGATCCGTATCCGCACTAACGAGAGTAGCGAGGAAGCTCTCTAAACTCGCCTGCGCTTAATCCAAACCAAACCTAGAAAGAGAAAATATGCAAAAGCTTCTTGATAAACAGGACATTCCTACGCTCACACTGATGGCAAATACGCTTCGATTCCTTGCGGCGGATATGGTGCAAGCCGCCTCCAGCGGACACCCCGGAGCTGCTATGGGGCTCTCTGATGTGATGAGTGTGCTCTCTTATCATCTTCGCCACTCTCCCAAGAATCCGCACTGGCTCAACCGCGACCGCCTCGTTTTTAGCGGCGGGCACACAAGCGCGATGATTTATGCGCTGCTTCATTTGTGGGGCTATGATTTGCCGCTAGAGGAGCTAAAACGTTTTCGACAAAAGGATTCCAAAACGCCCGGGCACCCTGAGTTTGGTCACACTGCGGGAATCGAGATTACCACAGGACCGCTCGGGCAGGGGGTCGCAAACGCCGTGGGTTTTGCGATGGCAAGTCGCTACGCGGCACATATTCTAAACACTGAAGAGACGCAGCTCATCGATCACAAGGTCTATTGTCTGTGCGGAGATGGCGACTTGGAGGAGGGAATCAGCTATGAAGCCTGTTCGCTCGCGGGGCACCATGGGCTTAGTAACCTTATTTTGATTTATGACTCCAACAACATTACGATTGAAGGCAGCACGAAAATCGCTTTTAGCGAAGATGTGAAACAGCGTTTTGAGGCGCAAGGCTGGGCAGTTGAAGAGATTAGCGGGCATGATTATTTGAGCATTGATGAGGCGTTAAATCGGGCGCGAACTTCGGATAAACCTTGCCTCATCATCGCAAAGACGACCATCGCAAAGGGGAGCAAGAATCTCCAAGGTCTAGCCAAAACGCACGGCTCTCCGCTGGGCGAGGAGGAGATTCGCGCCTCCAAAGAGATGTGCGGATTTGACCCTGAGGCGAAGTTTGCGATTCCCGGCGAGGCGAAGTTTGCATTCTCTTACGCACTTGAGCGAGGCGAGGCATTAGAGAAGCTTTGGAACGAGAAGCTTGCGCGCGCTTCACAAAAGCAGCAAGAGGTGCTTGGCTCGCTACTTCGTCCCGATTATTCATCGATTGCTTTTCCCGCTTTTGAAGAGGGCAAAAAGATTGCGACACGTAGTAGCAATGGCGAAATTTTGAATGCAATTTCTCGTGCGATTCCCGGCTTTATCGGCGGGAGCGCGGATCTTGCGCCCTCTAATAATACCGAGCTAAAGGGTGCGGGGGATTTTCCGCAGGGCAAAAATCTCCATTATGGAATCCGCGAGCACTCCATGGCGGCGATTAATAACGCAATCGCAAATTACGGGCTTTTCACCCCCTATTGCGCGACATTTTTTGTCTTTAGCGACTACATGTCGCCCGCGGTTCGGGTTGCTTCGATTATGGGCGCGAAGAGCTATTTTATCTGGACGCACGATAGTATCGGTGTGGGCGAAGATGGAGCGACTCATCAGCCCGTTGAGCAGCTCACGCATTTTCGCGCAATGCCAGACTTTTATCTCTTCCGTCCTGCGGACGCGAATGAAAATATCGCCTGCTGGCAGGTGGCGTTGGAGCTTAGAGCTCCGTGCGGTTTTGTGCTTTCGCGTCAAAATCTTCCGATTCTTGGAAAGATTAGCGCAGAGAAAGTCGTTAGAGGCGGCTACACGCTCCTTGAATGCGAGAATGCAGAGCTTGTTTTGCTTGCCAGCGGAAGTGAAGTCGCACTTGCTCTAGAGAGTGCGAAATCCTTGCAAGAGCAGGGAATGCGCGCCAAAGTCGTGAGTGTCCCTTGCTATGATTTGCTCGCAAAGCAGGATCGCTCCTATTGGGATTTGCTGTTCCCTGCGGGCGCGAAGAGGCTTGCAATCGAGGCGGCTCGGGGCTTGGAGTGGTATAAATTCGCTGATGAAGTGATTGGCATGGAGAGTTTTGGCGCTTCAGCTAAAGGAGAGGAGCTTTTTAGCCATTTTGGCTTTAGTGTAGAGAGTGTCATCGCCAAAGCCAAGGCACTTTTGGGTCGCTAAAACGTGGAGCAATCATCTCGCTCAACGCTTCATCTATTCTCTACGGGGAGGGCTTTACAGAGGTTTTATCAAGACCATAGGGAAGGATTCCTGCCCCACGCTAGGACACTTGAGGAGTTTCTTAGCACGATTAGACTACTACCTAATCAAAAGCTTCTGCCCACGCATTTGCGCCCGATTATTCTCTCGCTTGCCGCTTCCAAAGTCGAAGTGGAGCGGCTCGGATTCCCGCGCAATTTCCTCTCATTTTTGGAAAATTCTTCCTTTTTTCTCTCCTTTTTTGATGAGCTTGCAGAGGCGAATATTAAACTCTCTAATATCGCACTACACGATACTTATGATGAATATGGCGATCATCTTGCGATTTTAGAGAAACTATATGAAGCTTACAAAAATGAGCTGCATGCGCATGGATTTGTCTCTTTGGAGGATAATTCCCTAGAGTGGGAGCTTTATGAGGATTTTATCCGCTTTTTTGGCGCGATTATTTTGCGCCTTGATGGCTTTTTGAGCGCGCGTGAATATGCCCTTTTGCGGCGCGTTAGCGAGCTTACTCCACTATCGATTCATCTTGAAATAGATCGTTATAACCACGATTATTACGAGCGTTTGGGGATTTGCAAGGATTGCCTTGAGGCGGGATTTTTGTATGAGATTGACCTTGCGAGGCGGGCGATTTTTGCACAAAAACCGCTGAAACTTTTGGGCAAGATTAGGGCGTTAGAGGTAGGGAGTAGGCTTGAGCAGGTGGGTGCGCTGCTTGAACAAGTGGGTGCATGGCTTCACGCAGGAATCGCTCCTGAAGAGATTGCGATTATTCTGCCTGATGAAAAATTTAGCGACTATTTGAGGCTTTTTGATAAGGCGCGCAATTTTAACTACGCCATGGGGGAATCGCCCATAAATGCACCTTGGAAGCGGCAGCTAGATTCCCTTTTGGAGCGTGATTTTGTCGAGGATTTCCCTTGCGGGCTTGGCGCGCTTTATGCGCTTAGAGATGATCCGATTTGCGCGGAGTTAAGCGAGTTAAAGGAGTTTATCGATAGGGCGATTGTGCTGCTTTTGCCGCTTCAAAATGCGCTGGAGCAAAGGTCGCAAAAGGAGATGTTAAGCCTCGTTGCTCTCCTTTTTGCGCAGGAGAGAATTGATGATGTGGGAGGCGGGAGAATCCGCGTTATGGGCATTTTGGAGACGCGCGGCATGGATTTTACGTGCGCGATTGTGGTTGATTTTAACGAAGGGGCGATACCAAAGCCAAACGATAAGGATCTCTTTTTAAACTCTGCGATTCGCAAGCATTGTGCCTTACCTACGCGCCTAGAGCGGGAAAATCTGCAAAAGCATTACTATTTTTCGCTTTTTTGTCGCACCGAAAATATACTCCTAACGCTCGTGCGTAACGAGCAAAGCGAGCCCTCAAGAATGCTGCACGAGCTGGGAATCACCTCGCAAAAGGCGCATTTTGCACACAAACTTTTCCCAAAAGCACGCGCGCCAAGGGCATTCATCGAGGAGATTGTCGGGTCGATTCCCTACAAAGAGGAGCGATTTTCTCACTCGCGGCTGAGGACTTTTTTGGAGTGCAAGCGACGTTATTATTATCATTACGTGCGTAAATACAGCGAGCGTGATGATGAGAATTCCGCACGAATCATGGGCGAGCTTGTGCATCGTTTATTAAAAGAGAGCTTCGAGGCTGCGGGGAATTGCGCGCATACGGCGCAGGAGTATTTTGCCCAAGCGATGAAGCGCGAAAGTAGCGCAAATGCGACATTTGCTTTTGAGGCGGATTTGGTCGTGCGTAAAATGGAGCGATTTTTTGCGATGGAAAAAAAGCGGCAAGAATCGGGTGCGATTCCCATCATGATGGAGGAGCGCGTCCTTTTTGATGTGGAGGGAATCGCCTTTGAGGGCTACATAGACCGTGTGGATAGAGTGGGCGAGGAGTATTTGATTCTTGATTACAAGCTAAAGCGTGAGGTCAAGGCGGATACGAGGGCGCGACTGGAGGAGAGTAGTGATTTTCAGTTTGCTCTTTATGCGCTTGCGCTTCGCCAAAAGTTCGGGCAAAAGGCAAGAATCCGCGCCTTTTATTATGATTTGCAACGCGGAGAGCTCATCGAGGAGAGCCTACTGGAGGAAAAAATCGAGCTTCTACGCGTGCGCCTAGCGGAGCTTAAGGCGGAAAAGATTGTATTTGAACGCTGCGAGGATACGAGGCGGTGCCTCTATTGCCCTTATGCGGCGTTGTGCGACAGAGAGGAGTGAGCTTTTTAAAGATGCGATTCCCATGTGGGAATCAGAGGAGAATAGATTCAGAACAGACGGGGAATCGATGAGAAGGAGTGCACGATTCCTGCAGTTTCTCGCACATTTTGGAAGTTACGCAGGGTTAAAAAATCTTATGCAAGTTGTTGCCCTCTTGCATCCACGCATACAGCGCGTCCCACTGCTCCTCTTTGATGAGTGTCTTGGCTTTAATCATTTCTTTGCCAAAGAGCTCAATCGCCCCCAAAAGCTCGGTGCGATTTTGCTTTGAAATATCGCTCCACATGCGCGCAGAGCTTTTGGCGATACGGCTCATATCGCGGAATCCTCCAGCCGCGAGCGCGAGGATACTTTGAGGGTCTTCTTGCGCGAGGACGGTATTTGCAAGCGCGTAGCTGATGATGTGCGGGAGGTGGCTTGTGAATGCGGCGTGGTGGTCGTGCGCAACGGAATCCATTCTGATAATCGTCATGCCGATGCTAATGAAAATCTCCTTAGCCAGCGCACATTGAAGCTCGCCACTCTCCTCAAGATCGGTAAGCACGACGATGTTCCCCTGATAGAGCTCTTTGAAAGCTGCCTTAGGTCCGAAGTTTTCCGTGCCGCACATCGGGTGCGCGGCGATGAAGTTTTTGCGTATTTTGGGCGGGATGGCGCGCACGATTTGCGCTTTGGTGCTGCCTAAATCGATAATAGTCGTGTGCGCGGCGATGTTTGGGAGGGTTTTGAGCGTCTTAATAATCGCATCTACGGGAATCGCCAAAAACACCACGTCGCATTTGCAAATCTCCTCCATATTCACGCACTCATCAACAAGCCCCAGCGAGATCGCCTGTTGCGCGTGAATAGGGTTTTCGTCCAAACCTACGACCGTTTTGAACATCTTCGTCTCTTTGAGGGCGAGCCCCATCGAGCCGCCGATGAGTCCAAGACCTACGATTCCCGCTTGCATAAATCTCCTTTAACTCCCAAAAATAGGCGTGCAATTATACCACGCCCTTTTAATGCGCATTAATCTTAAGCAGGTATAATGAGCCTCTTTTTTAATCATACCCCAAAGGAACACCTAGAATATGCGATTCCCCGTGTTGTTTGCACTTTTTGCCTCATTTTTACTTGCCGCGCCTTTGCCCGTGATTAGGAGCGTATCTTATGAGGGGCTCATTCACCTCTCGCCCATGGTTGCACAGGAGATTTCGCGGGTAAAAGTGGGCGAGAAGCTTGACGTGGAGAAGGTAGATCGCTCGATTCTTGATTTTTATAAGCAGGGGTATTTTAAGGACATTTGGGTCACGGAGGAGGAGGGGAATCTTACCTATCACTTCATGGAAAAGCCCGTGATTGCGAAGATTGAGATTAACGGTTATGGTTCGGGGCAGGAGCAAGAGACGCTCCATAAGGAGATTAAGCTCAAAAAGGGCGATCTTTATGATGAGAGCAAGGTTGAGCGTGCTAAAAGTGCCATTATCGCGGCTTTGGAGAAAAAGGGCTATTATGATAGCGTCGTTGAGGCGAGCCTAGAATCGCTCAATGAGCGGGCATATAAACTGATCCTTGATGTGAATAAGGGCGAGGAGATTATTATCCGAAAAGCGCACTACAAGGGTGCAAAAAAGCTCAGCCAAAGTAAGCTTGAGATCCCTAGTGCGAATAAGGAGCGGGAATTTATGGGCTGGATGTGGGGGCGCAATGATGGGAAATTGCGCGTAAATGAGCTGGAGAATGATTCCTATCGCATAAAAGATTATTATATGAAAAAAGGCTTTTTGGACGCTCAAGTTAGCCTACCTACGCTCGTGGCGGACTTCACTACCTATAATGCGGAGCTTGAATTTGACATCAGCGAGGGGGAGATCTATTATATCTCCGATGTCGAAGTGGAGCTTAGCGAGCCTGTGGTGGAGCTGAGTGAATTGACCGATGAGATTAGGCTTAGCAAGGGAATGCGCTTTAATATCGAGAAGCTCCGCAAGGATATGGATTCTCTAAAAAATGTGGTGGGGAATCTGGGCTATGCCTTTGTGCGCGTGACGCCCGATCTGGATAAAGACGCGGAAAACTCCACCGTGCGCGTGGTTTATCGCATTGAGCCCGGGAAAAAGGTCAAAATCCACGATGTGCTGATTGCGGGAAATACGCGCACGCTCGATCGGGTCGTGCGGCGCGAGATTTTGCTCGCTCCGGGCGAATGGTATAGCACCACGCGGGTGAGAGATTCCCGCAATGCACTTCGTCGGACAGGCTATTTTGAGGATGTGGAGATTAGTGAGGAGCGTGTGAGCGAGGATAGTTTGAATTTGCGCGTGAAGGTCAAGGAGGGCAGGACGGGCGAATTTATGTTTGGAATCGGTTATGGAGGCTATGACGGACTACTTGGAAATGCCTCGATTAAGGATAAAAACGTCTTTGGGAGCGGCATGACGGGGGGAATCTACATCGACAAGAGTAGGGTAGAGAATACCTATCGCTTCAACCTCTCCAATCCGCGTGTTTTGGACAGTCAATACAGCTTCTCGGGCAGCATTTATCAGCGAGATTACGACACCTACGACTACACCGAGCGCAGCAACGGCTTTGATCTCGTGGTGGGGCGGTATTTGAGCGATCATCTTCAGGCGACGCTCGGATATAGCTTTGCAAATACGCAGCTTTTGGGCTTTGCCAATAATCTTGAAGCTCGATACAAGCCCTATTATCGCGAAGGGCGTTATATAAAGAGTTCGCTTATCCCCGGGCTTTCGTTTGATAACACCGATGATTACTATTTTCCGCACAATGGCGTGATTGCATCGACCTATATGGAATATGCTGGGGTGGGCGGTGATGAAAAATTTAATAAATATTTTGCTCGGCTAGCATTGTATAAAAGCTTGGAAGATCTGATCGATCAAGATGTGATTCTCCGATATAAAGCAAGAATCGGAGCGATTGAGGATCGCGGCTATTTGCCTATTAATGAAAAGTTTTATCTTGGGGGAATCTCAACAATTCGTGGATACAAATCAAGCTCCATCACGCCCCGAGATCACAATGGTGTGAGAATCGGCGGAAAATACACCTTCTCCAACAGCGCGGAGATTAGCTACGGGCTCTTTGAGACGGTGCAGATGCGCCTCACACTCTTTTATGATTACGGAATGGTGGGGCAGCGCAGTCTCAATGAGATACAGCGCAGCTCAGCGGGCGTGTCGCTTGAGTGGATTTCGCCCATCGGACCGATCAACTTCATCTTCCCGCGCGCAATAGGCGAGAGGGAAGGGGATCAGACCTCCTCCTTCGAATTTACTATGGGGCAGAGATTTTAGCCGTGATGAGGTTGGGGATTGTTACAAAATCGACACGCAGGGTATTAAATGGCGCGAATGAGCGATGAGCAGGTGTTGCGCGAATTAAAACAGACGCCTCTAAAGGAGCTTGGAGCGCGCGCTTATGCGCGTAAAAAGGAGCTCCACCCTGAGGGAATCACCACTTTTGTCGTCGATCGCAATATCAATTACACGAATATCTGCTGGGTGGATTGCAAATTTTGTGCCTTTAAGCGCAAAATTTCGCAGAGCGAGACCTACATTTTGCCCTTTTCTGAAATCGACCGCAAGATCGAGGAGCTCATCGCCATCGGCGGGACGCAGATTCTCTTCCAAGGCGGAGTGCATCCGGAGCTTAAAATCGAGTGGTATGAACGCCTTGTTTCGCACATTGCGACGAAGTTTCCCGAAGTAACAATCCATGGATTCTCCGCGATTGAAGTGGATTACATCGCGCGCCTCTCAAAGCTTTCGCTTAAAGAGACGCTTTTACGTTTGCAGGCGGCTGGGCTCTCTTCGATTCCCGGAGCAGGGGCGGAGATTTTAAGCGATCGTGTGCGTGATATTATTGCGCCCAAAAAGCTCAGCGCGGATCGCTGGATTGAGGTGCATAGAGCTGCGCATGAAATTGGCATGAAAAGCACGGCGACGATGATGTTTGGAAGCATTGAGAATGATGAGGATATTGTGGAGCATTGGCGGAGAATCCGCACTTTGCAAGATGAGACGGGCGGATTCCGTGCGTTTATTCTGTGGTCTTTTCAGCCCCATAATACACCGCTAAAAGCGCAATTCCCCGAGATTCAGAAGGCTTCATCAAACCGCTATCTTCGCCTTTTAGCAGCAAGTCGCCTCTATTTGGATAATTTCAAAAACATACAAAGCTCGTGGGTCACGCAAGGAAGCCACATCGGGCAGATGGCGCTGCTCTTTGGCGCGAATGATTTGGGGAGCACGATGATGGAAGAAAACGTCGTATCCGCCGCAGGTGCGAGTAATCGCATGAATGAAGAGGAGATGATTATGCTCATCAGGGACATCGGGGAATCGCCCGCAAAACGCAATACCGCCTATGAGATTTTGAAGCGTTATTAGCATGTTTGTGCGCCTGTTTTTTATCACTCTATTACAAGGAATCATCATGGCAGCAGAGCTTAGTCACATCGAGATTAAGGGGGTTAGCGTCCCGCTAATTTATGAAAAAGGCAGGATTGCGGGCGCGGTAAATGTGCAGCTATGTTTTGAGGGGGCGGGAATCGTCGCTGATACGATTCCCGGACTGGCTGCGCTCTCAGCAAAGCTCCTCAATGAAGGGAGCGAACGCCTCGGTTCGGTGGGCTTTGCCACAGAGCTTGAGAATCGCGCGATTAGTTTGAATGTTACGAGTGGCACAGAGACGCTCGTGTTTGATCTTTTGATGCTAAAAGAGCAGCAATCAAAGGCTCTATCGCTCCTCTCAGAGCTCCTAAGCAATCCAAATCTCACCAAAGGGACGCTGGAGAAGATCAAAATGGAGACGAAAACTTCCCTGCTCCACAAGGAGAGCGACTTTGATTACATTGCAAGCACCGCGCTAAATAGGCGTATTTTCGCAGATACTCCTCTAGCAAATCCGCGCAAAGGAAGCATTGAAGATGTGCAAAAAATTACGCTTAAGGATATTCAAAGGTTTATCGGGAATCAGCTCCTCTTAGAGCGTGCAATCGTGCTTGTAGGGGGCGATGTGGAGCTTTCTGAGATTAAAAGTGAGCTTGCTCCGATTCTTGCCCTGTTGCCTCAAGGCAAACCTCATGAGCCCGTCTCTTACGAGGTTCGCTCCGATTCTCAGGTGGAATACATCAAACGCAACACCGCCCAAGCTTATGTCCATTTCGCCACTCCCTTTGATTTTAGCGATTTTAAGGAAGGCTACAAGGCGAAAGTGGCGGCTTTTGTGCTTGGGAGTAGCGGCTTTGGCAGTCGCATGATGGAGGAGATTCGCGTGAAGCGCGGATTGGCGTATTCGGCGTATTGGCGGATTAATTTGCATAAGAGCGCGAGCTACACTTCGGGCTATTTGCAGACAAAATTGGAAAATGAGAAGCAAGCTATTGCCGTGGTGCGCGAGCTTGTTGCGGAGTTTTTGGATAAGGGAATCACGCAAGAAGAGCTGGAGGGAGCGAAGCGATTCTTGCTTGGGAGCGAGCCTTTGCGCAATGAGACGCTCAACCAGCGGCTAGGAAGTGCGTTTTCTGCCTATTATAGGGGCTTGTCGCTAAATTATGCCAAAGAGGAGCTAGCAAAGATTGCCTCTTTGAGCCTTGAGGAGATTAACCGCTACATCAAGGAGCATAAGGAGCTCGCAAATCTCACATTCAGCGTTGTTAGCGCGCCCTAAAGATGGACGATCTCTCTAAGCTTAAAAAACTTGGTTGCAAAGATCTTCTTGATTTGACGCTCTGTATCCCAAAAGGGTATGAGGATTCCCGCCCCAGCAGCCATTTGGAGCACGGTGCGGAGGCGGTGGTGGAGGTTGAGATATTGCAGCCCTGCGTCATTCATCGCGGGAATCGCGTGCGATTTGCCCACACTCGCGCGTTTTTGCCAAAGTTCAATATCGAGGCGGAGCTTAGGATTTTTAACCCTTCCAAATATCACTACGCGATTTTTGCACCGCAAGAGAGCTTTTTTGTGCGTGCTAAAGTGGAGCAAACAGCGGGTAAGACGCTCCTGTTGCAGCCTCAAAAGCTTTCGCAAATCGGATTAATCACGCCGCGTTTTGGGAGCAAAGTGCTAAAAAATGCCACGATTGTGGAGCTCACACAACGCCTCATTAATGAGGAATCGCTGCGTGAGCTTGGGATTCCCGGCACGGAGGCGCGCGAGATTTGTGCGATTTTCCACCCAAATGATGAATTTTTTACGCACTTTAAAAAGAGCGGATTGCGTGAGCGTGCCAAAGGGGCGTTAAAATTTATCGAGATTTTTCGCTATCTTTTGCACTTAAAAACCAAGCGTCATACCTTTGAGGCACTCTACAAAACCAAGAATCGTCCCGATGAGTTCATCGCTTCGCTCCCTTTTGCGCTTACAAAGGGGCAGAGCGAGGCGATTAGGGCGATTTATGAGGATTTTGCCTCTAAAAAGGCTGCACGTCGCGTGATTATGGGTGATGTGGGTTGTGGCAAGACGATGGTAATTTTGGCAAGTGCATTTATGGTATATCCGCACAGAAGCGTGCTTATGTCGCCTACAACGCTTTTAGCAGAGCAGCTCTATGATGAGGCGAAAAAATACCTCCCGCAGAGTATGCGCCTCGCCCTTCTTACGCACGATTCCTCAAAAAAGGAGCGTGAAATCGCGCGTGAGGCTCATCTGCTCATTGGCACGCACGCGCTGCTTTATCGTGATTTGGGCGAGGCGGCGTTGGTGATGATTGACGAACAACACCGTTTTGGCACAGCTCAAAGAAGTACTTTGGAGCGAATGCTCTCGGGCATGGAGACAAAAAAGAGGCGTGCGCATGTGTTGCAATTCTCTGCAACACCGATTCCTAGGACATTAGCGATGATTGAGTCGAGCTTGCTTGATTTTAGTTTCATTTATGATCTGCCTTTTCCTAAGGATATTACGACGCATATCGTGAGTAAGGGCGAGTTTGCTTCGCTTTTGGCGCATTTACAAGGCGAGATTTCCTGCGGGAATCAAGCAGCAATCATCTATCCCTTGGTCGAGGAGAGCGAACATTTGGACTACCTTTCGCTTAAAGAGGGCGAGAGCTTTTGGCGTAAGAATTTTGAGCGCGTCTATGTTACTCATGGTAAAGATAAGGAAAAAGAGGCGATTCTTCGGGAGTTTAGGGAGTGCGGTGAGATTCTCCTTGCGACGACGGTGGTCGAGGTGGGAATCTCCCTCCCGCGCCTAAGCACGATTGTGATTGTCGCACCTGAGAGGCTGGGGCTTGCCACGCTTCATCAGCTGCGCGGGCGGGTGAGCCGCACGGGTCTTAAGGGGTATTGCTTCTTATACACGCACCACCCAGAGATGACGCGATTACATGAGTTTAGCGAGACGCTGAGCGGGTTTAAAATCGCTGAACTAGACCTTAAATATCGTCAAAGTGGCGATCTGCTCGGCGGAGAACGTCAGAGTGGTGCGAATTTTGTGCATTTTGACCCAAGCAGCGATGAGACAATCTTAAAAAACGCTAAAGCTATACTGGAAGGAGCATAGTCATGGAAGATTACGGAATACAGATTGAGCGCGCGACGCTTAGCTCGATTCTCTTTGACCCGAGCCGTTTTGAGGAGATTAGCGCGAAGCTCGAGCCAAAGGACTTCTCCTATCCCGTGTATCGTCAGATTTTTGAGATACTTTTGGAGCTTCATCGTCTTGAAATGCCCCTTGATGAGGAGTTTATCCGCAAGATGTCAAATCCCGCCCAGCCCCTTGATGAGGAGCTTTTGTATATTTTAGGCACAAATCCCATCGCAAATATCGAAGCCTATGTCGAGGAGATTAAGAATCGCTCCATCAAGCGCGATCTGCACAGGCTTGCTAACACCATGCGCGAATACAGCCAGCAAGAGGAGCGCAGTGCCAATGAGATTCTCGACCATTTGGAGAGCGAGCTTTATAAGATTTCTCAAAATCAAGAGGGCGATGAGTTTAAGGACGCGCCCGAGATTACCGCTGCTACGATTGAACACATCAAGGAGATGAAAGCACGGGGCAATAAGATCCTCGTGGGCGTGGATACGGGCTTTAGAGAGCTTAATAAAATGACGACGGGGTTTGGGCGAGGCGATCTTGTTATCGTGGCGGCGCGCCCCTCAATGGGGAAAACCACGCTCGTCCTCAACATGGCGCAAAAGGCTCTTGATAGCGGCAAAGGCGTGGCGATTTTCTCACTTGAGATGCCCGCAGAGCAGCTCATGCTCCGAATGCTCTCCTCTAAGACCTCCATCGCACTGCAAAACCTCCGCGTGGGGAATCTAAACGATGAGGAGTGGGAGCGCCTTACTCATGCGAGCGATGAAATAGCGCGCAAATCGCTATTTATTGACGATAATAGTATGCTTGGGATCAATCAGCTCCGCTCCAAACTTCGCAAACTCAAAATGCGCCATCCCGAAGTGGAAATGGCGGTTATTGATTATCTTCAGCTTATGAGCGGAACTAATGGACGTGATCGCCACCTTGAAGTGAGTGAGATTAGTCGCGGGCTAAAAATGCTCGCGCGTGAGCTCAAAATCCCCATCATCGCGCTCTCTCAGCTCAACCGAAGTCTGGAATCGCGCAGCGATCGCCGCCCTATGCTCTCTGATTTGCGGGAATCGGGTGCAATCGAGCAGGACGCGGATATTATCCTCTTTGTCTATCGCGACGCGGTTTATAAGATGAAAGATGAGAAAGAGAAGGAGGAGCAGGCGCGCAAGGAGGGGAAAGAGTATCGCGCGAATTATGTGAATAAAAATGAGGAGGAGGCGGAGATTATCATCGGCAAGCAGCGTAACGGACCCATCGGCACGGTAAAGCTGGTGTTTCACAAGCACTGCACGCGCTTTGTCGATGATGGCGAGCTAGAGATTGTCTATCAACAGGGGACGTCCAATGTTCATGAAGGGAAAATCGAAGTCCCCCACGTTTGAGGCGGAGCTCCTAGCCTCGAGCAAAGAGTGGGCGATCGTGCTTTTGCTCGCGCTTTGTGTGGGAATCTTCACGCTATTTTTGGAGTATCGCGATTTTCTTGCGCTGAAGCAGGAAAACAAGGCGAGAATCCGCGCTGAGGTAGTGCTGCAATACCCTAAAAGTGATGAGCGCGGAGTGCGCACGGTGCTAAAGCTAAAAACCGCGCGGGGAGTGAGCTTTTACACCACGAGCAGAGAGCCCCTGCGCGATTTGCTTTTCCGCACGCTTCTTGTGAGAATCGACACCTCAAAGCTCACCTTTTATCGCTACTTAAAAGGCGGATTTTACGCTTATGCGACGGATATGATTCTTCTAAAAGAGCGCGATAAACGCATGTATATTAGGAATCTTATCGACGCACAGCATAATTGTGCGCTTGCTGGGAGCTTTTATCGCACGCTGTTTTTAGCCGATTCGCTTGCAAAACCCTTGCGCGATGGGGCTGCAAAGCTAGGAATCTCCCATCTGCTCGCTATTAGCGGCTTTCATCTTGGCGTGCTTTCGCTCGTGTTGTGGGGGATTTTCTATCCCATCTATCGGGCGTTTCATCGTCGCTTTTTCCCCTATCGCAATGCCTATTTTGACCTTGGCGCAATCGTGCTTCTTATCCTAGCGGGATACCTCGTGATTTTGGGGGAATCGCCCTCATTTTTGCGTGCATTTGCTATGGCACTTTGGGGTTATTTTCTGCTTCATAGGGGCGTTAGGATTCTCTCTTTTAGCTCGCTTGCCCTTGTGGGAATCGCCCTTATCGCGCTCTTCCCGCGCCTTGTTTTTTCTATAGGATTTTTCCTCTCCATGATGGGAGTGTTTTTAATCTTCCTTCACATTCACCACACGCGGCATTGGAGGGCGATTCCCAACTTTTTTGCGCTCAATATCGCTCTTTATTTTTACATGCTCATTCCCGCACATCTGTTTTTTGACACATTTGCCCTAGAGCAGCTGTTTTCTCCGTTTCTTACGATGCTTTTTACGCTTTTTTACCCGCTCAGTCTTGTTTTGCATTTTTTGGGGCTTGGATTTTTGGGCGATTCTTACATTTTGGCGGGAATCTTGGGCGAATATCAAAGCGTGAAGCTAAACGCTTCCTATTTTTGGGCGATTCCCTATTTTATACTCGCGCTTTTATCTGTGCAATCCGCCCGTGCGTATTGGCTTTTGGGAGCGTGGTCGCTGCTCTTTTTTCTAAGCGGCGTTTATCTATTTTTGTAATGTTTAGATAAAATGTAAGGAAAAAAAGGAGTGCGCGTGGAGGAGATTTTTCGTCGGATTAGCAAAGGGCTTTTGACGCTGCTTCCGTTTATGATTCTTATCTGGCTTTTCTCGTTCCTTTACAGGTTGCTTGCGGGGATCTTTTTCTATCTTTTTGGGATTACGGACAACAACCTAGTCGCCACGCTTTTTATTGTTATTTGTTCGCTTAGTTTGCTTTTTTATGTCGGTTATTTAGTCGAGAGGAATCGAGAGCTTTTGCTCCTAAAATTTACCGAGCTTGTGATTGAGCGTATTCCCGTTGTGAAGGGTATTTACACGACGGTTAAGGATTTGGTGAAGACCTTTTCTGGAGGCGGCAAGGGGAGCTATTTGGGCGTGGCTTATATTCGCTTGGGGAACACAAAAGTGCTCGGGTTCATCACCAAAGAGGAAGCGGAAGATTACTGGATTTTTGTCCCCACCACGCCTAATCCCACGAGCGGATTGCTTTTAAAAGTCAAAAAAGAGGACATCGAAGTCGCTGATATAGGCATTTCTGAAGGGATGAAAAAAATCATATCGCTCGGAGTGAAATGATATGAATTTCCTGCTTGAGCGATTGCGCCATTTCAACGAGCTTGTGATGTTCCAGCATACCGTGTTTGCACTTCCGTTTATTTTGATTGCGATGATTGTGGGTGCAGGCGGGTGGTTTGGCTGGAAGCTCCTATTTCTCGGGCTTTTGTGCGCTGTTAGTGCGCGCAATTTTGCTATGGCGTTTAATCGCCTTGTGGATCGCGATATTGACGTGAAAAATCCCCGCACCCGCACTCGTCCGAGTGTCGATGGGCGTGTGAGTGTGCGCGAAATGACCGTCTTTATTCTCCTTAATGGCGCGCTTTTTGTCCTTAGTGCATTTTGGATTAACGACCTTGCGTTTGCGCTCTCCTTGCCTATTTTGCTCATTCTTGCGCTCTATTCGGTGATGAAGCGATTCTCGTTTTTAGCACATCTGCTTTTAGGTGTTTCGCTCGCGCTCGCTCCGATTGCGGGAATCATCGCAATCAAGGCGAGCGTGCCCCTGTGGAGTGTTTTCCTCTCTTTAGGCGTGCTTTTTTGGGTGGCGGGCTTTGATGTGCTCTATTCTTTGCAGGATAGGGAGTTTGACAAAGCAGCGGGATTGCACTCGATTCCTGTCTATTTTGGGGAATCGCGCGCGATTTGGATTGCTCGCGGATTCCATCTCATTACGCTTATTTTTTGGCTCTTATTTGTTCGCACCGCCCCCGTGGGAATCCTTATGCTATGGGCATGGGCGTGTTGTGCAGTCATGCTTTTTTATGAACATTATCTTGTGAGTCGGGATTTTGAGAATATTCCTAAGGCATTTTTCACTGTCAATGGCTATTTGGGAATCTTATTTTTATTATTTTGTGTTATGGATGTGGCGTTGTGAATTTTGGCAGAATGGTGAAAGTCCCGCTGGTGCTTGAATGGGAAGAGGTAGGCACGCGAGGGGCGGAGTTTGAGCGTGAGTTTTTGCTCCTTTCGGATCTGGAAGATGACCCGCTGGGGCAATACATCAAGCTTGCAAAGGCTAGGGGCGAGACAAAATATAGTGACGAGCTGACGATTCAGCTGCTAATCGCCCTGCATCAGAAGGTGGATACATTGACGCGACTATTACAAAATGAGGCGCGTGAATACCTCGCACTCGCGCAAAAAGGGGCACTCCACTCTATGGGGCATGAGGGGCTTTTGATGGAGGAATCGTGCTTCAAGGAGGGTGAGCTTTATTATGCGCGCATTAATTTGCCTGTGTTTCCGCAGAGAATCGTCGCGCTCTTTATCAGTGCAGATTCCGATAAACAGGCGCATGTGCAGAGAATCCACGACAAAGATCGGCGCGACTGGGATAGCTATATCGTCTCGCGCGAGCGTGCATTTATTCGAGAAGCAAAGGGGGAAGTGTGATGGCTGTTTTGGAGGGGAATCCGCTGTGGATTGCGATTGCCGGAGGTGCGCTGTTTCTAGCCCTCCTGCTCTTTTACCTCTATTTGAAAGATGTGGAGATAGGCAAGCGTCTGAGGCACTTTGAGAAATCCATTGAGGAGCTTAATAAGCAGCTCTACAAGCTTCAAAAAAAGCTCAAAGAGGAGGAGGCGCAGAGCGAGCAGTCTAACTCCATGCTTTCGCATTCGCTTCATCAAGAGGTGCGCGAGGCGGTCAATAACGCCGCTGCGGGAATCTACCAAAGCTTGGAGAAATCCGAGGCATTGTGGCTTGAGAACAAGGAGCGCACCGATGAGAAGCTTGTCATGCTTGAGGAGCGGATTAAAGAGATGGGCTATTTCCCCACGAGCCCTAATGGCGTCGATGAGTCGCGCATTTTGAGTATGTTTCGTGATGGCTGGAGTATCGATGCGATCGCGAAAGAGCTTCGTATCGGCAAGGGCGAGGTTGAATTCACGCTTAAGCTTGCTAATATCAATTAGCTCTGCTCTCCGCGGGAATTGCGCCTTTAAAGGGGGCTTGGCTTTTATTCTTATTTAATTAAAAGCCGCTGCTTTATATAATGTAAAATTCATCTAATCGCTTAAAAGGAGTGTTTGTGAATCCCACACGTTTTTATTCTGCTTCGATTCTCTTCGCGGGAGTCATCGTGCTCGCGAATTTTACGGTGCAATATCCGATTAATGACTACATCACTTATGGCGCGATTGCTTATCCTTTTAGTTTTTTGCTCGTTGATGTTTTGTCTGAAAAATATAGCAAAGCCGAAGTGCTAAAGGTTGTCCGCACGGGAATCCTGCTCGCTTTTATTCCATCGCTTTTTGCTGCGGATTGGCGCATTGCGTGCGCTTCTGTGAGTGCATTTTTTGTCGCGCAACAGCTTGATGTCTATATCTTTTATTATCTCAAGGGGCGCTTCCCCGCGCTTTGGTGGCTGCGCAACAATGGCAGCACGATGGTTTCGCAGCTTATGGATACGATGATATTTTTTCACGTGGCATTTTTATGGACTATGCCTTGGGAATCGGTGCTACTCATGGCACTTGGAGACTACTCCATCAAGATTATCCTAGCACTTTTAGATACGCCATTTTTCTATGTTCTTGCAATTAAGACGCAAAAGAGACTGGGAATCGGGCGTTAATCTCGCATGCTCTCCTAAAATTCGCGATACAGTAGCGGGTTTGGGAATTTATCTATTTAGCGGGGCGTTTAGCGTGATTTCAATCTCTTTTGAACCGCTAAAAAACTCTTCCGCACCCGCACGCTCATAGTCCTTCACGATTCCCATGCGATAGAGCTTCTCAAGCGAAAGGTAGCGCAGATAAATCTCCAATGCCTCAACGATCTCCTTATGCTCCAGCGCGCGTTTGCCCGAGTTTAGCGCAAGATCGGTAATCGCCTGCATGAGTTTGGGGATCTCAACCTTTGGATTTTCCTTAATCTTCTCCGCCTCGCTAAGGAGCGAGCTTAGGTGTTCATCTGAGAGATTTTGCGGGAGGTAGATTGAGGTTGCCATCTTTAGAGCTGCTCCGTAATGGTAATTTTCACGATTTTATCCCCCTGTTTGAGGTCATCTAGCACCCCTAGACTCTTGCTATCATTTGGGTCAATCTGCCCAAACACCGTGTGTTCGCCATCAAGATGAGGCTGGGGCGCAAAGCAGATGAAAAACTGGCTTCCGCCCGTGTCGCGCCCCACATGCGCCATCGAGAGCGCACCTCTTAGGTGTTTGTGCGGATTATTTTCCACCTCGCATTTAATCGCATATCCGGGATCGCCCGTCCCATCGCCCTTGGGGCAGCCGCCTTGCGCGACGAAACCTTTAATCACGCGGTGAAAATTCAGCCCATCATAAAAGCCGCTCCGTGCAAGCTCGGCAAAATTCGCCACCGCCTGAGGTGCGTTCTGTGCGAAAAGCGCGAACTTCATATCGCCTTTTTGCGTGTTGATGATTGCGTAGCGGAATTTGGCTAGTTCTTCTGCACTTTTATCAAACATCTTGATTGCTTTGCCAAAAAACATCCTATAATCCCTCTAGCATAAAATGTTTGGAATTGTATTAAAAAGAGGAGGAAAATGCGAGCAATTGTGGCATGGATGCTTGTATTTTTGTGGGTAAGCTCGCAGGAATCGCCCCTATTAAATGTTGTTAAATTGGATACACGCTTTGAAGATGGCACGCAAGTGCAGGGCTTTGGCATGTGGCTTGAGGGCGGCTATCTTGTGAGCGCGCTTCGTGCAGTTCATCGCCCTAAGCCCATGGTTTTTGCGCGCACAATCAAAGTGATGAGTGTTGATTCCTGTGAGCTTCCGCTGATAGCTTTCGGAGAGGCTAGGGTGATCGCGCTCGATGAAGATCGGGGAATCGCCCTTTTGAAAATGGCACGTTACAGCGATATGTATGGGAATATGTTGCGTGCTAAGCATGCGTTTCACGAGTTTGTTATGAGCACTAGGGGTGTGGATCTTGCTTTAGCTTTGGCGCGCCATCAGGCGGATTCCTCTATCTATCGCTACCCAAGGGAGCAACGATGGAAGAGTCTGAGGCTGGAAGATTCGCCGAGTGCGGAGCAGTTTTTGGGCGCGGGGGTTTTTAATGAGGCGAACGAGTTTGTGGGAATCCTGCGCACGAGCAATGAGCAGAGGGGCGACTTTGAAATTGCGAGCGTGGAGGAGATTGCCGATTTTATCTGCCAGCTTGTGAGCGAGCGAGCGGTGCTCCCTCAAAGCGAAGCTGTTGCGAAGATTTGCGGGGAATCGCCCCCGCTTTTAGGGCTTAGGAATGCCCTAAATTAGCAAACTTCAAGAAAATATAAGATAAAATCTACCTAATTTATGCACGAAACTGGAGTGGCAATGAGTAATTTGCTGAGTAATGAGGACATTCAAGAGGTCAATATCGAGGAATCGGTCAAGGGGAGCTATCTTGACTATTCGATGAGCGTGATTGTCGGGCGGGCGTTGCCCGATGCGCGAGATGGGCTCAAGCCCGTGCATAGGAGGATTCTCTATGCGATGCACGAGCTGGGGGTTACCTCACGCACGGCTTACAAAAAAAGCGCGAGAATCGTCGGAGATGTCATCGGTAAATACCATCCACACGGCGATACAGCTGTTTATGATGCACTTGTCCGTATGGCGCAGGATTTCTCCATGCGATTGGAGCTTGTCGATGGGCAGGGGAATTTTGGCTCAATTGATGGTGATAATGCCGCGGCTATGCGTTATACCGAGGCACGCATGACGCAGGCGAGCGAGGAGATTTTGCGCGACATTGAGAAAGAGACGGTCGATTTTGTCGCAAATTATGATGACACGCTAAAAGAGCCCGATGTGCTTCCGAGCAGGATTCCCAACCTCCTTGTGAATGGCTCCAATGGAATTGCCGTAGGTATGGCGACAAATATCCCGCCCCATCGGCTTGATGAAGTGATTGATGCGCTTGTTTATCTCATTGATAATCCTGCGGCGGATTTGGAGGATTTGCTTGGTTTCATCGAGGGACCGGATTTCCCTACGGGTGGGATAATCTACGGAAAACAGGGAATCTTGGAGGCTTATCGCACGGGTCGCGGGCGTATCAAAGTACGGGCAAAAACGCACATTGAGAAAAATAAGACAAAAGATATTATCGTTATCGATGAAGTGCCCTATCAGACGAATAAAGCGCGCCTTGTGGAGCAGATTGCCGAGCTTGCAAAAGAGAAGATTATTGAGGGAATCGCCGAAGTGCGTGATGAGTCCGATAGGGAGGGAATCCGCGTTGTCATTGAGCTCAAAAAGGACGCGATGAGCGAGATTGTGCTCAATCATCTCTTCAAATCCACGGCGATGGAGAGCACTTTTGGGATTATTCTGCTTGCGATCCACAACAAAGAACCAAAGATTTTCACGCTTCTTGAGTTGCTTGGGCTATTCATAAATCACCGCAAAACAGTTGTGATTCGTCGCACGATTTTTGAGCTGGAGAAAGCTAAAGCGCGCGCGCATATTTTGGAAGGGCTAAGAATCGCGCTTGAACACATTGATGAAATCGTCGCGCTGATCCGTGCTTCAGGCGATGCAAAAGAGGCGAAAGAGGGGCTTATGAGTCGCTTTGCGCTAAGCGAAATTCAAGCGCAGGCGATTTTGGATATGCGTTTGCAACGTTTGACGGGGCTAGAGCGCGAAAAAATCGAGAATGAATATCAGGAGTTGCTCCGCGAGATTGAGCGATTGATGGGAATCTTAAGGAGCGAGGAGAAGCTCAATGAGATTATTAAGGGCGAGCTCCTTGAGGTTAAGGATAAATTCAGCACGAAGCGCAAAACAAGCCTAGAGGAGGATTACGAGAGCATTGACATTGAGGATCTGATCCCCAACGAGCCAACCGTGGTAACAATGAGTCATCGTGGCTATGTCAAGCGTGTGCCTCTGCGTGCGTATGAGAAGCAAAATCGCGGTGGCAAGGGCAAAATCTCGGGCAATACACATGATGATGACTTTATTGAGAGCTTCTTTGTCTCAAATACGCACGATACGATCCTTTTCATCACGGACAAGGGGCAGCTCTACTGGCTCAAGGTCTACAAGATTCCCGAGGCGGGGCGCACAGCGATTGGCAAAGCGGTCGTCAATCTAATCCAAATCGCGCCTGATGAGAAGATTATGGCGACGATAACGACGCAGGATTTTAATGATGATAAGTCGCTCATGTTCTTTACCAAAAACGGAATCGTGAAGCGAAGCAACCTGAGCGAATTCAAAAATATCCGAAGCGTGGGAATCCGCGCTATCAACCTCGATGATAGCGATGAGCTCGTTACGGCGCGCATTATCGATTCTTGCGTTCAGGAGATTTTTGTTGCGACTTACAAAGGTATGTGCATTCGATTCCCCGTTGATGATACGCGTGAAATCGGGCGCGTGGCGCGTGGCGTGACGGGAATCCGCTTTAAAGAAAAGAATGATTACGTCGTGGGAGCGACGGTGATAAGGAGCGAAAAAGAGGAGCTTCTAACCGTCAGCGAGAAGGGAATTGGCAAGCGCACCGAAGCGGAAGAGTATCGCCTGCAAAGTCGCGGCGGCAAAGGTGTAATCGCAATGAAGCTCACGCCCAAAACGGGTAGCCTCGTGGGGGTTGTGAATGTCGATGAGAGCATGGATTTGATGCTTCTGACCAGCACGGGCAAGATGATCCGCGTTGATATGCAGACTATCCGTAAAGCAGGGCGCAACACGAGTGGCGTGATCATCGTCAATGTGAGCGATGATAAGGTCGTTTCCATCGCGCGTTGCCCCAAAGAGGAGCCAAATGACGAAGAAAACGGCGAGGGGTTACTTAATAGCAGCGAATAGTTGCACGGGGAATCGCGCGGGTGTTTTTGCGCAATCCTGTGGGAATCGTGCAAAAAGATGGGCGGGATTTGCCGGAGTCGCGTGCTTTTTTAGAAATTTAAGCAGCGCAATTCTTGTGATTTTCGCGCTTTTTGTGCCCCTTTTTGGTGCGGAGCATTATATATTTTCTTATCGCATAGCGGTGCGTGATAGCGTCGTGATTAGCGAGCGTTACAACTTCTCAAAAGCAATGGTGATTCCTGGCAAATATGAAACTTTGGGCGAGTGTCAATTTTTGCCCGAAGACGGGCGTGTAAGCGCGCTTAAATATCTAAAGGATTCCCATGAAGAGGTGCTTAATTGCCTATTTCGCCATGGTGTGGGACTTAGAGATGACACAAGCGCGAGCAATCATCGCTCCAAATCGACTACGACGCTCCAAATAACGCCTACGCATGTTGTTGTGGAGTTTAAAGAGGGATTAATTATAATGAAAATAGTTCAGCCAAAATGAGAAAAGCCATGAAAATTGCAATCGTAGAAGATGACATCAACATGCGAAAGTCGCTAGAGATCGCACTTAGTGAGTATGATGAGTTTGAGATTATCTCTTTTAAAAATGCAAAAGACGCGCTCAAGAAGCTTGATGAGAGCATTGATTTGATTGTTACGGACATCAACATGCCGGGTATGGATGGGATCGAGTTTTTGGAGCGGCTTAATGGACGATATGAGGCGATCATCATCACGGGAAATGCCACGCTCAATAAAGCCATCGAGTCCATTCGGCTGGGGGTAAAGGATTTTTTGACTAAGCCTTTTGAAGTTGATACGTTGGTGCAGGCGATTAAGCGTGCTCAAAAAGCCCAGAGCATCGAACATGAGCAAAAGAGCCATACCCCGCAGAAGCCGCAAAATCTCGAGGAATCTTCCTTTATCGCCGGCTCAGACGCACTCCTTGGTGCGTTAAAAATAGCCGAGCGTGCAGCCGCTACCGATGCGTCGATTCTGCTTTTAGGCGAGAGTGGCGTGGGGAAGGAGCTTTTCGCCTCGCATATTCACAAAAATTCGCCCCGTAAAAAAGCCCCATTCATTGCGCTTAATATGGCGGCGATTCCCGATAATTTGCTGGAATCCGAGCTCTTTGGCTATGAGAAGGGTGCATTTACCGACGCCACAGAGGGGCGTGCGGGCAAGATTGAGGCAGCCAATGGCGGGACACTGTTTTTAGATGAGATTGGCGAGATGCCCATTGCTTTGCAGGCGAAGATTTTGCGTGTTTTGCAGGAAAAAGAGGTCGTGCGGCTTGGGAGTCATAAGCCTATAAAGGTTGAATTTCGCGTCGTCGCAGCGACGAATGCAGACATTGAAGCCAAAATTAAAAACGGCGAATTTCGAGAGGATTTGTATTTTCGTTTGCAGACGATACCCGTGCGGATTCCTCCACTTCGCGAGCGCACAGAGGAGATTATTCCGCTTTCAGAGTGGCGATTAAAGGAGGTTTGTGGGCGTTATGCTCTGAGTGAGAAGCACCTTGGCGAGCAGGCGAAGCGCGAGTTGCTCGCTTATAAATGGCCCGGGAATATCAGGGAGCTTCTCTCGGTCATTGAGCGCGCGGCGATTTTGAGCGAAACAGATGAAATCAGTGTGCAGGATCTCTTTTTAAGCAGTCGCGAGAGCAGCGGGAATCGGGTCGAGAATCTTGAGCGAGATTTGCTAAATGAGGTTTTAAGTGCGTCAAAGAGCATGAGCGAAGCGGCGCAAACGCTTGGAATTTCCGAAGAGAAGTTAAAAAATAAAATGGCAAAATACACTATTTCATCACCCTTTTAAAGGACAAATATGAACAGATATAACGTCGCGGTAGTGGGAGCGAGCGGAGCGGTCGGCGAGGAGATTTTTAAGATTTTGGAGGAGCGAAAATTCCCCGTGGGGGATCTGCTGCCCCTTGCAAGTGCGCGAAGTGCGGGAATCGAGCTGGAATTTTGCGACAAAAAATACAAGGTGCAGGAGCTCACCGAGAGCACGTTTGAGAAAAATAAGATCGATATTGCGTTTTTTAGCGCAGGCGGGAGCGTGAGCGCGCATTACGTCCCTTTTGCCGCAAAGAGCGGCGCGGTCGTGATTGATAATACGAGCCACTTCAGAATGGATAGTGATGTGCCCCTGGTCGTGCCCGAGGTAAATGCCGAAGATATTGCGCAATGGCGCAAGAAGGGGATCATCGCCAATCCAAACTGCTCGACGATCCAAATGGTGCAAGTGCTAAAGCCTTTGCATGATTCCTTTGAGGTTGAGCGGGTTGATGTGAGCACCTATCAAGCGGCGAGCGGGGCGGGTAAGCGAGGCATGGAAGAGCTTGTGTATCAGATGCAGAAGTTTTTTGATTTTACCCTAAGCGAGTGCGAGCCCGAGGTATTTGCGCACCAAATCGCACTCAATGTAATCCCTCATATCGATGTGTTTCAGGAGAGTGGCTATACAAAAGAGGAGATGAAAATGGTAAAAGAGACGGGTAAAATCATGCACGCTAACTTCGCTCTAAGTGCCACATGTGTCCGTGTGCCCGTGCTTCGTAGCCACAGCGAGTCCATTACGATTCGCTTCAAAAATAAAGTAGACGCAAACGCTGCGCGCGAAGTTTTGAGAAACGCGCCCAGTATCATCGTCGTTGATGAGCCCGAGAGCAAACTCTATCCAATGCCCTTGATCGCGACGGATACCGATGAGACCTATGTGGGGCGCATTCGCAATGATATTTATGATTCCCATATTTTGCATCTTTGGTGCGTCGCCGATCAGATCCGCGTAGGTGCAGCGACGAATGCCGTGAGAATCGCAGAAAACTGGATTAAAAACGAGGAGAGAAGATGATTTTTATCGATGCTTGTAAGGGCAAAGAGACGCCCTATACGCCCATTTGGCTCATGCGACAGGCGGGGCGATACCTGAGTGAATACATGCACACGCGTGCGCAGGCGGGGAGTTTCCTTGAGCTGTGCAAAAACCCGAAACTAGCGTGCGAGGTGACGCTTCAGCCCGTTGATATTTTGGACGTTGATGCGGCGATTCTCTTTAGCGATATTTTGCTCGTGCCCATGGAGATGGGGCTTTCGCTCGGATTTTATCAGGGCGAAGGACCGAAGTTTTCGCAAACAATCCGTAGCGAGTCCGATCTCAAAATGCTAAAAGAGCGCGCAGATGAGCGACTGGGGTATGTCTATGAGGCGGTGAGTCTCATTCGCGGGAATCTCGCCCAAGATAAGGCGCTCATCGGCTTTTGCGGCTCACCATGGACGCTTGCGACCTATATGATTGAGGGCGAGGGGAGTAAGACTTATGCGCATAGCAAGAAGATTCTCTATCGCGATCCAAAGCTCCTCCATGTGCTTTTGCGCCGGATTACCGAGGCGCTCAAGGGCTATTTGTCGCGACAAATTGAGGCGGGCGCGAATGCGGTAATGATTTTTGACTCATGGGCGGCAGCCCTCGAGGAATCGGCGTATTTTGAATTCAGCTGGGAGTATATGAAGGAGATTTCAGCCTTTATTAAGGTGCGTTATCCCGAGATTCCCGTGATGTTGTTCCCTAAGGGAATCGCAGGATTCCTTCATCGAGTCGATGGGGATTTTGACGTGTTTGGCGTGGATTGGAGCACGCCTTTAGAGCTTGCGAAGGAAAAACTGGGCGCGCGCTACGTCTTGCAGGGGAATCTAGAGCCCGCGCGTCTTTATGATCTTGAGCAAATGGAAGCGGGAATCGATGAGATTTTGCGCATTATGGGGGGCAAGCGACATATTTTCAATCTAGGGCATGGCATGATGCCCGATTTACCGCGCGAAAATGCCATAAAACTCGTGCAGATGGTGCGCCAAAAGAGTGCGCGATCATAGCCAAATAAGGCGCAAGGCGGTATTTTGAGCTATATTTTTGGACCCGTGCGTTCGCGACGATTTGGGCTTTCGCTGGGAATCGACCTCTCGCCAAGTGGCAAGCAGTGCAATTTTGACTGCCTCTATTGCGAGCTAAAGCCAAAGCGTGCGGAGCCCAAAATGACGCAGATTGCTGAGGTAGGGGCGATTTTATCCGAGCTAGAGGAGGCGATTCCTCGTTTTTGCGGGCTTGATGCGATCACGATTACAGCTAATGGCGAACCTACGCTCTATCCGCACTTGCACGCACTAATCACGGGAATCAAGCAGCTTAAAAGCTTGCAAAACCTTGAGACGCTTATCTTGAGTAATGGCTCGCGTTTTGGTGAAAAGGACGTGCAGGAGGCGTTGTGTGAGTTTGATATGGTGAAGTTTTCGCTTGATGCGGTGAGTCCGAAAGTATTTAAGCGCATAGATCGCGCTTGTAGTGCATTTTCATCAATCACAACCATCATCGAGGGGATTAAGGATTTTGCGACGCGTTACAAGGGCGAACTCATCGCAGAAGTGTTGTTTGTCGCGGGGGTGAATGACAGTATGGGCGAGGTGTGCGCGATTGCTAAAGTTTTGCGCGAGATTGCGCCTGTGCGCGTGGATTTGAGCACGATTGACCGCCCGAGTGCTTACCCTGTGCATGCGATTTCGCCCGAGAAGCTAGAAGAGCTTGCAGGTTGTTTTGAGGGGTTGTGCTGTTTTATCGCGAAGCGTCAGAACGGAGCCTCCACGGGAATCGCGCCCCAAAAATATTCCAAAGAGGAGCTTTTAAACACACTTGCTAAGCGTCCATGGAGTGAAGATGACGTGAGGACTCTGCTTGATGGGGAATCTCAAGCGAATTTCTGGGAGCTTCTTGAGTGTGGAGAAATAGAGCGCAAAATGGCAGGGAAGTTGCTGTTTTTTGGTTGCAAAAATCCCTGATGTGTGCTTTTAAAGCCGCCATTTTAGGGAATCACCCTTGACATATTGTCTTGGTTTTGAATATAATCTCGCTTCTTTTTAGCAAGCTTCTTTTGTCTTATTCCGGATTAGCTCAGCGGTAGAGTAGGCGGCTGTTAACCGCTTGGTCGCAGGTTCGAATCCTGCATCCGGAGCCATTTCTTCAAACAACGCTTAATCTCTTTTGGTTTTTCTGTTTTTGCCAATGAAATATCAATTCCGTGCGGATTTTTGGGTGTAGACGCGCAGCTTTTGTGCGCTTTAAAGAGGGATTTTGCACTCTAAAATCCCAACAAGAAGCGGGAATCCTGCCTTCTCCTTGTTGGGTTAAAGCGATTTGCGATTATTCTTCGCCTTTGCAGACGTTGCCCTCGCATTTGATTGTTGCATCAAGATAGAAAATTTTATCTTTCATTAGTCCCTCGCCGGTAATCTCAAGCCATGTCTCAAGCGAGCGTGTGCCCGTTGCGCATGTGAGGATCACGAGTTTATCCTTGGGAAGCAGAGCGACAAATTCTTTTGCGTTTTTGCCTTTTTTCTCGATATTTTTTGCACCTGCGAAGTGCCCTTTTGCATGATCTGCACTACCACGAATATCGATGATTATGACATCTTTAGGCATTTTGCCTAGGTTTTGGTTGAACCACTGCGTATCAACCGTCCCTTCATCTTCGCCAAGTTTAATTGCACCAATCATCTTGGGAGCTTCATTTTTAGGGGCAGCGGATTTTGTAGCACCTGCGCCACTTCCTGTCATGGGATAGCCAAGCTTCTTCCATTCGGGAATCCCTCCGGAGTAGGTCATGACGTGCTTATAGCCCATGGCGATCATGTTCGCTGCGACGGAGTGGGAGAGCTCGCATTCGTATCCACCGCAAAAGACGACGACTTTGCTTTCCACATCAAGCGGTAGGCGTTTGTTGAGTTCTTTGAATTTCCCGCTACTAATGCCCACCGAGCCAATGATGGTGGATTCTCGGAATTTATTCAGCGGACGCGCATCAATAAAGAGTGCGCTATCTTTGTCAAAGAGCGCTTTTGCAGTTTTTGCGCTGATGTCAATATAGAAGCGTTTTTTCCACTCAGGGATTCCCTTAGAATAGACTTTGACATTTGTGTAGCCCATTTTTTTAAGCTCAACCGCTAGATTTGAGCTTTTTTCGCACGATTCCCCGCTGCAATAAGTGATAATCTCTGTATCTTTGGGCTTATCTTTGAGCACTTTGAGATACTCATCTTTCATATTCGCAGGAATCGGATAGGGCATAGGGTAAGATGAGGGAATCCGCCCTTCATGGTAGCGCACTTCCGGGCGCGCATCAAGAATGAGTGCTTTCCCTGAGCCAAGCCGACCATCGCCGATTCTCTCAAGAACATACGCGTAATCCACAGTTTGAATATTATTATTTTTAATAATCTTTTCTACCTCGACACTTCCTACACCATCTGAAGCTAAAAGTGCAGAAACAAGCATGCTTACAGTCCAAAAAAATAAGAAAAACTTCTTCAAATTCATCTCCTTAAAATGTATTTTGTGAAGATTAATTCTATTCCAATAAAAAAGATTTATCGCTTAAATGACAAAGTGCACTTTATTAAATTTAATTACAAGCACTTTTTATTTATTATTACTTTTTTATTTTTAGAAAAATTACAAAAAGGAGACCAACATATGAAGCAGAATCGAGCAAAAGTATCACTAATCTTAGCTACGCTGCTAACTGCTGGAATCGTGCATGCAGATGAAGCGCAAATGCGCAAAGAGATCGAGTCGCTAAGAGCGGAGCTAAAAAGCATTAAAAGCGATTTAAGTGCCGTTAAAAAAATGTCTTATGGCGATAATATCAAGCTTAGCGCGGATTTCCGTTACAGTATTGATAGTCTCATCTATAAGCACGCGAATGGAAAAACCTCTAGCAATCCCGACTTCATGAGCAATCGTCTCATCATCGGTATGAAATACGCACCCACGGATAATCTCGCATTCATTGGCGACCTTTCGTATAACAAAGCCTTTGGCGACACCGCAGAGCAGCTGCAAAACAGTGCAAATTCCGGATATAACGAATTTGGCTGGGTTACAAATGAAAGTAGCGCAGTGGATAATTCAATCAAAGTGCGTCAAGTCTATTTCCTCTATCGTAACAGCAATAGCACGATTCCTTGGGCAGCAAGCGTGGGTAGGCGACCTTCACTCAATGGCTATCCTGTGAATCTTCGCGAAAATGATGAGCCAAATTCCCCCTCCGGACACCTCATCAATGTCGAGTTTGATGGCGCGAGCTTCAAATTTGACCTCGATAAAATCAGCAATATTGCGGGCATGTATTTTAAACTCTGCCTTGGGCGCGGAATGAGTAATGCCAAAAAGCACTTCTCTCTTGACCAGGCGATCACCCCTTATGCGAAAGATAAAACAATCCATGACAATGTCAACATGATCGGCTTTGTTTTTGTCCCTTACGATGATGGACAATATAGAGTTTTCACAAATTTTGCCTATGCAGAGAATGTAATCGGATTTACTAAAAAGGATATTGATAATAATTTTCATGCGTGGAAGGCATTCCGCACAGCAAAAAACAGCATGACCGCAGGCAATGCTCAAAATTTTCACGATTTGCGACTAAAATTTAAAGATGTCGGCAACTGGTGGGGGGGGGCAATCACCTTTGGAATCGATGGCATTGGCGATGGGTTGGGTGATTTTTTTGATGAGACGAAATTCTTTATAAGCTTTGCAACGAGTAGAACTGCTCCTAGAGGCGGCATGAGCATGCTTGGCTCAGACAAAAGAAAAATAGGATATTCCATCTATACAGGCGTGCAGATGCCTCTGCCTTTTAGTAAGGGCGCGAAGTTTGGGATTGAATACAACAGAGGGAGCAAATATTGGCGATCGATTACTTATGGCGAGGATACGCTCATTGGCTCTAAGCTCGCAGCACGTGGGAATGCCTATGAGATCTACTATATCCAGCCGCTTGTAGGGAATATGCTCACTATGGATCTGCGCGCGACACATATCAAATACGACTACACGGGGAGCGATTCCTATTTTGGTCATGAGGGCAGACCCATGAGCATTGGCGAGGCGTATGCTCTGCATAAAAAATATCCCATAGCACCTATCCCTGTGGAGAAAGCAACAGACATTCGTCTAAGCTTCCGCTATCGCTACTAGTTCTGCCAAACAGCGGGGAATCCGGACTGAGAGCTGCACACGGAGACAGGGAATCCGCGAGGAATCCGCACGGGGAATTCATACGGGAATCCCGCGCTCCCCGCGCCTCTTTTTTGCAAAGGTGTAAAAACCTGTAGAGAATTAGTTCGCGCGCTTCCCTCGCTTGAACTTTCACAGAGCTTGGAATCCGCATAAAAAATCCCACACGGAAATTACCACGGGAATCTGCCCATAGAAATTGGCATGTAAAATTGATAGAAACCGTACTTTTGGGCACTTAAGCGGATTTCTGCGCAAATTTTTATCGATTTATTTTTGCATGTGGTGGGGGCTTTGAATGCTTAGCGTGTGGGTCAATACAACGCACGGATTCTTTACCGTTTAAAATGAACCTTGTATTATGAAGCAACGAGATTTCTAAAAACAAGAAGAACAAGACGGAGAGAAAAAGTGTGGTGCGGGAGAGAGGACTTGAACCTCCACGCCGTGAAGCGCCAGATCCTAAGTCTGGTGCGTCTGCCATTCCGCCACTCCCGCGTAAGATCGGCATTCTATCGCTTAAAAACTTAAAAGAAGAAACGCCTTTAGGGGGAGCGAAATCTTATACAAAAAATCTTTTAAATCTCTTAAAATACGCTCGATTCCCCGCTTTTACTTAGCCAAGCCATGTTCCATTTATGAGAAAATAGCCAATTACATAGCCAAATAAAATGCACAAAACTAATGCATAAAGTGCGAGCGAGAGGCGGATAATCGTATCGCTTGAGAGCTTTGGCGCATAGATTAGCCTCGCTGCCGCTGCGCAACCCAAAAAGCTCCCCCAAAAAAGGAGCGCGTAGATGAGGTAGCCTACGCCGTAGTATTCCCTTTGCAGGAGGCAAAAAGGACAGACATGCGTGGGAAGCGCGTAAATATAGGGGGAGAAAAAGTAGATAATCGCCCAAAGTGTGGCTGCTAAAAAGAGCGCATGCCCTACAAAAAGTCCCGCGGAATGCCTTTTGTAACTACTTAAAAGCACGATAAATAGGGAGAAAAATAGGGCAAAAAGTGGCGTCTTATCCAAAATCGCCCCACTTTTTTGGAAGCTTTGCGGGCTGAAAATCGTAGCACAGCAACTCACGAGGCGCTGGGGCTCAAGGGAAAATAGTGCAGAGAGACTCCAGATAAATTCAACAAGCAAAGCCCCTAAAATGGGTAGATAAAAGAGAAATTTCTTGCGAAAATAGGGCTCTTGCTCGCTCTTTAAATCATCGTGGTGCATAAAAAGCCAAATTACGCCCAAAAGCAGCACCAAAATTTTCCATAAAAAGAGCCACCAACCGCCTTTAATTGCGCCCACAACGCCTGTGGCACACATTGCACCGATGAGCTTAGTCGTGTAGGAATCGAGCAAAAAAATGTAATAAAAAAAGAGCAGAAGTTTGGCTAAGAGCAGGAATCGGATTAGCGCGCCTGAGAGCTCGCTAAGTGCGTAGAGGCGGTAGGAGCGCGCGCTGTAATCCGCACGATAATGCCGCGTGATATTCCATGCGCCATATCCTGCGACGACCCCTAGCGTGAGTGCGACGCTCTCAGCGATGGTGTAGGCGATAAGTGCGCTACTTAATATCATCGATTCTTCCGTTGTGTAGGCGGATTTCGCGCTCAAAATAGCCACACTCAAGTAGCTCCATGTCGTGCGAAGCGACCATAATCGTGTGCCCTTCGCTTTTTAGCCCTTTTAAAATCTCGATAAATTCATGCTTCAAGCGGCTATCAAGGCTCGCTACGGGTTCATCTGCGAGGAGAATCGCAGGATTATTCACAAGAGCCCTTGCGATAGCGACGCGTTGCAGCTCCCCGCCTGAGAGCCCTCTAGCGGCTCTATGTGCGCGCTCCTTGAGTGAGAATCGCTCCAAAACCCGCTCCACTCGCTCTTCAATTTCATGCGCTTCCATGTTTAGAGGGACAAGCGGGAGTGCGACATTTTCAAAGAGGCTCAAATGGGGCAAAAGGTGGAATCGCTGGAAGATAAAGCCGACGTTAAGCAGCCTCCAGCGCGCGCTTAGACGCTCATTCATGAGCCATAAATGCCGATCTCCCACGCGGATCTCGCCAAAATCCGGGCGAATCATCGCGCTAATGAGTGCTAAAAGCGTGCTTTTTCCGCTTCCGCTCTCGCCTCTAAGCAGGCAACTCTCGCCTTTTTGTATCTCAAATGAGAGGTCAAAAACGCCCCGATTCCCGCCCTCAAAGCTTTTGCTTACATTTTTTAGAAATATCATCGCAGCCACTCTCCCATCTCGCTCGCACAAGCACGCCATATTGGGATTAGCACGACAGCAAAATAGAGGAATGCGCCCAAAAGTGCATAGCTTATAAGCTCGAAAAATTCCGCGCCGATTTGAGGCGAGAAGGGCGGAGTGAGGTCGCTGGAGCTAATGAATATATGCCACAATAGCGGGGCTTTGGCGATATAAACAAAGAGATATGCGCCTAGGATTCCCACAAATAGGGCGGTCGCGATGAGGTAGAGATGTTCTAGCGCTTTGAGCCACATCACTTCGCCCACGCTAAAGCCAAGAGCCCGCAAAAGCGCGATTTCACGGCGTTCATCACTGCTTAGAATACTCGCTTGATTATAGAGCGCGATGGAAAGGGCAAGCAAAACTGTAATAAAAAGCACCAAAAACAGTCCGCTTTTGTAGTCTATGACAGACTCATAGGCGAGTAAAATCTGCTCCTTGCTAAGCACGCGGGAATCGGGATAGAGCTCAATGAGTTTGCTCGCAATCGTAGGAATCTCCGCCTCATGGGTTACTTGCACCACAATATCCGTTACTTCGCCTTCCCTTACGCCTAAAATCTCGCGCGCCTCATCTTTGTGAAGCACGATAAAATCATAGCTCCACGCCCCTTCTAAGAGCTCGCCTAAGCGCAGGGTGTGTGGCTTGCTCGTGGGTGAAATGAGCGTGAGGGAATCGCGGTTAAAGCTCTTTTGCATCGCATCATACACGCCCGTGCCCACGTGCATGATCCCCGATTCCTCGAGGTTTATGGAGGAATCGTCCTCTAAAAAATGCGGCTCGAAGGGGTCGATTCCTAAGATTGTGAAATTTGCGCCTCCATTTTGTAGCGCAACATGGGGGAAGAAATAGTAGCCCCAAACGCGCCCTAATGCCCATTCAACGCCTGCAATCGTCAAAATCTCATCAATACGCTCTTCACTTACGCTCTCAATTCTCCCACCCACGACGCGTTGAAGTGTAATACTAGGGAGATTGCCGATTTGCTGTGCTTGGATTTTTTTGATGCCGCTTGCAATAAAGCTTACCGAAGTGGCGAGGAAAATCACAAGCACAAGCAAAAGGGTAAGTGGAATATATCTGAGTGCTTTATTTCTCACTAGAGCGATGGAGAGGGCAAGAAGCGAGCGATTCACGGTCGCTCCAAGGAGGAAAAATGCGAATAGACAAACGAACTGTAAAATGGATCAAATGCACCCGGGTAGCTCGGGCGCGCGCTCATGGTGTCTGCATAGGGGAAAAAGCGTGTATGCAGGGAATCGGCACTCAAGGTGCTCCCTTTAGGGAAGAGAAGTGAATGGGCGGGGGGCTGCTCGTTGTGTCTGCTTAAAAATACGTGAGAGAGCACGCCAAAGAGCGCGACAAGCCCGATAAATAGCGCGCGAGTGAGGAATCGCAGCTGATCTCTAACCCACATATTTTCTACTATTCCTCTGCGACGCAAACTTCTTGTCTAAGAATGGAGCGATAAGTTTTGAAGCTCACGATTCCTATGATGATCGTGGTGGCGATTAAAAAGAGGAGCGCGAGATGGAAATAGGGCGCGAGATTGCTGATACTAAAAGCGCGAATCAGCGCGATAGAGAGCGCGGCAAGGGGGAAAGTGAATGCCCACCATGAGATGAAAAATTTGAGTTTGATGAAGTTTTTATACATAAAAATTAAGAGAAATGCGAAAAACAGTGCGAGATTCAGAAACATTTGCGCCAAAAGGTCAAATCGGATTCCATTCAGATTGAGATAGCCTAAAAGCGCAATCGCAGGGGGTGCGATGAATATAAAGAGGGTGGGCATGAATTTCTGCGCGAGTTGAGGATGGAAGATGATCCGATAAAAGATGATGGAAAATAGCACGAGCCAAAAAAAGACCCCTAAAGCAAAAAAGTAAGAGAGAAACACGGGGTGAATGTCGTGCGCGAGGGCGGGAATGATGAGATTCCCCACGATGGGGATAAACCACGCGGGGTTGCTGCGGGCGATTTCAAAGCTGTTATTAATCCAAAAACGCACGGTGTGAAACGTAAGAAACGTGTGAATGATGAGCCCAAGCCAAAACAGCGTCACGCTTAGTAGCGAGAAGTGGCTATACAGTGCGCTTAAAAGAAGCAGGGCAATCGAAAATGCAGGGAAAAAGTGCAGGCGGATCGGGTGGGAAAATTCCCAAACGACTTGCGCGCGATACTTGAAAAATTTCATAGCATAAAATAAAAAAGCGACCACAAAAACCACAGAGGTAACGACGCGGAAGAGGTAGAAGAATTCTATGGGAATCGCCAGCTCCTCGTGGGCTTTGAGGTAGGCGAGAGAGAGCCCGCCAAAGCCCATGGAAACGGTAAAAAACATGATGGGAAAATGTTCAAGACGATTGGTTTGAGTAGATGATTGCATAAGTTTTCCTTATTTAATAAGATCTGCGCGAGGATAGACGAAAATGCTATCTCTAAGCACGCTGATTTCGGGTTTATCCAGTGCAAACGCACGTATGCGAATGGGAATGGGCGTATCTTTACGCGCCTCTTTTGAGAGCGATTCCTCTGTGTAGAGGACGACGACCTTTTTTACCTTTTTGCCGGGCTCCAAAGTAAAAGGCTCGGCAGGGCGTTTAATCTTAATGCGCGAATCGCCCATCACCTCGAAGTAGTATTCATGTTTGGTGTGATCGGTGTTCTGAAACAAAAAGATATAGGAATTCTCCACCAATCCACGCTCCTTAATGCTGTATAGCTCGGTGGTGCGATTGACATTTAGGAGCATGTGCTCCTTTTTGGTGCTCATCGCCACAAGCCCAGCTAAGACAATACAGAGCGTCGCTACATAGGCAACTGTGCGGAATCGAATGTAGCGCACGCGCTCCCGCGATTCCACCGCTTGAGGCGACGTCCAGCCGATGAGCGTCTCCTTCCCGAGGGCGTTCATGACTTTGGAGCACGCATCGGCGCATTCAAGACAGTTGATACACTCTAGCTGCATCCCTTTACGTATGTCAATATGGGTCGGACAGACTTTGACGCATTGCTCACAGCCGATACATTCTGCGTCGGGGAGATCGGGCTTTTTCCAAAGCTTGATTCCTTTAGGGTCAAAAACTTTGCCTCCGCGCTTGTAATCATACACCGTCATGATTGTGTCGTTGTCGTAAAGCACGGACTGGATACGACTGTAAGGACACATGTAAATACAGAAATTCTCTCTAAGTGCGACGATGTCAAACACCAGCACAGTGGTCATTATAGCGAGGAATCCAAGCAAAACTGTATGCTCTTTTGGAGCACTCAAATAGGCAAAAAAGTCATGAGGCGGGATAAAATACCAAAGCAAATTCGAGGACGCAACGAGTGAAATAATCGTCCAAAGCGCAATAGCAACGGCTTTTTTGAGCTTATTCACAGGCAGACTCATGTCAGGTTCAAGCTGCTTGTTGCTAATCTTTTTGCGCAATTTTAGGAGCTTTGTCTCGATAACATCACGATAAAGCACCCTAAAAATGGTCTGGGGACAGCCCCAACCACACCATACGCGCCCTCCAAGCGTCGTGATGAAGAAGATCCCGATAAAGAGCAACATCAACAAAAAGGGCATGAGATAGAGCTCTTGCATATCAAACGCAATCCCAAGAAGATGGAGCTGCTTGCGATCAAAAGAGAGCAGGAATATCTGATTTCCATCAATCGTAATAAAAGGCAAGCTCATGACAAGGAGTGTCGTGAGTGCGAAGACAAAATAGCGTTTTTGATAATAGAAGATTCCCGTGTGAGGGCGATTTGAGCTCATAGACTATCCTTATTAAGCTTAGATTAATACGGTAACCAAAAAGGCATGCAAACGTATCCCAAAGTATCAACTCTAAGCATGGAAAATAAATGACATTTAATCAACATGACCGTGTGAATTTGACAGCTTAAAGTAGGCTAAAATCCTAATACAAGCGCAATTCCACACGCGGTAAAATTCATAAAAATTATACTACATTTTTGATCGAACCTTGACAATGCGCCAAATGTTCCCCCTCCATGAGCGTAAAGCATTGAGCTTTCAGAAAAAAGGTGCTAGAGTCCCAGATTCCTTTACGAAACTCGTAGGGAAACGCAAAACAAGAAAAGGTGGTGATTTATAGATGCCCGGAGTGAAAGCACGAGAACAGGAGTCCTTTGAGGAGGCTTATCGAAGATTCAAAAAGCAAGCAGATCGTAACCTAATCGTTACGGAATGCCGAGCTAGAAGATTTTTCGAGCCGATGACCGAGAAGCGCAAAAAGCAAAAAATCAGTGCGCGTAAAAAAATGCTCAAACGACTCTATATGCTACGCCGATACGAATCGCGACTATAAACAGAGATAGCCTCCGCTGCGCTGCAACGGGGGTGTCTTGATATTCTCCAATCAACGCTTTTGGCAGGAATTGCCGCTACAATAAACTCCCACTTTATATCTACTTCTTGATTTTGCTAAAATTTCCACTCAAATTATTAAAATTACTTTAAAGGATTTGCATGAAATTTAGCGGGAAAAACGTCCTAATCACGGGCTCAAGTAGAGGAATCGGCGCGGATATTGCGCGTGTGCTGGCAAAGATGGGGCTGAAAGTTTGGATCAATTACCGAAGCCAAAGCACGCTAGCTGACGCGCTGAAAGCTGAGATCGAGGCGCAAGGCGCGCAGGCGGCACTCATATCGTTTGACGCGACCGATGAGGCGGCGTTTGTAGAAGGAATCAAGACGATTCTTGATAGCGATGGCGAGCTCTCTTATCTCGTGAATAACGCGGGGATTACCAATGACAAACTGGCGATTCGCATGAAGAGAGAAGAGTTTCAAAGCGTGCTTGAGGCGAATTTGACTTCGGCGTTCATCGGGAGTAGAGAGGCGTTGAAAGTAATGAGTAAGCAGCGTTTTGGGAGTGTGGTCAATATCTCATCAATCGTAGGAGAGCGCGGGAATGCGGGGCAAACCAACTACGCTGCGAGTAAGGGCGGCATGATTGCGATGACAAAGTCATTCGCATTTGAGGGTGCTCCGCGGGGCGTGCGTTTCAACTCCGTCACGCCCGGCTTCATTCGCACCGACATGACACAGGGGCTTAAAGACGAGATTAAGGAATCTTACATCAAAAATGTCCCACTCGGGCGTTTTGGCGAGCCTAGCGAGGTTGCTCACGCCGTTGCGTATCTCTTGAGCGACTATTCGAGCTATATCACGGGCGAAGTGCTGAAGGTTAATGGCGGACTTTACATGTAGATTCTAGATGTTTAAGGATTTTTAGCTACAATGGCGCACTTGTCTAATGAATTCAAAGGAGAAATAGAAATGGCTGTTTTTGATGATATTAAGGAAGTTGTAGTGGAGCAACTCAATGTGAATCCCGAAGAGGTTAAAGAGGAGTCTAAATTCGTCGAGGATTTGGGCGCGGATTCCCTTGATGTTGTGGAGCTTGTTATGGCTCTTGAGGAAAAATTCAGTGTTGAGATTCCCGATGAGGAAGCTGAGAAAATCGCCACTGTGGGCGATGTAGTTCGATACATTGAGGCTCATAAATAACTTCCTCTTATCTTCCCTTGAGGCATTTTATGCCTCAAGACTACATCCATAAATATACCGCCCTTTTAAGGAGTATTGCGTGCACAGAGTTGTTGTAACAGGAATCGGAATGATCAACTCGTTAGGTCATAACAGAGGGGATTCTTTTAGAGCCATTGTCGATGGAAAATGCGGAATTAAAAGAATCTCTTGCTTTGATGTGGAGGATTTCCCCGTCAAAATCGCAGGAGAAATTGTCGATTTTGACCCGACGCTCATCATGGATCCCAAAGAGGTTAAAAAGGCGGATCGTTTCATACAGCTGGGGCTTAAAGCGGCTAGAGAGGCAATGCAGGATTCGGGCTTATTGGGAAGCGATGGTCATCTGCTAGAGGGGATTGACCCCGATCGTTTCGGGATTAGCTCCGCTTCGGGAATCGGAGGGCTTCCAAATATTGAGAAAAACTCCGTCATCAACGCTGAACGCGGTCCGAAGCGTATTTCGCCCTTTTTTATCCCCTCTTCGCTTGTGAATATGCTGGGCGGATTTGTCTCCATTGATTATGGGATTAAAGGACCGAATGTCTCAAGTGTAACCGCTTGTGCAGCAGGCACGCACAGCATTATTGAGGCAAGTAAGACCGTTATGCTCGGTGGCGCAGATCGGATGTTAGTTGTCGCGGCTGAGGCGGCGATTTGTGGAGTGGGAATCGGCGGTTTTGCGGCGATGAAAGCTTTGAGCGATTCTAACGATGAACCCCTTAAAGCTTCACGACCTTTTGATGCGAATCGTAACGGCTTTGTCATGGGCGAGGGCGCGGCGTCGCTGGTGCTTGAAGAGTATGAGACGGCGAAAAAGCGCAACGCAACGATTTATGGTGAGCTCATCGGCTTTGGCGAGAGTGGTGATGCAAATCACATCACGACCCCCGCGCCTAATGGTGAAGGTGCGCTAAGAGCGATGAGGGCGGCGTTGAAGATGGCAAATGTTTCCATTGGTTACATCAACGCACATGGAACCAGCACGAAGTATAACGACCTCTATGAGAGCATGGCACTGAAGGTCGCTTTTGGCTCAAGAGAGAATGTCCCTCCTGTGAGCTCTACAAAAGGGCAGATCGGGCATTGTCTCGGTGCAGCGGGTGCGATAGAGGCGGTAATTTCTATTATGGCTATGCAGGCGGGAATCTTGCCTCCGACGATTAATTACGAGACACAAGATCCCGAGTGCGACCTTGATTATATTCCTAATAACGCGCGTGATGCAAAGATTACGACCGTCATGAGCAACTCGTTTGGCTTTGGTGGGACAAATGGAGTAGTGATCTTCAAGAAACTCTAATTTAGGAGTGAAATCATGGCCACCTATTTGGATTTTGAGCAAAAGATTAAAAACCTTCAAGATGAGATTGAGTCCGCTCTGATTAAGGGCGACCAGCCTGCAAAAGAGATTTTAGAAAAAGACCTGCATAAAGAGGTGGAGCGCGTCTACTCCAACCTCTCTGATTATCAAAAGCTTCAGCTCGCGCGCCATCCGGATCGCCCTTACGCGATGGACTACATTAAACTCATGATGAAAAATAGCTATGAAATTCACGGCGATCGGCACTTTAGCGACGATGGGGCGATTGTGGCTTTTTTGGGCTATATCGGAGATGAGAAGCTCATCGTAATTGGCGAAGAGAAGGGGCGTGGGACAAAGAATAAGCTCGCGCGAAACTTTGGTATGCCCAATCCTGAGGGTTATCGCAAAGCTCTTCGCGTTGCAAAGCTTGCGGAGCGTTTTGAGATTCCGCTTTTGATGCTTGTGGATACTCCGGGGGCTTATCCTGGAATCGGCGCAGAAGAGCGCGGGCAGAGCGAGGCGATTGCGAAAAATCTTCAGGAATTTAGCCAGCTGAAGATCCCCGTGATTTCCGTTGTGATTGGCGAGGGGGGCAGTGGCGGTGCGCTCGCGGTCGGTGTGGCGGATCGCCTTGCGATGATGCGTTATTCCGTCTTTAGCGTCATTTCGCCTGAGGGGTGTGCGGCGATTTTGTGGAATGACCCCACTAAGATTGAGAGCGCGACCAAAGCGATGAAAATTACGCCCGACGAACTTTTGAGGGCTAAACTCATCGATGGGATTGTCGATGAGCCAAAAATCGGCGCACATCGCGACAAAGAGGGCGCGGCAGCGAATATTGCGAAATATTTTCTCACAAATCTCGAGGAGATTCGCGCGGATAAGGACTACTTGCAGCGACGATACGAGCGGCTGATGAGTCTTGGAAGCTTCAGCGAGGCGTGCGATTCTTAGCAGAGAGGGCGAATTTATGGGCATTTGTGTCCCTCATACTTGCCTTCCCTCGCTTTATTTATCCTGCCCGATTCCGCGCGGGAAGTGGCTTCTCTCTTGAGTAGTTCCTCTATATGCCAAAATGCACAATAATTTCTATACCTAATATGCTCGTTTAAGAATCCTTGCGCTATCATCGAGATGCATCGTTGTTATTCCCCTATCTTCGCCTAAATAGGCGGGGGGGGGGGGGGGTAGTTTTATATAGCTAATCACCAAGGAATAGGACCAGAACCGACGTATCGTTACCAGTATCGAGCTCGGGTTTATTTTTGTTATTTTAGGG
>CAUTMV010000002.1:0-253244 GCA_963540505.1 uncultured Wolinella sp.
TTTCTTGGCGGTCTTAGCTCCTTATTTGTCCCTCCCGCGTTAAAAATCGAAGTGAGTAGATATCCCTTGGTTATTGGCTATTAAATATATCCAATGCTTTTACTGTGTTGGTTGCACTAGGTTTATTTTGGTCTCTTGGTCAAGCTAGTTTTAGACTCCTTATGATTTGTTTGTAATTTTACAAGCTTAAAGGCTGATAGCTCCTCTGTTATAGGGGCTAGAGAATGTCAAATTCATGTGATGTGGGGATACGCTAGATAGAAGCCAAAAGCTTATACAGGGAAATCCTGCTACAGAGTATAGAAATCGGAGCGGTCTAGGAGGCGAGAAAGTTTCATGGTTTGTAAGCCGAGATTTTATGATTGCTTCAGATATCTGTAATATGTAAGTTTTATAAAGATAAAATTTCTTTTGAAAATTAATAGCAGGGGAGATTTGATGAATTTTAGCGTGAGGAATCTGGTTTTAGCGGTGCTGCTTATAAGTGGTGCGATGGCAGCGGAGAGTGGAGCTTTTATCGGGGTGAGTCTGGGCTCTATGAGTTCAAGGAATAACGCTTTGTTAAGTGCAGGTCCAAAAGATGATCCTAGCGATGGTGTGGAAATCTCCCTAAACTTTGCCGACAGCACATTTGAGCGCGCACTTAAAGCAGGATATCACATAAGCTCATTGCACCGATATTACATTGAATACGCTACGAGTGGCGCAGTTAAGAAAAAACTCCAAAAAGAGGAAATAACTATTGAACATAAAACGAGCAAATTTTTACTCGGCTATGACTTTACGCCCGAGATTATCAGCACATGGAGGGGTGTTGCGGGGGTCTATGCGGGAATCCTCCAAAGAGATACGACATTCAAAGCAGACGGAACACTTGAGTCGCTTAAAGGCAAGGGGAGTCTCGTTGGTCTGAAGCTCGGTGCAATCTATGAAGTGATGAAAAATGGCGATATTGAGCTTGGTATGAAATTTGAGAGCGCGAATATAAAGAAGAACGTCATGAAAGATGATGAATATATACTTATAGAGCTCACAAAACAAAAACAGAATAATGTCGGTTTCTATGCAGGATATGTGTATAGATTTTAGCTAGCTTATCTTGTGTATATTTTTATAGTGCGGCTGGGGATTTTAGTTTTGGATTCCAAGCTACGGCAGCTGCATTTTATTTTTTGCTTGATTTACCTCATAGTGGTTTATTGATGATATAGCCCAAAGGATTTGCCCGTGGAGCAGCGGCATATTTTCTCTTTATCTTATTTGAAGCTTATAATAGTTGCACTCATCGCCACAAATGCCCTAGCAAGCGACGCAACTCAAGGTTTTTCATCATCATTGTCGTTGGGGCGTTTGAGTGGCGAAGCGCATGAATATGTCTATATTCCCTCAAGCAATAGGAAGCTCAGCCAGCTTGATTGGAAAATCAAATCAGCCTACGTCCTAAAGGGCGATTTGTCGTGGCGTGCGTCCTCTTTGCTTGCTCTAAATGCGAAGGGTTGGATAACAATAGAGCAGGGCAGAGGTTATATGGACGATTATGACTGGCTGGATGCTCATAATCCGCACAAGCGCACTCATCATTCGTGGCATAGCGATACGCCGCTAAATTACGCTAGTGAGATTGACATGAACGCTAGATTTGTCTTTTTGCACAAAGGGCAAAATAGAATGAGCGGTGTTTTAGGGTATCAGCGGGATAAATACAGCTGGGAATCGCGAAGTGGGCATTACCGATACACCGATAACTTCGGGAATATCATCAGCGGGACTTTCCCTAATGAGAAGAAGGTCATAAGCTACACGCAGACTTATAGCATGCCCTATATCGGACTTGCATTTGAGCATACGATGAAAAAGGGGGCGTTGAGAACGGAGGTGAAATATAGCAAATGGGTCAGGGCGGAGGATGTAGATGAGCATTATCTAAGAGAGCTGACATTTTATGAAAAAGCCGATTCCGCTAAGTTTGTCGGTTTTAGTATTACTTTTCTTCATAAACTTGATAAAAACCTCACTCTGCTTGGTGAATACAGCATGAATCACTACAAACACACCATAGCTGATACGACTATGTTCAACAAGCGACAGGGTAGCGTAACATTCTATAAGAGTGGCGCGGGGCTGTCTAATAAGACGCAACTTCTTATGTTGGGCTTAGAGTATCGATTTTAAGCTTATATCCAACGTCCGCGCGACTTTGGATTTTTAGGCGGATTCCTAGGATTGATAGAGCACGGGGGGATCGTCTCGTCAGGATTCCCAAGATTTAGGCGAGAGAGACCCGCACGATTCCGCCCCTGCGATAGATGTGCGGCACGTGCTTTAATGTGTAGAGAACGTTAGAATTTATACACATACCCCGCATACAGACCGATATTGCTCTGCTTTTGCTTATCAAATCTTGCCAAGATTGCGTTCTGACTATCTCGCGCAGTTTTATTGCCCATGCTCGCGCCCTCAAACTTCATACCAAACTCAATATCGCTATTTTTCGCCACTTCATAGATTGCGCCGAGCTTCAGACCAAAGAGACCTCCGCTACTTTTTGTCGTTGCGCTTTGGTTTAGATCTTGATAAGGATCAACCACGGTCATCTTTGTATCTCGGTAGAGTATTCCTGTGTAGATTCCCACCACTCCTCGCCACATGCTTGCCAGCTCGGGCGTGTAGTCATAGCCAAGTAGAAGTTTGCTATTTTTTTCCAGCTTGAGGGCTATTGCTGCATAGAGATTTTTGAAATCTTTTTTATCTTTCCCATTATTCATGGCGTATGCGAGATAGACCCTATGTGTGGAATCAAGGTGGTATCCGACCTTGAGCGTGCCTTCAAATGCGCTATCCTCGAGGCTGCTAGAATTCTCCGGCAAAAGAGGGGCATTAGGCTGTGCGGGGTCAATCATGCTACTTTTGATTTTATTCTTTGAGCTCACAAGCCCTAAGTCCGCTCCAACGAAAATACCACTCTCCGCCGCTATCGCACCACTCGTGAGCGACGCTACCAAAATTAGACCTCTAATACTCAAGTTCATAAAATTCTCCTTGCTGAATGAGTCGGACATTCTATCTCTGTAAAGCTTGTAATTTTATTTAAGCTCCCCCATTTGTTTATTATAGCTCGGATTTATGCCATGACAGAACCTTTGTGCAGGGGCAATTTACTTAGAATTTATACACATACCCCGCATACAGACCGATATTGCTCTGCTTTTGATTGCTAAAAGTTACAACCATGATATTATCTTTATCCTTGCCTGATTTATTGCCCATGCTCGCGCTCTCAAACTTCATACCAAATTCAATATCGCCATTTTTCATCACTTCATAGATTGCGCCAAGCTTCAGACCAAGCAGATTCCCGTTACTTTTTACCGCAACATCTGTTGGTAGGTGTGGGTTTGGAGTATCGACCATGCGTAGGCTGACATCTCTACGTAGGGATCCCGCGTAGATTCCCGCCACTCCTCGCCACATGCTCGCTAGCTCGGGTGTGTAGTCATAGCCGAGCAGAAGTTTGCCGGTCTCTTTGAATTTGACCGTGATTGTATCAATATTGGGCGCACTCCCCTGTGTGAACACCTTCTTGCCCTCTACATTATTTGCAACATACGCGAGATAGACCCTATGCGTGGAATCAAAGTGGTATCCGACCTTGAGCGTGGCTTCAAACGTGCTATCAGAAAAGCTAACAGTGTTTGATGGTATAAGGTTTGGATTAGGGCCGCCGAGGGTGCTGACCCCTTTATTGCCTATCTCATTTTTGACACTCATAAATCCTGTGTCAATCCCGACGAAAAGCCCACTCTCCGCTGCCATTACACCACTTGTGAGCAGCGCTGCTAAAACCAGATTTCTAATGCTAAATTTCATCAAATCTCCTCTACTATAATTTTTTTGGGTGAATTCTACCTTTATAAAACTTGTAGATTTATATAACTTCTAAATCTTAAGTCAGTTGTCTTTTAGGGGTCGATATTGTGGAATTTTTTAGCGATTCGCAGGGGTAAGCACAAAGGGTCTTATTGAGCCTTTGTGGGAATCGGTGAGAAATCCGCCTGATATTTCAGATTCCTAGGAATTGGAGCGTTTGTGGCGAGAATTTGTCCTGATTCTTACTCTAAGATTCCCGCTTGACTGTGATTTTCATACCCGCACGGGAATTGGAGGCAAGGTGAGCCGTTTGAAGCAACGTGCGGCGTTTTGTTTAGTTTTGCTTTGCTTGCAATTTTTCAATAATTAGCTGCGGCGCGGCGCTAAAGCCATCTTTTGCGAGCGAAAAGAGGCAGGTAATCGTCTCATTGGGCGCGAGGCGATGGATTTGAGAAAAGGCGATCCCTCGGAGTTCGTGCGCGCCGCTACGTAGCACAAGCGAGGTGTGTGCGTGGTTTGCACCCACTTGCTTGCAGCGCGTGATTTTGGCTTGAGAGAGGAATTTTGGTCTAGGATTCCCCTCGCCATAGGGCTCAAAGCGTTCAAGCAGCCCTAAAAGCTCCTTGTTAATATCCATGAAAGCAAGCTCGCCCATGCAGTCGCAGGTGTGTTCTTGTGCGCGCGGGAGGGTTCGCAAATCAGCACATAAAGAGGTGACAAACTCCTCAAGGCGCGCTTTTTCTATGTGGATTCCCACTGCGCCCTTGTGCCCGCCATATTGCAAAAGCACTTCGGCATGTGCGTGCAATAACGCGATGAGATCGACCTCATCGACACTTCTCCCGCTCCCTTTGAGCGCACCCTCTTTGGTGCTTAAAACAAACGCGGGACGCCCAAAATGCTCGCATAGTCTTGAGGCGACAATCCCCAGCACACCCTCATGCCAGCCTGCCTTATGGACGCAAATAAGCTCACTTGATGGATCAATCTGCTCCAACGCCTCATTAAAGATTTTTGCCTCAATCTCCTTGCGTGCGCTGTTTAGGTGATGTAGCTGCATAAGTCGCTCGCGCGCCACTTCCACTGTGGGGCTTAGGAGAAAAGCAAGCGCAAGGCTCGCATCTTCCATTCGCCCTGCGCTATTAAGCAGAGGCGCGATGAAAAACGCAATATCTTGTGCATTAAATTGCTCTTTTTTGAGTCGCTCTTTAAGCGCGAGAATCGGAGGCTTTTGGCTTTTGCTCAACTCTTTTAACCCCTGTTTTAATAGCAGCCGATTAATCTCCACCAAAGGCATGACATCAGCGACAATCGCAAATGCCAAGAAATCGAGGAATCCGCCCAAATTAATTTGGGCGCAGAGGTGGGCTTTAAGCCCCGCGCAGAGATACCACGCCACATTTGCGCCACAGATCTCTTTTTGTGGAAAAGGGCAATCTTTTTGCTTTGGATTGATGATCACATCAGCATCCGGAAGCACTTCAGGCACGGCGTGATGGTCAGTGATGATGAGCTGTATGCCCCTATCTTTACATATTTGAGCACTCTCATGCGCCATGATTCCGTTATCCACAGTGATGATTAAATCGCTATGGATTTTCTCGATAAGCTTTGGCGAGAGCCCGTATCCATCGCTGAAGCGATTAGGAATGATGACCTCTACGGGATAGTTAAGCTTTGCAAAAAAATCGCTCAAAATCGCGCTTGCGACGATTCCGTCAACATCATAATCGCCGATTACCGTAATGCTTTTCTGCTGCTTCATCGCCTGAGTGATGAGCTCGCACGCCTCTTTGATTCCCTTGAGGGAATCGGGTGGCGGCAAATCCTTTAAACGCGGGAATCGCCCCTCAAGCTCGCGCTCTAAAAGGCGTGCTTCAATCGCCTTGTAATCTAATATCGCGAGCTTATCCCTTGCGATCAACGCTCTTTAGCTCCAAGCTTTTTTGGACAAAGGTAAGAATTACGGGGTTGGGATTTTGCAATCTTGAGGTGAATTCGGGGTGGAACTGCACGCCGATGAACCACGGGTGATCGGCTAGCTCAAGCACCTCGATGAGGGCGTGCGATTCCCCGCTGATGATGAGTCCTGATTGTTCGATTCGCTCGCGATATTTTGGATTGACCTCGTAGCGATGACGATGACGCTCTTTGATTTTTGCCTTGCCTTTGTAGGCCGCACGGATTTTGCTCCCCTCTTTAAGGTCGCACTCATATTCTCCTAGTCGCATTGTCCCGCCCATGGGCGATGTGTGCGTGCGAATCTGCTTGTTGCCGTGCTGATCGATGAAGTCCTCAATCAAATATATGACGGGCTCGCTTGTGTTTGCGTCAAATTCTATGGAATTAGCCTGCGCGATTCCTAGAACATTGCGTGCAAATTCAATCATGGCGAGTTGCATACCAAGGCAGATTCCAAGGAAGGGGATTTTGTGCTCGCGCGCGAATTTAATTGCCTCCATTTTGCCCTTCACGCCCCGCTCGCCAAAGCCTCCTGCTACAAGAATCCCATCGACATACTCAAGCGAGCCTACACCCGAGCTCTCAATCTCCTCGCTATCGCACCATTTGATATTGACTTTGGTATCAAGGTGTGCGCCCGCATGGGTCAGAGCCTCAATGAGGGATTTATAGGATTCCTTAAGCCCGAGATACTTTCCGACAAAGGCGATGGTTACCTCATCTTTTGGCGCGAGAATCTGCTTGATGAGGCGATTCCATTCGTCCATTTTGGGCTCGATTTTAGGCAGATTGAAACGCCGTGCAATAGGGATTAAAATCTCCTCTTTTAGGAAATTTAGCGGCACTTGATAGATGGTCGGAGCGTCCTCGGCGACAATCACGGAATCATAATCGACATCACAGCTCATCGAGAGCTTCTTTTTAAGCTCCTTGTTGAGGGGCTTTTCTGAGCGGGCGATGATAATTTGAGGTGTGATTCCTATGCGACGCAGCTCTTGGACGGAATGTTGCGTGGGCTTTGTTTTGAGCTCGCCTGCTGCTTTGATGAGCGGAATGAGCGTCACATGCATGTTGATGACATATTCCAGCCCTAATTCATGCTTAATCTCGCGGATCGCCTCCAAAAAGGGTAACCCCTCAATATCGCCCACCGTGCCGCCTAACTCCACGACTAGGAATTCCTTGCCTTCGCCCGCGAGTCGTATTCGGTGCTTAATCTCATCAACAATATGAGGAATCACCTGAATAGTCTTGCCCAGATACCCGCCTCGGCGCTCTCGCTCGATGACGGAGAGATAGACTTGACCGGTAGTGAAATTGTGTTTTGATGAGAAATTCGTATCGAGGAATCGCTCGTAATGTCCGATGTCAAGATCCGTCTCTGCGCCATCATACGTAACAAACACTTCGCCATGTTCAAAAGGGCTCATCGTGCCCGGATCGACATTGATGTAGGGGTCAATTTTCAGGATTCCCACATTGAGACCCGCATGTTTTAGGAGTGTAGCCACAGACGAGGAGGTAATCCCCTTGCCCAGCGAGCTTAGGACACCTCCGGTAACAAATATATAGCGCGTTTGCAGAGACTGTTTTGTTTCAGACATGTAGCGACCTTTGGCTTTTTGCGTATGAAGAATGCAGACGTGCATTTTACATAGATAATCTTTAAAGAGGAGTATAAACGCCTTGCGGGTATAGTTCGCACGAAATTTCAAAATAACAGGAATCGCATGGTAACGACAATAATTTTTTGGCTTTTTTACACTCTGCCCAAGCTAATCCTCTCTGCGCTTCAGATCCGATATGTGCGCACGAAGATGAGCGAGCGTGCCGTGATTTTGGAAGAGAGAGAGTATCATGAAGCGGGCGAGTATGCCATCGCAAAGGGCAAGCTTGAGATGGTCGAGACGCTTTTAGCGGGAATCATCGCGGGAATCTGGCTGCTTTTTGGGCTCTCTTTGCTTGAAAAAATCACGGCAGATTTCACACCTGCGTGGCTCTCTTCGCTTCTTTTTGTGCTTCTTTTTGTGCTCCTCCCTTCGCTTGTTACGCTTCCGCTTGAAGGTTACAGGAGCCTTGTGCTGGATAAGAAATTTGGCTTTAGTAAAAGCAATCTCAAGCTTTTTATGCTCGATACGCTAAAAGAGCTCACTCTCACGCTCCTCATCGCCTCGCCTCTAATCCTTGCGTTTGTTTATATAATTGAACATTTTGCGCTTTGGTGGCTGTATGGATTCTTGCTTGCATTTGTGCTTATTGTGCTTACAAATCTCCTCTATCCTACGCTCATCGCGCCGATTTTTAATAAATTTACTCCATTAGAAAATGAGTCGCTCAAAGAGAGTATCGATGGACTTATGCAAAGGGCGGGATTCTCAAGTAGCGGGGTTTTTGTCATGGATGCCAGTCGCCGTGATGGACGGCTCAATGCCTATTTTGGCGGGCTTGGTAAAAGTAAGCGCGTGGTGCTTTTTGACACGCTTTTGGAGAAGGTCAAGGAGCGCGAGCTTTTAGCGATTTTGGGGCATGAGTTGGGACATTTTCGGCATGGAGATCTCTACAAAAATTTAGCCTTCAGCGCGTTTTTATTTTTGATCATTTTCTATCTTGCGGGGCATTTGCCTCCAGCGATTTTCAATGATGTGAATATCTCACAAAATCCGCACAGCACGCTTGTTTTGCTGCTTCTTATCTCATCTCCTTTGGGATTTTGGTTCATGCCGTTATTTGGCTTTTTAAGTCGCCGTAACGAATATGCCGCGGATTGCTTCGGAGCGGAGATGGAAGATAAGGCGAGCCTTGCAAATGCGCTTGTGTCGCTAGTTAATGAGAATCGCGCCTTTCCTCATTCCCACCCCGCCTACATATTTTTTTACTACACTCATCCGCCTTTAGTGCAGCGGCTTGAGGCACTGGGTTATTTTGAGAGCGGGGAATCTTGACTGTTTCTTGCGCGCTAGAGCAGGCGTGCGCGCTTTTAAAGCCGTGTGAATTCATCACTCGCGCAAGGCTTGAGGCGGAGATTTTGCTCTCCGATCTTTTGCAATGTGAGAGAATCTATCTCCACACGCATGATTCTGAGGAGCTTTTAGCGCGCGATTCCCGTGAATTTACAAAACGTGTGGAGCGGCGAGCGCAGGGCGTGCCTATCGAATATATTACGCAAAAAGTGAGCTTTTATTCGCATACTTTTCATATCGAATCGGGCGTATTGATTCCTAGACCTGAGACGGAAATCCTAGTCGAGCGAGCGTCGCAAATCATCACAGCAAACAAGGCGCGTCGCGTCGCTGAGGTGGGAATTGGGAGCGGGATTATCTCGTGTAGCCTTGCGATGTTGCATAAAGAGGTGCAATTTTGCGCGAGTGATATTTCGCCAAAAGCCCTAGAAGTGGCGCGGAAAAATATCGAGCATTTCGGGCTCTCTTCGCGTATTGAGCTTTTTTGCGCCTCACTTCTTAGCCCGCTGCACGGGTCTTTTGATCTGCTTGTCTCTAATCCGCCCTATATTGCGCACAAAACCCCCTTGCCAAAGCCGCTCGCCTATGAGCCGCCTGAAGCACTTTTTGGCGGGAATCGTGGGAGCGAGATTTTGGAGATGTTAATCACACAGGCACAAGAGCGCGCGATTCCCGTGCTGATTGCCGAAATGGGATACGATCAAAAGGAAGTAATCGCGGAGTTTCTTTCGCGAGGAAAGTATAAAAAGCTGGAATTTTACGAAGATTTGGCGGGGCTTCCTAGGGGATTTGTCGTCGAGTTTTTTTAGGCGATTTTGGGCTTTTATTCGCATGAGAAAAGCTAATAAGCTCCTCTGTGGTGCGCACTTCGGGCGGAATGTGTTTGAGCGATTCCTCAAAGACACGCAATGCCGTGAGCGCGTCTGCATAAGCGCGGTGGGAGAGCGCGGTGTGGATTCCCAGAAATTCGTTCAAAAAAGGCAAGCTATATCGCTGTGCGGGAATCGTCTTGTGCGCAAGATCGATGGTGCAAAGTCGTCGATTGCATAAAAATCCGAGCGAGCAACGCTCCATCATCGCGTCCAAAAAGCCATAATCAAAGCCCACATTGTGCGCCACAAAGACGGAATCGCCCAGAAATAGGCGGAATCGCTCCAAAACTTCCCTCATATTTGGTGCATCTTGAAGCATTTTAGCGGTGATTCCCGTGATTTTGGTGATGTATTCGGGAATCTCTTTGCAAAAAACGAGGCTCTCAAAGGAATCAATCATCGCGCCGCGTTCATAGAGGATCGCCCCGAGCTCGATAACCTGATCTTTTGCGCTCAGACTGCCGTTGGTCTCAATATCTACGATGCAAAATCGCTGCTCTTTGTAGGGCGTTTTAGCCGTAGAGAGATAGATTTGCCCCTCTGATTCCTCCAAGGGGACGCCATAAGCTTTTAGGAGTTCGTATTCACTCTCTGCGCTGGAATAGAGCCCCGCCTGCGCATAAATTGCGCGCAAAAACTCCTCGCGAGGCATGCTTGTGTGCGCGAGCTTCTCAAGGATTTTTTTGTATCGCTCCATTACGCACGATTCCACACACGACCCTGCGTAAATCGCATAAAATCGCGCGCAAGGATACTAAAAACGCTCTCATTCCGGACGCTTTGGCTCATTGCTTTAGCGATTTAATGGCACTTTCATAATCGTTTGCACCAAAAATATAGCTTCCCGCCACGGCTATATCCACGCCCGCTTCTCTGAGTGCGGCGATATTTTGATTGCTCACTCCGCCATCAACCTCAATCAAACAGGCGGGATTGCGCCGCTCGATGAGCTCTTTTAGGCGTTTAATCTTTCTAAGCGCGCTTGGGATAAATTTCTGCCCGCCAAAGCCCGGATTTACGCTCATAACAAGCACCATATCAATGTCCTCTAGTATATACGTGAGCGTCTCTTCGCTTGTGTGAGGATTGAGCGCGATTGCAGGGCGGATTCCCCGATTCCTCGTCTGTTGAATGAGGCGGTGGAGGTGCTTCTCTTCCTCAATGTGAAAGGAGATAAATTCCGGCGCAAGTGGGGCAAAAAGCTCGAGGAAAAAAGGGGAATTTTGCACCATGAGATGAATATCAAGCGGCTTGGTGGCGACCTTTTTCACCGCGGAGATGACGGGTGATCCGAGCGTGAGATTGGGGACAAAATGCCCGTCCATCACGTCGATATGGACGTAATCACACCCCGCCTCACAGATGGATTGCACCTCTTTGGCGAGATTCCCAAAATCAGCGGAGAGAATACTCGGAGCGACCAGCATAAATATTCCTTTTAATCATTACCGCACTATAAAATCGCAAATCGCGCCGAAAATCCTCATAATCAAGGCGATCTGGGGTGCGAATCGTGATATTTTCGAGCACGATTTTACCAAAAAAGCTACTATTTATGCGATTCTAGTAAAATTCCATTTCGTTACTTTTGTGAAGGATTATCCCATGAGCGAAGCAGATAAAATGACGTGTGAAGCTATTTTTGAAGCATTCAAAGCGTGCGCTCCGCATATCTATAAGCTCATCTCCGAGGGCTCTTCGGAATATTCCGCCACGCATAATGCCACGGGGGATCAGCAGCTCAAAGTCGATGTCAAAGCCGATGAGCTCATTGAGGAGGCGTTGTCTCGGATTCCCGCGGTGAAGGGGATTTGCAGCGAGGAGAAGGAGGGAATCGTGCCCCTAAATCCCAAAGGTCGCTACATGGTCGCTTATGATCCGCTTGATGGCTCATCGCTTATGGGCGTGAATATGAGCGTGGGGAGCATTTTTGGGATTTATGAAGAGGAGTTTGGCGCGAAGCATTTGTGCGCGGCGGCGTATATCATCTATGGGCTGGGAATCGAGCTTATCATCGCCAAAGAGCGGGTGCAGCGTTATCGATTCCGCGAGGGGAAGTTTGAATATTGCGGCGATTTGGTGCTGAAAAGCAGGGGCAACATCAATGCCACAGGCGCGACGCAAAAATATTGGTCGCCTAAACATCGCGCTCTTATTAATTCGCTTTTTGACGCGGGGTATCGCCTCAGATATTCGGGCGGAATGGTGCCGGATCTCCATCATATTCTCATCAAAGGCGGTGGGCTTTTTAGTTACCCGGGCACGGAGGATCATCCGCGCGGGAAGCTGCGCATGCTCTTTGAGGTGCTGCCTTTTGCCTTTATTTTTGAGAAAGCGCACGGTGGGGCGATCGATGGTAAGAATCGGCTCTTAGAGCAGGAGCATACGCATCTGCACGAGAGTATTCCCTGCTTTTTTGGAAGCAAAGAAGAGATAGAACGTGTCCGAAGTGCCTACGCAGAATCCTGATTATTTCACGGAGCAACTCACCAAAGAGCGGGAATCGCTCCAAGCTTGCCAGCAATCTCGCTCCCTATCTTCGTGCCTCACTTGCCCTTTGGTGCTGGGCTGTGCCACTCGTCAAGCCTACGTCAAAGCCGTCTATGAGAGCATGAGTCAGGGCGAGGGGGGCAATTTTGACTTCTAAAAACCCTTTGTAAGGATAGAGATGAAGCAACATCACAAAACATTCATCACCACGCCGATCTACTATGTCAATGACATTCCCCACATCGGGCACGCTTACACGACGATTATCGGCGATTTTCTCGCGCGCTATTATCGAATGCTGGGCGAAGAGGTCTTTTTCCTCACGGGCACGGACGAACATGGGCAAAAGATCGAGCAAAGCGCGCTTAAGCGGGGCAAAACCCCCAAAGAGTATGCCGATGAGATTAGCGGGAGATTCCGCTCATTGTGGGAGCATTTTGAGATTAGCAACGACGCTTTTATCCGCACTACCGATTCCCGCCATCAGGAGGGCGTGCAAAAAGCCTTTTTGAAGATGTTTGAGAAGGGCGATATTTACAAGGGCGAATATGAGGGCTATTATTGCGTGAGTTGCGAGACGTTTTTTGCCAAGCGGCAGCTTGTTGATGAGCTCTATTGTCCTGATTGCGGCAAAGAGACGAGTCTTGTGAAAGAGGAGAGCTATTTCTTCGCGCTCTCAAAATATCAAGACCGCCTGCTTGCGTGGTATCGCGAGAATCCCGAGTGCATTTTGCCTAAACCTAAAAAAAACGAAGTGATTCGCTTTGTGGAGGGGGGATTAGAGGATCTTTCGATTACACGCACAAGTTTTGATTGGGGAATCAAGCTTCCGCCGAGCATAACAAATAAGAATGACGCGAATGCGCCACAACATGTCCTGTATGTGTGGCTGGACGCGCTTTTAAATTATATTACTGCGCTAGGGTATGGCAATCATGCGCAGCGCATGGATTTTTGGCCTGCGAGCGTCCATCTTGTGGGGAAAGATATTTTGCGATTCCACGCAATTTACTGGCCTGCGTTTTTGATGAGTCTTGATCTCTCGCTCCCTCGTCATATCGCTGCGCATGGCTGGTGGACGCGCAATGGTGCGAAGATGAGCAAGAGCGTAGGCAACGTCATTGACCCCATTGAGGTGGCGAATGCTTACGGGCTTGAGCCTTTTAGGTATTTCATGCTTCGCGAAGTCCCTTTTGGACAGGACGGGGATTTTAGTCAAAAGGCTCTGATTGATCGGCTCAATTCGGATTTGAGCAACGACCTTGGGAATCTGCTCAATCGTCTTTCGGGCATGAGCGGGAAATATTTCAATTATCACATCACTTCCAAAGACGTTGCGACGCTTCATGCAAAAGAGCTCGGGGAATCCGAGGCGATTCTTGCGAGCTTGCATGACTATATGGAGCAGGTGCAGCCCCATCGATACCTTGAGGAGCTGTGGAAGATTTTTAGCATTGCAAATACCGCGATTGCCGTGCATGAGCCGTGGAATCGGATCAAAGAGGGTAAAGAGCGCGAGGCAATGGCGCTTGTGGCGCTTGTGGCAAACCTTCTCGCCAAGTCCGCTCTCATGCTCTATCCCATCATGCCTAAGAGCGCGCAGGCGATTGCGGGGGCGTTGCGTTTTGAGATTTCCGCCGATACGTTTGAGCGACTGATTGCACAAAAAGGGCTTTTAGATGAGTTTGATTTCGCGCCGATTCCGCCCCTTTTCCCTAAAATTGAAGCACCGCTTATGGCAAGTGATACTATCGCGCCCAAAGAGGATTCCAAGAAAAACGGGGCGATTCCCGCTCCAACGGAGGAATCAAAGATTAAGCCCTCGGAGATAGGCTTTGAGAATTGTATTACGCTTGATGATTTTTTGAAAGTCGAGCTTAAAATCGGCACGATTCTCCTAGCAGAGACGATCCAAAAGAGCGATCGTCTCTTGAAGCTATCCGTTGATGTCGGCGAGGAATCGCCCCGCCAAATCATCGCGGGAATCAGAGCTTTCTATGCGCCTAGCGAGCTTATCAATACGCAGGTATGCGTCATTTGCAACCTCAAGCCCGCCAAGCTCATGGGGCTTGTGAGTCAAGGCATGCTGCTGGCGGCTAAAGATGATGAGGGGCTCTCGCTCATCCGTCCCGAACGCGAGCGTAAAAGCGGGAGCAAGATTAGCTGATGCGTGTCGCTGAAGTTGTGGAGATTACTCAAGGCGAGCTTTTAAGCCACCCCTCCATCTCGGCTTTTGGCGCGATTACGGCAAATCTTGAGCGTCTCAAGCGAGGCGATCTTTTTATCGCTTCAGAGCCCGCGCTTTTGAAAGAGGCGATTGCCCGTGGCGCGTATGGGGTAATTTTTTCGGGCACAGCGGAGATTTTTGATGATGAGATTGCGTGGATCAGGGTTGGCTCTCTTGATGAGGCACTTTTGCGGCTCTTGCGCTATGAGATGATTTCAAATGATTCTCGTGTGGTGCTGCTGCCTCCTATTGAGTGGAAAATCGCGCAAAATCTTCTTGCACACAAGCGGGCGTTTTTCTTTGAGGGCAAGCCGTTGGCTCTGTTTGAGCATATTCGGGAATCTTATGAGTGGTATTTCTTCTGCGAGCCTATGTATGAGCGCGTTTCGCCGAATATTATTCGCGCCGCGCCGCCTTTGGAGACGCCCTTTGAGGTGACTTCGCATACGCTTTTTGATACGAAGCTCTTTTTTGATGGACACCATCACACGCTCGCGCTTCCGCAGCTGTTTTTAAAGCCGCTTGCGAATGTTTTGCACCTGTTTAAAACGAACCATTTACCCTTTGATCTTGCGAAATTCACACCCATTGATTCGCTCTATCCGTGTTTTTTAAACGCAAAAAGTAAAATCACAAAATACGGTCAGAGTAATCGCGTCGCCATCGCCGAGCGCGATTTGGAGTCCTTTGAACGTTACGCGGCGTATCTGAAGATTAACGCAAAATGGGCGAGAATCCTCTTTGTGATTCCCGCGATTTATGCCGAACTTTTTGAGAATTTCAATCTGGTGCGAAGCTATGAGAATGAGAAGGAGCTTTTGGCGATTCTCATCAAAGAGGAGTATAACTTCGCTTTGGTTTTGGGCGTGGGGCTTTCGTTTTTAGAGGAGCATCTAAAGGAGCAACCACGGGAAAGCTCGCTCTTTGATTTTAATCTTTAAAGGAGTTTGTGATGAGAGTGGCGATACCGCTTAAAAATGAGAATGAGATTTTTGCAAATGCAGGGCACGCGCCGTTTTTTGGGATTTTTGAACTAAAGGGTGCAGGCGCGTTTAAGAGCTTTTCACTTGTGGATATGCGCGCGAATCCTAGGGCGAATCTGGAGGCGGAGCATGGCTGCATGCACTCTCATGCGGGTATGAGCGAGGAGGAGCTTGAGGCACACAAAAGAGAGCATGACGTGCTTGCGGATTTGGCACAGGATTGCTCAATGTTACTTGTGAAGCGCGCGTGTAAAAATACCACATCGGTAATGCAAAAGCGGGGAATCGCCATCAAAAAGCTCCCACAAGAGGTCAATTCGGCGATGGAAGCACTGAGATTCGCCCTCTCATGAGAGCTTATGCTCCAAAATCGCCACGCGTGCAAGATCGTTTTTGCCGATTTTTACCACGCCCGTTTCAAACTCAAAACAGAGATAGTTTTCGCTCGTCTTGAGTTTTGGAGTTTCCGTTTTGAAAAACGTCCAAAGCTCTTCAGCACGCTGCTCTTCAAAAAGACGCTCGCGCTTCTCCTCATTTTGAATCATGCCAAGAATCGGGAGCACGGTGTCTTGAAACACTTGAATACTAAAAGGCTTTGGAATAAAGCCCGCCGCGCCGCTCTTTTTCAGCCCATCGCGCGATTCCTCGCTTATCTCGCTTGAGACGATGATGACGCATATTTCGGCGGTTTTGTTCTCCTTGTGGAGCTGGTCGAGGATCTCCCAGCCGGTTGGCTCGGGCATGTTGAGGTCTAAAAACAGCAGATTAATCGCCTCTTGTCGGAGCACCGAAAGGGTCTCGCTGCCGTTTTTCGCCTCCTTTATGAGCTTGACATTAATTTTTTCCAAATTCGTCCGTATGATTTTACGCATAATCGGGCTATCATCTGCGACCAAAGCTTTAACAATCATTCTTCATCTCCTCTTTTGTTGATTCTGTGTCTCTAGCCCCCTAAGCAGCGCGCATGTCGCCCTCTCTTGAGCCTATCTGCGATTCCTACCGATCGGGGAGGAGGTCGAACTCTCCCGCTTTCTCTTTGCCATGCACCCTCACGCGGGTCATGCCATAGGGAGGGCGATCTAGGAGGAACGGAGCGGAAATATCGCCTTGCGATGGAGGAATCGCGCTAGGAATCGCGGGCACAACGGGAGTTTTGGGGCGATTGGGCATGCTAGCCTGCTTTGAGGCAAAATCGCGCTCTAATCGCGCTTTGGGCAGATAGCTCTGAAGCTTTTGCACCCGCAACTTAATGTCGCGATAATAGCTCTCTGCGAGCTTGTTCGCTCCCTTGTTTTGCTGCCAGCTAAAGCCCTTGTTGTAGGATTTAATCATTTTCGCCCAGTTGCCCTTGTGGATTTTTTCCCAATATTTGAGCTCTCTAATCGCCTCTTTTGCGGCAAAGGCGTCATCACGCACCAAAAGCGTGCCGAGCATATTTTGCGTGAAGCCGTTTTGCTGAAGCGAGGGGTATTTTTTGATAAGTCCGGGCAGGTAGGCGTGGTAGATCCCCGCACTTGGGTCTTGGAAATTCATACGATACTCCCCGGCGCACGATTCCTTCCACGCGATAGCTGCGAGCGTGTAGCCGAGATTGTGCACTTTGCCGTATTCATAGGAGCTAAGGAGCACGGCGCGCTGTTTGGGAGAGAGGCGGTTGGGATCATCGACACACCGATTGAGCGCGAAATCCTTAGGCAGCGCGAGGAGCAGCGTGTTTAAGCCGATGATAGCGATTCCCGCCAATAGTCGCAAAACTTCCCCTCCCATGCCTATTTTTGCGTTTAGTTTATCATTAATTACTCAAAACTCTTTTTAACCGCCGCTTGGCTAAAATCCTCTCTCAAAATTCATCTCAAAGGCTGAAATAATGCACGCTCCCTTGCTAATTGAAGTGGGAATCGAAGAGCTTCCTGCGATCCCTTTTCTTAAAGAGTTGCCCAACATCAGCACGAAATGGAGTGCGATTCTCAAAAAATATCGCTTGGAAGCTCATTTTGAGCTTTTTTATACTCCCAGACGAATTGTTTTGCTCGCGCCGATGTTCCCAAAACAGCAGCCTCCGCTGAAAGAATCGCTCTTTGGACCACCCCTTGAGATCGCCTTTAAAGAGGGCAAACCTACCAAAGCGGCGGAGAGTTTTGCGCAAAAATGTGGCGTGCAAATCGATGAGCTGGGGCGTGCGAACAAAGAGGGCAAAGAGGTGCTGTTTTTAGAGCGCACTCTAAGCGGGGAATCCTCTGCAAAGCTGCTTGGGGCGATGATTGAGGAGTTTATCTCTTCGCTAAATTTTGGCAAAAGTATGCGCTGGGGTTCTTTGAGTGAGAGCTTCATACGTCCGATTCGCTGGCTTGGGATCGTGCATGGAGAGCAGCTTATCAAGGCGCAGGTGCGTGGTGTCAAAAGCGTGAAACGCACCTTTGTTCATCGTGCAGATGATTTTGCAGCACGGGAATATGAGGATATTCCGAGCTTCCTTGCGCTTTTGGCGCAAAATGGCGTGATTTTGGATCAAAAAGAGCGCAGAGAGAAGATTTTGCGCGAGATTCGCGCCATCGAGCAGAGTGAGGGAATCTGTGTCGAGCTTGATGAGGAGCTGCTTAATGAGGTGGTCGCGATTACCGAGTATCCCACGGCGCTTTTGGGGCATTTTGATGAGCGATTCCTAGCTCTTCCGCCTGAAGTAATCATTACGTCCATGAAGGAGAATCAGCGCTATTTCGCGACCCATAAGGCAAATGCGCTCTATCATGGCTTTGTCGTGGTGAGTAATGCGCGGAGCGAAAATAGTGCGCTCATTATTAAGGGGAATGAAAAAGTCCTGCGCGCGCGCCTTACTGATGCGCTCTTTTTCTACCAAAACGACCTCAAGAGCGGCTTTGTGCCTGAGCGACTTGCGGAGGTGACGTTTGTTGAGGGGCTGGGAAACATGGCGCAAAAGAGCGAGCGAGAGCGCGAGATTGCCTTGATACTCTTTGAGCTCTATGCCAAACAGCTGAGCGTGCAGACGCAAAAAAGCACCGACGCGCTCAAGGGGTTCGTAAGCAGAGCGGCGGAGCTTGCCAAGGCGGATTTAATGAGCGAGAGCGTGTATGAATTCACCGAGCTTCAGGGGGTCATCGGCTATCACTTAGCTAAAGCACTGGGCGAGAATGCGCTCATCTGCGAGGCTTTGCGCGAGCAATATCTGCCCAAGGGCGAGGAGAGCGAGCTTCCCGCTTCGCTTTTTTCGTCGATTCTTGCGCTTGCCTATCGGCTGGATAATCTGATGGGGCTCTTTAGTCTAGGGAAAATTCCAAGCGGCTCCAAAGACCCTTTTGCGCTTAGGCGCGCGGCTAGCGGGCTTTTGCGTATTGTGTGGCAGCAGGGAATCGCCTTTAATCTTGAGGAGATTTTACGCAGGATTTCCCCGCTGTATCGACCTTTTGAGCACACAAAGCTCAAAGATTTCATTATTGAGAGAATCGAGTCGCTTTTAGTGGTGAATAAATCATTTGTGCGCGCGGTCATCGCGGGAGGTGAGAGCGATCTGCTTGCAGTGAGGGAGAAAATAGAGGCGCTAAATGAGCTGCTCAATTCAGATGAGGGCAAGGTGCTTAGTAGCACGTTTAAGCGCGTCGCGAACATCATAAAAGGCATGGATATGGCGCACGTGGGCGAGGTGAGGAGCGAGCTTTTATGCACACCGCAAGAGCGCACTCTTTATGAGGCGTTAAAGGGGCTAAGTAAGGGCGAATATAAAAGCGCGCGCGAGGAGCTCTCAGCCCTTTTAGATTTACGCAAGCCGCTTAATGAGTTTTTTGAAAATGTCCTTGTGAATGCGGAAGATCCCGCCCTCAAAGGGAATCGACAACGTCTCATCGCTCAAATTTATCAAGCATTCTTGAGGATCGCGGATATTAAGGAGATTTCGCTTTAGGGGCTAGGGGCTTCCCCTCAATTCCTGTGTCGATTCCCGACTCGCGCGGGTAAAATCCATGCGGAATATTCGCCTAATTCCCTGCGCTATTCAATTTTGCTCAAGATTCCCTCTAGATTCCTGTTCCGACTCCTGCCCTGCGCCGATTCTTCGCTCGCAAGCTTATTTTCTCACTCGATTCCCCGATTCTCATGTGGATTCCCTACGGATTTAGGAATTCACACTTAATTTGTGTTCGATTCTTATGAAGAATCAAGACTCCATTTTGCACCCCGATTCTCGCTTAAAACCTCACAAAAACTAGCTCCCACGGGGGGCATTATTCCAGTTTAAATTCATTGAAAAAGGAAAAGTATGAGAAAGATAAAAAAGCGCAAGAAGATTCCGCTGATTCCTCATAGGCTTTAGACGAAAATTAGAAAGCTTTGGAGATGGGTTAGGTAGAAGTAGGGGGAATTGTGGGGAGCGAATTATTAGCCATTCGCCACCCAGGGCGTAAATATAAAGATGTCTATCAGTTAGTCAATGATACGATGAAAGACATCGCATTTGAGGGCATACATAAGGACGGTGCACACAAGCGGACTATTTTGGGTAAAAATGGAATTTTTATCTCATGGGGTGCAGATGGCAGGATTATCACGGCGTTTAGAAATAAAAGCGGTAAAAGTGCGTGGAAGTATTACGAGGACAACACAATTAAAACTCACTATGACAGCCTGAAAGAGGCGGGGAGCAGTGTGGAAAGAATGCTAAGAGTGGTAAAAAAATGGCTGAAAATCTAAAGCTTAGGACGTTAGAGATTGATATATGGTGTGATTTTGCGTGGGATATTTCAGATAATAGCGCGCCCGATGAGGAGCAGGATGATTGCCCCGATGAGGAGATGAATATACGCTTTGGAGTTACGCGACTTTATCGGGGTAAAATCGCCTATATTCACCAACCGGGCATGGGGGAGCGACATTTTAGGATGGCACAAGAGCACACGCTACTTCAAGAAGAGTGCATTTTTACCTATCCTAAAGAGGGGGTGGAATTTAGGGGCACGTTTTTGGACGCTTTTAAGTTTATTAAACCCCGCCTTGATGAGTAACTCATGGGCGCGTCCATTATTGCCCGTGGTGCATACAGGGGCTTTAAGTATGAATATGGATGTGGTGTTGAGTTCTCTTTTGCCTCCATATTCATACTTAAGGCACTTTTTGGCTCTTTTTATCCGCGCCCGGGTATTTGCGATTCCCTCGCTTATGCGCCCTTGCTGAAATATAGGGCGTCTTGATAGGGGACGCCTTTTGCGAAATTAATATCCTTTTTTGTGTGAATTTTAAGGTTAATGAGGCTTCCGCGATAGATATTTTTATCTACAATATGTTTAATGATTTCATAAAATTCACTTCTTTTAGAGCTAAAAAATATAAATGGGTGCTCTTTGATGATATTTACTAAGTTAAGAAAACTAGAGACGTTAAACCACTCTCTCGCTCGCCAAAGCCTCCGCCGCCTCGTCTTTGAGGATCTGCTCGGCGTTGAGCTCCTCCATGGGCGTAGAGTGCTTGTAGTTGATTTTGTCATGATGGCGGCGCAGCACTTTATGAGCGCGCTCGATGGCCAAAGTCGCCGCCGTGTAGAGATCCTTATCGCGCTGGCGGATTACCACGGCATTAATCTTGGCCAGCGAGATGTTTAAATCGATTACGAATCCCTTTTTACCGCGCTTCTCTTCACTTGAGGCGATGGCTCGGCACTGCAAAATGTCCAAGTTGTATTTGCTAAGCGAAAGAAGAAGTCCCTCGATGTGCTCTTTGATTGGATTGGTTAGCTCAAAATGGCGTCCGGTAATGCTAATTTGCATAAAAACCCTCCAAAAAGTGAGTTTGCAGTAAGACAAACTGATTGTAGCACAACTCTTGAAAGCTTCTAGGGTAGTGCGCGGTGCATAATCTCCCGAATCCCGCTTAGTTCATGCGCTTTATCATTGAAATAAAACGAGCTGAGAGCCGCCTGCTCGATAAGCATTTCGCGCCCATCAAGTCCGCGCGCACCATTGGCACGGGCATGCGCCAAAAAGGGCGTCTCCTTGCCATAAATCACATCATACGCGAGCACCCCCGCGTGCAAAAGAGGTGTCAAAAGCGCGGAATCAAGCGGGAGTAAATCATCAGCCAGCCCCGCGCTCGTGGTGTTAATGATGAGATCAAATGCGCGCGCACTCACATGTGGGAATCGCATGAAATCCGCATGGGTCGCGCTCTCATAACCCTTTAGGGCGAAGGATTCCAGACGCTTTGCACTACGATTAAGCACAAGGAAGGGAATCGCACAAGAAGCAAGAATGCTCGCAATTGCGCGTGCCGTGCCGCCCGCTCCGAGCAGCAGCACGCTCTTTGGTTGGATTTTACCCTCCAGCGTCTGCATAAAGCCCTCCGCATCGGTATTGTAGCCGATGATACGATTTCCCTCTCGCACGAGTGTATTGACCGAGCCGATTTGACGGGCGATTCCCCGCACTTCATCGCATTGCAAAAAAGCCGCCTCTTTGAAAGGAATCGTAACATTCGCTCCCGCGAGATTAAGCCGCTTAAACGTCTCTATAAGCTCACTTTCTTTAAAAAGGTGGTAGCGTCCGTAAAATGCGGGAATCCCAAGCGAAAGGAAGAGGTAGTTATGCAGGAGTGGCGATTTGGAATGGGCGATTGGATTGCCAAATACCGCATATTTACGCATTTTGCCCCCCCTCTTTTTTATGAGTTGGTGCGGCTTTAGGGAGCGGGGGTAAGCAGCCTAATATAGACCCACCCCTTGGGAATCCTGCCCCACTCGCTCTCAATCTCGCTTACCAAAAGCGTCTCAGCGCGACCTCTCCGCTCGATGATCGGGGCACTGAGCGAGGGGGCTTCGCGGATATTTAATACATCGGTATTGACGATGAAGCGCACAGGTTCATCAAAGCCCGAGCGCAGCAGCCTAAGATATGCCCACCCCTCAGATGTTCTGACCCATTCATTCTCAATCTCGCTTACCAAAAGCACCTCAGAGCGATATTTTTTCGTAACGATTGGAGCATTGATTGAGGGGGCTTCGCGGATATTTAACACATCGGTATTAACGATGAAGCGCAGAGAAAACGGCGAGGACTCTTCTGGCGGTTGTGAAGTGGGGGCAACAGGAGTATCAGGAAGCGAAGAATCGGAAGCAGAAGGAGCAAGGGGGGTATCATTGGGTGAAGAGGCGGGAATTTGCATAAGATTTGGTGCATGGGGCTCTTGCGGGAGTGGGGCTTCGGGCTCGGGAAGTGTGAGCGGAACATCATTCTGCACGGCGGGTTCGGGCAATTTGGTAATTGCGATGCGTTCAAGAGCTGCAGGCTTTGGAGAGACTTTTAACAAATGGGCAGCCTCAAATACCGCATAATAGAGTCCAAAAGCCACAACAATCGTTAGTAAAGGTAGAGAATAGACTTTAAAAAATCGAGCGATTCCTTCAAATCTATTCATGCAAAACCCCCAAATCCAGCGCCGCCATCTCAATAAACTGCACGGGAATGCGGCGTCTTGCGAGCTTTGAGGGTGTGTGCTCCTCGTAATACTCGCAAATCTCCAAAGTAGTATAGCAAAGCTTGCACAGCACGCGGAGATTCCCTCGACTGAAGCGATACAAAAGCGCGTATTGCTTCTTGCCAAAACGCTCTTGCAATGCCCCCAGCCCATGATGAAGAAGCTTTTGTGAGATGAAAAATTCGCACTCTTTGAGCGTGAGGGCTTTGAGTTCGAGTTTTCCCCATGTGCGCGAGACAAAGTAGCTCTGCGACAAGAGAGTTTCGCGCTCTAATTTATGCAAAATAAAGACAAATCGAAAAAGTCTCGTATCCGAAAGCATGCGGATAATCTCAAGCTCATAATCCTTGTAGAGCTGGATTTCATCGATGATTACAGTAGGGACGAAATCTTTGGAGAGGTGCTCGCGCAGGGATTCTAACAACGCCTCTCTGGTGTAGGGTTTTGGAAGCGCGACGGTAGGCAAAAAGTGGGCATGAAGCGTGCCCAAAAAGCTTACAATCGTCGAGAAGGGATATTTCTGAAAATAGCACTTTTCATCGCCCAAATCATCGACCACCTTTTCAGCCGTGCAGGTTTTGCCCGCTCCAGGCTCACCCGTAAGCAGAAGAATCTGAAAAGGCTTATCCAAAATATACTCTTTGAGCTTCTCTTGCACGAAGATGTTTGTATCAAATGCGACAAAATCAGAGATCCCCTCACGGTGAAGAAAGGCGTCTTTAGCCCCGACAAAACAACGTATCAAATTAACTCCACTCCTTTGTTTCCCTCGATGACTTCGCCGATTACTACCCCACCGCTCCTCTCCAGCACCTCTTGGAGATTTGCCCTAGGGACGCAGAGGATCATACCCGCTCCCATATTGAAAGTGCGATACATCTCGCGCTCCTTAACATGCTCGCTTAAAAGCTCAAACAGCGGCGGTGTAGGAATCTTAGACTTCTCTATCATCGCTCTGTGCCTCTCGCCGAACACTCGTGGCAGATTCTCCACGATTCCCCCACCAGTAATATGCGCGAGCGAATGAATCTTGCCCCTAAGGGCTTTGTAAGTCTTCACGTAGATTCTCGTGGGCTCTAAAAGCGTCTCAATGAGCGGTCGTCCGAGAAAAGTATCAGCAAAACTCATGCCACGCGTCTCAAAAAGCACCTTGCGTATGAGCGAATAGCCGTTTGAATGCGCGCCGGAGCTTGGAAGCGCGACCAAAATATCGCCCACTTCGGTGCGAATTTTGCTCTCCACATCAGCGCGCTCGGCGATTCCCACAGCAAAGCCCGCAAGATCAAAATCGCCCCCCTGATACATGCCCGGCATCTCCGCCGTCTCGCCCCCGATTAGAGCGCATTCCGCCTCTTTGCACCCCGCGATGATTCCCTTAATTACGCTCATCGCCTCATCTACATTGAGTTTACCGGTGGCATAATAATCAAGAAAAAACATCGGCGTGGCGTGGTTGCAGATGAGGTCATTCACGCACATCGCCACGAGGTCGATCCCCACGCTCTTAAGATTCCCGCTCTCAATAGCTAGTCGCAACTTCGTTCCCACGCCATCAGTTGCGCCCAAAATCACGGGCTCTTTAAAGCCGCTAGGAAGTGCATACGCACCGGCAAATGAGCCGATTCCCCCAATCACATGGGAATCAAAAGTCGATTTCACTAGTGGCTTGATTCCCTCAACCAGACGATTCCCCGCGTCGATATTCACGCCGGAATCTTCGTAGCTGATTGTGTTTTGACTCATTTTCGCATTTTTCCTGCAATGACAAATCGAAGCGCATTGAGCTTGATAAAGCCCTCCGCGTCCTTTTGATTATAGACGCGATCCTCTTCAAAGGTCGAATAATCCGCACTAAAGAGCGATTTAGGCGAGGTGCGCCCCGCGAGAATCACATTGCCTTTGTAGAGCTTCACACCCACGCTCCCGCTGACGTTTTCTTGTGTTTTGTCGATGAGTGCTTGTAGGGCTTCTCTCTCGGGTGAAAACCAGTAGCCGCTATAAATGAGGCTCGCGAATTTAGGCATTAGCTCATCTTTCAAATGCGCCTCCTCCCTGTCAAGTGTGAGCGATTCAATCGCCCTGTGCGCTTTTAGGAGAATCGTCCCTCCGGGTGTCTCATAACAACCGCGAGACTTCATGCCCACGTAGCGATTTTCTACCAAGTCAAGCCGCCCGATTCCATGCTTGCCCCCGAGGCGATTGAGCTCAGAGAGAAGTGCGGCGGGCGAGAGCTTCTTGCCATTAATCCCCACAGCATCGCCATGCTCAAACTCAATGCTAATCTTCTCAGGCTCATTAGGCGCATGCAGAGGCGAAACGCTCCAACGCCACATATCCTCTTCAGGCTCGCTCGCAGGATTCTCTAAAATTCCACCTTCATAAGAGATGTGGAGCAGATTTGCATCCATAGAATAGGGCGACTTTTTGCCCTTTTTCTCGATAGGAATGCCATGTTTCTCCGCATAAACGAGCAGTTTTTCGCGCGAATTCAAATCCCATTCACGCCAAGGCGCAATGACCTTGATTCCCGGCATGAGTGCATACGCGCCCAGCTCAAAGCGCACCTGATCGTTGCCCTTGCCCGTCGCACCGTGTGAAATCGCGTCCGCACCGACCTCTTTGGCGATTTCTACGAGATGTTTTGCAATGAGTGGGCGCGCAATGGAAGTGCCCAGCAGATATTCGCCCTCATAAAGGGCGTTTGCGCGAAACATCGGAAATACATAATCGCGCACAAACTCTTCGCGCAAATCTTTGATGAAAATATTCTCATCTTTGATTCCCAAAAGCTTTGCCTTGGCGCGCGCGGGCTCCACCTCCTCACCCTGCCCGATGTCCGCGGTGAAGGTAACCACCTCGCACTGATACTGCTCTTGCAGCCATTTCAAAATCACGCTCGTATCAAGACCGCCGGAATAGGCAAGAACCACTTTGTTGATTTTTTTGGACATGATGCACCCTTTTTGAGCTCACAAAATTCGTGCCATTTTACCAAAAAACTCTCTTGCGCAGGATTCCTCCTTCAAAAAACGAGGAATCCGCTTCGCAAAACGGGTAAAATCCCGAAAATAAAGAAGCATAGGGGGCGAAAATGAGGATTGATAAGTTTCTAAATAGCGTCAATATCGTGAAGAATCGCGCCACCGCGCAGGATATGATCGCAAGCAATGTGATCTTTATTCAGGGAATCCTCGCTAAAGCAAGCAGGGAAGTGCGCGTGGGCGATGTGATTGAGATACGCTATTTGGAGCGCACCAAACGCTACGAGGTGCTTGCGATTCCCGCGACTAAAAGCACTCCAAAAAGTCAAAAGGGCGAATACGTAAGCGAGCTTGATTAGCGGGAATCTACCAAGCTCGCTCAGGCTTTAGGGAAGTTTGGGCGCGCTAAGATCGCCTTTTCGTCCGCCAAGGATAATGAGCGCGAGAGTAAGCGCGACCAAATAATAGAGGAACGTAGGAATTGGGAGCGGATCTCCTGCGGCGTAGGAGTGTAGCCCGCCTGAGCCTGTGAGATAGAAATTCACTCCAAAATAGGTCATAAGAATCGAATAAAATCCAAGCACGCTCAAGGAGGCAAAAATATAAGGACGCTCGCCACCTTTTAGGAATCGTGCGTGCAAAATCGCCGTGTAGAGCACAATGGAGATGAGCGACCACGTCTCTTTGGGATCCCAGCCCCAGTATCGCCCCCAGCTCTCATTCGCCCACACGCCACCAAGGAAATTCCCCACTGTGAGCATCGCAAGTCCCAAAATCATACTCATCTCATTAATCGCTCCAAGTGTGAGAATCGAGGAATCAAGCTGAGGACGTGCGGGGGAGCGCAAAACAAACATAAAAAGTGTAATGAGCCCGAGCATGAAGCAAAGTCCGAGGAATCCATAGCTCGCCGTAATGACGGAGACGTGGATATTGAGCCAGTAGGATTTCAGCACCGGCACGAGATTTGTGATTTGTGGATCCATGAAACCTAACTGCGCGACAAATAGGGAGATTCCCGCCAAAATCGCCGAAGTGGAGAGGGCGAGGCGCGAATGGCGGAAGAAGAGCGCACCTGAGATTCCTGCCGCCCACGCGATGTAAATCATCGATTCATAGGCGTTGCTCCATGGGGCATGCCCCGCGACATACCAGCGCAGCGCGAGCGCGAGCGTGTGAAGGAGGACGCTAAGCAAAATGAGCCAATACAAAATCAGCGAGGGAATCCTAAGCGCGGGTTTTGCGCGCACGATTCCCGCAAATACCACGATAAATAGTGCCAACCCAAGCAAAATGTAGACATAGCTCAAGCGAGCAAAAACCTGCGAATGATTAAGCCAAATCTCCGCCTCTATGCGCGCGGGACTTAGCATGAGTTCGCCTGCGTATCGCGCCTGAAGGCTTTTGAAATTGCCTAGAGCCTTTTGCGCGCCCTCCCACTCGTTACTTCTGATACCCTTGTCAAATTGTGTAAAATGCTCCTGCAAGATTCCCTGAATATACGCGGAATCGCTCGCTTCAAAGCTCTGAATCGCCTCAATCGGAGAATACCAGCGATTTCCGCCCTGCATATCGGGCAAGAAGCGCAACGCCTGCGCAGTGTAGATGAGGTATGCGATATTGAGCCGCTCATCGACGCTCAGCACATCTTTATCGAATTTATCACGTAGTGCGGGCTTTTTGCGATTCGCCTCCTCAATGTAGTTGGAGAGCTTGTAGCGACCGCCCTCAAAGGCGTCATCAAAGGAGATGTGGCTATCGCTTTTGGGCGCGCCGATGACCTCTTTGAGGCGCGGCGTGGAGATTTTAATCATCTTCACGCTTTTCCACTCGTTCGGATACATCAGCATGCCAAGCAGGATCTGCATATTATCCAGTCCGAGGAATTTATCCTTTTTGGTAATCTTATGAACAAAATCGCTCGCAAGTGTATCCAGAGGCTTAATACGACCGCCAAAATCCTGCACCATGAGCCTGCCAAAATCCTGCGCGTGCTCCTTGGAATGAGCCTTCAGATTCTCGAGCATGCGAAGCGTCTCTTCGTTTGCCTGCAACATCGGGGGTGCAAAAGAAAGTGCGAGCAGCACCATTCCGATATTTTGCGCATTCACAAAGCGTCCGAGCCGATAAAAGCGACCGTTTTTGGCGAAAAAATTCCACAATAAGCCCAAAATCAGCATGGCATATCCGATATAGGTGGGAATCTTGCCCGGGTCATTATTGACCGAGAGGATCGTGCCCCGTTCGTCGCGGTCATAAGAGGACTGAAAGAATCGATAGCCTCCGTAATCAAGCGTGTTATTCATGTAGATCCGATAGGGTTCGTCAACCCCCTTGTGCTCATCGAGCAGGCGCACCTCAGAGGCGTATGATGAGGGACTCATTGAGCCGGGGTAGCGTTCAAGCTCAAAACGCTCAAGTCGAATGGAAAAGGGGAGGGGAATCTGCTTTGATCCCCATTCGATGAGAAACTGCGTATCTCCCATCTCTAGGGGGATTACAACCCCCTGCTCGCCACTTCCGCCAATGAGCGAGAGCCTCTGTGTCTCACCTTTGTAGCGCACATCTACACTCAAAGTCTCCTCCGGACTTCGCGCATCCCCGCTCATTTGGTAATCATGATAGGTAATCTCAAGGGGCTCGCGGTTAATTTCCAAGCGGTGTTTGAACTCCTTTTTGCCCAAAGGGGCGAGCACAAGAGGAAAATCGGCATAATATTTTTGCCCATCAAAAAGCGCGCGCACCATGAAATAGGGCTCGGCGGAAGTGATGTGATTTTTCGTTTCACCCTCGCGAAGATGTAGCACGCCTTCAAAGCCAAAATATCGCGTGATTCCCGCACCTATAACAATCACAATCAGCGAGCTGTGGAGCAGCAAACTCGCCCATTTTCGCCGCTGCCACGCTTTGGATAGCAAAAGAAGCGTGATAAGATTGAATGCCAAAAACAGATGAAGCAGATCAAACCAAAGGGTCGAGTAGATGAGGGCTTTGGCGGAGGCTGTCCCGTGAAAATTCTCCACGAATGTAGCAAGTGCGCATGCACAGGCGTAGAGGATTAGCAGGGGAATCGCAAGCCAAAAAGAGCCGAATATGTGAATTAAACGTTTCATAAATCTCCTCCTATTATCGATTCTTTCATCATCGATTCCTTTATCGCCGATTCCCGCGTTGCCCAAGAATATGCGCAGGGAATCTTAAAGATAAATGGTAAACATTTTATAAACACTTTAGAGATTCCTCTCATTATACATCGTCGTAAGCCGCAAAATTATCTCTTTTTCGCTGCCCGCACCCTCCCAAAGTCGCTCGGCAATGAAGTGTAAAGTCGCGTCCAGACGCTCTTTGGGCATGTAGCCGGGATAGGTGAGAATTGTCTGCCCTTCAGGTGTCGCAAAGACGATGGTCGGCGTCGGGCGAATGCCATAAAACTGCGCTAATTCATGCGTCATCATCTGGGTTTTGTGCTCGCCGGTCACAAGCGTGTGCAACTTGCTGTAACTTCCATTAATGTAATAGGGGCTGAAATGTTCCTTTATAAATTTTTTAATATCATCATTATTTTTAATCTCTTGTTTAAGCTTATCGCAGTAGATGCAGCCATTACTTCCAAAAATCATCATAAGATAGCGTCCATTGGGGTCAATCACATGGTTATCAAGTATAATATCAGCCAGCTCGGCATAAGAAGCTTTATCGAGATTGTCAATCTTAAGAAGCTCTTCGCTGGGCATTTTCGTCCCCTGCGAAACCACATCAGCACTCACGGAAGAATCTTCACAAGCACTAAACAAAAAAGACATAATCACGAAAGATAATATGGAAAATTTACGAATCATGGGAATCTCCTTTGGAAATAAGATGAAGGATCGCCTCGACAAAAAGCGGGGAATCGTTCAGACAGGGGGCGACTCTATACTCGGCGATTCCCCATCTTTGCGCGCGCTCGCAATAATCAATGCGCAGTTCAAAATCTGTTTCAGAATTATCAATTGTGAAAGCAATAGGATATATAATTACTTTTTCATTTTTATATTTTAGTAACACTTTTTCTAGTGATGGTTCAAGCCATCTTACAGGACCAATCTTAGACTGGAAAGCATAATCAATTCCTTTAAAAGCAATCCTCTCTTCTGCTAAAAGTCGCTTCAAAATAGCGATATTTTCATGGATTTCTTGCTCGTAAGGATCACCTGCATCTGCGACCTTTTGAGGAATCGCATGAGCAGAAAATATCAAGGTAAATTCCCCGGGATCCGCTCCATCAAGAGTTTCAATAATCTTTTGCATAATCGCTTTATTGTATTTTTCATTACTGTAATAACGATCTATTTCATGAATTTTTGGAGTATATTTTATCGCTTCGCACTGTTTGTAAAATTCGCCTAATGATGAAAGCGTTGTGGTGCTGGAGTAGTGCGGATAGAGGCTAAAAAGCACCACCTCTTCAATCCCCTTTTGCGCTAACTCTTGCACTACCACATCGGTCATCGGGGGCGTATAGCGCATTGCGTAGGTATAAAAATGTGAGGAATCGCGGCTTTGTAATGCCTGAATGAGATTAAATGTGTGCTTTACAAGTGGCGATTTTCCGCCAATTCTCTGGTAATTTGCCCTTGCACTATCACCCCTTTGATATGTGATGAAATTCGCCACAAGAGCGCGGAAGAATGGGCTTTTTATAGGGAGAATGTGCGGGTCGTTGAACATATTCTTAAGGAACATATCCACTTCAAAAATAGAGCTCGGACCACCCATGTTCAGTAGAATAACCGCTTGTTTCATGCCCCGTGAAGCTCCTATTTAAGGTTGGGTAGTGAATTTAAGCGCGTATGATTGCATAAAGTAGATGATGTTACAATAAATAGATAAGAAATTTCGTAAAAAGAGTGTGCATGCCACAAGAAGTCCTAAGAGATTCGCTTGATATTCATCTATTTTTTGCCTATTTTATGGCGATTCCCCCACTTTTGGTTCTCTATTTTCTCTACACCGAGCACCGCTTTATAAAATTAGCCAAAAAAATCAAACTCATCGCCCCGGCTTATTATTTTCTCATCTCCGTAGCTCTTTTTAGCGGAATTGTTCTCTTTGCGATGTTTCAGCGCATTAGCTTTGAAGGGATAGGAATGCTCCTTGCACTGCTGGGAATCTTCCTCCTTGAGCTCAAGCGTCATAAAATGCAAAAACCCATCACAAGCTCTGAACACGGGGTGCAGGCGCGTTTCATCGCGTGGGCAAAACGCAAATATTTTCTTGATCTCATTTTGCTTGCATGTGCCTTTTGGCTCGGAATGTAGGGAATCATATGCAGTTCCTATATCATCACGGTGCGGGCGATTCCCTGCTAACTCTTGAGGGCGAGCCTTTTCATTATCTCTATAAAGTGCGTCGCACGCGAGCAAAAGAGCATATTATGCTGCGCAATCTCAAAAATCACGAGCGATACACCTACGAACTCGTTGATATTAGCCGCAAAGAAGCGAGGCTAAAATTACTCTTTAAAGAGGACAAGCCCGTGATTCCCGCGCGTTTTATCCATCTTTTGTGGGCGATTGTTGAGCCCAAAATTATCGAAAAGACCCTCCCTGCGCTGAACGAATTGGGCGTAGGGAAAATTACCTTTTTTTATGCGCGTTACAGCCAGAGAGATCTGCGGCTTGATATGGAGCGTTTGGAGCGGATTCTTATTCATTCTTGCGAACAGTGCGGACGGAGCATGCCCCCAAATCTTGAGCTGCTTAATAGCTTTAAAGAGGCATATCAAATGTATCCCGCAAGTGCGATGCTTGATTTTGGTGGCGAGGTGTTGCAAGATGGCGCGTGTGAGTGCATTATGATTGGTCCTGAGGGCGGATTTAGCGAGGAGGAGCGAGCCTGTGGAGCGCAAAAATTTAGCGCGGGGAATCTCATCTTGCGCAGCGAAAGTGCGGCGATGTTTGCTCTTGCGCGACTAATGTAGCGTTAAACAAAACTTTAAAAATACAAAAGTATAATTACCGCTCCCATTTTGTGTCGGAGTGTAGCGCAGCCTGGATTAGCGCACACCCTTGGGGTGGGTGAGGTCGCAGGTTCAAATCCTGTCACTCCGACCAGCTTCTACTACTTTCAAACTCTAGCTTATTCCGTATTTATCTTAAGCCAAGAATCGGACAAAACAGAGCAATTCCCCCCTCCTTTTTTTTGAAAAAATAGAGATAGATTGAGTTTTAAGAAGAATTCTGAAATTATCACGGCAAAACAGATCCATACACCAAAGGAGTTGACAATGCTAAAAAATATATGGCGTTTTGGCGCGCTCATAGGGGCGTGCATGCTGATGTTTAGCGGGTGCGGCACATCGGCTTTGCAGACCAAAGTGAAGATGACTCAGAGCATTTTCCTTGATCCCGTGGCGAGGGATAAGCGCACGATTTTTGTCGCGATGAGAAACACAAGCGGACAGAACATCTATCTTGAGGGTAGAATCCTAGAGAGTCTTCGCTCAAAAGGCTATATGATTGTCGATGATCCCGAGATGGCGACCTATATCCTCATGGCAAATGTCCTTTATTGTGATGTTAAACGCGAGGAGAATGCCAGTGGAGCGGCAGCAGCCGGAGCAATGACAGGAACGAGCATAGGGGCATATAATGGCAACTCTATGACGACGACGATCGGTAGTGGCGTAGCAGGCGCACTCGTGGGCGGACTAATTGGAAAAATGACCGAAGATACGATCTATCAAATGCAAGTGGATATTCTTGTAAAGCAGAGAATGCAGGGCAAAGTGGTCGCTTCCAGCGGAAATGTCTCAGGTCAAGCGAGCGTAACTGATGGCACAAGAGCGGGATTTATGAACTCATTCGGCGGTCCCGTGCGGGATACTCAAGGTGGTGCAAAAGTCCGAGACAATCGCGCTAATTACGCCACGCAGTCCTATGAAAGCGACTATGTTGAGAAGCAGACCATGCTCTTTGCCGAAGCGACAAAGATGGGACTCACGCTCGAAGAGGCGATCCCTGCGCTTGAGTCTCAAATCACTAACCAAATCTCGGGAATCTTCTAGGATTCCCGCGTAAGATTCCCACAACTTTTACACATCATCTATTCCTTCTCGCCCCTTACAATGAGGCAAAGCAGGGGAAAAGCACAACAAAAGGCGCGCTTCCTGCGATGTTCTCGCACCTCCGCACCTTCGTCTTTTGTTTAAAATTCGCGTAACTTCACCAAATTTACAAAATACTTCCAATTTTCTTTGCGTATGCTATTTTATTCTCGCGTTTTTATTCTCACTACTTCCTTTTTGTGTCATTTTCCCTCACGCACCATTTTCTGTCATATTCTTTTACACATCTTTAAAAGTTCAGGAATCAGCTGGGAATCGAGCCTCTTTGTGCACCCATTTTTAAAATTTTATCGCTAGGTATTAAAAATTATTTTTATTTTTATGATAAATAGTTAAAATCGCCGAGAAAAAATCAATAAAAAACCGGCAAATAGCTGGGGGGGGGGGCAAATATGGCAATAAGAGGACTATTGCTTGCACTATTATATGGCTTAAGTTTTATGGCTCAAGCCGAGGAGCTTAAGCTTGAAGATGTCAATGTTCTGGGGAATGCAAAATCCCAAAAATCACTCACTAAAACAAGTGATTCTCAAGGGAGCAGGAAGATTACTCGCGAGAGTATCGAGAATCTTCCCAGCGGGAATGGCGACTACACGCAGTTACTTCGCACTAATCCCAATGTGCAATTTAGTGTCAAGAATCGGCAATCCACGACCGGCGGGGAGATCGATCCTGCGGATGTCAGCATTAATGGCGCGCCTTCTTGGCAGAACAACTTCACGCTTGATGGCGTCAATATGAATAACGACCTTGATCCGCTCTCAAATAAAAAATATACGGGGCTTCCCGGTGTATGGCAAGTTTACGGGTCTTCCTCGCAAGGGTTGGCGATTGATAGCGACCTTTTGGAGAGCGTTGAAGTGCATGACAGCAATGTTTCGGCGAAATATGGAGGATTTACCGGCGGGGTGGTCGAGGCAAAGACGAGGAATCCAAGGCGCGGATTCCACGGGAAGGTCTCTTTGAAGCATACGCGTGATGCTTGGACGAAGCTTCATATCCACGAGAAACATCAAGAGGACTTTAGCAACTCCTACGAACCCAAGTATCAGCCAAAATTTAGCAAGTGGAATGGAAATGTGAATTTGGAGGGGTTTGTGCGTGATGATTTGGGGCTGATGTTTAGCTATAGCCGCACAAACAGCAGGATTCCTCTCAAAGCTTACAAGCCCGGCTCAGTAGATAAAATCTATGGTGATTTGAATAAGGAGCGAATCCAGCGTCGAGATATTCAGAATTACTTCCTAAAGGCGGTCTATTACGCAAATGATCGCCTCACGCTCACTCCGAGCGTTACCTATGCGCCTCAGAGGAACAGGATATATCGCTTCAATGTTAAAGATTCCTATATGGATATGAAATCCGGGGGCTTGCAGCTTAGCCTCAAGAGCGATTATGAGTTAGATCGAGGCTCAATTACGCAAGATATCTCTTACCAATCTCTGGAAAGTTCGCGAGAAGCGGAGCACAAGTATTTTTACATGTGGGAGAAGTCCAATCTCAAACCATGGGGGAAGGGAGGCAATCAGGGCAGATCGACAGAGGGAGGTTATGGCGATGTTAAACAGTTGCAAAGAAGCCTCATCTACGGAATCGACACGGAGCTTACCGCACAAGAGTGGGAAGGCGGGGAGCATAAAATCGCGCTCGGGTTTGAATATAAACATAGCTACGCAACCTATGATATCTCTAAAGCCTTCATGATGATGACATTACCAAAGAAGTTAGAAGCAGGACACGTTTGCTTACCCGGAGATGAATTCTGCGTCAAAGACGGCTCTTTTGGAGGAAATGGGCAATTCTTAACAGGAAAAACCGTCTTTCAAGGGAAAAATTCAGTCAGCATGCAGACTGTAGCAGGCTATGTAGAGCACAGCTTGCGTTCCGGCTCGCTATCACTTCGCTTTGGAGTAAGGGTGCAGGGTGATGACTACACCAAAGAGACCAACCCTGCTCCGCGCTTTAGCAGCAGCTACGATCTCTTTGGTAATGGAGACACAGTCTTTAGCTTTGGAGCGAATCGCTACTACGGACGAAATCTCTTCGTCTATAAGCTCAATAACGGTCGCATGAACATGATGAAGCAATACAGAAGAAATCGACCGCAAGATGCGTGGAGTTTTTTCTCTCAAACCAAAAATCTTACGCGATTCTCCAGTATCAAATCGCCCTATGATGATGAGATTAGCGTCGGAGTTAAGCAGCGATTGGCAAATCTTGAAATCGGCGGGAAATACCTCATTCGATACGGGCGCAATGAGATTGTCCTAGTCACTCCGGATTCCGCAGGAGTGGAGCTTGACCCGCTTGATGCCGCAAGCGCTAAAGTCTATGCGAACAAAGGCACAAGTAAAACGCAAGTGTGGAGCGTGACGCTAAAAACACTAAATGATTTAAGCTTCCTGGGGATGGATAATCGCTTTGAACTCATCTTTAATCGCACTAAAACAAAAAAACATGGAGAAGGATACACTGAAACGCTCTATCCAAAGGATCTCGAAGATGACGTGTATATCAAGGTCGATGACAAAGTGATAAAAAAATCTGAAAAGCCCGTCGATAATTTTGCCCGCCCGTGGATAGTCCGCTTGCATACGATGAGCAAGATTCCCGCGCTAGGGATAAAATGGGGCAATTTTTTCTCTTTTGTGAGTGCGCAGGATAGAATTCTATTTGTTAAAAAGAATGGAGCACTCCATAACGGTAAAGCAGTCGATCTTTACAAAACGACACGAATCGAGCCGGGCTATACATGGGATACACGGATAAACTACGAGCACAAGCTCTCTAACGCCCTCACGGGGCTAATCAATCTAGATATTAATAATGTCCTTGATAGAAAAAATGAAGCTTCTACCGAAAGCAACGATTCTCCCACTCGTATCTATGAGACAGGTCGGCAGTTTTGGCTCGAAGCGGGGGTAAAGTGGTAAGCTTTTGCACCGAGTTTAAAGGAATAATATGAAAAAGTGGCTAATCTTCGGGCTCATTTGGTGTAGCGCGCTCCTTCAGGGCGCGATGCTGGAGGCAGATAAAGAGATTACGGTGGGAATCTTGCCCAATGGAATGAAATATTACATTCAAGAAAATCCCTATCCCGCCAAAACGGGGCTATTTTACCTGAGAGTGGACAGCGGCTCTAGCGATGAGCATGATGATGAGCTGGGATTAGCGCATTTAGTGGAACACATGGCGTTTAATGGAAGTCGGGATTTTAGCAAAAACGACCTCATTCGCAATTTGGAGAGCTTTGGCGTGCTCTTTGGCGCGGATCTCAACGCCTATACGACCTATGATAGCACGGCTTATCATCTCAAAGTCGCAATCGATCCGAAAAATCTCGATAACACATTCCGCATTTTTCACAACTGGATGGATGGCGTGAGCTTTGAGGCAGAGGAGCTGGAGAAAGAGCGTGGTGTCGTCATGGCGGAAGAGCGCACGCGCAACACGCCTCAGTATCGGCTCTTTATTCAGCGAATGAAGCAGCTCGTCGCAGGGAGCATTTATGAGAATCGCGCGCCTATCGGCGATATGGAAATTATTAAAAATGTCTCTGCCAAAAAGATTAAATCCTTCTATGAGCGCATTTATCAGCCGCGATTTATGAGTTTTGTCGCGGTGGGCGATTTTGACAAAAACGAGATAGAGCGACGCATTAAAGAGACTTTCGCTCAGGTAAAAAATACAAATGACTATCAGCATCCGGACAAGACGATTCCCGCAAAATCGGGCATGCAGCTCTACAATTACGACACAAGCGAGCTTGGGATAGATAGCGTGCAGATTGCTTTTTGCGATTCCTTTAGGGCGCAAAAGGACGAAGAATCGGTGCGAGAAACGCTACTAAACTCCTACATCACTATTCTCATCAACCAAATCTATCAGAAGAAAAATGCGCTCATTAAAGCAAAATTCACTGCGCGTCCCTTGCAGTATCAGCAGATGATTTATAGCTTTGATGCGAATGTTTTGCAAGATGATTTTAAAAATTCGCTCGGCGATGTGTGGGGGGTGCTTGAGGGAATCCGACGTTTTGGCTTCAACCAAAGTCACTTTGAGGACGCAAAAAAGACACTCACGGGCATTATACGCATGAGTTACGAGCAGTCTCGCAAGAGAAATTCCGAAAACCTCTCCAAAAACATCATCGAACACATCGACAGCGGCGCGACACTGCTTAGCCCGCTCGCCTTTAGGGATTTGCGGCTAAAGCTCCTAGATGAAATCACGCTAAAAGAGGTCAATGAGCGGTTGCGCTACATTTTAGAACGCCCCGCAAAAAGCATAAGCCTATACAGTCAAAAAGGTATCAAACTCTCCGCGCAGGAGTGGAAGCAAATCCAAAGCACCGCCGTAGTCTTCAATACGCAAGAATCGGATAAAATCCTGCCCCAAAGCCTCATCTCTACGCCCATCACGCCAAAGAAAATCCTCAAAAAAGAGCTCGATAAGAAGAGCCAAATAACCATTTTGACTCTCGAAAACGGAGCGAAAGTCATTTTAAAACCACTCAAAATGACCTCAAGCACGGTTTTATTCTCAGCCTTTAGCCCGGGCGGGACGTCCGTTTTGGAGAATCCTCGCCTAGGCAGCTTCAGCGTCGCCCTATCCAACGAGAGTGGCGTGGGCGATTTCAACGCTTATGAGATGGCAAAAATCATCAGCGGCAAGCCCATTAGCTACTCGCGATTTATCGAGCCTCTTTCGCACGGATTGCGCGGGAAAAGTAGCGCGAGCGACCTTGAGACGCTGCTTCAGGCGATCCACTTGGAGTTTAACGCCCCGCGCACAGATCCAAAAACCTTGGAGCAGATTAAAACCAAAACCATCGAGGCACTCAAAAAGAGCCAAGATTTGCCCGAGTTCAAATTCGAGCGCGAATACACAAACTTCCTCTATCAGAATAATGAGCGCACCCGTCCGCTTGCAATAAGCGACGTGGAGGGGGTGCAGCTAGCACCGCTTCGGAGCATTCTCGCGCAGCATTTTAGCAACGCGGCGGATTTTACATTTGTTTTTGTCGGGGACATCAACGAGGCGAAACTCGAGCCACTTATCAAAAAATACCTCGCCACCCTGCCCTCATCAAAACCCAAGGCGCGATTCCTCGATGATGGAGTGCGGAGCCTCGCGGGAATCCACCTTTTTGAGCGACACTATCAGACCTCTCCCAAAGCAAGCATTTCTATTGTCATCAAAAACGAAAACGCCAAATATTCCAAAAAAGATCGGCACAAAATTAAAGCCCTAGCGGCGATTCTTCAGCAAATCCTGCGCGAAGAGATACGCGAAGAGCAGGGCGATACGTATGGATTCTCGGTTAGATTTGCACTCAAATCTAAGCCCTATGAACACTCTAGGGGAATCATCGCCTTTGAATGTGCGCCACATCGAGCCAAGCCAATCATTACGCAGATTGAGGGGATTTTGGCGAGAATTCAAAAAGAGGGTGTGGAATCGCGCCTTTTGGATAATTACAAAAAAGCAATCGTTTTGAAGGCAAAAAGGGACATGGAGCTTCCGAAATTCTGGATGGGCAATATCACATCGCATATCCTCTATGGCACGGAGCTTTTTAACCTAAACGAATATCAAACGCTCATCGATTCCTTCACGCTTGCGGATATGAAAGAGGGAGCCAAGACGTGGCTAAAGTGGCGTGATGTCGTCGTGAGTATTAATCTTCCGCAAAATGGGGAGCAGAAGTGAAGTGGCGCGCTTTGGTGAGTGCGTTTGCCCACCAAAGCCGCTGAAATTATGTAAGTGTGAGGAGATGTTCCTTGGTAAGTTTTCTTGGCTCATAATACCGATTGCAAGCACTTTTTTGAATTATTTGCTGCCTAGGGGTTGGGAATCGTTAGAAAACAGAGGTAAAAAGAGTGGAGAATCCCGCCCCGATTCCCCTATCTGGGCGGGAATCGGGCATAAGATTAAGCGAGTCTGATTTTAGGATCGCTAAAAGCCGTTAGCTTTGGTGCTTTGCCCTTGTATTTTTCGATATTAACTAACGCCGTGTGCGAGATGTTTCCATTTGCAAGCGGCGAGGTAGGAATATCAATAGTAAGCACGTTCGCGCAGCCGTTCTTGCACAGTCCGTTCTCATCGGGGTCATACCACGCTCCCTCCGCGAGCTTCACGACGCCCTGTATGACGCGATTAGTGATGAGTGCCCCTGCGAGCACCTCGCCACGCTTGTTAAACACGCGGACGATGTCGCCGTTTTTAATGCCCTTACTCTTCGCGTCTTTGGGGTTAATCCAAATAGGCTCGCGATTAGCGATGGCGTATTGGGCGCGCAGTGATGTGTGGTTGAGCTGCGAATGCAGGCGGTCGCTTGGGTGTGCGCTCACCATGTGGAATTCCGCCGTGCGCTTTTTCATACCCAGCCACTCGATAGGCTCATACCATCTTGGATGGGCTTGGCACTCTTTGTAGCCCATTTTCTCGATGGTTTCGGAGTAGATTTCAATAAGTCCACTAGGTGTGCCCAGTGCATTTAGAATCGGATCTTCTCTAAAGCCTGAGAATCGGACGAATGCCTCACTCTCGGGGGTTGGGCTGAAAGTTACCGGCTTATTCTCGCGCCAAAACTCATCAAAAGGCTTCATATCGCTAACAAAGTCCGGAATCGCCTTTACTTTGTTATACGCGGCAGTGTAATAGTCCTTAATCCAGTCAAATTCGCTCTTGCCATTGTCGGTATATGCCATGACCAGATTGGGCGCGTAGGCTTTGCACAGATCGGAGAAAATCTGATAATCATCGCGCGATTCCTCAAACTTCTCGACGACTTGCTTCATGGGGACGATGTTCATATTGGAGTAGTCGCCCGTCATGGTTAGGTCGTTGCGCTCGTATGAAGTGGTGGTGGGAAATACGATATCCGCCATTTTTGCAGTCGGCGTCCAGTAGGGATCATTGACTACGATGGTGCGGGGTTTTTTCCACGCTTTTACTAGGCGATTGGTCTCTTGATGATGGACGAAAGGATTCCCGCCTACCCAATAGATGAAGTCAATGTCAGGATAGGTGATCTTCTTGCCGTTGTGATCGATGACTTTGCCGGGATTTAGGAGTGCGTCGGCGATCCTTGCGACGGGGAAAGCGTAATTGGTCGCTTTTTGTAGCCAGCTTTGACCTGTGCCTGCCGCTGCGGTTACACTCTTAGCGACGAAGCGACCGTTTTTATCAATCTCGCCGCTATCCGTGCCGATGAATTCGCCTTTATCATTGAAGCGCCCCACACTTGCGCTATTCATACCGCCGATGACCGCACCTTTGCATGTAGGCGCACCGCCATTTGAGTAGTGATAGCTAAGCCCAAAGCCTCCGCCGGGAAGTCCGATTTGTCCTAACATCGAAGCGAGCGTGACCATATTCCAGTGAGGTTGCTCGCCATGCTCCGCCCTCTGCATACCCCAGCCGCTCATTAGCATTGTGCGATTATTCATGAATAGCTCTGCAAGCTCTCTAATCTTTTTCGCGCTTATGCCGCAAATCTTGCTCGCCCATTCGGGAGTTTTAGGTGTTTTGTCGCTTGTGCCAAGCAGATAGGGGACGAACTTATCAAAGCCGTTGGTGTAATTCTCAATAAACTCTTTGTCGTATTTTCCGCTTTTGTAAAGATGGTGCATCATTCCGAGCATCATCGCCACATCGGTGTTGGGGCGTGGTGCGATGTGTTCGGCTTTGTTGAAATATTCCACCGTATCAGAGGCGAGCGGATCGATGATGACGACCTTAATATCGTTGCGCTTTTTGAGCTCTTCAAAGTATTTGAAGCCCTGCCCATCTGCGCTTGTCCATGCGATTCTTAGCGTTGCGATAGGGTTTGCCCCCCAGATGACGACGACTTTGGAGTGCTCAAGGATCAAAGGCCAGCTGGTTTGCTGCTCATACACTTCGATACTTCCCACAACATGGGGCATAATCACTTGGCTCGCACCTGTGGAATAATCGCCCAAAGATCCCACAAATCCGCCGCTGAGATTCATAAATCTGTGGAGCAGGATTCTTGAGTTATGGACGTTTCCGCTGGATTTCCAGCCGTAACTCCCCGCAAAAACACCCTCTAAGCCCTTTTGTTGGCGCGTCTTTTTGAGCTCACGCGCAACCAGCTTGATCGCGTCCTCATACTTGACTCGCACCCATTCATCTTTACCTCGCAGATGAGGCTTGGGGGAATCGGGATTTTCTAGGTAGCTTTTGCGCACCATTGGGTATTTGATACGGCTTTTATAGACCATATCCGCGGTGAAGTTTTGGAGAGGATTGGGAATCTCGCTTGTTTTTTGGAAAGGCACGGATTTGACAATCTTCCCATCTTGAACGCTGATATTTAGCATTCCCCAGTGTGCGGCGGTAAGGACATTACCGCTTTTCACGATTCCCATACCGCTACCTTGACTTGCGATTCCCGTTGCGCTTGCCTTAGAGACAAACGTCATACCCGCCAGAATCGCGCCGTATTTCAGCACATCTCGTCGTTCTTGGTTCATCTGATTCTCCTTATGATTTGGTTTGCTTTATTTGACTTTTACGTCCGCTGAGTGCTTTTGTAGGTATTGCACCACAAGCATTTCATCTTCTTTGTTAATCGCCGTTCGGCTTAACATCGACTTTAAGAGCCCGGGCCACTGATTTGCCTTGTAGTGGGTCGTCTCATGCAGTGCGTGGCAGATACCACAGCCCTCTTTGTAAATATCCGCCGCCTTGCTAAAAATTGATCCGACATTTTCGCTAAAGCCCCCATCATCCGTATAGACGCTCACCTCGACAAGGGGGAATCCACCTTCTTTAGCCGGGGTTATCTCTTTGACTTCAAATGTAGCACTCTTGGCAAATGCCGCGACAAGAATTCGCGTCGTCTCGTTGAAGTAGATTACGTTAGGCACGGCGGGATTCCTATATCCTCGGAGTGTGATTTGCACCCGTCCATCGACCTTTTGCTTAATCGTTACGGCATTTGTAGGGAGGAGCTTCCCGATCACTTTGTTTGATGAGGAATCGGCATAGAGTGCCTTTACTTGATCGCTATACACCTCGCCAGCAAAGAGTGTTGCGATTCCTAGCAGTAGAAAAAGCATCGCTTTTCTCATCTAGCCTCCTTTGATTATAAGATTGACGCATGATTTTTGCGAAGATTGCACACGCGACACTAGGAATCGTAGAGAAAAAGTGTGATAGAAGTGTGATTAAATGTATTTGAAGCTAGGAGTAGTGCGCTCGCCCTCGCGATGTGTGAGATTTAGGCGGTAGCCGTTGCCCTGAGAGTTTTCGATAAGCTCGGGATAGATCTTTTTGCGGAGCTTATATACAAAGCTGCGAATCATCTCCGCACTGCATGATTCCCCATACCAGAGGCACTGCTCAATCATAAAAAAGCTTACAACTCTCCCCTGATTTTTGAGAAAAAGATGGAGTAAAAGCTGCTCTTTTTTCGTGAGATTGACCGCGTTCCCCTCGCAAGTAAGTTCGTGTGTCATGGCGTTGAAGCAAAATCCCTGCCCAAGATCAATATGGGCGAAATCACTCTGAAATTTATTCATCGCAAAGCTCATCATCATAATGAGCTCGCGCTTTTGCAGCGGCTTTTTTAGCATGCCGATACTCTGCACCTCAAGCGCGCCGAGCAGGTTTTCATCATTATCATAGGCGGTGAGGAAGATGATAGGCACGTTGCCATCGCGCTTCCTGATGATCGAGGCCATCTGGATTCCATTCATTAGGGGCATGTGAATGTCTGAGATGATGAGGTTGATGGGCTCGTTTTCAAAACACTCTAAAGCCTCCTGTGCGTCGGAGCAGATGAAAATCTTTTTGACATAATTTTCCACAGAGTGGCGCAACGCCTCTTGAAGCAGCGCGTCATCTTCGACGATGAGCAAGATCGCATTTTTTAAAATATCTTTAATTCTTTGATACATATTCTCTCAGTATCCCCTCATATTTTCGCTCGCACTAGTTCTCTAGAAATCACCCCTTTTTGCCGCGAGATAGAGCGTGAAACAGGTCGGATCACGCTCACTTTGAAGCAGTAATCGCGCCCCCAGCTTCTCCTCGCTCAATCTTTTTGCGATATAGAGCCCCGTGCCCGTGCCTCTCTCGCTTTTGGTCGTGTAAAAAGGCTCAAAAATGCGATGAGGTTCGCGCACACCCCCGCCATTATCGCTTATGCTAATGCAAAATTCCTCATCCTGTCGATAGAGGCGAAGCTCCACTCTCGGAGCGAATTTATTCGCCTCATGCGGACTGGCTAGTCCCGATTTAGTGCATTCCAGCAGCTCATCTTTGGCATTTGCAAGGAGGCTTAGGAGTATTTGCTTTATGTAAGTTTTAATGCTCAAGAGGCAATATTCGCCCTCTTGTATGTGGCATTTGATGGCGATTCCGTGGCTGTTTAGCTCCGGTGCGGCAATAAAAATCAGCTCATTTAATATCTCTTTAAGATTTACCGTCGTAACGCGTGTATCGCTTCTGTAAAAGCTTCTAAATGCATCGATGGTTTCATTCATGATTTTCGCGCTATTTTTTGCCAGTAAGAGGTAATTTTCTATACTTTCGTTTTGCTCGATACTCTCCTCGATATTATCCAGCGAAAGCAAGAGTGTGCTTAGAGGCTGTCGCTGTTGGTGCGTAATGGAGCTAATCATCTCGCCTACAAGAGCCATTTTGGCATTGGCTAGGAGGATTTTTTCGCGCTGCAGTGCCTCTTCTTCGCGTCGTTTCTCTTGCGTAACATCATAGAGCGTGAGGATTAGCCCTTCAAAATAAATCCCTGCTTCAAGAATGCTTGAAAGCACTAAAAATAGATAAGAATCGCCCCTTTTAATCGTAAAGCTTTTAAGCTCATTTGAGGAATCCTGAAGTGCCTTGAAGCTCGTCTGCCCCTTCAGTTCATCAACAGAGGCAAAAAAATCATCGAGCAAGATTCCCTGCACCGCTTTACTTTTTAGTGCAAAGGCTTGCTCGAATTTTTTATTGACAAAGGAGATATATCCATTTTTATCCACAATCATCAGGGCGAGATTGGGTGTTTTAGCGAGGGCTTTGTGGAGCGAATAGCTGCGCTTGGTAAGAGCAGAAGGATAAAACAGCAACCCACCCCATGGGGCAAACAGCAAAAATAGCGGCTCACCGCGATACAAAAATAGGACAAAACAGAAGACCTCAAACAGTATAAACACCGCTACCTTGTATCGGTTATTGATGAGCCACCTCTTTAAAGAGTTTTTAAAACCTCACTAGATTCCCTGAAATGGGAGTACTCTCTGTAATACAGCAGGGTGGTTATAGGTTCCATCTTCACTGACAGGGAAAAGCCTCCTAAGCTTAGCGCACTCCTTTTCTTCCGAGACCGCCATTACAAGTCCCGTGCCATAATCCGGCATCTGCCTGAGGTGTATCATTGCGCATGGCTGAACATCCCCCATCTTTTCAAACTCCTCTTCGGTAGTTGATTTTCCAAAAAACCCTTTGGTTGTGAATCTGCTCGCAAGAGCGCCATCCGGGGTTATAAACCACAAGGAATCATTAGCACGCACCACATCGGTAATGCTCTTGTCCTCAATAGACCCATTATTAAGCTGATATTGTTCGAGCGCATCCATTACCTCTTCCATATCATGCTTTATCCTAGCTATTCGCGCATCATCGGTGGTCGATGCAATTTTTGGTATGGCAATCGCCGCCAAAACCCCCAAAATCACAAGCACCAACACCACCTCAACCATTGTAAAGCCCATCCGAAGATTTCTAAACTTTTTCATACATTCCTCCTATTTTAGATTAAAGGCGATCTTTGAGTAGATTCCTGAACTTTTTAGCAAAAAGCATATTAGCCCCCTCTAAAAACTCAAGAATCTTCTCCAAATGTTCGTTGTTAAGCTCATTAGGCGCGGCGCGACAGAGATCATCAAAGATCTCTTCATCATCTTGATAAATACTCTCTTCAAAGAGCTTTAAGTAACGCTCGAACTTCTCTTTCTCTGCCTTTTCCTTCGCCTCGGTCTCAAGCAGGATCGTATACATCTCCTCGAGCACGTCCAGCTTCATATTCTTAAGCTTCTCTTTAGTGTAGATACTTGTGATTTTCATAATTTTTTCGATAATCGCGCGCTTCTCTTCACTATTTTCGTAAAAATTTCGATAAAAATATTCCAATTCATTGCGCCGATAGCTTTTGAGCAGATCATGTTTTAGCTGAGCGAGATGGACGACCTGCTCTTGTTTTTGCGGACTTTTAAGTGCAAAGAGCACCTCTTGCAGATGCTTTATATTATCTCTGTGAGCGACATATTCCGCCATTTGCGTAACAAGCTCCTCTGTGGGCAAATCTTTGTAACACTGCTCAATCTCCCCTAGGAGCGTTTCCTGATATTCGCGATAGGCGATACGCAACGCCCGCTCAATGCGCTTGTAGCTGCCATCTGAAGCATAATTTGAGAGAATCTCGGCAATGTCTTGCAATTCATACAGGGATAAAAACTCACCGAGTGTATCATAAAGTTGCTTAGGATCGCGAGAATTTCCCTTTAGGCGTTGCCACGCCTCTCGCAGCTGAGGATGGGAGATTCCCTGCTGGAGCGGTTTGATTGTTGGAGTATTTTCGTCTTCCTCATCTTCGCAAATATATTCATTAAAGCGCTCTACCATATCGCGCGTCTCTTTGATGAAGAGCTGCTTGAGTGATTCACTGCTCTGTCCATCGAGCTCCTCGACCGCGTAGCCGTGCTTGCGAAGCTGCATGATGAGCTCATCATTTGTGAGATTCACGCCCCAACCCCATGGAGTGCTTGCAGGACTTTAAACGCCTGCACGTGCTCTTTTACATCGTGGCAGCGAATGATATTCCCGCCCGCTTTGTAGCCCTCCAAATGGAGTGCGAGCGTCCCTGCGAGGCGTTCTTGCACGCTTGCGGGGGAGATTTTGTCGATCATGGATTTGCGGCTCGCGCCAAGAAGTAGCGGGAATCCGAAGTGCTTAAAATGCGAGAGATGACGTATGAGTTTGAGATTATGCTCGAGATTCTTGCCAAAACCAATCCCCACATCAAGCACGAGTTTGCGCACATTTGCGCGCTCCAGCGTCTCTATCCGCTCGCAGAAAAACTGATCCACTTCAGCCAAAAGGTGCTCATAGTGCGGATTTTGCTGCATTAAGCGGGGCGATTCCCCCTGCATGTGCATAATGACGACTTCACATTGACGCTCACTAGCTAGCGAGAGCATGCGGGAATCGCGCAGTGCGGTGATGTCATTAATGATGTGAAAACCGCGATCCAGACAATATTCCGCGACCCGTGCATTGTAGGTATCGACACTGAAGCGCGCCTTTTTTAAAAGTGACGAATCCGCGAGGGAATCGGCGATGGGGGTAACGCGCCTAAGCTCCTCCTCTTCACTGACCCATTCGCTCCCCGGGCGCGTGGAAGCCCCGCCTATATCGATAATATCCGCTCCCTCTTTTATCATTTCGCCAATACGTCTAATCGCCGCTTCGCCGAGGAATCGACTCCTCTCAAAAAAACTATCTTCGGTTGCGTTGATGATTCCCATGATTTGCAGCGGGAAGCTTTTTGCGCTTAGGTGTTTTTGGAGCGCGATTCCCACCTCTTGCAGACCAAAGGGCTGGATTTTACACTTTTGAATAATTCGCTCAAGCTCCCTCGCATTTGCAATCAAAATCCCATCAACATACGGGGAATCGTGCGTAATCGCCCCGCGCGGCAGGGCAAAATCCGCGCCAACAGAGAGGGAATCTTGCTTTAAAATCTGCGCGGCGGGGGTCTTTAGATGATGAATTTGAAAAAACATCTGCTCCCCTTTGGCGGACATGATTTTCACCCCTGCAGATTCCGAACCGAGCGCGTTTAGGTATTCGTGCAAATTAGGCGGGTTAATTTTTTGAACGAACATGCTTTTTCCTTTGTAATGCCATTAAAAGTAGGGGCAAAAATATATGTGCGCTTCGCTCAAACTGCTCTGCAAGCGTAATTGCGCGCGAAAATAGCTCCAAATCCGAGCTCTTTAGCGGGAGCGATTCCTCCTTGCAGGCAAAAAGGAGCGATTCGATGAGCCTTTTATTCTCTTCTTTGCTGAGTGATTGCGTGCTTAGATCTTGCAAGAATCGGCAGATTCCCTGTAAGGAGAGGGAGTGCAAAGCGAGTGGAAAGGGCGCGATTTGCGTCAATTCCCGCTCATCGATAATAGGCAGGCGCGAACGAATCGTAGGGAGGAGCGAAGATTTTGAAGTCGCCATGAGTATGAAAGAGACACGCTGTGGTGGCTCTTCTAGGATTTTTAGCAGCGCATTTTGCGCATAGAGATTGTAGCTTTGAGCTGCAATGATAAGCAGAATCGGGGCTTGCGAGCTTATGTGCGCGGCGGCGATGACCTCCTTGCTATCATCGATGAGAAACTCCTCTTTGATAAAAATTTTGAGATTTTCTTCGGCGATTCCCGTGCTGTGCTTTTCAAGCGCGCGCGAGAAATCCGAAGTAAGGAGAATATATCCGCCCCGCTCGTTAAGAATCATCGCTACATATCCAATGAGACTTGCCCAAAAAGCGTCGCAGAGAGCGTTTTATCAAAGATACGGTAGAGCTGGAAGAGCTTCATATCCAAAAGCTCGTCGTTGGAGTTAAGGCGGAAGCTGTTTTGCAGCTCCTCATCAAAAATCCAATTAAAGCTGTCATCGCGGCTGAGTGCGAGCTTCGCGCGCCGATCGTTATTTTTCCCGATATACCAGAAGAGATACTGCTCCTTAAAGGAGATGGAGAGCATGTCATTAATGAGCGCGCCGTCCTCTTCGTTTTGGACGTGGTCGATGTGCGGATAGATGGATTTGATGTTATAGACGGGGAGGTAGGGGCGAGCTTTTTGCGGTTTATTAATCGAGGCAGTGATGTAGTTGCCAAACCAGCTTCGCTCGCTATCGGTCATCACGATGACGCTATACCCCTCCAAAATGTGACGAATTGTATCGGAAACCAAAGGCGTCCATTCAAACTTTCGCTCCTCAAGCCAGCTCATCATACTCTCATCGCGACGAATCGTCTCAATCGTCCATTTTAACAGCTCTTGCATTGCGTTACTTGTCCAGCTCATAGGTCGCATGTAGCGTGCGGACGGAGAGTTCGGCATATTTTAGGTTGATAATCATGGAGATTTTAATCTCGCTAGTGCTAATCATCATGATATTGATATTATCCTGCGCTAATGCCTTGAAAGCCTTGCTAGCTACGCCCGTGTGGGATTTCATGCCCACGCCGACAATCGAGACTTTCGCGATATTGTCATCGAGCTCGATTCCTCCGACGTTATTTTCAAAACGCTTAAGCACGAGTTTCGCGCTCTCAAGCTCGGTTTTAGGAATGGTAAAATCCATATCGGTTTTGCCATCATACCCGATGGTCTGCACGATCATATCCACGTTGATATTCGCCTCTGCGAGCGCGCCAAAGATTTCAGCGGCGATTCCCGGGCGATCTTCGACATTGGTAATACTCACGCGTGCCTGATTTTTATCGAGTGCGATTCCGCTAACGATGGGATTTTCCATAATTTCTTCTTCCTTTGTGATGAGTGTTCCGGGATTGTTGTTGAATGAACTTCTTGTGATGATATTGACATTGAGCTTTTTTGCAAGCTCCACAGAGCGATTGAGCAGCACTTTCGCCCCCATGCTCGCAAGCTCCAGCATTTCATCGTAGCTGATTTTATCAATCTTTTTAGCCTTTGGCTCGATTCTCGGATCGGTGGTGTAGACGCCCTCCACATCGGTGTATATCTCGCACAAATCTGCATTCAGAGCCCCAGCAAGAGCAACTGCGCTCAAATCGCTCCCGCCTCGCCCCAGCGTGGTAACTTCCCCTAGAGCGGTAACTCCCTGAAAGCCCGCGACGATGACGATGTTATCTTGACTTAGCAAATCTTTTATCCGTGCGGTGTTGATGTGGTCGATTCGCGCTTTGCCGTGGTGGTTATCGGTTGTGATTCCTGCGCCCCTTCCACTGAGCGAAATAGCCTTTAGCCCCATCGCGTTTAGGGCGATAGCCAAAAGCGCGCTGGTGACGCGCTCGCCTGAGCTTAAAACCATATCCACTTCCCTAGGGTCGGGAATCGCGCTGTAATGTTTCGCATAGCCCAGCAGTTTATCCGTCTCGCCACTCATCGCCGATACGACGACGACGAGTCGATCCCCTTTGCTTTTGCTCTTTGCCACGCGGTTTGCGACATTTTGAATGCGCTCCAAATCCCCCACACTCGTCCCGCCATACTTTTGCACGATTAGCATTATAGGTATCCCTTTTTCCTGAAATATTCAAGCACCTGCCGATAAATAGGACGCTTGAAATAGGTAATGTGATTGAAAATCTCCTCAAACGCGACGAATTTGTGGTCGCTAAACTCCGGCTCTTTGGTCTGTAAATTGACCGCGGAATCCTCGCACAAACGCACCAAAAAATACTTCTGCTTCTGCCCATCATAAGGATACATTTTGGGCGCGACACTCTCAGGGAAATCATAGCTCACCCATTTCGGATATTCCGCAATAATCTCGACACGATTCGTGCCTATCTCCTCTTCTAGCTCGCGCAAAAGTGCTTCTCTGGGCGATTCCCCCTCATCGATTCCCCCTTGAGGGAATTGCCACGCGTCCTTAATGTCATTACGGCAGGCAATCAGGATCTCGCAAACGTGTGGATATTTCGCCGAAAGCACGATAGCAGCGACATTGGGTCTGTATCTCTTTTGCATAATCTTCCTAAAATTTTTATCCTAAAAAATTTTAGCAAAAAAGAGCTAAGAGCGGGAACTTCGATACAATCTTGGCTCAATTTATTCCTAAAACAGGGCGGCGCATGCTTCTTTACATTCATATTCCCTTTTGTTCGCACAAATGCGGCTACTGCTCTTTTGCCTCGCTTCCCGTCTCAAAGGATTATCATGCCCCCTATATGTGCGCGCTCTGTATGCAGCTTGAGTGGGAATTGGAGCGCTTTCGCGCGCGAAATGAGAAGATTACGAGCGTGTATATCGGTGGCGGGACGCCCAGTCTTGTTGCTTCCTCGCTTTTTGCGCCGCTTTTTGAGCGATTCTCGCCGTTTTTGGATTCCCGTGCGGAGATCACAATTGAAGCAAATCCGCTCTCCGTAAATCTCGCATGGGCGCAAGATATGCGAAGCTTTGGAGTGAATCGCATTAGCCTTGGCGTGCAGAGCTTTTTTAGCGATAAACTTTTGTGGCTTGAGCGCGATCATGAGGTCGGGGCAATTTCTCGCGCCCTAGATTCGCTAGAGCGAGCGGGAATTGCGCAACTTAGTATTGATTTGCTCTATGATACGCCCTTTGATACGCGCGAACGGCTGGTGCAGGAGATTGAGCGTGCGTGCGAGCTTCCCATCGGGCACATCTCTGCGTATAGTTTGACGCTAGAGGAGGGGAGTCGCTTTTATGATCGGGGCGTGAAAAGCGGGGAATCTAGCCCAAAAAATGCGCAATTTGTCCGTGAAAAGCTCGCAGAGAAGGGATTTACTCAATATGAAGTGAGCAATTACACCAAAGATCATATCTCGCGCCACAATCTTGGCTACTGGGAATCTTGCGAATATATCGGCGTGGGTGCGGGGGCGATCGGGCGGATAGGGAGCGTAAGATATGCGCCACATAGGGATTACAAGCGATATATCACTGAGCCTTTGTGGCGTGAGAATGAATATTTGAGCGAAGAAGATTTGCGTTTTGAGCGACTATTTTTGGGATTGCGCTCTTGTGTGGGAATTAACAAAAAAGGGCTGGATAAAGCAAAATTAACGGCATTGGTAAGCGAAAATAAAGTGCGTGAAAATGGCGATAAAATCGTGGCTAGCGACTATTTTTTAGCCGATGAAATCGCGCTTTATCTCTCATAATTTTTTATAAGAAGCAAGCACGCGCAAGATTCCCTACCCGACGCACCTTGCTCGAATAGGAAAAGTCGCTTTTATATCCCAAACACACACGCCCAAGGCAAATGTGCGAGCTATCTAATTTGCCTATCGATTCCGCTCGCAAAACATATATCCGTCGTGGGTGCGAAAAACTCGCCTTGTAATGAGAAGTTGCGCGAGAATCAGCCCAGAATTAGGGCGATTCCCAAAGTAAACATCACAGCCACACCCAAAAGCTCTCCGAGCAGAATCATGCGCGCGGTGTAACGCTCAATGCCCAGCTTCAGCCCTCGCCCGATGCTCGCCGCGCCGAATATGACGAGGCTCATGCCCATGCTCATGCAAAAGGCAGCGAGAAAGCCGATGAGGTATTCCCCAAGTGCCATAGTGAAGATGAAAATCGTAATCGTGCCCGGGCAAGGCACGAGGCTTGCGCCCAAAACTACGCCCACATCGGTGCTCTTGCCCTCGCTTGAGCAGGCTTTGCAGCTACACGTGGGCGGGTGTGCGGAAAATGATGTGAAATTTTTAGTATTTTTGCTTTTGAAAAATGTCCTTTTAATCGCAGGAATCTTCTTATAGATCAAATAAATGGAGATTCCCAGAATGATTAATGCGGAAATTTTTGTAGCATAAAATATGAAGTTATCTAAAAATTCTTTAAAAAATAGCTCAAAAAAGTAGTAGATGACCAGCGTCATCAAAAAGGCTGAAAAGGTATGCACTATGCCGATTGCAAGGGCAATCCCTGCGGCTTTAGCACGATTTTGACGCACGCCAAAAAAGTAAGAGGTTACGAGCATTTTGCCATGCCCGGGTCCTGCGGCATGCAGCGCGCCATAAAGGAAAGAAAAGAGCAGTAGCGGGAGAATCGAGAAGCCGATTCCCTCTTTTTGCGTGCGCTCCAAAAGCTCTTTTAAGCGCACCGAAAAGGCATTGAGAATGGATTGTAGCGTGAGCTCTACCTCAAGCTTTTCTGTAGATTGCTTCTCTTGGCGCGGTATATTGAGCGATTGTGTGTGCTCAAAATGTTTGATTTGCTCGCTGGAAGCGGCGATTTTGGGCATGATTTGGTTGATAAAAATCATGTTGTTAAAAGGATTCGCACTCCAAATCATCTCATGATCCCACATGAAATTGACCTTTGAGACGAGGAATTCAAAAAACCTCTCTTTGTCTTCAAAGGCGAACATTAGCGTATCTTTTGCGCCAAGTTCCACATTAAAAGGCACGATATAGGAGAAAATCGCGCGGGAATCCTCGACGTCAAAGATGAGCTCGGGATTAATGGGAGCGATGGGGAGTGATTGCATATCCCTTAAGCCCTCGGAATTATCGTGTGTGATGGTGCTCAGATAATCCCTCGGAGCGATGTATGCGAGCAAAAGCCGCTTAATTTCGCTAAGTGCCTCCTCGCTAAGCACCCCCTGTTCATCGCCATAGCGCACGACGAGCTCCTTGCTGAAAGGGTGCGAGAAAGACCAAGTTATCTTCGCGCCGTAGGTGCGCGAGCCCCCCCCTTGAATGTCAATCTGCACATCAATGGTAGGGGTGTAGAGCTGGCATAGCACGCAAGCCTGCAGAGGGGAGAAAAGAGCGAGGCTAAAGAGCAGGCTTAGGAGGATTTTCCGCACGATTCCTGCCTATTTACCGGGAATTGGCTCATCAAGAGCCATTTTTCCGTTGTTGAGGATATTATTCGGGTCAAAAGCTCTCTTGATTGCACGGAAGAGATTCATCTCCTCTTCACTAAATGCAAGGTGCATAAACGCAGCCTTAGAGAGCCCGATCCCATGCTCGCCACTGAGCGTCCCCTCAAGCTCCACAGTGAGCCTGAAAATCTCCTCAATCGCCTTGTGCCCGATCTCAAGCTGCTTAGGGTCGTTGCCATCCTCCACCATGACGTTTGTATGGACGTTCCCATCGCCTGTGTGCCCAAAGCAGGGAATCTTGAGCTGATATTTCTGCGCGATTTCCCCGATTCCCTTAAGCAGCGCGGGAAGTTTGCTACGCGGGACGGTAATGTCTTCGTTAAGCTTTTTATTGCCATAGATGGTGATGCTCTGACTTGCGTTACGCCGCGCAAACCACAGCTCCTTCGCCTCTTCTTGCGTAGCTGCACGCTTAAAGCTTAGCGCATGATTTTCGCGGAATTTCTCCTCGATTTTATCCATTTGGAGCTCAATATCCTCGCTTAGATTCCCATCGACGTCCGTGATGAGAATCGCCCCCGCATCAAGGGGCAATCCTTGATGAAACTTGCTCTCCACGGCTCTAATGGTAAGATTATCCAAAAACTCCATCGCCACAGGGGTCACGCCCGCTGCCATAGTTTTATACACGGCATTCATCGCATCATCAATCGTAGGGAAGATTCCCATGGCACTTTTGCGAAGAGCGGGCCTGCTAAGGAGTTTAAAGGTAATCTCCGTGATGATTGCAAGCGTCCCCTCGCTGGCGATGAGGATCCCAGCGATATTGTAGCCCGCGACATCTTTTATCGTTTTTTTACCCGCGCGAATGATGTCTCCATTAGGCAGCACCGCGCGCAGAGCCATGACGTAATCTTTTGTGATCCCATATTTGGCTGCGCGCATACCTCCGGCGTTCTCGCTTACATTCCCGCCCAGCGTAGAATACTCCTCGCTCGCAGGATCGGGCGGATAGAATAGCCCCACCGCCTCGACGGCTTTTTGGAGCTGCATATTGATGACTCCGGGTTGCACGCGCGCGACCATATTTTCCATATCAATCTCTAGGATTTTATTCATGTGCTTCTCAAGAGAGAGCACGATTCCGCCATTCACAGGCAACGACCCACCCGTAAAGCCGCTCCCCGCGCCACGAGGCACTACGGTGATTTGGTGCTCGTTGCAATATTTAAGCACGTCGCTGACATCCTTTTCATGACGCGGGAAAATAACCAGATCAGGCTCGTAGCGATTCCTCGTCGCGTCATAGCAATAGGCGAGCTTATGCGCCTTGTCGCTAAAACAGTTATCCTCGCCAACCATCTTTTTAAGAGCCTTTATGTCCGCTTCTTTAATCATCAAAAACTCCTTGTGTAGCTATTTTAACAGCTCATCGTAATAAAGATAATAATCCTTCACCTCCGCCCCGCCGAAAACCGCATTAAACCAACTCTGCTCGACATTACCCAGGCGCGAGAAAAAGGGGCGAATCTGCTCCTCTTTGGGGGCGTCTTTTGCGATAGGATCTTGCCTAAGCAGGGCAAAAGTTTGACAATCGCGCGCCTCACCTTTGCCGCTTGCGATAATGTAGAGGATTCCTATATTGTAGGCATTACAAATATGGCGAAAATCCTCACGACTTGGGGCATGCTCCCTCTCCTCAAGTAGATATGAGACAAATAGATCGGGGTGCTGCCATCTGATCTGCGGATAGGAATCGCGCACGTGAATATAGAGCTCTTGACTAGGCGCAATCAAAAGGGCACGGTCATAAAAGGTGCGCCAAAGCGTTTTGTCCTCTTTTTGTGGTGTGAGCTCGGGCTCGGGGAAGTAATTTTGCGCGAGCGAATCAAGCTTTTCAAAAGTGATCTTGGCGCGCCCCTCTTTAATCTCCACCACCTGCGCGCGCGCGATAATCACGGAATGCCCCCCCGCGAGCTCGCGCAGGATCTCCCCGCTCTCGCCGACTTTCAAATCCAAAGCAGGAATATAAGCGGTGTGTTTCTCCTGCGCGGAAACTTCAAGAATCGGGAGGGTGAGACGCTCCCCAAAGCTTGAGGCTTGAAGCAGTGAGAGAGCCAAAGATAGGAAGCTTAATACACGCAAAATCACAGAATCTCCTTGAAAATGGGGCTTCTAAATATCAAATGAGCATTTTATAATTTTTTGGCTGTGAGTCCCTGCTCAAAAAACCACATAAAGGCAAAAAGTAGTCCTGGAGTTTTGGGCTTGTGCTCATCAAACATGAACGCCCGCGCCTTATCCAGCGGGACATACACAAGCTCGATCCGCTCACTATCGATGCCTCCGCCCTCATTTTCGCGCATGCTCTGCTCGATTTGCGCATAAAAGAGACTTTGACGACTGCCTGCAATTCCCACAGAGGAGAAAAAGGTCGTTACGGGTTTAAGCGCGTGGGGAGCGACCTTGTAGCCGCACTCTTCTAAAATCTCCTCACTGGCGATCTCAGCGAGGCTCTTCCCCTCTTTATCGACGATTCCTGCGCACAGCTCGTAGGTGTAGCCGTCGTTGTTTTTTAAATAGACCGCGGGACGAAACTGCTTGACAATGAGGAAAGATTCCCGCTCTTTGTGATAGAGCAAGACACTGACACTATCGTGGGAATCGACAATGTCCCAGCTCTTTTCCGCTCCACATTCGGTGTAGAAAATCCGCTTAGGCTTGACATAGCGGGAATCGTGGCATTCACTAATCCTAAGATGACTAATCATGAAGCGATGAGGTGGGGGAGGATTCCCGCTGAACCAAGAAGAGAGAATCGCGCTCTGGGCTGGGAATCTCGCCCTTTGCAATGACCTCTTGAAGCGAGGCTTTGTAAGTGGCTACAAGCTCCAAAAATTCCTGCTTTTCTCTATTTTTTAGTGCGCTTTTGGTAATTTTTATGCTTTTTAACGGATTGATGGCTCGATCATTTTTATATAGCCCCAAATGTAGATGAGGTCCCGTGCTAATGCCGCTATTCCCGACAAATCCGATGAGCGCACCCTGCTTTACCACTGCGCCTGTGCGAATCCCTCTGGCATAGCCGTTTAGATGGGCGTAGAGCGTTTTGTATCCATCGGAATGTGCGAGGATAATGGTCTTGCCATAGCCTCCTTTATTTCCCGCGAAAATCACTCTGCCATTGCCCGCTGCCTTGATGGGCGTGCCTTTAGGAGCGGCATAATCCACACCCAAATGCGGGCGCACGATTCCCAAAATCGGATGCCTGCGCCCTGTGGAGAATCGAGAGGAAATGCGCGTGTAGTGCAGAGGCGTAACAAGCAGGAAATTCGCCCGCTCGCGCCCGCTCTCATCGTAATAGCGACCATCTTTAAAGAGGAATACAAAATTTGGCTTGCCCTGAGTTTCGACCATGGAAGCCTTGATGCTGGGCATTCCAAAGGGCTTACCCAAACGATATTTGCGATCATAAATGAGCGCAAGCTTGTCATTTTTCCTGATATTTCTGCGGAAATCAACACTATTACGATACGCCGAGACGAATTCGCCCGCGAGCGAATAATCGCCCGTGAGCTCCAAAATATCCTGATAGGGCGAGGAGTTTAGCGAAAGGACGATGGATTGATTTTTCTCAAAATAGCTAATAGGAATGATCGAAATGCCGTATTTTTCCTCCGATTCCCGATAGATGTGGATCTGAACATCTTCGGTAACGGGAATAAGAGCTTGTAAAAATTCTCCACTCTCTTCATCTTTAAGGACATAAAATCGCACTCCGCTGTAAATTTCCGCAGCAAGCTCCTTATCTTCAGGCGGTAGGGAATAATAGAGGCTGGCGGGAATCCCGTGTTCCTCAAGGAAGGTTAAAAAAGTCGCCCCTTTATTCCATGTCCTCTCTTCAGACATCGCTCCAAAAAGCAAACTCGCGCATAATATTATCAGTAGATACAATCTCATGGTCGCCTCGTGTGAGAATATAAACATTATCTAAAGTAAAATATGAGCAGGAATTATATCAGAGAAAATGGAGTAATCTTAGGCGCAAATCCCGCATTATCCCCTATCTGTGCTATAATCGTAACAAATCTACCCAGAAGAGCGGAGTAATGGATCTAAAAAATTGGCTCGTTCCCTCGGTGACTTTTTTCTTTTTTGTGTATGGAATGATTTTTGTCATCGCTTATACGGTCAAAGTGGGCGGCGCAAATATCAACTTTTTTATTGATGAGGGAGACTATCTCTATCGTCCTAAAACAGAAACCGAGAAGATGCTCTATGATATTTCAAGGAATTTTTCACGCTAACAAGCCATGTTAGCGGCGCGATTCCCGTATGGATTTGGCTAACCTTGGCTTGTGATTTTTGCTCAAGCTTTTTATGAAACGGTCGATATTAACTCGTGAGTGAATTCATTACCAAGGAAAGGATTCAAAAGATGATTAGCCCGCTAAAATCAGGAATCGCATCGCTGGTCGCAAAAGGTGCTCAAGCCCGTGATAATGACGTAAAAACAGAATCTTCTCAGCCATCATCAAGGGTGCAATCTATCAAGGAGAGTATTCAAAAGGGTGAGTATAAGTTCAATCTCATGGGCACTTCTGAAAAGATGGCACTAAATTTGCTTAATCGTGGGTAGCTTGACATGAGGAGTTTGTATGCTACACCACTATTTAGAGAGTGCCATTACGGATTTAGAGGCACTTTTGGCAGTTACACAGCAAGATATTGAGGATATTCAAGAAGCTAGACACGAGGTTATATTCTCTCGCACAAAAGCCAAAGATGAGCTGGTCGGCTCATTTGAAACAAAAAAAAATCTTATTGATAGTGAGATCTTGAAGCTTACCAAAGAATCTCCCACCGTTCCGCTACCCGAACTTTTGGATGAAAACGCTACCGAGCTGCTAGGACAACTGCGGGAATCGCTTGAGAAACTCAAAGATGAGAATCGTCGCTACGCACGTATGGTTTTAGCCGTGTCGGAGTTTTATAATTCCCTTTTGGAGCGGCTGCTCCCCTCTCAACCTCAAGATTACAGCGGTAAAAAACAGCACGCACACTCCTCTTTTTTGACACTTGAAGCCTAAGGAGGAGCGAAATGGCTAGCATATTCTCCGCGCTAAGCACCTCCTATACGGGTCTTAAAACTCATCAAACAATGGTCAATACCACGGGACACAACATCGCAAACGCGAATAATGAATTTTATTCAAGACAGAGGGTGCATGCTACTGCGAATGAAGCGTTGTATTTCGGGCGATATAGTCTTGGGCAGGGAGTAGATGACTCAAGTATCGTGCGTTTGCATGATGAGCATGTTTACCAGCGTTACAAAAAAGCCGCCACAGAGGAACAGTTTAGCTCCAACCAATATAGCATTTTGCGCGAGGCTTCGTCCTATTTTCCGGAGATGGACGGAATCGGACTCTATAACACCATGAAAGAGTATTTTGACGCATGGACGGCTCTCTCTCAGAAGTCCGGCGATCCAGCCCAAAAGCTCGTCGTCGCGCAAAAAGCCCAGACACTCGCTCAAACAATTAGGGAGACGCGTGCGCGTCTTGTGCAGCTTCAAAAGACGACCAACGAGAAGTTGAAAACGACCATTGATGAGATCAACAGAATGGGTAAAGAGATCGCCGAGATCAATAAACGCATTCGTCTCTATGAACATGAAAACTTTAACGAAAAAGCCAACGACCTCCGCGATAAGCGCGATGAGCTTGAGTTTGCCATCTCTAAACTCATCGGCGGTAAGGCCTTTAAAGATAAGCTCACGGGGAAAAGCAAGGTTCACACGGAGATTGCGGACTTTGATGAGAAATATAATCTCACTGTCGCGGGCGGATATACTCTTGTTGATGGGACGGTATTTCACCCGCTCGTGCTGGACAACGCCAAAGATCCGCAGGGACTCTATTCGGTTCATCATTTGGGGCAGGATTTTAAGGGTGTAGATATTACGCGCGATCTTCGCGAAGGTAAGGTCGGCGCACTGCTTGATACATGCCTTGGGAATCCAACCTGCGGTGCATGTAACGGGAAAATCGGGAAATTGCAACAATATATTAACAACCTCGATTCTTTCGCTAGAGGGCTTATGGAGGCGACGAACAACATCTACGCACAAAGCGCGCGCTCCTCGCTCACTAGCGATAATGGTTTGAAATTGCCCTCGGATCACAGCCTAACAAGTAGCAATTACAACATTACAAAAGGGAGCTTCGACCTTGTGATGTATAACTCCAAAGGTCAGGAAATTGGACGTAAGACCGTCCATATCAACGCGCTGACCACGATTAAAGATGTCGTCAATCAACTCAACAGCAACACCGATGATAATGGCGATAAAAACGCGGTCAATGACTTTGATGATCACTTTAAGGTTACTTACAACGAAGTTACCAAGACTTTCAGTATCGAGCCCAAGAATCCTCAATCGGGAATCACGCTCTCCTATCAAGATAAAGGGACGAATTTTGCCGGTGCTCTGGGAATCAACCGCTTTTTTGAAGGGAATAGTGCGTCTAATATCGATTTGGCGGCGACCTATCGCACGGATCCCACGTTAATTCGCAGCTATCGCGAGGCTGTGGAGGGGAATATCGTCGTGGCGAACAAAATGCAGCAGCTTCAGTATGACAAGATTCCTTTCTTTGACTATCATGGGAATCGCTACGATGAGACGCCTGCGGATTATTTTAAGCTCACCGCGACCAAAGTAGCGACGGATACGGCTGATTCCAAGACAAATCATGAGATAAAAAAAGCGGTGCTTACATCGGTAAAAAAGGAGCACACATCAATTTCTGAAGTGAGCACCGATGAGGAGCTAACAAACCTCATTCGATTCCAAGGGGGTTATACGGCGAATGCCAAAGTCGTCTCCACGCTGGATAAAATGCTTGATACCTTGCTTGGGCTTAAACAATAACGTCAGTGGATAGAGCCTCTCTAAAAGCACTTCTGGAGCGCGAATTTTGCAAACGAAACCGCCCAGAGGAGCTCTCCCTCGCGCGTCCTGATCCGCTCCTAGTCGCAAGGGCGCAGGGCAATGAGTGGAGTGCGCTTATTTGCGCCCTCTTTGCCTATGGGAGCGCGAAGCAGATTGTCGCCTACCTCTCCTCTTTGGATTTTTCGCTTCTTGAGCGCGATGAAAAGGCGATTAGCACGTATCGCTTCAAACCCTATCGCTTCCAGAATTCCCGTGATGTGAGCGCGCTATTTCTTGCACTCTACCACTTAAAAAGAGCGCATCCATCGTTGTGTTCTCTATTTTTAAGTGGGTATAAAAACGGAGGCACACTGGAGGGAATCCACGCCTTACAGCGGGGAATCTGGGAGCATTCCGCGCGCTCTAGCGCAGGATTTCGCTTTTTAGTCGGCGAGGCTCATTCAAAGAGCTCTCCGCTGAAGCGATGGAATATGTTTTTGCGCTGGATGGTGCGTAAAGATAAGCTTGATTTGGGCTACTGGGCGGGGGCGATTCCCGCAAGTGAGCTGATTTTGCCCCTTGATACGCACACCTTCAAGGTGTGCAAAAAGCTAGGAATCTTAAAGCGCAAGAGCTATGATCTCAAGGCTGCTTTGGAAGCAACCGAGTTTCTAAAAAGTCTCGATTCCCACGATCCGATCAAGTATGATTTTGCCCTCTATCGCTTGGGGCAGGAGGGGGAAATCTAAAGCCAACGATATAGAAAGCTCACTCCCATTTCCCCTTTTTTCTTATATTTCTTCCCTCTTTAAAACCTCTTTATAAACCCCTCAAACGCCCTTGATTCCATATTTTCTTTTCATCATTTTTTAAGCGGGGGGGGGGGGCACAATATTTATTTAAATTCATTTACAAAGGAGAAAGCTTGGAGAGAGAGAACACAGAAGAGAGCACGACCAAAGAGAGTGCAGAGAAGGAGAATAATGACTTCGTGCAGGTTAGCTTGTCCATATTTAGCGGTGTGCTCGGTGGTATAGCAGTCGATATATTCAATGGAACAGCCCCATCTCCTCAGGAGCGTATGTTTAATCTTATCTATGATGTTGCGCTTGTTGGGGTTCTTGGTCTTATAGTGTGGGGGATTGTAGTCCATCATAACAACCCAAAGAGAGATCTATGGAAGCCTATTTCTATATGGAAGCCCATTTCTATCGGATTGATACCGATAGTCCTGGTGATGTTTCTTGTTTGTTTCGTATGCTTTAAGAAAATGATTTAAAAAGGAGAAAAGATGAGAAAGATTACTTTAGGTTTGGCGGTGTTAGTGAGTTTGCTGTGTCTTGAGGCGTTAGGATGGACGCAAGAGCAGATTAAAGACTTTGATAAGCAGTGCAAAGATGGAGATAGCTTGGCTTGTGCTGGATTGGGTGAGGACTATCTTTCGGGCATAGAAGGTCTTAGCAAAGATTATAAAAAGGCAAAATTCTACCTTGAGAAAGTATGCAAAAAGGGTAATGAAAAAGATGAGCATTTTGCAAGAGCTTGCAGCAATCTTGGAGTGCTGTATGCCAAGGGCGGCTATGGCGTCCCGCAAGATTACAAAAAAGCTTTGAAGTTCTACAATCTGGCGTGCGATAAGGGAAAAACTACGGCATGCCAAAATATCGGAGCGATGTATTGTAACGGCGAAGGTGTGCTGCGAGACATCGTCAAGGGTGTAGGCTATTTTAAAAGAGCGTGCGATGCTGGAGATTGGGTAGCATGCAGGAATTTTGCCCTATATCACTATGATAGTGGCAATCAAAGTAAGGCGGCACAATACTATAAAAAAGCTTGCGAGATGGGTAAAAATGACTATTGGGTGCAAAATATCCCCGAGAAAAGAGAAGCGTGGCAAAATGCGTGCAATATGTCTGATATCTTGAACTAATCGCTAACAAACCCAAACTCACAAAAATGCGGGAATCTAGCCCTAAAGAAGTATCTAGGGTAGATTCCTATGCTTTGGTGATGAGGGGAGCATGAAGAATCTCTTCGACCCCCGCACAAAAGCCAAATAAAGATTAACTCTTTTGTAGAGATTAGGAATCCACACTTAATTTGTGCTCGATTCCCATAGGGAATCAAACTTCATTCTGCACCCTGATTCTTGTTAAAACCTCATAAATCTCACACCTACACAGTCTTGGTGGCTTTGGTGGTGCAAACGCGTCACTTTAGCCTTTGCACTATTTGCTATTTGGTGAGGTGCTGGCGCATGACCTCTTCAATCTGCGCGGGATTTGATTTGCTAATAAATTCATCGGCATTAAGCGAGCGCGCCATCTCTTCATTGCTGCTTCCGCTCATGGAGGAATTCACGACGATAGGAATGTGCGCAGTCTTGGAGTTTCCTTTGAGCTGCTTAATTACCTCAAAGCCCGATGCTTCAGGCATCTCAAGGTCGGTAATCACCATGCCGATTTCACCGACATTCGTGCGCTCATCAAAGACGTAATTGAGGAGCTTTTGCCCGTTGACGAAGTCTTTGTGGATCACACCAAGCTTATCGAGGATATTTTGCATGGTCTTTAGCACGCTTGGGGAATCATCAGCCAACAGAATCTCTTTGCTTGTGTCGATTCTCTTGATTTGGCGTATCTCATCATCTTTTTCATCTTCAATCCACGGGAAGACATCGACGAGCATTTTCTCAATATCCACGACCTGCACGAGTGAGCCATCAAAATAGCGCGTGCGGCTCACGAGCTTGCTATTTTGCGTCGCTCCGCCGATTCCCGCACTTTGCTCAATCTCCGTCCATTTTTTATTCAAAATCCGATCGGCTTCATAAATCCTCACGCCCACCGTCCAGCGCGAAAACTCGCAAATCATGATGATGTCATCATCGCCCTCTTCACGCTTGATCGCGTAATCTCGCAGGTTTTTTTCTTTCATTCGCGGGTCATAATGAAACCATTTCTTCAAATCAATAAGGGGAATCGTGAGCTCGCGAATCGTGATTAGTCCCTCCACAAGGGAGCTCCCCTCATGCGATACAATCGTAATGTTCCCGCGATATTTGACGACCTCGCGGATTTTAAAGACATTCACCGCGTAGAGGTCTTTATCCTTTTCAAGGCGAAAGCAGAGCAGCTGAAGCTCGTTATTTCGGTGCAGATTGGTGACTTGATCGATGCTAGCTAGATTAGACATGACACACCTTTTTAAAAACTAATTTGTGCTCATTATAGCACACCGCAGAGGATTAGGCGCGCTCGAATTCGCCTTGGGCGTTTTGAAACTCCTCTTGTGTCCCCAGCGCAAGAATCCGTCCCTCTTTAAGCAGAGCGACTTTGTGCGCGAGCGTGATGGTGGATGGGCGGTGCGCAATGATGAAAGTGATTTTGTCGCGCATGATTTCGCTGAGAGCCTCTTTGAACGCCAGCTCGGTATTTTGATCCAGCGCGCTGGTGGCTTCATCGAGGATTAGAATGTCTGGATTCTTGTAAATAGCTCGTGCGATGGCGATTCTTTGGCGTTGTCCGCCTGAGAGATTGGTGCCAAACTCATCTAAGAAAGTGTGGATTCCCGCTTCTAATTTTTCGACGAAATCCCATGCATGGGCTTTTTTGAGCGCTTGGATAATGCGCTCCTCATCGACATTCTCGCCATAAGCGACGTTGCGCGCAATCGTGTCGTTGAAGATGAAAATCCGCTGCGTAACAATGGCGATTCGCGCGCGCAGGCTTGATTGAAGGAATCGCTCAATAGGGGAATTGTTAATCAAAATCTCGCCTTCGCTCGCCTCATACAGACGCAGGACAAGATTGACCAAAGAGCTTTTTCCCCCACCGCTATCGCCGATTAATGCAAGCGATTCCCCGCTTTTTAGCTTAAGATTAATGCCCCCAAGCGCGCGTTTGTCCTCATAAAACAGCCCTACATTTTTAAACTCAACGCTGAAAATCGGCGTGCTAAGCTCCAAATCCCCATCTTTAATCAGCCCCTCGCGATCAAGCAGCTCGAAGATTCGCTCGCTCGCGCTGACGGCGACTTGCATTTTGCTATAAATTTCGCTCATGCGTTTGAGCGGAGTGTAGAGCATGAAAAGAGCCGTCATAAAGGAGAAAAATGCCCCGACCGTGAGTTTGTCCTCGATGACTTGATGCCCGCCGATGATGATCACTGCAGCGATGGCTAGCGCGCCGAGCGTCTCCATGAGGGGCGAAGTGAGCTCGGAGACCCGCACGGATTTCATATTCAGCTCAAAGAGCTTTTGATTCTCTTTTGAGAAGCTCTCTACTTCGAGTTTCTCGCCTGCATTGGATTTAATCAGCTCGACGTTATTGAAAATCTCTGTGAGATTGGCGGTGATGTCAGAGTTTTTCTCTTGCGTTTTTGTGGAGATTTTTTTCATCTTTTTGGCGAGCATGATGAGCGGATAGAGCGCCAGAGGCATTACGATAAGCCCGTAAAATGCGAGCTCCGGGCTTTGATAGATGACGACGCACACTAGAGCGATGATGGTCAGCCCCGCTTTAATATAATCGGCGAGGTAGTTTGAGATGGTGATCTGAATGGCGTTAATGTCGTTAGTGATACGGCTAATGAGCTCACCGCTTCGATAGCGATTGAAAAATGCCAGCTCAAAAGAGAGCATTTTTGCGAGCAGCTCATCTCGTATGCAGCGCATAATGTCCTGCCCGATGAAATTCATAAAATAGCTCTGCATGTATGAGCCGGAGCCTTTGGAAAAGTAGGCGAGCACGATGAGCCAGGGCAGAATCTTCAACATCGCAGCATCTTTGCTGATAAAAATCTCATCAAGCACAGGTTTAACCAAATAAGCACTCGCCGCACTCGCCACAGCGACCATCGCCGTCCCTAGAATCGCCCAGAAAAAGCAGAGCTTATACCTGCTCACATAGGGCAGGAATCGCCTAGAAAACTCCCTCATCTCACTCCTTTACGTTTTGTTCACGCTCAAGCTCCTCGCGCTTGCTCTCTAGTTCAATGTATTGCTCCAGCTTTTCATCGCACAGGTGTCTAAGCGTCTCATGTTCGCCCGATAGCGCAGCGAGCTCGCTTGGAGTGTATTTGTTTGAATTATAAAGCTCCGCTTCAAGCTCTCTGATTTTACCCTCTAGCTCCTCAATTTCAGCTGGCAACATCTCTAGGAATCGCTGCTCTTTGTAGCTGAGTTTGGTGCTTTTTTTGGGACGCTCTTGCGTCTCTTTGCTCTCTTTTGCGTATTCTAGGAGGTTGTATTCGCGTAATTCACGCTCAATTTCCAAATATTCGCTGTAACTTAAATGGCTCTCCTCTAGGATTCCCGCGCCTTTGAAAATCAGCAATTTTTGCGCGATTTTATCGACAAAATAGCGGTCATGGCTCACAAAAATCAGCGCGCCCTCAAAGCTCTGAAGATACTCCTCAAGGATATTAATCGTCGCGATGTCTAGGTCATTTGTAGGCTCATCGAGAATGAGGCAGTCATACTCTTTGGTAAAAAGCAGCGCAAGAGCGAGGCGATTCTTCTCGCCCCCGCTAAGCACGCCGATTTTTTTGTCCAAAAATTCCTTAGGGAAGAGGAAGTTTTTCAGATAGCCAAAGAGATGAATACTCTTCCCGCGCACCATCACCCGATCGCCCCCAAGCGGACAAAAGGTCTCTAATAGGCTCTTCTCATCACAGAGCATTTCGCGGTGTTGATCAAAATATCCCACCCGAACATCTCCGCGCTCTAGGATTCCCGCACTTACGGGAATAAAGCCCAAAAGAGCCTTTAGTAGCGTGCTCTTCCCGCTGCCGTTTTTCCCCACGATGGCGATTTTATCTTTTTGTAAAATTCGCATCTCAAGCGAGCTCACCAGCAGCTTGTCGGCGATTCTTAGCTCTAGATTTTTTAAATCAAAGAGCATTTTTTTGCGATTACTCCCCTCATCTTGATTGAAATGCTTCTTCTCGCGCTCAAGCTCTAGGCGCATTTTCCGAATGAGGGCGGGATTTTTCTTTGCATTTTCGCGCAGCTCAAAGAGCCGCTGTTTGCGCCCTTCATTACGCTTCAGACGTGCTTTAACCCCGCGTCTAAGCCACTCTTCCTCGTTTTTTAAAAGTTTTAAAAGCACCTCATGCTCTTTAGTCATCGCACTTAAAAGAGCCTCTTTTTGCTTCAGATACGAGCCATATCCTCCCTCAAAACTCCGCAATTTCGTCTCTTCGATCTCAATGGTGCGCGTAGCAATGCGGTCGATGAAGTAGCGATCGTGCGAGATGAAAAGCAGCGTGAAATTCTCCCCTCTCAAAAGCTCTTCTAAAAATTCTACCATCTGCACATCAAGGTGGTTGGTCGGCTCATCAAGGAGCAAAACATCGGGCTTTTGTAAAAGCAATCCCGCCAAAGCCACGCGCTTTTGCTCGCCTCCGCTTAGGAGATTGGCAAGCCGGTGCTCAAAGCCTTTGAGGTCAAACTCTATCAAAACGCGCTCAATCTTACTATCAAGATCCCACGCGCCATGGTGTTCTAAAAAGCTTGTAAGCTCGCTGTGGCGCGCCACAAGCTCCTTGTTTTCAAATTCCTCTGCAAGCCTAAGGCTTAGCGATTCCCACTCATGCTTCGCGCTTTTTAACAAAACGAGCTCCGATTCAATCGCTTCTCTGACGCTCATATTTTCGGGGAATCGCGGCTTTTGTGGGAGCATTTTTACACTAATTCCCTGCAAAGCGGTGCGCTCGCCCTCATCAAATTCCAAAATCCCGGCGATGATTTTTAGTAGCGTGCTTTTGCCGCTGCCGTTTTTCCCCACGATGGCGACGCGTTCATATTCGTTAAGATGAAACGTAACATCGGTAAGAATCGGGGTGTAGTCATACTGTTTTGAGATTTCTTGCAGGCTAATTAGTGCCATGGGTGTCCTAAAAACGCTCAATTTTAGGCAAAATTATAGCCAAAGGCTCTATCATCCCATTTTATTTGACAAAAAAAGAGGCGTTTTGAATGATTAAAAAATCCTTAGCATTTGCAGGCACACTCTATCCGCAAACTTGCGCGCAAATGCGGCTCTATCTGGATAAAGTGGCGCGCGATATCAGCGAGGCAGCAGCGCACTCTAAGCTTACAAAAAATATTCTAATCTTCTCGCATGAAAGCTTTGACAATATTGCTCATGAGGCACTTTTAGGACTTATGACGTTAGCAAGAGACAAAGCTCTGAAGCGCATTTTTCTTCTCTGCTCCTTGCAAGAGCTGCTAGAGGAATCTAGTGTGCAAGAATCGGCGACTTTTGTGCAACGCTTCGGTGAGCCAAAAGCATTTGAAAATCCCGATACACTGCCGTTGTTAGCTATTTGTGAAGCGGAAGTTTATGCACTTTTGGCGCGGGAGATCCCTGCGGTGAGTTTTGCAGAGCTTGCGGGAATCCTCGGCACTTTTGCGCCCAAATACTTCATCTGTGCACATCTTCCCACGCCCAAAAACGAAATCTTTTTACCCCTGATTAGCTACGCATTTAAAGAGCGTAAAATCGCGCTTTGCGAGCTATTTGTGAGCGATTGTATGCAGGAGGTTGATACGCTAGTGCAGAGGATTTTAGAAGACTCAAGTAATGCGATTTTGCTCCTTCAAAGGGGCGGGCGATGAAATTTGGAAAAATCGACTACATTAACCTGCTGCCCTTTCATATTTTTATCAAACGCTACCCGACCCCGGGGCATTTTAAGAAATTTATCGAGCTCAAAAAGAGCTACCCTGCCAAGCTCAATAGGGAGTTTTTGTTTCGCAGAATCGATGCGGGGTTCATCTCAAGCATCGCAGGGAGGGGAAAAAGGTGCTCTTGCGCGGGAATCGTCGCAAAAAATAGGGTCTTAAGCGTGCTTGCGATTCCGCAAAAAGAGGGGAGCGATTATCAGTCCGCAACGAGTAATGCCCTGCTTAAGGTGCTTTCGCTCAAAGGGCAGGTGCTCATCGGCGATCGGGCGTTGCATTATTATCTTACACACCAAGGCGAGTGCGTTGATATGGGAGAGGTGTGGAATCGGCGCCACCATCTCCCCTTTGTTTTTGCGAAGTTCTGCTACAACCGCTATGGGGAGTTTTATGAGCGCATTGCGAGGAAATTCGCGCAGCAGAAGATTTTCATTCCGCACTATATTTTGAAGGAGTATGAGAAGCGCACTCAGATTGCGCGCAAAGATATACTCTTTTACCTCCGCCATATCTCCTACAAGATCGATACGAAGGCTAAAAAGGGGCTGAAGCGATTTTACCGCGCGCTTGATGAGAAGAGGATACGAGCCCCGCGCCGATTCTAGCGAGTGATACGCTCCATCCAGCGCGCAGACCAGCCTAGGAGAATGAGCGTGTAGAAAGCCTTTTTCGTCTCATAATAATCCACGTTCTCTTGAAACAGCTCGCTGCTAAAAAGGATCATGAGCGTGCAAACTGCGAGCAGTGCGAGGTTGAATCGCTCATAAAAGCCAAAAATTTTAGGCTGTCGACAAAAGAGCAGCACAAGCAGCGAGAGAGCTAGAAACATCATGAAGATTTCCCAATATTCCCACCAGTGCTCTTTGAAAAAGGGCTGAATCATACAGGTAAAAATCGTGATAATCACGACATTCGCCGAGGGGCGCAACAGATAAAATAGCCGACCGAAGTGATCTTCGTAATTAAAATCTATATTGTTGAGTGCTGCACTCATGGGCAATAGCGCAAAAAGAGTGAGAAATGTCATATCAAGCAGTCGTTCCCCAAGATAGGAATCGATAAAAAGAGCGATACGTTGACGGAGGGCGTAAATATCATTTAAAAGCGAGGTTTCCGAGGGAGTAGCATTTGCCCAATGGACGGTCATGCTTAGGATTAAAAAGATCGCAAAGAGCGTAATCATGATAACAATCCAGATTTTGTATCGCAGAGATAGGTGCTCCTTTGCGCGGATGCGAAGGAAGAAGACCCCTGTGAGAATGGCAAAAACAGCTAGGACGTTCAGAGTGCTTGCGTAGACGCCGCGATTTTTGTTGACGAGCATAAAGAGCTGGCTGAAATTATCCGCATAGTTTGAGAGCCCCAATACGAGGAGCGTAAAAAGTGCTAACAGAAAAAAGAGCGATGAGAAGCAAATCTCAACCATCTCACTTTGTTTCATAGGCTCTTCTTGTCTCATGGTCTCCCTTTTTATAGATTCTTCTGAAAATAGCCATCAATCCCATCGGCGATGCCTAAGATGAGCTGTCTTTGGTAGTTTTTTTGCCCAAGGCGCGTCCCTTCAAGCGGGTGCGTAACGTAGCCAAGCTCCAGCAGCACCGAGGGCATGAGCGCGCCTGCGAGCACCCAGAAAGGCCCCTCTCGCACCCCTCCATCAACCACGCCCTGAAATTTATCCCTAGTCGCCTTAAGTAATCCAAACTGAATGTCAATCGCGAGCTTATTTGAGGCGACGAGACGTTGGGAGTTCAGGGTGTTTAGGAAAGATTGTTTAGAGAAGTAGTTCATCGTCTCGATGTCATCTTTGTTCTCAAGCGCGGCGGCATTTTTGGCGCGCTCACTCCGCGCGGTGGAGAGAAAATAGGTCTCGATTCCCTGAAATTTCGTCTTTTTTCCCTTTGGCACGGCATTTGCGTGGATTGAGATGAAGAGATCCGCTTCTTTATCATTGGCGAATTTTGTGCGGGCGCGCAGGTTGATAAAAACGTCCTTTTCGCGGGTCAAAAAGACCTTATACCCGCGATTCCTGAGCTCTTTAGCCAAAGCTTTGGCGACGTCTAGGGCGATGACCTTTTCGCAAATCTTCCCCGCGCCAATCGCGCCGCAATCCTTGCCCCCATGCCCGGGATCAAGGACAATGCGCTTGCTGTTCTTCTCCTTTTTGCTTTGCTGCATGCTTTGTGCGGGAATCTCCTCTTTTTTAGGCGATTGCAAGGGAGTTTTTGGGTTGGGCGGGGTTGTTTTAGCGGGAATCGTCGTGCTTGCGACTTCCTTTGGCTCTTGCGGCGCGGTATCAATCTCATCAAAGAGCGAACGCACGCTGCTTTTAGCTTCTTTAATCGTAATAAAAGCCCTCTTTTGGGAGAGCTCCAGCGTGCTTTGGATCTGTGTGGGGGAATCAAGCACCACGCGCACTTTTTGCGGGCTGTTTTGGGCGATTCGCAACGTGATAGATTCCCCCAAGGTGGAGCTTTTGAGTGCTCTAGCCGCGAGAATCGCCTCAATGTCATAAATATCTCGGAATCGACCCTCGCCATTAAATTCAAAATTTTTAAACATCGACTTTGAGACCGTGCGATCAAAGCTAATTTCGAGGCGATTCCCGCTACCGGTTGAAACTTCGATGATTTTGGGAGTGTTTGCAAGGAGTAGGAGCGGCAGGCAGAGCAGTGCCCCCACTACTTTCAGTTTAGTCGCACACGAGTTCATCCATAAGCTCTTTTACGCTGATGATTTTCTCGATTTTGTATCCATTTGAGCCTGTGAAATAGAGCCCTTTCTCCAAGTCGCCCAAATAGGCATCGCTTAAGCGATCGGCAATGCAATATCCCACAGCTTTCGCCTCTTTGCCTCGATTGCAGGGCGCGACGCAGTTGCTGACGCAATGCACTTTTGGGGCGTTATTCTCCCTGAGACACTCCATCACGCCGCGCATAATCGCGCGCGCAGGGTAGCCCACGGGGGATTTGACGAGCTCTATGTCCTCTTTGGTGATCTCGGGCATGATTTTGTGATAGGACTTTGCGTCGCATTCGTGCGTGCCGAGGAATCGAGTGCCCATCTGCACCCCTTTAGCCCCGAGTGCCATGAAGCGATCGATGTCTTTGCGATCCCAGATTCCCCCTGCAGCAAGCAGCGGAATATCCCCCCAGTTTTTCGCCTCTTCCACCACCTCAGGCAGGATAGCTTCGAGCTGATACTCGGGCTTAAAGCAATCCTCATATACCACGCCCTGATGTCCGCCGCTTAGAGGTCCCTCCACGACGACCGCGTCGGGAATTCGCTTATATCGCCCTTCCCAGCGTTTGCAGAGGATTCTTAGAGCCTTAGCCGAGGAGACGATGGGAATCAAAGCCACATCGGGGAAATTTGACGTAAATTCGGGCATATTTGTGGGCAATCCCGCGCCCGTAACAATCATGTTCGCCCCCGCTTCGCACGCGTCTCTTACCACGCGCCCATAGTCATTAATCGCATAGAGCACGTTCGCAGCGAGCGGGGCATTGCTACAGATTTCGCGCGCCTTTTTGAAAATCTCGATGAGGGCGTTTTTGGAGTAGAAATTCGCTGCCTCAAGAGGTCTGGAATTTATCAGTTTCTCTACAAATTCAAAAGCCCGATAATAGCCCGTCCCAACCGCGCTGATAATCCCCAGCCCGCCCTCTTTGGAGACGCTCCCTGCAAGCTCGTTCCAGCTGATTCCCACGCCCATGCCTCCCTGCACGATAGGGAAGGGAATCGTGTATTTTCCAATCGTCAGCGAGGGTAGTGTCGTATGTCGTGTGCTCATGTAACTCCGTTGTTTAATTTTTCTATCTTTAGGGCTTGATAATAACCTTTAGGAATCGGCGTTTGCCCACCTGCAAGATATGCTCGCCCACTCCTAATTGCAGGTTGATGTCCGTAACCTTCTCTTTATTGACCTTCAATGCGCCCGCCTCAATTTCCCTGCGCGCCTGCGAGGTTGAGGGCAGGATTCCCCCATCTAGCAGGGCTTTACACACCCATATTGCACCATCACAGATGAGCTCAGGGATCTGCGCGGGAATCTCATCTTTACTAAAGACGCGATCAAACTCCTCTTTTGCCGCGTGCGCCCGCTCTTGTGAATGATAACGCGCGGTAATCTCAAGCGCGAGGAGCTCTTTAGCCTTTTTGGGGTGCAGGATTCCTCTCTGCACTTCCTCTTTTAGTCTGGCGATCTCTTTTAGGCTTTGCGCGCTTAAAAGCTCATAATATCGCCACATGAGCTCATCAGAAATACTAAGAAGCTTCGCATACATGGTATTTGGCTCTTCGGTGATTCCGATGTAATTGCCGAGACTCTTGCTCATTTTTTGTGCGCCATCAAGCCCCTCTAAAATGGGCATCATGAAGATGGCTTGCTCCTTTTTAAGCCCGTAGCTTCTTTGAAGATGTCGCCCCATGAGGAGGTTGAATTTCTGATCGGTGCCACCAAACTCTACGTCTGATTGGAGCGCGACGCTATCATAGCCCTGCAGTAGCGGATAGAGGAATTCCACGATACTAATAGGCGCTTGGCTCTTATATCGCTTCTCAAAGTCATCTCGCTCAAGCATGCGCGCTACGGAAAATTTCGCACTTAGCGTGATGATTCCCGCAGTGCCCAGCTTCTCCAGCCATTCGGAATTGAAACGAATCTCGCTCTTTTTTGGGTCTAAAATCTTAAAAACTTGCTCCTGATAGCTTTTAGCGTTTTCTAACACCTGCTCGCGCGTAAGAGGTTTTCTTGTTTCGCTTTTGCCCGTAGGATCACCGATCATCGCGGTGTAATCGCCGATAAGAAAGATAACCCTCGCACCATATTTTTGAAGTGTCGCCATTTTTTGGATTAGCACGGTGTGTCCGAGGTGCAAATCCGGCGCAGTGGGGTCAAAGCCCGCTTTGACACAAAATGTCTCGCCGCTTTTTAGATAGCGTTCCACGAGGCTTTTTATGTAGTCGATTCCTATAATTTCGCAACTTCCGCGCTCAATTTCGCACATCGCTTCATGTAGCGCATTTTCTACATCATGCTCCATGTGCTTCTCCTTTAGTTGTTTCCATAAGCATCTTTAAGACTGTATAGATCGACGATACGAAAGCGTTGCGCGAGAATCGAGCGCACGAGCTTCGCGTCTTTGATATGGCTCTCAATCTGCACCTCACAATGTGAAGTGTAGCTGTTTTTCTGACTTCCCAAATCTACGCCCAAGACATTGAAGTCGTTTTTAGCCAAAAACTGCAAAAAGTTGGCTAAAACGCCCTTTTGATTCTCAAGCGCGACGATGACTTGATAGGCAGCGAGCTTATCTTTGACCCATTCGACATAGACCATTTTCGCACCCTTTCCGATCTCTCCATAGGCGCGCTCACAGAGCTTGTGATGGACAAAAGCCTTTGAGCCGCTTTTAAGTGCGATTACCTCATCGCCGTATTTTGGGTGGCAGCAGTAATCAAACAGAGCCTCGCTGATGTTGTAATTTGAGTGGATCAGAATATTATCGAAGCTAAATTCCTTAAGCTTTAAGATTTTAATCTTGATTTTGTTTAGGATTCCCGTGTGTTTGTTGTTATTGCAAATGCGATTCTTAAGCTCTTTGAGGTAGCTCACATCTTTGCAGGCTTTATGGACGATTCCCTCAAGCTGCGCCCCTTTTACAAACGCCATAATCTCCTCTGCACTTTTGCCAAAAATCGTCGCGAGGATATTAATCGAGGCGCGTTTCTCAATCTCGCGCAATTTCGCGGCGTAGCTGGCGCGGATTTCGTGTTTTGCGCGCGAAGTTTTGACCGCATCAATCCAAGAAGCGCGCACGATGGGCTCTTTAGCCGTAAGGATTCTCACAATATCGCCGCTTTTAAGCACGCTTAGGAGCGAGGCTTTTTGGTTGTTGATGTAAGCCTCCTTCGCGCAGTTTCCAACCTCCGTATGCACGGCATAAGCGAAGTCCAGAGCCACTGCGCCTGAGGGGAGCATGTAGGTATCGCCCGCAGGCGAGAAAACGGTAATATCCTCGCGATAGAGGTCATTTTTAACCAGCTCGTAAAACTCCTCAATGGTGTTATTTTGAAACTGAAGATCGCTAAGCCAGCCAAGTGAAGGGGCGATTCCCCCGTTTTTGTATTTCCAATGCGCCGCCACGCCATATTCTGCGCTGTGCTGCATTGCCTCAGTGCGAATTTGCACCTCAAAAATCGAGGAATCGTCAAAAAGCGTCGTGTGAATGGTCTGATAACCATTCTCTTTTGGGAGCGCGATATAGTCCTTGAAACGCGATACGATGGGCTTAAACTCATAATGGAGGATACCCAAAACCTTGTAGCAATCTAGCGGCTCTTTGACAATGACGCGGATTGCTAAAAGGTCGAGCACCTCCTCGATGGAGATCCCCTTGCGCTGCATTTTGAGGTAGATGGAATAGTGGCGTTTAATCCGACTGATGATGTGAAACTCCGTGCTGGGGAGACCTTTGAGCACGAGCAGGTGCTTGACTTTGTCGATAAAAGCGTGGAGTTTTAGCTGGATTGCTTGACGATTCTTGTCAAAATAGTCATCGATTTTGCCGTATTCATCGGGGAAAATGTAGCGAAAGCTCTGATCTTCAAGCTCATTTTTCATCGAGGAGATTCCCAAACGATGGGCGATGGGTGCATAGACGACGAGCGTCTCTTCGGAGATGCGAATCTGCTTGGCTCTAGGCAGGGCGTCGAGGGTTAGCATGTTGTGCGTGCGATCGCAGAGCTTGATGACGAGCGCGCGAATGTCCTTGATCGAAGCAAGCAGCATTTTGCGGAAACTAAGCGCGGCGATGATGAGCTTTTGATTAAGCTCGGAAGGGAACTCCTCCTCGCGGATTTCGACGATTTTTGTGAGGGAATCAACCAGTGAAGCGACATCTTCACCAAAGAGGCGGCTCACATCTTGGAGATTGAAATTCGTATCCTCCACGACATCATGCAGTAGCGCAGCGCAAATCATCGCCTCATCGCCTCCATAATGCGCGACAATGCACGAAACAAGCAGCGGATGGACGATATAGGGCTCGCCGCTTTTGCGCTTTTGCCCCTCATGCGCCTTGGTGGCAAATTCAATCGCCCGCTCTATGGCAGGGGTAATGTTTGCGAGCGTGCGTAAAAGCTCCTGCGCCTTAGAAACTGTCGAAATATTTGAAACTTTAGAAAAAAATTCCAAACGCATACCTTGATTGTGAGCGAAAGGGGCTTTTAGTCAATCTGAGTGAGCTCGATTTTGCCCTCAGCAATCTCATTCATCGCAATATCCGCTAATTTGTGCCTTTTGACATCCATATTCACAAGAGGCTTAGCCCCCTTGCCCAGCTCATCAATACGGGCAAACAGAATATTTGAGAGCAAATAGCGGTCATTTTTTACCTTAGATAGGGCTTTAAAAGCGATCTCTTCCATTCTTTGCATTATAAACTCCTTGATAAATTTAACTTAACAGTTTCCCACAACAGAACAGAGGCTGTGGTCGCCTTGAATGATTTTAAGCAGATTCCCGGGCTTGAACATATTGCACACGACGATGGGAAGCCCGTTGTCTTTCGCGAGCGAAATCGCCGTATCGTCCATCACTTTGATGTAATCATCGAGTGCTCGCTCGTAGCTTAGGGTCGCGAGCCTCTTTGCGTCGGGGAATTTATGAGGATCTTTATCGTAAACGCCATCAACTTTCGTCGCCTTGATAATCATATTTGCGCCAATCTCAATCGCCCTTAGCGTCGCGGCGGTATCGGTCGTGAAGAAAGGATTCCCCGTGCCTGCGCCAAAAATTACCACTCGCCCCTTCTCAAGGTGACGAATCGCCCGCCTATAGATGTAGCTCTCACAGACCTCTTTAAGTTCAATCGCGCTTTGCACCCGCACATCAAGCCCCGCGTGCTCCAAAGCCTCCTGCATCGCCACAGCATTGATGACGGTCGCGAGCATTCCCATGTAATCCGCGCTGGTGCGCCGAATCACGCCATCTTGAGCCGCACTCACGCCACGTATGATATTACCCCCGCCAATGACAATCCCAAGCTCAATATGATTCTCTACAAGAGAGCGAATCTCTGTGGCGATGTATTCAAGAATCTTCGTGTCGATTCCAAAGCCATTTTCCCCTGCCAACGCCTCGCCCGAGAATTTTACGAGCACTCTTTTTCGTCCATCTTGCACGTTTTACCTCATGTTTTGTAATCTTTTAGGCTAAAAATTTGCCGATTCTATCCTAGTGATGTTTAAATAAAGACTTGCCTTTTTGGATTCCCAGCTCCTGAAGCTCCTGTTTCAAGAGGCGTTTTAGGATTTTACCCGTCGCATTTTTGGGCAATTCTTCGCGCACGTAGATGTGTTTGGGGATTTTGAAATTCGCCAGATGTTTCTTGAGATAGTTACGCAGCTCCGTGTCGCTATAATGCGGGGAATCGGGCTCATATTCGATAAACGCCACGGGAATCTCATCTAAACTCTCCTCTAAAAAACCCACCACCGCGCAAGCCTTAATCGTCGGGAATCCCGCCATGAGCGTCTCCTCAATCTCGCGCGGGTAGATGTTGATCCCCTTGGAGATGATGATGTCTTTCTTGCGATCGAGAATATAAAGATAGCCCTCTTCGTCCATGCAGCCGATGTCGCCGGTGAGTAGCCAGCCGTTGACGATGGTGTTTTTGGTTGATTCCGGGTGGTTGAGGTAGCCTTTCATGACGCAACCTCCGCGCACGATAATCTCGCCTCGCTCGCCCAAAGGAAGCTCAAGCAGCTCCTCATCGACGATTTTTACCTCATATTCAGGGAGCGCGATTCCCACAGAGGAGGGCTTTTGCCGCTCCAAAGGATTGACTGCGATCACAGGAGAGCATTCGCTCAGTCCATACCCCTCAATCATAACCGCACGCTTAAATCGCTTTTTGTATTGCGCTAGCGTCGTATCACTGAGCGCAGATGCACCGGAGACAAAGATACGCACGGCATTAAACCACATGAAATACCACGGGAGTTTTGCGCGAATCAGGGCGTTATAGACATCGGGCACGCCAAAAAATATCGTTACACGCTTAAAAAGCACCTGCCTTAGGATATTGCTAAAGGGCATGATGGATTTGATGATGACAAGTGAACAGGCGCGAAAAAGCGGCAGCAAGATACTCGCCGTGAGTGTGAATGCGTGAAACATCGGTAGATAGACGATGAAGCGATCTTTTAGATGGATTTGAAACAGCTTGGTAACCGCGGTGAGATTGGAGAGGAGATTATTATGCGAGAGCATTGCGCCTTTGGGGAATCCTGTCGTCCCTGAGGTGTAGATAATCATCGCAACCTCTTCGCCCCCTTGCGCCCATGTTTTGTCAAGATTCCCCGCAGTAGGAATGCTCGTATATTGGATATTGCGCCTATCAAATTCGCCCATCTCCTCTTTGCTCTTTTCGGGCTGCTCGCTCTCATGCCAAATAATGGAGCACAGTTGCGTCCTCTCAAGAAGCCCCTTGGTCTCTTTTTGGAACCGCGTGCTGATAAAAGCCACCACTGCGCCGCTATCTTTCAGAATATACTCCAGCTCATCGCTCTTTAGCATGGTGTTGATCGGCACGGCAATCGCGCCGAGGCGAAAGATTCCAAAAAGCGTCGCGATAAATTCCCATGAATTCGCAAGAATCATCGCCACTCTATCGCCCTTTTTGACCCCTTTGACCCCCAAGAAGCTTGCGATTCTGTCACTCTCTTGGAGCAATTTCTTATAAGTGAGCGTCTGTTTGTCGATAAAAAGTGCAGCTTTGTTAGGAAAATCCTGAGCATTTTTATGTAAAAACGAGTAGAGGTTGCTCTCCATGGTATCTCCTTGAAAGTTAGTAGCGATGGATATTCCCTTTTGTGCAGCGGGGATTATTCCATGTTTATACTTTAAGCTATTTTTTTAACGTGCTTAAAACTTTATCAAGTGCGTCAAATACGCGCTCAATCTCTTCGGGCGTGATGATGTAGGGCGGCATGAAATAGATCACATTCCCTAGCGGACGCAAGAGGATTCCCTCTTTAAGGAGTGCTTGATGGATCGTCCGTCCGATTCTTCGCGTTTCAGGGAATCCCTCCACATCAAAGGCGGCAATCATGCCCTGAATGCGGGTGTTTTTGATAAGTGAATGCCGCTTGGAAAGCCATGCGAGTTTCGCTCCCATCTGTGCGCTCAGAGTGGTGTTGCGTTCTAGCACGCTCCCATCTTCGAGCAGATCAAGCGTCGCATTGGCTGCGCTGCACGCAAGAGCATTGCCTGTGTAGCTGTGAGAGTGCAAAAAGCTCCTCCCCTCCTCATAGGGCGCATAAAATGCTCCATAGCTCTCCTCGCTCATCATCACAACAGAGAGCGGGAGGTATCCCCCCGTGATTCCCTTAGAGAGACAGAGGAAATCGGGCGTAACTCCGCACCACTCAAGCGCGAACAGCTTCCCTGTGCGCCCAAATCCTACGGCGATTTCATCAAAGATTAGGTGGATTCCCCGCTCTTTACAGAGTTTGCTCGCTCCTTTTATGTATTCGGGTGCATACATGTGCATTCCGCCCGCACACTGCACTAAAGGCTCCAAAATCATCGCGCTAATCTCCGTGCCTCGCTTTGTGAGAATCGCCTCGAGTGCTTCGAGCGCAAAGAGGGCGGATTCCCTGCTTTGATCCTTAGGCACGGGTGTTTGGATACTCTCAAACAAAATCTCCCCGTAGGTCTCTTTATACAACGCCACATCGCCGATACTAAGCGCGCCGATCGTCTCGCCGTGATAACTGTTGCTAAGGCTCAGGAAATGGGGGCGATTCCTGCCTTGAAGCTTGTGCAGATGATAGCTCATTTTGAGGGCGACTTCAATCGCGCTGGAGCCGTTGTCCGCGTAAAAACATCGATTAAGCCCATCGGGTGTCATCTCCACAAGGCGTTTTGAGAGGCGGATGATGGGCTCATGCGAGAATCCTGCGAGCAAAACATGCTCAAGCTCGCCGAGTTGATGAGTGATTTTGGCGTTGATGTAGTCGTGGCTGTGCCCAAAAAGATTGACCCACCAGCTGCTGATCCCATCAATGTAAGCGTTGCCCTCAAAATCGTAAAGATAGAGCCCTTTGCCCGATTTTATGGGAATCGGCGGGAAGCTCTCGTGGTCGTGCATTTGCGTGCAAGGGTGCCAAATGTAGCGCAGATCTTCGCGCGCTAACTCCGAATTGTCCATTTTGTGATCCCCTTTCTTCAACGTCTTGGCGATATTTCTGTTATAATTGCCGCTTTATGAAGATGTTAAGCCTTAAGGCGGGCGCATTATAATCCTTTTTGAAGGCTAGTTCCAATGATAACGTGGATGCAGAAGCACAAAAAATATCTCGTCATAACCATCTGGATCAGCGCGATTGCGTTTGTCGGAGCCGGATTTGTAGGCTGGGGCGAAGTGAGCTTCTCCTCCTCGTCCTCGTGGATTGCAAAAGTCGGCGATACTAAGATTGGCTACACGGAGCATTCCCGCGAAATGGCGCGATTGTATGAGCTTTACAATCAGATTTTAGGCGGCTCGCTCGATCAGGAGCAGGCGAAATCTATGGGAATCGAGGAGCAGGCTTTAAATAAGCTCATTTCTAAAGCTCTGATGTTAAATTTCGCTCATGATGTGGGAATCCGCGTGAGTGAGGCTGAGGTGCGCAAAGCGATCGTTGAGATGAAGGAGTTTCAGGTCGACGGGAAATATGACGATGCGACCTATCGGAAAATCCTGCAAGATAACCACTACAAACCCATCGATTTTGAGGGCGTGCTGCACGATTTTCTTATGCTTGAGAAGCTTAATGTGATCCTTTCGCCCGGAGTTGTGGAGCTCGAGAAAGAGGCTTTTGGTGCTTCATTTTATCTACAAGATGAGATTTCTATAAAAGTCATCAATGGAGAATCGATTGTCCCAAAGATTACGGAATCCGATGTAGAGAAGTTTTGGAGCGAGAATAAAGACCTCTATCAGAGTGGTAAGGTTTATAGTATAGTTTATGCTCTTGTAAAAAATAGCGAAATATCTTTTAGCGAAGAGGATCTCCGCGCCCATTATGAAAACTCAAAAAACAGCTACTTGGGGCTTGATGGCGGGGTGCTTGCGTTTGAAGTGGTGAAAGATCGTGTGGAGCGTGATTATCGGAGCACGCAAGCGGAAAAAAGCGCGTTGCGTCGCTATGTTGAATACAAAAAGGAAGCCACCCCTGAGGGAGTTGCCTATGAGCTTGCAGAATCGGACACAAGTCTGGGTGATGAGCTTTTGAGTCAGCTCTTTAACGCACAAAAAGGAGACACGCTAAAGCCCCTTCCTGCGCTCGATGGGTATATTACCGTCAAATTGACGGACATAAAAGAGAGCGAGCCGCTGAGCTTTGAAAATGCCAAAGAGCGCGCTAGAGCCGATCTCTTAGCGCAAGAGCGCGCACGTATGCTGGAAACGCGCGCAAAAGAGGAGCTTAAGAGCTTCAAAGGCGAGGCAGTGGGCTTTGTGAAGCGCGATGATGTGGCGCGATTCCCGCAATTGGAGGCGGAAGAGGCGAGGGAGTTTTTAGCGCAGCTTTTCCAAAGCAACGAGCCCAGAGGTTACGTGCTTGTGAATGGGAAGGCGATTCTCTTTGAGATTACAAAACAAAAGCTCCCCGCAAGCGAAGAGATGGTAAAAAACCTAGACTTTCTCTCTGAAAAAATCGCTCCAAGTATCGCGCGAATCAAAGAAGGGCTGGTCGAGGAGGCGTTTCTTGCATATCTTGCTCGTCGCTATACGATTGTGAGGAATCGCTAAATGAGCAATCGCCTGCGAGTTTGTGCGAAAGGATGAAAGGTTGAATCAAACTATCTTAGGAATCGACATCGGTTCTGTGAAGATTTGCGCCATTATCGCCGAGATTAAGGACGGTGTGCCGCACGTCATCGGGACGGGTGTGCATAGATCTCAAGGCATAAAAAAGGGCGCGATTACGAATATCGAATTTGCAAGTCGTGTGATTAAAAATGCCGTCAATGACGCCAAACGCGTCGCAGGGACGAATGTATCCAGAGGGATCGTCTCTATTTCCGGCGTATATACTAAGAGCATTAACAGCTCGGGAATCGTCAATATCCCCAGCAGCGAGATAGGGATTAAAGAGATTAACCGCGTCATGCAAACCGCACTCTATAACGCGAAGATTCCCAACGAATACGAAGTGCTTCATGTGCTCCCCTACAATTTCAAAGTCGATGATCAAGATTTCATCGACGATCCGCTGGGCATGAGCGGGAATCGGCTCGAAGTGTTTGTCCATATCATTACCGCACAGAAATCAAGTCTTGAGAATCTGAAAAAAGCTGCCAAAGCGGCTGGAGTGGAGATTGAAAATATCGTTTTGAAGTCCTACGCGTCGGCGATTGCGGTGCTGAGCGATGATGAAAAAGCGCTTGGAGTTGCGTGCATTGACATGGGTGGAAGCACATGTGAGCTGATGGTGCACATGGGGAATTCCATCAAATACGACTATTTCCTGCACGTGGGGTCAAATCACATCACAAACGACCTCTCCGTCGCACTTCGCACACCATTAAGTGCCGCTGAGGAGGTAAAAGTGAAGTATGGCTCGCTCAATAAGGGCGAGGGTGAGGGCGATGTGATCGAGCTTCCTATAATCGGCGATGAGAGCGCGACGCAGCAGGTCTCTTTTGACGCGGTGCATAATGTTATTTACATGCGCACTGAAGAGACTTTGGGGATTTTGGATCGCTCGCTGGAGAAGAGTATGCTAAAAGAACAGCTAGGCGCGGGAATCGTGCTTACCGGGGGTATGGTAAAGCTTGATGGAATTAGAGAATTAGCCGAGGCGATTTTCTCGCACATGCCCGTGAGGATCGCCCGTCCGATTGAGATTGACGGACTTTTTGAAAACCTTCGCGACCCGAGCTCCGCTACGGCTATCGGGCTAATTCTCTATGGTGCGGGGCGTTTTACGAATTATGAAATCGATTCGGAGAAGAAACTTCGCTTTAAAACTGATAAAATTAGCGATGAAAATATTCCTACTTCAGGCGAAGCGGGAGCAAAGGGGGAGAATTTGCAGGACGCCTTCCTTTCTCAAAATAGTCGCGGCGTGACGCTCAGCCACGATTTTTCGGGCATTGCAGAGATTAACAAAAACGGCGCGAGCAGTTCTGGTCTTTTGCAGAGGATTTGGCATTGGCTGACACAGCTGTTTTAACAAATTTTTTAGAGGGAGCTAAATAGATGAGTGAGCATACGGAGATAATCATTCAAGAAGTACCTCCAACAATGGGTGCGCGTATTAAGGTCATCGGTGTCGGCGGGGGCGGGAGCAACATGGTGAGCCACCTCATCGCGCAAGGGGCGCATCCGGACTTGGAGCTTGCGATTGCAAATACCGATGCGCAGGCTCTAAACAGCTCAAGCGCACCCCACAAAATACAGCTTGGATCGCGCTTGACTAAGGGGCTTGGAGCGGGCATGAACCCTGAAGTGGGCAGAAATGCTGCGCTTGAGAGCATGGAGGATATCAAAGCCCTCCTAGAGGGGACGGATATTGTGTTTATTTGTGCGGGACTTGGCGGAGGCACAGGCACCGGCGCGGCTCCGATTATCGCTAAAGCCGCTAAGGAGGTGGGCGCGCTCACGGTTTCTGTCGTTACAAAGCCCTTTATTTTTGAGCAGTCAAAGCGAGCGAGATTCGCAGAGCAGGGGCTTGCAGAGCTCAAAAAAGAGAGCGATTCCATTGTGGTGATCCCTAATCAAAAGCTCCTCTCGATTATTCCTAAGAATTTGGGAATCAAGGACAGCTTCAAAGTCGTTGATGACGTTCTTGCGCATGCAGTCAATGGCATGAGCGGAATCATTCTCACTTATGGCGAGAATGATATTAACGTCGATTTTGCCGATGTTCGCACGGTAATGAGTCACAAAGGGCTAGCCCTTATGGGAATCGGCGAGGGCTCAGGGAATGACGCCGCTTGCGATGCAATCAAACACGCCATCGAATCGCCCCTTTTTGATAACATGTCCATTAAGGGCGCGATGGGTATTTTGGTGCATTTCCATATCAACCCCAGCTATTCGCTTATACAAATCAGCGAGGCGATGGGTGTGATTGGCGAATATGCCAGCGAGAATGCTTCGGTGATTTTTGGGACGACGACCGATGAGAATGTGCCGCAAGATAGCGTGCGTATCACGATTGTGGCGACAGGCTTTGAGAGGGAGCTCGTGCAGGCTGATGAGGATAATGCGCTCAAGCTCGTCGCCCCCAAAGACCTTAGCCAATCCTCAAAATCCCTCTCCCTCCGCAAGGTGAGCGGGGGCGACTATGAGCAAAACGAGGACTTGCTCGACATTCCCTCTTATATTCGCCATCAGAAAGATTAATTTTAAGGCGCGCTTCCCCTCTCTTGCTTCAAAAATTACGAGAGAGGGCCCTTAAATCTCCGAAAAATCGCACTCTATCTCCTTAATTTTGACCCGATTCCCCATTTTGTCTCTCTAGATCCAAACCCTCCGTTGTCTCTTGTATAAATATTAAAAATAGTGATATTTTCACATTTTTTTAAGCGGGGGGGGGGGGGGCAACATTTCAAGTTAAATTTATTAAAAGGAGCAACAATAAGGAAGGCTATTTTAGGTTTGGTGGTATTAGTTAGTTTAATGTGCGTAGAGGCGTTAGGTTGGACGCAGGAGCAGATTAAAGACCTTGACAAGCAGTGCAAAGATGGAGATAGCTTTAGTTGCACTGCATTGGGTGAGGGCTATCTCTCTGACACAGAGGGGTTTAGTAAAGATTACAAAAAGGCAAAATTCTACTTTGAGAAGGTCTGCAAAAAGGGCAATGAACAAGAAAAAGCCTATCCTGAGGCTTGCGGCAATCTTGGAATGCTGTATTACAAGGGCGGCTATGGTGTCCCACAAGACTTACAAAAAGCCTTGAAGCTCTTCACTCTAGCGTGCGATAAGGGAGCAGTCACGGTATGCCAAAATCTTGGAGCAATGTATTCTGACGGCAAGGGCGTGCCGCGAGATGTGGTCAAAGGCGCAGGCTATTTTAGAAGAGCATGCTATGCTGGAGCTTGGACGGCATACAGGAATTTTGCCCTATATCACTATGATAGTGGCAATCAAAGCAAGGCGGCGCAATATTTTAAAAAAGCTTGTGAGCTGGGTAAAGATAGTCTAGATGTGCGAATTCTCCCTATTAGGAACGAAAGCTGGGATATGTATAACGCCTTGAGGTAGCCCCTCACCCTCGCACGGCTTTGGTGCTGCAAATGCGCTCACCAAAGCCGTGCTTAATCGCTTTGCTTCCCTTCCCATCGTCCGTTAGTGCGCTAAAATCAATCCTTTTGCAAAAATACTCCTAATTCCAGATGGGGCGTGTAGGGAAATTGATCAAAAAGGGCGATTTGCTTCACTCTGTGCGTGCGCGTGAGAGACTTCAAATCCCCTAAGAGGCTGTTTTGGTTGCATGAGATGTATAAAATTTGATGAAAATGTGCGAGGAATTCGGCGACTTCTTTGCCGATTCCCGCGCGGGGCGGATCGACAAAAACGCTTCCAAAAGAGTAAGAATCCAGCGCAATCCCCTTAAGTCGCTCAAACGATCGCTCCCTATTTAAGGCACTTTGCGTCTCTTTGGCGTTGAGGCGGGCAAAGGTGATATTCTTGATTCCATTTAGCTCGCAGTTGCGTTTCGCCGCAGCTATGGAAGTCTTTGAAACTTCGGTGGCAAGGATTTTTGGATAGCGCGTGGAGAGCGGGAGCGTGAAATTCCCCGCGCCGCAATAGAGCTCCAAAAGGTCGCCCAAAGCAGGAAGCGAGAGAATCCACTCAATCATCTGCTCATTAACGTAAGGGTTTGGCTGCGTGAAAGAGGACTCAAAGTGGAGGTATCGCCACTCTTGCGCACGGATATGAAGTCGCTCTGTGATGGAGGATTCCCCCAAGATGAGCTTCTGCCCCTTGGAGCGTCCGATGAGTGAGAGTGCGCTTAGGGCGGGAATCGCGGCATTTTGTGATGATGTTTGCGGCGCATTTGGGATTGTGGCTTGCGTGAGAGATTGCCTCAGTTTGTGCGCTTCCGCTTCCCATGCGGAATCCAGCTTCCCATGATAAAGGAGGCTAGCGACTACCTCTTGGCTGAGTCCTGAGAGGAATTCTATGCCAAAGAGCCTGTGCGAAAGTCGCCTGCTTGCTTGGAGCATTTTTAGGAGTGGTGGCATGAGGGCTTGGATTGATTCTAAAAGAATCGGGCAGGAAGCGATAGGTAATAGGGCTTTGCTGCCCTTGCTGTTTAGGCGATTCATTGCATAAGAGAGGGAATCGCCCGCCCTGTAGATGCGAAACTCCGCGCGGGCTCTGAATGAATGCGAGGGCGATGGGTGTAGCGCAAAGGGAAGCGATGCGAGCTCTTTAAAGCTTTGTGCGAGCAATTCCCTAAAATGCGCCTCTTTGCGCTTCCACTGCTCTTCATAGGGGAGTGAAAGTGCGCAACCTCCGCAGATTCCCTGATGAGGGCAGATCACTTAAAGCTCTCTACGAGGCTGCCTACAAGGAGATTAAATCCATCAACGAGCACAAATACGAGGATTTTAAAAGGGAGCGAAATCATCACGGGCGGGAGCATCATCATACCCATGGACATGAGAATCGAGCTAATTACCATGTCAATTACCAAAAAGGGCAGATAGATGAGGAATCCGATTTGAAACGCTGTCTTCATCTCGCTGATCATAAATGCAGGAATCGCCATGGTGAGCGAAATATCGCCGACGTCTTGCGGATTTTCCATTTTGCGCATACGATAGAAAAGGGCGAGATCTTTTTCGCGCGTGTTGCGGATCATGAAATCCTTAAAAGGCTGCGCACTCCGAATAAACGCCTCATCATAGGGGATTTCCTTTGCGATGTAGGGCTTAATCCCCTTATCGTAGCTCTCTTTTGCGATGGGCTCCATGATAAAAAAGGTCAAAACCAGCGCGAGTGAGACTAGAAGCTGCGTAGGAGGGGATTGTTGCGTGCCCATGGCGGTGCGCAAAAAGGCAAAAACGATGATGATCCGCGTGAAGCTCGTCATCACGAGCACCAAAGAGGGCGCGAGCACGAGGAGCGTGAGGACGACGACGATATTGAGCGTGCTTACCAAATCGCCGGGCTCTGTGGGTGCTCCGATGGTGAGATTAACGGTGGGTAGTTCAACGGCAAAAAGAGGGGCAAAAACAAGCAACAAAGGCAGGAGCCGCATCATTGCTCCTCGGTGGCTTGATCGAGAATACTACCTCGTTCAAGACCTTTGGTGTTTTTGGGATAGAGGTGGATATCCACACGCCGATTCCCCTCTTGAGCCTCTAGTGTCCTTGTGTAGGTGAGCGGCTCTTGATCGCCGCGCCCGACCGTGGTAAGTCTTTTCGGGCTGATTCCCTCTTTTGCGAGAATTTTGGAGACCGTGAGCGCGCGCTTGGCGGTGAGCTCGAGCTTGTCTTGGAAGTGCGCATTTCTGGGAATCGGGAAAATATCCGTATGCCCTCTAATCTCGGCTTGGACGTTTTTGGGCAATCTTTTAATCACTTCTGCCATGCGTTTGATAAAAAGCCGACCATCTTCACTTTCAATCTCAACGCCATCCTCTTTAAAAAGCAGCGCGGCAGGGAGCCGCAGTATGAAGCCCTCAGTCCCCTCACCTACGGCATTTGATGGACCTTCTGCGACCTTTGCCATCTCTTGAAATTCCATAAAAAGACTCTCGACTCGATTGACCTCTTCGGCAGTTTCGGTTGTGAAAGTGATCTCTGCGAGCTGTTGGACGCGATTCCTGCCCGGATCAGTTTTCAGCCCACCGGGTAAGATACTGAGCGCGCCCTGTATACTCCCCTCCGCTTCCATGAGCTTTTTGGCGTCAAAATTTGCCATGGAGAGCAGCAGGATAAAAAAAGTCAGCAAAAGACTCATAAGGTCGCCAAATGTCCCTAGCCACAGGGGCAAGCCGGGCTTACAATCGCATGGTGGACACTTCTTCTCTATCGCCAAAAGATTCCCGCCTGCTTACTTATGATCATTCAAATTGACTAACTCTTTGTGCCGGAGGCAAGAACGCAAGGAGTTTCGCCTCCAGAGTGCGCGGGTTATCGCCCGCCTGAATGGACATGATTCCCTCGATGATGAGCAGCTTTACCAGAGCCTCATCACCCGCACGGATTTGCAAAATACTCGCGATAGGCGAACCAAGGACGTTACCGATGAGTGACCCGTAAAATGTCGTAATCAACGCGACCGCCATCGCAGGTCCAATCGAGCTCGGGTCGGACATATTCATAAGCATTGCCACTAGACCAATGAGCGTCCCAAGCATTCCAAACGAACCGCCAAACGCCGCCCACGTATCAAAAATCGCGGCATTTCCCTTATGACGCCCGAGTGTTTGCTCCATGTCAATCTCCAAAAGCTCGCGAATCGTATCGGGCTCCGTGCCATCGACCGCCATGCTGAGACCCTTGCGCAGGAAGTCATTCTCTTCTTGATTGGCTGTCTGCTCCAAAGAGAGAATCCCATCGCGCCTTGCTTGCGTCGCGTAATTGACGAGTTTTTTAATGAGCTCCGGAATATCAAATTTTTGGGGTTTAAACGCGATCCCCATGAGCTTTAAGAAGATTTTCATCTGCTCCATTTTGAAAGAGACAAGAAGCGCGGCGATCGACCCTCCAAGGGTAATCAAAACGGAAGGAATATCGATGTATGGACCGATTCCCACCCCCATCATCATCGCCGAGCCTAGCAACACGACGATCAGAACCATTCCAATGACACTACCTAAATCCATCGACCCTCCCCAAAATGCTAGGCATAAAATGGCTGATTGTAAATCCTATTGTGTTAAAATCTCATAAATTCATAAAAATATAAGGTTTTTACCAAAATGGACTTATCAATCGTGATTCTCGCGGCGGGTGCAGGCACGAGAATGAAATCCAAAACCCCAAAAGTGCTCCATAAAATCGCAGGCAGGGAGATGCTCTACTATGCGATCCGTGAGGCGAAGAAGCTCAGCGATGATGTGAGCGTGGTGCTTTTCCACGAACACGAGCAGGTGAGATCGCGTATGGAGCGGTATTTTTCCGATGTTTGCTATGTGATTCAAGATCACGCGTGCTATCCGGGCACAGGCGGCGCACTCATGGGAATCGCGCCCAAATATGAGAGGGTTTTGGTGCTAAATGGCGATATGCCCTTGGTGGAATCGGCGCAATTGGCTCGATTCTTCGAGTGTGAAGCCCCTTTGGTGATGAGCGTTTTTGAGCTTTGTGACAGCTCTGGATACGGACGCGTGCTGATTAAAGACGGGGCGGTTGAGCGCATTATCGAGGAGAGGGACGCAAATAGCGAGGAGAAGCTTATTAAAAGTGTCAATGCGGGGGTGTATCTTTTTGGACGCGAGCTGTTGCAACGCTACCTGCCAAAGCTTCGCAACAACAACGCGCAGCAGGAGTATTATCTCACCGATGTGATTGCTTTGGCGCGCCTTGATGGCGTGCAGATTTTCCCATTGCAGGTTGAGGAAGCGAGTTTTCAGGGGGTGAATTCCAAAGCGGATTTGGCGCAGGCTGAGGCGGTCATGTTGGAGCGAATCAGGGGGCATTGGATGCGCTGCGGCGTGAGTATGCGTCTCCCCGAGAGCATATATATTGAGGATGGGGTGCAGTTTATTGGCGAATGCACGGTGGAAAATGGCGCGAGTATCACGGGCGATTCTTATATCGAGGAATCGCACATCAAAGCGCACAGCGTTATCGAGGATTCCCGCGTGATTCGAAGCGACATCGGTCCTATGGCGCATCTTAGACCCGAGTGTGAGATTGTCGATTCCCACATCGGGAATTTTGTCGAGGTAAAAAAATCAACCCTGTATGATGTGAAGGCGGGGCATTTGAGCTATCTGGGGGATTGTGAAGTGGGCGCGGGGAGCAATATAGGTGCAGGCGTGATTACGTGCAACTATGATGGCAAGAAAAAGAGTCGCACCAAAATCGGCAAAAATGTCTTTGTGGGGAGCGATTCCCAGCTCATTGCGCCGCTAAATATTCAAGATGATAGCATTATTGGCGCGGGGAGCACAATCACAAAAGAGGTCAAAACGGGCGAGCTAGCCCTCTCTCGCGCAAAACAGGAAAATATTCAAGGATTTTTCGCTCGCTATTTTTTTAAAAAATAGCGAGGGGGCGGAAATGAGCGAACTTACGCGCCTAAAGAGGCTTCTAGTTAATGGAGAGGAGCGGGAATTTATGCAGCAGAGCACGCTCCTAGAGATTATGCAAACGCTAAAAATCGCCGATAAAGTCATGGCAGCTGCGGTGAATACGAAGATCATCAAGGCAAGCGAATGGGAGAATTTTATCCCAAAAGATGGGGATAGGATTGAGTTATTGCATTTTGTCGGAGGTGGGTAATGCAAAAAATCCCCGTAGGAATCGTCGGTGTAAGCGGATATACAGGGCTTGAGCTAGTCAAGATTTTGCTCAATCACCCTCATTTTGACCTCGTCTATGTTGCCAACAGCGAGGGGGGAATCGCCCTAGATGAGCTTCACGAAAGCCTAAAGGGGTTAAGCAAGCTTCGCGTGCACAAGGCTAGTGCAAAAGAGGGTGCGAGGGAGTGTAGACTGCTCTTCCTCGCGCTCCCGCACAGGCAGTCTATGGAATTCGCCAAAGAGGCTTTGGCATTTGGCGCGCACATTGTGGATCTCTCGGCGGATTATCGTCTAAGCTTGGAGCGATATGAGGCGCACTATTGCTCGCATACGGATAAGGAAAATCTCGCACTGAGCGTGTATGGATTGATTGAGTGGGCGAGAGAGGCGATTCCTCGCGCAAGATTGGTCGCCAACCCGGGCTGCTATCCCACTGCGACACTACTGGGAATCTTGCCCTTTGTCCCCTATCTTGATGCGGAGCATTCACTGTTTGTTGATGCGAAAAGTGGCGTGAGTGGTGCGGGGAAGAAGCTCACGCAAAATACGCATTTCCCGACGATTAATGAGAATCTGTTCGCCTATTCGCCCCTCTCTCATCGGCATGAGCCGGAGATGGAGGAGAAAATTGCATTTTTTGGACACCAAAACATCAAGGTGCGCTTCGTGCCCCATCTAATCCCGCTTACTCGAGGTATGCTCATCTCCATCTATGCGCGCTTAAAAGAGCCCATCGATGCGATGCAAATCCTTGAGGATCGCTACGAAAGTGAGCCTTTTATTCGTTTGCGCCCTGCACCCGTGGAGGTTAAAGCCGTGGCTGGGACACATTTTTGCGATATTTACGCTAAGAGTGATGGGCGTGATTTGTGGGTAAATAGCGCGATTGATAATCTCCTGCGCGGGGCGAGCTCGCAGGCGGTGGCGAATGCGAATTTAATGTGCGGATTCCCCGAAGATTGCGGGCTTCCGCGATATGCCTACGCGCCATGAATGAGCCTATTTGGGGCGAGGTTACCCATGGTGCGGTTTTTGTTGCTGATTCCCACGAAAACGAGAAAAATCACTTTTTAGAAAAGCTTTGGAGCACGCTAGAGAGCGAGGAGTCAAGCGCGCCTATTTTTCTCATGGGCGATATTTTTGATTTGCTTTTTGGCGGAATCAAGGCGAGCTTCAAGCCCCATGAGGCACTGCTTGCGCGGATTTCTGAGCTGGGTAAAAGACGGGTTATTTATTGGTTTGAGGGGAATCATGACTTTAATCTGAGCGGGCGCGTGCCTAACGTGAAGATTATCCCCCGCGATGCACAACCTGCGCTGTTTCGTATCGGCGATGAATACGCATGGCTTGCACATGGCGATTTTGGGTTAGGAATCCGCTATGAAATTTATACAAAAATCATCAGGAATCGTGCGCTACTTTGGCTGCTAAATGCGCTGGATTGGTGTTTGCAAGGGCGTGTTTTTGCCCTTGTGAATAAAAAAATCTCTGCGAAAAATCTAAGATGGGGAATGGACGCAAAAAAGCTTGCAAAAGAGCGTCTGCCAAAGTATCAGACGGGCAAGGCGAAGTGGATTTTTGAAGGGCATTTTCACTCTATGGGCGCGATAGAGGCGAGCGAGGGAGTTTATGTCGCCTTGCCCTGCCTTGCTTGCAATGAAAAATATTTTGTAGTAGAATTTAGCAGTGGTGTGGTTTTGCTAGCTGATAGAAGAGTTTATTCTACTTAAGGAGTCCCCGAGCGTGTCCGCGATCAGTAATGAAAAAATCGGCACAAACGAAATGGAGCTGGTGGATTTTCGGATTTTCAAGCTCGAAGAGGGTGTGATACACGAGGGAATCTACGGAATCAATGTTGCAAAAGTGAATGAGATTATCAGATTGCCCGAGCTGACTGAACTCCCCGGCGTCCCCGATTATGTCGAAGGGGTCTTTGATTTGCGCGGAATGGTGATTCCCATCATTAATCTATCTCGCTGGATGGGCGTGGAAGTCCCGACCGACAAGAAAATCAAGCCGCGCGTCATCATTGCGGAGTTTAACAACGTCTCTATCGGCTTTGTCGTGCACGAGGCAAAGCGCATCCGCAGGATCAGTTGGAAAGATATTGAGCCCGCGCACTTTAGCTCCAACTACGGGAACATGGATCGCAACAAGATTACCGGGGTTACACGGATTGAGGATGATCGGGTTTTACTGATTCTCGATCTGGAGAGCATTGTGCAGGAGCTTGGATTTTATCAGCCTGAAATGAGTGGCGACAAGAAGCGCAAGAGCTTTGAAGGGACGGCTTTAGTGCTTGATGACAGCTCGATTGCTCGAAGAATCGTGCGTGAGACGCTTGAGGGAATGGGCTTTAGGGTTATTGAGGCGATTGATGGCGAGGTGGGATTACAAAAGCTTGAGGCACTCTATGAGACTCATGGTGAGCGACTTCATGAGGAGTTGAAGATTATCGTATCTGATGTGGAAATGCCTCAAATGGACGGCTTCCACTTCGCCACAAAAGCAAAAGATGACAAACGGTTTGCTAGGATTCCCATCATCTTTAGCTCTTCAATCAGCGATAAATTCAGTGCTATACGGGGGAAAGAATCGGGTGGAGAGGCCTATGTGGTTAAATTTGATGCCGATGTCTTCTATGAAGAGATCGAGCGTATCTTAGAAAAGCGCATTGAAGCGTAACTTATTCCAAACAAAGGTGTCAGAATGGATGAGATGCAAGAAATAATGGAAGACTTTCTTATTGAGGCGTTTGAGATGATCGAACAGCTTGATCAGGATTTGGTTGAGCTTGAGAATAATCCGGAGGACTTGGAGCTTTTGAACCGAATTTTCCGAGTTGCGCACACTATTAAGGGGTCTAGCTCCTTTTTGAATTTTGGTGTCTTAACTCGTTTGACTCACCACATGGAAGACGTTTTGAATAAAGCTCGTCACGGGGAGCTTAAACTCACTCCCGACATTATGGACGTGGTGCTGGAATCAATTGACCTGATGAAGGCGTTGCTCTCTGCAATTCGTGATACGGGGAGCGATGAGAATAGCGGAATCTCCATTGATAAGATTATTGAGCGACTTGATGGAATCTCCAAAGGGCAAAGTGTCGTGGAGACTACACCGGCTCCCGAACCTGAACCCGTTGCAAGTGCCGATGAACCAGAGCCTGATTATGCCAACATGAGCCCCGAAGAGATTGAGGGCGAGATTGAGCGACTTCTTCAAAAAAGGCAGGCGGAAGATCGCAAGCGACGAGAAGAGAAGCGTGCACGAGGCGAGAGCGATGATATTCAGGCTCCCGCAGAGGTAGACGCGGCTCCTGCTCCTGCACCCAAAGCGGCTGAAGTCAAGCCAGCTCCTGCTCCGACTGCCCCTAAACCTGCTGCTCCAGCTGCGGCAAAACCAAAAGTGGGAGAGGGTGCTCAAGCGGCAAAAGCTCCGGCTACTTCGGTGGAGCAGACCATTCGCGTTGATGTTAAACGACTTGATCACCTTATGAATCTTATCGGAGAGCTTGTCCTTGGCAAAAACCGTCTGATTAAAATTTATGATGATGTGGAAGAGCGATACGAGGGCGAGAAATTCCTTGAGGAGCTCAATCAGGTCGTCTCCTCTATCTCAATTGTTACGACGGATTTGCAGATTGCCGTTATGAAGACGAGGATGCTACCTATCGGCAAGGTATTTAATAAATTCCCGCGAATGGTGCGCGACCTCTCTAGGGAGCTTGGCAAGAACATTGAGCTTGAGATTAGCGGGGAAGAGACCGAGCTTGATAAGTCGATCGTTGAAGAGATTGGCGATCCTTTGGTGCATATCATTAGAAATTCATGCGATCACGGTATAGAGCTGCCTGCGGATCGACTTGCTGCGGGCAAAAGCGAGGGCGGCACAATTCAGCTTAAAGCCTATAACGAGGGTAACCATATCGTCATTGAGATTAAAGATGATGGTAAGGGGCTCAATGCCGAGATGTTACGAGCAAAAGCGATAGAGAAGGGAATTGTAAGCGAACGCGAAGCGGACATGATGACGGATAAAGAGGCGTTTTCTATCATCTTTAAGGCGGGATTCTCCACGGCTAAGGCGATTACTAATGTGTCCGGACGCGGCGTGGGTATGGACGTCGTTAAGACAAACATCGAGAAACTAAATGGAATCATCGACGTCGACAGTGAGCTGGGCAAGGGGACGACGCTGAAGCTCAAGATTCCTCTAACGCTCGCGATTATCCAAGCACTTCTTGTTGGAGTGCAGGAGGAGTATTACGCGATTCCTCTAGCTTCTGTCCTTGAGACGGTGCGCGTGGGTCAAGATGAGATCTATACCGTTGAGGGCAAGAGTGTTTTGCGCCTACGAGATGAGGTTCTCTCGCTTGTGCGTCTAGCGGATATTTTCGGGGTTGATTCCGTGTTTGAGAATGCCGAAGAGGCGTATGTGGTCGTCATCGGGCTGGCTGAGAATAAGATTGGGGTAATTGTCGATTTCCTCATTGGTCAAGAAGAGATCGTCATCAAGTCGCTTGGCTATTATTTGAAGGGCACAGAAGGAATCGCCGGTGCGACGATCCGTGGCGATGGTAAGGTTACGCTGATTGTCGATGTTGCGGCGATGATGCAGATGGCAAAACGTGTCAAAGTCAGCGTGGCTAAGCTAAACCAAGAGGCTGAAATACGAAAAGACAAGAGCGCGCCTAGTGATTACATGATTTTGGCGGTTGATGATAGCACGACGGATCGAGCGATTATGAAAAAGTCCCTCAAACCTTTGGGAATCACTGTGATTGAGGCGGCTAACGGGGTTGAAGCTCTTGACGTGATTAAGAGCGGCGACAAGCATCTTGATGCGGTGCTCATTGATATTGAGATGCCCAAGATGGATGGCTATACGCTCGCTGCAGAGATCCGCAAGTATAATAAATTCAAAAATATGCCGCTCATTGCCGTTACGAGCCGCACGAGCAAGACAGATCGTATGCGGGGTGTGGAATCGGGCATGACAGAGTATATTACCAAGCCCTATTCACCGGAATATCTGATGAATGTTGTCAAAAGAAACATCAACCTAAATGCGGAGGTCGAAGGTCATGAGTAGGATGCAAGAGGTTTTTAAACAGCAACAACAGGAAAAACAGCCCACCGTCGAGGCGGAAAATGTCGTCCAGCTTGTCGGCTTTATCGTGGGTGCAGAAGAGTTCGCCGTGCCTATTTTGAGCATTCAAGAGATCATCAAGCCTCTAGAATACACACGAGTTCCCGGCACGCCGGATTATGTGCTTGGGGTTTTTAACCTGCGCGGTAACGTGATTCCTCTGGTTAATCTGCGCCTAAAGTTTGGCTTGCCCGCAGAGAAGCAAAATGAAGACACCCGCTACATCGTAATTAAGCACAATGATGAGGTGGCGGGGTTTGTGATCGATCGCCTTACCGAAGCGGTGCGGATTAAGGAATCAAACATCGATCCCACACCCGAGACTATTAGCGAGGAGGACAACATCATCTATGGAATCGGCAAGAGAGATGATCGCCTCATCACGATTCTTAAGACAGAGGGACTTCTAAAGAGAACGTTTTGATTCTTCGCTTTTACAAAAATCCTCGGGAATCGCAGCGGATATTGTCGCGATTCCCGCTTAATTTTCACGCACAAAGAATATTCCCATGAAATTAGCGGTTTTTGATTTTGATTCCACTTTGATGGATGGTGAGACGATCGATATTTTGGCACGTCATTACGGCGTGGGCGCAGAGGTCGATGCGATTACTAAGGGGGCGATGGAAGGCGGGCTGGACTTTTATGAGAGTTTGAAGCGTCGCGTCGCGCTCTTAAAGGGCATGAAACATTCCCTAGTGGAAGAGATTTGTGGAAATCTTCCGCTCATGCCCGGCGCGCAGGAGCTCATCAGCGAGCTAAAAAGACGGGGTGTCAAAGTCGTAGTTTTTAGCGGAGGATTTAAAAATGCCACTTCAAAGGCGCGCGAAAAACTCGGATTTGACGCGGATTTTAGTAATATTTTGCACCACAAGGAGGGCGTATTGAGCGGGGAAGTGGGGGGCGAGATGATGTTTGGATTTTCTAAAGGCGAGATGTTGCAAACGCTTCAATCGCTCCTGGGAATCACCCCCGCAGATACGATGGCAGTTGGAGATGGGGCAAATGACGCGTCCATGTTCGCCCACGCCTCAAAGCGCGTCGCATTCTGCGCGAAGCCTATCTTACAGGCGCAAGCGAACGTCGTCATTACGCGCAAGGATTTGCGCGAGATTTTACCTCATCTATAAGCAAGGAGCGAAGGTGCAGCTAGGAGAGATCGGATTTTCACTGTGGTGTGATTTTCTTGAGCGGGATTTTTTGGAGGGGGAATTTACCGAGCTTATCAGCAAGGGTATAATTAAGGGTGCGACGAGCAATCCCGCGATTTTCCAGAGCTCTTTTACCACGTCGGCTGCCTATAAGGAATCGATTGCCGAGCTCAAAGGGCACTCGCCCAAGCAGATTTATGAAGCCCTTGCGATTGCGGATATTACCCGCGCAGCGGATCTTTTGATGCCTCTTCATATGGAAAATCCCGAAGATGGCTGGGTGAGTATCGAAGTTGATCCTTTTTTGTGCACCGATAGCATGGGGACGATTAGTGAAGGCGTGCGTCTGTATGGCGCGATCGCGCGTCCTAACGTGATGATTAAGATTCCCGCGACGGAGGCGGGATACGGCGCGATGGAGACGCTCATCGCTCGGGGAATCTCAGTCAACGCGACATTGGTTTTTTCTCCAAAACAGGCACAAAAGTGCCTCGAGGCATTTGCTAGGGGATATAATAAAGGAGAATACGCAGAGGCGGAGCGTCCACAGGCGGTGATTAGTATTTTTGTTTCGCGGCTGGATCGCAAGTATGACAAGAGCCTTCAGGAGCTCGGGATTGCCCCAAGTCTGCTGGGAATCCGCAACGCCCAGCGGATTTATCGGCAGATTGAGGCAGTGCGAGTAAAAGGCGTGCGTGCGCTTTTTGCGAGCACGGGGGTCAAGGGTGATGCGCTTGCGCCGAGCTATTATGTCGATTCCCTCCTACATGCACACAGTATCAATACCGCGCCGCTCCACACCATACGGGCATTTGTGAATGCGGGCAGCCGCACTCAGAGCGCGATTCCGAGCTTTGAGGAAGAGGTGAGCTTTTTTGAGGAGATTGAGCGCGTGGGAATCGACCTTGAGCTGGGCTTTGATGAGCTGTTGGCTGAGGGGATTATACTTTTTAAGGAATCGTTTCAATCGCTCCTGCACACGCTTGAGGCTTAAGAGATTTTTATTCTATTGTGAGATAGAATGCTCGACTTTTTACGCAAAAAGCAATTTTGAATAAAGGAACTTCATGTTAGAGGGGAAAATTAGAGAGAGTATTTCCAAGTCTGAGGCGAAGGCTTTGCGAAACGATGGTTATCTAATTGCCAACATCTATGGCAAAGGTCAGGAAAATATCCATTGTGCCTTTAAAAAGAACGATTTTATCCGCGCGATGAAGAGCAAGAGCGAGCTCATCTTCCCTGTGAAAGTGGGGGCGAAGCAGTTTAAAGTCGTGGTGCAGGAGTATCAGAAAGACCCTGTAACAAGCGACCTTTTGCATGTTGATTTGATGTTGGCGCAGCCCGGAGTCGAGGCGAAATTTTCCGTCCCCGTGCAGCTTAAAGGAAGCGCGAAGGGACTCAAAGATAAAGGGGTGTTGGTGCTTTCTAAAAAGCGCATTAAAGTAAAATGCGTGCCCGAGAAGATTCCCGCGGTTTATGAACTTGACGTGAGCGAGCTTGGTGTGAGCGAGTCGATTTTGGTTCGTGATCTTCCCGCGCACGAGGGCGTGAGAGTGATCGAGAAAGAGAGTGTTGCGATTGTAGGCGTGGTTAAGGCGAAATAACCCCATCGCGGTGTCGTGGTGCTGCTACTCATCGGACTTGGGAATCCCGGCAAGGAGTATGAGCGCACGCGCCACAACATCGGCTTTAGGTTCATTGACGCCTTTTTGGAGTGCAAAAGTGCACTCCATGCCTCTAAGCCCCAGTTTAAAGGCGAGCTTAAGAGAGAGGGCGAGCTCCTTTTTCTTAAGCCCGCTACTTTTATGAACCTCTCAGGGGAATCGGCGTCTGCCGTTGCCTCCTTTTTTAAGCCCGAGAAAATTCTTGTAGTCCACGATGATCTTGATTTGCCCTTTGGTGCGGTGCGCCTGAAATTTGGCGGCGGTAGCGGAGGACATAACGGACTAAAGTCGCTGGATCAGCATTTGGGGAATGGCTACTATCGCGTGCGTATCGGAATTTCAAAGCCGCCACAGGGCTTTAGTGTGGCGAATTATGTTTTGGCAAATTTTAGCGATGAGGAAGAGCGGTTGCTTGCAAAGCGCGTAATTCCCCATGGCGTGGAGCTTTTGAGAGCATTTACCTGTGAGGCTTTGGCTGAAGATTTTGCATGGGATCGCTTTGTTTCACGCTATTCGCTTAAATCACAAAATCCCCCATTAGAGGCGAAAAACGATGTCCCTAGCCTTTAGATTCCTCGGGAAAATTTACCTTAAATACTTCTCCATTCTCCTGCTCGCGCTTGAGGGGTTTTATGTGGGAATCGATCTCTTAAAATTCGCCGAAGATCTCCCATCATCGGCGAATCTCGTCGTCCTTTTTGTCTTTTATGATGCACTTTATGCGCTGGGATTTATGCTGCCCATCGCGCTGATACTCGCGCAAATCCTCTTCATAGTCGTGCTGGTGCGCACGGGAGAATTCACTGCACTTTTGTCGCTTGGATATTCCCAAAAGTCGATTTCCCTGCCCGTCCTTCTCCTTTCACTTTTTTTTACATTTCTATTTATCATTTCAAATTCTACATCTTTTGCTTATGCCGAAGAAAAGGTAGATTCTCTCCTAGATAAGGGATATATTGGAAGTTTTAAGCGCGAACTTTTTGTAAAATATAATGATAGCTATGTATTTTTTGAAAAGATTTATCCCCTGCTCCAAAAAGCCGAAAATGTTAAAGTTTATACGTTGCGCGGCGGGCAGCTTGCGGAGTTTTTCGAGGCTAAAGAGGCACATTTTATGGAGAATCACTGGCAGCTTATTAATGTGCGTTCGATGAAGCTTCCCGAAGCGTTGGAGCTAGGTAAAACGCCTCTAAAAGTGGAGAAATTCGCGCACATGGAGATTTTGGAGGGGTTCAGACCGCGCATTTTAGATAGCATTTATGAGCAGCACGGGTCGGTTTCAATCATCGATGCGCTGGAATCGCTCATCCTCCTCAAAGAGCAGCAGCTAAACTCACAAAAGATTCGAGGGATCTTCTACTCGCTCGCACTTTTTCCATTTTTCGCGCCCTTGTGCATGGTTTTTATCGCGCGTTACATGCCCATTACGGCTCGCTATGGGAATCTCGCCTCCAGCACGCTCGTAGCAATTCTCGGGGCGTTACTTACGTGGGGGATATTTTTCGCCCTTTCGCGCCTCTCCATGAGTGGATTTATCCAGCCTGAAGCGAGCTTGCTCTTGCCGCTTGCGCTCTTTGCGGGGAGCTCGATTTGGATATGGAGGCGGCTTTAATTTTTTGAGAGCTGCGCCTTTTGCTCGCTCTTATAAAGCCACACAAACACCTCCACAACGGCACGATAGAGCGCGGGTGGAATCTCTTTATCCAGTGGCGCATCAAGGAGCGAGCCTACCAAAAGCTCGTTTTGAAACAGGGGAATCTCAAGCTCTTTTGCTTTGGCGATGATCTTTTCGGCGATTGCGCCTTGTCCTTTGGCAAGAAGTACGGGTGCGCGCTGTTTTTGCGAATCATACGCTAATGCAGCGGCTTTTAGGCGATTTGAGCCAGACATCAGTAGCTCATCAACATGGCATCAATCTCGCTCCACGTGGGCGATTCCCCGTTTTTTGCCATCAAGTGGGCAATGGAGCGCACGATCATATCCGTCTCGATATTCACTCTGCGTCCGATCGTATAGCGCGAAAACAGCGTCTCTTTGAGCGTGTGAGGGATAATGCTTAGGCGAAAGGAATCGCCTAACACCTCATTGATTGTAAGGCTGATTCCATCGATTCCTACGCTTCCCTTGGGGATTATGTAGCGCATAATCGCGGGGCTTGCGCTAATAAAAAAGTCGATTCCCGTAGTCATCTTTTGAATGCGCCTAATCGTGCCGATTCCATCGATGTGCCCTTGCATGATGTGCCCTTCGATGCGATCGCTTAGGCGCATTGCAGGCTCAATATGAACGAGCTCTTTATAGTTTTCCAGCGCGAGCAACCTCTCGCTCTCCGTGCTAAATTCCACTTCAAAACCGCCACTAAAAAGCGAAATTACTGTGAGACATGCACCATTAATTGCGATACTATCGCCGATTTTGGGAGTGTATTTGGCTCTGATTTTTAGCTTAGGAAGAGAAAGCGACTCAACCCTCCCAAGCTCGCGAATAAGTCCGGTAAACAAGGGCGATTCCTTAAAAAATGTAGCGATTTGCTGATTTTATCATAGAATACGCAGACCGCTTATTGCGGAGCTTGAAACGGAGAGATTTACTTGATTGATACCCATTGTCATTTGGACAGCCCCTGTTTTTACGAGGATATAGAAGAGGTGATCGCGCGCGCGATGGAACTCGGGGTGGTGCGCTTTGTGATTCCCGGCGCGGATATAAAAGATCTCCCTCGCGCAAGGGAGCTTAGCGAGCAATTTAGCGAAGTCTATTTTGCCGCGGGAATCCACCCCTATAATATTGATGGTTACGATGAAAAGCTTCTAAGAGACGCGCTTGTGCATCCAAAATGTGTTGCTGTGGGCGAATGCGGGCTTGATTATTATCGCCTTGAGGGGGGCGAGGAGGCGCGCGCGCAGGAGAAAGCGCGTCAGAAGGCGTGTTTTTTAGCTCAAATCAAGCTCGCTAGGGAGTTTTGCAAACCGCTCATTCTTCATATTCGCGAAGCCTCCAATGATAGCTATGAAATATTGAAGGAATCGGCTCTTGGGCTGAGCGGAGTTTTGCACTGTTTTAACACCGATAGTGTGCTTTTGGAGCTTGCAGAGCAGGGATTTTATTATGGGATTGGAGGGGTATCGACTTTTAAAAACGCGCGACGCCTCATTGAGATTTTGCCTAAAATTCCCAAAGATAAAATCCTCCTAGAGACCGACGCGCCCTATCTTGCGCCTCATCCGCACCGAGGGACGCGCAATGAGCCAAGCTATATTCCGCTCATCGCCGCGAGAATCGCCGAAGTTTTGGGCAGCACGATTCCCGAGATTGAACGCTTAAGCGATGAAAACGCGCATAGGCTTTTTGGCAAATTAGCATGAAAATTGCGCATTTTAGGCAACAATTTAAGAATGCAAAAGTATAATCTAAGCTTTAAAAGCCCCGTAATATCGGAATACTCCCTTACACAAGGAAACTCGTGAGAGCCCTAATATTTTGCTTAATTTTTAACTCCATGCTTTTTGCGTCCCTCAACAACTCCACATACAACAACCGCGACGAGCTCATTTTGGAGACTTTCAACGTGGAACCCTCGTTCCTTTATGATGAAAATTTTTTAAGCATGAAGAACACATTTCTGAACGAAATGCGCAGGGAACGCTTGCTGAAGCGTTATGGCGAGGCGTATGAATTCGTCCCTTTGCTTAAAGAGATGATTTTAAAAGCGGAGATTCCCCAGGAGTTTCTCTATCTTGCCATGGCGGAATCGGAGTTTTCTCTGCGTGCGTATTCACGCAAAAAGGCGGCGGGCTTGTGGCAATTCATGCCCCAAACGGCGAAAATCTTTGGGCTTAAAATCGATGAATATGTCGATGAGCGGCGCGATCCCGTGCGCTCTACGGAAGTGGCGATTACCTACTTGAAGCATTTGCAGGGGATTTTTGGTAAATGGTATCTCGCCGCGATTGCCTATAATTGTGGCGAGGGGCGTTTAAAGCGCGCAATCGCTCAAGCGGGGAGTGATGAGTTGGCTATTTTACTTGATAGCAAGAAGCGTTATCTTCCGCGGGAATCGCGCCTTTATATTCGCAAGATTCTCTCTTTTGCGATGATGTTTCGCAATATCGACGCGCTGAAGAGCTCAGATTATGAATATTTCCTTAATCGCGGTGCATTAACAACGATTGCCGCGGTGAAAGTCAAAGGCGGCACGCACCTTTACCGTGTCGCACAGGGTGCGGGAATCTCGCTTGAAGAGCTGAAAAAATACAATCGCCAGTTCAAATACGCCTTCACTCCGCCCGTAACAGGGCGCGAATACAACGTCTATCTGCCCTATGAGCGGCTTGCGAGTTTTAAGCAAAATTACCGCGAAAATTCCGACGATGAGATCTTTTATGTTCACAGGGTGCAAAAGGGCGATACGCTTTATGGGCTCGCTAAACGCTATAAAATTGCACTTCAGGAGATTAAGATCGCCAACAACTTGCGCACGAGTGCGCTTTCACTTAATCAGCGCCTCATTATTCCGGTGCTAAAGCGTGAAAATGCGCGCAAAGTCTCGCAAAATAGCTCCAGCCACACTCTCAAAGAGGAGGTAAAGCTTGTCCGCGCGCCTTAGTCTGCTACTTTTTGTAGTGCCCTTACTCTTTTTAAGCGCGTGCTCAAGTGGCGGTGGCAGATACAGTCATATCGATCCTACGCGAGTGGATTCCTCGCAGGTGCGTGATAGCCCGCAAATCCAGCGCGCAACCATGCGCCCTTACAAAGTCGGCGGGAAGTGGTATTACCCAAGCTCCGTGGACGTGGGGCACACCTCCACGGGAATCGCGAGCTGGTATGGACCGACTTTCCATGGTAAAAAGACCTCAAATGGCGAGACGTATAGCATGTATGCCCACACCGCCGCGCATAAGACGCTGCCTATGAATACGATTGTCAAGGTAACCAACCGCGAAAACGGCAGAAGCACGGTGGTGCGCATTAATGACCGCGGTCCCTTTGTGCCGGGACGGATTATCGATCTCTCAAACGTCGCGGCACGCGAGATTGATATGCTAAAAAAGGGCACTGCGCCGGTAAAGGTCGAGGTGATCGGCTTTGGCGGGGTAATTTCTAGAAAATCATCCGCTCCGATTCCTAAAGAGGTCGCCGATTCCCATGAATTTGAGGTCGGGAATGTCGAATCCAGCGTGAAAATGGGGCGATTCTTGGTGCAAATCGGAGCATTTAGAAAAAGAGAGGGCGCGGAGCGATTTAGGGCGCAAAATAGCAGCGTTCATGGATACAGAGCCGTTGTGCGCGATTTTTGGCTTGATGGTGCGCCTATTTATCGCGTATTGCTCTCTGGGTTTCAAAGCGAGGAAGAGGCGAGGGATTTTATCGCCAATGAGCCCATCGCAAGCGGCGCATTTGTCATTACGGAGTGAGGCATGAAACATATCGAGCGTTTAACTAAAGAGACGAAGATCCGCGCGAGCTTGGAGCTCTATGGCGGCGGGAGCGCGAAGGTGCGGACGGGTGTTGGCTTTTTTGACCACATGCTTGAGGTGCTATGTAAGCACGCGCTGTGGGATTTGGAGCTTGTGTGCGAGGGCGATTTGCAGGTTGATTCCCACCATAGCGTCGAAGATGTAGGAATCGTGCTCGGAGGGCTTTTGCGCGAGTCGCTTTACCCCGTGCAAGGAATCGAACGTTACGGAAACGCCGCAGTCGTAATGGACGAGGCGTGCGTGGAGTGTGATTTGGACATTAGCAATCGCCCCTTTTTGGTGTGCGAGCTTGAGGTTGCGGGAATGATCGGGGGTTTTGATGCGGAGCTAGCCGAAGAGTTCTTCCGCGCACTCGCATTTAACGCGGGAATCAGCCTGCATATCATTCAAAAGCGCGGGAAAAATCGCCATCACATCATCGAAGCGGCGTTTAAGGCGTTGGCTGTGGCGTTACGACGTGCGTGCAGCAAAAATGAGCGCATGGGAATGCCCAGCACTAAGGGTGTGCTGTGATTAGGCTGCTCGTGCTTGATGTCGATGGGACGCTGAGCGATGGAATGCTCTATTTTGATGAGAATGGCGGCGAGATGAAGTGCTTTAGCGTCAAAGACGGGCTCGCGCTGAGCTCGTGGCACAAACTGGGGCACAAAAGTGCCATTATCACGGGCAGAAGCTCTAAAATCGTGGAGAAACGCGCGCACGAACTTGGAATCGAATTTCTCTTTCAAGGCGTGCAGGATAAGGGCGCGAAAGTGCGCGAGATTGCAGAGAGGCTAAAGCTTAGCAAAGAGCAAATCGCGGGAATCGGTGATGATCTTAATGATCTTAAGATGTTTGCTGAGGTGGGTATGAGTTTTGCCCCGAAAGATTGCGCGAAATTAGTAGCGAATCGGGTCGATGTATTGCTTGATTCTTGCGGTGGCAAGGGGGCTGTGCGGGAGATGATCGAGAATATCTTAGAGCGTAATGGAGAGCTTGATGCGCTTTTGGCACTTTGGGAGTAGCCCTTATCTGTTTTTTACCCTACTGCTGCTCTTTAGCATCGGCGCGGTGGTCATGTATGAGCCGCGATTCCTAGGCGGTGCTTCAGCGGCATATAACGAGAGTATCGCCTATGTGGAGCTGGATCGCTTCAGCTATTATGAGGTGGGCACTCAAGGGGTTTTGACTCATGCCACGGGCGAGAAAGGGTATCGATTCGCTCATAAGGATGTTATCGAGGGGCTTTTTTTGGCGCAATTTCTTCCTAAAGAGCAGAGATTTGAGCAACTCCGCACGGATTTGGGAATCAGGCGGGAGGAGAAGCTCTCTTTCCCCAAAGGGGTAACATATATGCGCGAGGGCTCTTTTAGCGCGCAGAAGGGAGAATACGACCTGAAAAGGCGTTATTTTAGAGGCGAAGGGAGCTTTGAATTCACTCGTGCGGGCAGTCGCGCGCAGGGGCAAAATATCCGCTACGATTCCCGCAGCGGAATCATACAGGCAAAAGATGTGAAAGCGGTTTTTTTATTTCAAAACGGCGGTGAGCGATGAGGTGTTTGGCGGGGATTGTGCTTTTGGCGGTGAGTCTTTTGGCTGAGGAGCAAGTGGAGATCACGGCGAAATATTTTATGGCGAATGAGGCGGAGCGCAAGACGGTCATGCAGGGCGATGTGGTCGCGATTAAGGGCAAGGATCGCCTCACTTCCAGAGAGTTGGTCGTCTTTTTTGACGAGACGAATCGCCCGCAGCGTTATGAGGCGGAAGGTGAGGTGAAATTCTCCTTCACGCTCCCTGATGGGCGCACGCTCACGGGCAGTTCCGATTGCGCGATTTTTGATGCGCTCAAGAATGAATATACGCTCAAGGGCGGTGCTGTTTTGGAAGAATCGGGCAAAAATAACACCATCAAAGGCGAGCATATTATCATCAATCGCGTGAGCGGATTTGCAAATGTCGCGGGCGATGATACGCGCCCGGCTAGGCTCATTTTTACTTTCAAAGAGAAGCCCTCGGAGGATGAGACGCAAGAGGAAGCGGATAAAAATAATCAAACGCAAGAGGCTTCAAATCAAAAGGCTTCAGGTGTGAAAACTCAAAGCTTGCGTAATCCCGAGTAGAGCGATATGATCCAGCCTCTAAGCGCGCGATTCCTCACTTCGGCGAGTGTGATTTCTCAAGCTCCCGCGCCGCAATACAGCGAGGTAGTTTTTATCGGGCGGAGCAACGTGGGGAAAAGCACGCTAATCAACCTAATTACGCAAACTAAAGGGCTAGCCAAAAGCTCCTCCACTCCGGGAAAAACGCAGCTTATCAACTACTTTGAGGCGCATTGGCGGCGTGATGATGTGGTGATTCCCCTGTGGCTTGTGGATCTGCCCGGGTTTGGCTATGCGAAAGTCTCAAAAAACATGCGCCAAGAGTGGGGCGAAAAATTGGTGCGATTCCTGCAATTGCGCAAATCCATTAAACTTTTTATCCAGCTCATCGACGCACGCCATACGGATTTGGCGATCGATAAACAGGCTTGGGAAATGCTGCAAAGCTTACAGCGGGGCGATTCCCGCATGTTTAAGGTCTTTACCAAAATGGATAAACTAAATAAAAACGAGCAGCATAAGCTAAAACACCTCTTTAGCGATGCGTGTTTTGTCTCAATGCTAAGCAGAGAGGGCGTCGATGAGCTGCGCGAGCGAATCATTAGGGACATTTTGGGGGAATCGCAAGGAGAGGCGCATTGATTGAGATTAAAAAGCCCACTTTGCGCGATGTGGAGGCGATGAGGCGGCTTTTGATTCCTAGTATAGAGCAGGGAATCATCCTTGATCGTAGCCATGATGAGATTGCAAATGCGATTCGGTCGTATAATGTCGCGTGGGATTACGATAAGATTATCGGATTTTGTGCGCTCCATATCCACTCGTGCACGTTAGCGGAGATTCGCAGCCTTTTTGTAAGCGAAGAGTATCGTGGGCGCGGGATTGCCACAAAGATCATTAGCGTCTCAATCGCTGAGGCACTAAGTCTAGGAATCAGCGAAATTTTGGTGCTTACCTTTAAGCGGTCGCTTTTTGAGAAGCTGGGGTTTGTCGAGGTAAGCAAAGAGGCGATTCCTAATCAAAAAATTTGGGCGGATTGTATCAAATGCAAACATTTTCCAATATGCGAAGAAATAGCACTCATAAAGAGACTCTAAAAGCCATCGCGCTTTTTACACTCATCATCTCTTATGGTGCGCTCACGGATATGCTCTATTATCTGCCGCCACTCCTAGGTGTGGCGTTTGTCCTGTTTTGTCGCTTCATGGATAAACAGCAATACCACTACCTGCTTCCTATCGTCCTGTTTTTGCTCTTTTTTGAGGCGACGAAGGGCTTTTTTTGGCTTAGCGCGGTGCTTTTCTTTTTCCTCTCATACTACCTCGTGATCCCTAGGATTAGGAATCTTCTGGGTTGCGAGAAGTGTCTGGTGCCCATTTTTGTCTTTTATGCCTATTTCGGATTTTACGCACTTGTGCATATTGTGGTGCTTTTTTTGGGGCTGCATGCGCCGGAGTTTTCGTGGATGTTGCTCTATTTTGCCCTTTTTGAGACCCTATTTTCGGTGCTGCTCCCATGAGGAATCGCTTCAAATTCCTAGCCATTCTCTTCTCCGTAGTTTGGATTGTTTTGGCGGTGCGGATCTATTTTATCAGCATTAAATCCAACGCCTATTATGAGGAGCTCGCCAAGCGCAATATGATTAAGACGGAGAATATCATTCCCATACGCGGTCTGATTCTTGACCGATACGGCGAGCCTTTGGCGGTGAATGAGCTCGGATTCTCGCTCGCGCTCCCTCCCAGACTCAGCCTCCGCTCCCATTTTGCACTTTTGGAGGAGCAGATAGATTGGGTGGCAGAGTTTATTCCCGGGCTGGATAAAGAGGAGATCATCGCGCAGTATAAGCGTCAAGATTCCCCTTATAATCACAATTACATCAATATTGTGGATTTCGTCTCTTATGAGGATATGCACAAGCTCTATCCAAAGCTGCTCCAAAGCTCGCATTTGAAGATATTCCCAAGCACCAAACGTTTCTATCCCAATCAGAAAATCGCTTCACATCTTGTAGGCTACACGGGTCGGGCGGACAGTAAGGACATCGAGCGCACGCCGCTTTCAAAATATACGGGAATCGTAGGCAAAGCAGGCTTAGAGCGCGAGTATAACGACTTCCTGCAGGGCACGTTGGGCTATCGCAAAAGCAAAGTAACGGCGTTTAATCAAGAGATTGAGCTTCTTGAGGAGCAGGTGCCCAAAGAGAAGAATGACATCATCACGACGATTGATTTGGCGTTGCAGAGGATTATGGATAGGGAATTTGAGGGGCGATACGGCGCGGCGGTTGTCATGAATGCGAATTCCGGGGAGATTCTCGCGGCAGGGAGTTATCCTGAATATAACCTGAATGACTTCATCGGGGGAATCTCGCATGAGAAATGGAACGCCCTGCGCGATAATCCGCACAATCCGCTGCTAAATAAGCTCATTAACGGCACTTATCCGCCGGGCTCAGTCATCAAAATGGGGATTGGCATGGCACTTTTGGAGCATGCGGGGATTAACGAACACACAGTGATTGAGACGCCGAGCTTCATCGAGCTTGCGGGGCGGAAATTCCGCGATTGGCGTGAGGGTGGACACGGGAGCTCGGATTTGATTAAGTCCATTAAGCGGAGCATTGATGTCTATTATTACAAGCTAAGCCAAAAAGCGGGTATGAATAACATCGCCAAAGTGGTCGAGCAGATGGGGTTTGGGCGACCTACGGGAATCGACCTGCCGCTGGAGTATTCGGGAATCGTGCCTAGCCCCGAGTGGAAGATGAAGCGATACAATCAGCCGTGGTTTATCGGCGATACGATCGTCTCCTCCATCGGGCAGGGCTCATTTGCCGTTACGCCCCTGCAAGTCGCGCGATATACGGCGTTGCTTGCGAGCGGGACGCTTCCCGTTCCGCACCTTGCAAAGAGCTTAGGCGGAATCTTGCAGGAGCACGAAGCGCAGGATACTTTGAGTGCGTTTCAGAAATCAAAGCTCCCCGCGCTCCGGTTAGGCATGTATCAAGTCTGCAATGAAGAGGGCGGGACGGCGTATTCCCACACAAAAGGCGCAAAGGTAACCCTTGCGTGCAAAACAGGCACGGCGCAAGTCGTGGGAATCTCGCAAGCGGATAAAAAGCGCATCAGAGAGGAAGATATGGACTATTTTCACCGTTCGCATGCATGGATCACCGCCTATCTCCCCTATGAAGATCCGCAATACGTAATCACGGTCATTGTGGAGCACGGCGGGCACGGCGGGAGCGCGACTGCGCCGATTCTCGTGCGGCTGGCAAATAGCTTACTAGATCTCGGATATATTGAAGCCCAAAAGAATAAAAAGAGGAGATAAGCCATGCTAAATGATAAGACGATTTTGATTACCGGGGGCACGGGGAGCTTTGGTAAATGCTTTGTGAAAGAGGTTTTGGCGCGCTATTCGCCCAAAAAGCTCATTATCTATTCGCGCGATGAGCTCAAGCAGTATGAGATGGCACAGGTTTTTACCGATAAATGTATGCGATTTTTTATCGGCGATGTGCGCGATAGAGAGCGACTAATCAAGGCGATGGATGGTGTGGATATTTGCATTCATGCCGCTGCGCTAAAGCACGTCCCCATCGCGGAATACAACCCCATGGAGTGCATTAAGACAAACATTCATGGCGCGCAAAATGTAATTGATGCGTGCTTGCTTAATAACGTCTCGCAGGTGATTGCACTTAGCACTGATAAGGCGGCTAATCCGATTAATCTCTATGGTGCGACGAAGCTTGCCAGCGATAAGCTTTTCATCGCGGCTAATAACATTCGCGGGAGCAAACAGACGCGCTTTTCCGTCGTGCGTTATGGCAATGTCGTGGGTTCGCGCGGCTCGGTTGTGCCCTTTTTCAAACGCCTTGTGAGCGAGGGTGCGAGCGAGATTCCCATCACTGATGAGCGCATGACGCGCTTTTGGATTACGCTCCCTCAAGGGGTCGAATTCGTGCTTAAGAATCTGGCGCGCATGCACGGGGGCGAGATTTTTATCCCCAAGATTCCCTCCATGCGGATTACGGATTTGGCTAGCGCGCTTGCTCCACATATTCCCTGCAAGATCATCGGAATCCGCCCGGGTGAGAAGCTACACGAAGTGATGGTGCCTAAGGATGATTCCCACCTGAGTGTGGAGTTTTCGGAGTTTTTTATCATTAAGCCCACCATTTTGTTTCAAACACCGATTGATTATCTCAAGACCCGCACGGGCGAGGTGGGCAAGGCGGTGGAGATCGGCTTTGAATACAACTCTCTTACAAACTCGCAGTGGCTAAGCAAAGAGGAGCTTCTTGCGATGACCGAGATGAAGTGATGAGCGAACTTCTTTTAGGCAGGCGAATCGTGCTTGGTGTGAGCTCAAGCATCGCAATCTACAAAGCCCCTGAAATCGTGCGTCTGCTGCAAAAACAAGGCGCGCTCGTGCGTGTGGTGATGAGCGAGGAATCGCGCCGATTCCTCTCGCCTTTAGTCTTTGAAGCACTTACAAAAGCGAACGTTTTGCACCGTGATAGCGAGTCGTGGGCAGAGGGCAACAATCACATTTCGCTTTCGCAATGGGCGGAGCTCTATCTAATCGCCCCTGCGAGTGCGAATACCATCAACAAAGCCGCCGCGGGAATCGCCGATAATCTTTTGCTTACAAGCTTTCTCGCCTTTAGCGGCATGAAGATGATCGCCCCCGCGATGAATACCAAAATGCTCGCTAACCCCCTCACGCAGGAATCGTTAGAGAAGCTTCAGGGGTTGGGCACGGAGATTATCCGTAGTATCAGAAAGGAGCTTGCGTGTGGTGATGTGGGCGAGGGTGCGTTACAAGAGCCCGGCGAGATTGTGGAGCGGGTGATTAGGGCGTTTCATCGCTCGGAGTTTTGGCAGGGGCGCAGCGTCGCTGTGAGCGGCGGAGGGAGCATTGAGAGCATTGATAGCGTGCGATTTATCAGCAATCGCTCCAGCGGAAAAATGTCCCACGCACTTGCGCGCGCGCTCTATTATTTGGGTGCAGATGTAACATTTATCGCGCCTGAAGCGCTTCATCAGCTCCCGATGGGAATCCGCACGATTCCCGTTCATAGCGCGCGAAGTTATCAGCTCGCGTTATCTTCGTGGCAGGATTCCCACACAAATGAGGCGCGCACGCCTTTTATTTATATGGTTGCAGCGATTAGCGACTATGAGAGCGAGGCATTCAAAGAGGGGAAATTAAAAAAGGAGCAGCTTGGGGAAGTCTGGTCGCTTACGCTAAGAAAAACCCCTGATATATTGCGCTCGCTAAATAAAGAGGGCTTCAAAGTGATTGGATTTAAGCTTGAAAACGCGGGCGAGGAGGCGATGAAAAATGCCGAAAACGCGCTATATGATAAGGAGATTGACGCAATCTGCCTTAATCTCATCGGCGAACATAATCCCATGGGGAGCGATGAGAATGAGCTGTTTTTTATCACGCGCGAGGGCGCGGAGCGATTTTTACACAAAAGCAAACGCGCACTCGCTTTTGATGTTATAAGAGCAAGCGAGCGGCTATGATTCAGCAGCTCTCCCAAGTCGCTGAAGTGCAAAATCGTATTCAAAATTCTAATAATGCAAAGCAGTTTAATGCCGCTCTGCCCGTAAATATCGAGGTTACAGAGAAGACGCACTCCATGCGCTACATGCTTAAAATCGGTAACACATCGCTAGAGACCAAAAGCCTCAGGGAGCTTCAAATTGGCGCGAAATATTGGGCGCAAATGGCTAAAAGCAGCTTAGGTTCAATCCTCCTCTCGCGTCTTGTGCCTCAGCCGCTTTTGATGGCGCAATTTGCCAAAAGCTCATGGCGCATGAGTGGGGAGGAGCTCGAATCGTTGCTTGACCCAAAGGGTGGGAATCCGTGGGAGCGATTCCGCAGCATGCTCGCAGAGCGGCTTGGTATGAGCGATTCCCGTGCGGATTTTCTCTTCCTTGGGAATATGCTTCTATCCTTGCAGCAACGGGTTCTTACGATTCCTCTAAGGCATGAAAACGAGAAGGATTCCCTGCTTCAGATGAGAGGCAAAAAGGGCGAGGAGGGCGAAGATGAGCTTGAGTTTTACTCTATTTTTAGCAATCTTGGCGCACTCAAGGGGCGTTTGGTCGCACTCAAGGGCATGCAAGAGAGCAATCTCTACCTCTCCACGCTCTATCAAAGCACCGCAGAGCTCCTAAAAGCCGAGCTTGGCGAGCTTCAGGGAATCGCGCAGGCAGTGATTAGCGTCGATGAGAATATCGCGCCCCTGTATGAGGCGAGCAGTTCTCTACTAAATGTGAGGGGCTAGAGATGAATCATTTGCGCCATTTGGCACTCATTATGGATGGGAACGGACGCTGGGCGAAAGAGCGTGGTAAGCAGCGTATCAAAGGGCATGAAAAGGGCGCGGAGACGCTAAGAGAAATCACGATGTTCTGCTCCAAAAGCGGGCTTGAGTTTTTGAGCCTTTATGCTTTTTCGACGGAGAATTGGAAGCGTCCTAAGAGCGAGGTGGAGTTTTTGATGCGCCTTTTGGGCGAATATCTCAAAAAAGAGGCGGAGACTTACCTTAATAATAACATTCGCTTCAAAGTCATCGGCGATCTCTCCTGTTTTTCGCAAAGGCTTATTGATGAGATTGAGACGCTCACAAAGCTAAGTGCGCACTGTAGCGGGCTGACACAGATTTTGGCGTTAAATTACGGCGCGCATGATGAGCTGGTGCGAGCTTTCAAAAAGATGAGCGCGGCGGGGGTGGAGGCGAGCGAAGAGAATGTCGAGCGATTCCTTGATACTTCCTTTGCTCCGAGTGTCGATATGCTCGTGCGCACGGGAGGCGAGCAGAGATTGTCGAATTTTTTACTGTGGCAGTGCAGCTACGCGGAGCTGTTTTTCACCTCGACACTATGGCCGAATTTTAGCGGTGCAGAGTTAGAGCACATGATTGCGGAATTCATGCGCAAAGACCGACGCTTTGGGGGAATCTAGCCTCTAAATGTGCGCTATGTTATAATCAGCGTTTCATCTCAAAAATATAGGAATTGGTGTGATTTTAGAGCATGAAATCCCGCAGGGTGCGCAGCTCTACTTTGCAGCTTCTGCGCGTTTAAAGCGACATATTGAGGAGCGGGCGAGCACGATTTTGTATGAAGCCGGCTTTGAGGAGATTGCTACGCCCTCTTTTTCATTCCTTGAGCATCAGCGTGATTTAAGCTCGCGTGAGGTGTTGCGGCTTAGTAGCGAGAGCAATCATCAGATTGTTTTGCGCAATGATACGACGCTGGAGCTCGCACGGATTGTTACAAAGCGTCTGGGGCGCAGCACCGAGCATCGCAAGTGGTTTTATGTTCAGCCCGTTTTTAGCTATCCGAGCCACGAGATTAATCAAATCGGTGTGGAATCGCTTGGGAATCGCGATACAAAAGCTCTCCTAAATGTTGCTGTTAAGATTTTGCACGAGCTTAAGATTAGCCCGATTCTCCAGCTTGCAAATATTCGGATTCCCTTGCTGTGCGCGCAAGAATTTAACCTAGGAATTGAGCTTTTTGCCAAAACGCAAATCGAGAAGATTTTGGAGCACGATTCCTGCATTGGTGCGCTCTTAAAAATTAAAAATCTTAAGGATTTGAAAGATTTTATAAAAAATGCGCCCGATTTTTTGCGCCAAGAGTTGCAGGAGCTCTATGAGCTTGCCGCGGGGATTAAATATGAGAGAGTGATTGTTTCGCCCCTTTATTATGCGCCGATGGGGTATTACAATGGCGTATTTTTCCGCATGTTTGAGGGGAATCGCACGCTCCTTTTTGGAGGGAATTATGAAGTGGATCATTTGGAATCGTGCGGTTTTGGGATCTATACTGATGAGCTGATCACATTAATACAAAGAGAGGGATGAAAGGGTATGAAAGCGGACTTGGTTGTGGGAATCCAATGGGGTGATGAGGGCAAAGGGAAAATCGTCGATCTCATGGCAAGAGGCTATGATGTCGTGGTGCGCTATCAGGGCGGACATAACGCGGGGCATACTATCGTCGTTGATGGCAGGAAAATCGCGCTTCATTTGATTCCCTCAGGTGTGCTCTATCCGCATTGTCGTAATGTGATTGGCAATGGTGTGGTGATTAATCCTGAGGCACTTTTGCAGGAGATGAGCCAGTTTAAGGGGCTTTTGGGGCGATTGTTTATTAGCGATAAGGCGCATATGATTTTACCCTATCATGAGATGTATGATCAGGCAAAAGAGCGCGCGCAGGAGGGCAAGGCGATCGGCACGACGGGTAAGGGAATCGGACCAGCCTATAGCGACAAAATCTCCCGTCAGGGAATCCGCATGGGCGAGCTAAGAGACATTCCAAAGCTCGTGGAAAAGGTGCTAAGTTACGAGCGCACCCACGCGTATATGAGCGAAATCTATGGTGTGAAGTGGGAGAGCGAGGAGGCACTAACCTCGCGCCTGAGCGGATATGCTGAGGCTCTTTTGCCCTATATCACGGATACGACGCGCTTGCTTTGGGAGGCTTTGGCGCAAGGGTGCAGGATTTTGCTCGAAGGCGCGCAGGGGAGCATGCTTGATGTGGATCATGGGACGTATCCTTTTGTTACGAGCTCCACGACTAGCGCATCGGGTGCGTGTAGCGGGAGCGGACTCGCGCCGCGAGACATCGGCAAGGTTGTGGGAATCTTAAAATCCTACTGCACCCGCGTGGGGAATGGACCTTTCCCCACAGAAGAGCTCGGTGAGCAGGGGGCGATTCTCCGCGATCAAGGGCACGAATTTGGCACGACGACAGGGCGAGCGCGCCGATGTGGCTGGTTTGACGCGGTGGCGGTCAAATATGCCGCGCGCCTCAACGGATGTGAAAGCCTCGCGCTCATGAAGCTTGATGTGCTCGATGGATTCCCTGAGGTTAAAGTCTGCACGGGTTATAAATACTGTGGCGAGGTGATTGATTACGTGCCTCAAGAATATGACGAGGTAGAGCCCGTTTATGAGAGCTTTGCGGGGTGGGATAAAAGTGCTGGCGTGCGGGAGTTTTGTAAGCTTCCCGAGAATGCGCAGAAATACATAAAAGAGCTTGAGCGAATCATCGGCGTGAGAATCGCTATGATCTCCACAGGGGCGGAGCGAGATGATACGATTCTGCGCTAGGAAATCGCGATGAAGACGAAATTTTCCGAGCTTCTGCGAGTGAAAAAAGAGGCACTCAAGGAGATGGAGCGGGCGATTCTTGCGATTAGTCGGCACATCGAGCGCAGGGAGCTTGAGATTGAGGCGATTTTGCGCGAGATTCTTGAGATTAAAACCCCTAGCCTTGGGACTTATGCGGAATTTTTGAGAATCCAAGAGATTAAAAAAGCCCACATCGGAGAGATAGACCAGATGCGTCTGGAGGTCGCGCAGCTAAAGGCGGAGCGCACGCTCATGCGCGAGCGTCTTAAGGAGCTTAATCTTGATTACGAGAAGGCAAAATATCTTGAGAGTCTTGAGATACAAAAGGTGCTGGCGCGCAGGAAAAATCAAGAGCGCGCGGAGATGGACGAGATCTCACTCATGCTCTACAATACGCGCTCGCTCGCAAATCAAAACCAAAGAGGAGAGATAAAGTGAAGAGAGCGTTGGTTTTGGCGTTGCTTAGCGCGGGTGCGTGGGCGCAGGAGCTTAGCGAACGAGAGGTGCTTGAGTGCAACGCGATTTTTGAGCAGCGAAAGAGCGAGATTTTGCGGGGAATCGAGCAGATTGATGAGCAGCAGCAGGCTCTCCAAGCACTACAAAGTGCCACGCAGGTGGTTTTGGATCAGAGGGAAGCGGCGTTAAAAAAGCGCGAAGATGAGGTGGCGAGAATCCGCGCTGAAACTGAGGAGCGCGAGCAGAGGATTAAGAGACTTTTAAAAAACAATGAGGAGCTTTTGAAGCAGATTAAGGCAGCCAAAGATGACAAAATCGCGGAAACTTATGCCAAGATGAAGGATTCCAAAGCCGCGCCGATTATCGAGAATCTCCCTGATGATAAGGCTGCGACGATACTTTTTAGTCTTGAGTCTAAGGACATGGGTAAGATCCTTGCCAAGATGAATCCCGCACGCGCGGCGGAGCTCACGGCAATCCTTCAAAAAGGTCCGCCTTTTGAGAGCAAAGAGAAAGATAAAAAAGAGGAGCAAAACGCTACGGCTCCACAAGCGGAGAGTGCGCCTCCGGGAGCAATCTAAGCAGAGAGAAGGTGCTTGCTTGAAAGCGGGGCAGGCGGAATCTTCTAAGTGGGGGCGTTTTAGAAAAAGGTGCGCTTTGCGGAAGTTGCCTTTTTGCGCGATTGCAGGAATTGTAACCCATTTACCGCGGGATTTACACGCATACAGGGCGGGTGTGTCGGTGCGAGCCGTGTATAAGGCATTTTTCAACTCTTTTTTATATAATTGCGACTCTTTTATCCTCTCTTTAGGACCGGTGGGTGAGTTGGCTGAAACCACGTCCCTGCTAAGGACGCGTAGCCGCAAGGTTACCGAGGGTTCGAATCCCTCCCTGTCCGCCATGGATATTCAAGCATTAAACTTAAAATCTCACTCATAGTACTTCGGCCTACCTTGTGCCCTCCAAATCCTCTATTCATGGTATTATTAGCGTCCGTGGAAAACAAAAGATATTCACTCACAATCATCAAAAAAACCGCAAAATATCGCAAAATATTTTTTCAGCGGGGACAGATTGGGGAATTTTTAAAGACGCAGGAGTTGGGCGCGTGGACAGAGTTGTTTTAATAGATTTTGCTTCTATGTCCTACATCAACGAGTATTAAGACAATTTCATCGTCTTGTATTTCCGCCAAAATCCTAAATCGCCTACTCTATATCTCCATTGTCCGTTCCTATTGGCACTAAGTGCCTTTCCATGTAAACGGGGATTTTCACGCTCTAGAAGATTCTTTTCAATCCATGCTAGGCTATTGATAATTTTTGAGAAAAGTTGAAGCATTGAAAAATAATGAGAACTTTTTATAATTACACGAAATTATAGTGTTTTTATGTGATTTTAATTGGAGCTTAATGGAATAAGTCTTATGTTGCGTGCTGATGTGTTTTTTGATTTTAAGGTTTATGGGAGGGGAGCATGAAAAGATATTGGATTTTTACAAATAAAAAGGAGATGTTTGATTTATTTAATGAGTTTAAACAAAGTAGTGTTATACGGTGGTATAATAAACGAAAAAACGGATCTGTGCATCTTTCAAAAGTTGCAATTGGAGATGTTGTTTATATTTACTCAGATAAGTCAATCAGCGATGAGTTAATCCATGCAATTGTAGTTAAAACAGAAATAGTAGGCATTTCACCGGATAAATACCTTGTTGATTTAAAATTTTTGAAATTTACAAATCACAATAGGCTGTCTAGAAAAAAATTAGAAAAATGTGAAGGTCTCAAAAGCATTCAAGGGAAGCGCGAAATAAAATCGCAAGAAAGCATAGACTATGTATTGAGCAATGAAGACATAAGTTAAACACTTAGGCTGTCCATTAATCAAATTTTATATGATCCTCCCAAGCACTTGTAGAGATTTACAGCGTTGTTGGTAAAGCGTTAGAAGTTTCAGATGGGCGTGTCATGAGATATTGCCAAAAGTGCAGTGCATATTAGAAGAGCGTGCAATATTATAAAAAAGTTTGCGACATGAATAAAGGTGACCTTAAACCTGCAGATCAATTTGTTCGTGGAGTTGCTTGCGAAAAGTATCAAGAGCTGAGATAATTCCACTAAGAAATTCTCCCTACACTCACATAGTTTTTATGGCTTCGGCGACTTTGGTGGTGCAAACGCGCGCACCAAAGTTACTTTAACTGCTAACCCCCCCCCTCAAAAGAGAGGGGGAATCGCGCATAAATGCCTTATAAAAGAACAGGAGCGAAGATAAACCCTAGTGCGACTGAGAATGCGATGGCTAGGATTCCCGGAATGAAGAACGGGTGGTTGAAAATGTATTGTCCGATTCTTGTTGTTCCCGTGTCGTCCATCTGAACCGCACCAAGCAAGGTCGGATAAGTGGGGAGGACAAAGAGCGCGGAGACGGCTGCAAAGCTGGCTACGATGATGTATGCGCTGCTGGTGTCCGCCGCTGTGATCCCGAGTGCTGCAATAACAGTAGGAATCAGAGCCTTCGCAGTGGCTGCTTGTGAATAGAGTAGCATGCTCGCAAAAAATAGTGCTACGGATAAGAGTGCAGGATATGCGCCGACAAGATCGCCTGCGAAGCTCTTAATCTCCGTAGTGTGGTTGGATACGAACGTATCGCCCAGCCACGCAACCCCAAGGACGCAGATGCACGCGGTCATTCCACTTTTGAAGGTGCTTGTGCTAGAGAGTTGACCTACATCAACTTTGCAAAGGAGCACAATAAGTGTCGCGATGATCATCATGAAGCTCATGATCGCGCCATCTCTAGCGAGAGCGAGCACTTTAGTGGGCTTGCTGAGATCTTCGACATATCGGTGCTCCACGCCGATTTGATCCTTGTCGCTTTTTACTTTTGCATTTTGTGCTACGAGCGCATCAAAGCGATCTTGATCTTTTTCCATATAGACTTTCTCATAGCCGGTGATGACACTAGGCTGGATCCAGCCGACGTTCTTACTAATCGCCGTGGCGTAAAAGACTACGGCAATTACACCCGCTAGGAAAATAAGGACGGAGTTTTTCGCGCCTTTTGGCAGCTCGGCATACTCCGCCGCCTTAATCTCATTAACCAGCCCTGCTTTCAGTCGCTCCTGATAGACGGGATCTTCGCTTAGATTTTGCTTCCACATGAAGTTCATAATAAGCGCAGTGATCATGCACCCCAAAAACGTAGTAGGAAGCCAAATCGCAAGCAAGATTGGATAGCTAATGCCAATGCCACCCAAAGCCATATTCCCCGCCATGAATACCACCGCAGCAGAAACGGGGCTTGCGGTAATTGCAATCTGAGAAGCGACCACCGCAATACTCAGAGGCACGGAGGGCTTGATATTCTGCCCTTTAGCGACCTCGGCGATGACGGGAATCATAGAAAACGCCGTATGCCCCGTGCCCGCAAAGATTGTTAATAGGTAAGTAACAGTCGGTGCGAGGAAGTTGATATATTTCGGATTCTTGCGCAATAGCTTTGAAGCAAGCTGCACGAGATAATCAAGCCCGCCTGCGACCTGCATCGCAGTAATCGCCGCAATGACTGAAGCAATAATCAAAATAACGTCCCATGGGATATTTCCCGCCTTGAGGTTTAGACCAAGCGTCAAAACCACGACCCCCAATCCACCCGCATAGCCAATTGCCATGCCACCGAGGCGGACACCCAAGAAAATCGCGCCAAAAAGCACGATGAGCTCTAAAATAATCGTGAAATCCATAACTCTCCTTTTGTATTGAGATGAGTGCATTAAGATGCGACCCCAACCGTGTCATCGACTTTTATCAAGGACGGAGCAGCCCGCTTTTTCAAAGTCGTTACGACGGATTATACTATGTTAAGGATTATGTGTAGTGAGAATCGTCCTTAAAATCTCTATCGATTCTCGGGCGATAATCTTATGCGAGCTTGTGTATGTGGATTGCAATCTCGTAAAATAGGGATTAAGGTTTAGATTATCCCCAACCTTCCCCCGCTACAATTTGTTTGGCGGGGTTTTAGGCGGGAATCGGGCGGTTTTAAGAGAATCTGCGCATTAGGTCGCAAACTACTTTCCCATGCCGCTTAGTTGCCCCGCAAGATGGGTGGCGTAGTTGTCCGTCATGCCCGCGATAAAATCCAAAACCGCCTGATATTTTTCGTAGAGGCTGGAGTTTTTTTGTGGTGCGTGCTCCTTCATAAGTGCGAGCGCGCGGGAATCCTTGAAGCTTACTTTTCCTTTGTGGAGCGCATAAGCGGCGTGGAGCAGATTATCAAGCAGGATTCCTATCGTGTGATACGCGCCAAGCTCTAGCTCGATTTTGCGTGGTTGGTTGAAAATCCTCTCATGCCCAAGCCTCTTTGCGAGCTCTAACCCATCTCTTAGCTCATCATTGCGAAAGTGCGAGAGCAGGTCGCTTCGCTCACAAGGCACGAGGAAATCCTGCTTAATGAAACTCTCCAAGGCTTCATTGGTGAGGCGATTAATGGCAATGGCACACAGGCGCGAGCTCTTTTGAAAATCGCTGTAATTCTCATAGACTTCGGATTTCTCCATCTCCTCATAGGAATCCGCGCATAGGAGCGTAAAAACGTCCTTGCTCTCCTCCAGCTTCAAGATTCCCAGCTCTATGGCGTCTTTAATATCTAACAGCGCGTAGCAAATATCATCAGCCACCTCCATGAGATAGGAGAATGGATAGCGCAGAAGTTTCCCATTTTCCACTAAGTCAAAGCTCTCCAGAACCTCCTTTGCGATGGCTTTTTCGCTCTGAAAAAAGCTGAATTTCTTCCCTTTGGAGCGAGGGTCGCTTGATTCCCACGGGTATTTAATCATGCTTGCAAGCGTGGAGTAAGTGAGGCGCATGCCCCCATTTTTGGGATTATTTTCCAGTTGAGTGACGATACGGAAGCTCTGCGCATTCCCATCAAATGCGAGAAAATCCGCGCACTCCTCCTCGCTCAGCCCCTCTAAATAAGGGGAATCGCGGTGGCGAGCAAACCAATCTTTGATAATCTCCTCGCCCGCGTGCCCAAAGGGCGGATTCCCGATATCATGCGCTAGGCAGGCACTTTGCACGATTGCCGCGACATCATAGGGCGAATAGGGAAGCGCGGAATCGTGCGCTAAAAGATATTCGCCAATTCCCAGTCCCAGCGTCCGCCCGACGCTCGCGACCTCAAGGGAGTGCGTGAGGCGGTTATGCACATGATCGTTTTTTGCGAGCGGATGGACTTGCGTCTTTTTGGAGAGGCGACGGAATGGATTGGAAAATATAAGACGGTCATAATCGATAAGAAAAGGCGGGCGGAATGGTGTTTTGCGCGTTTCTGCACCGGAGTGGCGTTTTTCGGAAAAGAGATGAGCATACATCAAATGAGCCTTTGTATGAGCCTAGATTCCTGATTATAGCAGAGGGTCGTGGCGGTTGCAGCACAAAGGCGACGAGCTTTAACCCTTTTTTACCAAATTTTATATAGAATCCGCCCAAAATTATTGAAGGTCAAACGATGAAGCTACGACTCCCCCATGCCCCATATGTGGCAAACAAAATTGCCATTGACCTCGTGAATTCAGGTTATGTTGAGCTTGAGACGAGCATGGATCGGATTAATCAAATTGCCCAAAATCTGCTAGAGGAAAATATCAAACGGGAAATTGCGCTCGAAGAGCGGGTGCGAGTGCTCTTAGAGGAGAATCTCGAAGAGATGGAGTTTTTGCGCGTAGATGAGCGGCAATTTTTCTGGATGGCGAAGAAAAAGCTTGCCGAGGAAGAGGGCTTTATCCTCGCTAGAGAGGATAGGTATAGCGACCTTTCGCACAAGATTCTTGCGCTGCTAATCCAAGAAAAGGTCATCACTTTTGATGTTTCTGAAACGATTATTAAAAATGTCATCTTTAAGGCAGTGGATAGCTACACAAAAATCTATGAGAGTATCGAAGATGTCGTGATCGAGAAAATTGCCAACTATAAACGCAAAATCATCGCGGGCACGGAAGAGTATGAGATGGTTTTTGAAAAGCTTTATGAAGAGGAGCTGCGGAAGCGAGGCTTCCTGTGAAGCGTGCCTATCTCTATTTTGAGAATGGACTATTTTTTGAGGCGCAGAGCTTTGGAAGTGATGGGAGTTGCGTAGGCGAGGTTGTTTTTAACACCTCAATGAGCGGCTATCAGGAGATTATCACCGATCCAAGTTATGCGGGGCAGTTTATCACTTTTACCATGCCCGAGGTGGGAATCGTGGGCACAAATCCGCACGATATGGAGAGTCGCGGGGCGTTTTGTAAGGGAATCCTCGTCAAACGCTATAACGATTCCCCCTCAAATTTTCGCGCAAAAGAGCCGCTTGGGAGCTTTTTGAAACGTCATGGGATTATGGGAATTGCCGGGATTCCCACGCGATTCCTCACACAAATGATCCGCAAGGAAGGGGCGATGATGATGATTGCCTCGACGGAAATTAGCGATAAAGAGGAGCTAAAACGCCTCCTTGCAAGCGCGCCGAGAATCCAAGAAATCGACTACATCAAAGAGGTCAGCACGCGCGAATCTTACCTCCATACGCAGGGGGCATTTGACTTTGAGGCGATGGAATACTCCTTGCCTAGGACGTTTTGCAAGATCGTTGCGATTGATTTTGGGATTAAGCGTAACATTCTTAATGGGCTTGTGAATGCGGGCATGCAAGTGGAGGTAATCCCCTACACTTTCGAGCCTGGTGAGATTATTAGACGCTACAAAAAGGGTGAAATTCGTGGCGTATTTCTCTCAAATGGACCGGGCGACCCCGCCATTTTAAAGCAAGAAGTGGAGAAGATTAAAGAGCTTGTCCGTGCGGATATTCCGATGTTTGCAATCTGTCTTGGTCATCAGTTGCTCGCACTTGCGCATGGCTTTTCTACCTATAAGCTGAAATTCGGGCACCACGGGGGCAACCACCCTGTGAAAAATCTCGGTAACGGTGCGGTGGAAATCACGGCGCAAAATCATAACTATTCCGTGCCCGAGGGTATTACGGAGGTTGCAAAAATCACTTATAAAAATCTATTTGATGGAACTATTGAGGGGCTAAAATATAAAAAAGGGAGGATTTTTTCGCTCCAGCATCACCCTGAAGCCTCGCCCGGACCGCATGAGAGCGCGGGCGTTTTTGCGGAATTTGCCACAATTATTCAAAAAACGAGAGGGTAATATTTGGCAATTTAGGGGTTATTGGGGCGATTTTTGACGCTCCGCTCTGTTTTATTAAGATTTATGCGGGAATCTGGCAAGAATCAGGTGGATTTTTAGATTATGTGCGGATATTTGACATATTGAGAGTTTGTGATTTTGTCTATTTTTGGAGTTTTAATAGTTTTAAGAAGTGCATTTTGGTGGAGTCGTGGGGAATCGAACCCCAGTCCGAAAACCAAACCTGCCTCGGCGTCTACATGCTTAGACGGAGTTGAAAATCTTTCTACCGCGCAGCTCAAACTCCCAAAACTATCGTGACAGGCAGCCTTATCTTAGCCCAAAGCTCAGGCGACTCAAAGGGCGCAGCTAGCAAGGTTACGCCACATCTCTGCCAGCTAGCATGGCAGAGTATAGCGGCTCCGAAGAGTTGGTTAGACTTACGCAGCTTTAGCGTAAGCTGGAGCGTAATTTGTATTGTTTGCGTTTATTGATTGTGGGCAGTTTCACGGCTTACCCATGCCGACATGCAACCAAGGCTGTCCAGCTCCCGTCGAAATCCAAGTCGACCCCGAAAAAAGAGCGCAATCTTATTTTATTTTTTTTAAAAAGTCAAACTCGAGAGCTTCGATACTTTTTTAGTGCCTTTTTTAGATCTTTGATTGCCCAGTTGTAGTGGCTTGAAGTCGCGGAAATAACGTAGCTACCAAGGGTCGTTGTCCCCGTCCAACTAAAAGCCCCTTTGGCAAAAAGCTCCTCGTTAGAAAATGTCTTAATTAGTGCCACGACCTCTTTGTGCGACTTTTCGAGCATAGTTTTAGCGTCGGTATAGGGCGTGTTTTGGTGCTTTTCCCACAGCTTTACATTCATCTGCGGGTAGGTTTTCCAGTTGTAAGGGGCGGGCAGAAATGGAGTAGGATTCCCGCTCATGTTCGAGCGCACCCAAGCAAGAAGCAGGCAGTGCCACTCATGTAAATGCACCAGCACATCGCGCACATTTTTGTCTCGCGAATTTGGCAATAGATCTGCACTTCGCTCCTCTTCGCTCATCGCGCCTAAGAGCTCTTGCAGGATGGCAAATTCGCTTTGTGCGAGCTTAAGCAACTCCTCTTTAGTTTTGGGGCGTGGCATTAGATTCCTCCGTGTGTATGGGGTTCTTGCCCGATTCCTCTAAGGCTCCCCACAGGTGCGCAAAGCAGAGAATTTCCGGGCGATACTCAAAGTGCATTGTATCATAGTGCCTCCACCGCCCGCCCCAGATGAAGCCCTCGCGCTCAAATATCTCGACAATCTCGGGCACAACGCGGCTTTGGCGTTGCGCCTCTGCGCCCCTTTGCTCATCCCACAGCCAGTAGCGCGAAAGATTTGCATTCAGATCGATAGCAATCCCAAAATTGTGCATGCTAAGAATTTCGCTCCCTGCGATTTTGCGCCAGTAAAATCCCCCGGAAGGGGCGAGAGCGACCTTTAAAAGCGGCGCGGGGAGCTTCTCTAAAGCCTCTGAAATTCGCTTTAGGCGCGAGGCGATGTCATTAATCTGCGTAACTTCAAGATAGACATTTTCCTGCAAATGCTCTAGCCACGGGACTTTTGTGAGATTTTTCTTCACGCTTTCTTCATCTGCCCCATAGATTTTTTTGAAAAACTCCACAGCCCTCAAGCGGCTGGTATCCTCCCATTTTTCCCTGTTTGCGCCATCAAGCGGATAGGGGAAGTGGAATTGATCCTCCAAATCCGCCTCTTTGAAGCTCTCCTCATAGCTTTTGGCGCGTCCATCATCCCACAGCATAGACGTTCCGTCGTGAAAATAGAGGCGATTCCTCTTGAGCGTAGCGATGAATTGCGGGTAAGATTCCTTGAGGCAGTATTGTGCGCAGGATTCCCGGGAATCGCAGGGCGGTTCGGAGCTTTTTCCTGTGTAGATTTTGGACGCGGTGCGGGTGCTTTGAGCCAAGATGGGTGCGGGATCTTTGAGAGCTAAGGGCGGGAATTTTTGAAGAGCATTATGGGAGGGCGATTCCCAAAGGGACGAGCTTGCGCAAGCAGCATGTGGGGCAGAGAGCCCCATGCACAAAGCGATCAGACCCAAGAGCCTTGCGCGCAAGAAGCACCGATGTAGCATTGCAGGAATCCTCCTAAAGGACGCTCTGATTCTCTTCATGTGCTTTTTGTAGCGTCGCGTCTAGGAGGCTAAAGAATTTAGCACTCTCATCTTCCATGCTCTTGAGATTCGCGACGATAAAATCGGGCTTCTCAAGCGTCGTCTCATCATCGATACACTGGATCGCGGCACGAATGGAGGCGTTGATCTTCTCGCGCGGCGCAGCGATTGCTTTGAAGCTATCAATCCTGCCAAATCGCTCGATCGCCTCAGGAGCCTCCAGCCGCTCTGAAGTCGCCTCTTTGCTGAAATCTTGCATTTTTTCACTTTTAGTGAAGCTCAGATACGTGTTGGCTTTATAGACGATGTGATCGATTTTAGAGACGATGACAAAAATGCGATTCTCCATATCTCTTGATGAGCTGGAAAGCCTTCTAGCCTCCTCTTCAAGCTTGCCAAAGAGCTCTTTAAACGCGCTTATCTCCTCATGTGAGTGCTGAGCGAGCTCAGAAATTTTCTCGGAATCCTCTTGGATTGCCCCCATGTTTTGCTGCATAGTCTGAATGGAGATGGAGATTTCGCCCGTAGCCTTGCGCGTCCGATCCGCCAGATTCCTCACTTCATCAGCCACGACGGCAAATCCTCGCCCGTGCTCGCCCGCCCGTGCCGCTTCAATCGCGGCATTGAGCGCGAGGAGGTTGGTCTGATCGGCGATGTCCATAATGAGTCCCACCACGCCGCTAATCTCCTGAGAACGCTCCGCAAATTGCTTAATCATCTCATGGCTATTTTGGATTAGTGTTAGCAGTTCGCTAATGTAGCCCGTGATTTTTATAATATCCTCTTTACTCTCTTTGGATTGGTGTGTGATTTCCGTGATGTCGCTGGACATGATGGACATCATATCCACATTCGAGCTCAGGTCGTTTTGCATGGTCTGAAGCCCGCGATTGAGATTTTCCGAGCTCAAATCCGAGAGCTGGCGTGAGAGGGCATTAGTGCGGTTGAAATCCTCATTCTCCTCCATCGCATCAAGGGCGAGGTTGATTCCCTCAAGATTCATCACAAAAGCCCCCTTAAGCCCCTCGCTCAGAGCCTTTCGGAAGAATTTCTTATCCCGCGCGTATTCTACCGAAGTCTTAATCTCACGCATGAAAGCTTCGATCTGATCCAAAAGATCATTGATATTCCAGCACAGCGCGTAGAGCTCCCCGCCATCGCGAATATGAGTGATGCGCCCTTCAAACTCGCCACGCTCGGATTCCTTGACGATTTTTGCCACGGCACTTAAGGTTTTTTGCACCTTGCGAATGTTAATGAAGATATACCACGCAAGGGCAAAATTCGCGACACTGAGAATGCGAATATAATCAAAGCCGTATTGCACTACCTCCACAATCAGCGCAATCGTAAAGACCGCGAGCGATATGATGTTTGCGTGCTGAATCTTCGAGAGAGAGGATATGTTGCTCATAGCTCATGCCTTGTTTTAGTGTGAAACTAAGATACTACAAAAAATTTACTTATATTCTGACAACCTTTATATTTTAGCGTTTCAAAAGGCGGGAATCCTGACGCGAAACCCGCCATAAACCGCTTCAAGCAAAAGTAGGATAGAATCGCACATTTAGCTATTTTGGCGTTTGGCATGAGAAAAGGCAAAAAGTGAAAAGCGTAACGATTCCTCTATTGCAAAAGAAAAAGCACACCGAGAAAATTACCATGCTCACGGCATATGATTCCCTCATGGCGAGGCTTTTTGATGGCGAGGTGGATATTTTACTCGTGGGCGATAGCTTGGCGATGAGCTTTGGCGGACATGATGATACGCTTGGCGTAGGGATCGATGAGATGATTTACCATACCAAGGCGGTCGCGCGCCATACGCGAGAATCGCTCGTCGTGCTGGATATGCCCTTTGGGAGCTATGACACACAGGAAAATGCGCTGAAAAATGCGATTAGGGCGTATAAAGAGGGCGGAGCGGACGCGATTAAGCTGGAGGGGGGAATCCAAAAGGCGGGAATCGTGGCTCATCTCGTCGATAATGGCATTGCCGTGATGGGGCACATCGGGCTAAAGCCGCAGTTCGTCCGCGCTGAGGGGGGCTACAAAATCAAAGGGCGCACGCAAGAGCAGCAAGATTCCCTCCTAAAAGATGCCAAAGCATTGCAGGAATCGGGAGCATTTGCGCTCGTGCTTGAGGGTGTAGTCACAAGTGTAGCAGAGGCGATTACAAAGGAGCTTACGATTCCCGTCATTGGGATTGGAAGTGGCGCAGGGGTCGATGGACAGGTGCTTGTGTGGAGTGATATGCTGGGGCTGTTTGAGGAGTTTAAGCCAAAATTCGTGCGTCGTTATCTTAATGGAGCGGATCTTGTGCGCCAAAGCGTGAGAGCCTACGTCAAGGACGTCAAAGAGGGGCGATTCCCCGATTCCTCGGAGAGCTACTAGCGTGGAGCGGATTATTGAGATTGAGAGGCTCGAGTTGGAGGAGCAAGAGGAGGTCTCGCTCCGCCCAAATAGATGGAGTGATTATGTGGGGCAGGATAAAATCAAGCGTAATCTCTCCGTCTTTATCGAGGCGGCAAAGAAGCGCGGCGAGAGTCTCGATCACATTTTATTTTTCGGTCCGCCGGGGCTTGGGAAGACGACCCTAGCGCATATTATCGCTCATGAAATGGGCGCGAGTATCAAGGTTACGACCGCACCCATGATTGAAAAAGCGGGCGATTTGGCGGCGATTCTTACCAATCTCAACGAGGGCGATATTCTGTTTATCGATGAGATTCATCGCCTCTCAAGCGCGGTTGAGGAGATTCTCTACCCCGCGATGGAGGATTTTAGGCTCGATATTATCATCGGCTCAGGTCCTGCAGCGCAGACGGTCAAAATCGATTTGCCGCGCTTCACGCTCATCGGCGCGACAACCCGTGCAGGAATGATTAGTAAGCCCTTGCGCGAGCGTTTTGGCATGAATTTTTGGATGCAGTTTTATCGTATTGAGGAGCTTGCAGAGATTGTGATGCTCGCTTCTGTGAAGCTTAAGAAACGTTGCATACAAGAGAGTGCGAAAGAGATTGCGCGGCGCAGTCGCGGCACGCCTAGGGTGGCTTTGCGCCTGCTTCGGCGCGTGAGGGATTTTGCCGAAGTGGCAAATAAAGCACAGATTGAGCTTGAGCAGACACTCTATGCGCTCAAGGAATTGGGCGTGAATGACCATGGGTTTGATGAGCTTGATTTGCGCTATTTGAAGCTTTTGGTGCAAAATAGAGGCAAGCCTGTGGGGCTTAGCACGATCGCTGCGGCGATGAGCGAAGATGAGGGGACGATCGAAGATGTGGTCGAGCCCTATTTGCTCGCGCATGGCTATATGGAGCGCACGGCTCGCGGACGCTTGGCGACGAGGCAAACTTATGAGCTGTTTATGCTTCCTTATGTGCGCGAGGGGTCGCTCTTTGACTAAAACGCAGGGAATCGACGAGAAATAGCACGGGAACTGGCATTAGAATCGGCACAGATTCCCGCCGGAGTCCGAGAGAATCGCAAGAATCGGACGCAAATATAGCGGGAATCCGCTCGGTTTTGAGGCGTAAGGTTAAGCAAAAAGTGCAAAATACGGGATCACATTTAGATTTTTGCGCGATTCCCGTATGATTTTTAAGCGATTCCTACGATTCCTACAAATTTAGGCGCGATACTCTTTTAGGCTTCTGCCTCCCATGAGTGCTTCAAGCGCGCGCGTATTGAACGCAGAGCTTTGGTGCTCGATTTTAAGCGTATCTTCATCTTGATAGAAGAGCTCCTTGACCTTAATGGTGCGCCCGCTGTCAAATTTCAAAACATAGCCCCCGTCCTCATCTTGCTTAATCGCCTCCACCACGTCAATATCAGCAAAGCTCGCCGCCAGATTGCCCCCTTTGGCGGCGTCTCGTGCCGCTGCGATATTCTCTTTATTGAAGCTCATACCCGTGAGGCTCGTGAATTCAAGATCACTTTGGCGAGCACCAAAGCTCTCGATGAGCTTGAGATTCTTCCCGCTTAGCCCAAGCTCTTTCATCTCCTTGTGGAGACGGCTATTTTCAAGCGCGCGGACATTTTCCTGTTTTTTATAGGTTTTATCCCATCGTTCAAACTCCTTTTGGAGGATCTCCTCATAGCTTTGTTTGTTGGATTCGCTAAAGATGTGATGATAGTAGCCCTTCTCACTATCGCTCGGATTCTTGATGGCATCGCCATGCATTCCATATCCCGCATAGAGCTTATCGCCAAAGCGTTTTTGTGCGTTAAATTTCTGAATATACTTTTGATTATTCGCATCAAGCTTCTCATAGCCCAGATTGAAAATCTCCGAACTAATCCCTAAAGCTTCCGTGCCTCTAAGATCGAGCCATTCGCCCTTTTTCACTCCCGCGGCTTGGAAAAGCGCGTCAATTTTTTTCTCGCTCGCGACTTTGAACGTCTCTTTGTTATTGATTCCCGCAAAAGGATTGAGTCCCTCCGTCGCACGACGGGAATCGTAAGGATTGGTTCTCCACTCGTTTCTATCGGTTATGGGATTAATCCAAAATGTGCTTTCTTGGAAAAACATGCCCCCTTTAGCACTCTTCCGCGCGTCGATTTTTTGGGGTTGAGGCATACCCTCTCCACCCTCAAAAGAGAGACCAAGCCCCGAAGTGCCGCTGTCTTTCGCGCGCCTTAGTGCCTGCCTCTGCTCCTCAATAAGCTTGTTGTTCCAAGCGATTTCGCTTTCATCAAAATAGTCTGCCAAGTTGAGCGTATCGACCAAATCACGAAGAGCGATAATTTTCTTCTCGCCCTCGCTCCCCTCAAACTCCACTTTAATATCTTTATAGAATTTATCGGATTTGCTCAATACCCCATCATTATTTTCATCAAGATTGGCGAGTTGTGCGAGCGTCAATCGCTCACTATCGCGCAATTTCCCATCGCCATTAAGATCAAGATAGATTTTCGCCCCCTTAATGTGCGCTAAATCAACCGTGTCGCCCGCCTTCATAAACCTAGAAAGGTGTCCGCCCGAGCTTTTAATCTCGCGTAGGTGGGAATCGTATGCCTTGAAAAACTTCTTAAACTTTACCTCCTCGCTCTCTTCCGTGAGTTTTCCGACTTCTAAAGTCCCTTTGTATGAGATTGGCTCTTCTTTGATGTTGCTCTTTTTATTGGCGCGCCGTATCGCCTCCTCAGAGACTCGTGTGAAATTTTGTGTCCCTAGTGAATTAAATGTAACAGAGTTCATGATTTTCCCTTATTTATAATGCACATATAGTTACATCGGCAGCTTAAAAAATAAGATAAACAAATATCATAAAGCTTGGGAATCCGCAGCCAGGAATCGCCACGCTTTAGTGATATTTAAGTAGGTTATTTTGGCTCGTTGATGTAGCGTTCGCGCTTGCTTGGCTTGATTTTATCCACCTCTATGACGATGAAGCCATCAATGCAGCTCTCAAAATCCCTATCAATTCCAAAGTCCAAAAACTGCACGCCTCCCTTTTCGCATAGCTCGCCATATTGCTTGTAAAGCGTGGGAATAGAGAGACCAAAATGCGCCAGCTGCTCTTTTAGTATCTTCAGATCCGCCTCATAGCTCCCGCCTGAAAATAGCCTAGAGCACTCCTGTTCCTCTTGTTTGGTGAAGAGGTAGCGATTTTTTGATGAGACGATTCCCTCTTTGCCGCCAAAATAGCGCTTATAAAAAAAGATTATCATCTCTCTTGCGGCTTTTGGATAGCTCGCACTCAGGCTCACAGGGCCGAATAGATAACGTGTTTTAGGATATTTGCGCAGATACGCACCGATCCCATACCACAGATAATCTAACGCCCTGCTTCCCCAAAACTTAGGCTGCACGAAACTGCGCCCAAGCTCGATAGAGCGCGTGAGGAGGTATTCAGAACCCGCGTGGTAATCAAAAAGTGTCTGCGTATAAAAGGGGCTTTTTTGTGGTAGATTCCTTAAATATTCGCTCTCGCCTACGCGATATGCGCCGATAATCTCGCAACTCTCTTCATCCCACAAGATTAAGTGGCGGTATGTAAAATCATAGGAATCGATGTCGATTCTCTTGCCCGTCCCCTCGCCCACCATGCGGAAGGATAGTTCGCGCAATCGTCCAATCTCGTGCAGTAGCGGCGTTTTTGTTTTGCAGGACGCAAGATAGATACTTTTGTGATCGCGTGTTTTACCCAGTCGCTCTGCTTGTAAAATTTCTTTGCGCACATCAAGGGGATTTTGCGCATGGGCGATACACTTTTGCGTGCGGAAGATTCCCTGCTTTTTGCGCCCAAGTGCATAGAGATGTTTTTTAAGCAACATGATTTCGGTGCGAGGCTCAATCTCCCTAGAAGTGAGATTTTCACGAGGGATCATCTCGCCCACTTTGATACGGATACTCCTGTTGCGATTCGCGAACATCTCATGGGCTAAAAGTAGCGCAGCCATGGGCTTATAGATGAGTGAAACCGCATAGAAAAGCCATGAGTTTCGCCCTTTGATATGGATAGGGATAATCGGAGCTTGCGCTCTTTTAGCAAAGCGCAAAAAGCCCTCTTTCCACGCGCCATCTTTGATTCCTGTAAGCCCTAGGCGCGAGACTTCACCTGCGGGGAAGATAATAATCGCCTCTTCATCTTTTAGTGCTTGCATGATGAGGCGCACCGATTCCTTGGCACTTTTCCCCGTAACATTATCAACGGGGAGCAGGACATTTTGCAGCGGCTTTATTTTATAGAGTAGCTCATTAGCGAGGATTCTCACATCAGGGCGTACGCGACCGATGAGACTTACCAAAGAGAGGGAATCTAACGCTCCAAGCGGATGATTTGAGATAAAGATTGCTTTGCCGTTTTCCGGGATATTCGCAATATCTTCTTCATCGACAAAATAGCGGAAATTAAAGCGTTCCAACACGGCATTTGAGAAGCTAATTCCGTCTTTTTCGCAGTGCTCCCTAATAAAGGCGTTGAAAAAATCTTGACAAAAAAGCCATTTAAAGAGCGCGACAAATGCGCTGGTGATGAATTTTGGATATTTCTCAAATAGCTTAGGATAGGCACTTTTGAGTGCTTTTTCTAAATCGATCGCCATTTTGCGCTCCTTCTCTTATGAGAATCCTATCACGCCTGCATGGTAGTTTTGGTCAGAGTCGATTAGATGCGCCGCTTTTAAGCGTCCATCGCGCGTAAAATTGCCTCAAAAATCTCCTCTGCACGTAAATCATATGTGCGAAGTTGCGTTTTGTTGAAGGTCGTTTGTCGCTTTGCGAGCTGCGCGGTGTGCGTCGTGATAAGTGGAGCGAGTTCATCGCGCTTTAGCGTCCCATCGAGATAGGCAAGCGTCTCGAGGATCCCGATACTTTTCATCGCCTGCGGAGCGCGAGTGTATCGGCTCTCCAGCGTGCGAACTTCATCGATTAATCCGCGCGCAATCATGCCCTCGGTGCGCTTTTTGATCCGCTCCAATAAAATTTCGCGCTCTATGATGAGGTTGTAGGTAGGAATGTCGTATTCTAGGGGCTTTGGCGGGTGCAATCTAAACCATTCCGTAGGGATAATCCCACTCCCCACATAGATCTCGATTCCCCGCCTAATGCGATGGGAATCGTGCGGAGAAATCGTGGCGCAAAAGTGCGGATCAAGGGTCTTTAAAAAGGCAAATGCCTCGGCGGGATTGCTCATGAACTGCCCGATTCTCGCGTGGTGCTCTTGCGTGAGAAATGGCGTGGGCGAGAGTCCGCTAAGGATTGCTTTAAGGAAAAACCCCGTCCCTCCCGCAAGAATCAGCGCAGCCTTCCCCGCATTTTGCGATTCCTCCAGAGCTTTGTGAAACTCCCTCACAAAAAGTGCGGCATTGCTTCTCTCAGAGGGCGCGAGAAGATTAATCCCAAAATGGCGCACTTCAGATAGCTCTTTGAGGGAGGGCTTAGCCGAGGCGATGTCAATTTCGCGATAGATTGATAGGGAATCGAGCGAAAAAATGGGGCATTCCAGCGCGCGTGCAAGACTTAAGGCGAGCTCGCTCTTGCCGCTCGCACTCGCGCCTATGATGGCAAACAGCTTCATTTTCGAGGGGGGGGGGAGGTTAATGCTCGCGACTTTTTAGCGTAGCTGCATGCACGGCGTCGATGAAGCTCCCGCGGATTCCCGCGCGCTCTAAAAGTGCAAGTGCTTCAAATGTCGTGCCTGCGGGCGAAGCGACCTGCTCCTTAATTAGGGCTGGGTGGCGAGATTGAAGCAAAGCGGAGAATCCGCTAAAAAGCGTACATGTGAGCGAGACAGATTCATCTCGGCTCAATCCCTCGCGCACACCCGCGTCGATAAGGGCTTCAGCCACGAGCGCAAGATAGGCTGGACCGCCTCCTGCAAGGGCAGTAGCGATGTTGAGCTTAGATTCCCGATTAAGCCACAGCGCGTCCCCGAGCGTGGAAAAGATCGTGAGCGCGAACTCTTTAAGGGAATCATCGCCGTATAATGCGGTGCTAGAGGCGTGAAGCTCTGCGGCGATATTAGGCATGGCACGGACGTAGCCTTTGGAGGGAATCGCACGCCTGAGCTCCTCAATGCTAACACCCGCAAGAATCGAGTAGATGGCTTCCGCACTTTGGGTAGATTCCAAAGGAATTAGCGAGCAATTCTTAGAGACGCATTCGCGCAGGGCATGAGGCTTAATGCACAAAATGATGTGCCGATTGGCTAGGCTAAGCTCTTTGAGCGGCACATAAACGGCGTGGAGATGATTTTCTTCAATAAAAGCGAGGATTTTTTCTTGATTGCGCCCGGTAATCTCAAGAGGGAATCGCCCGTTTAGCCCAAGCGCAATCGCGCGCGCCATTTTCCCGTAGCCATAAATGGTGAGTGTCTGCGCCATTTTACTGCTGTGGCGTGGGAATATCCTCGCTGAAAAAAGAGGAGATCACTTCGGCAAGCCCGTAATTTGGGTAGCGATTGCTCTCAAGAACAACCTGCCCCATGGTTTTGTTGTCAAAGTTAAAAATGACGGGCGCGAGGAAGTTGATTGTGGAGTTCTCAAGCGGAGTGTGGATAATCATGATGTTAAGCACCAAAAGATTGGTGTCGTCCTTGAGATCTAATAAAAGCTTCGTCGCGAGGGGCACTTCAAAGTCATATTCTCGCAAGAGAAAGGGATTTACCAATGTGAAGATCGGCATGTCGGCATGGGCATTGTTCAGCTTCATAAAGAGGTCATCGATCTTCTCAAGCTTCACGGTTCTGACCGATTCAAAACCAAGTATCGGAGACTTTACTTCAAACTCCATCAATCATTCCTTCTAGCATTCAAGCGTATCTCTAAAATCCGCTCGATTCTATCTAATTACATGCTAAAAAGCAATTTTAAGCCCCTTGTTTATGTGAAAAGATGCTTTTATTTTAAGCTATTTGTAAAATTTTAAGCACATTTAGAGCCTTTTGCGCCCGATTCCCGTCCAAAATACAGATACTATTTTGGAGATGGAAAATCGCGCAAAAATTGCACCCCGATTCCCGGCGAATTGCCTTTTGAAGATTGCGCGATGTTAGGGAGGCGGCTTTATAAAAGAGTAACGTTCAAGAGGCTATAATCCCGAATTTAGTCGAAATAAGGAAACGTAATGACCCTTCTAGTGCGCTTGTGCATTGTTTTTGTAATCGTTTTGAGCTTTTGGGGTTGCTCAAAGAAAGATCTCGGATACGACAAGCCTGCGGAATACTGGTATAAGGGGATTTTACGCGAGATTAGAGCGAGCAATCTTGAGGGTGCTGATGATTTTTTCTCTTCGCTTCAAAGCGAGCACGTCCACTCTCCGCTGGTGCCCGAAGCGATGCTGATTTTGGGGCGCGCACACATGAATGCGCAGGAGTATCTGCTCGCGGAATACTATTTTGAAGAGTATTTGAAGCGTTTTGGCACGAGCGAGAATGCCGATTTTATCGGTTTTTTAAAGCTTCAGGCAAATTTCTTTGCTTTCTCTAGAGAGACGCTCAATCAGCAGCTGCTTCTTGATTCCATCGCGCTTGTGGAGGAGTATCGCGCAAAGTTCCCCGATTCCCGCTATAAACCCTACGCGGATACGATACTTTTGAAGCTTCAGCTTGCCAATCTCTATCTCAATAAAGAGATTGCGAGAATCTACCGACGGCAGGATAAAGATTTTGCCGCGCAAGATTACCTAAAGCGCGCAGAGAATGAGTGGTTTTGGGGAGTGAGCTCAAAAGACCCTCGTATCCCGTGGTATCGACAACTTTTTAACTGGTAATTTAGGAGAAACATGCAGCTAAGCAATTATGGGTCATTTCCGATGGAGATTCCCGTCCTGGTCGAGGACGATCTCTTTATCTATCCTTTTATGATTATTCCGATTTTCCTCAGCGATGAGATGAATATCAAAGCCCTAAACCACGCCATGGAGCACAACGAGCCTATTTTTATCGCTACAGCCAAAGCGGGCGAGGAGGAGAATCGCTCCAAAGACAGCTTCTATTATGCGGGCGTTGTGGGGAGCGTCATGCGCAAGGTCGCGCTACCTGATGGGCGCGTGAAGCTGCTCTTTCAGGGGCTCGCGCGCGGGATTATCGAGGAAGTTTTAAAAGAAGATCCACTCATTGCTAAGGTGGATTTGGTGCGGAATCTCCCCTTTGATGAGGGGCGCATTAACGCGGTGCTAGCGATTCTAAGAGATAAGATCAAGACGCTCGCTAGTGTGAATTCGCAGTTTCCGCCCGATATGTTACGCACCATCGATGAGAGCCACGATCCGCACCGCATTATCGATCTGGTCGCAAGCACCATGAAGCTTCGCAAAGAGCAGGCGTATAAGCTCTTTATCGAGGTGGACGCCGAGGAGCGGCTGCTACTTTTGGTGGATTACGTGATTACCGAGATTGAGGCGTTAAAGCTCCAGCGCGAGATTAAATCCAAAGTCCATAACAAAATGGAGCAGATTAATAAGGAATATTTCCTCAAAGAGCAGCTCAAGCAGATCCAAAAAGAGCTCGGAATCGACCATCAAAGGGACGAGGAGATAGAGGAGTATTACGAGAAGCTCGAAACCCTCAAAGAATCGATGAACAAAGACGCCTACAAAGAGGTGAAAAAGCAGATCGATCGCCTCTCTCGCATGCACCCAGACAGCGCAGATGCGAATTTGATTCAAAACTACGTCGAGTGGATGCTTGAGATTCCCTTCGGCAAATTCTCAACCAAAAAGCTCATCATTAACGAGGTGCAAAAGCAGCTGGACATCGATCACTATTCGCTCAAAAAGCCTAAAGAGCGCATTGTTGAATATTTTGCCGTGCGCGAGCTTTTGGCTCTCCGTGGCAAGGAGCAAAAGGATTCCAAAGGCACGATTCTCTGCTTTTATGGTCCTCCCGGGGTAGGTAAGACATCGCTCGCAAACTCCATTGCCACCGCACTTAAACGCTCTTTGGTGCGGATTGCTCTAGGCGGATTAGAGGATGTGAATGAGCTGCGTGGACATCGCCGCACCTACATCGGAGCCATGCCCGGGCGCATTATTCAAGGGCTTATTGAGGCTAAAGAGATGAATCCCGTGATGGTGCTTGATGAGATTGATAAGGTCGGGCATTCTTACCGTGGCGACCCTACTTCGGTGCTTTTGGAGATTTTAGACCCTGAGCAAAATAGCGAGTTTCGCGACTATTACGCGAATTTTAACATCGACCTTTCGCAGATTATTTTCATCGCCACCGCCAATGATATTTCGCAGATTCCAGCCCCTCTGCGCGATCGCATGGAGTTTATCCAAGTGAGCAGCTACACGCCCCAAGAGAAATTTGAGATTGCGAAAAAATATCTTATTCCGCAGGAGATCAAGAAGCACGGGCTGTTAAATGCCGAGATTAGTATCACTTCTGGCGCGCTTAAGGAGATGATCGAGAAATATACGCGTGAGGCGGGTGTGCGCAATCTGCGCCGCAGAATCGCACAAATTTTTAGAAAATCTGCGAAAATTATCCTGCATGAAAAGGTGAATAAAATCAGCATTACACCTAAGAATCTGGGCGATTTTCTCGATAAAATCGTCTTTGAGATTGATGAGACGGACAAAAAGGATCGCGTGGGAATCGTCAATGGTCTTGCATGGACGAGCGTCGGGGGCGATGTGCTGAAGATTGAAGCCATCAAGATTAAGGGCAAGGGCGCGCTCTCGCTCACCGGGAGTCTTGGCGATGTAATGAAGGAATCGGCTAAAATCGCCCTATCTGTGGTAAAAGTGCTGCTTGATGAAGGGAAAATCCACCCTGCCAAGAAGAGCGACGCCAAAGATGAGCCCATCTATAATCTTTACGACCTTCATCTGCATGTCCCCGAGGGCGCGACGCCCAAAGATGGACCCAGCGCGGGAATCGCCATGGCGAGCGTCATCGCTTCGATTTTTTCTGAAAGGAAAGTACGCGCTCACATCGCGATGACGGGCGAGCTGACGCTCACAGGCAAGGTGCTTGCCATCGGTGGACTCAAAGAGAAGCTTATCGCTGCGCAAAAAGCGGGAATCAAAAAGGCTCTCATTCCTAAAAAGAATTTCGAGCGCGATTTGGACGAGATTCCCGATGAGGTCAAAAATGCGCTTGAGATTATCCCTGTAACGCACATACGCGAGGTGCTGAAGGAAGTTTTGCTCTAGTGGGGCGTGCAAAAAAAGAGAGACGCTCCCGTGTGCAGGAAAATAGGCGCGATGGGAATTGCAAAAGCCTCTCTCATAGCCAAGAGGCTAGAGAAGAAATAGGCTTCGCTCGATCTCGCCCGATTCTTGTGCGGAGGCGGGAATCTTGCTCTGTTTTGTTCGATTCCCGCACGGATGAGGAATTAGTGCAATTTACCTTGCAATCCATGTCCGTTCGCCGCGCCACTCGTGCAAGAATCGCAGGGAATCTGATCAACTCATTATTCTCGATTTCTGCACCCCTTGATTCCCGCACTCTGTTCCAAACTTCTCGCTTCCCTCGCGAAAGTAAAATCCGTGCGCCCTATTTTATTGCATTTTCGCACCCGTGCTTCCCCTGCGGAATCTAAGAAATTCACGGAATCCACCCGTAATGAGCCTTGATTTTCACGCAGGGAATGGATTTTGTCTTAAAATTTCTTCTTTTTTACTTCTTCTACAATCTCGCTTGCGACCCTTGAGACTTCGCTGGCAATTTTATCCGTATTTTCTGCCACACCGGCATTTTGCTGCGTAACGCTATCCAGTCGCGTGATCGCCTCATTGATCTGTCCGATTCCCGCGGCTTGCTCTTTGACGGATTCGCCCATTTCATTAATGCTCTGCACGAGCATATTCGTATTCGCCTCGATTTCGCCGAGGCTTTTTTGCGTCCGCTCGGCTAATTTTCGCACTTCATCAGCCACGACGGCGAATCCTCGCCCGTGTTCGCCCGCCCGCGCCGCCTCAATTGCGGCATTGAGCGCGAGCAGATTCGTCTGATCGGCAATATCGCGGATAATCTCGATGACCTTCTTAATCTCCTCGCCCTGAGCTACGACTTCGCCAGTGCGCTCGCTGACGTTTTGCATAGCGCTACTGATCTCTTCAATCGCGCTGGCACTCTGCTCAAGCGAGCTTGCCTGCTCGTTGGCACTTTGGCTGAGCTCGCGCATTGATTCTTTGAGGAGGCTTGCCTCTTGCGCCATGAAGCTGCTGGACTTAAGCGAGGTTTGGAGCATGGCTTGGATATTTTCGCCCAGCGAATTCACGCCCCTAGCGATGACTCCGCAGCGCTCCGTATCAATTCGCGCGGTAAAATCCTGCGCTTTGTAGGTCTCTAGGAGGTTTAGAATATCATTGCCATCTTTTGCGATTACTTTTTCGAGCGTCTCTTGAAGTTCTATCAAGCCCTTTTTGAGCCTGCTTAGGGTGGGATCGTGCACCTCCTCTTTAATGCTTGCGGTGAAGTTTCCCTCCTTAATCTCGTTTGCAAACGCGCTCACTGCGTCGATGAAGTGATTTCCCTCCTGAATGGATCGCTCGGTCTTCTTGATGTTTTCATTGATGAGCAGCGCGATGTCGCCAAATTCGTCATCAGAGATTTTTGTGATTAGTTGAATCTCGTTATTTTCGTGGTTTATGAAAGCAAATAGCGACAAAAGCGAGCGTTGAATGCGTCTAAGTGGACGCAGGGCTAAACGCACAAGCCAAAAGAGCGCGATCACGGTAAAAATCCCAAAGAGGCTAATCATGGCAACCTGCTTGGCAAGCGTGGAATAGAGCACTTCATTGACCTCTGCTATGGAGTTTGAGACACAGAGGGTGAAGCCCGTCAGAGCGTCGTGTTCGCAAACTCCAATGCGCTTGCTCCCTTCAAGCTCAAAATAGAGCACGTCGCTAAATTCCCCTTTAGCTTCGCCGGCTACTTTGGTAAGCTGCGCTGCGACTTCTTTGTGCTTTGGGTTTTCGGACATGAAGATTTTGGGATTTGGGTGGGCGATGAAGTGATTTTGCTTATCCAAAATTGCCAGCGTCGTGCCTTTACTGAGCTTCACTTCAGACATGTCCTTTTGCAGCTGGTTAAGGCTGATGTCCGCACCGATTGCACCGAGGAATTGTCCCTCTTTATAGATGGGAGAAAAGACCGTGATGACGAGCTCTTCCACGACCGAATTCACCGTCATGTAAGGCTCGGTAATTCCCGCTTTGCCCAAATGCTTCGCCTTCTGATACCAATCTCGCGTGCGCGCATCGTAGTCATCTTTTTGCGGCGTGAGCACTTGAGCCTCATAGCCCATGCCTACATCGGGCAGGTAACCGTTACTCTCGATTCCCACAAAAAGCGCGCTAAAGGGCGAAGTGGGAAAGCTCGAAGCGATGATGGGCTTAATGCGATCCGAATCAAACTCGCTCTCTTTTTGAATGAGCTCTTTCACGCGCTCCATAGTCTGAATGCGCGAGATGAAATACTCATGAAGCAGCAGGCTAAAGCCCCGCAAAGTCTCTTGTTTGCTATCGCGGAGCATGCTAAGTGTGTTGGTTTTGGTGGTGTTGTAGCTGCTGAAGGCTAAGATTCCTAAACCAATGAGAAACATGATCGCAACGGTTAAGGATATTTTATTGGCTACTGATCTCATCATAGACTCCCTAAAGGTAAACATGAGGAATGTAAAAGGGTGTGGAAAATACGAAACGCACGTGCAGTAGACGCATACAGAGTCGCCCTCATAGCCACGGGAATCTTTTACAATTCAAATACGCGAGGCATTATAAGGGGAAGAAAGTAAATTTTTCATAAATGAAACTGCCTAGACTTTTTCATAAATTTTAGGAAAATGCACGGGGTGGCGAGTGTCTCAAACAAAGGGGCGGCTCTCTTGTAATTTTGGATACAATCACTAAAAGTAATATCACGCGTCCGGGAGGAGATCATGAATCTAAACGATCCAAAGCTTTATTTCAATCGCGAGCTCTCTTGGTTGCAGTTTAACACACGCGTCCTAAACGAGGCGCAGAACAAGAAGACTCCTCTGCTGGAGCGGCTGAAATTTATCGCAATTTATGGGACGAATCTCGATGAGTTTTATATGATTCGCGTGGCGGGACTCAAGCGTCTTTATAGTGCGGGAATCAGCGAAAGTGGCGCGGATAGATTGACACCCTTGCAGCAGCTAAGCACCATCAGGGAATCGCTCCATAAGGAGCAAAAGATGCTCGAGTCGCTCTTTTTTGAGGTGTGCAAGGAGCTTGAGAAAGAAAAGCTCTTTATTAAAAGCTACAAAGAGCTAGACAAGGAGAAAAAGCGCGAGCTAAGGGAGTATTTTAATTCCTACCTCTACCCGATTATCATTCCGATTGCTGTTGATGCGACACACCCTTTCCCGCACCTGAATAATCTCAGCTTCGCCATTGTTGTCAAGCTACAAAATAGCGAGAATCCTGGCGAAATCAAGTTTGGTATGGTGCGCATTCCTCGAATGTTGCCGCGATTTATCGAAATGAGCGATAATACGTATGTGCCCATCGAGACGGTCGTGGGCGAGTTCATCGGTGAAGTGTTCAGCGGGTATGAGGCGCTCGAATACGTGCCCTTTAGGGTAACGCGCAATGCGGATATGGAGATTGAAGAGGAGGAGGCTGATGACTTCATGGAGCTCATGGAGGAGGGGCTCAAACTCCGTAAGAAAGGGGAAATCGTCCGCCTTGAAGTGGGCGCAGGCGCAGGGGAGGATCTCTACTCGTTTTTAAATACCCATCTGAAAACCCAGCCCGAAGATTCCTATGAGTATGCGATTCCGCTTAATCTCAACGCACTATGGCAAATTGTAGGGAATAAAAATTTCGCCCATCTGACCTATCCGCCCTACACACCGCGTGTTTTGCCCCCTCTGGATAAAAACGCCAATATCCTCTCTGTGCTCGACCTGAGCGATGTCGTGATGTTCCATCCCTACGAAAGCTTTGATCCTATCGTGAGTTTTATCCAAAATGCCGCAAAAGATCCCGATGTCTATTCGATTCGCATGACGCTCTATCGCGTGGGGAAAAATTCTCCCATTATCCGAGCCCTCATGGAGGCGGCGGAGAATAACAAGCAGGTCACCGCCCTTGTGGAGCTTAAAGCGCGCTTTGATGAAGAGAATAACCTCCACTGGGCAAAAGCTCTGGAATCCGCAGGCGCGCATGTCATCTACGGTGTGCCGGGGCTCAAAGTGCATGCAAAAATCGCCCTTGTGATTAAAAAAGTCGGCAACGATCTCCGCGAATATGTCCATCTCTCCACGGGGAACTACAACCCCGCCACGGCGAAAATCTACACGGATATTAGCTTCATGTCCTCTAAGCGCGAATTCACTCAAGATGCGACGCGATTCTTCCACAATCTCTCGGGATTCTCGCCTCGCTCAAAGCTTGAGTGTATTTCGGCTGCTCCCTTGCAGATTAAGTCCAAAATCCTCTCGCTCATCGAGCAGGAGATGAAAATGGGCACAGAGGGGCGCATTATTCTTAAGGCAAACTCCATCGTGGATATTGACGTGATTAAGGCTTTGTATAAAGCCTCCCAAGCGGGCGTGAAGATTGATCTTATCGTGCGGGGAATCTGCTGCTTGCGACCGGGGCTAAAGGGCGTGAGCGAGAATATTCGCGTCATCTCCATCATCGGACGCTATCTGGAGCACGCGAGAATCTACTACTTCAAAAATAGCACGCCCATGATTTACTTCTCCAGCGCAGATCTCATGCCGCGCAATCTTGAACGACGTGTGGAGCTCATGACTCCCGTCATGGACGAGGGAATCGCCGAGAAGCTTCTGGGAATTTTAAATCTTCAAATCGAAGATAACGTCCAAGCGCATGAACTCAAGGAAGATGGCAGCTATCAGCGGGTGGTGAGCGAGGGCAAGAGCGTGAGCAGTCAGAGGGTTTTTGAAGAGTATGTAAGCACGCTCTATGCGTCGCTCAAGCGCGATGAAGAGGACGCAAAATCCAAACGCCTCTCAAAAAGAGTGCTAAAGGAGAGCTAAATGTTGCTTCCTTTTGAGGGAATCGCCCCGCAAATTCACCCGAGTGCGCTCATCTGCGAGGGGAGCTACATTATCGGCGATGTGAGTATCGGCGCGGATAGCTCGGTGTGGTTTGGTGCAGTGATTCGCGGCGATATGCACTCTATCCGTATCGGGAATCGCACGAGTATCCAAGATGGCTCGATTCTCCACGTGGAGCACTACACGCGGGCGGATAAGAGCGATGGATTCCCGCTTGTGATCGGAGATGATGTTACGGTCGGACATCGGGCAATTTTACATGGGTGCAAGATTGGGAATCGCTGCCTTGTGGGAATGGGTGCGATCGTGATGGATGGTGCAGAGATTGGCGAGGATAGTATTATTGGCGCAGGGTCGCTGGTGACTAAAGGGAAGCGTTTCGCCCCGCGCAGCCTGATTATGGGTGCTCCCGCACGCTTTATTCGCGAGCTAAATCCCGAAGAAGTGGCGGAGATTCTTGCTAGTGCGGCGCGCTATGTCGAGTATAAGAATCGCTACTAGAGGGCTTTGATGCAAGGCGTGTTTTCATCGCCCTTACAAGTTTATAGTAAGCAGATTCCCAATGCGGGAATCGGGCGTTTAAAAAGCATTTAAAAGGAGTGGATATGAGGTTTGGAATCGGGGTTTTGTTGCTTATGTGGCTTATCGGAGGGTGTTCGCTTAAAAATAGCGATTCACAAACTCCTTATAGTCTTTCGTATTTGGAGCAGGGTGTTACAAAAACATGTCTCCCTGCAAGAACCATCGGTGTGAATGCGGTCATGGAAGCTTTGGAGCTTGAACGCCACGAGATCCGCTACGTCCGCAACGGAATTGTGGAATATCACCGCACGCAACGCTGGGTTAGCACGCCCGCTGTGATGTTTCAGGAGCTTCTCATTCGCGCACTTAGTGATGCGTGCCTTGAGATTGTCCCTCCGCCCATCACTTCCGTGTTGCCTCACACGCTTGAGAGCACGATTCTTAATTTTGAAGTGAGAATTGACCACAAAGGCGCGGCGCACGCCCTCGCGAAAGTGGCTTTTGGCTTTGAGGGTGAAGGGGCGTATTCGTGGGTTTTTACCAAAAAGGAGAAGCTAAACAGCCTGAATATTCATGAGGTTACAAGTGCGATGAATAGGGCGATGAATGGCGTGATCGCCGAGCTTAAGAGCGCGCTGGAGGGGCTTTAGCGAGCCATGCGATCATATCCTCTCCTAGCGTGTGGATATGGAGCAGTTTGAGTGGGCTTTCAATGTGGAGATGAACGCTTCCTTGCTCTAAAGAGGGGGCGAGATAGAGCAAAAAAAGGTCGATGTAGTCAAAAAGCGTGCTAAAAAGTCCCGCCCCACCTTCAATCATGATGTAGCGATAAGGACTTACATACCGCTTTAATTTTGCGAGTGAAGTGGCGATGAGGACGCGACGATGAGGCACGCTAAAGAGCCTGAGCGAGCGAGGAATGCTGCGGGAATCACGCGTAAGAATGAGAACATCAGGCGCGTGCCCCTGAGCGAGTCTCGCATCAAGTAGCGGATCATCATCGCGCGCACTTTTGCCCGAGATGATGAGCAGATCAATCCTGTCTCGAAGCGCATGGACGTGCTCTCTTGAGGCGAGCGAGCTGATGATTCCCGGTGCGAGCGTGCCATTTAGCCTTTGTGCCCATTTAAAAAAGCAAAATCGCCCCTTCTCGTGAAATCGCGCAAAAGGCGTAAGAAGCTCACGGCAGGCTTCCTCCTTGATTCCTGTAATGCAGGGGATTTTTTGCTTCTTAAGCGTGGCGATTCCCCCGCTTGCAAGAGGGTGCGCTTCCTGCGCGCCGATGAGTATTTGCCCGATTCCTAAGCTTGCAATCAGGCGGGCACAAGGGGGTGTCTTGCCCTCGTGATTGCAGGGCTCAAGCGTCACGTAGAGGGTGCATTGGGCAAAGATTCCGTTGTGATGGCGCAAAAGATAGTCGTGAATATCCCGTGATTGCGTAAGTGCGAGAATCCGCTCATCGCCGCTTAAGCGCGCGTAGCCCTCTTGCAGGGCGAGCACTTCGGCATGCGGCGCGCCTGCTTGCTTGTGCGCTCTAAGCGCGAGAATCTCCCCGTGCTCTCCGAGTAGAAGTGCCCCCACAGCAGGATTTGGAAGCGTAAGTCCCTGATATTTCCACGCCTCTTTAAGCGCAAGATCCATGTAAAAATCATGGGGTAAAAAAGAGGAGAATTGGCAGGAATTGTCTGTGCAGTGCGCGGTTTTGCAATCTGTTAAAGGGGTAAGAGCAGCGGAATCTAAAGCACTCTCTTTGGCAGAGGGAATCGCAAGGGAATCGCAAGCTAGCGGGCTAGTTGCGTCAAAGGGCAAAACTGAAGCGAAGATTCCCTCCTGTTTGCGAGGCATAAGGCATTACCAGCGATAGAACGTTTGGGCTTTTTTAATAAGAGTGTAGGGAATTTCCTCGCTCTCATTAAGTGTAACGCCTGTTTCATTCGCCGCCGTGATTGTGCCCTCGATTTCGCGCTGATCAGCGAGTTTGATCCTCGCCAGCTCGCCTACAGAGTGGCAAAAATGCTCAGGCTTTTTCAAAGCCCGCTCAATCCCCGGAGAGCTAACTTCAAGAAAATATTCGCCCGCGATGGGATCTTCCACGTCAAGAAGCGGGGAGAGCAGCTCGCTTACGCGCTCGCACTCCTCCAAGCCCACGCCTCCACTTTTGGTGATGAAGACGCGTAAAATGGCTCGCTCGTTTTCCTTAAGCAGCACCACATCATAGAGCACACAACCGCAGGAGGCGGCGATTTTTTCTATTTTTTGGGTCATTTCAGGCGTGATCATCGCGCTTCTCGCTCTTTTTGTATCTGCTCAAAGATTGCATCAAGGCGATTCCCTTTTTCGTTGGAATCATCAAAGCTAAAGTGAAAATGCGGGCACTTAAACCAGCCCGTCGCACTCAAGCAATAATCTCGCAAAACCCCTTCGGCACGGCGTAATTGACGCAGGATTTCGCCCTTTTCTTTGGGTGTGGCAAAGGGGGCGGTAAGATAGACTTCGGCGTGATATTTGCCCCTTGAGCAATCCACATCGACCACGCCAAGCGAGTTTAGCCGCGTATCAGAGAGTGTCGCGAGAGCCTCAGGGATCAACTCTCTTAGGAGCGATTGCGTCCGTTGGAGCTTGATACTTTTTTCATACATTGGGGTGTTCCATTAGAGCTTTCTAGCTTTTTGAACCTCTTTATACGTTTCAAAGACATCGCCCACTTGAATGTCGTTGTAGCCCTCCAGCATGATTCCGCACTCATGCCCCTTAGCGACCTCTTTTGCATCGTCTTTGAAGCGTTTGAGCGAGGCAATATTCCCCGTAAAGACCACGACTCCTTGGCGGATTAGGCGAACCTTGATTCCCCGTTGGATTGAGCCATCAACCACAAAGCAGCCCGCCACCGTGCCCACTTTTGCAATCACAAAAGTCTCGCGCACTTCGGCTTGCCCCGTATTCTCCTCCTCTAAGATAGGAGACATCATGCCCCCCAGGACGGCTTTGATGTCATCAAGCAGAGCGTAGATAATCGAGTAGGTTTTGACCTCGACATTCAGCTCTTTGGCACGATTCTTCACGCTCCCCGTAGGGCGGACGTTAAAGCCCAAAATGACGCTATTGTGGCTCGCTCCTGCAAGGATCACATCGCTCTCTGTAATGCCCCCAACTCCGCTGTGGATCACATTGACCCGCACCTCTTCATTGCGAAGCTTCTCAAGGCTGCTGCGGATCGCCTCAAGGCTCCCCTGTGTGTCGGTTTTGATGATTACGGGCAGGGTTTTTAGCTGCCCCTCAGCGACCATGGAGCTAAGCTCATCAAGCGATACTTTGGTGGAGCGGCTGAGCTCTTTTTGGCGCAAGTATAGCGCGCGCTTCTCGGCATAATCTCTCGCAATCGTGTCATTCTCCACAGAGACGAGAATCGCCCCTGCCATAGGAGCTTCGCTAAGTCCCGTAACTACGGCAATTTCTGAGGGTCCGACGCTTTGGATATTTTGCCCGAAATCATCAAGCAGCGCGCGAACCCGCCCATAAGCGGTATCTGCGACGATACTATCGCCTACTTTAAGCGTGCCGTTTTGGACGATGAGCGTCGCAATCGGACCCTTGCCCTTCTCTAGGCTACTCTCGATGACAACGGCTTTGGCGGCTTTGTTTGGATTGGCGCGAAGCTCCAAGAGCTCTGATTGAATGAGAATCGTCTCAAGTAGATGGTCGATTCCCTCGCCCGTCTTAGCCGAAATATGGACGAACTCATACTCCCCGCCCCACTCAAGCGGCGAATATCCGAGGTCTGAGGCTTCAGCTTTGACTTTGTCGGGATTCGCATCGGGTTTATCGATCTTATTTAGCGCGATGATGATGGGCACATTTGCGGCTTTAGCGTGGCTCAGAGCCTCGATGGTCTGCTGCTTTATGCCATCATCAGCAGCGATGACGATGATGACGATGTCCGTTACTTCCGCCCCTCTGGCACGCATTTCCGAAAACGCTTCATGTCCGGGAGTATCGATGAAAGAGATTTTTTTGCCATTTTTTGTAACCGTGTATGCACCGATGTGTTGCGTGATACCGCCCGCTTCGCCCGAAGCCACTCTGGTGTTGCGAATCTTATCAAGGAGCGAAGTTTTTCCGTGATCGACATGCCCCATAATCGTAACTACTGGAGGTCGCTCCACTAGCCCAGCCTCTTCCTCAGTGCTCTCATCTTCTGTGGTGTATTCAAGGGCTTCGGAGGTGTTTTTAATCACGATGTTAATGCCAAATTCCTCTGCAAGAATCTCAAGGGAATCGCGGTCAAGAAAGTCATTTTTAGTTACCATAAGCCCGAGGTTAAAGAGAACCTTAATGACCTCTCCCAAGCTTTTATTCGCCTTTTGGGCGAATTCATAAGCGCGGATCTCCTCGGGAATCTCAATCTCACTTTCAGTCGATTCCTGCTTAGTGCTTGCGGATTTTGGAGGCTTTTTCCTTCTGGAGCGGCGGATTCCCTGCTCAAAAAAGGGCGAGCGTCTCTGCCCTCTAATCTTATCGGCATCGACTCTCTTGTTGATAATATCCTCATCTTGCTCCTCTTTTTCATCGCGAATCGTCAAGTCAAAGAGCATCACTTCATCTTGCTCTTCGTCAAAATCACTCGATGAGCTGAGGCTTCGATCACTTAAGAGGTCGATTTTATGCTCGTGTTTTTTTGAAGAGCTCGCGAGGGGTTTTTTCTTCTCTTTTTTCTTTTTGCGTTCGTAGTTGCTCTCCGTCTCGCCAAGGAGTGTTTGCAAGCTTTTGATTCCGCTGGAGATGCCACTTTTTGCTTCTTTGGAGGAATCTTTTTGCCCGCCCTCATTGCTGCGTTTTTTGATAATTCGCAATCCGACGCGCTTTTGAACCGTAGCTTGAGCGAGTGATTCCTTCACGGGCTCTTGATCTAATCCCAAAGGAGCCGGAGTAGCCACTTCCGCGCTCTCTTCTTTGGGCGGGGAATCGAGGGAATCCTCGATAGCTGCAGGAGGCTCTTTTGTTTTTGCTTCTTTCTCTTTGGGGGTTTTTGACTGCTCCGTTTTAGAGCTTTTTGCGCTCTTTTTAGGAGGCTTTTCCTCGGTTTTACTTTTTGTTTTGGGCGTCTCTTTGTCCTCTTTTTTAGAGCTTTTGCCCTTTGTTTTCTTATCTTCTTTGGTCTCGCTCGCCTCTTGCGCCTTGCTTTTTTGCGCTGCGACGGTCTTTTTCTTCTTTTGCGCCGCGGCTGCTTTTAGGCGCGGACTTTTGCCCGTTAAAACGTAGTTAAACAGCTCTTCGGCTTCCTCTTGAGAGATAGTGCTAGAGACGGTTTTGACGTCAAAACCAAGCTCTTTGGCTTTATCAATAACATCTTTGCTTTTGGCACCTGTCTCGTCAACGACCTCTTGGACTCGGACTTTTTGCATTATGGGCAATCTCCTTTAGGCTATCCCGAATGGTTGGTTTCTCTTTTTTGTTGATTTTAGCGACTCGACAGAGGGAATCGAGAGCTTTCTCTTCTTCTATGCAACGCTCGCAGAGGTAAAAGCTCCTCCCGATTCCCGTGTAGGTAAGGAGGGTCGCTTGAGTGCATTGCAAGCGTAACAGATCGCGCTGACGAAAGCGATTTTTGCAATGAATGCACATTCTGACGGGGTATGACACGGATTATACCAAAATGGAACTTAAATCAATCATCGTATTCTACGCCTTTGTTGTCAAATTCAAGCTCCAAAATGCGAAATTGCGGGAATTCTTCTTGCAGCTTCAGAGCCAAGGTGCGGGAATCCTCCCTCAAACAGAGATTAAAAAACGACGATCCGCTCCCTGAGAGCGTGCTCATGAGTGCACCTCTTTTGAGTGCGCTGCGTTGCACCTCAAAGAGCGCGGGAATGTGCTTCATGCGGATTTCTTGGTGGAAGCGATCTTTGCTCGCCTCCCTCAAAACCTCCCACTGCTCGCTAAAAAATGCCGCCACGAGCAGCGAGCTGCGGCTAAGATTAAAGACGCAATCATGCCTAGCGTAGCGTTTAGGGAGGCTTTGGCGCGAATAGGCGGTGGAGGTGGAGCGATTAGGGATCACGATCACCGCTTTGATCGCGCTGGGTAGCTCTTTTTTGAGATATGAGATTGCCCCTTTGTTATTCACCGCCACGGTAAACCCCCCTACACACGCGGGTGTGATGTTATCCGGGTGGCTCTCATAGCCTTGTGCGAGCGCGAGAATCTCTTGTGGATTAGGCTCTTTTTGCGCGATTAAAAAGGCTGCTTGTATTGCGCCGATAATCACCGCCGAGCTGCTCCCTAAACCGCGAGAAATGGGGATTAGATTATGGAATTGAAATCTAAAAGTGGAGGCTCTTTCGCCTGTGAGACGCACCAGCGTTTCGTTAAAAATCCGCACAAAAATATTATCCACGCGAAGTTTTGGATTTTTCGCCCCCTCGCCCTTAATCTGAATGCTTGAAATGCTCGCGGGCTTGATGTGGAAACGATTTTTCAGCTCCAAAGCCAATCCCAATGTGTCAAATCCCGGACCCAAATTCGCGCTAGTTGCGGGCACGCTTACGACCAAGCCGATTCCTTGTTTAGAGGTAAAATTTAGCGCGGATTATACCTAAAATAGGCGCATTGCTTAAAGATTTCGGATCTTAAAAGCGGCGCAATAACGCGCGCGCAATCTCCCATGCACGCAATTTTGGATACAATTATGCCCTCTAGCTTGTTTAGGAGCGATTCTTGTGCAGATTTATCAGCCCATCAATGGCTATGCTTATAATAGTGATACGCTCTTTTTATATGATTTTGCGCGCTCGTTTTTAAAGCCCGGGAATCGTGTCCTTGAAATCGGCGCAGGGAGCGGTGTTTTGGGGCTTTTATGCGCGCGAGATGTGGAGATTAAGCTAGTCATGGTGGAGAAAATGCGCGAAATGGCGATCTATTTGCGCGAAAATATCCGTGTGAATGCGATTTGTGCGGAGGTGCTTGAGTGTGATTTCCTGAGCCTAAGCGCGGAATCTTGCCCGTCTTTTGATGTGGCACTCTCTAATCCGCCCTTTTATCACAAAGAGGTGCTAAAAAGCGAGAATCCTTCGCTCTATGCGGCGCGCTACGAGGAGAATCTCCCTTTTAAGGAGCTTTTAGGGCAGCTGAAAAGATTCCTAAAACCGCGCGGAATCTTCGTATTCTGCTTTGATTCCAAGCAGAGCGATCGTGTTTTTTATGAGCTGAAAAATCAGGGATTTAACGCCGAATATGCGCGTTTTGTGCATCCGCGAAGCAATAAGGAGGCGACTTTGGTAATGATCCAAGCGCGACTGGGCTCTAGGAGTGTTTTGAAAATTTTGCCCCCGCTGTTTGTCTATGCACAAAAGGAGCACACAAGCGAGGTGAGGGCAATTTTTAAGCGCGCGGGGACTCATAGCATCAAATGTGTGTTGTAAAAAAAGAGGGATTCCTTTTTGCTTTTGATGGGGCAGCGTGCGAAGAGTGCGGTGGATTTTGTTGCTGCGGCGAGAGCGGATATATCTTTTTGGATCACGATGAAATGGCGCAAATTGCGGCACGTTTGAGGCTCAGCACAGAGGAATTTTATGACCGCTTTGTCTATTCCGTGGGTGAACGCTATTCGCTTATTGAGAAGCCTGATGCAAAGAGTAGTGGCTATGCGTGCGTCTTTTTTGATGAGAAAAAGCGGTGTTGCGGTATCTATGAGGTGCGCCCCAAGCAGTGCCGTGAGTTTCCATTTTGGCACGGGAATCGCGGGCGAAATTTGGAGGAGATGAGAAGACAATGTCCTTTTTTAAAGCCTTTGTAATACTACTTTTCGGACTGTTTTTGGGGTTTGTGAGCGCGGAATCCTCGCCCGATTCCCGCATTTTGCAAGAAGATATCGCAAAGCAAAACGCCAAGGAGGACGCCTATATTATGCAGGCGTTTGGGGCGATTGATGCTATGGATTATGCGCGTGCCTCGGCGACTTTTGAGCGCGCGTTTGAGGAGACGAATAAGGTCGAATATCTCTACGAAGCCGCGGGAATCGAGCTTACAATCGGGCGAATGCCCCGTGCGCTAAGCTTGCTTGAGCGATTTTTGCGCGAGGTTCCGCAAGATGAAGAGGCAAAGCGTATGCTCGCTAAGATTCTCTCCCTGCAAGGGCGCGGCGATGAGGCGATCTCTGTTGCAAAAGAGCTTTTGAAAGCCCACCCGAGCGAAGAGAATCAGCTGCTCCTTTCGGGTATCTATTTTGAGCAAAACGACCGAAACAGAGCCATCAAACATCTGCAATCCGCCTATGAGATTGCGCAAAATCCGCAGATTCTTGACCAGCTTAGCTCGGCACTGATTTTGTTGGCGCAGGATAAGGATCGCGCGCTTACTCTGCTTGAGACGCATACGAGAATCAAGGGCTGCACGCCTGTTTTGTGCATGCGTTTGGCGGAATTGTATCGCGAGAAGCAGGATTTAACCCGCCTTGAAGAGACGTTTAAGCGGCTTTATGAGATGGGTGAGGAGCGATTTGCGCAAAATATCGTAGAAATCATGCTCTACAAAAAGGAATTCACCCGCGCGATTGAGTTTTTGGAAAAGAGCGGGAGCTCGCCTGAGGTGCTGCTTGATTTGTATCGATTCCAAGGGGATTTCTCCAAGGCACAGACGCAGGCAAAAATGCTCTATGAGACGCAAGGGGACATTAAATTTCTCGGACTTTGGGCACTTTTTGAATACGAGGGCGCGGAGAATAAGAGCGATCCTCTGCTCATTGAGCGGGTGCAAAGTCGGCTTGAACGCTACCTAAAAGAGCGCAGAGATCATCTTTTTTTAAACTTTTTGGGCTATCTGCTTATCGATAATAATCTCAATGCCAAACGGGGAATCGCCCTTGTAGAGGAGGCACTCTCGCATCTTCCGGATTTGCCCTCTTACATCGATTCCCTTGCGTGGGGGCATTATCGCCTCGGGGATTGCAAAAAGGCGCGCGAGATTATTGAGCGGATTCCTAAAAGCGAGATTGACGCAGAGAGCGAGATGAGCGAGCATTATCACGCTATTTTGAAGTGCCTGTGCAAAGAAAAATCGGGCAAAAAGTGAAGCTAAAAGAGTGCGCGCGCCTTGTGCGCGAGCAGGTAGAGGAGCGCAAAAAGAGCTATCCGCTGGAGTGGTTAGGGCGTTCGCTCGCCTACAATCCTTACGCGCCTAGAGGGCTAAGAAGTGCGCTTGTGAGCGAGAAATCGTGCAAGCGTATCGCCAAAATCACCTGCGAAGATGGCTTTTTTGCGCCTTTGGATTTAATCAATCGTGCAAAATCTTACGAGTGTGATGGAATAAACGCCCTTTTGATTGCAGGCGATTGTGCAAAATCGCGCGGGAATCTTGAATGCCTGACGCAGCTACGCCGATACGTGCCTATGCCTCTGCTGTGTGGCGAATTAATCGTTGATTCCTATCAGATTGTCGAGGCGCTAGTTTATGGAGCCGACGCGATTTTTCTATCCGCAAAACTTTTGGGCACAAAAGAGCTTAAGAATCTACTCGAATACACGCTCCGTATGGGTTTGGAAGGGATTGTTGAGATTAGCGATAAGGAGGATTTGACCAAGGCGATTTTTGTTGGGGCGGAGATTTTAGCGATTAATCATGGACTAGAGCGCGCTCAGGCGGATCGCGAGCTTAGCCGTGCTCTTATTCCTCTGATTCCGCAAAATAAGCTCATCATCGCTCAAGGGGGGATTTTGCCCGAGCATTTAGAGGAGTTTGCGGGAATCGGGGTTGATGCGGTGGTGCTTGAAGAGGGATTTTAGCTTGTGAATTATGGAATCCTCGCCGCTCTCGCCCTCCCACGCTTTAAATAAAGATTAAGATTTTTTGAATATAAGCATGAGTTTAAAATCCGCGCAAAAAGGTTCTTTATGTCCTTGATGATTACTGATGAGTGTATCGCCTGTGATGCGTGCCGCGAAGAGTGCCCCAATGAAGCGATTGAAGAGGGCGATCCGAGCTATATCATCGACCCTGATCGCTGCACCGAGTGCGTGGGGCATTATGATGAGCCTTCGTGTGTGAGCGTTTGCCCCGTTGATGCGATTGTTCCCGATCCGGACAATATCGAGAGTGTCGAAGAGCTGAAGTATAAGTTCGAGCAGCTTCAAGATCCGGCGTAATGGCAAAAGTTACCGCAGTCATCGACATTGGCTCAAACTCCGCTAGAATGGCGATTTTTCGCCGCACAAGTCGCTTTGGTTTTTATCTTATTGGCGAGGTGCGCAGTAGGGTGCGTATCTCGGAGGGGTGCTACGAAAATGGCGGAATCTTGCAGGAGATTCCCATGCAGAGGGCTTTATGCGCGCTGAAGGAGTTTAGAGAGATTGCAAAGCGACATGGCGCGCGCAAGCTCTTTTGTGTCGCCACTTCTGCAGTGCGTGATGCACCCAATTCAAGGGAGTTTATCCGTCGTGCTAAGAGGGAATCGGGCGTCGCTATTCGGGTCATCGGCGGCGAAAAAGAGGCGTTTTATGGCGCGATTTCCGCGCTTAATCTACTCCCTTACAAAGAGGGAATCACCATTGACATCGGCGGTGGTTCAACCGAGTGCGCGCTTCTTGTTGATGGGAAAGTGCGCGAGCTTGTTTCGCTCAAACTCGGAACGATTCGCCTAAAAGAGCTCTTTTTTGATCGATGTGTCTCATATAAGGACGCGCTTGCTTTTGTGCAAAAGGAGCTTGAGTGCCTTCCGCAGAGCTTTCGCTCCACGCGGGTGTTTGGGATTGGCGGGACTTTGAGGGCTCTATCCAAAACGATTATGAAAGCGGTGGAATACCCCATCGATACGGTGCATGGCTTTAGCTATGATGTGGCGGAGTGGCTTGAATTTTTTACCAAAATCTACACAAGCGAGAGCGGCAAGCTAAAGACGCTGGGTATCAAAGAGGATCGCCTTGATACGATCCAAGGCGGGGTGCTGATTTTTGCCTCGCTACTGAAGCTCTTTGGTGCAAAAGAGGTGGTCACAAGCGGCGTGGGTGTGCGAGAGGGGGTGTTTTTGGAGGATCTTTTGCGCTCACAGCGTGGCGTTTTCCCGCCGAATTTCAATCCCAGCGTGCGCTCACTCCTTGATCGATTCTCGCTTAATCCCGGTGCGGCACAGCGCGTTAAAAAAATCGCACTGGAGCTTTTTGACGCGCTTTTGGTGCGTCACCGCCTTGATACGGGCTATCGCTATCATCTGGGAATCGCCGCAAAGCTCTCAAATATCGGCTCTGCGCTTAGCTATTACGACCACCACCATCATGGCAGCTATTTTATTTTAGAGAGCCTAACTTATGCCATCTCCCATCAAGATCGCGCAATCATCGCGCTTCTCGTCGAATATCACAACAAAAAAATCCCAAAAGATTCCGCGATTGCCCACCTCTCCTCGCTTATGCCCCCTCTGCTGACATTGCAATGGCTGAGCTTCCTCCTCGCGCTCGCACAATCGCTCGCACTCAGTCCCTGTGAATACGCCTTTACATACCAAGACGGCATGCTTATGATTGCTCCTAGCGGCGATTCCTACCTCGCGCAAGAGGGGGTGATGAAGCTTGATAAGCCCGCCCCGATCGTGTTTTGCTTCAAAACAGAGGAGCGCGCGTGAGAATCGCCCTTGTCAAGCTCTCTTCCATGGGCGATATTATCCATTTGGGACTGCTAATCCCGTCACTCAAACGCGCACTTCCCGCACTAGAGATTGAGTGGTTGGTTGATGAGAGTTTTGCCCCCTTGCTTCAAGATTCTCCTTTTGTGAGCAAAATCCATGCGCTCCCTTTGCGTAAAATTGCTAAGAATCGCGATTTCAAGGCACTTTTTACACTCATTAAAACTCTAAAAAATCTGCAAACTTTTGATCTTCTTATCGATGCGCAAGGGCTAATCAAATCCGCGCTCATCTCCCGCCTGATTCCCGCACATAAGCGCGTAGGGTTTGACAAAAATAGTGCGAAAGAGGGCTTAAGCGCACTTTTTTACGATAAGGGGATTTCCATCGCTTATAGCGAGCATATTTTAAAGCGCAATGCGACTTTATTAAGTGAAGCGTTTGAGATTCCTCTTTTGGAAGCGCGGGATTTTAAAGAGATGTTTACCCCTTCTCAAAGCGCGCGTGAGCGCGTTAATGAGATGATTTTGCCCGGCACAAAAAAGCGCATTTTATTTGTGCTTGAGGCTTCCAAGGCGAATAAAATCTACCCGCGCGAGCGATTTTTGGAGCTCTCAAGGCTATGTGAGCGCGAGGAGATTTATCTTTTGTGGCATGAAAATGTCGAGCATGCGCGCTATATTTCCTCTAGGAATCACGCTCTTATTTTGCTTGAGCGGCTCACTCTTAGCGAGCTCAAAGCCTTTATTTTGCGCATGAATGCGGTCATCGGCGGGGATACGGGTGTGACGCATTTGGCTTTTGCGCTTGGGATTCCCACAATCACGCTTTTTGGCAACACCCCCATTGAGCGATTCGCGCTTAAAAAGGAGTGGGCGTTAAGAAGCGAAAATGCGCGAGATTATGACAAGCGCGACTGCTCTATCGGGGAGATTGAGCCTGCGAGAATCCGTGCGCTTTTGGAGGAGATATTATGAGAGTGGGTTCGTGGATTGCGGTGAAAATTATTCATCTTGTGGCATCTATCCTTGCGCGGATTTCCGAAGAGCGGCTGGTTAGGCTTGCACGCGCCATTGCTACGCTTCTTTCGCGGCTTGATAAGCGACGCAAAAGCGATGCCCGCGCGAATTTGGATTTTGTCTATGGGGCGAGCATGGAGGAGCACGAGAAGGAGCGCATTATCGAGCGTGGCTATCTCAATCTCGCCTACAATGTGCTTGATTTTCTGCGCCTCTCTTGCATGGAGGAGGAGCGGCTTTTTTCGCGCATTCGGATCGAGGGTGAGGAGCATTTGCAAAAGGCTCTGAAAGACGGGCGTCCTATGGTGATTGTAACAGCGCATTATGGGGATTGGGAGCTTGGTTCGCTTTTTGTTGGGCGGAGGATTAAAAACCTCACAATCGTGGGGCGAATGCTAAAGCAGGCTGCGCTTAATGAGCAGATTATAAAAACAAGGGAGCGTTTTGGCATTACACTTTTAGATGAGCGAGGCGCGCTAAAGTCGCTGATGAGCGCGCTAAAGAAGGGGCAAAATGTGGGAATCGTCGTAGATCAAAACACGCTCAAAGAGCTTGGAATCCTCGTGGATTTTTTTGGCAAAAGAGCGCGCCATACCCATGCAGCGTCGATTCTTGCGCGGCGATTTGACGCGTATATCATGCCGATGTTTATTAGAAGCAGCGAAGACTACAAGACGCATACGATTATGTTTCAAGAGCCTTTCAAAGTGGCAAAGAGCGAAGATGTGGATCGGGATATTTTGGAGGCGACCCAGAGACAAGCGAGCGTGACCGAGGCGGTCATTCGCGCTAAACCCGATGATTGGCTTTGGTTTCACAGGCGATTTAAAAGTGAATATGCCGAGATTTATCGGCGCGTTTAGCACTCTTTTGCTTTTTGAGCCGAGCTGGATTGCGTGTGTCTCATTTTTTGAAGTGCAAGACGTGCGCAGGCGCGGAATCTCGCGGATTCCTGGAATCCCGCTAGTAGAGCAGGCTTTTGGCTTGAGCAATCATCTGCTCGTTAAAAAGTGCTTCATTAAGCAGACGATACGCGGGGGAGGGTCGCGGAGATTCTCGCTCTAGACCCCAAAACTCACTGTGCTCGAGTTTTAATATTCGCTCGCTCTGCTTTAAGATGTAGAGGAAATCTTTATGACTCAGAGGGGTTTTCGCATATGTCGCGAGATGATGAGGTTTTAGAGCAAGATCTCGCTCGCTTCGCTTTTTATCAAGCTCTGTAAGGTCGATAGGATTCCGCTCGCTAGATTGCCAAAAGGTCGCGCTCTTTGCGCGCGTTTTTAGGGGATTAACTTTAAGACTCTGACATGGTTGCAAGGACGAAAGAGTTCGCTTCTCTAACGCCCTTTGCAACACCTCTTGAAATCCCAAATTCCCTCGTCGCATATTGTCCCCTTGAAGTCAAAACTACAAGGCTACTATCGGCATAAAAAGAGAGAATCTGAGCGTCGCTTGCTATTTTTTATTTCTCTAGCTCCTTGAGCCACGCGCCATAGCCGCGCGATTCCATCTCCTCTTTGGGGATAAATTCCAGTGCTGCGCCGTTAATGCAGTAGCGCATTCCACCGCGATCACGCGGACCATCGGGGAATACGTGCCCCAGGTGGGAATCAGAGAGCTTCGCGCGCACTTCGGTGCGATTCATGCCATAGCTACGATCTTGCACTTCTTGTAGCAGCGCGGGATTAATGGGTTTTACAAAGCTTGGCCAGCCTGAGCCTGAGTCAAATTTGTCCTTAGAGCTGAAAAGAGGCTCGCCGCTTGCGATATCGATGTAGATTCCCTCGCGTTTTTCGCTATTTAGCGGACTGCTAAAAGCACGCTCGGTAGCGGAATTTTGCGTAACATCAAAAGATAGAGGCGAGAGTTTTTTTAACGCCTCTTTGCTGGGCTTCTCAAAGCTCGGTGTTTTGGGTTTATCGCTTAGCTTTTCGCCCTTTTTGGGGAGGCTGTCAAAGGTTACATGGCAGTAGCCGCCCGGATTTTTGTCCAAATAGTCTTGATGATATTCTTCGGCTTTGGTGAGGTTTTCAAGTTTTTTTACTTCCACGCGAATGGGCGCGGAGAATTTGGGCTGCTCTTTAGCGATGAAATCCCGAATAATCGCCTCATCGCGCGAATCGATAAAGTAGATTCCGCTGCGGTATTGCACACCGACGTCATTGCCCTGCTTGTTGTAGCTTGTGGGGTCGATGGTCTGAAAAAAGTAGTGCAAAAGATGAGGAAGATCGATGATACTCTCATCATATTTGACATAGACGGCTTCTGCGGCGTGGCTTTGACCGTAGCTTACCTCTTTGTAGGTGGGATTTTTGGTTTTTGAATTTGCATAGGCAGTGTAGGTCTCAAGCACACCCGGGAGCTGTTTTAGATAGGCTTGCGTGCCCCAAAAACAACCGCCCGCCAACACGATCTCTTTGTGATTCATGGGGGCTCCTTGGAGTAGGTATAGGCTAAAGAGCCACAAAAAAAGTAGTCCTCGCATAGTTTAGATCCTTAACATAAATTTTGATGCCTCTTCTTTAGAGCTAAAAGGGCGCAGTGTAAGGGTAGCATCGCCGATTCTCACCTCATAGTCGCGCGCGAATTCGCTCTTGCCATAAAGGAGTGTGAGGCTACCCGCGAGAATTTTATCATTTTGACTTGCATTTTTGCTGAGCAGCGCCACAGGACCGATCCATTCGGGAATCCTAATCTCGTCCATAAAAGGGTGCTCCATCGCCAGCTTCCGATTCTCCTCTTCGTTGCGTGAGATGATGAGGCGCGCACTTTGGGGCAAGATAAAATAGCGACCGTTTTTAACCAGTTCAATATCCTCAGGCACCGGCTTTCGCACGCTTAGAATGTCCTTTAGTTTTAGCGCAATGGTGGAATCGGTGAGCAGACATCCGCCCCCGGGATTTTCAAAATATTTCCAGCCAAAAACGCGTGCCATCGCAAGCTGCCGCTCTCTCCCCCGCCCATGAATATCAAGCAGACGCTCCCTATCCACCCAGCCGCGCTCCTCAGGAATGCTCACAGGCAGGAGCTTTGCAGAGAGCGGACGCAAGATGATTCCTTTAGTGTGTGTGAGATTTTCCACCTGATGTAAAGCCTCGCGCCGCTGTGATTTTGGACGCTGCCCCAGCACCTCGCCACTAATGATAAAGCTCGCGCCCTTGCTCTCCATGAGCCTTAGCGTGTGTTTGAACATATTTGCATGGCAGTCGATGCAGGGGTTGAAATGTTTCCCATAACCATGCACGGGTGCAAATAGCACGTCATTAAAAAACTGCTCCCTTATATCGATGATACAGAGCTCCACACCGACTTGATTTGCGGCATTTTGCAGGTATTGCGTCTTGTCGCCCTTGCCGCCAAAGCCGATGTCAAAGTGGAGCGCGATGACGCCAACCCCCATATCTTTGATGATTTTTATCGCAAGCAGGCTATCAAGCCCGCCGCTAAAGAGTGCTAAGGCTCTCATAAGGGACTAATTCTCCTTGGGCGAGTTTCTCCAATTTCATGCGCACTTTTGCGAGTAAAAAAGCGCGCGTCTGAAACTCAAGCCCCCTATTTTGGGGAATCTCCTTGAGCTTTTTTGTGTAAAAACGATGGAGCATGAGGCGCAGCTGCTCTTTAATCTCATCCTCTTCCAGCACGATGACCTGATCTAAAAGTGCGATTCTAAGCAGCTTTGGGTCACCAAGATTCCCCGCTTTAAGCAGCCTAAACTCCTCTTGATGGAGGCTAAAAACCTCGCTATCGATGTATTCAAGGACATAATCAAGAATCGCAGGCGTTTGTAAAATCGTCTTAATTAAGCACGCCTCAGCAAGCTCGCCGCCATAAGCTCCACTCTCCGCATTTTGGGGAATCGCGCGCGCAACTTTGGTGCTTTTAATAAGCTTGGAGGGAATCTTTAAAAGTGAGGCGAGCAGGGGCTTATACTCCTCCTGTAAAAGAGGCGAGAGCGAGCGTAGGAAATCGCCGCACTCCTTAAGCGCGAGCTCCTTTTGCAGAGGCTCGGAGAGGTCGTAAGATTGCGCGCTTTTTTGCAAGACAAATTCAATGAAGGGAATCGGTCGCAACAGCAGCGTATTTAGCTCCTCTATGCGTTTTTGCGCGACCATATCCGCAGGATCGACCCCGCCTAAAAAGAGCACCACACCGCCCTCTTTGCCATGCGTTGCGAGCAGCTTTGAAGCCTTGAGTGCAGCGGCGATTCCCGCCTTGTCTCCATCATAAGCGAGCAAGATTTTAGGCTCGCCTCTTGAAAGCAAGGGAATGTGATCGGGGGTTAGGGCTGTCCCAAGCGTGGCTACGGCGTTTTGAAATCCTGCTTGATGGAGCAAAATTACATCCAAATAGCCCTCGCAGACGATGATTTTCCCCTCTTTGGCGATGAAATCTCGCGCAAGATGATAGCCATAAAGGAGGCGAGATTTGTTGAAGATTTTGGTCTGGGGCGAGTTGATATACTTTGCCGGGTGATTCCCCAAAGTGCGCCCGCCAAAGCCCACTAGGCGCGTGGGAGAGTAGATTGGGAAAATGAGTCGCTCGGAGAATCGCGCGTAGGCTCGCCCGCTCTCCTCAGCAATTACACCAAGCTCCAACGCCTCCTTTTTGGAGAAAAACTCAGCCTCCAAAAAGCGGATACTCTCCGCTCCTATAGGCGCATATCCGAGCTCAAAACGCTCAATCATATTCTCATGCACGCCCCGATTCTTAAGATAAGCAAGCGCGCTGCTATGCTCGAGGCGACTTTGATAAAAGCCCTTGAGGCGCTCCAAAAGCGTGCTTTTTACGGGGGTTTTCTCCCCTTGCGTGTAGTGAAGCGAGAAGTTGTAAATGCTCGCGAGCTTCTCAATCGCCTCAGGATAGGTGAGTTTCTCATATTCCATGATGAACGTGATCGCATCGCCGCTCGCTCCGCAGCCAAAGCAGTGATAAAAGCCCTTTTGCGGGTGAATGACAAAGCTCGGGGTTTTCTCGCCATGAAATGGGCAGAGAGCTTTGAAACTTGCCCCGCTTTTAGATAGCTCCAGATAGGTGCCAATCACATCGGAGATATTGACGATTTGTTTGAGCTGCTCGATGGATTCCCTGCTAATCATGGCGCGATTTTATCCAAACTTTTGTCCAAATTCTCGGCTTTGTGCTTACCTAGCTTTAATATCCTCGCGGTATAATGAGCCCAAAAATCCGAATAAAAAGCACTACTTTATGGGTGGTTTACTCTTTGAACATCGCGATCCGCTTTTTGGGATCATCATTCTTGTCCTGTTGGTTGCGACGATCTCTATTGTGACGCACGTATGGAATCTGCGCACGCAAAAACACAAAGAGGAGTCGCTGAAGCGATTCGCGCGCGCGTTTGAATACTCCGGTGTAGATAAAGAGGCGCAGCTCCTCATGGGGCAGGGCGAACATATCCCTTTGGCGTTGCGCTACCTCGCAAAGATTTACGAGAAGGCGGGCGAATACGACAAGGCGATTAAAATTTACTTGGCGATTTTGGAACATCCGTGCGAGCTAAGAGAGCGGCTTCTTCTGCTCGAATCGCTTGGAGAGACCTATTTACGAGCCGGTTTCCTAGAACGATCAAAGAAGATATTTTTGGAAATTTTAAAAAACATGCCACGTAATTCGCATGTGCTCTTTTTGCTTATGCAGGCATGCGAGAAACTCGGGCAGTTTGATGAGGCTCTGGAGGCGTTAGATTGCCTGCTTGAGCTTCTTGATTCCCGCGAGGAGATTATGCTTAATTATGCCTATTTGAGTGTAAAGAGGCTTTTAGCCGATTCCTTTATCCCGATGGAGCGGCGAAATAGCGAGCTTCTTGTGTGGCTAGCGCGCGAGCCACGGTTGTTGCGCCTGATTCTCAGCTATTTTAGGGGTTTTGATATGGTAATGTTTTGGGAGCTCGTGGGCAAAACTCCTCAAATCATCGAAGTGGCGGATATTTTGTGGAATCTCCCCAAAGAGCAGCTCTCTTTTGAGACTATCAAGCAAAACAGCGCGCTTTTGGAGCTCTATCGAGCGAAGGGTTATATCGATGATGAGGCGGTTTGCGAGCGTTTTGAGCTCGAGGCATTACGCGTGATTAATCGCCATTGCGCACAAAAGGCTGATTTGGATTTTGAATACCATTGCCACGCGTGCAAGGGAATCTTCCCTGTGGATTTCGAGCGTTGCCCCTCATGTGCGGAGCTTTTGAGCGGGAATCTTGTCCTAAAAATTCGCAAGAGTCGCAATGAAGCAAATTTCTCTTTTTTGTGATGGTTCCTCTTTGGGGAATCCGGGACCCGGAGGGTATTGCGGGATTTTGCGATACAAAGAGAGCGAGCGAATCATCACGGGAGGCGAGGCGGAGACGACGAATAATCGCATGGAATTGCGCGCGGTCATCGAGTCGCTCAAAGTGCTAAAAGAGCCCTGCGCGGTGGAGATTATCAGCGATTCCTCGTATGTGGTGAAGGGGATTAACGAGTGGCTGCAATCGTGGCTAAAGAGGGATTTTGCTAAAGTGAAGAATTCCGACTTGTGGCGGGAGTATGTCCTTGTTGCCAAAGCGCACAAAATCCGCGCGACGTGGGTGCGAGGACACGATGGGCACGCAGAAAATGAGCGGTGTGATTGCCTTGCAAAAAGCGAGGCGCAGAAGTATAAAAAATCCACTAAAAGCGATGAGTAAAACGGCAGGAAATGGCATGGATACGATGTTAAAAGAGTTTGAAGAGCAGCTTGGGTATAGCTTTAAGGATAAGCAATTACTCATTGAAGCTCTGACGCATAAAAGCTACAAAAAGCCCTATAATAACGAGCGGCTCGAGTTTCTAGGCGATGCGGTGCTTGATTTGGTGATCGGCGAGTTTCTCTTTTTGCGATTCCCAAAATCCGATGAGGGCGAGCTCTCTAAAATGCGCGCTTCGCTCGTGAATGAAAAGGGCTTTGCGCGGCTTGCACAGGAGCTGAACATGGGGCGGTATCTCTTTGTCTCCGTCGCTGAGGAGAACAACAAAGGTCGTCAAAAGCCCTCGCTCCTCTCAAACGCCTTTGAAGCGAGCATGGGCGCGGTCTATCTTGAGGTGGGGCTCTCTCCCGTGCGCGAGATTGTCTATCGGCTTTTAGAAAAGGTCTATCCTAAAATTGATCTAATCTCGCTTTTTAGGGATTACAAGACCTCTTTACAGGAGCTAACCCAGGCGAAATTCGGCGAGACGCCCGAGTATCTTATTTTAGACGCACGCGGTCCTGATCACAAAAAGGAATTTGAAGTTTCGGTTTGTATTTTGGGGCAGGAGTATGCTCGTGCAAAGGGCGGAAGCAAAAAAGAGGCACAACAAGAGGCGGCTAGGCTGGCTTTAGAGGTGTTTTCGTCTAAAGAATCCGCACAAAGGGAGTCGCAATGAATAGAATGGGAGAACGTTTTGCCCTGACCACTTTCGGGGAATCGCATGGTGCGGGAATCGGCTGCGTGATTGATGGCGTGCCTGCAGGGCTTGGGATTAGCGAGGAGTTTTTAAATGCCGAAATGGCTCGGAGGCGACCTGGAGGCACTTATGCGACGCCCAGAAAAGAGGCGGATCGTGTCGAAATTCAAAGCGGTATCTTTCAGGGAAGGAGCACCGGTGCGCCTATTGCGATGTTTATTAGGAATGAGAATCAAAAAAGCGCGTCCTATGAGGACATTAAGGACATTTTTCGCCCCGGACATGCGGATTTTACCTATTTTCACAAATATGGATTGCGCGATTATCGCGGCGGTGGGCGAAGTAGCGCGCGCGAGAGTGCGGCTAGGGTCGCGGGCGGCGCGGTGGCAAAGCTATTTTTACAAGAGCTAGGAATCGGGATAAAAGCGGGAATCTTCCAAGTAGGCGAACTTATAACGCAGCAGCGCGATTTTGATTATGCGCGAAAAAGTGAGATTTACGCGCTTGATTCCGTGCGGGAATCAGATTTTAAAAGTGAAATTGAGCGAGTGCGCAAGGAGCACGATTCTATCGGTGGGGCGGTGGAGGTGCGTGCCGGTGCGATTCCTATCGGACTGGGAGAGCCGCTTTATTACAAATTGGACGCGGCTTTGGCAAGCGCGTTCATGGGGTTAAATGCCGTGAAAGCCGTCGAAATCGGCGAGGGAATCCGCGCCGCGCAGCTTAGAGGAAGTGAGAATAACGATTCCTTGCGGCAAGGGGGCTTTATGAGCAACCACGCGGGGGGAATCCTAGGCGGAATCAGTAATGGCGAGGAGCTCGTGGCGCGAGTCTATTTCAAGCCCACGCCCTCGATATTTCTACCCCAAAAGAGCCTAAATGAGGCGCGGCAGGAGGTGGAATTTGAGCTTAAAGGGCGGCATGATCCGTGCGTGGCTGTGCGTGGAAGTGTCGTGTGCGAGGCACTTATGGCACTTGTGCTTGCGGATATGGTGCTTTTGGGAATGGGAAGTCGCATGAGCGATGTGAAAGAATTTTATACAAAGGTGTAAGAATGGGTGCGAAAATGATTAGCTTAAAAGATGCGTTAAAGCTCGATAAAAAGGGAATTACAGAGCTCAAAGATGAGATTAGAGAAAAGGTGGCAAAGAGTGAATTAAACGCTTATGTCGGCGAGCTTTTTGACACAAATGAGGCGGGAATCCCGATTCTCATCAAAGATAACATCAGCATTCGGGGAATCGAGCTCACTTGCGGGAGCAAGATTTTACAGGGGTATATCGCTCCGTATAATGCGGGTGTGATTGAGCGACTGCACGAGACGGGTATGAGTGCGTTTGGGCGCGCAAATATGGACGAATTCGCCATGGGAAGCACGACAGAGAGTAGCATTTATGGGAAGACGCTCAACCCCATCGACCCCTCTCGCACTCCGGGCGGGAGCAGTGGCGGAAGCGCAGCGGCAGTCGCAGGCGGGATTGCCCTCGCGGCTTTGGGGAGCGATACGGGCGGGTCGATCCGCCAGCCTGCCGCATTTTGCGGGTGTGTAGGGCTCAGGCCCACGTATGGGCGCGTGAGTCGCTATGGTTTGGGAGCGTATGCTTCCAGCCTCGATCAGATCGGACCTATTACACAAAATGTCGAAGATGCCGCGATTTTGCTCGATGCCATTAGCGGGCATGATACGCGCGATTCCACCAGCGCGAATCTCGCTCCTACGCAGTGCTACAAATCCCTGAATGCAAAGTGCAAAAAACGTATCGCAATCTTGCCCGAACTCCTCAAAGACGCCTCGAATGATGTGCAGGATTCCTACATGCAGACGGTGCGTGCACTCGAAGCTGCGGGGCATACGATTATTGAGCAGAGCATGCTCAACACCGCGTATCATATTTCTGCTTATTACGTGATCTGCACCGCGGAGGCGAGTGCGAATCTTTCGCGTTTTGATGGGGTGCGCTATGGTAGGCGCGCGGAGGTAAAAAACCTCAAAGAACTTTACATTAAAAGTCGCAGCGAGGGCTTTGGCGAGGAGGTGAAGCGACGCATTATGCTGGGGAGCTTTGTCCTAAGCAGCGGCTATTATGACGCCTATTATCTCAAAGCGCAAAAGGTGCGGCACCTTATCAAGCAGCAGTATGATGAGATTTTCCGCCATGCGGATTTAATCCTAAGCCCCGTCACGCCCGCTGTTGCGCCGAAATTTGGCAGCACACATACACCTCTAGAGATGTATCTTGGCGACATCTACACTATCGGGGTCAATCTCGCAGGGCTCCCCGCTCTCTCGTTGCCCGTAGGCAGGAATCCAGAGGGGCTTCCCATCGGCATGCAGCTAATCGGCAAGGCATTTGATGAGCAGGGCGTGCTTGATGGCGCGCTTAGCCTTGAGCAGACTGTGGCTTATTCGTAATTAGCGATGGCTTTGTGTGCGGAAAACCCGAGCAAGAGAGGCGGCACCCTTTGCGCCTACAGCGGCGATAAGTGCGGTTTTGTCGCCACGTCGGCTTTGTAGGCATGGGGAATCGACGCAAAAGATTAACCCATCTAGGAATCGTCTCCAAAAGGCGCGCGATTCTTAGCGATTTTTCTCAAATCTTAAAGCCTGCAATGATAGAATCCCCCTCGATTCTGCCGATAAAATTCCACACAAAGGCTACTTAATGAAAATTCGCAAGCGAGCTTTAACCTTCGCAGATGTTCTGCTTATCCCCAAATATTCCGAGATTTTACCCAAAGAGGTCGCGCTTGGCACGAAGTTTAGCAAGAATATCGAGCTCAATGCCCCGATTGTTTCTGCGGCGATGGATACGGTTACGGAATACAAAACAGCCATTGCAATGGCGCGCCTCGGGGGAATCGGGATAATCCACAAGAATATGGATATTGAAGCGCAAGTCGCGCAGGTCAAGAAGGTCAAAAAGAGCGAGAGCGGCGTCATTATCGATCCGATTTACATTTCGCCCAACCATACGCTCGCCGAAGCCAAGGAGATTACGGATAATTACAAAATCTCAGGCGTCCCTGTGGTGGATAGCAGCGGCTGCCTGATAGGGATTCTTACCAACCGCGATGTGCGCTTTGAGACGGATCTTGGGCGACTTGTGGGAGATGTGATGACAAAAACCCCGCTAATTGTGGCAAAAGTGGGGACGAGCCTTGAAGAGGCGCGCGAAATTATGCACGAGCACAAGATTGAGAAGCTCCCGATTGTGAATGAAAAGGGGACGCTCAAGGGGCTCATCACAATTAAGGACATTCAAAAGCGTATCGAGTATCCAAACTCAAGCAAAGATGACTTCGGGCGATTGCGTGTGGGCGCGGCGATTGGCGTCTCTCAGCTTGAGCGCGCCAAAGCCCTCGTCGATGCAGGGGTTGATGTGCTCGTGCTTGATAGTGCGCATGGGCACTCCAAGGGGATTATCGAGACGGTGAGGCAGATTAAAGAGAGTTTAGCGGTGGATGTGGTCGCGGGAAATATCGCGACTGCGGAAGCAGCCAAAGCCCTCATCGACGCGGGGGCGGACGGTATCAAGGTGGGAATCGGACCCGGTAGTATCTGCACGACGAGAATCATCGCGGGTGTGGGCGTGCCGCAGATTAGCGCGATTGATGAGGTTGCGCAGGTCGCACGCCAATACGGAGTGCCCGTGTGCGCTGATGGCGGGATTAAATACTCCGGCGACATGGCAAAAGCCCTCGCGGTGGGTGCTAGCTGCGTGATGATCGGCGGCATGCTCGCAGGCACGGAGGAATCGCCCGGCGAAATGGTGATCTATCAAGGGCGACAATACAAAGCCTATCGCGGTATGGGGAGTATCGGCGCAATGAGCAGAGGCAGCACGGATCGGTATTTTCAGGAGGGGACAGCGGTGGAGAAGCTCGTCCCGGAGGGAATTGAGGGGCGAGTCCCTTATCGTGGGAAAATCGGAGAGGTGATCCATCAGATGCTCGGCGGATTGCGCGCTTCCATGGGCTATTTGGGGGCGAAAGATATTCCTACGCTGTGGGAGCGGGCGGAGTTTGTCGAGATTACTTCAGCCGGACTTAAGGAATCGCACGTCCATGATGTCGTCATCACGCAAGAAGCACCGAATTATCACGTCTAAAAAAGGAAAAATATGCACCCAAAAACCCTAGCAATCCAAGCGGGCTATGACAAAGCGCAAGGCGAGAAGAGCATCGCTGTGCCTATTTATCAGACGACGGCTTATAAGTTTGATAACACCGAGCACGGGGCGAATCTATTCAATCTCACGGAGCTTGGAAACATCTACACGCGTATCATGAACCCCACTACGAGCGTGTTTGAGCAAAGGATTGCAGCTCTTGAGGAGGGTGCAGGGGCGTTGGCGTGCGCGAGCGGAATGAGCGCGATTTTTTATGTGATCGCTAATCTTGCGCAAAATGGCGAGAATATCATCGCCACGACGCAACTTTATGGCGGCACGCTCAATCAATTTATCCACACGCTCTCGCGTTTTGGGATTGAGGTGCGGTTTTTTGATGGGAATCGCCCGCAAGATGCGCGTGCGCTCATTGATGAGAGGACTCGTGCGCTGTTTTTTGAAAGCCTTACCAATCCGAGCATTGATGTGCCAGAGATTGACACTCTCACGGGAATCGCCGATGAATACGGGATTGTGTCCATTGTCGATAATACTGTCGCTACACCCGTAATTTGTCGTCCTATTGTCTATGGAGCCGATGTGGTGGTGCATTCCGCGTCCAAATATATCGGCGGGCAGGGATTATCCATCGGCGGCGTCATCATTGAGCGAGCGGGCTTGCGAGAGAAGCTCCGCTCCAACGCGCGTTATCCGCACTTTAATACGCCCGATTCCAGCTATCATGGGCTGGTTTATATTGATGCGCCTCTGCCTCCTTTTATCTTGCGCGCGCGACTTGCGCTGTTGCGCGATATCGGCGCGACGCTCTCGCCTTTTGATTCTTGGCTCTTCATTCAGGGAATCGAGACGCTTAATGTGCGCATGAAAGAGCACTCCTATAATGCTCTTGAAGTGGCGCGATGGCTTGTAAAACACCCAAAAGTGCGTGCGGTTTATTATCCGGGGTTAAGCGAGGATAAAAACCACACAAACGCGAAGAAATACTTCACAGAGGGGCTTTTTAGCGGGCTTTTGAGCTTTGAAGTGGGAGATTTTGAGTTGGCTAGGCAGATCGCAGATCGGGTGCGGATTTTCACCCTCGCGACAAATATCGGCGATACGAAGTCCATCATCACGCATTCTGCGAGCACGACCCATCGTCAAGTCTCAGAAGAAGGACTCAAAAAGGCGGGCGTCACGCCCGGGCTAATCCGCCTAAGTATCGGACTGGAAGATTCCCGTGATCTCATCGAAGATCTGGCGCAAGCAATCGATGGATAAAGTCACGACCAAAACGCATCGCTTCACTAATCCCCTCTATCTGGAGAGCGGGCGGATTATCGAGCCCTACGAGCTTGTTTATGAAACTTACGGCGAGCTTAATGAAGAGAGAAGCAATGTGATTGTCATCACGCATGCTCTCTCGGGCTCGCATCATGCGGCGGGCTTTTATGAGGGGGATAAGAAGCCCGGCTGGTGGGATAGCCTCATCGGTGCGGGCAAGGGCGTGGATACGGATCGCTACTTTGTCATCTGCGTGAATGTCATTGGGAGCTGCTTTGGCTCCACAGGTCCGATGTCTCCGATGTATCCCAGCCACAAGCCCTATCGTTTCCGATTCCCTGTGGTGAGTGTGCGCGATATGGTGCGCGCGCAGAAAATTCTCTTTGGAACTCTGGGAATCGATCGCGTCAAAGCCGTCATCGGCGGGAGCATGGGCGGTATGCAGGCTCTTGTTTTTGCGGTGGATTATCCGAATTTCGCCGAGCACGTAATCCCTTTGGCGACGACACACGCGACGCGCCCTTCAGTTATTGCGTTTAATAAAATCATGAGCGAGGCGATTAGGAATGACCCTGCGTTTTGTAAGGGCGAATATGACCCAAAGAGTATTCAAGAAAGTGGCTGTGTGGGGCTCTCTGTGGCGCGAATGCTTGGCTTTATGCACTACTTATCACCTAGTGCATTGGAGCGGAAATTTGGGCGTAATTACGTCCAAAATGACGGACTTTACGAGCTTTTTGGACGCTTTGAAGTGGAGCGTTATTTGGAATACAATGGCTATAATTTCCCTAAATATTTTGACCCGCTCAGCTACCTTTACATTATCAAGGCGATTAGCATTTTTGACCTATCTTTTGGCTTTGATTCCCTCAAAGAAGCTCTCAAGCGCGTCAAAAGCAGGCTACATCTCATCGCATTTAGCGGAGATAGAATGTTTTTCAGCCACGAGTTAAAAGAGGTCAAAGAGGTGATGGACGTGATAGGAAGCGGGAATCTGTGCGATTTTTACGAGGTGCAGAGTGATTATGGGCATGATAGCTTTTTGGTCGAGGTGGAGCGGTATGAGGATTATATTAGAGAGATTTTGCGCTAGGGAGAGAAGATGAAAAAAGAGAGTTTTGAAGGGCATGTTGAGCGCGTTAAAGGGCTCTTGGAGCGACTTTCTGCGCCAGAGGTGAGCTTAGAGGAGAGTCTGAAGCTCTACAAAGAGGGCATGGAGCACATCAAAGAGGCGCAAAAAATGCTCCAAGAGGCGAAGCTCTCCTATGAAGAGGTGCGCTTAAATGTCGCTGATGTGCCCAAGGAGGAATCGTGAAAAAAAGTGCGCTAAAAATCGCTGCATTGCAGCTGGAATCGCTAGAAATCGGCGATTCCAAGCTTGAGTATTACTGGCGGATCTGCTCCTCTAAGAAGGTCAAAATTTTGCTCCTGGGCGAATATCTGCTCAATCCCTTTTTTAGAGAGATTGAGACGTGCGAGAAAAAGAGGCTTTTAGAAGAGGCGCAAAGGCGTATCGAGAGCATTAGAGAGCTTTCAAAAAGGCACTTTACGACGCTTTTTGCTCCTATTGTTACATTTAAAGGGGGCAAGAATCTCCCCTACAAAAGCCTGCTCATCGCGCAAAAGGGTGAATTGTTTTTTTATCAACAGCAGCGGTTAATGCCTTTTGAGCACTGGAATGAGGCGCAATTTTATGGGAATCCTAACCCCAAAAACCCCATCATGCCGCCACTTCTTGAGATTGATGGATTTAAAATCGCGCCGCTTTTTGGGTATGAGGCGCATTTTGATGAGTTTTGGATTAAATTCAAAAAAGCTCGCGTCGATGTGGCTCTAATTCCCAGTGCATCGACATTTGGCTCGAAGAATCGCTGGCGTGAAGTCCTAAAAAGTCGCGCATTTTTGAATAGCTGCTATCTTTTGCGCACAAATCGTGTGGGAGAGTATCAGGACGCGCAGGGCGAGGTTTGGAAGTTTTATGGGGATAGTTTTTTGGTTCGCCCTAATGGTGAGATTGAAGATTATTTGGGAGACAAAGAGGAGCTGCTTTTAAGCGAAATCCATCGCGACACGCTTGATGAAATTCGCACACAGTGGGCATTTGTGTGAGCTTGCGTCGGATAATTCACTTTTAATAAAGAGGGAGCTATAATGCGTCCCCTTTCCCATCCTCTCGCCCGCAAAGTTTCACGTTAGGAGTCGATCGTGTCTGCTAAGAATCTTACTCAAGAGCTTGAAAATCTCTTTAAAAAGTCTGAAAATAAATATATCTCTTATGAAAAAGTGGTTCAGATTTTCCCAAAACCCCCCACGGCGGCGCAGGCTAAGAAGGTGTATGAGCTATCTGTGAAGCACAACAAGCTTCTTTTGAGTGCTTCTGAAGTGGCGAAACTTCTCAATCTTGAGGAGCAGCGCAAGATTAAAGATGAGAAAAAGCGCCTTTTGGACGAAGAGCTTGAAGATGAGTTTGACTTCATGAAGGAGCGCGAGCTTTTGGAGTGGAGCAGGAGCGATTCCCCCGTGCGCATGTATCTGCGAGAGATGGGGCAGATTCCTCTGCTGACTAAAGATGAGGAGATTGAGCTCTCTAAAAATATTGAGTTGGGCGAGAATATTATCTTAGATGCGATCTGCTCCGTCCCTTATCTTATTGATTTTATCCTTGACTACAAGGAGGCACTCATCAATCGCGAACGTCGCGTGAAAGAGCTTTTCAAGAGCTTTGAAGAGGAAGAGAGCGCAGAAGAAGAGGAAGAAGAGGAGAGCGAAGAGGAGGGTGAAGAGAGCGAGGAGAGTGAAGAGGGGCAGCCAAAGCCTGTCAGCAAGAGGGATCAAAAGCGTGTTGAGAAGGTGCTTGTGAGCTTTAAGGCACTGGAGAAAGCCAAAAAGGATTGGCTCAAGATGTTTGAAAAGGGGGTAAGCGAGAGCGAGGGGGGCGAGCATGCTGAGCTGGTTTATCTCTTGACGCTTGCTTATAAAAAGCAGATTCTTAAAGATCGCCTGCTGGATCTCGGTCCCACAAGCAAGCTCATCAATGAGCTCGTCAAAGCGATGGAAAATACCTTGCGAGATGATGAGGGCTTTGATAGGGAGTTGAAGCGTTTGGAGTATAAATTGCCCCTGTTTAACGAGGTGCTGCTTGAGAATCACCAAAAGATTTTGGACAATATTACCGAGATGAGCAAGAGCGATATCGCCGTGGCTGTGCCTGAAGCGACCATGGTATCGACCTACATGGAGATTAAGAAGCTGTTTCAGACCAAGCAAGCGAGTGAAGAGGGCTTTGACCTTGAGCCTGAGAAGCTTAAGGAGATTTTGGAGCAGATTAAGCGTGGAAAGGATATTGCCGATAAGGCAAAAACGAAGATGTCAAAGTCCAATCTGCGTCTTGTGGTTTCTATTGCCAAACGCTACACCAACCGCGGTTTGCCCTTCCTTGATCTAATCCAAGAGGGCAATATCGGGCTTATGAAGGCGGTGGATAAATTTGAATACAAAAAGGGCTACAAATTCTCGACCTATGCGACGTGGTGGATTCGTCAGGCAATCTCTCGCGCGATTGCCGATCAAGCGCGCACGATACGCATTCCTATCCACATGATTGAGACAATCAATCGTATCAATAAAGTCATTCGCAAACACCTTCAAGAAGAGGGTAAAGAGCCCGATGTGGAGGTGATTTCCGAAGCCGTTGGACTGCCCGTGGATAAGGTCAAAAATGTCATCAAAATTACCAAAGAGCCTATCAGTCTTGAGGCGCCGATTGGCAGCGATGAGGACGGTAAATTCGGCGATTTTGTCGAGGACAAAAACTCCATCGGTCCTATGGATTACATTCTTAAAGAGGATTTGAAAAAGCAGATTGATGAGGTGCTCGATCAGCTAAATGAGCGGGAAAAGGCGGTGATTCGCATGCGCTTTGGTCTGCTCGATGATGAATCTGATCGCACACTGGAGGAGATTGGCAAAGAGCTAAATGTGACGCGTGAGCGTGTGCGACAGATTGAGAGCAGCGCAATCAAGAAGCTTAAACACCCAAAAGTCGGGCGAAAGTTAAAAAACTATATTGAGGATTGAGGCGGGTTTGGTGGCTACGATTCCCGTATGAGCGTGGGAATCGAGGCTTTTTGATGTTTGCTGTAAATTCACAACTTAACTTTGAAATACTTTCTATTTTAAAACGGCATTTTCAAAGTTTTGCCCAATTTGGCTTTGCATTTTGGCATGCGGTAGAATCGTCTCGACGATTCTACCATCGTCTATTAAGATGATTTCATCACACAAAATCCGCGCCAAACGAATGTCATGTGTGATAAAAATGAGCGTCAGATGTGACTTTAGATTCCTTAAAAGCTTAATAAAATTCATCTGCAAAATCGTATCAAGAGATGAAAGAGACTCATCTAAAATCAGCACTTTCGGGCGCACCGCAAGGGCTCTAGCAATTAAGACGCGCTGGATCTGACCGCCGCTTAAATTTAGCGCGAGTTCTGGCAAGAAATCCTCACTCAGTCCGACAAGATCTAACGCCTCGCGGATGCGCCTCGTGCGCTCATTTTTGTCAAGTTTAAACAGGTAATTAAGCGGCTCTTCAATACACTCAAGCACTGAATTTCTTGGATTTACTGAACTTAGCGGGTCTTGAAATACGATTTGTATTTGGCGATAAATTTCGCGTCTTTGCTTCAAAGTTTTGGTGTTTAATGTTTGCCCAAATAGCGAGACTTCCCCGCTATTTGGTGCATAAATTTGCATTAAGATTTGTGCTAGTGTGCTTTTTCCGCTTCCGGAAACACCCAAAATTCCCAGTGCCTTGCCACTTTTAAGTGTGAAATTTAAGTCACGCAGAATCGACTTTTGTGAATTTTTCAAGAGAGAGAAAATTTTGTATGAAAAACTTAAATTGCTGATTTCTAGCGCGGGAATCTCATTGGATTTTTTGCTGCAAAGCTCGCTAGGTTCAGGCGATTCTCCAATCTGGACTTCGCTACTTTTATTGAGAAAATTATACGCACCGATAATCGCTTTTGCGCCCTTGCTCTGTGGGTTTTCAAATACTTTGCGAACCTCTCCATGTTCGATTATAACGCCATTTTCCATTACAAAAACTTCATCGCAAATATGCTTGATAACGCCAAAATCATGCGTGATAATAAGCATTCCAACGCCACTTTTTAGTGCCAAATTGCTTAGCATTTTTAACACTCTTTTTTGTGATAGCAAATCGAGATCGGTGGTCGGCTCATCGGCAATGATGAACTTCGGGCGCGTCAAAAGCGTAAGTGCAATCATCGCGCGCTGAAGCATTCCGCCACTCATCTGAGAGGGGTAGAGTCCAAGCGTGTCAGTGCTCAATCCAGCCCCCTCAAATGCCCATTTAATCTCATCTTGCTCGCTTAGATTTGTGCTGGATTTCCCGCTCGAGTTTTCAAGTCTATCACGTAAATTTCGCGCCCTTATCGTCTCTTTGGCGTGAGATTTTATGGAGTTTAGCGGGTTAAATGCGGTGCGCGGATTTTGCATTATATTTGCAAAAAAGCCATCGCGTCTTACTAGTGGCTTCTCGCCAACCAAAATTTCGCAGCTTCCGTGTAAATTTGAGGGTAAAAAGCCCAAAATTTCAAGGCTTGTTAGGCTTTTACCGCTTCCACTTTTGCCGATTAGCCCCGTGATTTTATCCATTTTGAGGCTCAGATTCACCTCTTTAGCTAGTCTGTTTTGCCCGCAGGATATGTTTAAATTTCTAATCTCAAGGGTGTTCATGGGCGCCTTTTATATCAAATTTATCGCGCAAATAATCACCCAAAATATTGAAACTCATCACGCATAAAAAGATCATCATTCCGGGGTAAAAAATAATCCCAGGTGCAGTAAAAAGGTAGTCTTTGCCATCGCTTATCATGATTCCCCACTCGGGTGTCGGAGCTTTTACGCCAAGCCCTAGGAAGCTAAGTCCGGAGATGTGCAGCATGATATGTCCGATGTCTAATGAGCCAAGCACGAGGCATTGCGTCCAAACGGCACGAAAGATATTTTTGGCGTAATTTCTAATCGCCCCCGCACCGCTTACTTGACTGAGCAAAATATACTCTTTTGATTTTAGCGAGATGACGATGGCGCGCGTCATTCTGGCATACCAAGCCCAGTGTGAAACGGCGATTGCAATGATGACGTTTGTAAGTCCCGTGCCTAAAATCCCGACAAAAAATAGCGATAAAACGACGGTCGGCACACTAAAAAACATATCGCAAATTCGCATTAAAATCTGATCCGTTCGCCCGCCTATAAATCCTGCAAATGAGCCCACACTTATGCCGATGAATAGGATCAAAAATAGCGTCGCAAATACGCACAGTAGCGAGATTCTCGCCCCATAGATAATTCGCGCAAATATATCGCGCCCCAAATGATCCGTGCCAAAAAAATGCTCCATACTGGGGGGTAAAAATTTTTGCGTGAGTGAAATTTCATTCACATTTTCTACGAAAAATGCCCCAAATAGTGCGATACAAACCATCAACCCCGCTACAAAAAAGCTAAAATAGAGGATCACTTTTCTCATTTAAATCTCACTCTTGGATCGATGAGTGCGTAGAGCAGGTCAATCACCAGATTCCCCACAATAAACGCAAACGCCATGATTAAGATAAAGCTTTGAATCACGGGATAATCGTTATTTGCGATCGCTTCGATTGCCCATCTGCCAAGCCCCGGATAGGCAAAGACATTCTCTACGACAAGTGCGCCGCCGATAAGCTCGCCGACGTGCATTCCAATCGCTGTAATGACGGGAATCAGAGCGTTTTTAAAAACATGCGCAAAAATTATGCGAAGTCTGCCAAGTCCGCGCATTTTGGCATACAGAACGTGCCTAGAGCCATAAATTTCAAGCATGTTTGCGCGGATTAGTCGCGTATTTATCGCGATGGACATGTAGGCAATCGCAAAAGACGGCATCAAAAGGCTGGAAAATCCCTCATTGCCAAATGGCGGTAAAAGGTCAAATTTGACTGAAAATAGCATAATAAGCAGGAATCCTAGCCAGAAATTCGGCGCGCTTACCCCCACAAACGCGAATGCACGAATGAGATTGTCTATGAGCCTATCTTTAAAGACGGCACTCAGGATTCCCAACGGAATCGAGGCAATCAGCGTGAGGAATAGCGCAAAACCAGCGAGTTTTAGCGTCTGTGGAAAGTAATAAGCCACATCGGCGCTAATCTCGCGACCGCTGATAAATGAATGACCAAAATCCAGGCTCAGCGCGCCTTTTATCCATATAAAATATTGCTGGATAAGGGGCTTATCAAGCCCCAAGATACTCCGCGCGTAAGCTAAATTGTGCTCACTTGGCGTGAGATTTGAGCTTATTAAAAAGCTGGTTACCGCGTCGGCTCCGCTCAGGCGCAATAGGGAGAAAATAAAGACCGACACCACAAAAAGCATCGGAAAAATTAGCAAAATTCGCCTGAAAATGTATTTTCTCATTTCAAAAATAGCTTATCAAAGGGCACATAGCTTCTAAATTTTGTCGTAGTTTCACCGCCGATTTTTTTACTGGTAATCGAAATAATCGAAGCGTAGGTAATAGGCACATAAACCGCTTCATCGTGAAACTTCACGAGCAGTTTTTGAATGAGTTGCGCGCGCTCTTTGTAATCAAAAGTTGCGGCTAGTTCGGTAATATCCGCATCAATTTGCGCTTTGTCTTTGAGACCCTCCTGCGCTCTAAAATCGGCATGGCTTGGTGCTCTCATCGATACCATAAAGGCAATGGGATCAAATGGAATACCCCATGTCTCGTTGAAGATTGCACCAAAATCGCCCGTGCGCTGCTTTTTGTAAAAAATCGTCGTCTCATCGGCTTTGAGCTCCAAATTCACGCCAATTTGCTTTAAATTCGCTTGCAAAATTTCAGCAATCGCCTTGTGTGCGGCATTGCTTCCGATATAAACAAGCTCCATTTCCAGCCGCTTGCCATTTTTTTCGCGGACATTGCCTTTCAAAATCCAGCCATCATCTTCTAAAATTTTTGCCGCTTTTTTGAGGTCAAACTCATAGGCAGTGGCGCGAATATCGCAATAAGGAAGCGTCTTTTCAAACAAAAAATCCGCGCGTTTTTGCGTGTCATAAAAGACGGAATGCGCAATTTCATCTTTATTCAATGCCAAATTCAACGCTTTTCGCACACTTAGCTCAGAAGTGGGAAATTTCGCCGAATTTAGCGCGATTGCGAGGGTATTTACAGGGCGAGAGATTTCGATATTGAAGTCTTTTTTCAGACCTTGCAAGACATCAAGCGGAATCTCCCCAACACCATAAATATAATCGATTTTCTTTGTTTTTAGTGCGATAATCTTTGTGTTCGCGTCAGGAATCACGCTGACATTGATTCTGTCAAAAAACGGGCGTTTGCCCCAGTAATTTTCATTCCTCTCAAACACATCACTAACACCCAGCTTGCTCTCGCGAAGCTTCCACGCACCGGTTCCTACGGGCGATTTTATGCCATCTTTTGTCGTGCCCTTTATCATGGAATTCGGCGAGATAAAGCGATACGGGCGAGGCAAGCTTAGCTCCCGCAGTGTCGGCTCATAGGGCTTAGAGAGCATGAGTGCAACGCTAAACTTATCGATTACTTTGCAGTCCGTGATGAGATTGGTGAGCTCCAACCACGAATGGCGTTTGCGATTGTCTAAAATTGCGTCGATATTTGCCTTTACAGCAGCTGCGTCAAAGTCCATGCCATCGCTGAATTTGACGTCTTGGCGAAGCTTGAAAACATACGTTTTGCCCCCATCTGTAATCTCCCACGAAAGTGCCAAATTGGGCAGGACTTCGCCCGTATTTTCATCAACATTTACCAGCGCTTCATAGAGCATATTTTGCGCATACATTTCGTTGGGCGTGTAAAGATGCGGATTTATAGGACCTGCATTGCGCGGATAGGCGAAATTCAACTCATTTGCCCCAGCCATCAACGCACCGAATGTCGCCATAGAAAATAGTACTTTTTTAAACATTGTCACTCCTTGGTAATACTGATATTCAAAAAGTGTTTGAATTGTAGTTTTTTACAAATTTAATGAACTTTAAACTTGCACAAAATTTTACACAGCTTCGTATCTGCAGCAAGTTAGTTTGTGCGAAACTTTTAATAATCCTTAGTAGTGTGAAATTTTCTCTCATCCTTAGAAAACAAGGGATAAAATAGGCACAATCTCAATGGCAAGGAGGGGCTATGAGGTCGATTGCCTGTGAAAGTATCACGCAAGCGGTGGCTAAGCTCTGCAAAGAAGCATGCTGTTACGTTACTCTCGATATGTATGAGGCGTTTAAGCGCGCAAAAGAGAGCGAGGTATCGCCTCTGGGGAGGGATATTTTGGGCAAAATCCTTGAGAATGCCGACATTGCGCGAGACAAGAATATGCCTATCTGCCAAGATACGGGCATGAGCGTGGTGTTTGTGGAGATTGGACAAGAGGTGAGAATCGAGGGTGGATACATCGAAGATGCGATCAATGAGGGGGTGGCTTTGGGCTACACGGAAGGGTATTTAAGGAAGTCCGTCGTCGCTGAGCCGCTCTTTAATCGCGTCAATACCAAAGATAACACGCCTGCGGTGATCCACACGAGGATTGTTCCGGGCGATTCCCTGAAGCTTAAAGTCGCACCCAAAGGCTTTGGTAGTGAGAATAAAAGTGTGCTTAAAATGCTTGTGCCTGCCGATGGATTGGAGGGGGTGAAAAGGGTATTTTTAGAGGCTGTGAAGCTGGCTGGACCAAACGCCTGCCCTCCGATGGTCATTGGTGTGGGAATCGGCGGGACGATGGAGAAAGCCGCACTTCTTGCGAAAAAGGCGGCGATAAGATCGGTCGATTCTTGCAATGAGCACCCCGATTATGCAAATCTTGAAAAAGAGCTACTCGAAATGGCGTGCGCTACGGGTGTTGGACCACAGGGGCTAGGGGGAATCAATACTGCGCTTAAGGTCAATATCGAGTGGTATCCCACGCATATTGCGGGACTTCCTGTTGCCGTGAACATCAACTGTCATGCCGCTAGACACGCGGATATAACGCTATAAGGAGCACTAATGTCAAGTATTAAAATCACTGCGCCTTTTGATAAAGAGGTCGCTAAAAGGCTCAAAGCGGGGGATAATGTTTTAATTAGCGGCACGATTATTGCCGCGCGTGATGCCGCGCACAAGGCACTTACAGAGGCTCTCGCGCGTGGGGAATCGCTCCCTGTGGAGCTGGTGAACGAGACGATTTACTATCTCGGTCCCAGTCCTGCAAAACCCGGAGAGGCGATTGGTGCGGCGGGTCCGACGACGAGCGGTCGCATGGATAAATATACGCCAAGTATTCTTGATTTGGGCGTGAGTGGCATGATCGGCAAAGGTTATCGTTCCAAAGAGGTGATTGAGTCCATTAAGAAAAATGGTGCGGTCTATATGGTCGCCATCGGTGGCGCGGGGGCATTGATTGCGCAATCGATTAAAAAATACGAGGTGCTAGCCTATCCCGAGCTCGGTCCTGAGGCGATTGCACGGCTTAGCATAGAGGATTTCCCTGCGATTGTGGCGATTGATTGCGAGGGGAATAATTTTTATGAAGAGGGGCAGAAGCCTTACGCGAAGATTTGAGATTTGCGGGAATCGGGGGCTTTTAGTGGATTAATGTTAAAATCGCCACATTTATGCCTCTTCTGGAGAGGGAACTTATGATAAGCAAATGGGGGGTATTGCGCGATGACATGCATTGAGATTGCCATAGAGACGCTAAGGAGACACGGGAAGCCACTAAAACCCCTAGAGATTTATTATAAGGCTAGAGAGCTTGGGATTGATATGAGTAATCTTACGGGGAAAACTCCTGAAAGCACCCTGCAAGCGCATGTCTATGTAAGCCTAAAAAAGCCCGATTCCCCGTTTGTAAAGGTGGAGCATGAGGGTAGAGGGGTTTTGGTCGCGCTTAAGAGTGGGAGTGTTGGCATAAAAGGGGCAAAGAGCGATGAGCTAGAGCGCGCCGAAGTAGCCAAAATACACGAGATGAGAGATTTTAAAGAGCGCGATTTGCATGCACTTTTGGCAAAATACGTGAAAGAGGGCTTCCCCGATACGGTTTATTCGAAAACCATTAATCACCAATCAAGCAAAAAAGGCAACAAAGGAGAGGATAAGTGGCTCTATCCTGACATGGTCGGTGTGGCATTCGAATATACGGAGTATGAGCAGCTGGAGAAATTTCTTGAAAGTTTTGATAAAAAACCCATTAAAATTTACTCTTTTGAGATTAAGAGAACCATTACCATGGGGAATTTTAGGGAATATTTCTTTCAGGCAGTCAGCAACTCCAGTTGGGCTAATTATGGCTATTTGGTGGCTTTGGACATTAATTGGGAGGATACGGAGCTAAAGGAGCTAATCCAAAAAACAAGCAACTCCTTTGGGATTGGCGTCATTAGCCTTAATGGCGAAGATGTGGCGCGGAGCACAATCCTTGTGAATGCGCGCTTTAGAGAGAATATCGATTTTAAAATTCTCAATGATTTGTGCTCAAAAAATAGCGACATTGAGGACTTTATCGGGGCGGTTGTGGATTTTGATCTGAAAAAAGAGGAGCGTTTTAAAGAGGAGTTTGACAGGATTCTTAGCGATAAGGAGATGAGTAAATATACGCTAGAGAGACATATAAGAATCGAAAGTCAAAAACCCTAAAAACCAAGCACCCAAAAGCGGCGGGAGTCCTGAGATTCCCGCCGATATGCCTTTATGCCCTTTGCACAAGGGTCGCTTTCGGCGATTTTTATTGCATTTCAAAGATGAAAGGCACGCCTCGAATAAGCCCGTTGCTATAAACTTTCTCGACATTCTCATCAATGAGGGGCGTTTTCATATCGCGCGCTTTTTCGGGGATTTTGTAGTTCTCCGCATAGACTTCGCGTAGGATTGAGATACGCTCCTTATCGCTTTTGGCGTTTGCAGCCCTGTCCATCGCGATTTGACTTTTGATAAAAGCACTCCTTGCGTGCACGGGCGCGAGCAGAATTTTGATGTTGGTCTCTTTGAGCTTCTCCTCGATATTTTTTAGCTCACCGCGGCAATAAGGGCACTCAGGATCCGTGATAACGACGGTGGTTTTTGAGACATTTTTGCCTGTGGATTGAAGGTTGATGTAATGTTTTTCAGGGATTTGGCTAAAGATTTCGCTAAGTTTTTTATCTTTTGCGCCCTTGTTGTGATTTTGAATCTCCTTAAGCGCGTCTTGAATTGTCGCGTTATCCTTTTCGCTGTCGCTGAAGAATAGATTTGAGTAGCCAATCACGCTATTTCCCTCGCTAGAGGCGAAAATAGGGTAGCGTTGGGCACTCGCGACCTCTTCAATGCTGACAAATTTCACCCCTTTGAAGCTCTCAAGATCATAAACTTTGATAATTTTAATTACCGTGCCTGCACGACTTTGCAAGAGTGCAGCGAGATTGCTCTCCATGCCGGCAAATGCGCTGGGGAGCAGGAGCAGAGCGGAGGTTAGGATAATTTTTGTGAAATTTTTCATGAGCAATTTCCTTTAGAGATGATTTTAAGCACGTATTGTAGCAGAAGGCTTAAAAGGTTGTAGCTGAGGCGGGAATCCGCGCCCTATTTGAGGGGAAGTAAACACGCCGATTCCCCCAAAAACAGTGGAATCGGCGTGTTTTAGGGAATCGGAGCAAACGCATGGATGGATTGTCGGAACAGTGCGGGGTCTTCGCACTGAATAAGGAGCATGTCACCCTCGTGGAAGAGGGTCGAGCCCGTGGGTTTGATCTGCTCCTTGTCGCGATTAATAAGCAAGATCAAGAAATCGCTGGGGAGCTCGAGCTCTGCAAGGCTTTTATCGATGGCGCTAGAGTTTTTGGGGATATAAAACTGCTTGAGTGTGTGCTGCAAAAGGGGTGATGCGACGCTCTCGGAAGGGGCTTCGCTCTCTTCTTTGGGCTCATCGACACCGAGCCATTTGGCTACATTTGAGAGGGTCGTGCCCTGAATGAGCACCGACGTAAGCACGATGAAAAAGACAGTATTGAAAATGAAAGACGCGCTCTCTAAGCCTGCCGCGAAGGGATAGGTCGCAAGCACGATGGGCACGGCACCTCTAAGCCCTACCCATGAGATGAAGCTCTTCTCTTTGAGGCTTAGCGGGCTAAAGATGAGCGTGGCAAAAACTCCGAGCGGACGCGCTATAAAGATGAGCCATAGGGCGATTCCCAAGGCTGCGGGTGCGATAGCGGGGAGTTCGCTGGGGAAGACCAACAGCCCAAGGGTCAAAAATACGGCGATTTGCATGATCCATGCAATCCCATCGTGGAATCCGACGAGATTTTTTTTATGCACGAATTCCCTCGTGTTTGCGGCGATTCCCGCGACATAAACCGCGAGGAATCCGTTACCATCAAAAAAGTAGCACAGGCTAAAGAGGAGCAAAACCCACGCGATACTAAACACGGGATAGAGTCCGTAATGGTTCAAGTGAATGCGATTAAGTATCGGTGGTAGCGCGATTCCAAAGATATAGCCCAAAAGTCCGCCCACTAGAAATTGCACTACAAAGCTTTTAATCCATTCGCTCAAGGACGCTTCGCTGCTAGAGAGCGTGATGACCTGTAAGACGGCGATAGTGAGGAAGATCGCCATGGGGTCGTTGCTTCCTGATTCTAGCTCCAGCATGGGCGCGAGACGTTTTTTTAGCGAGACCCCTTGCGAGCGCAAAATCGCAAAAACCGCCGCCGCGTCGGTAGAAGAGATGATTGAACCAAGCAAAAGCGACTCAAGCCAGCTGAGATTTAGGGCAAATCGCACGATAAGCGCGACAAAAAGTGCGGTGAGGATTACCCCGAGTGTCGCGAGCAACAATCCCTCTTTGAGCACGGGTCTGATGACCTTCCATGAGGTGTCTAGCCCTCCGCCATAGAGGATGAAAATCAGCGCAACCGTCCCGACACTTTGGGCGATTTTCGTATCATCAAAGTAGATCCCCAAAACTCCATCAGAGCCCGCGAGCATGCCAAGTCCGAGGAATATGAGGAGCGTAGGCACTCCAAAGCGATCGGAGAGTTTGCTTGAAAAGACGCTAAGAAGCATGAGAAGCGCGATAATCATGACGTAGAGTTCTAAATTTTCCATGCGATTCCTCTAAAAAGGCGGGTCAAAAGGCTAAAGAGGCGCATATTTTAGCACGTTTGTCGCGGCTGGGGTGAGAATCGCCCCACTGTGCGAAGCTTTTGGTGATTTAAAGACGCGCGATTCTCTAAAATTCATCAAATAATCCTTGCGGGGCGTAAAATAAGGTTGCGCGCTTATAATTTCGGGAAGCGTTTGCGAAAACTAGCTTTGGAGTGCTGCGAAATGAGGATAATGATTACGGGTGGGGCGAGCTGTATCGGCTCGCAAGAGACGTTCAATTGAGAGTAGTGGTGCTATGCGGAGGGAGTGGCACGAGGCTTTGGCCGCTTAGTCGCACGCTCATGCCCAAGCAATTTGTGAAGCTCTTTTCTAATCGCTCACTCTTTCAAGAGACGTTAGCGAGGAATCGGGAGATTTGCGATTCCCTCATGGTGGTGACCAACGAGGAGCAATATTTTCTCGCCCAAGATGAGGCGCAAGAAGCGGGAATCGCGGTGGATTCCTACCTCCTTGAGAGTGTCGCGAAAAATACCGCCCCAGCCATCGCTCTAGCGGCTCTTGCGCTTAATCCTAGCGAGCTTATGCTCGTTGTCCCGAGCGATCATCTGATTCCTGATACAAAGGGTTATCATAAAAGCGTAAAAGAGGCACTAGAGCTCGCCGCGCAGGATTATCTCATCACTTTTGGGATTGCGCCTAAATCCCCTGAAACGGGGTATGGATATATCGAAGCCGAAGGGACGGAAGTGAAGGCATTCCATGAGAAGCCCGATCTCGCACGGGCGCAAGAGTATCTCAAAGGGGGCAGGCACTTTTGGAATAGCGGAATGTTCTGTTTCAAAGCGGGAATCTTCCTAAAAGAGCTGCAAAAACACGCGCCTGATATTTTGGAGAGTGTGAAGCGCGCGTTTGAATGCTCCAACGAGGAGGGAAACATGCGGCGGATTCCCCGAAAAGAGATGGAGCTTGTGCGTGAGGAGAGTATCGATTATGCCCTCATGGAGCGAAGCCATCTTGTTAAGATGGTGCGGGCGGATTTTGCATGGAATGATGTGGGGAGCTTTGATTCGCTCGCAGAGGAGATAGGGAGCGATGAGCGCGGGAATTTTATCCTCGCGGACAAAGAGGTGGCACTTTTGGGCATAGAGCGGCTCATCGTGGTGGATACGCCCGATGCGCTGCTTGTGGCGAAAAAGGGGACAAGCCAGCAGGTAAAAGAGGTCGTCGCGAGGCTCAAGCGCGAGAAGCCCGAGCTCGTCCATGTCCATAGGAGCGTGCATCGTCCGTGGGGGAGTTATACGGTGCTCGAGGAGGCGCAGGGGTATAAGATTAAGCGGATCGTCGTGAAGCCCCATGGGCGTCTGAGTCTCCAGAAGCATCATCATCGCAACGAGCACTGGATCGTCGTGAGCGGAATGGCGCACGTAACCATCGGCGAGCGGAGCTTTTTGCTACGTCCCAATGAATCGACTTATATAAAAATGGGCGAGGTGCATCGGCTTGAGAATCGGGGCAAAATCCCTCTAGTGCTCATCGAAGCGCAGGTGGGCGAGTATTTGGGGGAAGATGATATTATACGCATCGAAGATGATTACAAAAGGGAGCGAGGATAAATGGCGCAAAAAGTAGCATTAATCACGGGAATCACGGGGCAAGATGGAGCGTATCTGGCGGAATTTCTGCTCAAAAAAGGCTACATCGTCCATGGGATCAAGCGGCGAAGCTCGCTCTTTAACACCGATAGGATCGACCATCTCTACCAAGATCCACATATTGAGAATCGCGACTTTATCCTGCATTACGGCGACATGACCGACAGCATGAACCTCACGAGAATCATTCAAGAGACGCAGCCCGATGAGATCTATAATCTCGCGGCGATGAGCCATGTGCATGTGAGTTTTGAGACGCCCGAGTATGTCGCTAATGCCGATGGAGTAGGGACTTTGCGCATTTTGGAGGCGGTGAGGTTGCTTGGATTAGTCCAAAAGACGAGAATCTATCAGGCGAGCACGAGCGAGCTTTATGGTTTGGTGCAGGAGATTCCCCAAAAGGAGAGCACGCCTTTTTATCCGCGCTCGCCCTATGCGGTGGCGAAGATGTATGCCTACTGGATTACAGTGAATTATCGCGAGGCGTATGGAATGTTTGCAAGCAACGGAATCCTCTTTAACCACGAGTCTCCTATTCGAGGTGAGACATTTGTGACGCGTAAAATTACCCGTGCAGCGAGCAAAATCGCTCTTGGCTTGCAAGAGAAGCTCTATCTTGGGAATCTCTCCGCCAAACGAGACTGGGGACATGCGAAAGATTATGTTCGCATGATGTGGATGATTTTGCAAGCCGAAAAACCCGAAGATTGGGTAATTGCTACAGGCGTAACGACTGAGGTGCGTGAATTTGTCCGTATGGCGTTTGCCGAGGCGGGAATCGAAGTGGAATTTAAAGGAGCGGGGCTGGAGGAGAAGGGCTACGTCATAGCATGCCACAAGCCTGAATATCAGGTCAAAATCGGGCAGGAAGTGGTAGCGGTCGATGCGCGGTATTTCCGCCCTACCGAGGTGGAGCTGCTTATCGGCGATGCGAGTAAAGCGCGCGAGAAGCTTGGCTGGATTCCCGAACATAGCCTAAAAGAGCTCGTGCGAGACATGATGGCAAGCGATCTGAAGCTCATGCAAAAGGATAAATATCTGCAAGAGGGCGGCTATCGCACGATGAGCTATTTTGAGTGATTGAGGGCTAGGCTTTGAATAGGGATTCTAAGATCTATATCGCTGGGCACAGGGGGCTTGTAGGGTCATCGATCTTGCGGCTTCTTGAGGCGCGAGGATATGGGAATCTGATTACGAAAACGCATGCAGAGCTGGATCTTACAAATCAAGTCGCGGTGCGGGAATTTTTTGAGCGAGAATCGCCCGAATATGTTTTTTTAGCCGCGGCGAAAGTCGGAGGAATCCTCGCAAATAACAGCCTCCGAGCGGATTTTATCTACGAGAATTTGCAAATTCAGAACAATGTCATTCATGAAAGCTTCAAGCATGGCGTAAAGAAGTTGCTATTTTTGGGCTCTAGCTGTATCTACCCAAGGGAATCGCCCCAACCCATGCGAGAAAATTGCCTGCTCACAAGCGCGCTTGAATATACGAACGAACCCTACGCAATCGCGAAAATCGCGGGCATGAAGATGTGCGAGAGTTACAATCTGCAGTATGGGACGAATTTTATCTCGGTCATGCCTACAAATCTCTACGGAATCAACGACAATTTTGACCTTGAGACTTCCCACGTCTTGCCTGCGCTGTTGCGAAAAATGCACGAGGCGAAAGAGAGGGGTGCGGCGAGTGTCGAGATTTGGGGGAGCGGGAATCCAAGGCGTGAATTTCTCTATTCCGATGATATGGCGGATGCGTGCATTCATATTATGGAGCGCGTGAATTTTGATGAATTGTGCGCAGATAAGAGCGAGGTGAGAAATACGCACATCAATATCGGAACGGGCGAGGATATTTCTATCAGGGAGCTTGCGGAGTTAATACGGGGAATCGTGGGCTTTGAGGGCGAGCTTGTGTTTGATTCTCAAAAACCTGATGGAATGATGAGAAAGCTCCTTGATGTCCATAGATTAAGAGAGCTTGGCTGGAGCCATAAAGTAGGGCTGAAAGAGGGAATTAAGCGGGTATATGCGTGGTATCGGGAGAGCGTGAATAGATGATTAAGACGCTCCGCAAGCTTCGATTCCTGCTTAATCGAAGAAACAAGCAGTTTCTTTTAGCTTTGATGTTTTTGACCGTTATGTTATCTGTCATAGAAACTGTGGGAATCTCAGCGATTATGCCTTTTATCTCGGTCGCCTCGAATCCCGAGCTTATTCATAGCGGATACTACAAGACACTTTTTGATTTTTTTGCCTTTGAGAGCACGAATAGCTTCGTGATTGCCTTTGGATTTGCGCTCGTGGGCTTTTACCTTGTGCGGGGAATCTTTAACATCCTTTATAGCTACTTGCTCAATCGCTTCGCTTTTGGCAGTTATCATCAATTCGCCTATCGACTTTTTCAGAATTATCTCGGGCTCTCTTATAGGGATTTTGTGACCAAAAACTCCTCGATTTTAACCAAAACAATCGTATCTGAAGCATTAAACCTTGCCAATTTAATTCAAAATATATTGCTATTTTTCTCAGAAGTCCTAACCACACTCTTACTTTATGTTTTGTTGCTTCTTATCAATTGGAAAATGACACTGGTGCTCACGGTAATCTTAGGAATCAAGGTGTTTTTACTCACAAAAACTCTCTCAAAAATTATCAAAATTCAAGGCGAGAAGCGAGCCATTTTACAAGAGAAGTTTTTCCGTATTATTAGCGAGACGTTAGGGAATTTTAAGATTGTGAAGATCATTGGCAATGAGAGGGAGATTATTGAGAGATTCGCTGAGGCAAGTCGCGGTTATACTAGAAGCCATGTCATCAATGCGACGGCTGGCTCGATTCCCAAGAATATCCTAGAGACGATCGGATTCTCGGCACTTATTGTGGTGGTGATTTATATTTTGTATCGCTATGAAAGTGCTACATTTGTGATACCGATTATTTCGATGTATGCGCTGGCTCTCTATCGCATGCTCCCGGCACTCAATCGCATGATGAATAGCTACAATGGGGTGCTTTATTTTGTCAAATCGGTAGATATTGTTTATGGCGATCTTAGCTATGATATTGAAAATGAAGGTGCAGAGAGTGTAGAATTCCGCGAGAGTATCACGCTTGAGAATGTCAATTTTAGCTATGATGGCAAAAATATGGTGCTTCGTGATATAAGCCTAGAGATAAAAAGGGGAGAAAAGGTTGCATTCATCGGTGAAAGCGGCAGCGGGAAATCGACTTTGGTTGATGTCATTATCGGAATCTACAAGCCCTACAGCGGAAGGCACGCAGTTGATTCCCAGCCGCTCACTAACGCCAATATCAAGTCGTGGAGATCGAAGGTCGGCTATATTCCGCAGACAATTTATCTTCACGATGGGACGGTTGCGGAGAATGTTGCTTTTGGCTTTCAAATGGATGAGGCAAAGGTGATCGAGGTGCTGAAAAAAGCAAATATTTATGATTTTTTGAGCACGAAGGAGGGAATCCACACGCGAGTGGGCGAGGGGGGAATCCAGCTTAGCGGCGGGCAAAAGCAGAGGATTGGAATCGCACGGGCTCTTTATAATGATCCCGAGATTTTGGTGCTTGATGAGGCGACGAGTGCTCTTGATAGCCAAACGGAGGAGAAGATTATGGACGAAATCTATGAAGCGAGCGCAGATAAGACGCTTTTAGTCATTGCCCATAGGCTCTCAACGATTGAGAGGTGCGAGAAGAAGATTAGAATTAGCCACGGGAAGATCGCATGAAAGTCTTTTTGCTCGATGTTGATGGCGTGATGACAGATGGGCGATTCCTCTACACGAGTGATGGCAAGGTAATGAAAGTGTTTGGCTCTGATGATCACGATGTTTTGTCTATGCTTAAGCCTCATATATACATCCATTTTGTTACAGGGGATCACAGAGGCTTTGGCATCACAAAGGCACGAATTGTAGAGGATATGAAAATGCCCCTTGACCTTGTGAGCACTATCAAGAGAATCGATTGGATCAAAGAGCGATGGAATCCTAAAGAGGTAATTTATATGGGTGATGGTATTTTTGATCACTATGTTTTTCGAGAGGTTGGATATGGCATAGCACCTTGCAATGCAAGTGAAATTTCTAAAAAGTTTGCGAGCTATATAACGAAACGAGATGGCGGAGATAGGGCGGTTGCGGAAGCAGGGCTTCATATTTTGGAGAAGTTTTTTACCCCTTATGATCCTTTGACTTTACCGGACAAGCAGATTAAATTAAGCGGGGAGTGGGCGGTATGATAAGAGATTTTATTAAGCAGCAAAAATGCACCCTTTTATGCACAGGTCCCATGAGCAAGCTTTGTATCGATGCTTGTGTAGAGCTTTCAGAGCAGTTTGGTATCCCGCAAGTTTTGATTGCTAGTCGGCGTCAGATCGATTCTGCTGAATTTGGCGGCGGATATGTAGAAAACTTTACAACAGAGAGTTTTGCGCAATATGTCCGATCAAAAAATGCTTCCAAAGTCTTTTTGGCACGTGACCATGGAGGTCCTTGGCAAAGCTTGATTGAGAAAGATCGAGGCTTGGGTGTGAGCGATTCTATGGCTTCAGCTAAAAGGTCTTTTGAAGCTGATATTTTGGCAGGTTTTGATTTTATACACCTAGATCCGAGTGTGCCTATTCAGGGGGAATCGTTAGGAATCGACACAATTCTTAGTCGGCTCTTTGAATTGTATGGACATACGTATGAATTTGCAAAAAAAGCAGGTAGAGATGTTGAGTTTGAGCTAGGAACAGAGGAGCAAGATGGATATGGTCAGGATCTTGCGCAGTTTGAATATTTTTTACACAAGACGCAGGAATTTTGCCAAAAATATCAGGTTAAAAAGCCAACCTTTGTCGTTGCTCAAACAGGAACGAAAGTTATGGAGACTAGGAATGTAGGGATTTTCAAAGATGATATATCTAAAAAAAGTGATTTGTCTTTGGAGCACATCGAAAATACTGTGAAGATATGTAACAAATATGACGTGATGATCAAAGAGCACAATACGGATTATCTTAGCAATCAGGCATTATCTTTAAGACCTACGCTTGGGATACATGCATCAAATGTCGCACCAGAATTTGGCGTAGTGGAGACTAGAGGATTACTCTATTTGTTGAGTGTTTTTGATTTCAGAGATGAATTTGAACTGTTTGTGCAAGCAGCACTAGAGTCTAAAAAATGGGAAAAGTGGATGTTAGAAAATAGCAGTGCTACGGATATTGATAAGGCGATTATTTGCGGGCATTATGTATTTTCTAAATCATCGATTCAGCAGATGAGAGAACGGATAGGTGCGAGGTTGCTCAAACATAATGTCAATATGAATGAGTATTTAAAAATTTTAATCAAGCAATCCATGATGAGATATATGCAGCTTTTTAAAATGATTTGAGCGAGGGAGACATGGAAGTTGTAGTTATTGAGAAGCCATGGGGCAAAGAGGAGCTTTTGGAAAAAAATGATCGGTATATGTTTAAGAGGTTGACGATGTATAAAGGGCATGCATGTAGCCTTCAATATCATGAGGTAAAGCGGGAATCAGTCTATCTTTTGAGTGGAGTTTTAAAGGTGTATGTTGGGGATAGAGAAGATGAGCTTGACGAGATCATAATGAAGCCGCACGATTCCATTACATTGAATCCTTTCAAAATCCATCGAATGGAAGCACTCGAAGATAGCGTCTATTTAGAGGCATCGACTCCTGAGCTTGAAGATGTAGTGAGGCTTCAAGATCGTTATCAGAGAGCATGATGGAATATATTGACCGAAGTGAGAGCGTTATCACGGGCAATAAATCTCTCGAACCCCTCTATAGTTTAGCGAATTTTCCCGTATTTATTGGAGCTACTTCTGCTCCCCGCACAGAGGATATGTTTGCCGATATGCAGTGGTCTATATGCAAGGAGAGTGGGGTAATTCAGCTAAATCAGGTGTTGCCTCTAGAGATTGTCTATTCCAGTTTTCACTCAGAGGCGGTTGGCAGTGTTTGGGCAGAGCATCGTGCTTGTTTTACAGGATTTATCTCTAAATATGCAGGTGAGAGTATTTTAGAAATTGGAGGGTCAAATGGAGCTCTTGCGCAAGGATATATAGAGAGGAATCTAAATAAGCATTGGACTATTGTTGAGCCAAGTCCAAATTTTGCAGGCAATGAGAGAATCAAAGTCATCAAAGGATTTTTCAATAAGGATTTTTTGCTTCCGAGTGTTGATACGATTGTGCATTCCCATGTTCTTGAGCACATATATAATCCTAGAGAGTTTCTTAAAGATGTGAGCGATTTTCTTCCTAGCGGGAATTTTCACATCTTCTCTGTTCCGAATTTGAAAAAGTATCTTGAGAATAAATTTGTCAATACCGTCAATTTCGAGCACACGTTTCTCTTAACTGAGGAGCTGGCAGATTATCTGCTATCACTCTATGGTTTTGAGATTGTTGAGAAAGAGTATTTTGGTCTGCATAGTATATTTTATGCGACAAGGAAAAGCTCTAGGACAACTCCCTTAAAGCTACCAAATCGTTATTGTGAACATAAGCGTTTGTATGAGGATTTTATCGCGTTCTATCAAGATGAGGCGAAGCGGCTTAATACGTTGATTGCAGATTTTAACGGCACGATTTATCTTTTTGGTGCGCATATTTTTTCACAGTTTTTGATTTATATGGGGTTAGATTCCAGTAGGATCGCGGCAATTTTAGATAACTCGTCCGCAAAAAATGGCAAGCGATTGTATGGGACGGATAAGATGATTGTGTCGCCCTCTGCAATTGGTGCGGGGGGGGGGCAGGATATTGCCATAATTGTCAAAGTGGGGCAGTATCAAGAAGAGGTGCTTGAGCAGTTAAGGTCGTTAAATAAGCATTGCACAATATGGGAGTAGTGATGGAGTATAGAGTTTTGATTGCCTCTGCGGGTTTAGGGAATCGCCTAAAAGGAATGACGAAAAATGTCAATAAGGCGTTGATTTCGGTCGCACATAAGCCGGTAATTTCTTATATTGTTGAGAAATTTGATGAGGATGTGGAGTTTGTGATTCCTGTAGGCTACAAAGCCCAGACGGTCAAGGATTATCTTAGGCTTGCCTATCCGCAACGGAGATTTATATTTGTAGATGTCGATCTCTACGAAGGAGAGGGGTCGGGGCTTGGCTACACTATCATGCAGTGCGAGAAAGAGCTTCAGTGCCCCTTTGTTTTTAGCTCAAATGATACGATTGTTTTAGAAGATATTAAGCCACCGAAATACAACTGGATGGGGCAGGCTCAGACAGAGGATAATTCGCAATATCGCACGCTCAGGGTTGAGAAGAGGAATGTGGTTGAGATCTGTGCTAAAGGAGCAAATAGAGATAATCGAGCCTATATTGGTCTTGCAGGGATCTGTGACTATAAAGAGTTTTGGAAAGCCATGAGAGATGGAGTTAATCAGGGCTCAATTGAGATTGGCGAGAGCTATGGATTGCGTTTTTTGATTGACAAAGGAATCGAGCCTGTTGATTTTACTTGGTTTGACACGGGGAATCTTGAGGCACTTAATCAGACGCGAGCCTATTTTAATAAGAACATTGATGCCAATATTCTTGAGAAAGAAGAAGAGGCGATCTGGTTTGTTGGCGATAGAGTGATTAAATTTTCTACCGATGAGAGATTTATCAATGATCGTGTCAAGAGGGCTGAGACTTTGAGTGGCTTTATCCCTGCGGTTGAAAATCACACAACGAACATGTATTCGTATAAGAAAGTTCAAGGCGAGGTCTTTTCCGAGAATCCTACGGTATCGACGTTCAAATATTTCCTGGACTGGATGAATAATTTTTGGGAGAGCAAGACACTAAGCAAAAAGCAACAAGAGGAGTTTCGCAATGTCTGCTTGGATTTTTATAAGAATAAAACCTATCAGCGTGTGAAACAGTATTTCACGACATTTGAGCAGATTGACGCAGAGGAGATTATCAATGGTGATAAAGTGCCAAAAGTTTTCGATCTCCTTGATAGAATGGAGTGGGAGCAGCTTGCTTGTGGGATTCCTGTGCGATTCCATGGTGATTTGCACTTTGAAAATATTCTTATCAACAATGGAGGAAAAACACCTTTCACGCTTTTGGATTGGCGGCAGAATTTTGGTGGACTCATGGAGTATGGCGATATTTATTATGACTTCGGGAAGCTAAATCATGGGATCATTATTTCTCATGGGCTTGTGGATAGGAATCTTTTTGATGTGAAACACAAGCTAAACAGCGTGCATTTTGACTTTTTAAGAAAGCAGAGCCTGATTGATTGCGAGAACTATTTTAGAGAATGGATTGAGAAGAGGGGCTTTGATTACAAAAGAGTCCGCATGATGACTGCGCTAATTTATCTCAATATCGCCACACTTCATCACTATCCCTATAGCATGTTGCTATTCTATTTAGGTAAGAATATGCTATTTGACATCACCAAGGAGTAATCTCATGAATATTATCAGACGAACAAAATGTGCAATCACAGGTGCAGAAGATATTGAGTCTCTCTATACGTTTAAAGATTTCTCCATCTTCATGGGCTGTGCGGGGGGGGGGCACACCCATGAAAGAGACGAGCCATCTTGTGATATGGACTGGGGAATCTCAAGGAGCTCGGGCTTGATCCAGCTAAGAGAATTAGTGCCACTTGAAGTTTTGTATTCGCAGTCCCATGGCTCAGGCTGTGTGGGGAAACTATGGGACAATCATCACAGTAGCTTTGCTGCATTTATCAGCAGATATTCTCCTTGCGGTGTGTTAGAGATTGGCGGTGCACATGGGATTTTATCGAGAAAATATCACGACCTAAAGGATACAAAATGGACGATTATCGAGCCAAATCCAACACCTTCAGAAGATGTGAGGGCGACTTTTATTAAAGGGTTTTTCGATGAGAATTTCCAGTTTGAGCAGCCCTATGATGCTGTGGTGCATTCGCATGTTTTTGAGCATATTTATGACCCCAATCTATTCATGCAACACCTCGCTAATTTTTTGAGCGAGGGGAAGATGATGTTCTTTAGTGTCCCTAATATGCAGGTTATGCTTGAACGCAAGTATAATAACTGTCTCAACTTTGAACACACTATTTTCCTAACCGAGCCCTATATCGAATACTTGCTTGCAAGGTATGGCTTTAGAATCGATAAAAAAGAGTATTTTCTAGATGATCACAGTATATTTTATGCTACATATAGGGATTCTAAGACCAAGCCCATCACACTTAGCGGGAATCTATATGATAAAAACAAAAAACTTTACATGGATTATATCTCCTATCATGAGCGTCTTGTAGCCGAGCTCAATCACAAGATTAATAGGGCGGGAGGGAGCGTCTATCTCTTTGGTGCGCATATTTTCGCACAGTATCTTGTTGCATTTGGTCTGAATACAGAGAAGATTGTATGTATCCTTGATAATGATCCAAACAAGCAGGGCAAGCGACTTTATGGGACAGATAAGATGGTTGCATCTCCAAAGATACTTAAAGACGCACGCAACCCCAGTGTGATTTTGCGTGCAGGTGTCTATAATGACGAAATCAAGAAAGATATTCTGCAAAATATTAACGGGAATGTCGAGTTTTGGGAGTAGGGCTCTTGAGACGTCAATTAATAGCATTTGGAGATTACAATGGCAGATAAGGTACCGAGTTTATGCATATTTGCTAATTTTAGGATTGATAATGAGGAGAGGTATAACAGGCTTAAGTGTTCTTTCGAGTCTTTTAAGGGGATTTCCGCGAAAAAATGGGTAGTAAATGTTCGTGGAAGTTATGCCTTAAAGGTTTTATTATTTCTTAATGAGAATCTAGGCGAGAGGCTACATCCATTTTTACTTGAATCAAAAAGCGGATGGTTTTGCGATTCAAGACAGATGCTTAAGCATATTGATACAGACTTCGTGTTCTTTTGGATCGAAGATCATTTGAATATGGTGGATGTAGATATATATGATCAGATGTTGGTTGATATGAAGAATACGAATTCTGATCTACTTATCTACTCATTTCTTAATGAGGCCTATCTATCAAGATATCGAGGGGTTCAACCGGCACGAGAGACGGAAAATTTGAAGGTATATAATCTTGATCGTAAAACTATACGATACATAGAGAATGAAAATGGAGAACAAGGGTATCTTACAACGGCTGTTTCATTTTTGGATGCACGATTTTTTAGAAAAGTAATTAATTCTAATCATCCATGGCTAAAAAGATATCCAAGGGATACACCTTTTGATTTTGAGAAGAAATTTACTGATTTAGAGTTTGCTCCCGTTATGTATGCTGTCCCAAAATATGAACTATTTGCAAGTATTGATGATGATTTTGGCGTTGAGGGATATTCTTTAATTTCGAGAGGTTTTCTAGGGTGGATGCATAGGGAACAGATAATACAAATGGAGTATGGTGAAAAAAAGATTAGCAGGAATAAGATAGTGCAGTTTGTAAAGTCGTGTTCTTGTATCTTTGGGGGAAGATTTGCCCTAAGAACTCTTAGGGGATTTTTCAATCTCTTAAGGAGAATTAAATACACATTGTTGTGATTGTGAATTTTTAGTTGTGCTTGGGAAAGGGTGTGGTAATGGACGAGGTTCAAATTAAACAAGATGAGGAGTATAGCTTTCCTTATCATTATGTTAGTAGGTTTAGGGATGGGTTTTCGCAAACCTTTAATGATACGTGGGGGATAAATTATGTCTCTACTATAGAGTATATTATTCATCGTTTACAAAATGAGAACTTTAACTCTTTGATTGATATGGGTTGTGGAGATGGTAGGCTGACTCAAGAGCTAGCAATTGAATTTCCGGACAAAAGAATTTTAGGTGTGGATTATTCTCGCAGAGCTATTAGTTTAGCAAAAAGTCTCAATCTTTCAGGGGGGGGGCACTCTATTGTCAGTTGGACATTATGAAAGAAACTATTGAAAAAGTCGATCTAATTACGCTTATAGAGGTATTTGAACATATTCCACCTTCCATCTCAAGCGAGTTCGTGGAAGGTGTATATAGCCATCTTAATGAAGGGGGCGTATTATACATAACGGTTCCTCACCAGAACAAACCTGTTGAATACAAGCACTATAGGCATTTTTCTTCAAAAACAATTTCAGAGTGCTTCGAGGGAAAATTTCATATTGAAGAAATCATTCCCTTTGAATCTAACGGGTTTCGTAAGAGGATTATTGATACAATACTGACAAATAGGCTTTTTATATTGAATCACCAGAAAATTAAAAATTATATATATCAATATTACAAAAACAATTTGTTTCTTCTTGGTAACAGCGAGGAAAAATGTAATCGGCTATTTATAAGAGCGGTAAAAAAATGATTTTGCGACACTATGTGTGGAGATTTGGACTAGCTTCTGTGGCTTACTTTTGCGAGTGTTTCGATTCTCTTCCTAACATGTTTTGGGGGTATCTTAAGTGATCCAGCTCTCCGTTATTATTCCCACCAGAAATCGTGCAGAGACTCTCAAGAGAGCCTTGGAAAGTATCACAACTCAGGCGGTAGATCCATGTTCTTTTGAGGTTATTGTTGTTGACAATGGTTCTGCGGATAAGACGCGGAGCATTGTAGGTGGCTTTAGCAATGCTTTTAAGAATCTTGTTTATATTTATGATGAGAGACCAGGACTCCACATTGGTAGGCATAGGGGGTTGTTAGCTTCAAGGGGCAATATTCTAGTATATGGAGATGATGATATTGAGGCTTTGCCTACGTGGCTTGAGGGGATTAAAGAAAGCTTTGATGATGAGAGTGTCGTGTTGGTGGGGGGCAAGAATATGCCAAACTTCGAGTCTGCGCCGCCCAAATGGATCTCTGAAATGTGGGAGAGTGGCGGTCAAAGGCGAGTGCTTGGGTATTTGAGTATTTTGGATTTCGGCGATGAGTTTCAGGAGATTGATCCATATTTTGTCTTTGGATGCAACTTCTCAATTCGAAAGGATATTTTGTTAGAGGCTAGAGGGTTTCACCCGGATGGAATGCCTCAAGAGTTAATTAAATATCGCGGTGATGGCGAAAGCCATGTTTCAAAGTTTATAGCCAGTCGCGGGTATAAAGCTGTATATAACCCAAAAGCTTCTGTCTATCATCTATGTAGCACTGCAAGAATGAGCAAAGATTATTTTATGCAACGGGCGTTTAATCAGGGAATATCCGATTCTTATACCGCCCTCAGAGAAGGTCAAAGGGGAAATATTCTAAAATTGAGGATAAAGATAGCGATTAAAAAGTATTTGCTTGGTAGAGATGAGGCAATCCAAGAAGCATTTGTGCGTGGGTATAAGTATCATCAGCGTGAGGTTGAGCGAGATCCGAAATTGCGTGAGTGGGTAATGAGAAGTGATTATATAGAGAATGGAGGTATAAAGTGATGATAAAACGTATTTTAAGAGCTTATCGTTCCGGCGGTTTTTTGGAAATATTCAAAAGAGTTGCGAGACGTCTTAAGGTTTTTTGGGAAAGCAAATATTACGCAATTAAGTTTAGGAATGCTCCCGTATATGCGAATCCGACAAGTGCAGAGCTGGAGAAGATAGAGCTTGATTTAAGAGCTCACAGTATTATGGTGGAAGATTTTTTGGTTGATGTTGATGGTTTTCAAGTATTCAAAAGAGCATATCCTTTTCCCGAAAACTATCATGGTGGACGGGATTCCGGAGTTTGGGAAGAGAAACTTTTGGAACATTATGTAGCATGGTATATGCTCGGAATCGAACACTTTCAGAGCGGGGCGATCTATATCGACGTTGCAGCATGTCAGTCGCCTTGGGCAAAACTTTTAAGAGATAGAGGGCTTGCGGGGGGGGGGGCACATCATGTCTTATGCGATAGATCTTGATATGCCATCCGTTGAGTATATGGAGTACCCCTATTATCAGCAGATGGATGCTACCAAGAGCAGTTTTGATGATGACAGTGTTGATGGCGTTTCGCTTCAGTGTGCCTATGAGATGTTTGCCGGCGACAGCGATGTAAGACTGATACATGAGTTGAAACGAGTTCTAAAAAAAGGTAAAAAAGCTATAATATCGCCACTTTACATGCATACCCACGCGTGTCATTATGCTACACCAGAGTTTTACGGTAGAGGTTTTGGTGATGTGGATTCTTGCGAGTATATTAGGCGCGATTGTCGCGGAATCAGCTCAAGCAGAAAATATGATGCAAAAAAGCTTAAAGAGCGGATTCTTGATACAATTGAGCAAGTCGGCATGAAGTATAAACTCTACGCCTTGAGAAATAAGCAAGAAATTAGTAAAGAGGTTTATATGCACTTTATCTTGGAAATAGAGAAATGATTCAAAAAGTTACAAATGGTGAAAAGTTGCTTTCCATTATTGTGCGTCATGATTTTCAAAAAGAGGGGATAGAGTTTTTTACTCCTGATGATTTTTCGCAGCAGCTCGCTTACATGAACCGACCTAAGGGTTATGTGATTCCGCCACATGTACATAATGCCGTGCCACGTGAAGTTTTTTTTACCAAAGAGGTTCTTGTTATCAAGAGTGGTAGAGTTCGAGTAGATTTTTACAGTGATGATCGTGTCTATCTTGAGAGCACCATTTTGGAGGCAGGAGACGTTATTTTACTAGCGTATGGCGGGCATGGGTTTGAAATGTTAGAGGAATCCGAGATTATTGAAGTCAAACAGGGACCTTATGCCGGAGAGTTGGATAAAGTGCGTTTTGAACCTGTTGCAAGAGAGAGACTGGAGGTTAAATGATTCCCGTAAATGCGCCGTTGTTGGATGGAAATGAGAAAAAATATCTTGATGAGTGTATAGACAGCGGATGGATTGGTAGCGAAGGACCTTTTGTTAAAAAGTTTGAAGATGATGTGGCGCGATATACAGGCAGGAAATATGCCGTAGCATGTGCTAATGGAAGTGCAGCTCTTGATATTGCTGTGAGGGCATTGGGGCTTAAAGAGGGGGATGAAGTAATCGCACCAGCCTTTACGATTATTTCAAGTATACAGCCGCTCATTACTAATGGCTTGAAGCCGATTCTTGTTGACAGTGATTTTTTTACTTTTAACATGAATGTTGGTGAGGTTGCTTTAAAGATTACTTCAAAAACAAAGGCTATCATGGTTGTTCATCTCTTTGGACTACCCGTGGATATGGACGGGATTCTGAAGCTCGCAAAGGATCACGATCTAAAGATTATAGAAGATGCCGCCCAAATGCATGGACAAGAATATCGTGGTAAGAAATGTGGAAGTTTTGGCGATATCAGCGTTTTCAGTTTTTACCCAAATAAGCAAATTACCACAGGTGAGGGCGGTATGGTGCTTATGGACAGCGAGTATTTTTACATGAGGTCTAAATCACTTAGAAATCTTTGCTTCTTACCTGATGCAGAGAAGCGGTTTATTCATGAGGAAATTGGCTGGAATTATCGCATGACGAATATGCAGGCAGCCATTGGTGTTGCCCAAATGGAGAAAATTGAGAAGATTATCAAAAAAAGGCATCACATAGGCAATCTCTATAATGAACTATTGGGAGATATGGAAACCATTAATATTCCCGTTGCCAGGACGGAATACAGCGAGAATATCTATTGGGTTTATGCGCTAACGCTGAAAGATATTTTCCCCTACAGTGCGCATGAGATTATGCATGAACTCGCCGGTCGAGGAATTGGTACAAGACCGTTCTTCTACCCTATTCACAAGCAGCCGGTATTTAATAAAATGGGGCTATTTTTAAGAGATCGCTTCCCAAATAGCGAGAAACTTTATGAGCGTGGATTTTATATACCAAGTGGACTTGCACTTACAGATGATGAGATTTATGAGGTTTCTAAGGTGCTTCATGAGGTGCTTGCATGAGTCGGTTTGGAAATCTTTATGCCCACTATTATGATTTGCTCTATAAAGATAAAGACTATGAAGGTGAAGTGGAATATGTTGAAAGCCTTATACGAGCTCATCATAAGAATCCCAAGAAGCTATTGGACATAGGGTGTGGCACGGGTCGGCATACAGAGCTTTTTTGTAAGCGAGGTTTTGAGGTTCATGGAGTTGATGCAAGCGCAGAGATGCTTGAGGTAGCTCATCAAAGGGCAAGTAAATATCAAGGGAAGCTTTCTCTCTCTTGCTCTATGGTGCAAGATCTTAATTTGGGGACGAAGTTTGATGTAGCAGTTGCACTTTTTCATGTGATGAGCTATCAAAATACCAACACTGAGCTTTTTGAGGCTTTCCAAAAAGTAAAAAATCACCTGAATAATGGCGGTATTTTTATTTTTGATTTTTGGTATGGTCCGGCGGTTTTGACCGATTTGCCAACTACTCGAGTGAAAAGATTGGAGGATTCTCATGTGAAGATTACAAGAATCGCGGAATCTACAATGGTAGCGATGAAGAATCTAGTGCGGGTGCATTATGATATTTTCATAGAAGACAAGAAAAATGCGACACTAACGCGCAAAGACGAACTACACTCCATGCGATATTTTTTTGACACGGAACTTGAGGCAGTGTGTGAGCAGGTAGGTTTTAAAGTTGAGCAGAAATGCGAATGGTTAATGGGGGGGGTCAGCTTTAATAGCTGGAATGTAGTATGGGTGGTAAAAATATAAACATTGCCTTGGTTTTTGGAGGGAATCCGCGAGATGGAGGCGGATACCAGGAACAGCTTTCTGTCCTGAATAGACTTTGTAAGGTTGGTAATCATCGCTTTGTCGTATTTGTATTTTCAAATGAGCATGGCAAATTTTTACAACAAAATAACATAGAGTATGCGGTTGTTAATGAGTGTTATTTGGGGAAATGTTTACGATATTTGGCACGGTATGAGTTTTTCTTTCCACTGTTTTCATGGTTAAAGTGGAAAAGTGCTTTTGAAAAAAAGCTTGATAGTTGGGGTATTGATCTCGTATATTTTTTATCCCCCTCTACATTGGCTTTGGATATTGTCGCCCATAACTACATCATGACTGTTTGGGATTTATCTCATCGGGATTTTCCCGAATTCCCTGAAGTGAACTATTTTAGAGAATTTGAGAAGAGGGAGTTTTTTTATACAAGGGTGCTCAAGAAGGCTGTAGCTGTTATTGCGGACTCTCAGAGTGGGCGAAAGAATCTTATCGAACGATACGCTCTTGACCCTGATAGAGTTTTTAGTGTCTCTTTTGAGCCATCCCAATCAGTGTTAAAGGCAGACACATCGGAGGATATTGATGTAAGGCTTAAATATGAGATAGTGACTGACTATATTTATTATCCCGCACAGTTTTGGTCCCACAAGAACCATATATACATTCTAGATGCTTTACGGATTTTGGTGGATAAGGGTATCAAGATTACGGTAGTTTTTAGCGGAACCGACAAAGGGAATTTAGAGTATGTATTGAATTATGCAAGACAAAGTGGATTGGATCGATTTGTGCGTTATATCGGCTTTGTATCAAGCGATGAGCTGCTTGCGTTGTATAGGCACTCTACAGCACTTGTTATGCCGACGTGGTTTGGTCCTACCAATATTCCGCCCTTAGAGGCTTTTTGGGTGGGAACCCCTGTTATTTATTCTGATTTAGAAGGCTTAAGAGAGCAGGTTGATGGAGCAGCTCTTTTATGTGACTTAAATAATCCAGCAAGTTTGGCAGACCATATTGAAACACTGTTAAGTAATTCAGGTGTCAGGGAAAAGCTCGTTTATATGGGGCGAAAAAGACTTGAGGAGCTGCAAGCGAGTACTGTAACTGATACGTTACAAAAGATAGTAGATACATATTCCGTAAGGCTAAAGTGTTGGGAAGCTCTATATGGCAAATAACCCCCTGATTTCCATTATTACCGTTGTTTATAATGGTGCGCAGTTTCTTGAGGAAACAATTCTTAGTGTTATCAACCAAACTTATCCAAATCTTGAATATATTATCATTGATGGCGGTTCAAATGATGGTAGTGTCGAGATTATCAGGAAATATGAAGATAAGATTGCCTATTGGGTGAGCGAGCCGGATAGAGGGATTGCCGATGCTTTTAATAAGGGAATCCGCGTAGCGACTGGAGAGTATATTAATTTTCAGGGTGATGGCGATGGATTCCTGGGCGCCGATGTGATTAGAAGGGTTTTTGCTCGCGTTGATGTTGAATGTGATACCCTTGTGAGCGCGAGGATTCAGAGGGTTGATATTGATGGCAAAGAGCTTTATGCTTCTCAGAGTGTAGGGGATTTCTGTCCCCAAAAGCTTCTTTTTAAAATGCCTTTTCCTCATCAGGGGCTTTTTACGCATCGAAGTTTTTTTGAAAAATATGGGCTTTTTGATGAGAGGTGGATATTTTCTATGGATTATGAGCTACTTCTTAGAGCCTATCATGAATTTCCCAAAGTCTGTAGCAGTGATGTGGTGGTCGCTAGGTGGCGCGCTGATGGTATTGGGAATGGTAGAATATTCGAAATTCTTAGAGAATATTATGAGATTAAAAAGGCTAATAGAGTCGCCTCGCCTTTTGTTCTTTTTACTATCTATTGTATCGATGTGGCGAAAGTTGTTTTTAAGAAAGTTATCGGAGTCCATTGATATTAGTATCTCGCAGTGTATTTATAGAAGAATAATGGTTTGCAAATGGCGAGAAAGATACTCCTATCCCGACTCTACAATTTCAAGTAGCCTTTTTATATGGAGATATCTGTGAGGCTGGAATCGATACACTAAGAGAGCTTGCATGTTCGTATCCGAGAAGTGTTTTTTTGATATAGGTGCGAATATGGGTTCTTAATTTGTAATGCTTTGTGTCCCCTGTGAGCGAGTGCTTGCCTTTTAGTTACACCTCCGAATCGATTTTTGAAATCTCAAAAATAATCATAAAGATAGAAATCTGTCGTAGTTGCTTTCATGACGCTCGATGGTTTTGCTAAAATACACGGGCTTTCAGGGGATTGTTGATATTTTATGAAAATTGATGTCGAAGGATTTGAGAAGGAAATCCTTTTGGGTGCGCGAGATTTTTTGATGAATTATCAAATCTCAGGAATCGTTTTTGAATGCTTTAGCTCTAATCAGGAATCGGTCTTTGAGATTTTAAAAGACTACGGATTTGTTTTTATTAAACAACTCGGCAAGGATAACTATTTTGCAACGAAATATTTGGGTAGATAATCTCAAGGCATTTGGGATTTTAGCCGTTATTTTAGGGCACATGAGCTCGCCCTTTGGCACTTTTATCTATTCATGGCACATGCCGCTATTTTTTATCATTTCTGGATTTTTTATTGGTGCACTTTCGCCAAGTGAGCTTTTGTGCTCAATAAAAAAAGATTTTAAGCGGCTAATGATCCCCTATTTTGTCTTTGCTATTATCGGAATCGCAGCTGACACACTCAAGCGGTATCTGTTGCACCGAGACGCTTTAGATTATATGCACGAGTTTTACGGGGTATTCGTCTCTATGGATATGCAGTCTCTTATGAATACCTATGCCTTTGTGCTTTGGTTTCTGCCCACACTTTTTTTCGCTAAGTTGCTGTATAGGGGTCTTACCAGCCTCATTCCATCACTTTTTATAGATCTTATCGTTGCGCTATCTCTTTTTGTGATTAGTTTTTTTATCGAGCTACCTTTTGCTTTGGATAACGCATGCAACGCGCTTTTATTTATATTTATTGGGAATCTTGTCTTTAAATACAGGGAATCGCCTTGGCTTTATGGGGCAACGTGCATTATTGGCGTAATTTTTCTATTTTACGGCATCCCTGAGCTAGACATGGCTTCAAAAAACTATACATCCGTTCTGATGAATATCCTATGGGCGACTTCCGTAGCAATATTGCTTGTTAAACTATTTATGCAATTGCCTTTAAATGGTGCATTTTTAGCCTCATGGGGCGGGGCGAGTATGTGGCTGTTTATTATTCACCCCTACACAAATAACGTGGCGCATATTGTTGTTGAGAAGCTTCATTTTGGAGGCTGGTGGCTTAAACTTATAATCTCGCTTATCCTGCTTCAGGGAATCCTCTCCTTTAAAACCCATATCACAAAAGAGCACCTTACCCATGCATGACTATCTAATTATCACACATATTCCCGCTTTCTATAAGGTCAATCTCTACAACGAGCTTGCCAAAAGGCTTAGGATATTTGTGATTTTTATCGCTTCAGATACTTCGCAGAAACGCTCTAGTGATTTTTCTGGCATTAATAACGTCGCATTTGAATACACAATTCTGCACCACGGGGATTTTCAGCATCGGGATCGGTGCAGGAATCTGTTTGCTATTTTGAATTTTTTGCGAACGATTTCCTATAAAAGGCTTTTAGTTAGTGGCTGGGATCTGCCTGAATTTTGGCTTGCTTCATTTTTGAGTCCGCGTCATAAAAATGCCTTAGCATTAGAATCAAGCATTAATGAAAGTCATACAAACGGGCTTAAAGGCGCGATAAAACGGCTATTTGTTAGCCGAATCTCTCGAGTTTTTGCCTCAGGGGAAGCGCATGGCAAACTAGCAAGGGCTCTCGGTTTTAAGGGCGATATTGTAATCACAAAGGGTGTGGGAATCATCAACAAGCCTCACTTTGAGCCCATCAAAAGAGCCTATGCAAGGCGTTTTTTATTCATTGGTCGCCTCTCGCCTGAGAAGAATATTAAGTTTTTAGTCGAGCTTTTTAATGAATTGCCGGAATTTCGCCTTGAGATTGTGGGTAGAGGCGAGCTGGAAGAGGAGCTAAAAATGCTCGCTCATTCGAATATTCACTTTGTCGGAGCTGTGGAGAATCGCGCCCTTGCGGACTATTTTTTACAAAATGACCTACTGCTACTCCCCAGTCAAAGCGAACCGTGGGGGTTAGTCATCGAGGAGGCTCTCTATTTTGGCATGCCTGTGATTTTGAGTGCGAAATGTGGCGCGTGTGAGTTGATCCATGACCACATCAATGGAATCGTAATTAGGGAGCTTACCTCCCTGAAAAAGGCGATTTTATCGTTGAGTAGGACAGATTACGAGGGGCTCATTGAAGGCGTAGCGAGGCATTCGATAGAGCAAAAAGACCTCGCACAAGTCGGGAGCTATGAGTTGTGAGACATGTTTTTTTGTTGCAAGCTTATGGGGATAATGTCATATCCTTGTCGATTCTTAATCGGCTGGAGTCAAGTTCGTATAGGATTTATGGGACAAAGCTAACGCTGGAAATATCAAAGCTCTTAAATCTGGAAAAAGATATAAACATTGTGTTTGATGAGATTCCCGCGTTTTATGATATTCGTGCTCGAGGTATTTGCGCAGCAGTTAGAGACCTCGCCGTTTTGTATCGTTTTGTTATGAGAAACATTCCTGCGGGCGATAGGATTGTTTTTGAGAAAGGTGATGTGAGGTTTTGGCTGTTTAGGCTGATTTTTTGGCGTTACAAATTAGAGGCTCCTCGCAAAAGGGGCAACGCATACACGGATCGGGCGCTTGGCTTTTGCCAGCAAGAGTTTGCGAAAGAGCCAGATAAAAAGGTCAATGTGGGAAGCTATCCTCTTGATATCGTGATTAATCCTCTTGGCAGAAGCCACAAAAAGCACCTCTCAAAGGAGTGCATGGATAGGGTGCTATCCGCTTGCGAATCCCACGGATTGCGCGTCCATCTTGTCGATTATCTCGGCTTGTATTCATCTTATCGCAAGGCGGTTTGCAGCTACCACACAAATACCACGCTCAAAGAGGCTCTTGAACTTCTTCAAACACATCCGCTTTATTGTGGGGTCGATTCCCTGTTTATTCATCTAGCTTTTTATTTCAACAAGCGATTCTTCTGTATTATGAACTACGATTCCTCTTATTTTATGCCCCCGCTTGCAAGCGAGAGTGATAGGTTTATTTTTGCCGCTCACAGCGAGCGCGAATATGAGGAGCTTTCATCGAATTTTTCCCGATGGCTTATCTCCACACAAAGCGAGCACCCTTGATTATCTCCATCATCACCGCAACCTACAATAGTGCCTCTACGCTTAAGCGCACGCTCGATTCCGTTGTGTCGCAGACTTACGCACACAAGGAGATGATTATCATTGATGGTGCAAGCACTGATGAGACGCTAGAGATTGTGAAGAGCTACAAAAGCGCGATTAGCACGTGTATCAGCGAGCCGGACGCAGGAATCTATGACGCGATGAACAAGGGAATTGAGCATGCAAATGGCGAGATTATCGGGATACTCAACTCCGATGATTTCTATGCCGATGAGCGTGTGCTAGAAGAGGTAGCGGAGCGTTTTGCGCACGATTGCGCGCTTGAGGCACTCTATGCGGATTTGGTGTATGTGAATGCTCGCGAACAGACGGTGCGATACTGGGAATCGGGCAGAGATGGGGATTTTAGGCACGGATGGCACCCGCCACACCCTACGTTTTTTGTCCGCAAAAGCGTCTATGAGCGATATGGCTCTTTTGATCTGGACTTTAAAATTGCCGCAGATTATGAGCTGATGTTACGCCTGCTTTATCGTCACAAAATCAAGGTTGATTATCTGCCTAAGGTGATTGTCAAAATGCAATTAGGTGGCGAGAGTAATCGCTCTTTAGGCAACATTATCCGCGCGAATCTCGAATCTGCGCGCGCATGGAAAAAGAATAATTTAACATTCCCTTGGATAGGATTTTGGCTCAAGCCCTTAAGGAAAATCGGGCAATTTTTTAGAAAAGAATAGGGCAACATGGGCATTGCACTCGCATCGTTTCTCATCTCGCTACTTACTTCCATTTTTGTTATTATATTCTCGAAACGTAACGGATTTTTTATCGATTCCCATGAAAGTGATAAGCCGCAATGCACGCACGATTCTCCCACTCCTCGCGCGGGTGGATTAGGGATATTTTTTGCTTCATGTTTAGTGATTATTTATGCTTTGCTTGGTTGGAAATTTATCTTTGCGAGTCTGCTTGCATTTGCAAGCGGGATTATCGAGGATTTTAAGGGCACACTTAGTCCAAAACTGCGCCTTTTTATTCAATTAAGTGCGGCGATTGCGGGAATCGTGCTTTTTGATGCACTGATCCTTGATATTGGGATTAGCCTGCCTTTTGGAATCGGGCTATTTTTCACACTTTTTGCCGTGGTGGGGGCGACTAATGCGATGAATATCATCGATGGCTTTAATGGGCTTGCCTCGGGAATCGCCCTCATGGTGCTTGGCGCGCTCGCATTTGTGGCACATAGTGTCGGAGATAGCGAGCTTCTTACGCTCTGCCTTGTGATTTTTTCCGCGACGTTGGGGTTTTTCGCGCTGAACTTCCCCAAAGGGAGGATTTTCCTTGGCGATGGCGGGGCTTATTTTTTAGGTTTTGCGATTGTGCAGATCGCTATTTTGCTTAGCCAGAGGCATGCGGAGGTTTCGCCGTGGTTTGTGCTGGCGATTATGATTTATCCCGTCTATGAGGTGCTTTTCTCTATTTATCGTAGGCGATTCCGAGGATTTTCTGCGCTTTATCCCGATGGTTTGCATTTGCATTCGCTGATTTTTAAGCGTCTTACGAGGAGTAACCCCAAAACTTCGCTATTTCTTTGGATTTTTAGCGCGCCTTTTATCATCGCGCCGCTTTTTTATCCGAGTGATACTCTGCTGCTCATCGTTACGGTTTTTCTCTTTATTGTGGCGTATCATCTTTTTTATATGAGGCTTGTGAGATTCGGACGCTCTTAGCTTTTTGGCATCGATTCCCCGCAGGGAATCGGGGAATCGATATTTGAAAAAGGTGTGTTAAAACTTCAGCTCCACATCGATATAGAAGTTTCGTCCGCGTCCTACTGCTGCGGTGTTTTTGTAGTTGTTTGGGTGTGTGTAGGGTTTGTTAAAGAGATTTCTCACCCCAAAGCCCATCTTCATACCATCTTGAAATCCAAAGAGATTCTTAGGCTTCCAGACGCCGTTAAGATTTACGAGGGTGTATTCACTATCGACATAGTGGTAGGTTTTACCCCTGATAACTCGCGTCCATTTATCTCGCTTTGGTTTAAGCCAGTGTGTAAGATTTGCTCCTAAAGCAAGATCCCAAGGCGTGATTTTGTAATCTGCCCCTAAAGTGATTTTGTCTGCATAGACGCTAATGCGTTCATTGGTTGCCGCGTCATAGAGCTTTAAATGTCCGTAGCTGAAGCGCGTGGCAAGATTCCCGACATTGTATCGCCCCTCAAGCTCATATCCTAGTCGCTTTGCTTTATCGACATTCTGATATTGCCCATATTCTTGCGGATTTAGGCTGCCATCAGGTGGAGGCACTCCAAGATCTTTGCGCGCCCTGATAGCGATCATATCTTTAATTTCTCCAACAAAATGCGTTGCTTTAAAGTAGAGTTGATCCCCGCCTAAAAGCTCCCTGTTAATGGAAAATCCAAACTCAACTTCGCGTGCTATTTCCGGTTTTAGATTACTATTAGGTAGATAATAAAACGCCCTATTGATATATCCAAATGATGAGGTCTCATGGGGTGTAGGTGCGCGGAAGGTCTCTGAGTAGCCCGCAAGCAGATTAATCCCCTCTAGCACCTCATAGGCGAGTGCGATCTTTGGTGAGAATCGACTCGCATTGTATTTGGATCGCCCCTCGCGCAACACCTCTCTTTTGAAATAGTCAAAGCGACCTCCCGCGGTAATCTCAAAATCCCCGATCCCCATAAGATCTTGCGCATAGAGTCCATAATCTTCATAGGAAGAGGGGTGTGAATTAAAATCTCTGAGAACACCTTTAGCCAAAAAAGCCGCATCTTCTCGCCTGCGCTCATATTCGCTACCAAATACCAGTGTATGATCTACGCCAAATGCACCAAAAAGGCTCTCATTTTTTACATTAATACCCCAACGGCGTTCTTGATTAATGTAGTCATTTCCTCCGCGTTCACGATGATAAGAGGCACTAGAATTGAAATATTGAGCTTGCAAATTCACTAGCGGGGAATCGGGATTGTAGTGATACTGCACGTTATAGTCGCGTTGTTTGATTGTCCCAATAGTCGGAGTATCTCCCGGCTCACTCCACCATAGCGACTGCCAGCCTGTGGTTAGATTCTCGTGGAAATTATAGATACTAAAGTCAAGCCCTTGTGTGTCAGTGATTTTGTATTCTATTTTTCCAAAAAGTGTGTTGATTTGCTCATCGCCTTTGACGTATTTCGTATCGCCTCTTCCGCCATCAGCGAGCTTTGATGTGCCAAATTTTGAATGCTTCCCATAGAGGAGGATTCCTAGATTCTCTTGCGGCTTGAATGCCACAGCTGCGCGCTCGGAATACATTTTATTGCTCTCGCTTCGATGACCGAGCATAAGACCGTAGGATTTTCCATGCTTAATAAAATCATCTACATTTTTTGTCTGCATGCTAACGATTCCCCCGATCGCTCCGCTTCCATGTAGAACCGATGAAGCACCTTTGACTATCTCGACACGCTTTAGGAGATCATTATCCGTGCGGAATGTGGAAATCATACTCGAATACAACCCTGTGGAGCGTTTCACGCCATCTTGTGCGACAATGACACGATCTTCGCTCTGATAGCCAAAGCCTCGAATATTAAATTGTTGCCCCGCCTGACGACCAAAGTCCTCACCAAAGCTAACCCCGGGAATCTCGCTGATCGCATCGATCAATGAGGGGCTTTTCTCTAAAGATTGATCAGCCACGCCAATCTGCCCCGCGTATTTTGAAAGCTCCGTCTCGCTCCTGTTGGCAGTAACTGAGATGAGTTTCAGATAAAACTCTACCCAATCGCTCCCTTGCTCTTTGCTTTGCGCCTTTTTGTGGGAATCGGCACTGTTATTTAGCCCCCCCCCCACGCCATTATCAGCAAGCATTAGAGACGTGCTCAGCAGCAAGGTAGCTGCAACTTTGCTTATGCTTCCGTGTGAACTCATTGTTCTACTCCTCTCTTTAAAAAATATTGAAAAATAAGACACGATAATAAAAATCATTATCTTAAAATGCCATTAATAATATTTCAACTATTTAGAATTAAGAGTTTTTGGAAGCCATTCCGTGATTTAAAGAATCGTTGGCTTTTTAAGATTTTGCGCAGGAATTGTGGGAATCGCCAATAAGTTTAAGTTTCAAGCGTGTAGAATCGTGCTCTCTTTTGTGGCAAATCGGGGTGTTAGCTCAGCTGGGAGAGCGCAACGCTGGCAGCGTTGAGGTCAGGGGTTCGATCCCCCTACACTCCACCACCCCCCTGCACTTCACTAGGGCACGCCTCCTCAGACTTAGAAAACGCTAGATTTTATTGTTGGTAAGCAGAATATTAATCAGCGGGTTTATGAGCGTTTCGCCGCGAGCAGCGCAGAGCATTACCTCTTCGTAGTAATAATCGCTCCTGCCATACACCCTGAATTCAAATGCACCAAACCCATACCCCATAGGCGTAAATTCTATGCGAGAATACCATGCGCCTTGAGCAGGCACGTATCTGTCCGTGTCTTGCGCATAGACCCACAGCACTATCTCCTCGCGTTTTGGCTGTCGCATAAGCCATATAAACGCATTGCCTATGTCGTTAAAAAAATAGGTATCGCCATTGGGCATGATCGCTTGCGCGGTATTAAAGAGATCGTTTATTAGCGTTTCACTCTCTGTGCAAAGATATTTGCCAAGCTCTATTTCAAGTGGCTTTTTATCGGTATTTCCGTGCACTACGACTACTTTACCCTCGCTCATATCTATGGAAAATATGAGCAAGCCTAAAACGCCGATTATTAAAAAAGATGCAAAAATTTGCTTTGTCATAGCAAAACACCCACGACTAAGTAATACTTTAACACGTAAAAACTGCATATCACGGCATTAAGGGCAAGCCAAAGAGTGCTAAATTTTAGCAAATGTAGATAGGGCTGCTTTGTAATAAGTTCGACCAAAAAGGGCACGATTCCAAAGAAAATGCCCAAAAACAGCGAACCCCAAACGACATATCCGATGTAATAATATTCGTATGAAAGCATGCAATATGGGCATTTGTGATTAGGTTGCTCGTATATGTAAAGCCCGAAAAAGTAGGTAATAGCATAATAGGCTATGAATAAAAATAGTAAATTCAGGGCAAAACTAGCCATGGCTTGTTTCATGAAATTTAAGGCAACGATCGCTGCAAAGATGACATAGAAAAATAGGGCGAGCATCGCCTGAGTGTATCCAAAAGGTAGCTTTGGAGCCTGAAATACGATAGAGCAGCAAAAAACCGGCACTTTAAGCGGAATATTTACAAAAAATAAAATTTCAAGCCCAAACTCGACCAATATAAGCGCAAAAAGCAAAGAGAAAAGAGCGTATTTGCGGCGTAAAAATGGAAAATTTAAAGCTTTTAAATCAAAACGATTGATAATAAGCCACAAACCAAAGCCAAAGATGAGTAAAATTTTAAGCAAAAGCAGGAAATTACCGTATCTATTTGATCCAACCACGCCGGCTGAACACATAGCACCCGGCACAATGCTCGCTAGCTCATTTAGGGCAAGTGCAAAAAAGATAAAAAGCACTATCTTGCAAGCCATGGCAAAGGATAAAATCGTATTTACTAGATAATTTTTTTTCTCAAGTAGGTATTGCAGATTCGTCGTAGCTGCAAAATTCCATTTTCGCAAAATATGAATAACATGAAACTGCGAAACAGCCATGAGCACGATAATAACGAGCTCAATAGCCAAAAAAGCAATAATCTCATCTGATAAAAATATGCTCACACGATCTCTCCGCCGATGATACTCTCATATCGGTCAACAAAGCTAAGCTCATCAAAAAGTATATCGTGTGTGGCGACTACGACGGTCTTTTTAAGCTCTTTAAATTTGCGCAAGATCTCAATAAAGGCGAGCGAGTTTTTTTTATCCAAATTCGCCGTCGGCTCATCTGCTAAAATAAGCGGCGCGTCCATCACAAGCGCGCGAGCTATCGCGCAACGTTGCTTCTCTCCACCGCTTAGCTTTGAAACTATTTGATCTTTTTTATGAGCGATGTTGGCAAGCTCCATAGCATGCTCTATACGCAAATTTATATCCGCTTGCTTTAAATTTAAAAGAGCAAGCGGGGCGAGGATATTTTGCTCAACGCTCAACGCTTCTAGCAGGTTGAAGGCTTGAAAAATAAAACCGATTTGAGAATGCCTGAAATTTGAAGCCATGATATCGGGCAGTTTTGAAATATTTTGCCCACCCACCAAAACCTCGCCGCTACTTGGCTTACTAAGCGCGGCGATGATAGAGAGCAAGGTGCTTTTCCCACTACCGCTAACCCCCTTTAAAATCAGCGTCTCACCGGCATTGACGCTTAAATTCAGATTCTTAAGCGCACTGAACTCGTTTGGCTTGCCTTCATTAAATGTTTTACAAAGGTTGTTAATTTTAATCATTTTACACTCTGAGTTATATCTGAAATTGCAATGCGCCAAGATGGAATAATAACAAATGCCAAAAACGGAATGACGCTAAAAATGAAGATCAAAAATAGCATATTCAGATCCAGAATCGGCGTAAAGACGATGAAATTTTCAACCCCATCGCCCAAAAATATGTTACGCAAAAGCGGTGCATTGAGGACAAAAACATAAGCATACGCAAGCACCACGCCCAACAAAAATGCACCTAAAGCGACTATAAAATTTTGGATAAACTTTAGTGCGATTATATCTTTTATCGAGTAGCCAATTGCACGCAATATCCCGATCTCTTTTTTCTTTTCGCCATAAGCAAGTGAAATTTGGTTTTTAAGCATGATGAAAAACGATATCATGACGACGACATAAAGCACCATGAAAATACCACCTTTGTAGTAGTATAGGTGTCTGATATTGGCTATGCTGTCTTCTGTGCTGAGGGCTCTAGCATTTGGATATAAATTTTCGATTTTTAGTGCCACTTCGCTCACCTCGTTTGGATTGGGCACGGTCACGTAAAGTTTCGTATATTCACCCTCCTCAAGAGATAGCACCGCTCGCACCATATCGGGGTGCATGTATATCGTGTTGTTTGAGATGAGGCTCGTATCCTTTGGAGCTACTTTGTTTATCTCAACCGCAATCAACCTCTCTTCGGTTAAAAAATTAAAAACATCATTATAGTAAAGCTCTGCCATAGCCTGCTTCACGCCCTCGCCAACGATCATCTCGTTTTCATCTAAATCTTCATCGCCAACCACATAAAACCAAATGCGCTTTTGTCCGAAGTAATAATATCCGTCCACCGCGCCCTGAACATCGCTAACACCATTAATACGCGAGACATCATAGATGTAACCATCGTGCATTAAATCCCTTTTACCTGCACGCAACGCCTCTACCACAATGTCGGGTTTTGATTTGACGGAGGCGATTAAATCATGTTGGATGGAAGATGATATGAACAATACAGAGCCTAGGATAAAGACGATAAAGGTAAAAATCACAAAACTAAACGAATGATCGCTCCTATCTTTGTAAAGCAAAGTAGTTGCATAGTCTATGAAGGCTCTATTTGGCATAGACAAACCCCTTATACTCATTAGAGATAAAGCTCTGCGAGAGCTGTGTATCGCGCACTTTTTTAGAGAGAAGCTCCAAGCTCTGAACTCTTGAAGTGTGGTCAAATGCTAAATAATGTGCGGCGATGAGTCCTAAAGCGACACCAAAGACCGAGCATAAAATAGCTATAAACTTCATAGCCCTACTAACACGTTCTCATCGATCTCATCAAAGGTTAGGATTCTCTTGCCGGCATGATCTTTGGCAAAATTTTGAGCTTCAGCCTCACTCGCAAAGGGCACCAACTCATCGCCCATCGGACCAAAAACATCTGAACCTATAACAAAAAACGCCTCTTTAGCCGATATCTTGTGAAGTTTATAGTAGTCGCTTACAAAAAGCTTATCAAACTTTTTGTCGTTTTTAAAGTAATATTTCATCATATCCTTAACACCGTCAAAATAGAGATTCTGATCTTGCGCCTCTATCATAGCCACCCATTGCGGATACTTAGCTACAAACATGCCACAAATCGGGCAGCGTGCGTTTTTGGGAACTTCAATGCGCTCGAACTTTGCCTTTTTCGCTTTTGCTGCGCCTACGTTTTTAGGAGCATCCCAAAGATATAGCGCAACCGCTTGCAATTCACCATCATCACTTAGAGCACATGAGCTTTTCAAGCTCGCTTTCAAAAGGGCTATCGTTTCAAAAGATTTTGCGTTTATTTTGGGGCACTTGGATTTATAAAGCTTTTGCCCTTTCTCGTAAGCACCACTCTCGCGCTTGGCTTTGATCATCTTTCTATCGCCTTCAAAATCCTTGCCGGCAGTCGCATAAGCTTTCGCAAAATCCATTATCTCGCCGCCGTTTGCAGTTTGGAATCCTTTCGCGTCCTCTAAGCTGGCAAAGGCATATTTGCTATTTCTGCTCATCGTGCCTTTCACTGAGCTGCCAACGACATAATAGGCTTTCAGCGCGTCAATTAAATTGAGATTTTTTGTATCGACGACCTGAACTTCGTTTGGTATTTGCCCCTTTGTCGCCTCATAAAGGCAGTGCATTGAACAATACTGCTTGCCTTTGTAGATATGATTTGTTTTGTAAAATTTAACCAAATTCATACCGCAATTCGGACAATACTCCCTGTCTTCGCCTTTACCAACAAGCGTCGCCTCTTCGGGCTTGACGCTCTGAAACATCTCCGCTGCAAAAAGTAAGTTGCCAAGCATGACCAAGGCAAAAAGCAAACGTGAAATCATAAATCGCTCCTTATTTGATAATTTGCTTTAGCATAGCCGCATTATCGCAGCCCATCTTTATGCCGCCATCACAAGCCTTTTTGAAAAATTCCTGTGCTTTTTTGTTATCAGCCTTTACACCTTTTCCCTCGGCATAGAGTATGGCTAGATTATTACACCCTGCGTAATAAGCAAGGTTACAAGCCTTTTCGTAACTTTTTGCAGCCAGCCCATAGTCCTGCTTTGTGCCTTGCCCAAAAGCATGCAGGAATCCTAGATTATCACAACCAATACCAATACCACCGTTGCAAGCCATCTCATAATAATTTTTAGCTTTGGTATAGTCCCTGTCCATGCCAATACCTTGCATATTTAAATAACCAAGATTGTTGCATCCCATCATGTCGCCATACTCACAGGCTTTAGTGTAAAGCTCGACAGCCTTTTTGATATCTCGCTTAATTCCGGCACCATTTGCATACAAAAGCCCCAAAGAGGTGCAGCCTTCGTTGTCCTTGCAAGCTTTTTCATAGTAGCTCACGGCTTTTTTAAAATCTTGCTTTGCGCCATTGCCGCTTTCGTAAATATAGCCAAGATTGTTGCATGCAAGCGCAAACTTTGCCAAACATGCCTTTTCATAAAGCTTTAACGCCTCTTGCGGCTTTTTTTGCACGCCACCGGTGCCTTCTGAATAAAGCACAGCCAGATTATAACAACCTGAAGCTTTACCTTCTTTGCAAGCTTTATCATAAATTTCAACCATTTTATTGTGATCACCGGCTTCTTTGGCTTTCATGCTCTCTTTTATGAAACCAGCCTGTGCCAAAGTAGCACAAAGTAAAATCGTCAGCAACCCTTTTTTCAATTTCTTCTCCTTGCTATATGGCTTTGACTTCCCGTCCGCGATAGGCTAATGCGATTAAAACAACCACACTGCCCACCATAAAGTAGACAAAACTTGGCACACTCGGTGCCTCTCCGGCAGCATACGAATGCATACCGGTTAGATAAAAGTTTACCCCAAAATAGGTCATTATTATTGAGCTATACGCGATAGCCGAAGCGACCAAAAACAGATAGACGGAATTTAAGCTCTTTACAAAGCGCATGTGTAAAACCAAAACATAAACGACAATGCTTACAAAAGACCACGTCTCTTTGCTATCCCAGCCCCAGTAGCGTCCCCAGCTTTCATTTGCCCAGACGCCTCCAAAGAAGTTGCCCAAAGTAAGCAGGCAAAGTCCGACAATTAAGCTAACTTCGGTAATCGCAGCGAGATAGCGAATCTGCTCGTTTAATCTATCAAGATTCCGCTCGGTTTTCAGTGCCATGAGTAAAAGTGCCAGCATGGCAAGCAAACAGCCAAGCCCTAGGAATCCGTAGCTTGCGGTAATAACCGAAACGTGGATCGTGAGCCAATATGATTTTAACACAGGAACCAAATTCGTAATTTGCGGATTAACAAAACTCATGTGTGCCACGAGCATAACGACGCCAGCTAGCAAAGAAGCAGCAGCAAGTGTGAGCAGGGATTTTCTAAAAAATATCACACCCGCAAGTGCCGCCGACCAGCCGATATAAACCATGCTTTCATAGCTATCACTCCAAGGCGCATGCCCTGAAATATACCAGCGCACGCCAAGTCCTATCGTGTGGGCGAGGAATCCGCACACAAAAATCCAAAAAGTAAATCTCTTAAGCAGATTGAATTTTTGTGATGAAAATAGAGCGATTAAAGCCAGAGTGAGAATCCCCAAGCCAAACAATATATAAAAGGACGCCAGCTTTTTGAAGATTAAAACTTTGTTGTAAATAACTTCGGTTTTTATACGAAATTCACTAGGCAGGAGATGCGATGAGGTAGTGCGCTGAAAGGACTTCAGCCCCTCTAGTGCTCTGTCCGCTCGATCCCACTCATTTGCGGTCACACCCTCTTGTAAGCCGATTAGATAGTCATTTAAAAGTGTTTTTGTCTCGTTTGTCAGCCTATCTTCCATGAAGGCATCGTTTGGAGAAAGCCACTTATCTTCCGTGTCATTTGGGATGGGGATAAATTTAAAAAAGACCCCTTTAAGAGTAAGATATGCGATATTGATTCGCTCATCAAACTTTATAAGCTCGTTTTCAAGGGTGCCTCGCTTTGAGGCAGGTGTAGCGTTTGCGACATCGATTTCTCTGGCTAGTTTGTAGAATCCTCTCTGATCAAACATAAACGAAAAACTTACAAATTTCTCATCTTCGGGCAAATTTAGCAGCTTTTTTATCTGCTTGTTGCCTATTTTGATGATCTTCATATTTTGCCAAAGTGAGGGGTTGATATTCATTGCAAGAATAATCTGCTCGGGACTCAGCCCAAAAAGCGAAGTTTGACCGCTCATCTTGCTGACAACCTCATAAGCTTCGGTGCTAAGCGGTTTTATCCGCCCCATATAATCTTGCACAAGAAGTTGCGCAAAAGCACCGTTTGCGTGGCGCGCACTAAATTTATTAAACTCAGCCATCTGGCTTATCTCATCTGCTTTCAGATTGGGGCAGATTCCCACAAGTATTGTAAAAATAAGCAGAATTTGGCTGTTTTTTATAAATTTGTTTAATTTTTCAAAACGGCTACCGCGAGTGAAGAAATTCCCCAAAAAGCCCACGCAAAGCATAAAATATCCTAGATAAGTTACCCATTTACCGGGGTCACGATTTATTTCAAGGATAGTTCCCATCTCATCAATATCGTATGAGGACTGGAAAAATTTTGCTCCACTGTAGGTAAGTGGATGATTCATGAAAATTTTATACTCAAGCAGGCGATTCCCATCATCATCAATCACCCTCACATCACTGGAATATGACGATGGGCTCTGGGAGCCGGCATATCTTTCAAGTTTAAATTTCACCAACTCTATTGAAAAGGGCAATTTCACTATCTTTGAACCCCAAGCGATCTCGATAAACTCGCCGTTTTGCTCAAAGATAGCAGGGTCGCTGATCCAGCCCGCTCCGCCAAGCAGAGACAGCTCTTTTTTTTGCTCGCCTTCAAAACCGGCATTTATGATTAGCCTACTGCGTTCGCCTTGTGGTGCAGGCTCGTAAGAGACAAATTCGACATTGAAATTTTTAGAATTTATGATTCTTGAAATTTTGAAGTTATTATTGCCAACCTGAGCTAAATTTAGAGGAATCTCAAAAAACTCACCACCCGAAAAAATTTGCAAAAACGGCTTTACGCTGACCATTTCATTAGAGCTCTCTCCTTCTCTAACGTGAAGCACGCCCTCCTCACCGAAATATCGGGTCAAAAACGCACCCAGGATGATGACGATAAACGCAGAGTGTAAGACAAACGCACCAAATCTACGCCACATTTTATCCTTGATGGTAATGCCGATTAATGAGATGGTCAGGCAAAGCATAACTATCTCATACCACCTAGCATCATAGACTAAAATTTTAGCGGTCTGAGTATCGTAAATGCTTTCTAAAAACGTGGCTACACCGGCTGCAGCCCCTAAGATGAGCAACATGAAGAGAACAAATTTGTACGACAGAAACAAATTCAGCAGCAGCCTCATGTCACTCCCGTTTTTTAGATATGCAGTATGTCGTATGTTTGTCCTGCGTAAAGAATGAACATCCTTAGCATAAATACCCCAAAAATACTAGCAAAAGCACTAATATAGAAAGCACTAAATTTCGGATGCGTGATAAATCTACCAAGTCCAAAATTCAACGCAAGTGGCACGCCAAAGCCAATGAGCACGACACCAATCCAGAACATTCTAGCGTAATATCCTTGATAAAAAGCCACACTCGCCGCTTTTTGCACATCACTCCCTATGACAAGCGACACGAATATCATCAAAATGAGCAAAATTTCAAAAGCTAACACGGGCCACTCAACTGCATGCAGAATCTTAATATCGCCGCTATGTGTATCCGCCTTGAAGTAAAATGCAGCAACAATGCTTGCCCCCGCTATACCGGCACTTAGTCCCGAAGCCACAAAAAGGGCAGGTAACACGGCGGTATTTAGTAGAGGGAATCGCACGAGAACTGAGATCAAAAAGCCGGTATATGCGCAAATAGCAACCGCAAAAACAAGCGTCAATGAATAAGCCAGCGGTCTGAACGCGTTCAAAACTCTCATCACACACTCAAATCGCCTAGGCAGATCAAACTTGCCCACCCTCTCAAAAATGCCCGATTCCGTGATTTCGCGCTCAAAGGCGTAAAGCACCATCACAAAGCTAAGGGGTATGTAGATACAAAGCGCAGCTACACCGATGGACATTACGGATTTGAAGTTGTAGTTAATCAAAATTTTCCAAAAGTAAAGCGGCTTCTCAAGGTCGCCAACAAGGCAGACCATACCAAGCAAAATGGTTACCAAAGAGAGCAATGACGCAGCCTTAAACAAAGGCGTGCTTTCGCTCTGCTTTTTGTAGAATCGAATGAGCAGGGAAACCACCAAAGCCCCACCGCTCATACCGGCTAAAAGCAGATAAAGCGCGATAGGCCAATGCCATTCAATGCCATGCGAAAAAGTATAGGTAAAATTTATTGCACCATTCATCTCACACCCCCATTTTTACCGCTGGTATATAGCGCAAGCTCGGTTTCGTGCCGCATTCCGGACGCATACGCAAGCTATCTTTCACACGAAGAAGCTTACTGATGTGAGATTCCTCATCATTGAGATCCCCAAAAACCAAAGCATCGTATCTACACGCCTCGACACAAGCAGGCTCTTTATTGTTAGCTAAATTCGTATCCAAACAGAAGTTACAGCTCTCTGCAGCATGACTTTCATCGTTTATAAAGCGCACATCATAAGGACAGGCGACGATACAGTATTTGCACGCAATGCAGTCATCAGCGTTGGTCGTAGTGATTCCCGTAGCCACATCCTTATGGCAGGCATTTGTGGGGCAGACATTTACACAAGGAGCCTCCACGCACTGCTGACAACTAACCCTTACAAAACGCCTATCAAGACGTGCATTCGGATCGGTTTTATCCTGGACATAAAGCCTTGCCTGCCCTTTTGGAACCAAATTTACTTTTTTGCAAGCGATCTCACAGTCGGTGCAGCCGACACATTTGTTTTGATCGAATATCATGCCAAAATTCGGTTTTTTCTTGCCACTATCATCCGTAGCAGCACCACAGCCTGCCAACCCCGCACCGGCAGACCCTATCGCCAGATACTTTAGAAACTCTCTTCTTTGAAATTCCATAGCATACCCTTCGTTAAGGATTTATTTGTGTGTCCCGTGAAAATTTTTGATATCTTCTTCACTAAGCTCTTTTGCAACACCCGCCAACTCACCCGGTTTCAACACTCTTAAAAGCTCCGCTTCAAAGATAACAACAGCACCCGCCGGCACAGCATCCATACCGTGATCACCATATGCTAGTGCGCTTGGTATGGTAAATTTGTATTTTGAACCGGCTTTCATTAGCTTTAACCCCTCACTTAGTCCATCTATGATGTTTATCATGGATAGATGAGCCGGTGTCTTTGAGGTGGTTGTGTCATCAAAAACAGTGCCGTCTATGAGGTATGCTTTGTAATTAACGACAACTATACTCTCATCTTTTGGCATATCACCCTTACCGGAAGTTATCACCTCATATTGCAAGCCCGATTTTGTGGTTTTGACCTTTTTGTTTTTAGCATTTTTGGTCATATACTCTTTGCCGGCTTTTAAATTCTTCTCAAGATTAGCCTTATCAAGGTCGTCCGCTGCTTTGTTTAGCCTGGCAACCCTATTATTTAAGTGTTTGTCTATCTCGTCGTGTTTTATTTTAAGCCGACTTTTAAAAGCATCCAAAAAACCCTCTAGCACTATGTCTTTATCCGTTTTGACCCCTAGTTTCTCTTGCCCATCTATCTGATTTAGCAAGTGTTCCCCCACAGAAGCGCCGATAGCATAAGCTTCACGATACTCATCACTATTAAGCTCTACTCCAAGGGATAAACTAGCTGTTAAAAGCGGTACCAAGAAGAGTGTTTTTCGCATATCTCTAACCTTTGTCCAATTTAAAACTTAAAAAGGAGGCGACCGGTGCCACCTCCTTTCGCCCCTTATAGGCTTGTGTTTAGGATCCTTTGAGCCTCTTTGATATACTCTTTGGCAGCATCCAGTCTTTGTTTTGTGTATTTAAAGCCGTGCATACCCCAAGAGCCATCTTTTTCCACTAGGTCTACCGTGTCTTGAGCTTTTTCGATCAATTCGTAAACTCTTGTCTTATCAGTAGATTTTAGTTTTTTGACCTCTAGGATTTTATAGATACCCTGGATTCCCACTTTTACGCTTGTAAAGTCGGTCTTTACAGGTGCTTGCCATCCCATTACCTCATCGTAAATCTGCTTTTGATTTTTGAAGTGTAATGTCTCTTTGAGCTCGGAAACTACTGGGCTGTGGCAACCTTTTGTATCTTGCATGTCTTTGTCTGCCCAAGATGTTCTAGCGCATGCCCACATCAAGTCAATGAAGTTGCGACCTTCGCCATTTCTTTCAAAGTGCCAATCTTTTGCATCTCTTGGACCTTGCGCGGCAGAGCCTGCAACCAAAGACCTCCTATCCGGACTTACGTCAATCTTCCAAATGTGTGAGCGTCTTTGTGTGTCAAATCCGGCATTCTCTTGGAACTGGATTGCATAGAAGTTCTCACAACTCATCATGAATGGCATATGGCAAGATGCACAAGTGTTATCCTTGTGAGTGTCCGCTCTTGCGAATATATAAGCTTGCTCTTTATGGCAATCTTGGCATGTTTTTGTAATTTTTGGCTTAGTGTAAAGTGCACTTAGATAGCCTTGTTCAGAGTTGTAGTTTAGACCTTTGATAGTCTTATCACCGACAACCGGACCTGTGGCATCGTGTGGATCGTGGCAAGTTACACAACGCATACCTTTGTCATAGTGAGCTGTAAAGTATGACTGAGATCCTTCAGAACCGCATCCCGGTCCCATTGACTTAAATTTAGAGCTTAGCGCTTGATCTATCTTGCCTATGTTGGCTGGATTCTTAGCTAGATCGGGGCTAAAGTTAAATCTCTGGTGGCAGCGTTCGCAGTTTGATGTCCTGAAGTTATTCGCTTCATCAAGGTGACCGCCGGCTCCGTGGCACTCCTCGCAGCTTACGCCTTTTGAGATAGTGTGTTTTTGAAGCTCTTTTGCGTTACCAAGAACGGCATAGAAATCTTTTTTGCTCTTGAAGTCAAACTTGAATGGGTGGCAAACTTCGCAATACGAAGCGTTTGCTTGGAAGAACATTGACTTCTTGTGTTTAGCCGCATACGAAGCTAGACCGCGGACATATCCGCCGTTATCGCCGTATTCTTCAAGTGTGCCGGGGAAATCCGGAACAAATTTTTTGATTCTCTTAACAGTCGCATCATCTAGCCTGAGTGCCCAAGTTGTTTGGAACTGGTTGCCACCCGCTACGATTTGACCTGTGCCATCCCTAAGCAAACCGCCCTCTACGTAGTAAGTTCCTCTAAGTAGCCATGCATCAACATAGCCGAGTTTTGTTCTTAGGTGCCCGACGGTAGCGTAGACGACATCAGGAGTGATACCTTTTGGAAGAATCGAAGCTGTATCTGCCCCGAACACCGGTTTAGTAAGCTCGTTATTAACTTCAGGGTGCTCCCCTGGGAATCGAATGGTAGTAGCGTGTCGTGATCTGCTCCACACCTCGTATTGAGCAGGGTGGCACTCGCCGCACTTTTCAGGACCTATGAATTTGTTTGGAAAGTGCAAAGATGAAGCCGCAGGAATCCTATACATCATAGAGCTGTAACCCTGTCCGCCCTCTCTCTTACTGGCTTTTGAAAAGTCAAATCCATGACCTTCAGCCAGCCACTCCAATCCACGGTCATGAACGACCAATTTACCGACTGTTTTACCACCATACTTGGTAAAAATAGGGTGATTTTTAAACAGCCACTCATACATCTCCTGCTCTTCTACGACGTAGTCCTGCAAGGATGTAATACCTCTACTTTGCAAAGTCCCCTTGGGATTTGCAATGACCTTTTGTGCCTGCTTGCTTAACTCCATGCCGTGGTTCATCCCCTCAGCACAGGCTACCGAGGTTAGGACACTGGCGCCCGCAACTAAACCGAGCAACACTTTATCCAACTTTTTCACGTGTTCCCCCTTCTGAAAAATTGAATTTCTAAAATCAAGATGATTTCGTGCAGTAATGATGCTACTAAAAAGGGAGAAACTAGGGAGAAGATACGAAAATTTTATGAATTTAAAAACTTAATGGTAAATTTCACGCCATTTGGCGTGTTGCAAGCCTCTATGCCGCCGCCATTTTTTGCCATTATCACTTTGCTCATATAAAGCCCAAGTCCGCTACCAGCGGCTTTAGTAGTGAAGTATGGCTCGAATATTTTGGCAATTTCATCTTGTCTGATGGGTTTGCCGCTGTTTTCTACCTCAATCATGCGGATATTATCTTGCACCAGCGAGGTGATTCTTATCTCTCTTTGTGCGCTGTTTTCGCTTACAAGCACATCTTTGGCATTGTTTATTAAATTTATTAAAACTTGAATTAGCTCATTAATGTTTCCAAAATGGTTAAAATCTTGTTTAATTTGTATGTCTAGTTTTATGGCATTCGCCCGCAAAGCCGCGTCTAAAATTTTACATACACGCCTAATAGCCTGCTCACTCGAATATTCACATTTTGGTGCATTCGGATCGAAGAAATGTTTAAAATCATCAATGGTCTCTGACATAAACTTTACCTGCTCGCCTATCTCATCGAGCTTATCTTTCAATCTACCGCTATCTAGCTTTCCTCGCTCGTTAAAAAGCTCCAAATTGATAAGCACTGCTCCTATTTGGGCGAGAGGTTGTTTCCATTGATGTGATATGTTGGCAATCATCTCGCCCATCGAAGCTAAGCGCGACTGGCTTACCATGAGCTGCTTATTTTGCTCTTTTATTTTCATTACTTTTTGATGAATCTTATATATGAAAAAGACCAAAACCGCAAACAGAGCAAAAAGTGCCGCTGCGCTTAAAATAAACTCTTTTACATGGATTAAAAGTATATTTTTTACCGGCATCTTAAAAGATACCATCGCGATCGTGTCGCCTACTTTTCCTTGAAAATCGCCCACCCTATCTCCGCCGTATTTTTCGACTATTTTTTGGGGAGCGGAGTTTGCATTGTGGCAAAGGACGCAGGTCGCATGGGTATTCTTCACGGGCAAGCCGACAAAAATATACGACGTATCTCTGTTTTTTACTACTTTTGCATACTCTTCGTATCTGCCCTCTTTGAAACCCTCCAAAATTTCGTTCTCAAATTCATCACCAAGGTGCTCAGGATTTATCGGATTAGTTGCCACCAGTTTGTAATCGTAATCAAGCGGATACTTCTTGCGCTGGATATTATAGACCTCGCGCGCGATATAGGTTGAAGAGAGCAAGCGCGGATCAAAAAAGTCGGAATCTAACGCCCCATTAGCCTTTAGCTCATCGATAAGAGGTCTTTGTATCGTTGAAACATAATCTCTAACGGCATTCATGGTATTTAATATGTGCAACGCCTCTTTTTTTGCGTCCTTTATGGCTAAATCCTGATAAAACTTAAAAAACATGCCGGTAATTAGGGCATAAAGAAGGGCGAAAATAGCCAGCACCAAACCAAATCTATATTTCACAGATATATCCCACCCCGTATAAATTTCTAATCACATCTTTGCCCACTTTTTTGCGCAGTTCCTTTACGATGGCTTTTATTGCCTCTTTGGTGGGCTGCTCATACTCCCACATGTAATCAAAAAGCTGCTCGTATGTGATGGCTTGATTTTTGTTGTTTAAAAAGTAGTCAAACAGCTTGCCCTCGCTCTTTGAGAGATGACAGGCTTCATCTTTGACATAGATGATCTTTTTGGTGAAGTCATATTTGATCTCTTCGCTTAATACCATGAGCGGCTTGTAGTCCATTAGCTCCAGGGCGACGTCCTCCAGTGCTTTTAAAAACGCGTCTTTGTCGTAAGGTTTTGCCAAATATCTTGTGATTTTAAGCTCGACCGCCCGCCATAAATACTCCTGCTCCGTGTGGCTTGATAAAATCACGATGGGTATTTTGTGATCCTTTTCGCGCACCCTCCTAGCCAGCTCAAGACCGTCGATATGCGGCACGCCGATGTCAAGCACCAAAGCATCGTAGCTGCACGTATCTATGTGCTCAAGTGCCTCTTTGCCGTCCTTCACGCCCACAACCTCGTCAAAAAACAGCTCTAAATTTTCAGTGATGTTATTTAAAATGCCGGGTTCATCTTCCAAGCAAAGCACCCTTTTATTCGATAAAACCTCTAAAATTTCACAACTTTGCATTAATCCCCCCCGTGCGAAATTCTACCTAATTTCGCTCAGATCCTCGCAAGCCAAAATGGAATATTTTTCTGCTCCCTTCTAATGCTTGTGCATTCGCCATGCCCCGGGTAGATGGGCTTATCGTAGGGAATCGTGCCGAAACGCTCCAGTGATTGACGCATATACACACGACTAGAATAGGGGAAATCACTGCGCCCGACGCTACTTTTAAAGATGAAATCGCCGCTAAACATATATTCACCAATCTCAATCGTGCTGCAACCCGGCGTATGCCCGGGGAAATGGCGAAACAGCACGCGTATCCCTTCAAAATCTAACTCCGCCTCGATTCCCTCAACCAAAATATCGGGAATCGAAGGCGTGAGTCCCGTATCAAAACAGTCTGATTCCAGCATAAAAGCGTCATCTTTGGGAATTACAAGGGGCACGTGAGGGAAGCGATTTTTGAGCGCGTGATTGCTCCACACGTGATCAAAATGCCCGTGGGTATTGAGAAATGCAAGCGGATTTTGCACCTGCGCCACAACCCATTCAAACGCCCCTTTACCCGCGTCAATCACAATCTCACCGTGGGAATCCTTAATAATATAGCAATTTGTCCCATATTCGCCGAAAGGGTGAGAGAGAAGCTCCATATTCGTGCCTTGTTTTTTGAATTCTTTAATCCTAGGCAATTTTCGATAAAATCGTCCTAATATTAAGAGGAGATCCATGCAACCCAGCGAGCGTTTTTATCCCGTGTGTGATGACTTTCGCGATCCCTATTCTCGCGATCGAGACCGTATTATTCACTGCTCTTCGTTTCGTCGTTTGGAATATAAGACGCAGGTTTTTTTGAACTCCAGCGGCGATTATTTTCGCACGCGCCTTACACACTCCATCGAGGTCAGTCAGATTGCCAGGAGCATTGCCGCGCACCTGGGGCTTAATGAAGCACTCGCCGAGGCGATTGCGCTCGCGCATGATTTGGGGCACACACCCTTTGGTCATGCAGGGGGCGATGAGCTGGATAGGCTGCTAAAACAGGGCGGATTCCCCGCGGGTTTTGACCATAACTTTCAATCATTTCGCGTCGTGAGCAAATTAGAGAAACGTTACGCCGCTTTTGATGGACTCAATCTCACTTTTGCCACGCTGGAGGGAATCTTAAAGCACTCATTTCCGTATAAAAAGGCTTTTTTAGATGAGCGAATGAATGAGCTTTTTAAGCTTGAATACCACCCGAGTCTGGAGGCGATTATCGTTGATTATGCCGATGAGATCGCTTACGTGAGCCACGATATTGACGATGGAATCAAGTGCGGATTGCTCTGTTTTGAGGATTTAAAAGAGAGCGAACTTGCGCGCGAAATCCTTCACACTGCCGAACTGGAGGGAATCAGAGAAGATGAGAAAGTTTTGCGCTATCGTTTTGTCTCAAATCTCATCAGTCATCTTATTTATCGCTTTTTAGACGCAAGCAAAGCGCACGCCAACCCTTCGCATCAGGTGCTGAGCGCGTCGATTCCCGCAGGGCAGCAGACGGGGCTAGGCTATCCAAAAGAGCTGGAGCGGGAGCTCAGGGTGCTTAAAAAGCTTCTTTTTAAAAAGCTCTATCGCCACGAGCAAATCAACCGCAAAATGTTTTTTGGTCGGGGTTGTATCGCGGCTCTTTTTACGGATTTTATGAATGAGCCCAACCTGCTTCCAAAAGATCATCAAAAGCGTATCAGCGAGGGTGCAAAGCTCCATCGCACGGTCGCGGATCATATCGCCAGCATGAGCGATCGATATGCAATCAATCTCTACAAGGAGCTTCATATTGGCTAAGAATAATTTTTGGGGAATCCCGGTTGTTTTTTTATGCACCATCGCGCCGCTTTTGGGCGATTCCCGCCTATTTTATGCGAAGTTAGAGCCCCTTGAACATTATGAATTTAAAGCAGCAGTTTCAGGTATGATTAAGGAAGTGAAAAGCGAAAAAGAGGGGAGCTACATCGATGATGAGGAGGTGATTGTGCGCTTTGATGATACTTTGGAGCGCGCGACTTTGGCTCATCAGGACAGAATGCTAAAGAGCATGCAAGAGCGCGTGGACGCGCTTTTAAGAAGTTATGAGCTTGCGGAGCGGCATTTTAGGGACGTTCAGGCACTAAGCACCAAATCGCGCCATCAAAAAGATAGCGCAGAGATTGCATTTTTTAACGCCAAAATCGCCTATCTTCAGGCGCTCGAGCAGCTCGATTCTCTCAAAATTGAGCGCGCGCGCAACCTTGATACCATCACCAAAAAGCGTCTTGTGCTCTCAAAGCGTTATCTTTACAAAATCCACGCTAAAGCGGGCGAATATGTCAGCACGGGTGCGCCGCTCGCCGAAGCGATGGATATTTCCGGTGCTAAAATTACCCTTTTTCTCTCTAAAAATGAGGCGCAAGAGGTGCATAAAAAGCATTTCTATATTGATGGAAACGCGACTAAAGTGCGGATTAAAAAGCTCTATCAGGTCGCTGATAGCGAGCATATCTCAGAATATCGCCTAGAGCTTGAGATCCCTGTGCGCGAGTTTTTCTCCGAATTAGTCAAAATTGAAATGAGGGATTAGACAATGGAATATCAAAACAAAGAAGAGCTCGATCGAGCCTATGTTTTGCACTCTTATGCGCGCAATTACGTCCATTTTACCCACGGCAAGGGCGCGGTTTTGTTCGATTCTTGCGGGCGGGACTATATCGATTTTGCCGCGGGGATTGCGGTGTGTAGCGTCGGGCATGGGAATGAACGGCTCGCAGAAGCCATTAGCGATCAGGCGCGCAAGCTAATCCACATCTCAAATCTCTTCTACATCGATTCCCAAGCGCGCCTTGCAAAGCAGCTTGTGGAGCTTAGCGGGTATGATATGCGGCTCTTTTTTGCCAACTCGGGTGCAGAGGCGAATGAGGGGGCGATTAAGATTGCGCGCAAATTCGGCGAGGAGGGAGGCGAGGTCAAACGCTACAAAATCATCACGCTGGAGAGCTCGTTTCATGGGCGCACGATTACCGCGCTCAAGGCGACGGGACAGGAGAAGATGCACCACTACTTCGGTCCTTATCCCGATGGATTTGTCTATGCGAAAAATATCGAGCATGTGTTTGAGTTAGTCGATGACCACACGTGCGCCGTGCTTTTGGAGCTTGTGCAAGGCGAGGGGGGGATCGAGCCTCAAGAGGTTGCGGGAATCCAGCGGCTCGCGCAGTTTTTAAAAGAGAAGAATGTCTTGCTCATGGTCGATGAGGTGCAGACGGGAATCTATCGAAGCGGGAAGCTTTTTGCTTCACAGGTGTATGGAATCACGCCTGATGTCATCACGATGGCAAAGGGGCTTGCGGGCGGAGTGCCTATCGGCGCGGTGATGACGGGGCTTAAGGATATTTTCGCGCCGGGCGATCATGGGAGCACATTTGGCGGGAATCCGCTCGCCACAAGGGCGGCTCTCACGGTGCTAGAGATACTTAGCGAGCAGGAGCGAAGCGGTGCGTTGCAAAGGAGTATCGATCTTTTTAGCGCGATGCTTGCGGAGGTTTGTGCGCAGTTTCCGCAGCATTTTGAGCGCGATGTGGGGCTAGGTCTCATGCGGGGAATCCGCGCTAAGAGTGCCGAAATCCAAGCAGAAGCCATCAAAAAGGCGTTCCAAAAGCGCGTTTTGGTGCTTCGCTCAGGGCGCAATACGATCCGATTCCTGCCTCCTTTGACCTTGCAGGAGCATGAGATGAGAGAGGGTTTTGCTCGCTTCAAAGAGGCGTGTGAAGAGCTTTGAGGCGAGGTTAGTCGTGGCGCGATATTTTGAAATGTCAGTTAAGAAGTGCGAATCCGCTCGGGGCGCAAGAATGCTCACGCTGGTGCGATTCTCGCGATTCTTGGGAATCGCCCTCTTTTTCCCGCTCCTTTTTGCGGAGGATTCCTCGTTTTTAAGCAAAAACAAGCGAGAGATTTTATCCCTGGAGCGCGAGCAAAATCGCGCCGATTCCGCGGCTTTGCGCTGGCAGTGGTTGCGCCCGCTGGATCTTAGCTACTCCATTTTGGATAATTACGATTACAATCCGCGTGCGCGCACAAGAAGCCTGAGTGTAGGGATTAATCAGCCTATTTTCCGTAGCGGTGGGATATTTCAGAGCATTCGTTTTGCAAACCTCAAGGAGCGTTACACTGAGGCGGAAATCGCGCTTAAGGAGCGCGAGCTCGTGATGAGTGCGTTGCGTTTTATTTATACGTTGCGGCGGCTTGATTTGGAGCACGAAAAGCAGGAATTACTCATTGCAAATAGCGAAATTGAGGTGCTGCGCAAACAGGAGCAATTCCGCGCGGGAATCGCAGATAGTGGCGAGCTGGATCGGGCGATTTTGGAGCGAAACGGTGCGGAGCTGCGTTTGCTTGAGCTTGAGAACTCCCATCACAGCGCATTTATGCAGCTTGCGAGCGTGAGCGACATTGAGGATTACGCGAGCGTAGAGCTTCCGACCTTTGCGCCCCTAAGCGAGGAATCCTACCTAGAGCACAATCTTGAGCTTGCACGAGCGCGCCTAAATGAAGGGCAGCTTCGGGCGAAATATTACGAAACCTCCGCACAATACCTGCCCCAAATCTCCTTGCAAGCGCGCTATTATCATCAGCACAATAGTAATTTGCACCCACTAAAGGACGGTTACAATGAGTATGCGACGGTGGGGGTCGTCTTTAGCCTGCCCTTTTTTGACGCCTCGCATTATGCGAATGTGCAGAGCGCGAAAATCGCGCAATTAAGAGCGGGAGCGATGCGTATGGATGCGCTTAAGGCGCAGAGGGAGCACTATTTTTTGCAAATGCGAAAATTAGAGCTTTTGGAGCGCACTCGCGCGCTAAGTGCAGTGGATTTGGAGCTCTATGACGCGCTTTTGGCGCAGAGTGCCGAACGCACCCGCGCGGGCGAAATCAGCGAATTTGATTTGGAGATAATGAAAAACTCCAAGCGCACAAAGGAGCTTGATTTGCGCATTCATGAGCTAAATAGGCAGCTGATTTTGCTCGAACTCTACGCGAAGATTCCCGAGTAGTACCCCAAAAATAATGGAAAGCTTCGCGAGCGTCATGCGCGAATGGCTCTATGGGCGGGAGGGCTACTATCGTCGCGCACAAATCGGCAAAGAGGGGGATTTTTACACGTCCGTCTCCGTAGGAGGCTATTTTGGCGCGAGTATTGCGGAGTTTTTGGTTCGATTCTTGCAAGAGGGGCGCGCGGGTTTTGTTGAGCTCGGAGCTTCGCGAGGCGAGCTAATCAGCGATGTTGCCGAATATGTGAGGCAATACTATCCCAAGGCGTTTAAAGAGGTTCGCTGGGTGATTGTCGAGCCACTGGAGGAGCTGAGGTCTTTGCAGCGGTTTTGGTGGGAATCGCGCCTAAAAGGAGTGGAGCTTGAGATCTATTCAAGCCTTGAGGAGTTGCGCGATTCCCGTCTCTTTTTCGTTGCTAATGAGCTTTTTGACGCATTCCCTTGTGAGCTGTATAGAGAGGGCGAGCAGGGCTTTGTGAATGAGCACGGGGAGGTGGTGTTTGCCATGGCGAGCGAGGAGCTGAGGGCGCGTGCAAAGGCGATGAATATGGAGCGAGGCGAGCTGGGCATGGGGGTTCGGGAGTTTGTTGATTCGCTCCGTGATGTGGCGCGAGATTGGCTCTTTTTGACATTTGATTATGGCGAAGATTACGCGCGCAACGAATTTTCCGTGCGGATTTTTAAAGATCACCATGTGCTTAGTTTGAATGATTTCATGCGCGATATTCGTCCGTTTTTTGGCGTGAGTGACCTTACAAGCGATGTGAATTTTGCGGAATTAACGAGCTTTTTTGAGCGTGCGGGTGCGAGGAGAATCTACTTTGCTAGGGAGAATCGAGCACTTTTACAGATGGGACTAATGAGGGCAATTGAGCAAAAAAGCGCGCACTTAAGTCCAAAAGAGCACGCCAAAGAGATGATAAAAGTGCGCTCGCTCCTTGATCCCGGGCTTTTGGGCGAGCGTTTTAAGTGTGCCTGCTTTACCAAAGGGGAGTGCGTGCAGAAGCTTTTTTTGACGTTGTAGCTCCCGATAAATTGAGCTCTAGCGTGGCGATTGTGCCTTGGGAATCGGGGCGATTCTCAAGGTTAATGTGCGCTCCCATCGCATCAGCCGCGCTTTTTGCGAGGAAGAGCCCAAGCCCTGCGCCACTTTTGTTGCCCGAACGCTTAAAAGGCGCGTAAATGTCGATATTCCCATCAACTCCGCACCCCTCATCAACGACGATAATCTGCAGGCGACCGGGCGAAAGAAGCATGCTTTTAAAGAGGATGCTCTTCTCTGCCGGGGTAAATTTCAGGGCATTTTGGAGGAAATTTTGAATAATCTGCCCCAAAAGCGTGGGCTGGAGGCGCGCATGAAGCTCTTGTGGCTCAAGCTCAAGGTGCAGGTGCTTCTTCTCATTTTGTGCAAGCAGGAGAAAATTCTCGCCCATCTGACGCAAGAAAGCCATCACATCGATCTCCTCACTCTGCTCAAACTGCGCCCCCTCCTGCCTCCCGATCTCTAGCAGGCTCTTTATCATGCTATTCATCTCGTTAATGCTCTGTATGTTGCTCCTTAGCGTCTCAATATATTTGGGCGATTCCCGCGTCTTGATGAGCACGACCTCGCATTTGGTTTTCATCACGGCGAGGGGGGTTTTAAGCTCATGAGCAATGCCAATGAAAAGCTCCTTTTGATAGAGCATGTAGCGTCCGAGTCGGGTGATGAGGCTATTAAGCGAATCGCCCAAAGGAACGAACTCTTGGGGAATTGTGCCGATTTCAAGGGGTTTTAGGAGATTTTCATTCATCTTAGCCAGTCTGCTTGAGAGCTCAAGAATCGGTCGCGAGAGGATTTTAGAGAGAATAAAAGCATAGACTTGAATGAGGATCAGCCCACCGAAATTGATGATAATCATGCTTTGCAGGACAAGATTTAGCAGCTTGTGAATTATGCTCGCATCACGCGTGATGACAAGATAGCTCTCGTCGCGGGAATCGTAGGGATAGAGGATCTGAAAGTAACTCTGCTCGCCCTCTTTAAACTCCTTAAAGGCAATCCCGCTCTCATATCTAGGAGCATGCGTGATGAGGATCGTAATCTCCCCCGCGCGCAGAGTGCCGATACTATAAGCATTCATCTCCGTGCCGATGGGATATTTCGTGCTCGAGCTTGTAATATAGCTCGCCTCTTTCAAAAGCTCCTCTTTGAGCTCACTATAAAGCGAGCTCTTGATATAGGTGTAGAGGATAAATGAGAAGATCGCGATGAGCGCGAGAGAGGAGTAGGCGAGCTGCTTAGCGTATTCGCCTCTTATGCTCCTTTGGGATAGCAAAATCGATAACCTCTTCGGCGCACTGTCTCAATCGTAGAGATGTTAAGAGGCTTGTCCATCTTCTGTCGAATCTGGTTTATCGCCACCTCAATGACATTGGGAGTCACAAGCTCAGGCTCTTCCCAGATGGCATCAAGAAGCTGCTCTTTGGAGACGATCTGATCACGGTGGCGAGCGAGGTGAGTAAGCACCTCAAAAGGCTTGCCTTTAAGCTCGATTTCCTGCCCTTTGTAGGTAATTTTCTCTTCGTCCGGATTAATCGTAAGGTCTTCGATTTCGATGAGATTTGTCCCGCCAAAGCGCAATCTAGCCTCGATTCTCGCAACCAAGACATCAAAATCAAAAGGCTTTGCGATAAAATCATCAGCTCCCCCGCGAAGTGCCTCAATCTCGCTCTCTTTGTCATCTCGTGCAGAGATGATCACTACGGCAGTTCGAGGGGATTTGCTCTTGACTTGAGTGATAATGTCAAGTCCGCTTCCATCGGGGAGCATCCAGTCTGTTAGCACAAGGTCGTAATTTCTGATACTAATGTAATATTCGCCGTCTTTGAGATTCTCGGCGACATCGGTTTGATAGCTGAATTCATTAAGCCCCTCCGCAAGAGTTTTATTAAGAGTGGCTTCATCTTCGATGATGAGGATTCTCATGCGTTTCCTTTGTGGAAAAATTTGTGCGAAATTGTAGCACAGTTTAGGAAATTTTAAAAAAAGTTTTATGCAAAATTAAAATTTTCACGCTTCTTATATCTCATTTTGCAATTTCAAAACACTGCCTCACTTCTCTGATTCCCCGTATGGACGCGCTAAAAGTGAAAGATTGATCGCTATCTTTTGTGTGAAATCATCAGTGTATGTCATATTGGCAATTTTACTTATCGTAAGGACATGGCGCGAAGTTTTGAAAAAGCGCGAGATCGATTTAAGAGGTGAGATTTAAGGATTTGTGGCTAGAAAAAAGGAGGCTTAAAAATGGCAGGAATCCAAAGGGATTTTGCACCCTTTTTTGAATTCCTGCAGGCGAAATTACATCATTCCGCCCATACCTCCCATACCGCCCATCGCATTCATATCGGGCATTGCAGGTTTATCTTCTTTGATCTCGCTCACGGTTGCTTCGGTTGTGAGAAGCAAGCTGGAGACGGAGACGGCGTTTTGTAGCGCGATTCTCGCGACTTTGAGCGGATCAATGATCCCCTCGGCAAACATATCCACATATTCGCCGTTGGCTGCGTTGAAGCCAAAATTCTCATTTTTATTTTGCTCTACATTATTCACGACCACACCCGCGTCAAATCCCGCGTTAGTCGCGATTTGCTTGAGTGGAGCGGTGATTGCGCGTTTGATGATTTCATAGCCGATTTTCTCGTCGCCGCTAAGTTTCAGATTGACCTTTGCCGCTGCACGAATGAGTGCTGCGCCTCCACCGATGACGATTCCCTCTTCAACGGCGGCTTTGGTCGCTGAGAGCGCGTCATCAACGCGATCTTTCTTCTCTTTCATCTCCACTTCGCTCGCTGCACCCACTTTGATGACAGCCACACCGCCGCTAAGCTTTGCAAGTCGCTCTTGGAGCTTCTCTTTGTCATAGTCTGAAGTGGTTGCCTCAATCTGTGTGCGAATCTGCGCGATACGCGCTTTTACGTCATTTTTTGAGCCCTTGCCATCGACAATCGTCGTGTTATCCTTATCGAGCACCACGCGTGAAGCCTGACCCAAATCAGCAATACTCGCACTCTCCAGCGTTTTGCCCACTTCCTCGCTAATGACCGTTCCGCCTGTGAGCGTTGCGATGTCTTTTAGCATCTCTTTTCGTCGATCACCAAAGCCCGGAGCCTTGACTGCAGCGACATTTAGCACGCCTCGAAGCTTATTGACTACAAGGGTTGTGAGTGCCTCGCCCTCGATGTCCTCCGCAATGATGAGCAGGGGTTTACCGCTCTTCATTGTCCCTTCTAGGAGCGGGAGAATGTCCTTCATTGAAGTGATTTTTTTATCAGTCAAGAGGATGTAGGGCGATTCCAGCACCGCTTCCATTTTGTCACTATTGGTAACAAAGTAGGGAGAGAGGTAGCCTCGATCAAACTGCATACCCTCAACGACGTTGAGCTCATCATTGATTCCCTTAGCCTCTTCAACGGTAATCACGCCATCCTTGCCGACTTTTTCCATCGCTTCAGCGATGAGGCTCCCGATATTCTCATCGGAATTCGCCGAAATTGTCGCTACCTGCGCGATTTCTTTTTTGTCATTGACCTTTTTGGAGAGCTTTTTAAGCCCCTCAATAATGGCTGTGGTGGCTTTGTCCATACCGCGTTTTACTTCGATTGGATTCGCGCCTGCCGTGATGTTGCGCAAGCCCTCCTTGAAGATCCCGTGAGCCAAAACGGTTGCCGTGGTCGTGCCATCGCCCGCTGCGTCCGCTGTTTTGCTCGCGACCTCTTTCACGAGTTGTGCACCCATGTTTTGGATCGCATCAGCCAGCTCCACCTCTTTTGCCACGGAGACACCGTCTTTTGTGATTGCAGGCGCACCGAAGCTCTTTTGGATAAGGACGTTTCGTCCGCGTGGTCCCATTGTTACCTTGACGGCATCCGCTAGCTGGCGAACACCCTCATATAGCTTGTTTCGTGCGTTATCAGAAAAAGTAATCTCTTTAGATGCCATGTTTTTTCCTTTTTTAGTTTGATTTTATGCGGGAATCGAGCCTCTCAGCCCATGATTCCCAAAAGTTCTTCGACTTTGATGATGAGATATTCCTTGCCATCAATCTTGACTTCGGAGCCGGAATATTTTGCAAACACGACGCGGTCGCCATTTTTGAGCGTCCCTGCCTTGCTTACCTCATTGCTCAACGCGCGCACAATCCCCATGAGGGGCTTTTCTTTAGCATTATCGGGGATAATAATTCCCGAAGCGGTTTTTGTATCCTCTTCGACCCGCTCGATGAGGACTCGTTCTCCTAGTGGTTTAAAGTTCATATTTCATAGCCTCCTGTTTAAAATTAGCAATTAAGAATGAAAAGTGACAGAATGCTATCAATTTTTATAAAAATTGTCAAGATATTAGGGAGATTTTGAAAAATACTTTATTCTAATAGGCTAATATAACTTTAGTCCATCAGGATAAATGTTGCAAAATTTTACGCAAACCGAAGGCAAAACCGTAGGGAATCTTCTCCTTGTGGAATCGCAGGCGAGAATCAAAATGTGGCTGGAATCGTGGGTAGGAATCGCAAGCTATGGTCATCAAGCAGGAATCATGGCGGGAATTAAGAGCAAGAATCACCGCTCTTTGATCGATTTCGCGTAATTTTGAGATCACAGAGGCGTTCTCAAAGCCCCTTAAGCAAGTTTGGAGTTAAATTTTCCTCTTTAGATTCAAAGCACCAAGGAGCATCGTATGTATTCTCGTCGTGTCCGTTCTCTCTCTCCGTCGATGACGATTGCCATTAGCACGCTAGCACGCGAACTTGCCGCGCAGGGCAAGGATATTCTCTCTTTTTCTATGGGCGAGCCTGATTTTGACACGCCAAAAGCAATCAAAGATGAGGCGATCAAAGCCCTTGAGGTGGGATTTACCAAATATACTTCGGTGGCTGGATTCCCCGAGCTTCTTAAAGCGGTTGCAAATAAGCTTAAGCGTGATAATAATCTTGAATACGATTCTGGCGAGATTCTCATCAGTAATGGGGCGAAGCACTCGCTCTTTAACGCTCTTCAGGCGATTGTCGATGAGGGCGATGAGGTCATTATTCCTGCTCCTTATTGGGTTACTTACCCCGAGCTTGTTACTTACAGCGGCGGCAAGAGTGTATTTGTCGAGACGAGCGAGGAGAGTGGGTTTAAAATCACTCCCAAACAGCTGGAATCAGCCCTCACGCCAAAGAGTAAAGTGCTAATTCTGACAACGCCCTCAAACCCTACTGGAGCGGTGTATAGCAGGAACGAGCTGGAGAGGCTTGCAAAGGTGCTTAGGGGGAGTAATATTTGGGTGATTAGCGATGAGATTTATGAAAAGCTTGTCTATGAGGAGGAATTTACCTCCGCAGCGAGCATTTCAGAGGATATGCTAAAGCGCACGATTACGGTCAATGGGCTCAGCAAATCCGCTGCGATGACGGGCTGGCGCATGGGCTACCTAGCCGCAAAAGATAGGAATCTCATTAAATTAATGAATAATTTGCAGGGGCAATGCACCGCAAATATCAATTCCATCACGCAAAAAGCGTCGATTCCTGCGCTTGATGGGCGCATTGACAAAGATGTGGAGATGATGCGCTTAGAGTTTATGAGGCGGCGAGATTACGCGATGAGCGCGATTAATGCAATAGAAGGGCTATCGGTAATGAAGCCGCAGGGGGCGTTTTATCTGTTTGTGAATATTAAAAGCGTGATGAGCGATTCGATGAAATTTTGCCAAGAATTGCTCGAAGAAGAGGGTGTCGCGCTCGTGCCCGGAGTGGGATTTGGGCGCGATGGTTACGTGCGATTGTCCTTTGCGACTGGCATGGAGAAGCTTCAAGAGGGGCTAAAACGCCTTGAGCGTTTTTGTAAAAGTCGCGCGTAAGTAAAGGTAGCGCGCAAAGGTTTAAGGGCGATTTTGCGCCTCTTTATCGCCCTTTTTTGATAAAAAACGCTCCAAAATGATAAGCGCGCTTAGGGAATCAAGCCTCCCATCGCGCCGATCTTTGAAAACGCCTCGCATGCGTTCGCTCGCCTCTTTGGAGCTATACGATTCGTCGATGAAGCGTATCTCTTTGCAAAATCTTAGCAGCCCGACAAAATGGCGAATTCTGCGCTCCATCTCCCCGCTTGAGCCGCCTTCTTTTGGGATTCCCACGATAAGCATTCGGGCGTTTTTTTGTTCCAAAAGGAGGTCGAGCTCTTGCGCGGCTTGGTGGCGATTCTTGCGTAATATGGGCTCAAGTGGGAGGGCGATTCCCGCGGTGTATTGGGCGATTCCGATGCGTTTTAATCCGACATCAACGGCGATAATCATGCGAGGCGCACCCTTCCGTATTCAATGATGATTTTGCCCTCAAGCTCATACTCAAAAATCTGCTCGCCAAAGCGCATCAAAGCTTCATTTAGTGCAGGGCGCGTGGCACAAAATTCTAGCAGCTCATTCGGGGAATCGCCTGTAGGTTTTGAGGGCGATTCCCCTAAAATGTGTTCAGGAAAATGCCGCTCAAGAATCTCTTCAAAGCTCGTAATCATCGAGGCTTTCCCCTCTTTTAAAAGCTCTTGTGTGCCTAGCGATTCCCCAAGATGATGGGGCAGAACGTAAAGAGGTTTGCCCAGCTTTTGTGCAAGTCGTGCGCTTTGCATTGAGCCGCTTCGAAGATCGGCTTGCGGGATGATTACAACCTCACAAAGCGCGATAATTAGGCGGTTTCGCTCCAAAAATGTATGGCGCATGGGCGAAAAATCTCGCTCATATTCGCTTAAAAACAGCCCCTCTTGTGCGATATTTTTGATTTTGCTTGCGTGTGAGGGCGGGTAGGGGCGATCAAAGCTTGAGGGGGAGATGAGAATTGTGTGCGGAAAGGCTGCGTCATGGGCGAGCATATCTGTGCCTAGCGCACCCCCGCTGACTACGACTACGCCCTTTGAGGCAAAAAAGCGCGCCAGTTCTTTGGTGCAGCTCTTCGCATAGTTGTTGGGGTGGCGAGTGCCGATGATGGCGACTTTCGAGGAATTAAGCAAGCACATTCGCCCCTCATAAAACAGCTCTTTGGGCGGATTCTTGAGCTCTAAGAGCGCAGCGGGCAGGGAAGGGAGCCTCAAGCCTCCTCCTTATGGGTAAAATAGACGACGATTTCTTCGATAAATTTATGGCGACGATATCCTTCGCGATCGCCCTCATCTTCGATCTCCTCCAGATACTTGTAGAGCCCCCGTTTGCGCAGGAGGAACTCAAGTTCCGTGTCTTTGCCGTAGCGGTCGATATAGCGACGCAGGGTGAGAATCCAATTGACCTGCTCCTCCTTTGCGTGCTGCGCAATCTCCTGCAGGTAGGCAATCTTAAGCAAAGAGGCAATCCGATCCAAACGATAGGGAATCTCCACATAGATGGAAAGTGCAAGAATCGTGCGCTTCGCGTCTCCCGCATACGCATAGGGCTTCGCGCGCTCAAATCTCTCTTCAAAATCTTTGCAAAACTCCCTAAAATCGGGAAAACTTTTGAGCGTTTCATATTCGAGCGCAATCTCATAAACCCGCTTCACGTTGTGTTTTTTGATCGCATCAAGCATGGCGAGCTTTTGCTGCACCAAAATCATGCGCTCAGTGACCGAACGCCTAAGCGTGGGGAATAGGAGCAGATATTTTGAGACCTCCTCCGCTTCGTCGTATTTGCCCGCTTTTTCAAGATTGATGAAGTTTTCAAACATCTTTTCGCCTAAAAGCAGCACTTTTTTGTAAAGCTCCGTCTCGCGCAGGAATGAGAACTGATTAGTGAGCAAAAAATAGCCGTGGAAATCCTGATCTTTTAGTAGCCCATCAGCTTGAGTGAAAATCTTGCTATTTCTCAACAAATGTGCGACTAATTCACGTTTAATGCTCGCTTCAAAGGGCTTTAAAATCATTTCCGCTTTTCTTAAATTCAGCTCGGCGTCCTCTTCTAGGAGCTTTTTTGCTTGCGCGAAGCTCTTATTCCAGTGCGATTCAAGCTCGGTGTAGGCGAGCGTTTTGGTGAGAAACTTCGTCGTGAGAGTCATCTCATACGCCCGCGCAAAATCCCTCTGCTTCACGAGCGAAGCAAATTGCGTCACGGAATCCTTCTGCCCCAGATAGAAGTCAAACTCGCGCTTTTTACGCGGATCAACAATAAAAGGCTCGACAAGCCCCACCGCTTCGTTAATAAACTCCCTATCAAGCTTTGCGCTTGCCTTTTTGAGCACGCCCTCCCAATCCTCATCAAAAATCCGCATGAGCGGATGGATTGTCAAAAAGATATTCGCCTCAACAATCGCTCGCGCGCCGCGATAATCCTTCTTTCTCAAGCTCTCTTGAAGCTCCTGCTCGCCCTTTTTGTAGTCAACCACGAGAATCGTGCCATCAATCGAGCCGATGAGTAGGTGATCTGCGAGGAAAGCTAGCGAGGCGATTCCCGATGTTTGCGTCTTTAGCTCCAAAAGACGGACATTTTCTTCTAGGCTCATCACATAGAGCATATCCCCGCGCGTCCCCACCACTGCGAATCGCTCATCAGGACTGAGCGCAAGCGCGCTGGGCCAGAAGCTAAAGGGAAACTCCAGACTTTCCGTTTTGCCCGTTAGGAGGTTATAAACGACCGATCCGCCGTTGCGCAAGACCAAAAAGAGCTTCTGATTATCCTTAAAAAAAACGGATTTTTCCACGACGTCGGGGGTTTGGAAGATTCCGCGCGTCTTATTGCGCGCCAGATCAAAAAAGCAGGTATTTTTATCAAAACCCGAGCAGGCAATCAGCTCGGAATCGCTTGAAAAAGTGATTGTGCTGATGTATTCCGCCCTCGGAGCGACGGAGCTAAGAAGCCTGAAAGTCTCTTTTTCAAAAATAAACACCTTGCCATCTTGCCCGCCCGTGGCGAGGTATCGACCATCAGGGCTGAAAGCCGAGCACTCAATGTCGGAATCGTGACGCCCTATGACGGCTTTTTTAATGACGCTCGAGGGATTTGCCTCAAGGATTAGAGTCTTTTTTGTCCCGATGAATGGGACGCAGAAGTAGGATTGCGGCGCGATGCTATAAGCGTTTGAATAGCGATGAGCCAGCTCTTTATGTCGGCTCAGAGAGAGGTTTTTGATAACATCAAAACTAAGCGAATTAATAAAAGTGAGATGATAAGTGCTGTCTAGGATAGCGATATAAGATCCGCTGGAGGCAATCGCTAGAGCACTTCCATCGATATTGATAGTTTGTTTAATCTTTAACATATTCGCTCGCTTTGGTATATAAAAAGCTATTTTAGCAGTTTTTCACTCAAAATGACGCGCGGGGTCTCTGCGCTCTAGGGAAGTGGAAGCTCTTTGACATAGACTAGCTCCACGCTCTGCAAGAGATCCGCCGATTCCCTCAAAGCCTGCAGCGTTTCTGTGTGCGGATGTCCAATCGCAATGGCATAGCCCTTTTTATGGGCGATTCCTATGGCTTCTGCAAGCTGATTCCTGATGTAGGGAATGGAGCGCTCATTATCCAAAAAAACATCGCGCGCAAGAATGGGATATTGAAGCGATTTTGCTACCTTTTGCGCTTTGGAATGTGCCGTTGTGCGGGAATCGACATAGGTAATCCCCTCATCTTTGAGTGCGCTTAAAAGTCGCCTCATCGCTTGCATATCCTCGCTGAATTTGCTTCCCGTGTGATTATTGAGATATTTGAGGTTGGGGAAATCGCGCTTAAGCTCCCTAATGCGCTCCCTAATATGCGCTTGCGTGTCGTGCGTGTAGAGCCATTCATGCTCCTTTTGGTAGAAATTATGCGCTTCAAGGGGCAGGTGCACCATGTAAAAATCGAACTCCCGCGCGAGCTTGTGACTTTCCCTGTTGAACGAACCCTTAGGGAAAATTGAAGGGGTAACCCTGAGTGCGAGCCGTTTGATCTCTTGTGCCTGCTGGAAGAAACCCACATCATCGATGATAATCGCAAGTTTGGGCTTATTCGTTTTTTCGGGATTTTGGGGGGCGGGATTTTGCACTTTTGGGGCAATTTTGCGCGGATTTTTAGGCTCTTTTTTGGGGCTTTCTTGATGAGGCGAGCGCTCGGATAGTTGAGCCTTTTTTACGGGTGTTTTGTCTTTAAGAATCGGGGAATCTTCGGAGAGCTCCTTAAGCTTGTCTAAAAGCGCGTTATTTTTATCGATGAGCTCTTCGAGTTGCTTGATTTGCTTTTTTTGAGAATCGTTAGGAAGCGGCTTGTGGACGGATTTTTTGGGCTTAGATTCCTCGAACGTTTGGGGCTTGTGCTGAAGATGTGTGAAGAGAGCATATCCGCCGATAACCCCAAAAATTAGAGCAAAAAGCGCAATAAGCAAAAGAGCTTTTTTATTCAGCGCAGGCTTAGAAGCACGCGCACTACGCTTTTTGGCACGTGTAGGGCGTTTAGAATTAGGCATAGCTTAGGGGCGTTGACCCAGTGTGATCTCGACCTCCAAGGTATTGACCTGCTGATTGGAATCCGCCTTAATATCAATCCGCTCCGCGTGGGTGTATTTCTTAATCACTTCCAAAATCTCGCATTTCATCTCCTCCAAATAGGGGAGTCGCACGCTTCGCTCATGCTCCAAAACGAGCTTCAGACGCTCACTTGCACGCTTAGCGGAGCTCTCTTCTTTGGCGAAGAATTTGCCTAAATTCATGAGAACATCCTCTTAAATGTGGAAAGAATCCCCCCCTCGCCTTTTAGCTCTGGAATCGGCACTTCCTCGCCATTGACGCGCTTTGCAATGCGCTTATATGCGAGCCCGGAGGCGGAACCGCCGTAGATGACGGGCTCGCCGGAGTTTGTCGCACTCACGACGCGTTCATCTTCGGGCACGACACCGATGAGTGGGAGCGCGAGGATATTGAGCACATCTTCAATACTCATCATCTCGCCGCGATCGACCATTTCAGGCTTGATACGGTTGATAATGATGTGCTTCTCCACCTCCTGCGCATTTTTTGCTCGCTCGCTCTTTGCGTCGATAATCCCAATCACACGATCCGCGTCGCGCACCGAGCTCACTTCGGGCGTGGAGATAATCAGCGCGCGGTCGGCTAAAAAGATCGCATGCTCAAATCCACCCTCGATTCCCGCGGGGGAATCGATTAGAATGTAATCAAAATCCTTCTTGAGCGTCTCGATGAGCGTGCGCACCTTCTCTTTGTCGAGGATATTCTTATCTTTTGATTGACTTGCGGGGAGGAAGTAGAGATTCCTTGTCTTTTTGTCATTCACTAACGCCTGAGAGAGGTTGCATTTGCCCTCCATCACATCGACCACGTCATAGACGATACGATTCTCCAGACCGAGAATCATGTCCAGATTCCTAAGCCCGATGTCAAAATCCACCGCCACGACCTTTTTGCCCTCTTGCGCTAACCCCACCGCGACGTTAGCGCACGTAGTCGATTTGCCCACGCCCCCTTTGCCCGAAGTTACGGTAATTACGATTCCCATTGTTTCACGATCCCTAATTACGATTTTTGTCAATAATCTTGCTCGCGCCAATCCAAGGCATCATCGCCCTTAGACGCTCGCCCGTCTGCTCGACCCCGTGGGCGGCGAGATTCTTGCGCTCTGCATTCATGCGCACATAGCCTGCCTTCTTTTCAAGGATAAAATCTTTTGCAAATTTCCCCGATTGAATATCCTTCAAAATCTCCTTCATCGCAGCTTTCGAGCTCTCATTAATCACGCGCGGACCGCTAACCATATCGCCGTATTCTGCAGTATTTGAGATGGAGTAACGCATGTCGGATAGCCCGCCTTGGAAGATGAGATCGACGATGAGTTTTAGCTCATGCAAGCACTCAAAATAGGCCATCTCCTCAGGGTATCCCGCCTCTACAAGCGTTTCAAAGCCTGCTTTCACAAGCGAGCTTACCCCTCCGCACAGCACCGCTTGTTCGCCGAAGAGATCGGTTTCGGTTTCGTCCTTGAAGGTCGTTTCGATGATTCCCGTGCGTCCCCCGCCAATCGCGCTTGCATAGCTCAAAGCGAGCTCTTTTGCATTCCCGCTGGCGTCTTGCTCGACCGCGATTAGGTCGGGAATCCCGCCCCCTTTGACAAACTCGCTTCGCACCGTGTGTCCCGGAGCTTTAGGCGCGATCATGATTACATCAACGCCCTTTGGTGCTCTAATCTGCCCGAAATGGACGTTAAAGCCATGCCCAAACGCAATGGCGTTGCCCTCGCTTAGATTCGGGCAAATGTCGCGCTCAAAAACCTCCGCTTGAAGCTCATCGGGGATAAGAATCATGATTACATCGGCGTATTTGCTCGCTTCAGCGACCTCTAGGACTTTGAAATTTTTCGCCAAAGCCTTATTCCACGAGCCACCGCCTTTATGCAGACCAATGACTACCTCCACACCGCTGTCGCGGAGGTTTTCAGCATGGGCATGCCCCTGAGAACCAAAGCCGATAATCGCGACTTTTTTGCTTCTAATTAGATCCAAATTACAATCTTTGTCGTAATAGACACTTAGTGCCATGAGGAGTCCTTGTTTATGTGGGTTGGAAATCGCAGAAAATTAGGCGAAATTATACAAAAACAGAGGCTCATCTGTCAATTTTTGGTGTGCTATAATCCCCAAAAAATAGGCTTTCAGGGGGCTATATTATGCCGACAAGCGAAAAATTTCATCACGAAGTGCAATTCATATTTGAAGAAATGCTCGAATTTTTAGATGAGGTCTCCCCGAGCATAAAGCCCTTATTCCTGCGTTTGCGCGAGCTTTTTGCCAAGGATAGTCTGGATTATGAAGAGATTGAAGAGATCTTTACACACACAATTCCATCAGGCGCGATTCCCTCAAGTGCCCTGCCTGAGCTCATCAAAGCCTTCTCGCTCTACAATATGCTTTTAAATGCCCTTGAGGAGCGGCATTCCGTGCAGGCGGATTCCCTTGCGTTAGAGAAGATGATCGCTGAGCTCGTGAATGAGGGGTATGAGCGCGAGCGCGTGTTTAGCGTGCTTGAGGAGATTTGCTTTTATCCTGTTTTTACCGCGCATCCCACCGAGTCGCGTCGTCGCACGTTTTTGGAATCGCACCATGAAATCAGCGCGGATTTGGAGCGGATATTTTCGCAATCTAACGCAGCGCAAGCCAAAGAACATCTGCGTTATCGTCTCATGCTTTTGTGGCAGAGTCATCTCGTGCGCAGCGAGAGAATCGAGGTGCTTTTTGAGCTGGACAATCTCCTATACATCATCGAAAGCTCGGTTTTGCAAAGTGCCGTGCGTATGTGTGCAGATGTGGAGAAGTGCCTCTCTCACGCGCTTAAGCACGCGCCTATTAGGCTTGGGAGCTGGATTGGCGGGGATCGAGACGGGAATCCTTACGTAACCAACGAAGTGATGACGCGCGTCATGAAGCTTCAGCATGAGAGTATCATCAAGCTCTATGTGAGCAAAATCGAGCGTCTCATGCGTGAATTATCCATCGCGTCCGACCTTGTGAAGCCCCCTGGCGCGCTTTTGGAGTCCATTGAGCGGGAATCGAGCGAACTGGGCGATTCTGAGCTGAAACTTCATAAAAACGAGCCCTTCAGAGCGAAGCTGATTTTAATGAAAAAGAAGCTTCAAAATCGCCTTATACTCGTAAATTACGCGCATTCAATGGATTTTGTCTATCGCGATTGTCGCGAGCTGTTGGCTGATATTGATTTGCTGCTTGAGGGGCTTAATCCGCGGAGTGCGACCTATTTGCGAGAGTTTAGGAATCTAGTCCTACTTGGCGGATTTCATCTCTTAAAGCTTGATTTTAGAGAGCACAGAGACGCAATTAGAGACGCAATCAGCGAGATTTTCTCACTTCTTGGCTACTCGGATTCCGACTTTGGGAATCTCCCTTTAAGCAAGCGTCTTTTGGTGCTAAGTCGTGCGCTGGAGCGACCTCGCTATGATTTAAGCCAGCTGCTTGGACGCATTAGCGGTGCGAGTGAAGAAATTGTGAGCGCGTTTTTGCGAATTGAGTGGGCAAAAGAGCATATCAGCCCCGATATTATCGATAGTTTCATCATCTCCATGACGCAAGATGAGAGCGACCTGCTCTCGGTGCTTTGGTTTGCTAAACAGAGCGGACTTTATAGAGAGGGGAATCGCGCGCAAATCTCCATCTCGCCGCTTTTTGAGACGATTGAAGATCTGCAAAAAGCAGGGGAGATTATGGAATATCTCGCGCGCCACGAAACCTATGGTCGCTATCTGAGAGACCACAATAACGTGCAGGAGATTATGATCGGCTATTCGGATTCCAGCAAAGATGGGGGAATCTTCACGAGCAACTTCTCGCTAAACCGCGCGGTGTTTAATCTCACGCAGTTGCAAAAACGGCTAGGTATTACTTTTAGGCTATTTCACGGGCGCGGAGGGAGCGTCAGTCGGGGCGGCGGCGCGCTGGAATCAGCCCTCATGGCTGCACCCGCGCATAGTGTCGCTGGGGTGCTCAAAACTACCGAACAAGGTGAGGTTATCAGCTCCAAATACCTCAATGCGGCGATTTGTGATTTTAATTTCAAAAACACCCTTGTAACGCTGCTTAAAAAGTCCGTCTATGACGCATGTGATAAGCGCATTGATTGCGGCGAAAATGACCGCTTCACCGAGCTTATGCAGGGCATTAGCGATACCTCCTATCGGGCGTATCGCACGCTCGTGTATGAGAGCGAGGGCTTTATGGACTATTTTAAGCAAGCCACTCCGATTGGGTTTATCCAAAAGCTCAATATCGGTTCGCGCCCATCACGCCGTAAAGACACACACCGCGTAGAGGATTTGCGCGCGATTCCTTGGGTTTTTGCTTGGACGCAGAATCGGAGCATAATTCCTGCGTGGTTTGGTGTGGGTTCCGGTCTTGAAAGTGTTGCATTAAGGGGTGAGGAGGCACTTTTAAAAGAGTGTTACATGCAGTGCCCGTTTTTCAAAACGACACTTGATAACATCGCGCAAGCCCTCTTAAAAGTCGATCTTGAGGTTGCCGCTTTTTATAATGAATTTGTCGAGGATAAAGACGTAAGAGAGCGCATTTGGGGCGTAATCCGTGCAGAATATCAGCGCACGCTTAAATGGATTTTATTCACTCGAGGCGAGGATGAGCTCCTCATTAACGAGCGACTTTTGCGCGATTCTATTCTCATGCGACGCCCCTATCTCACGGCATTAAACCTCTCTCAAGTGGAGCTAATTAAGCGATACAACGCCACAAATGATGAGGCGCAAAAAGAGCAGCTTATACGCCAAATTTCCTCAACTATCGTGGGAATCGCGCAGGGAATCCGCAACACGGGATAATAATTGCTCGGTTTTATCCCGAATTTATTCTTGTTTTTATAAACTTCTCGTTTATTTATTTTTCAAAATCCAAGCTCTGAACGGAGGAAAGCCCCATGAATGAAGACATTGTCAAGCAGATTAAGTCTCTTCCGCCCATGCCCGATACCGTGCGACGGATTCAGGTTATATGCAACGATCCGAACTCCAGTGTGGCGAATCTCATTAAGGTGGTGGAGACTGATCCGTCCATGAGCGCGAACCTCCTAAAGGCAGCCAATTCACCGCTTTATGGCTTTTCTCGCGAGATTACTACGATTGCGCAGGCGGTCGCGCTTTTTGGTATGGCGACGGTAAAGGGTTTTGCGATCGCGAGCGCAGCCAAAAGCAGCTTCAAAATCGACCTCTCTCCTTACAATCTGAGCGTCAATGATTTTGTGAAAAATTCCGAAGAGCAGAGCGGCTTTATGGTGCGCTGGTTTGGTAAAGTCAATCGCGCTATGCTCGACATTCTTGCGCCGACTTCATTTTTGCTTGAGATTGGGATTGTGGTTTTAGCCGAGCATGCGAAGCAAATCGGCAAAGCCAAAGAGCTGCAAAATGCATTGGCAAATCGCGGGAATCGGACGGTTAATGATATTGAACGGGAATTTTTCGGCATGATTTCGTGCGAAGTTTCAGCCCTTTTGTTTGAGCATTGGAATTTTGAATCGATGATGACCAGCGCGATTCACCACGTGCAAAATCCCGCGCAAGCTCCCGATGATGTGCGCCCTTATGCCTATCCGCTCGCGCTCGTTCGCGACCTCGTATCGCTCTATCATGAGTGCACTCCTGCATGTATTGAGAGGGCGAAGCGTCTGCTTGCGCAGGCGGGTCTTGATGAGGCACTTTTCTTTCAGACACTTGAGGCGGAGCAGAATTCTTAGGCTAAGATGAGAGAATTCCTCGCCGCTCTCTCTAGGGGAATCGCGCGCAAAAACATTCCTCGCTCCCATTCCTCGCTTGTTGAAAATCTTAAAAATCTAGGCGCGCTACGTCAGCGCGGCGATCTGTTTTTGCTTGATTCCTCCTTTATTATCGGTGTGCTTGATATTTCGCGCGATGGCACGGGATACGTAGGGGCGTTTGGACATGAAGGGCGGGATTTTATCGTGCGCAGGAAGTGCCTTGAAGGCGCGATGAAGGGCGATATTGTCCTTGCAAGGCGTATTCATTCGCGCGCAAACCGCCCGCAGGCAAGAATCATCAAGATTTTAGAGGGGCATTCGCTTTCCGTGCTTGCATTTACAAGGCAGGATTCCTGTGGCAATGTCGAACTCATCGAGCTTAAAAGCGGCATGCCCCTCCCTCGCGTGCGCGCTTCTTATAAATCTCTTAAGGTGCTGCCCAAAGAGACCATCTTGCGCCTAAATCCCCGCGATGGAGCGGTTTTGGAAGTGCTGGGTGTGCTTAGCGATCCGCAGGTTGATGAGAAGATTTCGCTGGCGTTGTATCACAAAGAGGAGGCGTTTCCCAAAGCTTGCGAAGAGCAGGCGCGAAGCTTTGGAGAGTGCGTCGATTCCTCGATGTATCCTGCGCGCCTTGATTTAAGGGCGTTACCTTTTTGCACGATTGACCCGCCCGATGCGAAGGATCATGATGATGCGATCTACTTTGATGAGCGGCAATCGATTCTCTATGTGGCGATTGCCGATGTGAGCGAGTATGTTACGCCCCACACGCCCCTTGATAAAGCGGCTAAAATGCGCGGGTTTAGCATCTATTTTCCGCACAAAAGCATTCCCATGCTGCCGAGGAATCTCAGCGAAAATATCTGCTCGCTTAAGCCACATGAGGATCGCCTTGCGCTTGTTTGGAAAATCCGCCTGCATAAGCGCACAGCCGCGCCTTTGCACGCGGAGCTTCATGAGGCGATCATCGCTTCGCGCCAAAAGCTAAGCTATGAAGAGGTGGATCGGTTTTTGGGTAACTCTTCGGGCGATACGACGATACAAAAAGAGCTTCAAGCCTCGATTCTATCGCTATATGAGCGTTGCAAGAAGTTGCGCAAAGCGCGCCTAATGAAAGGGTATGATTTTGTGAGCGTGGAGGAGCGGCTGGTATTGAGTGAGGATTTGCACCTTGTGCGCGTGATCAGCGAGCATGAGACGCCCGCGCATTCGCTTGTTGAAGAGTGCATGCTGCTTGCGAATATTTTTAGTGCAAAACGCCTTGAGCGGGGGATTTTTCGTGTGCATGAAGAGCCAAAACCCGAAAAAATCGAGACACTTTTTTGGGATTTGCGCACGCTTGGGCTTCCCGTAGAGAATAAGGGAAGCTTGCATGAGATGATTCTTGATGTTCAAAAAGAGGCGCAAAAGCGGGGAATCCGCGAGGAAGTAGATCGGCTTCTTATCCGCTCACAAGCTCAAGCACGCTACTCTTCGCAAAAGCTCAAACATTTTGGGCTGGGTTTTGCAGAATATAGCCATTTCACTTCGCCGATTCGTCGCTATGCCGATTTGATGCTTCATCGCCTGCTCAAAGCCGAAATGCATTGCGAGCATCGCACGCAGCAATTTTACGAGGAATCGCTCGCGCCTTTGTGCGATTCCTTAAGTGTGCTTGAGCGTGAATGCGCGCGTGTGGAGATGGACTACAAGGACAGGAAATATGCTCGTGCCGCGCTTTTGCGGCTTGGAGAGGTGATTAATGGAGTGATTGTTAGCGAGGAGATTCCCCTGCTTGCGCGAGCACAAGGGGATTTGCAGGGAGCGAGAATTACGCTTGATAGGGGATTTGCAGGGCGTATGGATCAAGTGAAAATCCGCCTTACTCGCGTGGATTTGGCAAGTGCTAAAATCTATGGCGAGATTGTGGGAATCTTACAAGGAAAAGCATGTATAAGCGCGAATTTGACGCAATTTTGAGCACGGGCGCGATCTCTCAAGCGGTGCTGCTTTATGGCGAGAGCAGCTTTCTTATTCATCATTACAGCGGGGAAATCCTGCGCGTTATGGGGGTTAGAGAGGAGGAGCGAAACGCATTTTACTTTGGCGAATACGACATGGGCGCGCTTCGATCGATCCTTGGTCAATCTTCGCTTTTTGGCGATCGTAGCTTCGTGCAGCTAAAAATTGAGAAAAAAATTCCCAAAAAGGAGCTCGATTCCCTGCTCGCGCTGCTTCCTAAGAATCCTAACGCCTATCTTTTGGTTGAGTTTTATCGTAGCCAGAGCAAAAGCGCGGCGGAATATTCGCAGGATTCCCGTGCTATGGCGGGCTCATTTAGGGGCAAAAAGTGCGCAGAAGTGCGCTTTTTCCCGCCCACGCACAGCGAGGCGATGAGCCTGCTTAGGAATCGCGCCAAAGAGCTCGCTTTGGATGTGGAGGAGCGGTGGCTTCTTGCGCTTTTGGCGATACAAAATCAAGACTTGGCTCTTGCGTATAATGAGTTGGAGAAGTTTGCACTTTTGCCCAATCCTCCTAGTATGCGGGATTTGGAGCGGCTCTCTTATGGGTTGGGTAGCGTGAGTATCGAGGAGTTGTGCGAGGCGTTAATTGCGCGAAAAGACGCGCTCAAAATGGCTCTAGCCCTAGAGAACGAGGGAATCGAAGAGATGGCGATTGTTACGGAAATGGAGCGATTTTTCTATCAGCTTTTTTTGTTTTATGCGCATATTCGTGTGCATGGGAGAAGCGATTCCTCCGAGATTTTGGGATATAAACTCCCTAAGGCGATTGAGGAGAAGAAGGCGAGCATGGCAATACGCCTCAAAGAGGGGCATTATTTTAAGCTGCTTACCGCGCTGCAGGAGTGGCGAATTGGGATTTTGCAAGGGCAAAGCAGGGGAAATGGGCTGGTCATGACGTTAATGAAACTTCAAGCAATTTTGCGATAGAGTCGCCCCCTTTTCAAGAATCCTTGCTCTCTTTTACCTGAACGCAAAGAGGGCGAAATCCAAAAGGAGCTACATGCGACATTATGAGACGATGTTTATCATCAAACCTACACTAACCCCCGAAGAGATTGTTGAGAAAATCAACTTCTACAAAGAGGCAATCCTTAAAAACGGCGGCGAAATATGCGCGACTCAGGACATGGGAATGCGAAATCTCGCCTATGAGATTGACAAAAATAAGCGCGGCTACTATTTTGTCATCTATTTCAAGTCTGAACCTTCGCTAGTGATTGAGCTTGAGCGTCTCTATCGGATCAATGAAGATGTGTTGCGGTTTATCGTCATTAAATACATCAACAAAAAAGAGCAAAACGCGTGGAATACGATGGTGGAGAGGGCAAACAAAAAGCCTGAAGCCCCCAAAAGTGCGCCTGAAGCCGAGAGCGAGAATCCCGCACCCGTTGCACCTGAGGCGTAAAAGTATTCTCATTTAGGAGGGGTCTATGTTTAATAAAGTGATTTTGGTCGGTAATCTCACTAGAGATGTGGAGCTGCGTTATTTGCCTAGTGGTAGCGCACTCGCCAAATTGGGAATCGCGACGAATCGGCAATTTAAAAAGCAAGATGGTTCGCAGGGCGAGGAGGTTTGCTTTATTGACGTGACTCTTTTTGGTCGCTCCGCCGAAGTGGCTAATCAATACCTAAAAAAGGGATCGAAAGTCCTAATCGAGGGGCGTTTGGTCTTAGACACTTGGACGGATCAGAGCGGGCAGAAGCACTCCAAACATAGCGTGAGTGCCGAGAGTATGAAAATGCTTGATGGCAAGAGTGGGAATCGAGGCGGATATGACGGGGGTGATGAGTATTCGGATGGTGCCCCCTCTTATGGAGTCGGCGGTGGTAATTCCTATAACGCAAGTGCGCAAAATACGCGCCCGCAGAAGCAAGCCTATAAAGAGCCGCAGATTCCCGAGATTGACATCGATGATGAAGAAGTGCCATTTTAGAAATTACAAAATTACAAAGAGAGGTTAAATCATGACTGAGAAGAAACGATATTCCAAGCGGTATTGCAAATACACTGAGGCTAAGATCGAGTTCATCGACTATAAAGATGTGGAGATGTTAAAGCATTCGCTTTCTGAGCGATACAAAATTATGCCCCGCCGTCTGACTGGGAATTCAAAACGCTGGCAAGAGCGCGTCGAGGTGGCGATTAAACGTGCGCGACACATGGCGTTGATCCCTTACATCATCGACCGCAAGAAGGTTGTTGAGAATCCTTTCAAAATCTGACGCGAGAGCTTCTCAAGGCTTATCTTTAAAGCCTTGAGGATTTGGATTTTGCGTAAGTCGCGCTATTTTATCGTTTTTGCCCACTAGAAAGTTACAAACGACTGAGTCGCCGTTGCGCAAGACCAAATTTGCGGGAGTTTTTATGAGAATGATAACTTGCTCCCTGTTTTCGCACCTTTGTGAAATCTACTTAAAATCCCCTCTCATAAGACTCTTTGTCTGGTCTCATATGATTACTTAAAGCCCCAAAAGCTATAATCACGCCCTAGAAACTTGCAAAATCCAAGGAATTTACCATGACCGCCCTTTTAAGCGTCAGCGACAAGAGAGGAATTATCGAATTTGCGACCGAGCTTCATGCTCTTGGTTACGCACTTTTATCCACGGGAGGGACGCTTAAGCTTTTAAGGGAATCGGGGCTTCCTGCGCGTGATGTGAGCGAATACACGCAGAGTCCCGAGATGTTTGGCGGGCGCGTGAAGACGCTTCATCCCAAAATCCACGGAGGAATCCTGCACCGTCGAGATCGCAGCGATGATGTTGCCACGGCTAAAGAGCAGGGAATCGAGCCGATCGATCTTGTCTGCGTCAATCTTTATCCTTTCAAAGCGACGATTGAGCGCACCGATAATTTTGATGAAATCATCGAAAATATCGACATCGGTGGCCCTAGCATGGTGCGCGCTGCAGCGAAAAATTATCGCGATGTGCTGGTTTTGACCGACCCGAGCGATTATGCCTCCGTGCTTTTGCGTCTCAAAAATGGCGAGAATGACGAGGAGTTTCGCCGTAGCATGATGATACGGGCGTTTGAGCACACGGCGATGTATGATGCGATGATTGCCAACTACATGAACGAGCGTTTTCATAGCGGATTTGGCGAGTGGCGATTCCTCGCGGGCAGGCGGGTATGCACGACGCGCTATGGCGAGAATCCGCACCAAAAAGGCGCGCTCTATGAGTTTGGAGATTTTTGGCGCAATCATTTCAGGGTGCTTAAGGGCGAGGCGAGTTTTAATAATTTTACCGATTTAAACGCCGCAATCAAGATTGCCTCAGCGTTTGGAGATTCCCCTGCGGTGGCGATCATTAAGCATGGGAATCCGTGCGGATTTGCGCTCAAAGAAAATCTCGCAGATTCCTACCGCGCGGCGTTAGCGTGTGACCCGATTTCCGCGTATGGCGGTGTGGCGGCACTTAATGGCGTGTTAGATGAGGAGCTAGCCCAAGAGATGAGCAAGGTCTTCATTGAAGTGGTGATTGCAGGGCGCATTACGCCCAAAGCGCGCGAGGTTTTTGAGAGCAAAAAGCGTATCAAGCTCTTTGAGTGCGGGGCGGAGGTGCTTGCCTTCCCGCGCGATTCCTACGATTTTAAGCATATCGAAGGGGGCTTTGTTTTTCAGGAATCCGACCGCGTGCAGGAAGAGGAGCTCTCAAATGCAAAACTCATGAGCGAGCGCGAGGCTTCGAGCGCGCAATGGTGGGATTTAGCGATTGCTTATAAGCTTGCTGCGCTCGTGAAATCCAACTGCGTGGTTTATGTTAAAGATTGCGCGATGGTGGCGGTAGGTATGGGTATGACCAGTCGAGTCGATGCCTCAAAGGCTGCGCTTGCTAAGGCTAAAGAGATCGGGCTGGATGTGCGTGGCGCGGTGCTTGCGAGCGAGGCATTTTTCCCTTTTCGCGATAGTATCGATGCGGCGCATGAGGCGGGAATCGTAGCGGTGATCGAACCCGGAGGGAGTATCCGCGATGATGAGGTGGTGTGCGCAGCTAATGAATATGGTATGTCGCTCTATTTTACGGGTGTGCGCCACTTTTTACACTAATTTTAAGGAGCAAAAATGGAGAGGATTAATAGCATTAATGACTTTAACGAGGCAAAGCAGGTGATTCCCGGGGGAGTAAATTCCCCTGTGCGTGCATTTCGCGCAGTGGGCGGGACACCTCCTTTCATCAAAGAGGGCAAGGGTGCGTATATTACCGATGAAGACGGGAATCGCTACATCGATTTTGTGCAGAGCTGGGGACCGCTCCTCTTTGGGCATGCAGATGATGAGATCCATAACGCCGTAGTGGAGCAGGCGCGTCATGGGCTTAGTTTTGGTGCGCCAACGACGATGGAGACGCGGTTGGCTAAGGAGGTTGTCGCGCTTTATGAAGGGATAGAGAAGATTCGCTTTGTAAGTAGCGGGACGGAGGCGACGATGAGCGCGATACGCCTTGCGCGGGGCTATACGGGGCGCGAGGATATTATCAAGTTTGAGGGCTGCTATCACGGGCATAGCGACGCGCTTTTGGTGCAGGCGGGAAGCGGGCTGGCGACCTTTGGGAATCCCAGCTCGCCGGGCGTGCCTAGTGATGTTACGAAGCATACGCTTTTAGCGCGTTATAATGATTTGGAGAGCGTGAAGCGGTGTTTTGATTCCAGTCAAGGCGTGGCGTGCGTGATTTTAGAGCCTATCGCCGGGAATATGGGGCTTGTGCCTGCAAAGAGTGAATTTATTCAGGGGTTGCGGCGATTATGCGATGAGCATGGGACGGTGCTGATTTTTGATGAAGTGATGAGCGGATTTCGCGCGGGGATCCGTGGCGCGCAGGGGATTTACGGTGTGATTCCCGATATGGCGACCTTTGGCAAAGTGATCGGCGGAGGAATGCCCGTGGGCGCATTTGCCGCAAGAAGCGATATTATGGCGTGCCTCAGTCCTGAGGGCGCAGTCTATCAGGCGGGCACACTAAGCGGGAATCCTATCGCCATGAGCGCGGGGCTTGCCTCAATTCTTAAGATTAAACAGCACGGCGCGCAACTTTACAGCTATCTTGAATCCCTAGCCACGCGTCTGTTGAGCGGTTTTGAAGTGGCGACTAAAAAGCGGGGAATCGCCCTGCAAACGACCGCGCGTGGAAGTATGTTCGGCTTTTTCTTTAATTCGCGTCCCGTTTATAATTTTGAAGACGCGCTTACTTCGGATACCGCGCTGTTTGCGAAGTTTCATCAGGCGATGCTCGAGCGCGGGGTTTATCTGGCGTGCTCGCAATTTGAGACAAATTTTACCTGCGCAAGCATGAATGAGTCGCTCATTGATGAGGTGGTGCTAAAAATTGATGATGCGCTAGGTGAGATTACGCGTGGCTAACAAAAGGCGAGGATTCCCATGGCAGGCGGATTAGGACGGGAATATTTAAAAAAAGAGGCGCAGGACGCGGAGCAAATCAGTGCGGAGGGTTCGCAAAATGCGCCTAAGATTCCCGATTCTTCCGATAAGCCGAAATATCACGACGCGGTAATGGGTTTTAGCCAGCTGGCACTGGGCTTCTCGATCGTGATTGCCATCGCGCTTGGCGTGGGAATCGGGCTACTTTTGCGCAAATGGCTGGGCTATGAGTGGCTTTTGTGGCTTGGAGTTTTTTGGGGCGTGGGGGGTGCGATTTTGAATGTCTATAAAGCCTACAAAACGCAATTTACCGAACTGGAGAAACTCAAAGAGCAGCCGCGTTATCGCTACAAAAAGGACAAAGAGGCGTAATGCTCGTGCGCATTTTTGCTTCGCTCCTCCTCGCCTATGGCATGGGAATCCTCGCTGTGTTGCTGCTTTTCCCAAAAGCCTCGTGGTGGAATCTTAACGTAGGATTTTTTGGCGCGCTTTTTATTATGTGTGCGACTTTTGCGGGCTATTATCGGCATGTTTTGGAGGCGTGCAGGCGCGAAGAGCTCGTCATTTTGGAGGAGCAAAAAAGGGCAATGCGCGAGGATTCTTCAGAGATTTTTGATGAAGAGGAAGAGGCGATTCCCGCGCTTAAGGAAGATGAGCCATTCACGCGTGAAACACTCAGACGATTCCGTCCCAAAGGGAGCTTCTCAGCACGGAATCTTTGGCTTGGAATGCGCCTATCGCTCTCGCTGTTGCGCCTTTTGGCGTATGCGCTTTTCATCGCGGGGGTCTTTTATCTGATACGCCATGAGATTTTGCACGCTTTTGCGCTGATGATTGGAATATTTTGCGCCAGTGCGGGAATCGTGGGAGTGATTTTGCTCAGGAGAGCAAAGAGCGTCGTTTAAGGAAGCTGAAAGCAACATAACATTCCCGTATCTCTATTTTGAGCTTAAGTAACATTCTGGATGGTGATTGGCTTACCTTCTAAAGCCCCTTTGCAACAACCATAAAATCGGAATCTATTCTCATTTTACCTGAGCGTTTTAATATATATTTAAACTTATTGGGGCACAATTATGTAGTCTCAATAGCGCATTTTCATGAGTATGGGTTTGGTTTAGGAAATGCCAATAAAGGTAGACAGGAGTCGGCGCATGTGTTGTTTGGGGGGGGGGGGGCCCCGCCCGGGGGGCGGGGGGGGGGGGGGGGGGGG
>CAUTMV010000003.1:0-198707 GCA_963540505.1 uncultured Wolinella sp.
TTAGCCCTCTCTATATTTTTATTTTGATCTCCTAATATTTTTTAAAAAAACCATTGGTTATTTCTTGTTTTAAAACAGCATTTGCCCCCCCCCCCCCCCCGCTCTCGAACCCTATCGATGATTCTTTGATATTGGGACAGCAAATCCTCTTCATCATCGCTCAATGTATAAGTTTTTCTAAACTCATCAAGCTTTCTTTTTCCCAGTGTGTCGCCATCAAAGCAGAGCTCATTTAGATACAGCCTATTATCCGTGCCATAGAGAGAGCGAATATGCGAATAGTGTGTCAAACAAGTCCAAATAAGGCATTGACACAGGAATTTATCCAGCTTACCGCTTCTTACGTCTTCGTGATAGATTTCAGCTTTATCGCCGCTTCGCATCAGCATGGACATAACTTTCCAGTCATTATTGTGGTCTGCGTATCTTGATGCTGCAAACATAGGCAATTTTTCTAAAAAATTATCGTTGCGCAGATAGAAGCCATGCTCGTCGTATTTACAAGCGACCAACAAATTAGAACTTAATCGCGGATTATCAAACCCAAATGACTTTGCCACCATATAGCCAATGATATTTTCATTAAATATTTTCTTTGCATATATCTTTCTTTTGCCATCATGTATAACTTCCGATCCATTTAATCCAATCATAATGCCATCTCTTGTATCGCTATCAAAACTGCGATTATCATAAAATTTTTCACTAAAAATAGAGTAGATCCTCTTCACTCTAATCTCGTCCTGCTCTATGTGGGTTTCCTTTTCATCTAAATCTATTGCTTTTAGATTTAGCTCTTGAGTTGTTTCATCATTTTCATTACTCCATAAAGCACACATTATAGTCGCAGGGGTGGGAGCGTGGAAATGCTTCCTATTGAAGGCATATCCATCTATGAATTTTTTATTCACGAGGTGTTGAGATTTCCAATATTTCACAGGAGAAAGCACCACATAGCTATCGGTTTCCTCTTTTAAAAAATACTTAAATGCCGACCAAATAAAGGCATTGCTCATATCATTTAAGACCGAACCTTTTACATTTTCATCTTTTTTCATCTCCTTTACTACATAGCTATTTTTCCAGTCTGAATGTGTTTTGCCCAAGCCCTTTTTTTGAAATTCTACGCTAGTTGTCTCTGCGTAGGGCGGATTCTCATATAAGATGATGCTGACTCGCTCTGCGACTTTAGTCTCCTCAATAACGCTATGAATTTTATCTATAAACTCTCTGCTTAAAGCATTTGCACCACTCAGGAATCCATCTTTATTTAGAGCAGGTAAGTCCTTTGGCGGCTGTGGTATAGGCGGTATTATATATCGCACACGCCTACCGATTCTATCTTTTAAGACATACCATTCTTTTAATTCATAGGTATTTATAATCACATGGGATAGCTCCTCATCACTAAGCACTTTTTCTAAGTTTCCCGTGCCGGCACATCGATCAATGATCACATAATCATTGCCTTTTGGGACACGATCAATCGCCTTTTTGAGTAATTCATGAGCCAGCTCGCAATAGGCTAAAGGAGTATAAAAGGCTCCTAATTTCTTTTGGGTAATCGGGTCATTTAACAAGTCCATAATCAGCGCAAATTCACCCTCTTCGCCATTCCACGCTTTTATATACGACTTTAGCGCGCCTTTTGGCTTTCTCAGCTCCTCAAAAAATTTCCTTTTTTCCGCTTTTTGTCCGTATTGCTGGGCTATTTTGTAGTAGAGCTCACTCCACCCGTAGACATTATGAACACTAATATCTACTTGAAAAAACGAATTTGAGCAATTGATCTCGTTAACCAACTCCTGCATTGCCGCGGCATTACCTAGCTGATAGGCTATTTTCTTTGGCTCGGATTTTTCATAAAAGCCCTCTATACCTGCAGAAGCCTTGAGTGAAGCATATTGCGGTATATCATTTATTATTTCCGGATAGTCGGCTGATGGATATACATATACGCAGGACTCATCTTGACTAACAAGCATAATTTTCCCGGGAATCGGCTGTCCGTTGGCATTAAATCTCGCAAGATAAATCAACGCCTGCGCCAAAGCCTTTGAACGCCCATATGCGGTAACATTTTGCTTATGCTCAAACAAAATACCCTCTGTGTAGCCATCTGTGCTTTTGTCTATCGTTACTTTCTCTTCCCAATTTTTAAAAGTGCCTTGATAAAACGCGATTTGATAGGTTTTTTCATCGGTATTGATAACTTGTGAAATTTTCGCCATTAACTTTCCTTGTTATTTGTTTTTCTCTATCGGCACAAACGGCTGCATATCGAGGAATCTAAACTCAGAAATCTGTGTTTTTACCTTATCTGAAGTAATCCATTCAATAAAACGTAACGCTTCTTTATGATTAGTATCGGCGCAATGTTTAGGATTTGTTGCGATCACGGAGTATAAATTTTTAAGAGTATTTTTATCTTCAAACACGATAACTAGAGGGGCATTTCCTTTATAATTTGCCTCATATTTTATAAAAGTTCCACGATCCGTTAATGTTGCACCCTGATACTCCTGTGTGATATAAAGAGTCGCTAGCATGCCTTGTCCCGTGGTAACATACCAAGATTCCTGAGCGGGAATCGCGCCTAAAACTTTGCGCCAAAGCCCTTGCTCTTTTATATGTGTAGCAGAATTATCCCCTCGTGTGAAAAATTTTATTTGCTCTTTTTGTATCACTTTTAAAAGCTCTGCAAGACGCTTGTTTTTTAGCTTCTCTTTAAGCGAAAAGTGCGCCACCAACACAAAATCATTAAACATCACAGGCACGCGATAAAGCCCGATTTTCCTTTCAAGATAGCTCTCTTCCGCCACGGAAGCGTGTGTAAAGACCACATCAACACTACAGTTTTCAGCCATCTTGAGTGCATTGCCAGACCCCACAGAGATCCATTTGAGCTCCACCCCTGTATCACTCCTATAAATGGGCGCGAGCAAGTCAAGTAGCCCCGTATTATCCACACTCGTGGCGCTAGCCATTCTGAGTTCAGCTGCACTCAGGGGGATTCCCGCAAGAAGCACAAACGAGAGGATTCCCGCCCTTATTTGAAAGCTATTTTTAAAAAGATGCACCGACCACACCTCCAAAACGAGTTGTTTGGATAAATCACAGATAAACAGCTTGGGTATTTTAGCAGTATTAAGTAGAAGCCGCACGCTCATTTAATGAAACAAACGCTCTGCTTTTGCGGATAAGTTTAGCTCGCGAATCTAACGGAATTAGGGGCATTACAAAAAACAATACAAGCATTAATTCTCGGGAATCGCGCGATTCTTGCAAAATCTCAGCGATCCTTTCTGCTCTTGCAACCACTCCCGCTTCCGCAACCGCAATCACGATCTTTTGAAAAATGCTGCTTGTATAAAATCCACAGGGCAACCAGGAGGAATCCTCCTAAAATTGCCGCTTCATAGAGCTCCATCGCTTAGTTGAGGATTTTCTTGCCATCAATCTCGACCGTGTGCCCCTCGCCGCCATCAAAAATTACCTTGTATTCGCCATTAGGCTTCTTGAGCGTCGCTTCACTGTTTTTGTCAAACTTCTTCTCTTCAAGCGTCTTGCCCGCCTGCACGACTTTAACTTTCACACCGGTCGCGGAAGATCCATCACTAAATCCGCCCTCGCACATAATCGTGCCATCGCCGTTATCGACGCAACTCATGAGAGCTGTGTGAGCCAAAAGCGTCTGCGCTGATACCAAAAGAGCCAAAGCTCCGACTTTAAGAATGCCATTCATTGTTTCTCCTTTGTTTTTGATTGAAATTATTCGGAATGAATCCTAGCGCAATAACGCTTATCAGAATGATTCCATAAAATGCAAGCAACATAGCAATCGCAGGAATCCCAAAGGCATTGCCCACCGAATAGACTGCGATAGCGACGATCAAGCCCAACATCAGCGGATAAAATAGTGCAAAAATCATCCAGCCCCAGCTCGCGAGCTGCGTCTTAAGCACGACAATCGTTGCGATACAAGGCGGCGTCAGTGCCATGAATAGGATCATCGCTATCCCTGCAAGGGGCGTGTATCCTCCCTGCGTGCGAATACCCTCTTCAGGACGGACACCCTCGGTGGTTGATTCCTCAAAGAGCGCGCCAAGGGTTGCTACAAAACTCTCGCGCGCGGCAAAAGAGCTTAAAAACGCGATGTTAATCTTCCAGTCAAAGCCCGCATATTGCGTAACATGCTCAAGCATCTTCCCTGTGATTCCCAAAAACGAATTTGCAATCTTCTCATCTTTCATCTCCCTAAAGAGCGTTTTACGAAACGAGACGATACGGCGCAATTCACGCTCCACTTTCACAGCGTCCTTATCAGAGCGGTCGCGAAGAATCCTAAAAAATAGCTCATTCTCGCTCTTGTATCGCTCATTAAGCTGCATAAGCGCGCTCTGCTCGGTAATCCTCGTGCGCTCTTGACGATAGTTTTCAGAAAAGCTGATGAGATTCATTAGTTTTTCTTCCGTGTCCAGCTCGGAAGCATAGGCAGTATCGGCGATTCCCGCAAGGAATTTATCATGCGCGCTTTGGAGCGAATGCCTAAATTCGCTCTGCCTCTCGCTTGAGACTCCCGGGAATTGAATAAGCACAAAAAGCACCACTGCGACAGCTAAAACAACGGTAACGACTTTCTTTAGATAGAGCCATACTTTATGCCATGCCGCCATCAAAACCCCGCGCCACGTGGGTAGGTGATACGGGGGGAGCTCCATCACAAAGGGCATGGTCTCCTTAGAGCGCAAAATCGTAAGAGAGAGAATTTTTGCCACAGCCAAAGCAACCATTACAGTTAGGGTTGAGATAACAAACATCACAAGGGCTTTCTCTTCGGCGAACAGCACCGATACGATGAGGACAAAAAAGGGCGTTTTGGCAAGGCAATTCAAAAAGGGGACGGTCAAAATCGTCGCCCACCTCGCCCGCACATCTCCGATTCCCTTGCTTGCCATGATCGCCGGGACAGCGCAACCTCCCACAACCACGCCGCCCATGACATAGGAGAGCGTGCTCTGCCCGTGCAAACCGTAGCTCCTAAAGAGCCTATCCAGCGCAAATGCCATACGCGCCATGTAACCGGAATCCTCCAAAATCGCAATGAGCGAGAATAGGATCATGAAAATGGGCAGGTAGTTTAAAAGAGCTAACACGCTATTAACCATCCATATCCCAAAATCACGCAAAATAGGGATTTTACCGAGTGTCTCCACGGGAAGCAAGCCGACAAACCACTGCTTGAAAGCCGCAAGAATCGGCCATGTGTATTCCGTCAGATGATAGCCCTGCACAATGGATAGGTAATAGATTGCATAGATGACTGCGAGCAAAATAGGCAGAGCGAGCCAGCGATTGAGGATGATTTTATCAACCCGATCGCTCAATGAGCCTTTGGCGTGGGGATCTTTCGTGAGCACTTTACTCAAAATCCCCTCACAGGCTTCATAGCGAGCAACCGCGACTTTCGCCACGTCCTGCTGTGAGCCCATCTCCTTGGGAAGCACGGGAATCGGAGGCTCTTTGCCGATACTCTCTAAGATTGCCTCAAAAATGCGCTTTTTCTCCTTTTGATTGCGCGCCGTGCACAGGAGCGCACGCACACCAAGCGCACACTCCAGTGTGCTCAAATCATACTGACAACCCCGCCCTTTTGCCACATCCGCCATGTTGAGCAGCAGCAAAACCGGAATCCCAAACTCCATCGCTTGCGTGGTTAAATAGAGCCCTTTTAGCGGATTTGAAGCATCGATGAGATTGATGATGAGATCGGGTCGCTCCTCTTTTATGTAATCAAGACTGACGCGCTCTTCAGGCGAAAAGGTGCTAAGAGAATAGATACCGGGGAGATCCACAAGCTCAACCTCATAATCCTGCAGAGTGAAAAATGCGCTCTTTTTATCTACCGTCACACCGGGATAGTTTGCAATGTGCTGATTCGCGCCGCTCAGAGTATTAAAAAGAGTCGACTTCCCGCAATTTGGCTGCCCAAGGAGCGCGATTCTAAGCTGTTTTAGCGACACTCTTCGCTCTCCTTTGTATAGGCGATATCAACCAAAGCAGCATCGGCACGGCGGATTCCCACATCTCCGCTCGCCACTCGCACCCAGAGCGGATCAAGGAGTGGGGCTTGACGAATGATTTTAATCTTGCGACCCGGGAAAAATCCCATATCAAGAAGTTTTGAGAGTAATGCCCCCTCAGCCCGCACCTGCACGATCAATGCCTCCACCTCATGGGGCAACTCTGCTAGCGTCATTTTGCGATTCCCTTACAAAATTTCAGCACATCATATCAAAAACAAAGATAATATACAATAATCATTCTCATCATTGAGAAGGAATTATCGCATTCTCTTTTTGCTCCTCTTTCTCTCGATTCCCACCCAGAGCTCGATAAAGCGCGACATAGGCAAGCAGTCGTGATAATCGTAGCTCGATTCCCTCTTTTTGCGCACTAAATAGGCTTCTTTGCGTCTCTAATAGGCTCACAATATCAATCGCGCCCTCTTGGTATCTCGCGCTTGCAATCTCAAAAGAGTGCCTAGCCTGCGCTATTTGCTCCTCTTGCAAGTGCTCGAGTTTCGCATAATACAAAATGCCAACAGACGCGTCCTCAACCTCCTTAAGTGCCTCTAGCAGGACTTTTCTGTAATTTTGAAGAGCCGCTTTGATTTTTGATTTTTCACTTAGAAGCGTGTATTTCAGCTTGTCTCGATCAAATAGATTCACAAGCGTATCCAGCGAGGCGGAAAACACCCTGCTTGGATTTGAAAGCAGAGACGATGTATTTGAGAGCGTGCCACTTAGAGTAAGTGAAAAGCTCGGGAAAAGCGCCGCATATGCCTCATCGGCGTGGGCTTCGTTGACCTCAATCCGAGCGAGCGCACTCGCGACATCAGGGCGGCGCACGAGCAATCTTGAGGGGATTTCCCTTTTGATTTCGCCCATTTTCAGATCCCCCAAATGCTCACTTGTCTCTAGACGAAAATCCTGCGGTGTGCTGCCAAGTAGGATTGCCAAAGCGTTGAAATATTGCTCCTTGCGTAGTTCTAGGCTCAATAAGGTGGCTTCTTTGGCGAGCAAAGCCCCTTTTTGTAAGCTCACATCCAGCGCACTTACTGCTCCGTGGCTATGTCGCTTTATGATGATTTGCATGGTTTTTTGCGCGCTCGCAAACTCCTCTTTGGTGAGAGCGATTTGCTCTTTTGCCCCCAAATAGCGAAAATACCCCTCCATAATGGCACTAAAAAGGGTAAGTTTCGCATACTCCACATCATATTCGCTCACTTTCACGCCCGCTTCAAGAGCACGCCTAAGCGCGGAATTGCGCCCAAAAAGATCCAAATCATAGCTCATCGCCAAAGAGGCATTTCCAGAGTGCCTACGCGCCTCCATATTCGAGCTCTGAAGCGACGTGCGCCCCGATAAATTCAGAGAAGGGAGGTTTGAGGCATAAGCACCCTTAAGCGCGTATTCCGCCTGCTTTGCGCGCTCAAGCGCACTCAAAAGATCGGGGCTCTGCTCTGATGCTTCGCGAAGCAGCCGCGTAAGCTCACTAGAGCCAAAATTCCCACTCTCTGAAATATCGCCGCCGCTTGCGGGAATCGCGCTTTTATATGACGCCGGGAGTGGCACTTGATCCACTTTAATTCTCTCGCCTCTTTGAACGCAACCGCTAAAAAGCAGTGCAATCACGATTCCTAGCGCAAATTTCATCAATTTACTCCAAAGATAACGCGGCAACAGGGCTTAATTTCGCCGCTTTTTTAGCCGGAAGATAGCCAAAAATCACACCGGATAAAAAGGAGCAGCCAAAAGCCAAAATCACGGGAATCGCCGAGTAGCTCACCGCACCTTGGAGACTGTCGATAAGCAGCGTAACTGCAATTCCCACAATGACGCCAAGCAATCCGCCAAGTGCAGATATGACGACGGATTCCACGAGGAATTGCTGCAAAATATTTTTCATACTACCGCCCACCGCCATGCGAATGCCGATCTCCTTAGTGCGCTCCGTCACGCTTACAAGCATGATATTCATCACGCCAATCCCCCCGACAAGGAGCGAAATCGCCGCCACAGAACCCAGCAGAAGCGTGAAGGTATCCTGCGTCTGGCTCGCATCGGCAATCAGCGAAGCCATGTTGTGAATGCGAAAATCCTCAATACCATGCCGCTGCAACAAAAGCGACCTAATGGCATTTTCGCTCTCATTCATCTGTGAAATATCCTCCATAGCCACTGTAATATGGCGCAAATGACGCTCGCCGATAAGATACAAGCTCCCCGTCGTGTAGGGGATAAGCACGACATCATCTTGATCCTCGCCCATCATGCTTGCCCCGCGCTCGCTAAGCACGCCAATCACCTCAAAAAGGATATTGTCAATGAGCACAAAATTTCCAAGCCCATCACTCTTGCCAAAGAGCGCGCGCTCGACATTTTTGCCCAAAACCGCCACTTTTGCGTAATTACGCTCGTCATCGAGAGTGAAAAACACCCCCTTTTCCACATACCAATTCCGCACGCGCATAAAATCGCTCGAAGTCGCAATCAGCGAGGTGCTTTGATCGTTATTTTGGTAGCGAGCCGTGATGCTTTTGCGGCTTTCAGGAATCGCCGCGGCAATATTCCCAAGCTCCCTAATCGCCTCCACATCTTCGGGCACGAGCGTGACGATTCCCGAGAATCCGCGCATATTTGGCATCCCCGGACGCACGAGCAAAATATTCGTCCCCATGGCACTAATGCGCTCCATTACCTCCGTTTTTGCCCCTTCTCCGAGCGCGAGCATCACAATTACCGACGCAACTCCGATGACGATTCCTATGAGGGTGAGAATGGTGCGGAAGAGATTCGTCTTCAAGGAGCGAATCGCCATTTTGACCGCCTCAAAAAGCTCGGAAAATAGCGAGCCCCCCTCTGCGCCCAAAAAAGGCGCTCCAGGAGCGGGAATCGCATGCGATTCCTCGATTTGTGCGTGTGTAATACGCCCGTCTTTCATCTCGATGATCCGATTCGCATACGAAGCGACATGAGAATCATGTGTAATCAAAATAATCGTATGCCCTCGCCGATGAAGCTCTGAAAACAGCCTCATTACCTCCTCGCCGCTTTTGCTATCCAGCGCACCTGTGGGCTCATCAGCGAGGATCACGCCCCCGCCGTTTGCAAGCGCACGCGCAATAGACACACGCTGCTGCTGCCCGCCGGAAAGCTGCGCAGGATAGTGCTCCATGCGCTCCCCCAGCCCCAAAGCATGAAGAAGCGCGCTCGCTCGATCTTTGCGATTTTGCTCGGCGATTCCCGCGTAGATGAGGGGAATCTCGACATTCTCTCGCGCATTTAACGTCGGAATCAGATGATAACTCTGAAACACAAAGCCAAATTCTTTGCGTCTAAGCTGCGAGAGCTCGGCATTGCCATAGCGCGAGAGGTCATTGCCCTTAAAAAGATAGCTCCCGCCGCTCGCTTGATCCAGTGTGCCAAGGATATTCATAAGCGTGCTTTTGCCCGACCCCGAAGCCCCAATAATTGCGATAAATTCCCCTGCGTAAATATCAAGATCGATTCCATGAAGCACCTCGATACGCTCGCTCCCAAGGAGGAAGTGGCGTTTAATCCCACGAAGTGAAATGAGTGGCTGCATATTTAGAACGGTCTTGGAGGCATTTTAGAGGATTTGCCTTCAAGGTTTTTGCTGCTCTCGGCAATTACGCGCTCACCCTCGCTAACCCCTTGCAAAATCTCCGCTTGCAGGCGATTCCTCACACCAATCTTCACCGCGCGCTCATTTATGTGTCCACTCTCATCAAGCACGCGCACGATACTTTGCCCACCAGAATCGGAGCGAATCGAAGAAGCGGGAACGAGCAGAGTATTCTTAGCCGCGGCAACAATGAAAAAAACCTGCGTCGTCATGTTATTCATGAGCCTCCCATCGCCATTTTCCACCTCAAAGAGCGCATTATAAAGGACAACATTATTCCTAACCTCTGGCGTCGGCTCAATTTTATCAAGCCGACTATACCACCGTTCATTCCCTCCCAAAGTCGTAAAATAGACCTCCATGCCGCGCTTAAGCTTATTCACATCCGCTTCGGAAACCTGCGCCTTGACGCTCATGCGCGAGAGGTCGGCGATACGCAAAATCGTCGGTGCCTGCTGATTAGTATTGAGCGTCTGCCCCTCTTTGGCATTAATCGAAACGATCGTCCCCTCCATAGGCGCATAAATCTTTGTATAGCCCAAATTTGCCTCATCAGCGCGGAGAGTGGATTCCAACTGCTGTATCTGCGCTTTAATCATCTCCAAATGCGCCCGTGCAATCTTGTAAGAAGTTTCGGCATTTTCCAGCCCCTCACGACTGGTCGCATCGTTTGCATAAAGACGCTTTTGGCGTTCATAAGCCGCTTTGGAGAGCGAGAGCTGCGCCTCTTTCTCAAGGAGCTGCGCCTTTTGATATTTCAGCTGCGCGCGGGAGGCGTCCACCTTAGCCTCATAGACGGTAACATCAATCTCAGCAAGCAACGCGCCCTTTTTCACGCCCTCACCTACTTCCACGTGAATGTGGCTGATTTGCCCGGACACCTGCGCCCCCACATCGACATAATCACGCGGCTGAAGCGAGCCTGTCGCACTCACAAGATCATAAATATCGCCGCGAGAAACTAGCGAGGTGGAGAAATTTTGCGGCTGTTTTGAGGGTTTTTCACGGAAGAAATAAAACAGCGCACCCGCAACAACCATCAAAATAAACAGCGAAAAAATGAGCCTTTGTGAAAAATTCATGGCGATTCCCGTGGCAAAGTATGGGTGGTATTATAGGGCAGGATTCCCCAAATTAGGGAATCCCTTGAATGACTAGGAGAGGGCGACTCTGTTTGCCTCTTTTTTGTTGAGCTTTTCACGCTTTTTGTTTCTTCGGTTTAGATAAAGAAGCCAGCCTGTAAGGATAAAAAGAGGCATACACAGGCTACTCACAAAGAACAAAATCCGCCCAAAAAGCCCGAAAAATTCGCCACTATGCACCTGACGCATACTATCCATCATCTGCTCATTGAGTCCTCTATCTTCATAGCGTGCATGCGCGAGAATCGCATGATTATTCGCATTAATCTTAAGCTCATTTTGCTCTCTGTTGTGGCGTGCATTTTTATCAAGATAGAAGAGGTTGTAGACCTGCCCCTTCATAGGGAAAGCAACCACTAGCGATGAGTATCCGTCAGGAATCGCCTCCAGCGAAACCTCAAGCACCACATCTAAATCCTCTGCAAGTGCCGCTACATTTTGGGGCGGGAATGCAGGCTCAAGAGTAGCGGACATCTGCCCTCCCTGTCGTTGTGGTTGTTGTGATGGTCGTGCAGGCTGTGCTTTAAAGCGCGCAGGAAGCTCGACTTTCATCACGGAATAGAGCATTTCACGATACCACGGATACGACCAGTAAAGCCCCGTGAGCGAGAGAAACAGCAGAGGAATCAGTAGCCAGATTCCCGCGGCGGAATGGAGCTTGTATAAAAGTGCGCGTTTTTTAAGTTTGCGGCTGACGCTTAGTGCCGCCCAAAAATTCTTCCTAAGGCTCGGATAGTAGAGAATCACGCCGCTAATACAGAGGATAATGAGCGCGACGGTCGAGATCGCGACGACCTGATTCCCTGTTTCGCGATCGAGTAAAAACCATCGGTGCAAGCGCGTCATCGTAGAGAAGAATCCCCTACCCACAAGGCTAGAGACAATCTCACCCGAATAGGGATCGACATAAACGCTCATACCCTTACGACGATGACGTCCTTGCGCGTTAGGCAGCTGAATCGTAACGGAAAGAAATTCATTTTTTGAAGGAATACCGATGGCTGCGATGCGTCCACCGGGATATTGCTGCTGCACCGCGCGCAAAATCTCTTCATACGTAAGCCGCTCGCCCCCTTTTGGAGCGGGGCGGAAAATGTGCGGATTGAGCAGACGCGTAATCTCCTGCTCAAAAGAGAGTGTCGCACCGCTCAATCCGATAAGAAGCAGCGTCAATGAAGCTGCGATTCCCAAAAACCAATGAATTTGAAAGAAAAATCGTCTAAGCATTAAAAATCACTACTTTTTGGCATTCTCCCATGCGATACCCTCGGTAACGCTGAAAGTAAGCGTCAAAAGGTAGCCTTTGGACTCAAATGCCACGCCCTCATATTCGCCTTTTACCTCTTCTGTGTAGCGCACATCTGCGAAATAGTTACCCTTCCACGGAGTGTCCAATGTAACCATACCCTCATCATCGCTCCTGAAATTCTTTGACCATTTATGCGGTCCATAAAGTGTAACCACCTGTTTTGCCAAAGGCTTGCCATCAAAAATAACTTTCATTTTGTTGCTATTTTTCGCGCTGGGCACAAGGTCAAGCTTGAGTAGATTTTTTGTCTCGCTTCGCCCCGCACGCGCCAAAAATACGCGTTGCACGACCGCAGGAGTGAGGCGACTTTTGCGAGGTTTCATCACTTCTGTCAATGCCACATCGCCCTCGCTCGCGAGCTCAAGCTTAATGCTCTTCTCCATTCGCTCGACCTTTTTGACGCGATCTTTTGGAGCGAGCTGATCGAGCTTAAACATCTCGAGGCGATCTTTATTCTCAGTCATATCCATCGTCCAATGCCCAAAAAACATCTGAGCATTCTTGCCATCACGCTCCAGCCACACCTCATGCGCCATCGCACCTGAAGCAACCAATACAAGCAGTGTCGTCAACCATAACTTTCTCATAATTTTCTCCTTAGGGTTAAATAGAAACTGCGATTCTGCCAACTTAAACTTTATCTATCCTGATAAGTATTCTTATTAATCTTATTAAAGTTGCACTTCAGAAGAGCAAAATACACCATACACACGCGATTCCTGCGCTATTGCTCTCTTTTATCAAAAGCCCTATTTTGCCCAAAAAATCAACCTAAAAAGGGCAATTCCGCGAAATCCTCGTCTTTTATGGGAAACGCCTCTCTAAGTCAGATAATAGGCGATAGGGACTTTGATTCTCACCCGTCGATTAGGCGGTGGGAAGTCCGGCGCCGCCTTTTTAATCGTCTCAAGCGCGTGCTCGTCTAAGAGCTCATGCTTGGAGCTTTGAATAATATTAATCCACGCAATCTTTCCCTCTTTAGTTAATCCAAACTCCACCATCACTTCGCCTTGCATTTTCATTCGCTGCGCTTGGCGCGGATATTTTTTATACTTTGCAATCGCCGCATGGATACGCGCCAGAAACTCCCTATCCTTATCAAAAGTCACGAGCACTTCCCCGCCAAAAGGCACATCATCGGTATTCTCGGCGGTATTTTCCAGATTAGGAATCTCAGGCTCATTTTCAAGAATCGGCTCGGGCTCTTCTTTTGGAATCTCCTGCTTGGGCACAGGGACGGGGGTCTTTTTCACAATAGGCTTTTTAGGCTTTGGTTTTGGAGGTTTCGGCGGCTTGGGTGGTGTGGGCTCGGGAGCTTTGGTGATGATTTTCTCTAGGCTCACATTAATGGGAATATTTCCTCGAGACTGAAACTTAAGCTCCTCCTCCGCGGGATAGAAATAGAATGCGGCGATTATCAATGCATGCACAAGGCATGAGCTGCCAAATCCGATCCAAAAGCTGCTACTGTTTTTGTTTGGCAGTGATTTGGAGGTTTTCATGACCTTTTACCTTTAGAATATCCATCACATCGATAAATACACCAAATTTGCTCTCTTTATCAGCGCTATATACAACGGGAGAATCGTTCTCAACATCCCCAACTCGAAGACGTAACGTCTCCAAATCCACCTCGACATCATTGATAAAGAGCCGATTCTCAGAATCGACTATGATCTCCAACTTATGATCCGTGCGCTTTTGCTCCGCCGTGGAAGCCTCGGGTAAATCAATCTTGATTTTACCTTGAGCAATGAATGTCGATACCGTCAAAACAATCGCCAAAAGCACAAGCATAACATCGATAAGGGGGATTACATTAAGCCCCTCCGGACGTTTAAGACGCATTTTTAAGGCTCTTCCATTTGTTTATATACACATCTACCTTGCGAAGACAAGAGCTATACGCCACCAGCGTGGGAATCGCCACCAAAAGCCCGAGAGCCGTAGCATAAAGCGCAGAGGAGAGCCCTTTTAGGATTGCGTTCGTATCGATTCCGCCACTTCCCATGTCATAAAAGGTAATCATTATCCCGAGCACCGTGCCCAAAAGCCCGACATACGGGGCATTTGAAGAGATAATCGAGAGCACGGTGAGGTTTTTGGTCAGATCTGTTTCAAGCTGATTAATATCCTCATACCCTTGAACATCAAATCTCCTGTAACAGATCAACCGCTCAATCACAAAGGTCAAAGCCACAAGACTCATCATCCCCAAAACACCCAAAATCACGGGATCGAGGAAACTTTTAATCGACTCTGCAATGTTAGGATTCATGAACAACCTCAGAAAATTAATTACACGTAGGCAGGGATTGTAACACAAAATTTATATTAAAAGAATAATTATCATAACAAAAAAAGAGGTTATAACGCTTTAAAGTAGCACAAAATGTCTGCTTAGATTCCCAGGAAATTACCCTCGCACATCTAAAATTTCTCTTCTTTCAATCGGGTCAGATGTGATTTTTATCTTTATGGCTCATAAATAAACAGCCATTTGGGTGGTTGCATTGCGAAATCCTTGAGGAGTATTAAACTTTTCAATCCTTTTGCTTGTGAATATGGGAGCTCGCCTCTCCTCTGCCACGATTCCCACCATGGCGAGGAGCGATTGAGCTTGCCGATTTATTTTTGTATTCCCAGCATTCTTTTGAATATTTCCCCACAGCTAAAATTGTAGCTCTTCTTTAGGGTGCGAGGTGCGCTACCATTTTTCACTTGATAGTTGACTGCGTAGCCTATGTTAGTGATTTGCCCACTCTCCAAATCCTTTCTAGTAATATTCTCAAAGTTGAGCCATAAAAATTCTTTGTTTGAATGAATGGTACTGTCTGTTATGGTAGTGTGTGGAGCCATTTCTATAACGGGTCTACTACTATACACATCTTTGTCTAGATAAGAGGCAAAGGACGATATTACGATAAAATCATCAGTTTTATTGGTTATGCTTACAGCCCTTACGCTAATAAAACCATCCCTGGTATCGTAGTGCAGGGCAAAGTCAATACTTAGAGCCTTATCACTGAGATTTAAAATCAAAGGTTCAATGCGATCGTCGATATCTACATGCTCTATGGTTACCCCTAATGGCACTTTGACTTTTTTATTAGGCTCATAGGGTATTTCAACTTCATCGAACCCCTCCACGCTATACCAAATTTTATCATTATGGACTTTACTATAGAATCTCCCATAACCCGACTTGATTCTACCGTGAAAATGATAATATTTGTAATATTCAGCGGATTCTTTAAAATCCCTTTCCAGCTCCGTATCCAAGACACCATTTTTGATAGATTCATTAATCTTTTTAGTCTTTTCTATCACTTCATCGAGGCTTTTAAAAGTAGGTATTACAACTCTATGCCCGTTCCTCTTTGTTTGAAATGGGTTGAAATTGATTTTCCAAAACACGTAATCGATGTGCGCAATGTAGTAGGACGCATCTATTTCTCCATCATCTACCTTACTGCCATAATTCTCTATTCTACCAACATCCAAAATCAGATCGATACCATGTCGCCAATAATCCCTGTCTATCTGTGCTTTTACATCCTCGATATCATAAAGGTATTTTAAAAGACCGGTTTTATCTTTTATCTTCACATTAAAACTGATATTGTCTTTAAAATTTTGATGATATGGCTTTAGATACTCATGTATAGTCTCTGTAGCACTAGATAACTTGCTATCCATGAGCTCTCTATACTCTTCCAGCACGCTAGCATCTTTTCCTAGATCCTTTGCGGCATTGATACAATAATTCATCTTCTTCTGACTGTAGTCCCTCGTAGCGGACTGAGGACGAAATTCATTCAAACATCGATACTCATTTTCCCCCATTTCGTGGGCAACAGGACCAAAGCACCCCGCAGACATAAACCCAATCAAAGCGGTAAGGATTAAACTTTTGATTTTCATTGTTTATCCTCCGCTCGTTTGTTCTTTTTTACATACTTACGATATATTGCAAGTATAAATGCGATTGATATTACAAGTAGTGATGATGCAGCCATGTATGTGCCCGGATTCCTGATGACACATTCATTCGGTATATCCACACTAAATGCTAGCACGAGCAAACCACTCAAAATCCCCGTAAAAAACGAAAAAGCAAACTGCTCACCAAGATCTAATCTATCCATCTTTTGCACTCCTTTATAAGAAAATTTGAGCGCGACAATATCAAAAAAAAAAAAAAAAACGTCAATGCTACTTCGGGAGCTTTTGTAAAAATGGCTAAATATCCGCACTTCTTCTTTGCGGGGGTATTTCATTGCAAAATTGATAAAAGTAAAACCGATTAGACGCGATTCCCGCTTGATTTGCTACATCGCAAGATTGCGAAATACTAAGAGCAAGCCGGTGCGCTTTGGGGCGACGCATTATGTCCCTCCCGCATAAAGAGCGACAGCTTGCAATCGCTCAAGCAATCTTGGAACATCGCGTATTCCGCGAGGCATTGAAGCACTATTTGCAGCACAACGCGCTGCCTGACACACAGGGAATCGTAACACTTATGCAAAAAGCCGCGCTGCATAATGTGCATGGAGCGAGCACGCTGACACGCCGAGCTAGGACGGTGGCAAGCTGGATACGCTGGATTATCGGACTTCTAGGCTAGCTTTTAGATTTTAGCACGCGTGAGGCATTGAGCACCGCGATGAGCGCAACACCCACATCGCCAAAAACCGCCTCCCACATGGTGGCGATTCCCATCGCGCCCATGATGAGAATCGCCCCTTTGACTCCGAGCGCGAAAATGATATTTTGCCAAACGACCGCATGCGTATTTTTAGCGATTTTGATTGCAGTGGCGACTTTGCCAATTTCATCATTCATAATGACGACATCAGACGCCTCAATCGCTGCGTCTGAGCCCATCGCGCCCATGGCGATTCCCACGTGGCTAATGGCTAGCGAGGGCGCGTCATTAATCCCATCACCGATGAAAGCCACTTTCGCGCCCGCTTTAGTAATTCTCTCCAACTCTTCTACTTTCTGATGAGGCAATAGCTCGGCTTTATAGTCGATTCCTAGCGCAGTGGCGACTTGCTTTGCACTCTCATTTTTATCGCCACTTAGCATAAGAAAGCGCGCGATTCCCATGCGTTTAAGCGAATCAATCGCAGATTTTGCCCCATCTTTAATCTCATCACGCAATCTAATACTCCCAAGCAAAATCCCTTCACGCGCGACATACACGACACTTTCGCCCCTGCTCTCTTCTGTGCTAGGTTGCAAGATTCCCGTAGGGATTGCAACTGCATGCTCCTCCATGAGTTTTGCGCTCCCGCACAGCACACGCACTCCATCAATGCGCGCACTCACTCCATAGCCTGAATGTTCCGTATATTCAGCAATCTCACATTTTATATCTTTGTCAAAAGCTCGCTGGATCGATTGAGCGATTGGGTGATTAGAGTGCGATTCGCTAAATGCAGCTAATCTTAGCACCTCCTCTTTGCTTGAGCCTTTGAGTGCGTCGATTCTTGCGACTTCAAAGACTCCTTTACTCAGTGTGCCCGTTTTGTCAAAAACAAGCGTATCGACCTCCTGCAAGGCTTCGAGGAAATTCCCGCCTTTAATCAGAATCCCCTCTTTTGAGGCTTTGCCGATTCCCGCAAAGAAGCCTAAAGGGATTGAAATCACAAGCGCGCAGGGGCAGGAGACGACCAAAAATACGAGAGAGCGCGCAAGCCACGCTTCAAAGCTCGCCCCCTCTACAAACAGCGGAGGAATAAGTGCGAGCAAAAGCGCGAAAAAGACGACTGCCGGTGTGTAATATCGAGCGAATTTCGTAATAAATTGCTCCGTTTTTGCCTTTTTTGAGCTCGCATTTTGCACAAGATCCAGGATTTTTGCGATGGTTGATTCTTGGAAAATTTTCGTCGTTTGGACGCGCAATGTCCCCTGTTTATTGATTGCTCCTGAGAGGATTTCATCGCCCGCATTCACGTCTTTGGGGAGCGATTCTCCATTGAGCGCGGAGAGATCCAGCGAAGAGCTCCCGCTAAGCACGATCCCATCAAGAGGCACTCGCTCGCCCGCTCGAATGATGATAACGCTCCCTAAAGGCACTTCACTGGGAGGAATCTCGCACACTGTGCCATCATTTTCGATTCTTGCAAATTCAGGGCGGATATGCAAAAGCGAAGTGATTGATTTTCTTGAACGCTCCACCGCTAAGCTTTGAAAAAATTCACCCACGCGATAGAAGAACATTACCGCCACAGCTTCGGGATATTCACCGATTACAAATGCTCCAATCGTGGCGATTCCCATTAAAAAATTCTCATCAAAAATCTCCCTGCGCGCGATATTTTTTAGCGCAAAGAGGAGCACCTCGCCTCCGATGAGAAGATAGGCTAAAACGTATAGCGCGAGGGAATCGCCGAGTAAAAGCGCGAAAAAGAAGAGAATCGCCCCAAATGCGAAGCTCAAAAATCTAGGAGAGCGTATCGCAGAAATCAACGTATCTTCAAAGAGCAGAGATTTACTCTGGGCTTTGCTTCTGTTTTGCGGCGCATAAGGCTCATCTTCAAACACTTTGACATGAGGCTCGATCCGCACGACCGCCGCCTTTACCTCCTCAAGATTTAGCTCGCGCTCGCTTCCCAGCACAACGCGCCCGAGACTAAAATCCACGCTCGCCTTTTTGACTCCATCCAGTCGCTTTAGCTCATTTTCCACCTTGCTCATGCAGTTAGCGCAGTGGATTCCCTGAAGCCTGAAGCGATACTCATTCTGCATCTTCGCCCCCTTTGTATTCGCCGCCGGAGCGTTCCAAAATATGCTCCATTCCCTGATCGAAGATGTTTTTAATATGCTCATCATCAAGCGAATAAAAGACCACTTTGCCCTCTTTGCGCGCTCTCACAAGACGCGCTTGGCGCAGCACTCGAAGCTGATGAGAGATCGCAGATTGCGTCATACCTAAAAGTGTAGCGATGTCATAAACGCACAGTTCGCTCTCAAAGAGCGCGGAGAGGATTTTGACGCGCGTCGTATCGCCAAAAACCTTAAAAAGCTCCGCAAGGTCGTAGAGCTGCTCTTCTAGCGGAAGCTTGCGCGCGAGTTCGCTAATATTGACCGTCTCATTCATTAAATGCTCCTTGAAAGCTTACAAATATCCATTTTAACGGCTTTGTAGCTTATTTTATTGCCTTTTTTGATGGGGGCAAATTCAATTAACTGAATATATGAATTATTGTTCATATATTAGATATACAAAACTGATAAGGAACTTAAAGTGTTGGAAATTTTGTGTAAAAATTAAATTAAAAGTATCAAAGCCGAGCACCTCAAAAGGTGGGGGTTTTAGCGATGTTTCAAAAACTCTACCGCACTCAAAGCGGCAAGCCGCCCGCTCGCCCATGCAAACGCGAGATTGTAGCCCCCGCGCTGCCCCACAATATCAATCATCTCGCCTGCAAAGTAGAGCCCTTGATGGCGCATAGAAGCCATGCTGTGCGGATCAATCTCCTCGCACAGCACACCCCCGCCGCTTACCTCCGCATGTTTGAAGCCATGCGTCTGCACCACCGAGAATCGCCACGACTTCATGAGTTTGGCGATACTTTTTGGCGCATTTTTGGGAAGATTTTCAAGGAGTATCGGAGGGGCGATTTTAAGCTCTTTTAGAATTGCATGGGCGATTTTTGGCGAGATGATTCCCGCTAGAAGTGCGTAAATGGTGCGTTTTTTGCCCATTTTTGCGCGCGATTCCTCAAAGTATTGCGTGAGCTCCTCTTTAGAAAAAGAGGGCGCAATATCGAGTAAAAGCTCCACTTTTTTACCCCGTAATAGCGCGTATGAGGCGCTTTGAGAAATATCCAAAATTGCAAATCCCGAAATGCCGTATGAGGTAAAAAGCAGATCGCCCTGCTCTGTTTTCACACATTTTTCATTAACCAAAATCGAGGCGATTCCCTTGATTTTAACCCCAGAAAGCCCCGCAGGAAGCGATGCGAGATGAAGTTGTACCAGCGAAGGATAAAGGGGCGCAATCTCATGCCCCAAAGTGCGCGCAAGTGCATATCCTGCATCTCCTCCGCCAAGCTGTGGTGCGGCATTTGAGCCTGTAGCGAGAATTACCGCATCAAATCCGCCAAATTTTTCTGAAATTTTGCCCTCTTTTTTAGAGGCAAGCTCTAGCTCAAAGCTCCCATTTTTACGCACGATTCCCGTGATTTTACTCTCCGTGTGAAGCGTGATATTTTGTGAATGTAAAATTGCCTCTTCAAAGCTTAAAAGCACCGATTTTGCTTCATTGGACGCAGGATAGACGCGCCCATCTTCTTTTATTTCCAAAAAAAGCCCCAAAGAGCGACAAAAACACTCAAACTCCGGGAATGCAAAGCTCTCTAAAGCACGATTCCCAAAGTGCGGATTCCCGCCAAAATAGTCCGCTTTATCTGCGTGAAGATGTGTGATATTGCAGCGTCCATTGCCCGTGGCTAGGAGCTTTTTGCCGATTCTCTCATTTTGTTCAAATAGCTGAATTGCAATCGCTCTACCCCCACTTTGGCTTGCGATGAGACTAGCGATCATGCCACTCGCTCCACCTCCGATAATCGCGAGCTTCTTTGGCTTCATGCAAACTCCTGGCATTTGATTTTGCGCGGATTTTAGCACACCAAAAGGGGCTAAGTTACGAGATTTGCCTCATAGAGGAATTGCGATGGGGCGTAGGTGAGATTTTTGAGCGCATCGCTTTTGGCATAGGAGAGATAGAGCAGCTCTTTAGCGCGCGTCACCGCGACATAAAAAAGTCGCCGCTCCTCCTGTATATCCCCATTTTGCGCCATGAGTTTGCGATTGGGGAAACGCCCGTCCATCAGATCGATGATATAGACCTCTTCGTATTCAAGCCCCTTTGCGCCATGGACAGAGAGGAGATTAACCCCCTCACCCTCACTCATCTCGCCACTTCCTAATATCATGGCATTAAGGAATCGCCCTAAATCCTGATAATTTTGCGCAAGATTGCGTAAAAGACGAATTTTACGCTCAATGCGCCCCAACGCGTCGTGAAATCGCTCTTCATAAAATGTCCCATCACGACCCGTAGCACGCTCTTTGGCGAAGTTTTTCACAATTTCTTTGTAAAAATCGGAGGCGGTAATATTCTCCAAAATGGCGCTAGGATTAGCAAGATGTTTCAGCCCTTTTATAAGAAGATAGAAATGGTGCAGAAACTCCGCACCCTCTTTGCTCAGCTTTGGGTGCTTCAAAATCCCATTAGCAAGGAATCGCTCCTCAAATCCCAGAGCATTAAAACGCGCCGCACTCCCGAGCTCAAAAAAGTCATCAAATAATCCCAGTTGGGTATTTTTCGCCCTTTTTGCGTAGGGTTCGCGCACTGTAGTATCAGGCTGCAATAGCCCATTTAGCGCGTTTCCATGTCCCAAAACAACCAACGCTTCGTAAATATCTTTGGCAATTGCGCTTCCGATTCCCCTACCATAGCTAAGCACATGAATGGACGCCATCATATCCCTAGGATTATGGAGAATCGAGGCAATATCAAGCATAAGCGCAATCTCCTTTGCCTCAAAAAAGCTCACACCGCCCTTACGTTTACTTGCAATTCCCAGCTCTCTGAGACTTGCCTCAATTCCATCAGCACTTGAGTTGTTGCGGAAAATCACGGCGATTTCTGCATGCGGACGGGTCGATTCCCTGATTCGTCGCGCAATGGCTTGATATTGCAAAAATAGCTCTTCATACACAAGGAGCTTTGGCGGCTCACAAGCGCGCTGTTTCACCACTTCAAGATGTTTTGGATAGATACGTTCATTTTTCTCAATAACGCGATTAGCCAAATCAAGAATCGCATCTGTGGAGCGATAATTTTTGCTTAGGCTAAAGACTTGAGAATCGACAAAAGAGCGTTCAAACGAGGCGATAATCGAAATATCCGCGCCATTAAATGCATAAATACTCTGATCATAATCCCCCACACAAAAGAGCGAGCGCGGGTTGATCGCCTCTAAAATAGAGTATTGGAGCGGATTTGTGTCTTGATATTCATCGACCAGCACTTCGACAAAGGGCGATTGCAGGCTCTTCATCTCTTCGCGATAGAGCAAAAGCAGGTCGTTATAATCCACATAGCCGTATTCGCGCTTAAGTGCGCTGAATTCTGCCCATATGTCTTCATAGATATCCGCATAGATTCCCTGCTCGCTTTGACGATCGGAGAGCCACTTGGCGAAAGGTTCATGCGCGCTGTTTTGATAGAGCGAGTAGAGATCATAGAGATAATTCGCCGTGTAGGGAGGCTGTGTGGAGCGATTAGCGAAGATTCGCCGTTCATGAATGCTTTTAAAGAGCGTTTTTAGCTCGCGGGGCTGCTTGAGGGAAATCGCGTGTCGCTCCTTCAAATAACGATACGCCACTGCATGAAATGTCCCTGCTTCAACGGATTTGGCTTGCGATTCCCCAAAGAGATTTGCGAGGCGATGGATCATCTCCGCTGCTGCTTTGTTGGTAAAAGTGAGCAGAAGAATCTCGCTAGGCTTTAGTCCCGTATTGATGAGGTGTGCGATACGCCCGACAATAGTCGAGGTTTTCCCTGTGCCCGCAGAAGCGATAATGAGATTATGTCCCAAAGGCGCGGAGCACGCCCTGCGCTGTTCATCATTAAGAGAGGTGAGCGACAAGAGGCTTTTAGCCTTTCACGTAATTTTCAATCTTATCCGCTATATCAAAGTTTGGATAATCCTTCGCTAGAAGCGCGACTTGTGCCGCAGTTTGATTGTCGTCATTAAAAATAAGCGGCGCGAGGAAATTGACGCGCGATTCCGCGATAGGATTTTGGATTACCACAACGCAAAATACCCGCACCTTGCTATCTTGCGTAATCTCCAGTAGCGTTTGAATCACCGCGGGAATCTCAAAAGAATACTCGCGGAGTGCATAGGGGTTTGCGAGCGTAAGTCCGATTGCGGGGCTGTTTTTGGATTTAATTTGCGCAAATACCCCATCAATCTCGACCAATTCGACCTCTCTAATCTCTTCAAAGCCCAAAATAGGCGACTTCAATTCATATACCACAATAACTCCTTTAGGGTAGAGATGAAACTCCAAAATGCACTTAAAGCTTAAAGCCTTGAAGCCGATTCCGCTATAATCCCTCAAGCGGTTTGAAGTCTATGACGATAAAAAGCAAAAATCATACCATTATAAGGAAAGCTCCGATGAGCACGGAAGAGAGCAAAGGTTATAATCCCAAGGAAATCGAGGAATCCTACTACAAAACATGGGAATCGCGGGGCTATTTTGAAACAGAAGGGAATCGGGCGTTCCAAAAGCCTAACCAAACTTTCTCTATCATGCTCCCTCCGCCTAATGTTACAGGGAGTCTGCACATCGGACATGCGCTAGATCACACACTCATCGATATTATTACGCGGTATAAACGCATGGACGGGTATAAGACACTGTGGCAGCCCGGCACCGATCACGCGGGAATCGCCACACAAAATGTCGTAGAAAAACGCCTGCTCGCACAGGGAATCAAAAAGGAGGAGCTCGGGCGGGAGCGATTCTTGGAAAAAGTGTGGCAGTGGCGTGATGAGAGCGGCGGAATGATTTTGAAGCAAATGCGCAAGCTCGGTGCGTCCTGCGCGTGGAATCGGACACGTTTCACGATGGATGAAGGACTGCAAAAAAGCGTCGCTTCGGCTTTTGTGAAGCTCTATAACGAGGGCTACATTGTCCGCGACAATTACATGGTGAATTGGTGCACGCATGATGGCGCACTCAGCGACATTGAAGTGGAATATGAGAGCAATCAGGGCAAACTCTATCATCTGCGCTATTTTTTGAAGGATTCCAAAGAATATATCATCGTAGCGACGACGCGTCCGGAGACATTTTTTGGCGATAGTGCGGTCATGGTGCACCCTGATGATGAGCGTTATACACATCTCATCGGGCGGAAGCTCCTTTTGCCCCTAATTAATCGCGAGATTGAGATTATCGCCGATTCCTACGTCGATAGGGAATTTGGCACGGGTATGGTAAAGGTAACGCCCGCGCATGATCCCAATGATTATGAGGTGGGGAAACGCCATGCTTTGGAGTTTATCACCGTTTTTGATGAGCGGGGAATCTTAAACCATCATGCGGGTGAATTTCAGGGGCTTGAGCGTCTGGAGGCACGGGATAAAATTGTCGCAAAATTGCAGGAATCGGGCTTTATTGAGAAGATTGAGGATTATGAAAATCAGATCGGCAAATGCTATCGCTGCGGGAATGTCGTCGAGCCCTACATTTCAAAACAGTGGTTTATCAAAAAAGAGATCGCGCAAAAGGCGATTAAGCGGGCTAATAGCGGCGAGGTGCGATTCCACCCCGCGCAGTGGAAAAACAACTATAACGCGTGGATGAGGGAGCTGCGCGACTGGTGTATTTCGCGGCAGCTGTGGTGGGGACATCAGATTCCCGTCTATTATTGCGAATGCACTCATGAGTGGGCAAGCGAAAAGAAGCCCGATTCTTGCCCTAAATGCGGGGGGGATCGATTCTTTCAGGATCCTGATGTGCTTGATACATGGTTTAGTTCGGCTTTATGGGCTTTTAGCACGCTTGGCTGGGGGAATGGCGAAGTGGGAAAAGGGACGCTGTGGAAAGGAGATGATCTTAAAGATTTCTATCCAAATTCCTTGCTAATTACGGGCTTTGATATTCTCTTTTTCTGGGTGGCGCGCATGCTGATGATGGGGGAACATTTTCTTGGGACGCTCCCCTTTAAGGATATTTACCTGCATGCGCTCGTGCGCGATGAAAAAGGGCAGAAGATGAGCAAAAGCAAGGGAAATGTGATCGATCCGCTTGAGCTTATTGAGGCGTATGGGTGCGATTCCACGCGTTTTAGTCTAGCGATTCTCTGCGCTCAAGGGCGCGATGTGAGACCCGTGAAGCAACAATTTGAAGTGAGTAAAAATTTCACAAACAAGCTCTACAATGCCGCAAATTTCCTGCTTTTAAACGCGCAATCTTTTCAGACGCTTGATGAGCTCACGCTAGAAACTCCGCTGGGGAAATATATTGCCTCGCGATTTAGCCTTTGTGTGAAAGAGGTGCGTGAGGCGTTGGATAATTACCGTTTCAATGATGGTGCAAGCGCGCTTTATCGCTTTTTGTGGGGCGAATTTTGCGACTGGGGAATCGAGCTTGGTAAAGCCAGCAAGGAATCTATCTCCGAGCTTGGGGCGATTTTTCGAGAAAGCATGAAGCTCCTGCACCCTTATATGCCATTTTTGAGCGAACATCTTTACCAGAAGCTCGGGGGCACAAACCTAGAGGAATCGCCCTCCATTATGATTCTCCCCTACCCTAAAGATCGTGGGCGTGATGAGGGAAGTGAGGCGAATTTTGAAGTCATCATTGATGCGATCGTCTCCACAAGGCGACTTAAGGCTACATTGGAGCTTGCAAACCAGAAGATTCCGTCCATTTTTATCAAAACTTCAAAAAACGTTGATGAGGCGTTGCTAAAACAATTTATCCCAAAGCTCTCCAAGGTCGATTCTCTCGCGCTTTTAGAGCAAAAACCCGAAGGTTGCGTCGCTGATGTAAGCGAACGATGTGAGGTTTATCTTCCCATCGCAGATTTGGATTTACGCCCCATTACTGCGCGCTTACAAAAGCAACAAGAGAAGCTTTTAAAAGAGGTGGAAAAGCTCTCAAATATGCTAAACAACGAAAAATTCATCGCAAACGCCCCCGCGCATGTTTTGGAGCAAAATCGCAATGCATTAGCAGAGGCAAAAGAGCGACTTAGCAAGGTGGATTCCGAGTTGGCGAGCCTTAGAATATAATTTTGCAAAAAAGGGGGGGGTAAATTATGGCGATTATTGAGGTAAAGCATCCGCTCATTGAGCACAAAATCACGAATATTCGCGATATTCACACGGATACGAAGAGCTTCAAAGAGAATATCGCGGAGATTTCTGCACTGATTTTGTATGAAGCAAGCAAGAATCTTGAGCTTCAAGAGGTGGAAGTGGAGACGCCGCTAACCAAAACTCGGGGCTACAAGCTGAGCGACAGTTCGCTTGCGGTCGTGCCGATATTGCGCGCGGGGTTAGGCATGGTCGATGGTGTGATGAATCTAATCCCTAACGCTCGTATCGGGCATATTGGCGTCTATCGCGATGAAAAGAGTCTCAAGCCCAATCACTACTATTGCAAGCTCCCTGAAGATATTGCAAAACGGAGTGTTTTTCTTGTTGATCCGATGCTAGCTACCGGCGGTTCAGCCTTATATGCAGTGGATTATCTCAAAAGTCAAGGCGTGAAAAAGATTACGTTTTTGTGTATCCTTGCCGCCCCGGAAGGAATCCGCGCGCTCACAAACGCACATCCTGATGTGGATATATTCATCGCAAAAATCGATGAGCGGCTGACAGAAAACGGATACATCTTCCCCGGATTAGGCGATGCCGGGGATCGAGTATTTGGGACAAAATAAATAGCACAAAGGAATACCATGGGAAAATTATTTTTAGGAATCATGTCGCTCATGCTACTGTTTTTTGGCGGTTGCGCGACTAAAAAGAGTGAGCATGTTTATATCCCTCTGCACAATATTTGTGAAACGCCCAAAGTTTCGCTCAATTTGGGCTATGTGCGAAGCAGCGTGCAAAATGAGCTCTACATTACCGCAAGCGAAGCGACCAATGTGCTGAAGATGGCACTTGAGGATTCCCGATGTTTCTTCATAAATGAAAGAAATGTAAGCAAAGAGGCACTCAACTTGGATCTTTTATACAGCTCCAAAGTGGTGCGCGATCAATCCCCTGAGGGGATCTTCAGTGAAGCTTCAAAGCTGTTTTTGAGTGTCGATGTTGCGGTTAGTTTTGAGAATCGCAAGGGACGCAAAATTTATCGCTCCACAAGCTTGATTGAGCTTAAAAATACGAAATTTTTAGGCATAGGAGAAGATCCGAAACTCCCCGAAGAGGAGCGCGCGCGGGCTATTGAGATTGCCATAAGAAACGCCATTAAAGACGCAAGCAAAGCTCTTTAAAGTTAAGTTGGCGACACGCGGGAATCTTCTTGCGCGTGCGATCCAATCGGGTAGATTCCAAGAATCGCGGAATCGTGTGCAAATAGCCCCATGAAGCTACGCCCATTTGAAACGCACCCGTTTTTAGGGTAAAGAATTTCTAGGGCGTTTCATCTCTTTAAGATAGAGATGAATGGCACGAAGCTCGGAGCTCTCGAGATAGTATCGGGGCATAATGCCGTTATTTTTCAGCATCGCCTGAGAGAATCGCTCATAAGGGAGCTCATTAATCGGCGGCGCAAGGAGCGTGCGCAGCGTGCCTTTGTGCTTGTATGTAGCAATCAGTGAGCCATCGCCTTCCTTACCATGGCAATGCACGCAGCCGATTCCTCGCGGATTCTCATAAAGCATCTTTCCATACTCAAATTGCGTAATAAAGCTCTCATCGGCATTCAAAAACAGGGGAATCGCCCACCACCAAATACGTTTCACATCCGCCCTTAAAGTAAAAAAATGGAGTTCTTATCTATAATACCCGACTTCACTTTTAAAGGCAATCAATGCAGCTTCTTGATGGCAAAGCCCTCGCAGCGGAGATTGAGGGGCGGATCGCGGAAGAGGTTCGCTCCCTCGCACATAGGGGAATCACCCCCGGGCTTGCGGTTATTTTGGTGGGTAACGACCCTGCGAGCCAAGCTTATGTCCGTATGAAAGCCAAAGCGTGCAAACGCGCGGGAATCTACTCCATAACGCATGAAATGCCTGAAAATACGACACAGCCCCAGCTCCTAAACGCCATTGCGATTCTTAATAATGATCCGAATATCGATGGCATTTTAGTCCAGCTTCCACTCCCAAAACACATCAACACCGCAACGATTCTTGAGGCAATCGCGCCCCACAAAGATGTCGATGGATTCCACCCGCACAACATCGGGAGAATCGCCGCTAATCTTACGGGATTCGCCCCTGCGACTCCTGCGGGAATCATGCGCCTTTTGAAGCATTACAAGATTGACCCGCAGGGCAAAAACGCTACGATTGTGGGCGCGAGCAATATCGTGGGTAAGCCCCTAGCTTCGCTTCTTCTAAATGCCAACGCCACGACCACGATTTGCCATATCCATACGCAAGATCTCGCCTCTCACACGCGCGAGGCGGATATTCTTTGTGTGGGTGCGGGCAAGCCTAATCTCATCACGGAATCGATGGTCAAAGAGGGCGCGGTGGTAATTGACATAGGGATTAATCGCCTGAGTGATGGCTCGCTCGTGGGTGATGTGGATTTTGAGCATGTCGCACCAAAGTGCTCCTTCATCACGCCTGTGCCCGGAGGCGTAGGACCGATGACGATTGCTTCACTGCTTGAAAACACCATTAAAGCCGCTAAAAATAGACAGGAGAGCCTTTAGTTATGAATTTGCTGAAAAAATGGATTAAAAATTTTATCGACTTTGCGAACACATGGATGGGGACGATTGTGATCCTCTTTGGCGTGATTTTTTTCATTGGGCAGGCATTTGTCGTGCCTAGCGGGAGCATGAAATGGACGATTCTCGCAGGCGAAGAATCAGGCGGCGAGGGACTGATGGTAAAAAAATACACCTACGGTATCCCGATTCCCAGACTGATTTCGCCCTTTGGTCTATGGAATGAATACCCTCTGCTGCCTGATTTTAATGGCAATGGGCACCTCATCTCAGGCAATCACCCGCAAAGAGGCGACATTGTCATATTCCGCTATCCGCTCAATGAGAATCAGCACTACATCAAGCGAAATGTCGCGCTGGAGGGCGATGAGGTGGTCTATACCAAAGAGGGGCTCTACCTCCGTCCACACGAGGGCGATGAGTATATTAAGGAGAAATTCCCGGGCGCAAGCACGCGCCATTTTTTCGGGCGGCTCTTTGTCTATGACCCCTATTATGACACCTATCCCGGGGTGCATTATGCCAAGCAGAGTAGAGACGCGTTTGATCAGATGTTGCTCGTTTCAGCCAACGGGCAGCTTTTTATGAGCGCGCACAAGAGCCTTGAAGGGGAAGTTTTCTTCTATCACAAAGTCGCCAAAGATCACTTTTTCATGATGGGCGATAATCGCAACAACTCTGCGGATTCCCGCTTTTGGGGCAGCGTCGCTTACAAAAACATCGTAGGCACACCTTGGCGCATTTACATCAGCTGGGATAGTGACTACAAAATCCGCTGGAATCGCATAGGCAAAAGCTACGATGAGATTGAAGAGCTTATGCGCGCAAACGGGGATAGACCGTGATTGAGGTTGAGGGGATTCCTCAAATTTATCAGGGGGCTACCCTTGTAGTTGCGTTTTTGGTTGCGGTCATCGGGCATGAGATTATGCACGGGTATGTTGCCTATCGTTACGGAGATTATACCGCTTATGATGCAGGTCGTCTCAGCATTAATCCCATCGTGCATATCGATCCTATCGGCTCGATTCTTGTGCCTGCGCTGCTCTATTTTTCGGGTGCACCTTTCTTATTTGGCTGGGCAAAACCCGTGCCTATTAATATTCGCACGATTCTTAACCAAGGGGGCTACAACGCGGGAATCGCCGTCTCACTCGCGGGAATCGCCTACAATTTCGCACTCGCAATCCTCGCTACGCTGCTTTTGGGCATTACGCACGTTGATGGAATTTTTAGCGCACTCATTGCACTATTTTTGGCACAGCTCATCATCTACAATGTCGTGCTTGGCGTGTTTAATCTCTGGCCCATTCCGCCCCTAGATGGCTCGCAGGCGTTGGGATTTTTCTGCACCAAATACGGACTTTATGCGATTCCCAGGGCGTTTGATCAACTTGGACGATACGGCATGATTATCCTTGTCGTGATTATCGCGACGCCTCTATCGAGCTATTTCTTCTATCCTGTGCGGCTCATTTTGGGATTTTTGCTATAATCTCCGCATTTTAGTTCATGGCAAAGGACGCTCCTCTTGACTTACTTCATCGCTACGGATCATGCGGGCTTTCATCTCAAGTCTCACGTCAAAGAGTATCTCGCCCAAAAGGGGCATGAAGTGATTGATCTTGGGTGTGATAGCGATGTGCGTGTGGATTATCCCGATTATGCACATTTGCTGTGTGAGCGAGTTTTGGCGACACAAAATAGCGCGGGAATCCTCATCTGCGGCACGGGTATTGGCATGAGCATGAGCGCGAATCGCCACAAGGGAATCCGCGCGGCGCTCTGTCATGATTCCTACACTGCGAGACTTTCGCGCATGCATAATGACGCAAATGTCCTGTGTATGGGCGAGCGTGTCGTGGGAATTGGCGTAGTGGAGTCGATTTTAGACGCGTTCATGCAGAGCTCTTTTGAGGGCGGTCGTCATCTGTGCAGAATCGGAAAGATCGAGGAGTAGCGCGTGAGCTTCATTAGTAGCGATTGGCTGTTGCTGACCCTCTTTATCCTTTTTGTGCTTTTTATGGTGGTGAAGACTTTTTTTTATAAAAGTATCGCCCAAAAAGAGGAGAAGAGCAGCGCAGTCATGAAGCTCACGTTGCAAGAGGCGGAGATTTTGATTCGCAAACATCAGCTCCAGCTTCAGCGCGCGCTTGGGAATATCGACATTCTAACCGATGAGATCACGTCGCTGCGCAATGAAGTCAAGCTCCTAAAACAGCGCAATTCTCAATATCGTATCGAGAGTGAGAAATATCGAAGTCGCATCAAGGATTTAGAGCAAAAAATCGAAGCTCTTTTGTAACGCGCCAAAGCTCGTGAATTTGCCATTCTAACCCAACCTCCGAGGAGATTCTCATGATTACACTTACGCAAGCACAGAGGGAATTCTTACTCTCTTCTATCCGCAATATCCCCGATTTCCCCAAGCCGGGAATCCAGTTTAAAGACATTACCACACTCTTAAATAATCCTGAAGCCTTCGATATGCTGATGGGATTTTTAGCCGAGCGTTACGCGCAGTTTGGTCTTGATTATGTCGCAGGAATCGAATCGCGAGGCTTTATTTTTGGCGCGGCTTTAGCCACTCGTTTGGGGATTGGCTTTGTCCCCATTCGCAAAAAAGGGAAACTCCCCTTCACTACGATTGCGGAAAAATATTCACTTGAATATGGCTTTGATGAAGTGGAAATCCACATCGATGCATTTAAAAAAAGAGGCGCTAGAGTGCTGCTCATCGATGATCTCATCGCTACGGGCGGGACAGCAGAAGCCGCGGTGAAACTCATACAATCAGCGCATGGAGAGTGTGTCGAGGCTTGCTTTTTGCTTAATCTCAAAGAGCTAGAAGGTGCGCGTAAAATTGCGACGCTTGCGCCCTTATACACGCTGCTAGATATTTAATGCGCTTGGCATGATATTCCCGCGCAAATTTGTCTTAAAATTAAGCTCTGATAGGACACAGGTGTGCTATTTATGGGATCTCTAGCGAACTAGAGGAAGGAATACTCAAAATGGAAGAGCTCTTCATTGACTGGCTAAAAGAGTATGGCTATGTGATTTTGTTTGTTTGGAGCATGCTCGAGGGAGAGATGGGGCTAGTCATGGCGGGAATCATGAGCCATACGGGCGATATGCACATTTTGGTCGCGATTCTTGTGGCGGGGCTTGGGGGCTTTGCGGGGGATCAGGTCTATTTTTACATCGGGCGATACAACAAAGAGGCAATCCACCGCCTACTAAAAAATGAGCGGCGCAAGTTCGCGCTCGCACACGTGCTATTGCAGCGGCACGGCTGGCCAATCGTATTTATCCAACGCTATCTCTACGGCATGCGCACGGTGATTCCCATGTCTATCGGCGCGACACGATACAGCGCGAAGATGTTTGCGTTCATCAACTTCGTGAGCTCGCTTGTGTGGGCGGCAATCACGATTGTGCTTGCCTATATTTTCGGCGAGCCCTTGCTTAATATTCTGCACTGGATAAAAGGGCATTTTTATCTGGCGATTCCCTTTGCGTTGCTGCTTTTTGGGGGAATCTTCTGGTTTTTTCACGTGAAAACTCAAAAAAGATAAAAGGATAAATTATGGAAATTATCTACAAAAAATCCGCTTTTTCTAAGCTCAAAGCCTCCGCGTCGCTGGTATTTATCGTAAATGGCGATTTTACGCCCACCTACATCGATAAGAGCGACTTTGAGGGGCTCGGTTTTAAAGCTAAAGGCGGGGAAACGCTCTTTATCGCGCATAAAAAGCAGCTCTACTACGCGCTGGATTCTCTTGAACCTGATTCCCTGCGCGAGGCAAGTGCAAAAGCTCTTAGAATGCTTAAAAAATATCCTTTCAGCTCGGTTAAAGTAATTGGCTATGGTAAGTGTGAGCGTTGTTTTGAGGCGATGATTGCGGGCTTTTTGCTCGGAGATTACAGTTTTGAAACCTACAAAAGCGACCAAAACAAAAGCAAGCTAGAGAAAATTGTTCTGGCAGGCGATTCCCACAATGATAAGCTTTTTAGCGAGATTTTGGAGCGTCAAAAGGCGATTGGCAAAGCTGTCAATCTCACGCGCGAGCTTGTCAATACGCCTCCTGAAGATGCCACGCCTAAAAAAATTGCAAAAACAGCAGAAAAGATTGCAAAAGAGCATGGACTTTCATGCAAAATCTATGATGAGAAATTTCTGGAAAAAGAGGGAATGGGCGCATTTCTAGCCGTTTCGCGCGCAAGTAGTCACCCGCCGCGGCTCATTCATTTGGAGCACAAAGCCAAAAAATCAAAGTTGAAAGTGGCAATCATAGGCAAAGGACTCACGTATGATAGCGGCGGTCTGAGCCTCAAGCCCTCAGAATATATGGTTACCATGAAGGCTGATAAGGGCGGTGGCTGCGCGGTTTTAGGGATCTTGCAGGCAGCTAGTGAGCTGGGAATCGAGCTTGAAATCCACGGAATCATCGGCGCGACTGAGAATATGATTGGAGGGAATGCTTATAAGCCCGATGATGTGCTGAAAGCTAAAAACGGCAAGAGCATTGAAGTGCGAAATACCGATGCTGAGGGGCGTCTGGTGCTTGCGGATTGCCTTTGCTACGCACAAGAGCTAAAGCCTGATTACATCATCGACCTTGCCACGCTCACGGGCGCGTGCGTCGTGGGATTAGGCGAATATACTTCGGGTGTTTTGGGACACAATCGCACTCTAAAGCAGAGATTCCTCGAGTGTGCGGAGCGAAGCGGGGAATTGGCTGCGGATTTGCCCTTTAATCGCCACCTAAGAGAGCTTATAAAGTCTAAAGTCGCCGATATTTGCAACGTCAGCTCGACACGCTATGGAGGCTCGATCACAGCGGGGCTCTTCCTCTCTGAATTCATCGAGGAATCCTACAAAGACAAGTGGCTGCACCTTGACATCGCGGGTCCCGCTTACGTCGAGAAGGAGTGGGACGTCAATCCCTACGGTGCGAGCGGTGCGGGTGTGCGCATGGTGATTGAGTTTTTGCAATCCCTCACAAAAGAGTCGTAGATGGCACTAAGTATCGGAATCGTAGGGCTTCCAAACGTCGGTAAATCCACTACTTTTAACGCCCTTACAAAAGCACAAAATGCCGAAGCGGCGAACTACCCTTTTTGCACCATTGAGCCAAATAAAGCAGTCGTGGCGGTGCCCGATTCTCGCCTTGATGAGCTCGCTAAAATCGTCAATCCGCAGAAAATTCAGCATTCCGTAGTCGAATTTGTCGATATTGCAGGGCTTGTGAAAGGGGCAAGCAAGGGCGAGGGACTAGGGAATCAATTCCTTGGAAACATCAAGGAGACTGAGGCGATTTTGCACATTGTGCGCTGCTTTGATGATGGGAACATCACGCATGTTGAGGGGAGTATCGACCCTTTGCGCGATATTGAGATTATCGAGACGGAGCTGCTTCTAGCCGATATGCAAACGCTAGAGAAACGGTTGGAGCGGCTGGAGCGCGCGGCAAAAGCTGATAAAGAGGCAAAAATCATGCTCGAAGCGGCAAAGTCGCTCATGAAGCACGTAGAATTGGGGGAAGCTGTGCGGACGTTTGCGCAAAAAGAGAGCGAGGAGTTTAAGGAGCTGGACAGGGAGCTTCGATTCCTCACAAATAAAGAGATCATCTATGGCGCAAATGTCGATGAAGCAGGGCTCGCAGAGGATAATGCTCTGGTGCTTAGCGTCAAAGAATATGCAAGTAAGCAGCATTGCGAAGTGATAAAGCTCTGCGCAAAAATCGAAGAAGAGCTAATCGCGCTTGAGCCACAAGAGAAGCAGGAATTTCTAGAATCGCTTGGAGTGCGGGAATCGGGGCTTAATCAGATTATCCGCAAGGGCTTTGAGAAGCTTGGACTCATTAGCTACTTCACCGCTGGGGTCAAAGAGGTGCGCGCTTGGACGATTAAAAACGGCTCAAGTGCCCCACAAGCTGCGGGTGTGATCCATAAGGATTTTGAGAAAGGCTTCATTAGAGCTGAGACGATCGCCTATGAAGACTTTATTAAATATGGTGGTGAGGCGAAAGCCAAAGAGGCGGGTGCGCTAAGGATTGAGGGGAAAGAATATATCGTAAAAGATGGCGATGTAATGCACTTTAGATTTAATGTCTAGAAAATTCTATAAAATTCATATAGAGCTGAGTGATTTTTGTGCCTTAGCGTGCAGCTTTTGCACCCCACCCAAAAATCACAGGGGAATCATGAGCCTTGAGCTCTTCTCTCGCGCGCTTAAAGAGTGTGCCGCCTATACGGATCTAATCGCACTTCATCTGCTTGGAGATCCGCTCACAACCCCTAACCTAGGCGATTATCTTGATTTGGTATGGGAATCTCACCTAAAAGCAGAGATCACCACTTCAGGCTTCTATCTTGGGAATCGCGAGCAAAAAATCTTGCGCCATAAAGCGATTAAGCAAGTCAATATTTCACTCACGAGTTATGATTCCAATGCTAAAAAATGCGATTTTGATACATATATGAAAAATATATTTTCTCTCATTAATCAAAAAAATACATACAATATTCCTGAATATATCAACCTGCGCTTGTGGAATCTGGGGACAAATCGCTTTGAAGAGGCGATTCTTGCAAAGCTTAGCGAACATTTTAAGGTTACCATAGAGCCGAGAATCAAACGCACGCGCCTGCAACACAAAGTCATCTTGGATCTCGCTACTCTTTTTGAGTGGCGTGCAAAAGAGCCGAAAAATCGCGGCTATTGCCTCGCGTTAAAAAGCCACATGGCAATTTTAAGTAATGGCGAGATTGTGCCCTGCTGTTTTGATGCAATGGGTGCATTAAGTCTTGGAAATATAAAAAATATTTCACTTAAAAATGCGCTTGATTCCCCGCGTGCATGTGAGATAAAGGGTGGATTTGAACGAGGCGAAATCGTAGAAGAATTTTGTAAAAAATGCGGATACATTAAACGCTTTGTAAAAGAATAAAATTAAAGCCTAAAAGAAGACGGCAAAAATAGGGTAATATTCATAACTTAAATAAATAAATCCATATCAAAGGCAAAGCATGAAGCGATGGGATTTAAGCGCGCTTTTTAGCAATACGGAGGCGTTGGATCGCAGCCTAGAGGCATGCGAAAAGTCGAGCAAAAATTTTAAAAAACGCTACATGGGGAAGCTGGATACGATTTCTCCAAAGGATTTCAACAAAGCAATCACGGAGTATGAGAGGCTTAGAGAGGAGCTTGGGCGGGCGATGAGCTATGCTTTTTTGGTCTTCGCCGAAGATACGCAAAAGGGCGATTTCTACTCTGAATACGAGCTTATTTGCAATTCTATTGCCGAGTCGCTTCTCTTTTTTGAAATTGAGTTTGGCGAGCTTAAGGAAGCGCGACAGAAAGCTTTAATTAAAGCCGCTCCCGCCTATGCCTATCATCTGGAGCAGGTGGTGCAAAACAAAAAGCATACCCTCACGCTCCCTGAAGAACGGATTTTGCTAAAGCTCTCTCCTGTGGGCGCAAATGCCTTTGCAAGGCTCTTTGATGAGCACCTTAGTGCGCTAAAATTCGGTAAAAACCTTGGGGAAGAGGAGGTTCTAGCCCTTTTGCACCACCCTAAGCGCGCTGAGCGCAAAAAGGCTGCAAAGCTCCTCACAAAGGGACTCGCGCCACACCAAGAGCTGCTTGCATACATTTTGAATAACATTCGCAAGGAGAATGCAATCATTTGCAAGCTTAAAGGCTACGATTCCCCCGAACATTCACGCCACATTGAGAATCAGACCACGCAAAAGAGCGTCGATTCCATGATGAAATGTATCAATGAAAACATGGGAATCGTCGAGGAGTTTTACCTCTTAAAGCGCGATCTTTTGGGCTTGAAGCAGCTTTATGATTACGATCGATACGCCCCCTTGAAGAGCAAAAATAGAGAAATCTCTTTTGAAGAGGCGCGGGACACTGTTTTAGTCGCTTTTAATGAATTTTCTCCGCGTTTTGGTGAAATCGCAGGGCGAGCTTTTGAAGAGGGATGGATCGATTCCCATCCGCGCGAGAGAAAGCGGGGCGGAGCTTTCTCCCATGGCACCGTTCCTTCGGCTCACCCTTATGTTTTGCTTAATCATACTAACGGGCGACGCGACCTCTTCACAATGGCGCATGAACTCGGGCATGCGATCCATCAGGAGCTCTCAAAGGGCGTGGGTTATCTGAGCGCGGATACTCCGCTCACAACGGCGGAAACGGCGTCGGTTTTTGCCGAGATGTTACTTTTTGACAAACTTAAGGCAACGCTCAAAAAAGAGGAGAAAATCGCCCTTATGGCGGGTAAGCTTGAAGATATTTTCGCCACACTCTTTAGGCAGGGGGTTTTTACGAATTTTGAGCGCAAGATCCACAACCACGAGGGCGAACTTAAGAGCGCGCAATACAACGAGATTTGGCTCGCAGAAAATTGCAAAATGTTTGGCGAAAGCGTCTGCTTGAGAGGGGAATATGCTTCATGGTGGAGCTATATTCCACATTTTGTGCATACGCCCTTTTATTGCTACGCATATAGCTACGGACAGCTTTTGGTCATGGCACTTTTTGGACTTTACAAGCGCGGGTATCCCAACTTCATCGAGCGTTACACGGAATTTCTATCACTGGGTGGGAGCCGCTCGCCTAAAGAGCTCGTCGGGCTTTTTGGGCTGGATATCGAAGATGAGAGCTTTTGGAATATAGGAATAACGGAGGTGCGCTCGCTTTTGAAGGAGTTCAGAGAGGCGGTGCGCTCATGATTGCGGAGAGAATCGGCAATGACAGGAAGTTTCGCGCTATGATGGAGGCGCACGCGCATGATGTAATGGAATACCTCATCGAGCGCGGGGTGACATTCTCGATTTTCTGCACCCTCTCTTTGGTGCATTTTGACCCTCCCCTGCCGCAGAAGATCCTCGCCCGATTCCCGAATATGACACTATTTGTGCTCGCCGGCTATACGTTTGAGAGTATCAATCTCGATCGCCATGACCTCTATTTTGAGGCAGGATTTGGCGAGGAGAATATCGGAAGCTTGGTGCGAGTGCCTCTGGGCAGCATTTTGCAGATTCTCATACAAGATGATGATGGAGAAAATCACGCGCTTTTCACATCACTCTCCGCGGCATTTAGCGGTCTTGGTTTTAATCTTGACCCAAACAGTGATGAGGAGGGGCTTCAAAGCTCTATCGCCTCGCTTCTTGCAAACCCTGAGAATCAGAAATTTAAGAAACACTAAAGGATCTCTCCATGTCGGTAAGGTTAAAGATTGAGCTTGCGCGTTTTAATGCGAAGATGGACTACCTACCCTATCGTGCGAGGCTTGAGGTGCAGATTACCTCACCGCAAAAAGAGGGGCTCTTGGAGCTTTTTGGATACATTCAAATGCAGCTTCCCGACTTTGCCTTTGAGCATGCGCTCCCTTGCGCTCGCATTAATGGAAAGATCGTCTATGGCGAAATAACACTTGGCGAGATTATCGAAAAGCTCGGGCAAGAGTGGTTCATTGAGCCGCTTTCGGAGCGGCATGCATTAAAAGACCTCATCATCGACACTGCGCCCTATCTCGCCGCCTTAAAGAGTGTCGAAGCTGTGATTGAGCTAAGTAACGAGGAGCGTGCTCGCTATCTTGAGCTGCTGCCGCTGCGCTATGCTTCGCCTTTGGCGCGTTTTGACGGGGAGTATCTCGGGGAATCGCTCTTTATTTTTATCGATGAGCTGCTTACTTATCACATGCAAGAGGCGCACAAGCTGCTTGCACTCATCTCCGACCCGCGAAATGGTGTGATGAATGCCACATCTTTGCGTCCCTATTTATTGCACAACGCAGAACAGTGGGACGCGCACATTCATTCACTTCAGAGCAAGCTTTTGCGCGGATTCCCGCACTATGAAAGGCGGTGGGTGGAATTTGGCAGGAAAATCAATGAGTGCTACAAAGAGGGGACGGGGCAATGAAGCGAGTATTGCTTGTAGGAGGAGGCGGCGATCACATAGGCGGGCTACTGGAGAGCTCAAGGGCTCTGCTGGAGTTTTTAGATATGGAGGCACTCGGCGAACATCTCATCAGGGGCGGATATTGGGGGCGATTTAGCGAACGATTCTTAGATGTTTGGCTGGAGATTTTCTTAAAAGCCGAGCAGGAAAATGCCCAAATAATGGCTATGGAGGAGGATTCCTATCTTGATTGCCTTTATGCTTTTAGGCTTCTTAGCGATGATTCCTCGCTTATTCAAAAATTCACCCTCAAACAGGGAATCGCCCCTCTTTTACCCCAAAAACCACTCTATCTTCCCCATTATGCACTGCAACACGGGAATCTTGAGGGCAAATATCAGTCAAATTTCGCGCAATTTTCTGCCGCATGGATTGGCTCAGCCCGTGCAAAGGAGTCTCCCAGCTCTATGCAAGGATTTCACAAAGAGCTAGGAAGTGCGCTTAATTTAAAGCTCTTATCAGGGCAATTCTCTTTTGAAAGCTACGCTCACACGTTTGCTTTCAATCCCCAAAATACCCTGAAACAAAGCGCGAGAATCTACTTTAATGCGGTGGATTTGGGAGTTGATTTTATCATGACAAGTAGCGCAGAACAGCTTGGATTCCTAGATGGTAAAAGTAAAGAGATATTAAAAGCCTCAAAGCGCGAGAGGATCGAGACACCTCTACTCTATCCGACGCAGCTAATTTTACTCGCTCTAGGGCAAAGAGATAAGAAGCTCCTGGGAATCCACAAGCACAAAATCAAGGTAACGATGATATGAAATACTTTTTGCGCTTCTTTATCGCGCTCATCTTAGCGATGTCTTGGCACTACCTCGGGGGTAGCATGGAGGTAGCCCTATTCTTTTTTGTGTTTATTTGGGGGGTGCTCTCCATTACGCCCATTAAGTTTCAGGACCCAAAACAGCGAGAAGAGTATATCGAGAAGCTTAAACGCGCCAAAGAGCGCAGGCGTGAGCTTGAAGAAGCGCGGCTGGAGGAGAAGCGACGACTCAAAGAGGATGGTGCGGATCGCGAAGAAAAAATGCGCGCCGAGTATGAAGCACTCAAGAAAAAGTCATTAACCTAAAGTCCAAAGGAGCGGCAATGAGAGAGGAACAGTTTGTTATGATTATCACCACCATGCCTAAGCAGGAGATGGCGAGTGAGCTGGCAGTAGCGATGATTGGCGAACGTCTGGGCGCGTGCGTCCATGTCAAGGAGCTGGAGAGCTTCTACCTTTGGCAAGATGAGCTCGTCTCTTCAAAAGAGTTTGAAATCTCGATCAAAACCACACGCAAGCAGTATAAAAGAATCAAAAAAGTTATCGCTAAACTCTCGCCGCATGAATTACCCCAAATCATTATGATTCCCATCATTAAAGGCGAGAAAGAGTATATGCAGTGGATGAAAGATAGCCTCAAGTAGCGATTGGTAGGTAGCGCGAAAGCCATCTATGAATTTTTTTAGTCTGAAATTCCCGAAGTTTTCCATCATACATCGCGTGCGATTCCTCATTTTTAACATCGCTTCGGGGCTCATCTCGGTGGGAATCATCTCTTATATCGCGCTTTATAGCATCAAATATAACTTTGATGAGCTCTTTAAAAGCCACACCATCTCTTTGGCAAAGCTTGAGGAGATTAAAAATTTCTACACCGCGAATGTTTCAGCTACTTTTATTGAGCTGCAAAAGGGCTACATCTCGCTCCCCCAAGCCAAAGAGGCAATCTTGCTTAGCGAAGAGATGATCGCCGATCTTTGGCAGGAGTATAAAAATCGGCAAAAGCCGAGCAATCATTGGCTGATTTCGTCGATTCGAGCACTTCATGAGCGATTTTTCCACACTTACACGCACTCTTTGTGGGAATCGCTACTTGGAGATGATGTGATGATCCCTAAAATCGATGGGCAAATCGCCCTTGAGCGTCAGCAAAGCGAAGAAATCCTCGCGCTCATGGAGCTTGCGCATACACCCCTGACCCACGAGAAGATCACAAAAGAGCTGCAGCCCACAATCCACACACTCGAGACCTATTTTTCCCAGCTTATTCACTATAAGCTTAATTCCGCGAGCTTTGGGAAGCACTTTACCGATGATCTCTATGAGACGACACTCAAACTAATATTTTTCATGATTGCGCTTATTATCAGCATTACGCTACTGCTCTCTTCAATCATGCTAAAAGCAATTGAAAATCTCCATCACACCCTTGAGCTAAAAGTGGCGCAAAAGACTAAAGAACTGCAAGAGCTCAACACAAACCTCAGGCAGTGTATCGCCTGCGAGGTGCAAAAGAATCGTAAAAAAGATCAGATTATGTATCAGCAGGCGCGCCTAGCCTCTATGGGCGAGACAATCCAAAACATCGCTCATCAGTGGCGGCAACCGCTAAATGCCCTTACCATGCTGATACAGGGCTTCAAAAGCAAATTTGATGCAGGCAAGCTTGATGGAGAATTCGTCAAAAAACAGGTCGAAGAAGGCATGAGAATCGCCCAGGGTATGTCCGATACGATCGAGGATTTTCGCGGATTCTTCCGTCCAAATAAGGAGCGCGAATACTTCAAACTTTATGAGAGCGTTTTGGATACGATTTCGCTCATGGAGGCATTCCATCGAGAGAGCAACATCGGGCTTATGGTTGAAAAAGGCGAGGAGATGACGATCCTTGGGTATAAAAATGCCTTTTTGCACGTGATTTTGAACATCATCAGAAACGCCGAAGAAGTGCTTAATGAGAAGCATATCCTCCCAAAGCGCATACGAATCACCATTGAGCGCGTGAGTGATGGGGAGGCGCGCATCTGTATTATGGACAATGGAGGGGGAATCGCGCCCCAAAATCTCCAGAAAGTCTTTGAGCCCTATTTTACGACCAAACATCAATCCGTAGGCACGGGAATCGGGCTCTACATGTCCAAGCAGATTATCGAAAAGCAGATGAACGGCTCTATTGAGGTCAAAAATGCTCTGTGGAATTACAAAAACGAGCGCAAAACCTATTCGGGCGCGAATTTTATCATCACCCTACCCCTAGAGCCGATGAAGGAGAAATGATGGCAAACTATGAGGTGCTCAAGCGAGCAAAAGTCCTATACGTCGAAGACGAAGAGGATGTGCTGCGCTTTAGCGTGATGGTGCTTGAGGATTACGTGGGCGAGCTCTACACCGCACGTAATGGCATTGAGGCGCTGGAGATTTTGGAGAATCGGAGCGTGGATCTGATTATCACCGACATACTTATGCCAAAACTCGGGGGAATTGAGCTTATCAAGCGAGTGAGGGAATACTTTTCTCGCTCATTTGCCATTATCATTACCACCGCACATGCTGAGACCGATTACCTGCTTGAGGCGATCAACCTGGGCGTCGATGGCTATATTTTAAAGCCCATTGAAGTGGAGAAATTGCTCCAAAATATGGAGCGCACCCTGCTCCCCAAAATACAAGCGAGCGAACTCGCCTCGAAAAACCTCCTGCTTGATGCGATTTCGGTCTTTGTCGGGGGGAAAAAGATTGAAATTATCAAGTATCTCCTCGAGCATTGCGATGAAGAGAATATTTTTTATGGCTCGTATGAGGAGATTATTAACGCGCTTAATGTCAGCAAACCCACAGTGGTAAGGACATTCAAGCAGCTTATGGATACGGGGCTTCTCACAAGAATCAAGAACAAAGTCTATCGCCTTCATCCCGATGTCTCGGGGAATCTTGCTCCAAATAAAGAAGAGGAGTGAGATTCCTAGAGCCACTTTTTCATTTTGAAATAAAAGAGGGGAATCATGGTTGAGATTCCCATGAAAAGCAGCGTGCCCGGATAACCCCACTGCCACGAGAGCTCGGGCATGGATTGAAAATTCATACCATATATGGTCGCGATGAGCGTCGGGGGCATGAAAGCGACCGTCGCAACGGTGAAAATTTTGATTATTTTGTTTTGCTGAATGTTGATTTGGCTTGAGAAGAGACTCTGAATATTATCAAGCGCATTCATATTCACTGTGGCGAATTCAACGAGCGAATTGAGGTCTTTTAGGACAATTGTAAGATTTTTTTTCACCTCCACATCAGCCTTATCAGTCTTCAAAAGAGCCGTGATTGCGCGCCGTTTATCAAAAAGGCTATCGCGGATACGCATGTTTAGCTCTTGGAGGCTCGCAAGACTTTCCAAAAGCTCATCATACCCGAAGCGATTCCCAAAAACACCGCTACGCAAGGAGCGCGTATCCCGTGCGGCACTCTCAAGCATATCCGCATCCTGCTCGACTCGCACCTCAAAGATTTTGCTCAAAATATCATACCCGTCTTGGAAATTTTTAGGGCTCGCAAGGACTTTGTTTTGTATCTCATCAAAAGTGCGAAACTCTCCGTAACGCACGGTAAAAAGTATGTCGCGACAAAGTAGAAACGTAACAGTCTCATTGCGCAATTCGCGCTTTTCTGAGCCATTGAGCACCGAGAGCAGAAAATAGGTATTAATCGTAATGCTGCCGCTATCCTCCCAATACCTCGCACTCTGCTCGATCTCCTCTCGCTCCTCTTTGGTCGGAATATCCAACTGAAATGCCTGCGAAATGTAAGCCACCTCTGAGGGCGAGGGGTGCAGAAGGTCAATCCAAAGGATATTGCTCGTGGAGTGGGGCGTCTGGATTGAGCTAAAACTCTCGCGCAACACCAAGCCTTCGCGTTTAGTAAATAGATTCATCATGCACCCACCCCTCCTTTATTTCATTAATTCCCAAAGCCTCGCCCCTAAACTTTATGACTCAAGCCTCATCTCTCAAAAGCTTTGGGAAATTGTATAACCTTTAGCGCACTTGTAGCACAAAAATGCCCGCGATTCCCAAGAATCGCCCGATTCTTCCCTTTAAATGGAGTAAATCTATCAAAGGATTCTCGCATTTGTAAGGGGGCGGGAATCCGCTCGCTTTTTTGGGCTATTTTACTTTCGCTCGAGCACCTCAAAAGCGGGCAAAATTTTTCCCTCAAGAAGCTCCAAACTCGCTCCGCCACCGGTGGAAGTGAAGCTCATATTATCCTTCTCGCCCGCTCTATCAATCGCATCAGCCGTATCTCCACCACCAATCACGCTATACGCGTAAGTATCTGCGAGCACATGCGCGAGCTGGAAAGTTCCTCGCGAGAACTTCTGCACCTCGTAGATTCCCATCGGACCATTCCAAATAATCGTCTCGCACGCGCGAATTACCTCGCTAAAGAGCTTCACGCTCGCAGGTCCGATATCCACCGCCAAAAGACTCTCGGGGACATCTTGCGCGGGGGTGATTTTAATCTCGCGAGGATTTTTGACGTTATCCGTGCAAATCACATCCACAGGCAGATAAATTTTGACCTTTTTTTCTTTGGCGAGCTTTAAAATCTTACGCGCCTCCGAGACATAATCCTTCTCCACGAGCGATTGCTGCATGTCATATCCGAGGGCGTGAAGGAATGTATTGCTCATCGCTCCGCCGATAATAATCTTATCCACCACATCAAGGATATTACTAAGGAGTGTGATTTTAGAAGAGACCTTAGATCCGCCCACGATAAGAAGCACCGGTTTAAGCGGATTTGCAAGAGCCTTTGCAAAGGAATCAATCTCCTTTTTAAGAAGCAATCCTGCCACTTTCACGGAAGCGAATTTCGCCACGCCATAGGTCGAAGCATGCTTGCGATGAGACGTGCCAAATGCGTCATTAACGTAAATATCACACAGCGAAGCGAGCTTTTGTGAAAGCGTCTCATCATTGCTCTCTTCGCCCTCGAGGAATCGAATATTCTCAAGCAAAATGACACTATTATCGGGCAAAAGAGCCATACTCGAGCCCACACTCTCAATACTCTCGGCAAAAGTAACGCTCCTGCTTAAAAGCCGCTCCAGCCGCTTAATGATGTGCTTTAGTGAAAAATCCGAACTGCGCCCCTTGGGACGACCGAGATGGCTAACAAGCACGATACTTTTTGCGCCGTTGTCAATGCAGTAATTAATCGTGGGAATCGCCTCTCTAATGCGCGCGTCATCTGAAATATTAAAGTCGCTATCCATTGGGACGTTGAAATCCACGCGCACCAAAACCCGCTTGCCCTCCACCTCCACATCGCGAATGCTCTTTGTCTCTTGCATTAGATGAATTCCCGCGACCATAAGACACCTCCAGTTTGTTGATTTGCAAAACTATTATAAAAACGATGTTGCCGACTGCAAAGTCTTAAAGAAGGGAATCTGATGCTTGCGGCAAAACTGCACCGCCTCCTCGACCATATCCCCGCCGACCAAAATAGGAAGAATCGGATGCTTCCACTTTTTAGATTCCAAAAGCTCCACAACCCCGAGCGCATCGGTCATGAATTGCGGCGTGATGAGCAGATAAATAAGATCCACATCGCTAAATTCATCAACAACCTCTAGTGCCTTCAAATATCGCTCACTTTGCGCATCGCCGATGATATCAATGGGATTATTGCGCGACCAATGTGCTGGCATGCATGCATCGAGCTTCGCAATCTGGGAATCACTGAGCGTATAGATGCTTTTTTGCTTCTCGACCAAATAATCCGTCAAAACCGTCGCAGGTCCGCCCGCATTTGTGATGATTGCAATCTTTTGCGCCTCATAAGTCGGAGCAAAAAGCAACGCCTCGATATTGTCCTCCATCTTCGCGCCCACGCTCTCAAGCAGCCCGCGGAACATATCATAATTACCGCTTAGATTCCCCGTGTGGGAGAAGGCTGCTTTTTTGGATTCCTCGCTTTTACCCGTTTTGAAAATATAGACCTTTTTGTGGGATCTTCGGATACTCTCTAGGAATTTTTTCCCATTTTGTATCCCCTCTGCATAGATTGAAATGGCGTGGCATTCGGGGGAATCAACCAGCATATCCACCATCTCTGCGAAGTTTAAATCGACCATATTTCCCGCACTGATGAGATGAGAGAATCCAACATTCCCGCTGTATGCTTTATCCATGAGCGAAGCGAGAACCGCCCCTGATTGCGAAATCAGCGCGAGACTCCCCTGATGAAGATTAGAACTGCCAAAAGTCAAATTGAGCGCGTCTTTGGCGTGGTAATATCCAAGGCAGTTTGGACCAATGACATTAAAACTATGTTCCTGTGCCAGTTTTGCAATCTCTTGTTCCTCAGATTCATTGCCGCTCTCTTTGAAACCCGCAGTAATGACGATGAGGTTTTTAAGCCGCTTTTTCACAAGCTCATTAATCGCGCTAATCACGCCCGAAGCGGGAATCACAAGCACTGCCATGTCGATATCTTCAGGAATCGCACTAATCTCCTCGTAGACCTTTTTGCCAAAAAGCTCGCCCCCTTTGGGATTGACATAGTAGAGATTCCCTGCAAAGCTCGTGGCATTTTTCGCGATTGCATAGCCCACCTTTTTAGGATCGCTCGAAGCCCCGATGAGCGCAATCGTGCGATTTTCCATGAATTTTGGACGATTAGCGCGCACGCTTCTCTCCGCCTTTTTAGTAGCGCGATATTTAATCCGCCCATCAACCGCAAGGATTCCTCTGGAAGTGAGCTTAAGGGGATTGAGGTCAAGCTCGGTAATCTCGGGATTCTCACGCAGAAGCTTTTGCACCTTTTGCACTAGGCTCACCGCCTCATCAAGCGTATGCGTGCTCCCTCGATACCCCATGAAAAGCTGGCTTACTTTCGTGCGCTTAAGCGCGCGTTCAATCTCCGCTTTGGGCGCCTCGCTATCGATGTAAGTAACGTCCTTGTAGAGCTCAAGATGGATTCCCCCCTTACCAAAGAGAATCACATGATCAAAAATGTCATCATCGACCGCGCCGATGTAGAGCTCCTCACCCATCACCATCTCGCTAAGGAGGAATCCATCGCCCTCATCGAGCACGATTCCGTGTCTTTTCAGATCGGCAATCATTTTTTGGCGCGCTTTTGTGAGCTCTTCTTGGGAATTAATCCCCACGATCACGCCGCCAACATCGCTCTTATGCACTACCTTAGGCGATTCGATCTTTAGCACCAGAGGAAAAAAATCGACCTTAAACTCCTCAGAAAGCCCAAAGCGCGCACATTTTGGGGTATTGATCCCATATTTTTGCAACCACGCATACAACTCACTCTCTCGCATAAACGCTCCTTTTTTAAAATTAATCTAGGCTGAATTTCTCTCTCAAACGCTTTTTGCCAAACTCCACGCCCGGCTGATTGTAAGTGTTAATCTCAAATAGCGCGCCGACGCAGGAAGTTAGCAACTCATAATAATAAATGAGCGCGCCAACATTCTGAGCGTCCAGCTGCTCAAGCAAAATCAAATCGGTAGGCACACCCTCGGCGCGCACCGTCTCCATCGTCGCTTCCCGCTGGAATCGCAAAAGCTTTTTAAAAGATGTGCCATTGACAAAATCCGTCTCTTCTAGGAATGGCAGGCTCTCCATGGGAATCGTGGGTAAAAATTCCGGCGTCTTTTTTGCCCCGATAAAGGTCACGCTTTTATCCTCGCTCCCCTGCACAATGAGCTGCAAAAACGAGTGCTGATCAATGCTCCCAATTAGCGCGATAGGGGTCAGTCCGCACTTATTTTGATGGGTATTGATTTTCCCCAGCGATTCCCCCCAAAGCTGCACATACCATGCATTAAACTCCCTAAAAAGGCTCGAATAAGAGAAAACGATGTTGATGGGGTAGGAATTTTTGTTTTTAAACAAAAAGAGAGCCTTATCTAGAATATGCCCTGCTTGCGCGCTGAAAAATCGCTCACCCACACTGCGTGCGCCCTGCAAAATCTGCTCCACATCATAACCCAAAAGTGCGAGAGGGACGATCCCCACAGCACTTAAAACTGAAAATCTCCCTCCCACTTTAGGCGAGATTGTGATCGCCTCCACCTCTTGTGAATACGCCCATCGTGCGAGCTTTGAGCCCTCATCGGTAATGACAAGGAGACGCCCTTTTGCTTCTTTGCTTAAGAGGTTATACCTGTGAAGAATGTATTTCATCAAAGAAGAAGTCTCAATCGTCGTCCCGGACTTGCTAATAACGATAAATAGGGAGTTTTTGGGATCCAGTCCAAGCAGACTCTGCTCAATAGCAATCGGATCGGTATGCTCCAAAAAGTAGAGCTTAATCCCCTTGCGCTCAGGCAAATGCGATAAAAGCGCATCAATCGCCTTAAGCCCTAGGCTGCTTCCCCCCACTCCGATGATGACAATTGTGCACAAAGTATCAAGAATCGCACGATTCTCACACATATACCGCTTCGCATCATCAATCGCGCGTCGCTCAAAGGGCAGGTCATAATAAGCACTAACCCCTTCTGCTCGCTCCTTTTTCACCCGCGCGAGCAAACCTGCACGCTCACCGTCGGTGAAATTTGTCTCAAAAAACAGCTGATGTTCTAGCATGAACTAGTGCGTCCCGACCCAATGCGCCATGTCGACAAGGCGATGAGAATAGCCCATTTCATTGTCATACCAAGCGAGCACTTTGGCACTCCTATCCCCTATGACGACAGTGCAATCGGGGACAAAAATCGCGCTATAGGGCGAGCTGATAAAATCACTCGACACCCGCTTGTCCTCATCGACCAAAATCAATCCCGACATGGTTGTGCGGGCGGATTCCCGCATGGCTTCGTTAATGAGCTCCTTGCTGATTGGGTTTTTGAAATTGACACTCAAATCCACAAGTGACACATCAGGCGTAGGCACGCGCACCGCAAAGCCGTTTAGCTTCCCTTTGAGATGAGGGAGCACTAGCCCAATCGCTTTGGCTGCGCCCGTGGAAGTGGGAATCATATTGATCGCAGCCGCGCGCGCACGACGAATGTCTTTATGTTTAACATCAAGCACATTTTGATCATTTGTATAACTATGAATTGTAGTCATAAGTGCATTTTCAATACCAAATTTTTCATCTAAAACTTTCACTAGGGGAGCGAGCGAATTGGTCGTGCAACTCGCATTGCTGATCACTTTCTCTCCCGCATATCTTTGGTGATTCACTCCAAAAACAAAAGTCGGGGTATTCTCTGCAGGTGCGGAAATAACAACCCGCTCCACCCCATCGTGCAAATGGAGCGAGGCATCCTCCAATGAATTAAACGCACCCGTGCATTCAAGCACCACGCGCACACCCAGCTTGCCAAAGGGAATTTTACGAGGATCTCTATCGCTATAAATCTTTACATTTTTTTGTTTACCTATACGAATTGTATCGCTACTAATCTGCTCCGCATCATACCCGCGATGCGTCGAATCGTATTTCAGGAGATGGACAAGCGTCTCCACAGGAGCAGTCGTATTGATACTCGCAAGCTCCATATCCGACCGCTCTCCAAGCACCCTGCACGCACAAAGTCCGATTCTGCCCGTCCCATTAATTGCAACTTTCAGTGACATATCTCTACCCCTGCAAAGAAAATAACTCCGCGATTCTACAATAGTTATACTTAAGTCATTAAGGGCATTAAGAGGCTGTGGCAAGAATCAAAACATTTATCAAAATGTAGTAAATATTTTTAAGCTCTTTGTTAAAAATATTTTCCATAATTCCGTTGTATACGGAAATTGCATGTTTAAAAATTTATATAAAACTTATAAAGTTGAAGGCTGGTCGTGAGGGAATCGCTCTATGAAAAGCTTGTTGTTGCACTGGAAAACAATTTTAGCAATCCGGAAGATTTTATAAAACTTGAACTTGCTATGCTTGAAGCATTTATTTTAGATACACTAGAGAGTGAAAGTTTGATGAATATAAAGAAGAAGTGCGTCATGCACTTGCGTTTTTCTTCACAAATCGCGGCTTAAAGAGCTATATATTTTTTAAAACCCAAAGGAATATCACCCTAAAAATACGAATTTGTGACTTTGATTCCAATATTTACACACAGTTTGTCCTGAAAAAAATAGGGAATATCTCTTCCAATCTTCTTCCTATAAAAAATAAATCAGAAGTCTTTTTACTTGATGAAAAAATTAGTAATATTATCTACGACTTTTTAAGCGTTATTGAAGATGAGGAAGAGAGAAAGGGGGCGGTTCGTTCGATTCTTAAACTTTCTTTGTCTCTGCAATCACGAGATGCTATATTTTTAGTTAATAATCAGATTATCATTAAGAAATTTAAAGAAGAATCCAGCCCAAAAGAGCAGCGACTTTTTAACGGAATCCCAGAGGAGACACTTTTAGAAATGGAGCACAAAGCCCTACAAAATGGGCTTAAAACAAAAATCCCCGCGCTAGCTAAACACCTATCGACCCATGAACTCAGCTTCTCGCTTTATGACAATATTTACTTTGCAAAAAATTTCATTCAAATTCTGCAAGAAAAATTTCTACTCCTTATACCTGAAGAGGCAATGAAGCTTGATTCCTTAACACAACAGGCGTATGCAAACTTCCTGTTACGTCGATATTTTGATGTGCTGATGTTTCACTTGGCAGAGGCACTTTTGGAGCTTCTTGTCCAAAAAAATCACAAAGCCGACAATTTTATTCGCTTTTATAATGGCGAGGTGAGCTTTTCTCCTGAGGGAAAGCGTTTTCAAAAGCCTGAGATTATCGATTCTGAGGGGAATCGATGGAATAGCTCGACGCTTTTTCAAGTAATTTTGCAACATCAAAGCGGCATTAAGCAGCTTCAAAATAACCAAGAGGATATTGCAAAAACGAAGGAGACGATCAAGACTATTCAGGGAAATATAGATGAACTTGAGCAATTCCTCGCCGATAAATATGAAGAAATTCAGCTTTTTGAGGCGAAATTTAAGGAGCGAATCAAAGAGTTTGAGCAAGCAAAAAGTGAGATTTTTGATCTTAATCGATTCTTGCAAGAGCAAAAAAACAGTCCAAAAGCCGCTGAAATTCAAGAGAAAATCCGCACTCTCTCTACGCACGCCAAACATCTGAGGCGTGAAGATGAGCGCATGATTGATGAGAGGAAACGCTTTGAGAACGAGGTTGAAAAAGCAAAAATCAAAATAGTTACATTAAAGAAAGATAAAATCGCCTTTGAGAGGAAGCTGGAACGGAATCTCGCACAAAGAAGCGCACTAAAGGAAAAGCAGACTCCCCTAGATGAGCGCTATAAAGTCGCCACAGATGCACTCTCTAAGGCAATGTCAAGCTTTCGCGGATACTGATTTGGGCTTTTTACCCTTCTGCAAGAATTCATACCCAGATGAAATCCTCTAAAGCGGGGCAGAGCTGGTGTCCACGGCGGGATTTGAACCCACGACCTTTCGATTAGGAATCGAATGCTCTATCCAGCTGAGCTACGAGGACGAAACTTTATTTGAAAATTAAGAGGGAGAAAAAGCCCCAAGAGAAAGGGGCTTTTGAAGGGTTACTTCTTGATTTTGGCGACGAGGTCTTTAAGTCCCTTGCCGGGTTTAAACTTGGGAACAAACTTATCCTTAGTTTTGTAAGTTTTAGTGCTTCCGGGAACTTTCCCTTCTTTGCCTTTTTGAAGCACTGCTTCAAACTTACCGAAACCTACGAGCTCAACGCTCTCTTTTTTAGAAAGAGCCTTCTCGATTGCTGCACCAAAAGCACTTACGGCTTTTTCTGCGTCTTTTTTGGTTTCAAAACCACCGACCTCTTTAACAAGATCAACAAATTCAGCTTTGTTCATGTGTCTCTCCATAGATTTAATATCAATACAGCGGGATTTTAGCACATAAAAAGCTTTTTGCAATAGATTTTTCGGATAAAAATGCGATATCTTCGTGCCTTTTTTGATTTTTTAGCCCAAAAAGCACCTTTTTTGCATTTTTGAGGCAAAAACGACCCCGATTTTCCGTGTGATTTTTAGAGCAAAGGTGCAGTTTTATCGAATGTGCCCCATAAATTCCTCTCGCGTGCGGGAATCGCGCTTAAAAACCCCGCGCACGGCACTGGTTAGCATGATACTTTGCTGCTTCTCCACACCGCGCATAACCATACACATGTGTTTGGCTTCAGCAACGACCATCACACCCTTTGGCTGCAGCACCTCCATGAGCGTATCTGCGATCTGTGATGTCATCTTCTCTTGGATCTGAAGCCGCCTCGCATAGACTTCCACGAGCCTTGCGAGCTTGCTGATTCCCACCACATGCTCGCTTGGGATATATCCGATACTAATCTTCCCAAAAAAGGGCAACATGTGGTGCTCGCACATGGAATAAAATTCGATATTTTTCAGCACCACCATCTCATCGCACGCCCCATCGCTAAAGACCGTGCCAAGAATCTCACGCGGATCTTGTGCATACCCGCTATAAAGCTTCTCCCACGATTTTACCACGCGCTTAGGCGTATCCAGCAAACCTTCTCGATTCCTATCCTCGCCGATGTAGTCAAAAATCGTGCGGATTCCCTCCTCCATTTTGTCTCTATTTTCCAAGTAGAGCCTTTATGCGATTTTCTATGCTGGGGTGCGTGCTAAACGCCTCTCTTGGATCAAAAATATAAGCCGCGCGGCGAGTGGGGTTGGTATCCGCTTCGCTAAAATCATTTTGCGCATAATTACCGCTAATCTTCTGCAAGGCGCGTATCATGGGGCGATTATCACTCATAATATACGCCGCACCGCTATCAGCCATGTATTCGCGACTGCGGCTTAAAAACATCTGCAACGCCATCGTGATGAGCGGCAAGACAAATTGCAACACCAAAAGGATCGCCCTCGCACTCTGCGCGCCTTTTGAGCGGCTACTTCCCATGAACATATAAACCGCATAATTTGCAACAAGCAGCATAATATTACTGAGCACGCCCACCGCGAGCGTGAGGCGAATATCGCCGTGTCTGATGTGACTTAGTTCATGCGCCATGACAGCCTTGAGCTCATCTCTATCTAGCCGCTCTACAAGCGTGCTGGTAAGGGCGATGAGGGAATTCTCCTCGCTCCAACCGCTGGCAAAGGCATTCATGTAGGGCGCATCCATAATATAGAGCTTTGGCATGAAAGATAGCCTCGATTCCCGCACAAGCTCACCAAGGATTTTCAAAAGCTCCTCCTCGCGGAAACTGAGGCTAGAATCGGCATGCAAAAGCTCCTTGTATTCACTCCCGCTAAGCATAATGCGTTTAAAAAATAGCACACTCGCACCAATTCCAAGTAACGCCACAAATCCCATGAGAATCGTTACGGTAGGCATGATTTGAAAACTCAAAAGCACCGCGATCCCCCCACTTATGGATGGTGCATTAATACGCACAATATCCACAAGCAAGCCGATTGCGACAAAAATCGCGATATAGAGCAAAAGCACCAGCGTAGTTTTGCGCCTATTTTCCCTAATTACCTTCTCGAATATCTCATTCATATGCGCCTCCTTCTCCAATTTCCCTGTGTGCGATCTCCTCCAAAAATACCGTCGCATACGAGCCTTTGGGGAGATAAAAATTCAGCTCGCCCTGCGCCTCCTCTTCAATGTAACGATAAGTAACATCTTCGGGGAATACCCATGCAAAGCGGCGCGAGCCTTGCTCTTTGAGCTCCGTATCGATAAAAGGTGTTTCAAAGATTCCCGCAATTTGCCCCGCCATTTTTACGCGCGACCCGCAAAGAAGCCCCGTTGGGACGACATCGCGCGCCAAAAATCGCTCGCATTCGCACTCTAGGTTTTCCAATTCAAAAATCTTGCCGTGCGGATAGTGGTGCATAATCTCACCCCTTAAAAGCTTAAAAGGGTGCGAAAAAGCCTGCAAAATCCGAATAAGCGAGGAATCCAGCTGCGGATAGATTCCTAAAATTTCATTCACGCTAAAATCGCTCAGTATTTTGTTTAATTTTATCCTTTCATTTAACCATTCATTAAATAGCCTGCTCTGATAGGCACTTAAAAGAAAAGCTTCTCGCTTTTTATTTGCTATTTTTGTCTCTCCATGGGCGATTTTACGCCCTATTTCATGATTGTTTCCATCATTTCCAAAACGCTGGAATCCAAAATAATTTGGCATGCCAAAGCGCATTAAATTCTCCAAAACCTGCGTAATTTTAAGTGAATTCATCGGCGTTATTTTTTTTAATCTTATAAAAAAACGATTCCCTTTTAAGTGCCCGATTCTTAGCTTATTATCATGGAGCGTGCTCTCTAAAATTTTGATATTTTCATGCCTAAATTGTGCTACTTTCGCGCCAAATTTCGCGGGCAAACTCACATACTGAATCGTCATAGCGTGCTTGTCTTTAAGCCCGGCATAGCCGATTTCTCGACTTTTAATCCCCAAATGTGCGGAGAGCGTCTCAATAAGCTCAAAAGTTGTGAGATTTTTTTTGCGAATTTTTAAAATTAAATGCTCCCCGCTCCCGCTAAAGGCATACAAAGGGATCTCTTCAACTACAAAATCACGCGGTGAGGGGGCAAAATAAAAATCAATAGGCGAATGATTCAGCGAATAAAGCCTCTGCATGGGCACTCTTTGGCGTGGAATTCAAACAGCGGAATTATAGCAAGCTTGGTCGCACTCGAAAGGATTCTCGTGGAATCGGGAAAGCAAAGCCTAATCCACGCGCATGAAACGCTCTTGCGTGCTTTTGTAAATGTAGATGGGATACTGCACGCTGTGATCTGAAATGCTCTCGCTAAAGTAGGGAATCGTCTCTTTGAATGTCTTAAGGTAGAAAAATTCCACACCTAAAGCAGTGGAATAGTTGATCCAATCATATTGCAAATCACTCTTTAGCACTGCGCTGTATTCGATGATTTCGCGCTTTGCTCCTTGAATGGAGTTCGCTATGTAAAGTTGCTTGCGATCGCGCGCTTGTGTAAGCGAGAGGAGTGAATGATGGTAATTAATCTGCGTGGAGAGAATGCGCTCGGGCTGGAGATTGTTGTAGGTAAATTGCGAAAGAATGAGGCTGCTTTTGACAATCGGAGTATTCAAAAAGATACTCGCCCCCACGATGTAATCGCCGTGTTTTTTAATCTCTTGATTAAACACCGTAGCCTTTGCATTGCTGAAGGATTCCTCAAAAACAGGCTCGATTCCGAGCCTCTTGACCGATTCCCCTACACTTCGCCCCACAAGGCTATCATCGTTGTAAAGCACCACTTTTGAAGGGTTTGCGTAGTGCATCAACGCCTCAATTTGCGCCTCATAATCAATCCCGCCAAAGGTAATATCCATAGGAATCGCCCTGCCCAGATTAAGCTGCTTTAAATGCACCGAAGGGATATAGGTAGGGAGTGCGGGGATAAACTGCGCAATCTCGCTCGCACCTTGGCGCGTGAGGAGTGCGATCGCCTGCTCAAAGTCCCTACTCTTTGCGTTTCTTAGAGCATTCTGAAGGGAATTCATCCCCTCATCTTGAATATTAAACACCTCAAAAGCAAAATCCCCTCCGCGCGCCAAAAGATACGCAAGAATCGTATCAATCGTCGTCATCGAGTATCGCCCAATACTCTTTCTTGGGAGAATCAGCGCGATTCTCAGCTTCGTGCGCCCTTTGTGCATCCATTCAAAAGGGGCGATGTCAATCTCATACTCGCGCATAAGCCCTGCTAAGCGTACCTTGAGCCTCTCATTAGTAATTTGCGAATGAAAGCGCGCGATGAATGAAAAATGCTCGCCCTGCTTATCAAGCTCCCGCAGGCACGCCTCATCGCAAGGCTCATATGTCAGATTGACAATCTCGACCTTCGGCAGAGGAAGGGGCGAAATGATATGAGGTTTGGCACTCAGCTCGGCGACTAAAAATAGCATGAGAATCGGAAGTAGCTTCTGTTTTGATGGCTGTTTCATAGGTGGCTCTTTATAAACAAAAAATCTCGATATGCCTCTTTTTTTGCGCTTGGGTTGCGCAAAAGATAGCTAAGGCTAAAGGTGGGAATCAGGGTGCGCCCCAAAAAGCTTCTTTCTACCCCGCGACAAAGCGAGAAATCGCCCGCTTCTTCGCTCAAATATCGATACGCAACCTCGCCCAAGGGGATAAGAATCGTTTCTCTAGGCAGCAGCTCGATTTGCTTCAAAATGTAGGGGCGACATGCATTGAAAAAGAGCGGATTTAACTCCAAAGAGGGCGAGGGCGGGCATTTTAAAAGCGACAATAGTGAAATCTCACTCTCTTTAATTTTCAAAACCTCTCGGACGATTTTTTGCAACATCTCGCCGCTGCGACCAAGAAACATCGAGGGGTATTTTGCGTCAACCAACGGCGTCTCCGATATGAAAGCTACCTTGGGCGCACTCGCACACATTCCAAGCGTAGGCTTGTTCGCCCCTTTAGAGAGCTCACACAAAAGACAAGAATCGACCATCGCCTGAAGAGAGGAGATGTCGCCGGGCGTCGGGAGCACTCCCGCGCGCGAATGTATATGTGCAAAAGGCTCGCAAAAGCGCATGCCGCTGGCACGTTCTTGATAGAGCTTTTTTAGTTGGAGTAGCTTTTCGATTCTATACATGGTGTGATTTTATCTTAAAATCACAAAATTAGGCTCGATTCTCACTTATGCCCCTAGCTCAGCAAATCGACCCGCTGTTCGCCAAAATAGAGCGCGCGAGCGAATTTATCGCCAAAATTGATCGTCTTGGCATAGCCGTTGTTCTGCTCTTTGGGAAAAGAGGCATGTGTGTGCTTTTCTTGAAGCTCAGAGAGGCGATAGAGCGACTGCGCGGCGATCATCTTTTCGCCCTTGGTCATGCCCACGGTCGCGCGCTCAAATGCCTGATACTCTTCATCATTCATAAGCTCGAGCACCACCAGACCATACGTCTCTCGCGGCTTAGTAATCCCGTATTCCTCTTGCTTTTGCTCCTCTTTTTGCAAATCGCTCTTATGAAGTTCTTGTGTTTCCTCCTTTTTCTGCGTCTCTTTGAGCTCTTGCTCCCGCTCTTTGGCACGCTTATCATGCTGTTCTAGGGGGTTAAGCGGATTAGATGGGATTGAAGTAGAGAGGGGCGTAAGTTGCATGTGATAAAACTCCCAAAATGTTCTTTTAGGGAGGCTAAAGCAAAAAGGATTCCTCTTTAAACACTTTAGAGTTAGCAAAAGCAAGAATGAAGCGCGCGAGGTTTAAGACTTTTGCGTTGAGATAAATTCCCCCGTTTTGGCTCTCTTAGGCAAGTGCAAATCCCTATCACCCCTTGTTGGTCTCCTGAATAACCGCGAGCGCGCGTGCAGGAATGAGCTTAAGCGTGACCACCTCATCGACCCCACCCAGTGAAATCGCAACCTTAGGCATACCAAAAACCACGCAGCTATCCTCGCTCTGTGCAATAGTATAAGCTCCTGCTTGGTGCATTTTCAGCATTCCCTTCGCTCCATCAGCCCCCATGCCCGTGAGCAAAATCCCAAGCGCATTGCTCTTAGCGCATTGAGCAGCGGAGTGGAAAAGCACATCGACACTGGGCTTGTGCCCCGAAACCTTCTCGCCCTCGCCCAGCTCGACGATGTAATTTCGCCCTTTTTTGCGGAGCGCAAGATGGTGCGCCCCCTCAGCGATGAGCGCCTTGCCCGTCTCGACCACATCGCCATTTTCCGCCTCTTTGACGTGAATTTCGCAGATAGAATTCAGACGATCGGCAAACGCTTTAGTAAAGCCTTTAGGCATATGCTGGACGATGACGATTCCCGGACAAGTTTTAGGCATCGATTCCAAAATGTATTGCAAAGCCGTCGTCCCACCCGTGGAAGCTCCAATCGCAATAATCCTCTGTCCGCTGATAAACGGGGTTACAAAGGTCGCCTTTTTCGCTGAAAGTGGGGGAATCACTTTGACTTTGGCTGCTTGCTTGACTTTAGCTGGGAGCTCTTGCTCCATCATCTCGCCCTTGGTGACAAAATCCACCGCACCCGCATCAAGGGCTTCTAAAGTCGTGCGTGCACCTCTTTGCGTAAGCGAAGAGACCATTACAACGGGCATAGGATGATAGAGCATGAGCTTTTTTAAGAACGTAATCCCATCAATGTGGGGCATCTCAACATCAAGGCAAAGCACATCGGGATTGAGCGAGAGAATCTTATCGCGCGCGACATAGGCATCAGGCGCGACCCCCACTACCTCAATCTTAGGATCGGAAGCGAGAATCTCCTTGACCAGCTCCCTCGCGCTTGCAGAATCATCAATAATCAACACACGCACCGCCATAAGTCACTCCTCCCCTTTAAGATAACGCAAGACCACCTTGCCCGTGCCGCTATGAAGCATAATATGCCGTCCGCTACCGCCCCCCGTATCCTCGGCAATAATGGGAATCTTTGCCTTTTTGAGCATCTCTTGCGCGATGAGAACGTTTTTCTTGCCAATCATCATCGCCTCGTTGGTATTGATGTTGATGTTTGAGCCGCCAAAAATTTTCGCCTCAAGATTGCGAATACTGCACCCGAAATCCTCCATGCCCTTAATGAGCTTGGGAATCGAAACATTCCCATAGCGAGGACTTTCCAGCCCATTGCTATTCCACAGAGGCAAGAGGTAGTGATTCATGCCGGCGATTCCCTTAGTTTTATCAATTAAGCACACCGCCACACAGGAGCCAAGAATCGTTACAATCTCCGTATCTTCCTCCGCGATGTGGATCTGACCGACGTTGATAAACTTCCGAGTGGGCATTTTACAGCTCTATACTCTGATCTTCAAAAAGCGTCATACCGCTCTCGCCCACCTCTCCAAGCGCGATCACTTCGCTATTGCGTCTGGGAATCGTAACCTTAAAAAGTGTCTCATTTGCATGCGTGTAGAAAATAATATACCCGCCCAAAGCCTCGCTCATACCCAAAGCCACACTCAACCCGAGCCCCAGTCCGCTGTGCGCGCGAGTTTTCCCCGAGCTGTATTTATGGAATCGGTCAAAGATTTTCGCCTGTCGCGATTCCTCGATTCCTTCGCCTTGATCCTTGACCTCTAAGACAAAATCGCCCATCTCTTCGTAGATTGCGACCGTTACATCTCCCCTTGGATAGGAGTATTCGCACGCATTGGAGAGGAGATTAGCTAAGATCAATGAGAGCTTGGAATAGTCGCTTACCACCTCCTCTTTGAGGCGATTCTCCAAATGGACGTTTAGCTCTTTGTCCTTGATGAGATAGGTGAGGCTCTTTTTTGCTTCGCTAAAAAGGGAATCAAAGTCGATTCTCGTGTAAAAGCTTGTAATCTCGCCCGCTTCAACCTCTGTGGCGGCAAAAATATTCCTAAAATGAAAATCAAGCTTCAGGAGCTCAGAATGAAGCATCTCCGCTATGGAGCCAAATTGCTCACTATCGCGCTTTTTGCCTATCATTTCAGAGAGGTTTAAGAGCGTGGAGAGGGGGTTATTAAACTCATTTTTGATAATTGAGAGGAACTCGCTCTTAATCGCCTCGGCACGCTTGGTCTTTTCGTTGAGCTCAAGGAGATTTTTGGTCATTCGTTCCATCTCGGCAATCGACGCATTCTTCTCCTCAAAACGCCTCGCCACCTCCTGCAAAATATCGCTATCGGCGAGCTTAGAAATATCTAAAGTCATTTTGTGCTCCTTACACTTTTTTATAAATGGACTGCTTTAAGGGGAGGAAGTCGTCTCTATGCTTGGTCAAAGCCTCAGAATGCCCCACCAAAAGTAGATCACCGCTCTGTAAAAGCCTCGCAAATCGCGAAATCAGTGCTTGTTGTGACGGAGGATCAAAGTAGATCATGACGTTGCGACAGAAAATCATATCAAAGGGCTTATTAAAGAGAGAAAAATCGCCGCGAATGAGGTTAAAAATCCTAAAAACAATCTTGCTTTTAATCTCCTCCAAAATCGCATAATGGTGCGAATTGCCATCGCTTATGCGATGAAAATATTTATTAAGCAAGGGCAGGGGCAACGATTCCACGCTTTTGTGCGGATAGATTCCCCGCTTTGCCCTGCGCAGCACATCTATGGAAATATCCGTCGCCAAAATCTTAATATCCCACTCCGAAAAATCAGGCAACTGCTCGGCTAAAAACATCGCGATACTGTAAGGCTCCTCTCCGCTTGAGCATGCGCTAGACCAGATACGGAGCCGCTTTGCGTGCTTTTTTGCGCGAAATTCATGAAGATACTCCGCGAGGTATTGCCACTGCGATTCCTCGCGAAAAAATGACGTTACATTCGTGCTAATCGCGGAAACTAACCGCCATGCCTCGCTCTCATCTTCTAAAATATGCTCGTAATACTCCGCAAAACTCGCATATCCAAGCTCTCGTAACCTCTTTGAAAGCCGCCCTTGCACGAGGCTTGCTTTGTTTTCATTAAGCGCGATTCCCGCAACCTGATAAATATAGGCGCGAAATAGCTCAAACTCTTGATCGGAGATTGGAATCTCCATCTACCTAAGCCCCTCGATATTCACAATTAACGCCACTTCACCATTCCCGAGCACTGCCCCACCGGAAAACTCCGCAAGATGAGAAAAGAGCTTGCCCAGAGGCTTAATCACGACCTGCTGCCGCCCCAAAAGCTCATCGACTAAAATCGCAAATTTCCCCTCCTCGCTCTCCACACACACAAGGATACTCTCATCTGCTTCGGGCAATTCCCCGCTGATTTGGAGGATCTCATTTAGCCGCACAATAGGTAAGAGTTCTTGGCGCAAATCAACAAATTCTCCCTCGCCCTGCACCACATGGAGTATCTCTCTGGGCGGTCTAAAAGACTCAATGATTGAAAGCGTAGGAATGATAAATGTCTCGCCCGCGCTTCGCACGAGCATTCCATCGATAATCGCAAGCGTAAGGGGTAGAAAAATACTAAAACGACTCCCCCTCCCCTCCACAGAATCAATCTCGATACGCCCCCTCAGCGTCTCAATCGAGCTTCGCACGACATCAAGCCCCACGCCTCGCCCTGAAACATCACTCACCTTCTGCGCCGTGGAGAATCCTGCCTGCAAAATAAGCGAATAAACCTGCGCGTCGCTAAGCTCATCATCAGGCGTGACCAGGGCACGCTCCAAAGCCTTTTGATAGACGCGCTCACGGCTGATTCCCCGACCATCATCGCTAATCTCCACGACGATATTTCCGCCCTTGTGATACGCGCGCAGCTCCACCGTGCCGATTTCGGGCTTCCCTTGTGCGATTCTTAGCTGCGGATCATCCTCGATTCCGTGATCAATGGCGTTACGAATGATGTGAATAAGCGGATCAGCGAGCGTATCGACCATATTTTTATCAATCTCCGTCTCCTCGCCGTAGAGTTGCAGCTTAATCTCCTTGCCCAGCGTCTTTGAAGTATCCCGTGCCACGCGCCGCATGCGCTCGAACGTATCGCGAATAGGCACCATGCGAAGCGACATGACACGCTTTTGAATAAGGCGCGTAATCTTAGAAAGCGACTCGATTGTTTTGCGCAGCTGCCCGCCTTTGAGCGTCTTAATCGCCTCATCTTCGGCGAGAAAATTCTGAGCAATCACAAGCTCCCCAACCGAATCAAACAGCTCATCAAGCTTAATCGTATCAATGCGAACAAAAGAGTGCTTATTTTCTTGATTCTCAAGCCTCTGTGCATCTTTTTGAGAAGCCTCCATCAATTGCGCGGAAGTGCCTGCTCCCCCGTGCTCTTTTGCATTTACAGCCATCGCGCCCTCTTGAGCGGGAATCCGCCCGCAAGAATCGCCCGCCTTGCTAGGATTCCGCACGAGCTCTTTTAGGGTAAATTCATGCTCTTCCAAAAAGCAAAACAGCTCGCTGAGCTTTGAAATATCGCTCGCGCTCTCAAGATAAATCTGCACCTCTTTGACGTAGGAGCACTCCATGTCCAGCTCTCCGAGCTTGGGCACGCCGCTCATATCCCACTGCGAATAGAGTATGTGCCCGTGATGACCCAAAAGCGCAAAAAACGTGAAATAATCCTGTCCACGCAGATAGATATCGCTATCCAAAGCAAGCGTGATGTGATAGAGCTTCAAATGCGCGGGAATCGCCCCTAAAAGCGCATTTTGCACGCATTGTGTATCGGATTTGTCAATCTTTGCGAGAATCGCAGGAATGAAACGTCGCGGAGAATCGTTAGGATTTTCTGCACTTTCTGCGGGAAACGCCTCATCTAAAGTATCGCCAAACTCCAAAGCCAAATCCGTAAGCTTCTGTCCCGATTCCCCCTCGGGCTGATTCTTGTGTCCGTGCGGATTCTTAAACGCCTCAATGCACTCCTTATATTTGGGCGGAAGCCCCTCTTTGTCGTTCATCTCATATTCGAAAATCTCTTTAATCACATCAACCGAACACAAAAATAGATCGATGGTTTGCGCACTGGGCGGATCGTCGTGGTTGCGATAAAAATCCAGCACATCTTCAAAGCCATGGACAAACTCGCCCAGTCGCTTAAAACCAAACGAATTCGCGCTGCCTTTTAGCGTATGCACGCCCCTGAAAAGCTCGTTTAAAAGCCCTTTATCCTCCGGATGCTCCTCAAAATCAATAACTTCAATATCCAGCTTCTCGATAATATCGCTTGCCTCTTCGACAAAAATCTCTCTTAGTCTCGCTCGATCCACTAGACCCTCCAGCCCATATCGCCAAAACGCCCAAAATGGATCATCTCACTCTCTAGCGCGGGGATAGAGAGCTCCGGCTTGCTCTTTTTGGCACTAAAAAGAAGCACGATTAGCGCAGAGCTTTTAGGCTCGCCCTCCTTCTCAAACGCGATGGAATCGATAAACTCAAGCCTAGAGGTCAAAAACTCCTTGAGCGACTTCACTTCATCAAGCGTCATCTCCCATGAGAGGATCAGGGAATCGCCCTCAATACGAAACATAACGACCTCCTTTAACCTTGCAACTCCGGCTTCTCATGCCCTAAAATCGCTTCTAATGCCAAAATGGCAACCACGCCAAAATCCCCCTGCGCCATGGAGCTTAGGTAATTTGCATTCACTTTTTCATTAAATTTCGGAGGAGCTAGGAGATTCTTCGCTTCCACACCGAGGGCTTCGCTGACCCGATCAACCACCAAACCAACGGCGATTCCCGAAATCGACACGACAATGACGGACGTAAGCATATTGGGCTCTTTGGGCGCGAGCGCGAAACGCACCCTGAGGTCAATCACAGGAATGATATTCCCGCGCAGATTCATCACACCCTTGATATAGGCGGGCATTTTGGGAACTTTTGTTACGTGCGTCCACGCGATAATCTCACGCACATGACGCATCTGCACGCCATAATGCTCATCGTCCAAATAGAAGGTAAGAAGCGAAATGCTCGCATTCCCGGGCTCCGCTGACACGGCTACGCTCCTAGAAGCATTCGTATGGATTTGACAAGCTTCTCTCCGTCAAAGGGTTTTACCATCCAGCCCGTCACACCAATCTCCTTGCCACGCTTCTTCATCTCCGCAGAGCTCTCAGTTGTGAGAATGAGAATGGGCTTATGCCTAAAATGCTCCATCTCTTTAAGCTTCGCCGAAAGATCCAGCCCATTCATCTGAGGCATATTAATATCGCTAATCAACAAATCATAGGAGAGCTTGCCTGAAAGCGCGTCATCAAGCAGCTCTTCGGGATTGTAATAGCAGAGCAACTCAATCTCGCCGCGCTTCACAATCTCCTCAACCGCCAGCTCTGCGGTCGCGATGATGGTCTTTGAATCGTCTACAATCACCACCTGCTTCATCTATTCGCTCCTTGCGACTTAAACTATCTCCATCAGAGGAATCCCTACCTTTGGATTTTACAATATTTTTCTCGATTATCCACCCCTGCGGAGCTGTAAAGTGGCTGTGTTTATTGAGCGTTTTACTTTTTGCTTTCGCAAGACACGCACATCTAAATCACAAGGGACTTTTTGACCACATATGGAGGGGTCGCCGTGCTCCAAATCCCCTTAATCGGGTCAGGATTGGTTGAATAGCCTAAAAGACTATGCTCTTTGGAGAAAAATTAGTGAATTTACTTAAGAAAAGAGCTTTTAGAGTGCCTAAAATCAACCAAAAGTGCGAAAAGGTTCGCAAATGTATCGATTTTTAAAAAGAGTAACTCCCCAAATTTGACAATGATAAGTGAAAGAACGCCTAAAATAGGGCTTTGTTGTTTCAAAAAAGTTCGCAAATCTCTTTTAATTTTTTTGAATTTCATAGGTTTGCGAACTTTAAGCAGTATCTAAGTTTCGGAGAGCCCTAAAATAGGGAGTTTGAAACTTAAGCACAACTAAAAGTTCGCAAATCTACAAGAGCCCTTTTTTAAAAAGGGACATTTGCGAACTTATTTCTCGGGATTTTAACCAAAAAGGGGCATTTTTAAGCTAAAAAAGTTCGCAAATCTAAGAATCGGAGGAAAAGGGAGGGAATTGGGAAACGAAGTGGCTTTGAAATAGTGCGTAGGTTGAAAAGTCAAGCCTAGAGCATTTTTCGTAAATACCCGCTCTAAGCTCTTGGCAAACATCTCTATTTTTTGTTTTCAAATAAACTTTTGACTTTTCCTATGTAGAGAGGCAGATTCCCAACAGCATGCTGTGCACTACTAATACTAGTACCCTGTCTATTGCTGTTATAACGTGCATGCGCTATATTGTTTCGTATTCTTGAGACTTTATTATAAATCTTGCTTAATTCATCTTTCCTCTTCTTTTTTAATATATTCTTAGCTTTATCGCTTCCATACTCTCCTTTTTTACCTTTCACGTTGGAATAGTTCTTGTTGACATCCAATCTATTGTCTTCAGCTACCGCACTCACAATAGCTTCCGCCAACATGACATAGCTTAAGGCATAATTTTGGCTCTTGTAATACCACTCTGCCATCCTGTATTGAAGTAGCGACAGAGACTCTACATCAAGCATTTCTATAAATTCTTCCAAATCGCTGCTAATGTGCTTATAGATTTCGTTTTTGCTATCTTTGAAAAAGGAAATTTCCGTTTTGAGGTTTGCCGTTGCACTCTTGAGGCTCATTATGTCCGACATGCTAAGAGCACTGGTGAAATTTTCAAATTTTGTTACCTTGCCTTCATCCTGTTTGAGCAATAACAAAATCTCCTTTGCATTTCCGTAGGTTTTAAGCTCCCTTATCGCCTTTGACCATCTAAGCAATTTAAAAAACATAGCTAAATTTACGATGGGTGCTATCTTTTTTTCAAATGGTATCTCTTTGTCCTTGCTCGCACACTCGAGCATACCGTAATAGACACCTCGTATATCCAGCTCTTTGCCCAGTGAGTTTGAGGTGAATTCACTCATAACAAAGCTCATAAGCGAAAGCGAGCGAAAAGAGTGTGTGATGTCAAGATGTATCTCATCGGTAGCCGGCTCCATGTGCTCTCTAAAAATCTCATAAAATTTGCCAAAATTCCCCCACAGCTCTTCTTCGTTTACTCCGTATTCGATGATAAAGCACTTCGAGCCTTTGGTACCGAGCTTCTTGTCTATTATTTCTTCAATACTCGGGATAAATTCGGCTAGATTATTATTTTCTTTAGCTTTGAGTATTTTCAGGCTCGTCTCATGATCTCCGCCAAAATCCTCAAAAACAGCCCTCCACATGGAGCCCCGAGTTCCTACCAGAAATAGCTTATCTATTTTCAAATGCTCGCACAACGCCTTAGCAATAAACTTTTCCTCTCTATAGATTTTACCGCCTATTTCATAATTGGCAAGCTTATAACTGTTATTCTCTTCGTCTCCCGTCCCTATCGAACTGATTAATATTCTCGCCATTTTCACTCCTTTTTGCCGTGCATTATAACACTTTGGGCTACGCTACATCCGAGAGGATTCCCGCCCTTTTTTATGAGGATTAGATTCTCCTGTTTCCTTGACTTTTACGTGGTATTCAAATAAAATTCCGCTTCTTTAAAGCCGTCAAGGTAGCTCAGCTGGTTAGAGCGCTGGTCTCATAAGCCGGAGGTCGAGAGTTCAAGTCTCTCTCTTGACACCATTTGCCCCCCCCCATTCATTTCGCTCCAAAAAGTAGTAGTTTCTCCGTTTCGTTACATCTTGTGGCAAGGCTTGTAATATTGACAAAAAGCTTGCTAAAGTAGCTTTGACTTTTTAGTCCGATGTGTGCGGAGATTTCAGTGAGACTCATCTCAGAATTCCGCACCAAATCTAGGGCAATTTTCATTCTCATGTCTCTTAAAAATTCATAAGGCGTTTGAGTAAAAATCGCTTAAATCCAAGCTTCAGTTTAAGCTCATTGAGCCTTACGCGCTTTGACAGTTCTCAAATAGAGGGCGGATTCCTAAGTTCAAAGCTTAGAATATCCTTCGCCCTCAAAAGAGCTCTCTTGTCGTATTCATCAAAAATTATTCCTTTTTGAGAGAGCAAAGAGCCCTAGGAGTCTATATTTACAGCGGACTTGGCGCGATTTATGATAATGAAATTTTGCACGGTTATGGCGAATATTATAGTGAACTAAAGCCCCTATATCACTTCACCAGAAGCAACACTAGAGAAAAAACGGACGAATTTTTTGTGCAAAAATATAATCAATACGCAGGAGAGCTGTGGGAGCTTATCAAAGAGCGCTCTGTGGCGGTAGGATATGAGATCGCGCTTCAGGCGAAGGAGTGGAGTTTTAGTGTTAGCGAGCTACAGCCTCCCGTTGTAATTCGCCACTCAAAAGCAGACACATATGTGCATTTCTAGCAGCGTAAACACTGCAAAAATTATTCCAAATTCCGAATTTATCGAGATTAGCGATAAGCCGCACTTTACAAAAAAGCATTTACAGACTTTTTAGACGATTCATCTTAAGAGTCTAGCCGATTCTCACACTGTCACAAAAAAGAGGAGCGCTTCAAAATCAAAGCGGTCTGCGAACAGACCGCTTTTAGAGTTTATCGACGAGCGTCCAGCTTCTTGAGATTATCTCGCGCTTTTTGCATGTAGTCATCTTTTTTGAGCGATTCAATCTGCTCCTTGCGAAGCGGACTTGATTTCTCAAAGTGAGAATCGACCCTCATCTTCTGCTTGCCATCTTTGTCCAAAACCTGCATAAAATCGCCGGTATGGAGGTTTTTAATGCCATTTATCTGCACATTATAGTGCTTGCTTAGCATCTTACCGTTGACGTCTTTTACACCCATAAACTTCGGCTCCTGCGGCGTAGCGTCAAATTCACCCAAGCGCAAGCCAAAGCCCATCGTTTTAGTGTTTTGATGGCATTCGTTGCACTCTCTGGCTTCCCTTGTGGTCGTGTGGGGATTGAGCGGCTGCATGTCGATGGTAAGCATACCATCTTTCCTTTTTGCGACGTTATTAAGCAGTAGCACTTTGCCCTTCTCATCGATGACAGTGCCCACAGTCTGTATGACGCCCACAAGCGGAGTTACGCGCCCTTCGCCATTAATGCCTAAGATCGGCTCTTCAAATCTCGCGTGTGAATAATCCCCCGCCGAGCCGCCTTTTTGCATTACAAAACTCTTGCCATCAAAATCCGTAGGTGTGCCGTCTTTGCCGATTTTTTCAGCCGAAGCCACCCAGTCGATCATCATTTGACCATTGCTAAAATCAATGCTGTAATCGTATCCGTAGTATGAAGACGCCCACGTCGCGTGGCATGCGTAGCATTCCATCGTTTGCAGGTGTTTTTCGGCTCCGACCATAGCGAGGCGACCTTGCGGATTCTTCCATTTGCCGTTTTTCTCGATCTCTTTGAGCACGGGCACTTCAAGATCTTTACCGCTTGCAGAGTGAAGGATCACTTTGTTGCCATCTTTTACGACATTGCCAAATGCATTTCCCCGCGCGGTAATGAGATAGCCGTCCTTCTTATCATACGTAGCAGCGAAACTTTGCGTTACATTCATGGGCTCTTGAGCTAGTCCTCTTGGAGTCTCTTTTGTAAGCATGCTTTTTAGATTCGCGTCTTTTATCTTCGCAGGATTTAAAAGCTCATCGCCTACGCCCAGTTTAAGCTCCCACGGATACTTGCCGGGCGTGCCGTGACAGTCTTGACACTCGACCTCCACATCGCCCAAAGCCACCGTGCCGATGTTGCCATTTCCGTGCATATCGGGGCTTGTGTGGCAGTCTTGGCAGAGCATACCTGCTTTATTGTGAACGTCCTCTTTAATGTGTTTATAGAGGTAGGTCGCATTTGGCTGCTGAAGCTTGCCATGATCATCAAAAGGTATATACGCCCCACCGCGATCCACGGGGAATAAGCCCTGATACTGCAAGCTCACGCGTCTGCCTGATGAATGGCAGGCGTTGCAGGTCGAGATTTGGATTCCGCTGTATTCGCCACCATTTACTTTGACTTTGGATTTTCTGCTACCTTGCATTGAGTGCGTGAGCATGTGACCGGGCTTAGTTTTATCAATCGCCTTGTCCTCGCCCTCATAGTAGCCCTCTACACCGTATGCGACGTGGCACGCCGAGCAGCCAAGCCCCCTATAATGCCCGCGTTGCTGCTTGCCCTTAGACATCAAATGACAGGCGTTGCAGTTTCGCAAATAATCATACACTGCCTCTTCAGGCTTGTTTTTGAGCGTTGCGAAGTTGGTTTTTGGTATGGCTTTTAGTTCACTAGGGAACTGATCTTTATGCTGTGCGGCGAGCTCTTTCATATACGTTTTGTAAATTTCACTGCCATAAACGGGCTCGAATCCGTCCTCATCTTTGGTGTGATGGTTGGCAAATCGATGCTTAAAGTCCTCGTTATCAAGCCCCCAGCCATAAGTTATGACCTTGATTTTGCCCGCGTCCGTGCTCATCATAGACTTTGCTATGCTTGAAGTTTGCTCGGCGTGACAGACACCACAGGTTTTATCTATCACGCTAAGACCGCCCGGAGCCGGAGTAAAGAAATCAAGCAAATTTCCCTTTGGCGCGCCGCTATGGGCTTTGGCTACGTTTTTTAGCTCCTTTGGGTTACCGCCGTGGCACACGACGCAACCGTTTGGATCGCCCACGCCAGCACCCAGCGCATAAATTTGCTGCGCCATCTGCGTATCGTGCGCAACAAAGGGCTCGATTCCATCATGACAGGTAAGACAGGCACTCTTTGGTGCGGGAAAGTTCGCAGCGGCAAAAGCACTGCCGGTAATCAGCGTAAAACAGGCGAGTGCCGACTTCATCAATCTAAAACACCCCATATTCTCCTCCTTTTTGTTAAAACTTGTTCGTTGAAATATCGTTATACTTCAACGAATATAGCGTATCATCAAGCGACTTAAAAGGCGGAAGATGGGCAAAATGAGTATTAAAATTTAACTTATATGAAAGAATTTGCTGTAAATTTCAATTTGGGCGAAATGTTTAACGCGCGTTTAAAAAAGCATTCCGCACCAACGTGATGTTTTAAATATTTTTTAAGAAAATCTTCAGAATAAAGGAGTAGATTTAGAATGAATATCGGGCTAAAACGCCTCATACCCGAGTAGCAGGCATTTATCATACCTCGGCAGGACGCACATCGCGACAAAATCTCCGCCGATTCCTACATCTTTGAGCGTCTCAAAATAACGCACATCAAAGCGCAGATACACCCCTTGATTGCTTGCGATTCCCACGCCGCGAAACTCGCTCAGATAGATAAATCGCTCAATCTTGCCTCTCACAAGCACGAGATGATGGATAAGCTGCGCCTTTTGCTCAGGGTCTAAAATCATTTTGTAAGCATCATGCGAGATGAGCAAACGCGTGCGGAATCGGACGAAATCCCTTGAGAGCGACTGCGCATGCACTCGGTCATAAAAATCGCTCAGCTGGTGCTTCAAAATGGGGAATCCCCACGCAAAAGTGCCTAAAAATAGAAGAAAAATAAGCCTCTCAAATCTTCTCAACAAGCTTCCTAAAGCCCTCATAATAGACCGTCGCAAGTTCTTTAAGCGAACAGGAAATCCCATCGATTTCCACTCGCTCGCCCCCGATTTTACCTAAGATTTTATGGGCGATTCCCAGTCTATTGGCTAGGTTTTCTACGTGGGGCAGATTCTCTTTGCTAACCTCGATAATTGCGCGACTTGCGCTCTCGCTAAAAATATCCACTCCAAGATTACTCTCCACCTTACAGCCACGATTCCCAAGCACGCTTGATTTAGCGAGCGCAAGGGCGATTCCGCCGAGATTTACATCTTTGGCACTCGCTAGGATTCCCGCCTCATTGCCCTCTTCTAGGAATCTCCACAGTGTGCGCTCCTTTTTTAGGTCGATCTTTGGCGCATCTCCGCCCAGATTTCCCAAAATCTCCTTTTGGTAGAGGCTTCCGCCAAATTCGCTCGCACTCTCGCCCAAAAGCACGATGAGATTCCCCTCCTCTTTAAAGCCGCTAAAAAGCACCCTCTGCGCGCTCTTTAATAAGCCTACCGCAGCAATGCTCGGCGTGGGGAAAATATCTGTGCCATTGCTCTGATTATAGAGCGAGACATTGCCGCTCACTACGGGTGTTTCAAGCTCTTTGCACGCCTCTTTGATCCCCTCGCACGCTTCGGAGAATTGCCACATTACTTCGGGATTCTCAGGATTCCCAAAATTCAGACAATCCGTAATCGCCAACGCTCTAGCCCCGCGCACAGCGACATTCCGCCCTGCCTCAGCCACGGCGAGCTTCGCCCCCTCGCGCGGATTTAGGTAGCAGTAGCGCGCATTGCAATCCACACTCATCGCCAAAGCCGCTCCGTTCTCCCTCACACGCACCACACTCCCATCAAGCGCGCCCGCACCGATGATTGTATTGCTCTGCACCATGGAATCATACTGGCTATAAACCCATGATTTATCGAGCACTTCAGGTGCTCTCCATAGCTTCATAAACGCCTCTTTGGGCGAGATTCCCGCGCAGAGATTGACTTTTTGCTTCTGTAAAGCCTCCAAATAGGCGGGCTTCTTTGCAGGGCGACTAAGTATCGGAGCCTCCTCGCTCACCGGCGCAATGGGAATCTCTGCGCATTTTTCTCCATGCCAAAATAGCTCCATTTTCCCGCTATTTGTCACCTCGCCGATCACTTCTGCATCAAGCTCCCATTTGCGGAAAATCTCCAAAACCCGCTCTTCACACCCTTTGCGCGCACAAAGGAGCATGCGCTCTTGGCTTTCGCTTAGCATTAGCTCATAGGGACTCATGCCCGATTCCCGCATGGGAATCCGATCTAGATGCATAATCATGCCACTCCCGCTACGCCCCGCCATCTCAAAGCTTGAGCTAGTCAGCCCTGCCGCGCCCATGTCTTGGATTCCTACGATGTAATCGGTCTTAAAAAGCTCCAAACACGCCTCAAGCAACAACTTCTCAGAAAATGGATCACCCACTTGCACGGTCGGACGCAAGGCGTTTGATTCCTCACTGAAGCTATCACTGCTCATCACCGCGCCGCCCAGCCCATCGCGCCCCGTTTTGCTCCCAACATAAATGACGGGATTCCCGCTCCCCTCGGCGCGTCCGTAGAATATCTCATCACTTTTGGCAATCCCGAGTGTAAAAGCATTGACCAAAATGTTGCCGTTGTAGCACTCTTCAAAACTCATCTCCCCGCCAATCGTAGGCACGCCCATGCAGTTGCCATAGCCACCGATTCCCGCGACGACGCCTTTGAGTAAATAGCGATGTTTTTTCCCCATCTCATCATCACGGCGAATATCACCAAACCGAATGGAATTCAGGCTCGCCACAGGGCGCGCACCCATGGTAAAAATATCGCGCATAATCCCGCCCACACCCGTGGCTGCGCCCTGATAGGGCTCAAGGAAGCTTGGGTGATTGTGCGATTCCATCTTAAAAACCGCGGCATATCCCCCGCCAATATCGATTACACCGGCATTTTCACCCGGTCCTTGGATCACCCATGGGGCTTTGGTAGGGAAAGCACTTAAATATTTCTTGCTTGATTTGTAGCTACAATGCTCGCTCCACATCGCCGAGAAGATTCCGAGCTCCACGAGATTTGGCTCGCGCCCAAGAATCTCGATAATCCGCTCATAGTCCGCTTGCGAGAGTTTGTGATTTTTAAGTAGCGTTGGGAGATTTTCCATAATGCCTAGTCCTTAAACGGTATTTCAAAAGAGGGTCGATTCCCGCTGTGAAAGCGGCGGATTTTACTTAAAAGGCGATAAAGTAGAGATGAAACCCGTTGCTTTGAGAATCTAGGAATATTTTTAACTAAATTTTGTAGAATGCCACCCATCATATATGTCTAAGGAGTGAAGGACGATGAAATACATCAAGTTTTTTAAGGAGCTGAACAACCGTGATGTTCCTATTGTAGGCGGTAAGAACGCGAGCATTGGAGAGATGTTTCAAGAGCTTGTGCCTATGGGGATCAAAGTCCCAAACGGCTTTGCAATCACCAGTGAAGCCTACTGGTATCTGCTTGATAGCGCGGGAATTCGAGACAAAATCCGCTCGCTTCTTGAGGATATTGATGTAACCGAAATTGATGTCTTGAAAGTTCGCTCCAAAAAAGTCCGCGATATGATTTTTGGGACGCCCTTGCCCGGGGATCTTCGCGAGGAGATATTGGAGGCGTATTCTGCGCTCAGCAGCGAATACAACATGGAGCAAGCTGATGTCGCCGTGCGAAGCTCCGCCACGGCTGAGGATCTTCCCGACGCCTCTTTTGCGGGGCAGCAAGATACTTATCTAAGCGTGCAGGGACATCAAGAGCTAATCCACTACGTGAAATCCTGCTTTGCCTCACTCTTTACCGATCGAGCCGTGAGCTATCGCGCTTCACGAGGGTTTGACCACTTCAAAGTCGCGCTTAGCGTAGGCGTGCAAAAGATGGTGCGAAGCGATAAGGGGAGCTCGGGGGTGATGTTCTCTATCGATACAGAGACAGGCTTTAAGGATACGGTTTTTATCACGTCCAGCTGGGGGTTAGGCGAAAATGTCGTGGGCGGGACGGTCAATCCCGATGAATTTTATGTCTTTAAGCCCACGCTCGCTCAGGGGAAACGCCCGATTATTAAGCGTCAATTAGGACACAAGCACCTAAAAATGGTCTACGCCGCTCCGGGTAGCGAACATCCGACGAAAAATATTCCCACCACACAGGAGGAGATGAACAGCTTCTCCATAACCGATGACGAACTACTCACACTTGCGCGCTATGCGGTAATTATTGAGAATCACTACTCCAAAGAGGCGGGCGAATATCGACCGATGGACATGGAATGGGCTAAAGATGGCATCACGGGCGAGCTATATATCGTGCAGGCGCGTCCGGAAACCGTGCAGAGCCAAAAGATGAAGCAAGGGGGCAATAAGCTTGAGAAGTATCTCTTTGAAGAGAAAAACAAAAAGAGGGAAATTCTCCTAAGAGGTAAGGCGATCGGCGGGAAAATCGGACATGGCAAGGTGCGCGTGATTGAGAGTATCGTCAATATGTCCGAGATTAAAGAGGGTGAAATTCTTGTAACAGACAACACCGATCCGGACTGGGAACCCGCGATGAAAAAGGCTGCCGCTGTCATCACTAATCGCGGCGGACGCACCTGCCACGCGGCGATTGTCGCGCGTGAAATAGGCGTGCCTGCGATTGTAGGCGCAATCGGCGCGACGGAGAAGCTGGAGACGGGCATGGAGGTGAGCGTCTCATGTGCAGAGGGCGAAGAGGGTTTTGTCTATGCGGGAATCCACAATTTCAAAGTAGAGAGCGTCGATCTCTCAAACCTAGAGCAGCCCAAAACAAAAATCTACATGAACGTGGGGAATCCGGAAAAAGCCTTCCATTTCTCCAAGATTCCCAACAACGGTGTCGGACTGGCACGCATGGAATTCATCATCAACAACTACATCAAAGCCCATCCACTCGCGCTTGTAGATATGCAAAATGGCAAGAAAAATATCGCCGATGCCAAGACAATCCAAGAAATCATGGCAGGCTATGAGAATCCCAAAGATTTCTTCACCAAAAAAATCGCCGAGGGTGTGGGTATGATTGCGAGTGCGTTCTATCCCAATCCCGTCATCGTGCGCACCAGCGACTTCAAAACCAACGAATATCGTCGCATGATCGGCGGAGCGGAATACGAGCCCCACGAGGAGAATCCGATGATAGGCTACCGCGGAGCTAGTCGCTACTATTCTGAGGCGTATCGACCGGCGTTTGAGTGGGAGTGTCAGGCACTCGCAAGCGTGCGAAGTGAGATGGGGCTTACCAATATGAAAGTGATGATTCCTTTCCTGCGCTCGCCTGAAGAGGGCAAAAAAGTGCTTGAAATCATGCGCCGAAACGGGCTAGTCTCAGGGGAAAACGGGCTTGAAATCTACGTAATGTGCGAACTGCCCGTGAATGTGATTTTGGCTGATGAGTTTTTGCAGATGTTTGATGGCTTCTCTATCGGCTCTAATGACCTCACCCAGCTCACTCTTGGCGTAGATAGAGACGGCGAGCTTGTGAGCCACGCCTTTGATGAACGCAACCCCGCCCTGCTTAAGATGTTCGCTCAAGCCATTGGCGCGGCGAAACAAGCGGGCAAATATTGCGGAATCTGTGGTCAAGCACCAAGCGACTACATCGAGATCGCCGAATTCCTCGTCAGGGAGGGAATCAGCTCCATATCTCTAAACCCCGATTCCGTGATTAATACGTGGGAGCGAATTGTGAAGCTCGAAAAAGAGCTCGGACGCTAGAGCTTTGGTTGTGTTTTTGAAAGGTCAATGATTATGAATTATAAAAAATCTTTATCGCTGATTTTGATATTTCTAGCGGTATTTGCACTCACACGAGGCTGGCTCTACGTCGAATATTTTGACTATTTTGGCGAGCTATCCTTCAAAGACACGATACTTGCGTTCATTCAGGGCATTCGATTTGACCTAAACGTCATTTTTACATTCCTATCTCCCCTTATTTTGGTGCAGAGCCTGCCATTCATTCGCCCTTACAAAGTGCTTGACAGGCTCTATTTCGCGTATGCTTCGGTCATGCTTGTGATATTTGTCTTCGCGCTCATGGGCGATGTCATCTATTTTAAAGAAGTGCAAAGGCACATGGGCGATGAGATTTTCCGACTCTCCACCGAAATCCTTTGGCTTGTGAAGCTGCCCGTGCTTTATCCTTATCACTTGCTTTTTGGGCTACTCCTAATCATCGCGGGAATCTACCTCCTATATAAAACACAAATCCAAAAAAGTGCGATCCCGCTCGCTCAAAAATATCGCGTCGCAATATTTATTGCTATGCTTCTAGTCGGATTCCTCGCTATTAGAGGGACAATCACAAGCAAGCCCATCTCTATTTCAAATGCCTTTGCTAACGGCTCTCAGAAATTTGGCGCACTCAGCCTCAATGGCATTTTTACCTCCTTTATCTACCACAAGCGCATGGGGCGACACAATTACGCCTATTACCCCATGGATGAGGCGTTAGCCAATCTCGGCTTGAATGCGAGCGAATATCCGCTGGAAAAATCCTATAACAACGAGCGGAGCAACCTAAACATCGTCTTTATCCTTATGGAGAGCTGGATGCCGCAGTTTATCGACAGCTTCGAGGGCAAAGGCGAGGCGGTAACGCCAAACTTCGATGAGCTCGCACGAAATGGCTTACGATTCTCAAATTTCTTCGCCAATGGCAGTCGCTCTATTGAGGGCATACAGTCCGCATTGACGGGAATCGTCCCGCTCCAAGGCTATCCCAATCTCGGCTTTGGACTTGAGAATTCCAACATCACGAAGCTCGGCAATATCCTAAGAAACAACGGCTATGAGTCCATCATGATGCAAACGAGCAAGCGCGGGAGCTACTACATGGACACAATCGCTAATGTGCTTGGTTTTGATCGCTACTTTGGTATGGAGGATATGCCCGTTATGCTGGATTATCCCAATCCTAAAGGTGCGCAATTTGGCTGGGATTACGAAGGATACATGAAGCTTTTAGGCGAAATTAACAAAAGCAAGCGAAATTTCTTTGCATTTTTCTTTACAGGCACGACGCACGTGGAGTTCCCACGCTTGCAGGAGCGATTTGAGAAATTCCCCTATGATGACGGACATGGGGTAAATGCCTTTAAAAATATGCTCCACTACTCCGACTGGGCGCTTGGGGAGTTCATGCGTTTAGCGAAGAAAGAGCCTTGGTTTGAGGATACGATTTTTATCCTATTCTCCGATCACACAAACGGCTTGGGCAGGGATTGGACGCTTAGGTCGCGATTCCGTATCCCGTGTGTCTTTTATTCGCCTAAACATATCGCACCGGGCATCCATACTGCCTATTCGCACCAGCTTCAAATTATGCCTACCATCATTGATCTTTTAGGCTTTAAAGACCCATTTTATTCGCTCACCCATTCCATTTTCAAGAATCATGGAGATGGGGAGCTCATCTACAATCTCGGGGGCGAGACGACGAGCCTTATTAGTAGCGATGGCTTCTTGGTAAAAAGTGGCGATTCCCTGCTTGAGAGCAGCTATGACCCTGCACGCCTAGAGGAGCAAAACAAAAAATTGCAGTCCATTATTACTGTCGTTGGGGAGCTTTTGCGCACGAATAAAATTGCTCGGTGATTGCTCTTTATGAGGGCGTGGATTCCCGCCTTTTTATGTGGAATTTCTATGTGAGTGCGCCCATTTTGTGCCTAGGATTCCTAGGCAGTGCTATTTTGATACAATGCAAATATCTCTAAAAAGGAGTCCTATGAATTTTGGCAGAAGTTCGTTGCTCACAGTGCTTTTAAGCACTTCACTCCTAGCACACGAGGGGAGTGAGAATGGCTTTTATCTAGGCGTGGGGCTAGACTTACTAAACTCCACAAGCCACACGGCAATCGACCTTCCCATGGGGTATTCGCTCACACAAAACCTCGATAAAGACAGGAAAGTCCAAAGACCCGGCATCAACATCGGCTATCGCTTTACGCCAAATCATCGAGTCTATTTTGAGTATCGCACGTTTGAGCGTGAGTTTGCACTCAAGGAACGAGAGATCTCAATGTGGCTTTTTGGCTATGCTTATACGCCTAAATTTAGCGATAATTGGCGCGCGCTCCTTGGAGCAAATATCGGCTCCACTTCCATGGCTGATGACTACAACCACGAAATCAGCGCAGGCACAGCAGGTCTTAAGCTTGGCATGATTCTTGAGCTTGCCGAGCATCATGAGATTGAGCTTGGATTCCGCCACGATAGCGTGAAATTTGACATAAATTTTATGGGTGGCACGCCACAGACCATCATCGCCTATGGCACACAAGAGCTAAAATACAACGGATTTTTTATAGGCTATGGCTATAAGTTCTAGGGCATTTTCGCCCCTGCCCTCCCCAAGCTTCCTTTAATAAAAAAGAATAGAAAACCGCGTAGATTTCTGCCAACTCCGTAGGAAATCCGCAAAAATCCTGCTTACAAATTCGCATACCAAAAGCTAGAACTGCACTTCTTTAGGAGTAAGGACGAACTCATGACGACCCGGCTTCCAAACCTTCCTGCACACAGGGCTATCTCGGACGGCAACAAACAGTATGACCCCATGCTCCGGCTCATACGTCTTTCCTAGACCAATACATGTATTATGCATAGTAGCATTACTCCCGCCATCGACTGCCAAAGTGCTGTAAGTAAGAGGAAGAGGAAATTCGGGATCTGTGAGATCATTTACTTTCCAAAGTGACTTAGTGATGTGGGTAACTGCCCAATTGGGCTCCCAATGATTAGAGGCATCTCCATTCTGCCCTATATGCATCGCCGCCTCCGCCTGTATGAGCGTCGCGATGTCCTGCTTGAGGGTAGCTGCCATCGCATCGACCCGATTTGCGGACATTTTGGGGATCGCAACGGCGGTGAGGATTCCCAGTATGACGACGATGAATATGATTTCGATCATCGTAAAAGCGTGTCGTTTCATTTCGCATTCCTTGGGTTAAGCTATCTAAAAGCTCGCCCCCCCCCCCCTGCCATCTTACGCAGAGAGAGGGTCGGAATCTAGATGTGCAGTCTATGATACTGTAAAAATTCTTAAATGACTGGACTAGGTGGATTGAATGTGTTTGGGCTGTGGTTGTTTGCTTACCCGCGGGGAATATCCGTGCGAGAAGTAGAAAGGGTGAGGAATCGAGTGGGGAATCCGCAAGGAATTAGAGCGGGAATCCTTGGGGAAATCCAAGCGGGAATCGAGGAGTCGGAGGGGAGTTAAGGAAGCGAAAGCAAAAACAAGAAGTTAAAATGGGAATCAAATACAAAAAGCCCTTGATTCCTGCCTCGTAAGGAGTTTTGTTGGGAATCAATGCGGAAATCCAAGAGAAAGAATATGGGGGGGATATGAAGGAGAATCAAATGCTAGGAATTGCGCACACAAAACAAATCAAAAACACACCGCGTCAAAATCTTCCACAAGGATTGCCCAAAGTGAAGAGTCAAGGCGGGAATCCGCGCGCGCATTGTTTGTATTTAGTGCTGCAGAGCAATACCGCAAGGAGTGGGATTCCCGCTATTTTGCGTCTTTTTGGTATTTAAAAGCTTGATTTTTCCCTCTTTTAGAGCGCAAGTGAGCGCGCGCTTGAAGCCCTTTTTGCTCAATCCCGTGCGCTCTATAATCTCCTTTGGCGCAGAATCGTAGTGCAACATAAGCGATCCGCCTGCCTCCTTTAGCACCCGCAACAGTGTCGCGACCTCGCTTGCAAGTCCGCCCGATTCCTGACTTTTTCGCAACCTTAAATCAATCTTACCATCGCTTCGTATTGCCTTGATATAGGCTTTGTAGCGATTCCCAAGTGCCAGCTTTACAAAAACTTCATTATTAAAAAGCATGCCAAAATAGCGACCATTCACTACACAACCATAGCCAAGAGAGGAGTGTTCAAAAGGCAAAACCTCCACTTCAGTGTGCGCTTTGAGCGATTGGGGCGCGCTCTTTAGCCGCTCCTTAATCCCCAGTCGCGCAATAAGCCGCCCTTCCCTATCAAGGTCGATCCACACCACAACCAAATCCCCCACACAAAAGCGCGCAGGCTCTTTGCAGGGCATGAATAGATCCTTTGAGATTCCCATATCAAGATAGCACCCCTGCATAGCGACGCTTACGACCCTAAGTGCTGCAATTTCGCCGAGCTTCGCAAGGGGCTTAAGCGTCGTGGCGATGAGCCGATCCTCGCTGTCTGTGTAGAGAAACACCTCGAGCTTCTCGCCGATTTGAAGCTCTGCGGGCACATATCGTCGCGGAAGCAATACCTCTCCTTTGCCCGCTTCATCGCAAAGATAGACGCCAAAATCGACAAATTTCGCCACTTTGAGGTGCGCATAACAGCCGCATTTCATATTTACCCCTTTTGGAAATCTCGCGCACGGCTAATGCTTTGAACTTAAGCGGGCTTACGATTCTTGCTTAAGAATCCGCCCCCCCCCCCTCATTCTGTGGCTCTTCTTCTGATTGCGCCGATTCTTCTGATTCTTGCTGTGCTCGGATATTTGCTAAAAGTGCCCCAAGCTCCTCAGGCTGGTGAAGATGGAAGCCCTGCAGATAATCTACGCCCAAGCCCACGACCGTATCCATGACCTCTTGTGAATGGATAAACTCCGCGACGACAAGGATTCCAAGCTCTTTTGCCAACGAGACGATCGTCTTGACGGTGAGATAGGCGTTTTTATCCACATTAATGTCTTTAACAAGCGAGCCATCAATCTTGATAAAATCCGCTCCCACGCGCAAAATGTAGTCAAAGTTTGAATAGCCGCTACCAAAGTCATCAAGTGAAATCTTGCAGCCCAAAAGCTTCGCCTGCTGGATAAATTCCGTAATCTTTTCATTAAATGCAATCTGCTCGCTCTCCACAAGCTCGATGGTCACGTATTGCCCGAGATTGAGGCGTTTGGTTGTTTCCAAAACAAGCCCCGTGGTCTCTGAATCTTGAAGATCTTCAAACGTCAAGTTGATGGAAAATTCGACCTTTTTATCCGTGAAATGCTCAAAAACCCGTTTCATCATCATGCGCGTAAGCTTGGAGTAGAGGCGCGTATTTTTCGCCTGCTCAAGGAAAATGAAAGGCGAAGTGACTTTGCCCTTGTCATCGACAATTCTCATCAAAGTCTCGATTTTAAACTGGCTGGGGTCTTTTGCATTGACGATTTTCTGTCCATAAGGCTGCACAAAATCCGAGCGGATCGCCTCTTGGATCATGCGTGTAATCTCGCGGGATTTATCGAGCTCATCGCGGATCTGGCTATTCCTATCAAAATCGACAAAGACGAGATTATTCGTCTTGGCATAGTTCATTGCCATATCGCATTTTTGATAAAGCAGCTCGACCCCGCATGCAGAAGCGAGACGCACCCGCACAATTAGGTCGTTATCCGCGATTCGGAATGTCTGCTCCTCGAGACTTTCAAGAAGACTTAAGGCAAAACTCTCCGATTCCCGCATATCATCGATAAGAATCGCAAACTCATCGCCACCTAGGCGATACATTCCCGATCCAATCGGAGCGAGGGACTCGATTCTCCGCACAAATTCGACCAAAAGCTCATCTCCCGCTCGCTCGCCGAATGTGTCATTAATCGTGCGGAATTGATTGATGTCCATAAAGAACAGGCAGCGCGGCTGCCCTCCTCCAGCCTCCAAATCCTGCATGAGGCGAGATTTGTTGGGTAGCCCCGTGAGCAAATCCGTCGTCTGCGAGACAATCATCTGCATCTGCTCGTAGAGCTCCGTAATATCCGTGCGGATTGAGAGATATTCCTCGATCTTTCCCTCTTCATCAAAAATGGGCGCAATTACGGCACGCACGTAATAATCTCCGCCGCTTTTTGCGCGATTCTTCACAACACCCGCCCAAATATTGCCGCTAGTGATACGCTTCCACATCATGGTGAAAAATTCTCGCGTGTTATCGGGGTGACGCACAATGTTGTGATTTTTCCCTATGAGTTCCTCGCGCGAATAGCCACTAGTCTCGCAAAATTGGTCATTCGCATAAGTGATATTTCCTTTAAGATCGCCTTTAGAGACTATAAAACCACGATCAATCGCCGTGAGAATCTGCGTAATCATGGCGTCTTTCCGCAAGGATTGGCGGATCACTTGGGCAATATCGCCGAATTCATCTTCTCTTAGCAAAAGCTTTTTAAGCAAATCCCTATCCCCTGAGCGCAACATCTCTCTTAGCCGTCCGAAAGGGCGAAGTATGGAGACGAAGATAAGCGAAATCAGCACCACTACGATGGCGATTCCGCCGATACTCACCAGGAGCATTTGCAAAGAGAGCGTGCGATCGATCATCCGTATGAAACGATTGTCAAGCTTAATCCCCAAAAACGCGACATCATTCCCGAAAAAATCCCGCAGTGAATGGACAATCTCGTAGGAACCTCTAGGGGAATCAAGTCCAAAGAGCGTGAGCCTCTGCCCACTCACATGCTCCAGATTCTTCACATAATCGCTATCCCAAACATTCGCTACGACCACATGTCCGTAGACTCCTCTAAGGGCGTCGTAAAATTGCTCAAGCTTCAGTTCTCTGCACGAGGGACCCACACAACCCAAAAGAGGTGCAGAAAAAATCTCCACCAACGTGCCATCGGAGAGGGAGGCAAAGTAGCTCGAATTCACAGGACGCTCAGCAGAGAACGATTCCTTAGATATCACCTCTAAGATCTCCTCTTGCTTCAGAGAATCGCCACGGGATCGGTAATAAATTGGCGTGTGCTCCTCATCGTAGAGAATCGCCGCATCATATCCCACGCTATCCATGCCCAAAAGTATGCGCTCCCACACCGCTTGCATCGCTTCAGGTCGCTCAAGCTCCACATCAAAATAGGCGGAATTCTGCAAATAATTCCTAAGATACAAGGAGTGATCTTGAAGTAGCTCTGCGAAACGCTTGTCAAACTCCAAGCTTATCTGCGCTTGAACCTCGTGAATGCCCTTTTTATGGTAACCGTGCAAAAAGGTATAACCGACAATCGGCAACAACACCCCAAAAGAGAGCGCAACAATCATCTCCGTATATACGCTCTTTAGGCGGAAATTAGACCAAAATCGCATACCCACTCCACTTTCAGATTTCTATGACCGATTCTTCTTGCAACAGTTTACAGTAAAAATGCCGATTTCATCTGCTAAAAGCTCTCCAATCAGCGAGATTTTAGCATTTTTGTTCCGCTTTTTGTTTTTATACTAGAGATTAGGCACTCTTAAAGTGCAATATTCTACCCTATTAAAATCTCCTTAATACTTCTCTACGACACGATATGGTAATTCCCAAAAAATGCGATAGAATGCGCCAGCAAATTTTACATTTTCTTATATCTTGGAGGCGGGATTTTGCGACTGATTCCCATCAATTTCATTTTTTCGCCTCCTTATGATATATAGTGTAATTTAAATTGCTAAAAATTAACAAGGAGGGTTTTATGAAAAAGAATTTTATTTACCTTAGCCTGTGCGTTTGCATGGCATTGCATGCGAGTGAGCAGCTGGAGACAATCACGATCACCAGTGCGACTAAAAGTGAAAAGAATGTCGATGGTGTCGTATCTTCCGTGATTGTCCTCACAGAGAAAGATATACAAAAAAGCCACGCGGGACGACTGCGAGAGCTTCTCAAAAACGCTCCTTCACTTACTTTACAAAACGGCGCGTTCCCATCTGTCAGTGCAAAAAATAAGAGTGCCGTTTCCATTCGGGGAATCGGCGCAGCAGGCACACTATTCCTCATTGATGGCAAGCGTCTTGCGGGCGAGGTGAAGAATCCTTACGACTTGGATCGGATTCCCGTCTCGATGATTGAGCGAGTTGAGATTATCAAAGGTCCAGCCAGCGCGCTCTATGGTGCAGATGCCATGGGGGGGGTCATCAACATTATCACAAAAAAGCCCACCAAAGAGCTTGAGGGCAGTATCGGGCTTCAGGGAAGCTCAAACTATCAGGGTAAGGGTGCTGAGGGGATTTTTGATCTTGATTTGCGCGGCAGGAAAGAGGGGCTATCTTATAGTTTTGGCGGTAGTCTCCTTAAAGCTGCACGTCATGACAAAGAGAAGTTCGCTGATGTCTATGTGAGAAGTGGCTTCGGTCCAGGCTCGATCCTAGAAAAGCCTGAGAATAATGCGATTAATATAGTCAAAAATAGCGGTCTAAAAAACTACTACAACGCAAAGGAATCACAAAGCGAAGAGGCGAGGGTCTCTAATCTAAATGCTCGCTTGCAATATGAGGTCTCCGATTCCTTCACATTAGGCGGGGATCTGGGCTACCTCAAAGAGGAGCGCGAGGGACGCTATGTCGCAGCAGCTCACAAGACAAGATTTGGTTCCCATCCCATAGCTCACAATATCCCCGTGCGCTCCAAAGATGAGAATCAGCGGCTCAACGTGGGAATCGACACAAATATCGCACTCATGCGAGATCTCAAGCTCTATGCGCGGATCTATCAATCTCTCTACAAAAAGCGCAATAACACCACTGCACTCGTGTGGAAAAGCCTCCAATTTCCAAACGAAGCGGCTTCAGGCGGGGGCGTGATGGATGCGAATGTCAAAATCACCTCCTATGAGAGCTATCTTCAGTATCTGCTGCTTAATACCCATCTGCTCACTCTGGGCGGAGAGTATCGAGATGAGAAGCGCGAAGCGACCGTCTTTAGACAAGATGGCGCATTTGATACGCGCACCGTGGGCTATAAAGCCCTCTATCTGCAAGAGGAGTGGGCAGCGAGCGATAATCTCAATGTCCTTGTAGGCGCACGCTATGATGATATTTCTAATGCAAAATCAAAAGCTACATTTAAGTTTGGTATCAATTACGCCCTGAATGAGCAGATAAATCTGCGCTCAAGCTTCTCTCAAGGCTACCGAAGCGCTGATATTCGCGAACTATATATGAATCGTCAAACACCCGCAGGGAGACAGTTTGGTGCAGAAGTAATCAACCCTCCATTCAAATGGAACATCTACAACCTAAAGCCAGAATCCGTCAATGCTTATGAAGCGGGAATCAGCGGGCGAACCGGGGGCTTTGGCTATGATGTGGCTCTCTTTTATAACGACCTTAAAGATAAAATCGAAATGGTCAAAAGAGGCACACTTATAAACAACTATTTTACTTTTGAAAACATCGCTGATGCCTACACAGCGGGAATCGAAGCGAATCTAAGCTATGCTTTGGGCGAGGATTTTCTAATGAAGCTAAGCTGGTCGGAGCTAAAGAGCGAAAACAAAGCGGACAAAAAGAAGCTCCTCCTCACACCCGATCGCGCAATCGTGCTAAAGAGCGAATATCAGACGATTCCTAATCTCTTCTTTAGTGTAAATGTCCGCCACATCGGGGCACAGGATTACGTCGTATCAAGTATAAAAAGTCCTAATAAACGCAAAAAGGCAAAAGCCAATACGTTTGTCGATCTGGGCGCGGATTATATGCTCTCTGCTCAAGGACGCTACAGGCTCTTTATGGGAATCGACAATATCCTAAATGAAAAAGTCGATGAACATCTCCTATCAGATCGCGGCTGCGTAATCCACGCGGGACTTCGCTACTTTTTTTAATTTCACAAAACACGAGTTTCGCCCCATCTCACAGGGCGAAATCGTAAGAAAGCAATTTTAAGAGAGATCAAAACACAGAGAAAATTAAAAACTCATGGGAGAAATAATGAAAAAGATACTCACTTTGACTCTAATCTTTTGCTCTTTTCTTTATGCGCAAAAGCTTGAGAAGCTTATCCTCTCAGGACCCATCGCGAGCGTCTCGCACCCATTTTTATACATGGTAGAGAGCGGAGCACTGCTGGATATTGCGGAGCGAGTGGAGTTTCGCTTGTGGAATAATCCCGATGAACTTCGCGCACTTATTTTAAAAAAAGAGGTCGATTTCACTGCGCTTCCGAGCAACCTCGCGGCGATTTTGCACAACAAAGGACAAGATATTGAACTACTGGGAATCTCCATATGGGGGATTTTTGAAATCCTCAGCCGCGATCCTAATGTGAAAAAAATCGAAGATCTCAAAGGCAAAGAGCTCATCGTGCCCTTTAGAGCCGATATGCCCGATATTATTCTACAAGCCCTTTTGGGTAGAGCGGGACTAAATCCTAGAGTGGATATTAAAATTAACTACGTCGCTTCGCCTCCCGATGCGCTTCAGATGTTGCTTTTGCGTCGTGGCGAACACGCGCTCCTAGCCGAGCCTGCGACCTCGATGGCAATGCGAAAAACAGGCAATTTCCCGCTCAAACTCATCGCACCCAATCTCTACCGGGCAATTGATTTGCAAAAAGAGTGGGGGCGACTTTTTGGGGGCGATTCTAAGATTCCTCAAGCGGGAATCGCCGCAATCGCTCCACACGATAGCGAGCTTAAAAATCGTATCGCGCAGGAATACGCTAAAGCCCTCATGTGGTATAAAACACACCCAAAAGAGGCAGGCGAGCTTATCTCAAAGCATTTTCCCATCTTTAGTGCTGAGGCGATTAGCGATTCGATTTCACACGTCACTTTTGAGTTTCGCACGACCAAACAATCGCAGGAATCGCTGGAGAATTTCTTTACCATTTTGCACTCCATCGAGCCTAGACTCATCGGAGGCAAGCTTCCAAATGCGCAGTTTTACGAGCACAAGATAGACACAAAAGATAAAGAGGCGAAATAGGGATAACCTCCATGAAGACGTTACTAAAAATTCTCAAAGAGCTTCCTTGGACCCTATGGAGCGGATGGGGGTCGCTCGCCTCGATTTTGCTGTTTATCGCGCTATGGGACATAGGACATCAAATCTATGGCGAGCTCATACTCCCCTCGCCTCTTGAGACATTTCAAACCCTCTTTACACTTTTGGCAATGCCTGAGATACAAACGCACCTAGCCTTAACACTGGAGCGCGCCGCTAAAGGGCTTCTTGCCGCACTTTTGCTTGGCTCGTTACTGGGATTCCTCGCGGGACTCTTTCGCACCGCGAGCGTTCTCTCGCGCCCGATTGTAACGATTTTAGTCGGGATTCCTCCGATTGCGTGGATTGTATTAGCGATGATTTGGTTTGGCTTGGGCGAAGGGACGGTGCTTTTTACCGTGATTATCGCCTCATTTCCCATTGTGTTTGTCGGCGCACTTGAGGGCAGTCGCACAATTGAAGGTGAAATGCAGGAGATGTGTGATGCTTTCGCCCTTTCATGGACTCAAAAGCTCAATCATCTCTACCTCCCGCACCTTTTTTCTTATCTTTTCCCCTCCTATATCGCAGCCCTTGGCATGAGCTGGAAGATCGTCGTCATGGCAGAACTCCTCTCCGCAAGCGATGGAATCGGCGTGCAACTCGCAATCGCGCGCAGTCATCTGGATACACCTATGGCACTAGCGCTAGTCTGTATGATGATTGGCACGCTACTTTTTGTCGAATATGTCCTCCTAGAGCCCATCAGACGCGAGGTGCAATCATGGAGAAACTAAGCGTCCGCAACCTCAATCATCGCTTTGGCTATGCGGAGATTTTAAGAGATATTAATTTCACCCTGCAAAGCGGAGAATCGCTCGCCCTCATTGGTCCAAGCGGCGGAGGCAAAAGCACGCTTTTAAAGCTCTGCGCGCACCTTCTTGATGTGCAGGAAGGGAGCATAGAAAATAGCTTCGCTTCCCATGCAATCGCCTTTCAGGAACCTCGCTTGTTGCCATGGAAAAATACCCTAGACAACATCGCTCTGGGGCTATTAAGTCGCAGGATTCCCGCCAAAGAGGCATTAGAACGCAGCGCGCAAATTGCAAAGAGCTTTGGACTGGAGGAGCGGGATTTTGAGAAGTTTCCCAAAGATCTTAGCGGAGGCATGCGACAGCGCGTCTCTTTTGCGCGCGCACTCATTGGGAATCCGCGCCTTTTATTCCTCGATGAGCCCTTTAGTGCGCTTGATATTGGGATTAAAAAGGAGCTAAGCACGCTGCTTTTGGAATACCTAAATAAAACACATGCAAGTCTTTTTCTCATCACGCACGATCCTGCAGAAGCGATACGTTTTGGCGATCGTATCATGCTGTTAAAAGCGGATCCGGGCGAGATTATCCACACACTTGAGCTTACGATTCCCCCGCTTAAACGCAACGAATCCTACTTGATTGAGCAAAACAACGCGCTTTTGGCACATCATAAGGTAGTTGAGACTTTCACATGGGAGCTGCGATAATGTCCGATAACACAAACGCCACAAAACACGGCGATGTCTATCCGCAGGGCGAAGTATCCCCATGCTGGGCGTATGGATTCCGCCCATTTTTCCTTATTTTGCCGTGGTATATAGCACTCATCACGATTTTATGGGGCTTTAGCTTTAGCGGGATTGTGCCCTTGCCCCCTTTTAGCGAACCTCTGCTATGGCATATTTATGAGCTACTTTATGGTGTAGGATTCGCAGGGATCGCTGCCTTTTTGCTCACGGGCGTGCCTGAGCTATTTCCGGGCACGATTCCCCTTGTGGGACGCAAACTACAATACCTCATGGCTCTGTGGATTGCCGGGCGTATTAGCTTTTGGGCTATGGGAATCCTCGGAATCTATCCTGCCCTCATCACAAATATCGCCTTTTCACTCGCCATTATCACATGGTGCTTTAAACCTGTAGTCCTTGACCCGCTCCAAAGGCACGCCTCGCTTGCCTATACAGTGCTCCTCATCACGCTCATTCAGGGTGCGATTTTCCTATCCATCGATGGGCTTATCCCTTTTAATCCCTATGCGTGGCTTTATCTTGCACTTGGTTGCTTTATTGTGCTTATTCTGCTCGCTCTAAGGCGTGTCCAAACCGAAGCAATCAACGAAGACATGAAAGCACGCGGCATTGAAGACCTCTTCATTGCGCGGGCTTTCCGCTACAACTTAGCCATCTTTTGCATTCTGCTCTTTACTCTCTTTGAGCTTCTGGGAATCCGCAGCACCGCAGGATGGCTTGCATTTGCGAGCACATGCGCCGTGCTGGGAATCCTAAATGACTTTAAGCTACGCTTTGAGCCGATTTTGCACCTGCCCTATGTGCTCATTTTTGCCGCGATTCTCATCTTCATCGCGCTAGGATACGCGCTACTTGGCACAAGCCATCTATTTGGCATTCCCTACCTCAGCCACGCTCGACATATTCTCACAATCGGTGCGTTTGGCGGGGCATTCCTTGCGGTTATGATTGTCGTTAGCTTCGTGCATACGGGACGCAAAGTGAGCTTTGATCTACCCATTGCACTCTCGCTCATTGCGCTTTTTGCCGCTTTGATAACGCGCCTTTTTGCGGGAATCTCAGAGGGTGCATGGATATACAGCGTGAGCGCACTGCTCTTTGCTGCGAGCTTCCTCATCTATTACTATCGCTTTAAAGATTATTTAAGTAATCCACGCCCCGATGGGATTCCCGGATAGATTTGGTAAAATTTACGTAAAATGTCTCGTGCTTTAAGATAAGTTGCTCGCGGGCAAGATGGAAGGAGATTGAGAGATGGAGCGCATTCGTTTTATGCAAAAAGATACGCTCCTATGTATCCATATCCCTCCTACTTACGCACTTTTGGACAAAGTGCGCGAATATGTCAAACGCCATTTCGTTGAGTTCTACTACGGACGGGAATCCATCATCATCTATCCTGATATGAGCGGCGATTCCCATGCACTCGAGCACCGCTTGAAGCTACTTAAAATCCTCCTTGCGCAATCCATGCTACCCCTTAAAGATAGGGAAAAAATCCTAACTCTTCACAAAAAAACACTCAAACTTGAATTCAAACCCACAAAAGAGCATAAAGAGCGGGAATCGACCACTCCACGCGGAATCGTGCCGATAGTTCGCATTTACCGAGTGAATAAGAGTGAGATGATAATATGGCTTCATGAGGGTGGCGAGATGATTTTTAGCGCACTTAAATCGCTGTTCCTATTCTCGCTCATCAGTGCAAATGCGGAAAAATCGCTTCTGAGGCTCAACACACAGTCCCCAAGTTTTGGCGATTCCCTGCGTTTGTTACTCCAAAGAAAATGCCTTTTGGGTCAAAAAATCACACTACTGTATGATGAAAATAGCCTTAGTGAATGGAGAGAACGCAGGGTAGATATGCCTTATGGCACACAGGAGAAAATCAATAAAATCCGTCAAGCGCGCAAGTGCCTCAATCTCGCACCGCATGAACTCAATGAAAGCACCTTAAAAAGCCGCTATTACCGCCTCGCAAGAGAATTTCACCCCGATTTAAACACCGCATCTAGTGGCGAGGAGTTTTTACATATTAAAGAATCCTATGAAGTGCTTAAAAACTTCTTGCATACACGCACAAAAGCTCTATAGCTCTAAATCGCCTCGCTAAAGAGCCATTACCAAAAGTTAGTCGCTTTGGCTGGAGAATTTTTCCCATGAGATTCCGCTATTAATCGCCTCGCACAGCCTCATGCCATAGAGTAAAATCGCCCATGAGAGATAGACCCACAACAAGAAAAACAGCAAAATGCTAAATGAACCATAAAGCGTCATGTAGGCTTTGTTGTGAAACACATAAAATACAAAGCCCCATTTTGAAATAAGCCACGCAATCGCCGTAAGAATCGAGGAGATGAGTGAGGATTTTAGGCTAAGCGGCTTGTTTGCGGAGATTTTAAATAAGACAAAAAGCATACCCCAAACCATCAGCGAGGGCAAAACCTCGCGCATTCCGCCCTGAAGTGCGTGGTAGCCACCCTCTTGCAAAAATGCCTGCGCACGCGTGCTAAAAAAGATTGAGAGCGCAAGCCCGATGGGTAGTAGCGTCACGAGCGTCCAATAGACCGTTACGCTGCTCCAAAAATCACGCGCTTTGGAGTTAAACATCTTCGCGACGATATATTGATAATTTTTAAAAAAGAAAAGTGAGGCAATAAGCACATACACAAGTCCCATACTGCCGAGCTTTGAAGAGTTTTCCATAAATTTATCAAGGTGCTCGGAGACCACTTCGGTGTTCGTAGGCATGAGATTCCCAAGGACAAAACCACGGAGCTCTAAAATTTGCTCTTGGAAATTTGGCAAACTTGCCATGAGCGAGAAAAAAATCAACAAAAGCGGAATGAGCGCAAAAATCGTGTAAAAACTAAGGCTCGCGGCATAAAAGCTAAGCTCTGAGCCAAAAAATTCAGCGAATGCTTTAGCGCGAATGAGTATCTGTTGAGGCAAAATTCCCAGAAGTTTCGTAACTAATGACATGTTGTGGCTATCTCCAATCCATACGAACGAATCATCGCTATATCTTCACTAGGCGTATTTCCCTTTGTCGTGAGATAATCGCCCAGCACCACGGCATTGATTCCCGCGTCAAAAAGCGGCTTCTGATCCTTGCCAAACACCCTCTCGCGCCCACCTGCGCTCATGAGCCTAGCCTCAGGCAGATATTCCCTCGCCATACGCACGCACTCTAACGCCTCTTCCCTGCTCATCACATCGACATCAAGGGGCAATGCCTCGTTAGGAATATAGAAATTGATCGGCGAAGTATGCGGCTTTAGTGTCGCAAGTGCGCAAAAGAACTCTCGTCGTTCGCTCCAGCTCTCACCCACGCCAAAAATCCCCCCTACACACAATCCTAATCCCACGCTAGCGGCGTATTCACACGTCGCATATCGCTCTTCCCATGTATGCGTCGTGCAGATTTTATCAAAATAGCTCTTCGCCGTCTCAAGATTGTGATTATAGCTATCAACGCCATTTTTCTTAAGCTCTGCCAGAGACTCCCTATCCGCACTTCCACAACAGGCGATTAGATGCACTTCTTGCCACGATCCCTTGATCGCACGTGCGGCTTCTGAAATATACGCCACCTTGCGGGAATCTAACGACCTCCCCGCGGTTACAAGGCAAAATCCAAGCGCACCCGCCTGCCTTACCTGCCTTGCCTCACTCAAAATATCCTCTAAATTTTTCTGACGATATTTGGTAATATCCGCGCCATATTTCGCACTCTGCGTGCAATACGCACAATCCTCAGCGCACCCACCGCTACTCACATTACAGATCGAGCATAAAAAAATCCCACTCATTTCGCCTCTTTTACCTCCACTCTTTCCTTGCAATCAATGCACTCCAAGACCTCTTTCTTGCGATACATACGCTTTGCCATCACTCCGCCACACTTATCGCATTTCGCGCTGGTGGGCTCATGCGCACTTATGAATTTGCACTTCGGATAATTTGCGCAACCATAAAAAGTCCCTCGACGCGAGCTACGTTCTACAATCTCGCCACCACATTTGGGGCAGGGAATCTCCAAAACCTTTTTAGGGCGCACGCTACTTTTGAGTGATTTGGTGTTTCTGCATTCGGGATAGCCGCTGCATGCGAGGAATTCGCCATTTCGCCCACGCTTTTTCACCATAGGTTTGCCACATTTTTCACACACCTCATCACTTGCCTCATTGAGCCCGCTATCTTCGTTTGGCTTAATATATTTACACTTCGGATAACCGCTACATGCGATGAATTCGCCATATCGACTTTTGCGCCTCACAAGCTCCAAGCCGCATTTGGGGCAGGATTCCCCCGTGGGGATCATCATCTTCTGACTCGCGATATTTTTCTTACCCAACGCGATTTTCTCATCAAATTTTTTATAAAACTCCCACAACACGCCCTGCCACTCTTTTTGCGCTTCGGCTATCTCATCGAGCTCCTCTTCCAAGCTCGCCGTAAAGTGAGAATCGACAATCTCATTGAAATGCACTTCCAGCATCTCGACTACCTGAAATGCCACCTCCTGCGGAGCAATCTGCTTTTTCTCAATCGTAATATATTCACGGTTCGCAAGCAGAGAAATCGTCGGTGCATACGTCGATGGACGCCCGATTCCCAGACTTTCCATCATTTTAATGATGGACGCTTCAGAATAGCGCGCAGGAGGCTCGGTCTCATGACGCTCGCATTCGCATTTTTGGATCTTAAGTGCCTCATCGCTTTTGAGTGCGGGCAAGAGTTTGTCCTTATCCTCACTCCCGAGCACACGATAAAAGCCATCAAAAACAAGCTTACGCCCGCTGGCTTTGAAGATTCCCGCTTTTGAAGCGATGAAAATATTTTGCAACTCAAACTCCGCGTCATTCATCTGCGAAGCGAGGAATCGATTGTAAATGAGCGTGTAGAGCTTGAGTTCATCGCCTTTGAGATATTGCGCCGCAAGATGAGGCGTGAAGTCCATCAGCGTCGGGCGTATCGCCTCGTGTGCCTCTTGTGCGCTCTTATTTTTTGTAGTGTAGATTTTTGCTTTGGCGGGCAAATATTTCGCACCAAAATCCGCCTTGATATGCTCCCTAGCCGCGCTTTGCGCCTCCTTAGCGATATTAAGGGAATCGGTTCTCATGTAGGTAATCACCCCCATAATTCCCTTGTGTATCATCACTCCCTCATAGAGCTTCTGTGCGGTGCTCATCGTGCGTGAGGGCGAGAATCCAAGCAGCGAGCTCGCACTCTGCTGAAGCGTAGAGGTCATAAAAGGCGGGGGCGCGGAGACTTTGCGGTGTTTGTTCTCTATCTCCTTGATACGCCACGATTCCTTGGACAAAACCGCCACCATCGCTTTTGCCTCTTTTTCATTTTGAAGCGTAAGTTTTTCTATTTTTCTCCCCTGATATTCGATGAGCTCCGCTTCGATTCCCCGCTCAAAGAGCGCGGGGATTCTGTAATAGACAATCGGCACAAATGCCCGTATTTCGCGCTCCCTATCGACAATAATCTTAAGCGCGCTACTCTGCACCCGCCCGGCACTCAAGCCTTTTTGGATTTTGGACGAGATGAGCGGCGAGAGGCGATAGCCCACGATACGATCAAGAAGTCGGCGCGCCTGTTGGGCATTGACCATATCCATATTGATTGTGCGCGGGGTCTCCAGCGCATGCTTAATCGCACCTTTAGTGATCTCGTGAAAGACAATTCGCGGCAGACTCAAGGGGTCTTTATCAATCGCGCAGGAGATGTGATAGCCAATCGCCTCGCCCTCACGATCCTCATCGGTCGCGATATAAATGTGCTGAGCCTTTTTTGCAAGCGACTTTATCTCTTTAAGGATTGCTTCGTGAGCCTTTTCTATCTTGTAATCGGGAATAAACGTGCCCTCCTCAATCTTAATCCCGAAGCTGTGCTTTGGAAGATCGCGAATATGCCCTTTGGAAGCGATAACCTCATAATCGCTACCCAGAAAATTCTTAATTGTTTTTGCTTTGGTTGGAGATTCCACGATGATTAAACTTTTCAAACATTGCCCTTTTCAATTATATATTAGGAAGCATACGAGGGTTTCCAAAGAGCGAAATTCTATCACAAAAAATTTTTCTAAACTTTTTTGGAGAATTGGCGATATAGCTCTCAAGAAGCAAGGATGCTTCAAGCAAATAAAAAAGGAGTTTACCATGGCATTTCAGATTAACACCAACATCAGCGCGCTTAACGCACATGCGCAGAGCACATTCACAGATATGGGTCTTCGCAACTCACTAGAGAAGCTAAGCTCAGGTTTGAGAATCAACAAAGCGGCAGACGACTCTTCAGGTATGGCGATCGCCGACTCACTAAGGACACAAGCAAGCTCGCTTGGTCAAGCGATTCGAAACACCAACGATGGTATCGGTATCATTCAGATTGCCGATAAAGCGATGGACGAGCAGCTTAAGATTCTTAATACTATTAAGACAAAAGCGGTTCAAGCGGCACAAGACGGTCAAACAACCGCAAGTAGGAAAGCAATCCAAGCAGACATCAACCGCCTCATCGAAGGTCTTGATAACATCGCTGCTACGACCAGCTACAACGGTCAGACACTTCTTGCAGGTTCTTTTACAAACCGAGAATTCCAAGTCGGTGCGTATTCCAACCAAACCGTTAAAATGTCCGTAGGACCTACAAGCTCCGACAAAATCGGACAAGTCCGACTTGAGACTGGTAAAGCAATCTCTGCTTCAGGCAAAGTTACGATGAAATTCTCGGCTCTTGATGGCGGAAAGTCTCAAATCCTTGAGAGCGTCGTCCTCTCTACATCTGCGGGGACAGGTCTTGGTGCGCTTGCGGAGGTCATCAATAAAAACTCCGATAAGCTCAACGTCCGAGCGTCTTATGTCGTCCAAACAACCGGTAGTTCAGCAATCAGTGGCGGAACAGTTGAGAACCTTACTATCAATGGCGTAAAAATCGGAACTATTAATGATGTTCGTGCAAACGACTCTGATGGTCGATTGATCGCTGCGATTAACGCGGTTTCCGATCAGACTGGTGTCGTCGCATCGGTTGATGCTCAAGGTCGATTGAACCTTACAAGTGCTGATGGTCGAGGAATCCACGTATCTGCCGGTGGTGCGAGCATGGGTAACCTTAAACAAGGCTTCAACGGTGGTCGCTTGACTCTTACACGACTTGATGCACGAGATATTGCTGTATCCGGTGCAGGAATCGATACAGTAGGATTCGGACAAGTGAGCTCAACTGCACAGGCGACCGTAAACCTACGAGAGGTTAGAGGTCAGTTCAATCGAGATGTCGCTTCTGCTTCCGGTGCGAACGCAAACAGTGTCATCGCATCAGGTAACGCTAATGGAATGGGTGCGGGTGTAACCACACTAAGAGGTGCGATGGTGGTCATGAATATCGCGGAATCTGCGATTGCAATGCTTGATAAAATCCGAGCAGACATCGGTTCTGTCCAGGGTCAAATGACAAGCACAATGAACAACATTACCATTACTCAGGTCAACGTCCAAGCAGCGGAATCTAACATTCGCGAAGTGGATTTTGCAGCAGAGAGCTCAACTTATAGCAAGCTAAATATCCTTGCGCAAGCAGGAAGCTACGCTATGAGCCAATCAAACGCTTCTCAGCAAAATATCCTAAGACTCCTTCAGTAGTTTTAGGAAACTCCCAAGCCCTCCTTGGGGCTAGGGAATCTCTCTAATCTCGCGCTCTACCTTCATTCCTTGCACTAAAAATTACACAAAAACGCAAAATGTCAAAACCTAAAATCACTCTTCCCATAGTTCTTTCTCTAATTGCGAAACTGCTACAATTACGCCATGAGCACTCAAAATTCATCACTGGAAGACGCCCTAGCCCTAGCCACGGATCTCTATGTAAGGGGTGATTTTTTAAACTCCCTCTCACTCTGCTCGCAGATTCTCTCGCAGATTCCCGCGCATGCACCATCATGGAATCTCGCAGGGCTAAACGCCATCTCCCTCGCACTTTATGATAAAGCGATCTCCTATTTCAGCGAAGCCTATACCCACGCGCAAGAGCCAAGCTTCCTAAGCAATCTCGCCGAAGCCCATCGCAAAGCGGGGAATCTTAGGGAATCGCGCGATATTTTGGAGCGTCTGTGTGCGCACGATTCCCACAATGGCACATTTGCCTTTAATCTTGCGCGCACCCTGCAAGATCTAGGCGAAATCGAGCTTGCGCGAGAATCCTACACAAGGGCTTTAGAGCTTGATCCAAAAGATTGCGACGCGCTGTTTAATCTCGCAAATCTGCTCGCCGCACAAAAGCCGCGCGATTCCCTACCGCTTTACCAAAGAGCACACGAGCTGGGCGATTTGCGCGCTACGCACAATCTTGCGCATACGCTTGCGCAGCTGGGAGATTTTGAGGAATCGCTCGCACTTTATGAGCTACTTTTGGCGAAATCTGCGGAAAATCACGAGCTTCATTTTAACTATGCCAACACACTTGCGCGCGCGAAACGATACACAGAAGCCCTCACACACTACACTTGCGCCTGCACGCTTGCGCCTGCGATTCCCGCCTATAGGCTCAATTTAGCCTTTTTGTATCTAAAACTTAACGATCTTGCGCAGGGTCTGCCTCTGTATGAATCGCGTCGCGAACTCCTAGCGGAGTCAAATATTGCAGGGGCGAATATCGCGCATGTATGGCGCGAGGATTCCCCTGTAGTGCGTGAGGAAGCACTGAAAAACATGCGAGTTTTGGTCTTTTGCGAGCAGGGTTTTGGCGATACGCTGATGTTTGCACGATTCCTGCCTTTGTTAAAGTCCAAAGTCAAAGAGCTGCTATTTTTCCCACAAAACGCGCTCGCGCCACTTTTTAAAGAGGCTTTAAAAACGCTTCCGCAAGCCTATGATCTCGCCCTGCCCCTCCCCTCGCTCCCGCTTTTTCTAAAAGCTGAGACGATTCCCGCGCCTTATATTGATGAGCTTTTGAGCGATTCCTTGCGAGAAGCTATGGGGACACACCGAGGCAAAACCTCATCGCCCTGCCCAAAAATCGGCTTTGTCTATGCGAGCCATTCGCAATTTCCCCAAAGTGCGCAAAAATCCATCGACCCAAAAATGCTCCTAAATGCGCTCGCACCGCTAGGTTTTGAGCTCTATTCGCTTCAATTTGAGGGAATCGCCAGGGAGCTATGCGAAGAGTTTAAAGTGCAAGAGGTGCGATGTTGCGACTTTTTGAACCTTGCAAAAAAGGCACAGGAGATGGACTTCCTCATCTCTGTAGATACTGCATTTGCCCATTTGATGGGAATCCTAGACCTCCGCGGGGCAATTTTGCTAAAAAGGGACGCGGATTGGCGTTGGGGAGATGGAATAAGCTCATCGTGGTATCCGCACCTAAAGCTTTTCTTTCAGCAAGATTCTTGGGAATCGCCCCTAAAAGAGCTCGCAAACTACCTCAAAAAGGAGTATCCATGCGGATAGAAAATAGCTTTGAGCTTCTCGCTTTTCTCAAAAGCCAAGGCTATCTTAAAAATCCCCCTCATGAGCTGTGGTGGTCAAATAGCGGGAGCTTTGAAGTAATTGTCGGGGCGATTTTGGTGCAAAATAGCCGCTGGGAATCTGTGGAGCGCGCACTTGGACGTTTAAGGGAATCAGAGCTGCTTTGCCCAAACGCTCTAGCAAATATTGATACAATCAAGCTCACAGAACTCATCAAAGATGTAGGACTCTACAAAACCAAAGCCACACGCTTAAGGCTATTTTGCGAACATTTAACGGCGAGTTTTGGCGATTTTGAAAATTTTTGTGAAAATGTAAGTCGCGAATGGCTACTCGCGCGACAAGGAATCGGTTCTGAGAGCTGCGATAGTATCCTCTGTTACGCCTGTTTGCGCGATGAGATGGTCGCGAGCCGATATGCCTACAAGCTCCTATGCTCCTTTGGTTATGAGCTCGCGGACTATATGGAGCTAAAAGAGTGGCTAGAGGCGGGAATCTACGCACATTTGGATGAAATTTATGAACTTTATGGTTATGCGATTCCTCTGCATAAAATTTTCGCTCGATTCCACGGGAAGATCGTCGAATACGGCAAAGATCACAATAAAAAATAAGGAATGCTTATGTTCTCCTCTCCGCTCAACCTATTCAAATCTATTACCAAAATCCCGCGTCCCAGCGGCGATACCGCGCTTATGCGAGAATTCCTAGTCCGCTATGCAGGCGAATTTGGTGCAAAAGTAAGTGTCGATAAAGCAGGAAATATCCTCGCACAAAAGGGAGAAAACGCCCGCTTGTGCCTGCAAGCGCACTATGACATGGTCTGCGTGGGAAAAGCCCCTGAAATCGAAGTTTATGAAGAGGATGGTTGGCTAAAGGCGCACGATTCCTCACTTGGAGCGGATAATGGCGTGGGTGTGGCATGCGCGCTACTTATGCTTAAGCAAGAGAGCAATCTGGAGGTGCTTTTTACCAACGATGAAGAGATTGGTATGCTTGGAGCTAAGGCATTGGAGCTTATCCCGCAATCTAAGCTCATCTTAAATCTTGATAGCGAGAATCTGCGCGAAATCATCGTAAGCTGCGCGGGTGGATACGATATAGAGCTCTCTATCCCCGCGACTTTCAAAGAGGCAAAGCAAAAATATAGCTATGAAATCGCTACGCAAGGGTTTTTGGGCGGGCACAGCGGAGTGGATATTATCAAGAATCGCCCTAATGCCTTAAGCGAGCTTGCGTGGCTTTTGGGCTCGCTTCCTGCAAATATTGCAAGCTTTTCCGGCGGCGAGAAGAGTAACTCCATTCCCGTGCATGCCCATGCGTTCATCACCACAAATGAGCCGCTGACAATTTTGCCGCAAAATTTCAGAAGTAGCACGATTCCCATGCCATCAAAAATCCTGCACAAAAGCCCGCTTTTGCCCCTTTTACGCGCACTTCATAGCGGTGTTTATGCGTATGATGAAGCGAGCGCGGGGGTAGTGGATTCGCTAAATATTTCGCTCCTAAAACAAGAAGAAGAGAGGTTTATCCTCACTCTCATGGGGCGTGCCAATAGCAAAGCCCTTTTGGAACGAAATTTGGAACGCGTGCGCCTCATTGCTAAGGAATTTGGTATCAAAGAAGAGCGTGTCGTGGATTTCTACCCTCCGTGGGAGCGTGCCAAAGAGAGTCCAAATCTTGAAAAAATCTATGAAATTTTTAACGCCGAGCTTGGAGGCTGCGCGATCCGCTCAATCCATGCAGGGCTTGAGTGTGCCATCTTGCAGGGGCGCATTCCCGGAGCGGAATTCATCTCCATTGGTCCAACCATCAGAGATCCGCACTCCGTGAGGGAATCGCTGGAAATTAAGAGCCTCAATCACTTTTGGGAACTTTTGCAAATCATTCCAAAAATCCTCTAAAAAGCGGGAATGCACAGCCCAGCCCCGTAGAAATATTGCCAAAACGCAAAAGCGCGACTGGGATTCCTGACAAAATGTGACAATCCTCCGTGCGGGTTTGCAAGAACATCACTTGCCAAAAGATCGCTCTTGTGTCGGAATTCAGATATAATCGAACCTTCATATTCACATAAGGGTTAAGTATGTTTCTCAAAAATCTCTCACTAGTGAGCAAAGTCAAGCTTCCCCTCATTCTCTCGTTTGCTATCGGATTTTCCGTGATATTCACTCATTATCAGTGGACGCTATCGCAAATTCAAAACGATGCCTACGAAGTTGAAAGCGCGGTCATGCGCCAAGGATTTGAGCGCACACTTCTTCAAAAACTCGAAATGGCTCGCATCAACGCTGTGATGATTGCGCACAATGAGGCGATTATTCAGTCGCTCAAAGCGCAGGATCACGCGCTGGCTTCACGCTCTTTGCAGGGGCTCTCAAAGGGGCTTGAGGTGGGAGCGGGTATACAAAAGCCGCAAATTCACGTCCATACTGCTGATGTGAAGAGCTTTATCCGTAGCTGGAACAATAAGCGAGGCGATGATTTGAGCGGATTCCGCCACACGATTCTTGAGGTTAAAAAGACGCAAAAACCCTTTGCTGCGATTGAACTTGGGGTTGCCGGGCTTGTGATACGCGGGCTCTCTCCAATCATGGACGAAGGGGAATACATCGGCTCTGTGGAGTTTATCCAGCCCTTTAACATCGTCGCTCAGACACTCCGCAAAGAGGAGGATTTGGAGCTTATCATCGGAGTTGAGGAATCCGCCGTAAAGGACGTTGCCAAGGGCTTGAAAGACGCTCCTATGCTTCATAATCTCTACCTCGCGCTCAATCCCGATAGCGTCAATCAAAGGTTTCTTGATGAGCTAAAAAACGCGCAATTCAGTAAGGATTCCCACGCACAGACTGCCAATCACTTCATCATCAAAATGCCCATTCAAGACTTCTTGGGAAAAGTGGTCGCGCATGCTTACGTGGGCGTGAAAAACAGCACTCTAGTCACGCTCGTCAATCGCTCTAAAAACGCACTCATCTCGCAAATGCTCACCACGGTTGTGATTTTTCTCGTGCTGCTCGCGCTCCTTGAGTTTACCCTGCGCATGGGAATCCTGCGCCCGATTAAAAAATTTGATGCGCTCATTCAGACACTGGGCGGAGAGCACTCCAACCTCTCCTCGCGGCTTCCTATCACTTCGCACGATGAGATCGGGCAGATGGCGAGCGGCTTTAACCGCTTCGCAGACAGGGTCGAGCTCATCGCTAAAAAAGCCGAAGAGGAAGCGCACAATTCCAAGGAAGCGCACAAAGAAGCGCAGAGAAATCTTCGCGAGAGCCAGCTAACCGTGAGTTTGACCGAGCACATGACCAATGGGGTAATCCACAATTCGCAAAACATTCAGCAAAGCCTCCTTGAAAATATCACGGGCATCAAAGAAGTCAACGCGCTCAATAAATCCAACGGAAAAGTCGTCAGCGACGTGCAAGAGAGCACGCAGGAGATCACCGGTGCACTTGAGGAGATCATCGACATGATCGGGCAGTCCAAGCACAGTGCCGAGGGGCTTTCAAAAAATGTTGACGAGATTATGAGTGTTATTAGCCTTATTAAGGACATTTCCGATCAGACGAACTTGCTCGCGCTCAATGCTGCGATTGAAGCGGCACGGGCAGGTGAACATGGACGAGGCTTTGCCGTGGTGGCTGATGAAGTGAGAAAGCTCGCCGAGCGCACGCAAAAAGCTACAGGAGAAGTGGAGGCGAATATCAATATTTTGCGTCAAAATTCCGCTGAAGTGCTAAATAGCAACGAGGAGATGGAGGGCAAGGCAAGGAGCTCCTCTGAGAAGATCGAGGAGTTTAAGCATACGCTCACATGCCTCGTCGAGAATGCTCGCTCCATACAGCACGGGTCGCAATCCATCGCCTATGAGCTCTTTGGGAATCTCGCGAAACTCGACCACTTGGTCTTCAAAGCAAACGCCTATTCTGCGCTCTTTACACTCAATACCGAGGCGAGTTTCGGCGATCATCATCAGTGCCGCTTGGGCAAATGGTATGAGAGCGGCGAGGGCAAGCAGTTCTTTAGCCATACACCGAGCTACAAGCTCCTTGAAGCTCCCCACAAAGCGGTGCACGATTCCGTGCTCAATTCGGTCAACTGCATAACTCAAGGCAACTGCGTCCTTAGGAGCGAAGAGCTGATAGAAAACTTCAAAGAAGCGGAGGAAAACAGCAAGCTCCTCTTTAGTATCATCAACCAGATGACCAAAGAGGCGATGTCAGGCGTGCAGTAAGTGGCTTCTATTTTTAAGCCAAAGAATCCGCACATTTAGCGGGCGGAAAAACTCTAGCGCGCGCTTTGGGTTGATGATCTCATCATTCGCGCCTAGCAGCACTTCAATCTCGATTCCCAGAGATTGAAGCAGCGAAAAATCCTCCGCCCTCCACTCATAATACAAAAGCTCTCTAAGCTCCTCTTCACTCCCGCCTGTAAAATATCCTCTAGCCTCTTCATCTCCACCACACATCACAAAAAATCGCTCCAAATAGGCATGAGAATCGTGCTTAAAAGCACGCAATTGCGCCCGTTTAAACGCCTCATTTTTGTCATTAAAAAACGCGGGCGAGAGGAGCTGCAGCTTCTGTATGCGCCCTTTATAGGCGAGTGCCTCTTTGAGAGCTTTCTGCGCGCCATAGCTAAAGCCCGCGATACAGTATTCCCCCCGCGCGAGAAATTCGCTAAAAAGCTCCTCCTCCCCGCAGAATCCAAACCCGCTAAAATATCTCATGCAAAATCTCTTGCACCTCCTCTTTGCTCAGGCGTTCACTCGCTAAAAGTCGCTCTTCAAGCCTCTTTAGCACGTTTTTTGAATTCTCCAAAAACGCCCGCACCTCCGCCCTTGAGTGCGCGAGAATCGCTTGTGCATCATTGACATCACCGATAATTCTCTCGCCCATACCATATCGCTCCGCCATCTCAAGCGCGAGGATTTTTGCTTTATGCAGATCCTCCTCGCAGTTGGTATAGCTCTCGCCATAAACCATCTCCAAAGCCACAAATCCTGCAAGAAGCACCTTGATTTTATTGCTCATCTCGCTCCTGCTTGTAAGCTCCTTATCAAACTCCCTGATTCCCTCATTCACGAGCGAGACCTTGTCAAACTCAAGCTCCATCCAATAGGCACACAGAGCCTTGGCACATTGATAGGTCGCGAGAATCTTCTTCTCCTCATCACTAAAACTTAGCTGCTTGCGCTTGCCCGATAGGACTTTGTCCTTGCTCGCAAGAATATCCTCATGGCTAATCTCCTCGCAATTCCGTCGCACCGCACGCAAAGCCGCTTCATTCACAAGCGAAGCAAGAGCCGCGCCGCTAAATCCCACGCTAAGGCGCGCCACCTCGTTAAGATCGAGCTTGTGGCGTTTGCCCCTAAGATGAACCTCAAGAATCTTAATACGCTCGGAGAAATCGGGCAGCTCCACATAAATGCGCCGATCAAATCGCCCTGAACGCAGCAGCGCCTCATCAAGAACCTCAATCTTATTCGTCGCCCCAATCACAATCACACCACCGGAATCCTCAAAGCCGTCCATCTCAGTGAGTAACTGATTGAGCGTCGTCTCACGCTCATCATTGCGGTGCCCCCCGCGCGCCTTACCCACGGCATCAATCTCATCGATAAACACAATCGAGGGAGCGGAAAGCTTCGCGCGCATGAAAAGATCTCGCACCCTTTTAGCTCCCATACCGACGTAAATCTGTGCAAAACTACTGCCGCTTTGATAAAAAAAGGGCACACCCGCTTCACCCGCTACGGCTTTGGCGATGAGCGTTTTCCCCACACCCGGAGGCCCCATAAGCAGCACTCCCTTAGGGAGCTTCGTGCCAAATTGCTGATACTTAGCGGGATTTTTCAAAAAATCAATAATCTCCTCAAGCTCCTCTTTGACCTCCTTAATCCCCGCGACATCTTTGAAGGTAACATTAGAGACCATAGGAGAGATTTGTCCGCCAAGCTCCATGAGCGTTGCACTCGCCTCTACGGGCTTTGAAACGGCATTATTCGGCGGGATTTTATTCGCACTGTTTTGAGGATTCTGCTCGCCGCGCCGCGCGAAAACCAAGACTGTGACAAAAAACAAGAACAAAAAAACCCCAAGGACTTCCGCGAGAATTCCCGTGCCCTCGCCCTTAATTTCAATAAGTGCCTCAGGCATGAGCTGCCCAAGATTCCCCTCATAGAGGACTTTATACTCCTGCCCTTTAATCTTTGCGTAAAGATACCCATCCTTGATGTAAGCATGCGTAGGTGCACTTTCGTGCAGGAGTGTCTCAAAAGCCTTGCTACTCACAAGCTCGGAGTTATCGCGAAACACACCATAAAAAAGCAGCACAAACGCAACCAGCAGCGCACCCAGCCCGATGGTCAGATTCCTAGATTTCCGCACGATTAACCTCGCTTTCCACCTGATATTCGCTCACGTCAATCCATTTCCCCGCCAGAGGCTGCTCCGAATGGATCTCAATGCGGTTAAAAAACTGATCCAACCCATGGAATCGCCCCGATTCCCGCTCATTCTCAAGCAGCACCTGAAGCGCTCCGGCTTTGCTTCGGAAATGGCGATTATTCTCCCGCACCCTCTCTTGCAAAGCCCTCATGCGCTCTTTGGCGACATTCCCCGCGATGTCGATTTTAAGCCTACTTGAAGGCGTGCCCTTGCGCGGACTGTAAATAAAAGCGTGCAGATGTGTCAGCGGAAAAGCGAGGAATCGTCGCCACGCATCTTCCCACACCGCCTCACTCTCGCCCGGATGAGCGATAATGAAGTCCGTCCCGAGCGCATATCCACGCATAGACAGGCTCTCAAAAAGCGCAAGATCACCCTGTGCGTCATTGCGCCGATTCATAATTTTTAGCATCATAGGGCTTGTGTGCTGCAACGCAATGTGTAAGTGTCGCGCCATGAACGATTCCCCCAAAAGCTCCATAAACTCCTCATCAATCTGCGAGGGCTCAAGGCTCCCTAACCTCAGCCGCCGCACGCCCTGAATACGCGAAAGTGCCTTTAGAAGTTTAGCAAGATTTAGATTGCAATCCTTGCCATAACTCCCCATATTCGTCCCCGTGAGGACAAACTCGCTAAAGCCGTTGTGTGCAAGAATCTCCACCTGCGCGCAAATACGCTCCAAAGGGAGACTCCTAGCCCTGCCGCGCACCTGCGGAATAATGCAATAACTGCATGCAAAATCGCACCCCTCTTGGATTTTGACAAACGCGCGAGATTTGCCGACAAATTCCGTAATCACCGTGGAATCGACATGCTCCAAATCCCCTTTAAGCGAGAATCGCTCCTTTTGTAGCAACAAAGAATCAACCTGCTCTTTGTAAGAGTGTCCAAAAACTCCAAAGGCTAAATTCTGCGCAAAAAGCTCCTCCCCGCGCGTCAGCACGCCACACCCCGTGAGATAGACGCGCTTGCCTTCATTGCGCAAGCGTTGCAGATAGCTCCTCACACCGCTATCCGCGCCATTTGTAACGGTGCAGGAATTCACCACTACAATATCCGCAAGCTCTTCAAACTCGGTCAATTCAAAATTTTTGAGATTTTTAATCATAATTTGCGTGTCAAAGAGATTCGTGCGGCAGCCAAAAGTCTTAAAATATACCTTAGAAATCATCACAAATGCACAGCGGGAATCGCCCCATCACCCAGCGGAGGAATCGTCTCACTATTCGTGCGCACTGTCGTAGTGGGATAAGCGATGTGAATATCGGGCTCTTTTAGCAGCGCGTCGATAATCTCCGCAGAAATCGTGCTACGTAGCGACAAAGCCGAGTAGGAATTCGTCTGATACCAAAGCGAGATGCGGATTCCGTTCGCCTCTAACATCGTGAATGCACGCGGATCGACGCTTGTATTGCGCAAAGAGTAACTATCACGCAGGCGATTGAGCTGCTTGCGCGTAATCTCCGTATAGCCTTTGGAGTAGCGTTTGGCAATCTCCATGGCAATCTGCACCATTTTTTTGTGATTGCTCTCAAAGGTGATCGTAAAGTCAATCCCATCCCACACGGTCTTCATGCCGTTGTGCGTGTAGTTTGCAAACATCGTCGTGAAAATATAGTTATTCGGGACGAAAACTATCCGCCCTGCGCGCCGATTCTCCATATAGGTCGTGAGTGTAACTCCCTCGTGCATCGTAATGCGCAAAATCGAAATATCAATCACATCGCCTACATACGCGCTCCCATCCTTCATCACGCGTATCCGATCGCCCACATGCACGCTCCCGCCGATGACAATCACAATCCAGCCTAAAACGGACATAAAAAGATCTTTCATCGCAATCGCCAACCCTGCTGAGGCAAATCCAAGCACCGTCACAAGATAGGTCACATTCTCCAAATAGGCAAAAAGTAGGGTAAAAATCACAATCGTGAGCGTGAGGAAATTGATGATTTTATTCGCGGTGTAGATGCGCTCATTGTCGTTGATGTATCGCTTCGTCCCCGCCTTGATAAGTAGCCCGAGCACAAAGAGCACCAAAATGGCGATACCGATATAGCCGGCTTTTAGCACCTGTGTCTTAATCTGCTCGGAGAGTCGCTGATTTTGCTCCTCAAGCTTCTTGCGATAAAGCTCCAGCGTAGTGGCAAAAATCTTCTCGGCAGATTCCAGCTCATTGCGCGCATGTTGCGTCTCTTTAAGCTCGGCAACTTCCCGGTCGATTCCCTCAAGCAAGACAAGCTCGCCAAGGAGCTCCTCTTTCCTCTCTAGCGAACGCACCACGCTTTTAAGCAGCTCAAAACTGCGCTCCAACGCCTCCAGCTCATGGCGCGATTGACGCATTTGCGAAAAAGCCTGAATGATAAGAATCGGATTGGTCACATTAATCGCCTCACCCGCCGTATTCATGGGCTCTATAAGCTCCTTGAAAGGATTGTCCTTATACTCCTGCATGAGCTCTCGCTGCTTTTGCAACGTCTCTAGCCTACGCTCCAAGCTCGCGCGCTCATCTTTGTTTGCCACCGTTTTTGGGCGTTTAGCGAGCGAAGAAATCTGCCCCTTCACGCTCTCAATCTCAAGCACAATCTCTTTATAAGAGCGAAAATTCCCATAACGCTTCATCCATGGATTGCTCGCATCTTCGAGGAATCGATTGAGCGTGCGCACCTCTTCGCGAAGATAATCGGTCTTCAAAAGCGCGCCACTCTCTTCGCCCAAGCACAAACCCAGAGTAAAAAGCAATAAAATTACTAACCGCAAAACTGCTCCAATACGCTTAAAACTTCACTTTTGGCTATGTTGTCACGAAACTCCACCGCGCCGATTCCGCGTGGGAGAATGAACTTAATCCGACTATTTTCGCTCTTTTTATCGAGGAGAAAAAGCTTATAAAACCGCTCGCTATCGGTAATTTTGTAGCGTGTGGGAAGCTCATAACGCGCAAGTAACCTCTCAATGCGCTCCGCTTCGACCTCTTGTAGGATTCCTAGCCTGCACGCCAGGGCGTTTGCCATGACGATTCCCATGCTGACCGCCTCGCCGTGCAGATAGTGTCCATACCCGCTCTCATGCTCAATCACATGTGCAAACGTGTGCCCGTAATTGAGTGCGACGCGGATTCCCCGCTCCTTTTCATCTTCAATTACCACGCGTGCCTTAATCTTTACACACTCTTCACACACATGCAGTAAAAACGCGCGATCCCGCAAGTCATTTACCTCAAGCTCATCAAAAAGCCCTGCATCAAAGGTAACCGCCATTTTCACAATCTCTGCGACCCCTGCGCCAAATTCGCGCGCTGGGAGCGTATCAAGGAAATTTGGATCAATATGAACACTACGAGGCTGATGAAAAAGCCCGATGAGATTTTTACCAAAGGCGTTATTAACACCCGTCTTACCTCCAACACTCGCATCAACCTGCGCTAGAAGCGTTGTAGGAATCTGAACAAAGCCGATTCCCCGCTGAAATATCCCTGCGGCAAATCCCGCCATATCACCCACAACACCGCCCCCAAGGGCAATGATCAGGGATTTGCGATCGAGCCGATGAGTAAAAGCCGCCCCCAAAATGAGCTCGATGGTCGCAAGGTTCTTATACGCCTCTCCATCGGGAATCGTGCATACATAAACCTCGCATGCGTGCAGCTTAGCAAGCAGATAAGAGAGGTAGAGACCGCCCACTTTCGGATTGGTCACGACGAGGACTTTCCCCTCGTGCGTCAGGTCTTCGAGCGCGCCAAAATAGATGGGATAACTCTGCGCTCCAAGCTCAATCATCACCCTCTTCATCTGCGCTCCTTGCCTTAGAATGGCGTATATTGTAGCCTTTTAGAACTTTATGGAAGCTAGCGTGGTGCCTTTATGCTTATTTTGGGATAAAACCTCTACGTGAGTAGCCCGATTCTCGTAATTTGTGTCATCTAGTCTTGAGATTTTATCTCGGATAATTTTAGCCCTTTTATTTCTGAAACAAAAGGGCTGCCGGAAGTTTAGCAGCACTAAGAGCATTCACACTAAAAGCAAAGCCCAAACGGACTTAAAGTATCCAAAGCCATTGCAAAGGCTATTTGAGTAACTTTTTCGCCTCTTTTGCCTCAGGAGAATTGGGATAATTTGCGATGAGCGTCTCTAAAAAACGCTTTGCATTGCCCCTGTCTCCCGTGTGTGCAAGCGACTTGGAGCTGTGGAGCAGCAACCTAGGCATATATGTAGCTTTGTCAAAAAGCGTGGCACTCTCTTTGTAGTAATAGATCGCGTCTTTGTAACGCTTCTGCTGAAACGCGATCTCACCAAGGAGATAGTTGCTCGAAGCGGGCTTATACTGGTTTTTGACCGTCCATTCCAAACGCTCCCTCGCCTCTACGAGCTTTCCTTTCTCAAAGAGATTTTCCGCCTCTTTATAGATATTGTGGCTATTGTCTCTGGAAAATTTCGGCTTGCTTGGAGTCGCGGGCACAGTAGGCGTGCTTGGAGTAGAAGCTACTTTTTTAGCGGTATTCTTGGGCACAGTTGTCTTTGAGGGGGAATTTTTGTCTCCCTTTTTACCGCGAAGCTCTTCTAATTCTGACCGAATCGACTCAATATCACTCTTAGTCTGCTTATTTAACTGCTCAATAAGATCACCCAAGGCGTGAATGCTCTCACGTAAGGATTTAAAATTTTCATCATGAAGCGCGAAATTCGCGCTCACGCCTTTATTGTTCTCCTCTAGGATTACTTGAAGTTCTTTTTGAGTGAGAAACCCCCCGCCCTTTTCATTGCTCGAATTTTGGCGAGTGGAGAGCGACTGGATCTTTCGATTCTGCCCTTCAATGACACTCTTAAGCCCTTCTTGAGCCTCTTCTAAACCCTTTAACGAGCGATCAAGCTCAAAAAGCTTCTCTTTTATCTCATTAACTTCCTGAGCTTTACCTTTTGCCAAACGATTCGATGAAGCGCTAGAAGAAGCAGCACCCTGAGTCTGCGCGGAATGACTACCAAAAGCTGATGGTTCCCGTGCTTCGAGCGTGAAGAGAAACAGAGCAACCGCGAGAATCGACCACTTCGTCATGTTACCGACCAAAGCCGCCTAAATTCACGCGATTCCCAAAAGTAGTAGACTAATTTTGAGGAAGAAGCTTAAAGTCTACTCTTCGATTCTTAGACCAGCATCCCTTGCTTTTCTCTTGGCAAGCAGGTTTGCTCTCTCCATAGCTAATGAGCACGGTTTTGTTCTGGTCAATCCCCTTTGCAACCAACGCGTCTCTCACGGCAATCGCTCGCTTAAGACCTAGTGCATAGTTGTATTCATCTGTGCCCCACTCATCGGTGTTACCTTCGATTCTCACAGTGAAAGACGCCGCATCGCTCGCGCTCAAAATTCGCGCATCCATATCGATATTGTTCTTCATATCAGGACGAATATCGAATTTGTCAAAACTGAAATAGACGCTCTTAAGCTGAGACTCGAGCTTCTCGATCAAAGCCGCACGCGCGTCCATATCAGAGAAATTATCTTTCCCTGCATTTGCCGCAGAAGCATCAGCTGTTACAGGCTCTTTCACATCTTCATTTTTTGAAGAAGATACAGAACTCTTCGAGCCGCCGCACCCCGTCATCAGCATAACTATCGCCAAAGAACCGATTGCTAAAAACTTTTTCATCAAAACTCCCTTATTTAAAAATGATCTCAGTATGTTAGCTAAAAAATCTTAAAAATACGGAATCTTACCAATCCATGGACTGGATTCTCCCATTCGCAAGCGGAGAAAGGTAGCTTTTATTGTAATTCAGACGAATGACCCCTAACGCGCTTTGAGTGCCACTGTGTTTGAGATACATGATCGTCTCGCCATCTTTGGAGAATCGTGGCATCTGATTGACCCCGCTCGCGGTCAAGCGACGAATATAATCGCTTTTAGTGGAGACGAGGTAGAGATTGAAGGTATTATTCTCAAATTCATGGCTACTCTCGCGGCTTGAATAGACGATGTATTGCCCAAAAGCCGCAGCCGCGTTGTTATTGCGCCCGTGAAACACCATCTGCTCCACCGCCTCGCTCCCATCAAGAGGGGCAGCAAAGACGTTTGGATACCCAAGCCGATCGGAGATAAATATGACGCGCTCCTCATCATCGACAAAATGCGCGCTAACATCAATCCCTCGGTAGCGCGTGAGCTGCTTGGCAGCTTTGCTCTCCAAGTCAAAGAGAAATATATCCGCCTGCCCCTGTGGAGCCATAGTCAAAAGGAGCTTCTTCCCGTCATCGCTAACATCTGAAACAACAAGCATACCGCTGCTCTTAAGCACCTCCCTACTCTCGCCCGTGTAGAGATTGTGATAAAAGAGTGTGGGTTCATCGAGGTATTTTGTGTAATAGATGGAATCTTGCTGCTCATTCGCCCATTTGGGGAAAATATTAAGCCGCCCGTCCTGAACAATGGGGCTTTGAAACGTCAGTGTATAATCTGCAACCATGATTTGGCTCACGGAAGGAGCGGTGTATTTCGCGAGCACCACGAAGCGATCCATCCAGTCAATCGAAGGGGCTTTGATATAGCTATTAATGTCAATGGCGATCTTATGCGCGGCAAAAGGATAACGCTCCTCACGGGTCGCACGGTAGGATTTATTCAGCACAAGCTCCCCGCTGTTGATGTCATAGAGGCGCAATTCAGAGACGATTCCCGCGCGCTCATGCACTGTTTTCACGCGCGCGACCAAATCAACCTTCCTTTGAGCATAGGAATCATACTCAAATGCCATCTCAATGGGCATGATTCCGCCCTCTTGCACGTTAAAATGGGCACTCATTTTAAGATCACCTATGACCATTTTATAGACACGCCCGCTCAAAGAGCGCTCCGATTCCCCGCCAGAGCCATCTTCCACGACGATCAAGGGCGTATGATCGGGGCGCTTCACCACCTCAAGCGTCGCATCAATCGCAAGAAGCGAGCTCATTGCCAAAATTAGAAATACCAAAATCCTCATGCTTATTCCTCTGTCTTAAATATAACTTCAATATCGGTCTTTTCTCCGCGCAAAAACGGAGGGAATTTCACCTCTTTTAGCTGCTCCAAAAACTCCAAAAGCGCGGAATCAAAGGTGCTGTTTCCTGACTTTTTTGAAATATGAAAACTAAAACCCCCCGCTGAAGTAATCGTAATAATCACTTTAGATTCCTCTCCTGGCGCAAAGCCTGCGGGATTCCATCGGGAGTGCAATATCTCGCTAATCTTAGCGTAAAATTCGTCATATTCGCCCGCAGGAGTGCTGAAAGTCAGACTATTTTTAATGCGCGCGCCTGTTAGAATTTTCTTAAGATTCTCTTGAATCGCATCGGGCTGCTTCTCCTGCGTGGTGCGCTCACTTTGTCGCTTTTTAGCGGACTTGTCATGCATATCCGAGGGCTTTGCCTCCTCTTTGATGGGCGCACTTGCCTCCACTTGGGCAAAGAGCTGATTTAGCCCAATTCCCACCTTGGGCGTGCGCGAGGCACTCTCGCTAGCCTCGGGAATCTCCTTGGTTTTCTCTTTTTTTAAAACCTCAGAACTCCCTTCTGGGGCAAATTCAAGTGAAACATCATAAGTCGTCTGCTTTAAATCGGCGTAACGTATAGGATTCTTCCTTGGTGCGTTTGCGTAAAAAAGCAAAAACATCACAAGCAATCCATAGCTGCAAAACGCAATCACCGCGCTTGAGAGATGGAGAATCGCGTTACCCATCAGTGACCAGTGATACCCGCTGGAATCCCGATTCCTTGACGCTTTTTAGGACAAAAATCACATCACCATAGAGCAGATTTTTGTCCGCTCTGAGGTAAATGTGCGTCTTTTTATCGTAACCCTGCGCCTGCACAAAAAGAAGAAAATTGTCGGGAAAATTTGCAAGCGTGTAGTGCTTGTCTTTGAGATAGACTTGCCTTTTGGAATCGATACGAATTTCAATTTTTGCATCTTCAATCACTTTGGAGCTTCTTGAACCTTTGGGGAGTGAAATCTCCTCCTGATAGACAACCACAGGCGCGGTCACCATGAGAACCGCAAGCAACATAAGCATAATATCCACAAGTGGCGTGATGTTAAGATCCGGGGCTTCCTCCCAGTTAAAATCGCTCCCCACTGGGCTACTCCTCTTCTGCGGGCGAGATGAGAAGCTCGATTTGCATCTGTAAATATGAAGAGAGGGTGAAGGCTTTGCGCTTTAAAAAGAGATGAAAGGAGTAGGCGGGAATCGCCGTTAAGATTCCCGCAGCAGTCGCTATGAGGGCTTTGGAGATAATCGGAGCAATCACATCTAATGACGCGCGCGACCCCCCCTTCCCAAGCTCAAAAAATGCCTCAAGTATCTCCACAACCGTGCCAAAAAGCCCGATAAATGGCGCGGTAGAGGCAATTATCGCAAGCATCGTAAGCCCGAAAGTAGCCTCTTGAAGTGCCTTTTGTCGACACACTTCAAGAATCTCTCGGCTGATACGATTTCGCCTTTTAACACAACCGCTGAGCAACGAAATGCGAGGCAAATCCGATTGCCCCAACAAGAGACTCTCTAGCGAAGTTTGCTCCCTATCAATATAGCCACCAACGGTAAAATAGCGATAGACAAAAATCCAAATCGTGAGAATAAAATAAAAGGATAACCAACAGAGGACAAGAATGGTTACCAATCCAATGTCGTCAAAAAACCCTGGTGGAAATTTAAACATATGGCATCGCTAAAAAGAATTCTTTGCAACGGATTCAATACGCGAGACCACAGAAGAGATTGCGACATTGTTATCTGTAGCCTGCTCAAGAAGCATCCTAGCACTATCAATCGCTTCCGCTACCTCACTCTCACTATCGCCACCAATGGCTACCGCCCCATCGGCTAGCACATCAACGCTCGTCGCATCGACCTTGACCTGCCCCCAATTTACCGCAATGATCTCACTCTTCCCATCGCTTTTCTCAAACTCAATCGCGCCCGCAGAGAGGAGCGTAAGGAGATCGGCATGCCCCGGTAGCACCCCAAACTCGCCCTCACTCCCCGGCAAGGTAATGCTCTTGACATCGCCCGAGAAAATCCTCCCTTGCGGGGTAACAATATTTAACTTTATCAGCTCCATTCAACGCTCCTGACCTGAATTAGGCACTTGCTTTCATCCGCTCGGCTTTCTCCAAGACCTCTTCGATTCCGCCCACCATATAGAACGCATTTTCGGGAATGTGGTCGTATTTGCCCTCCAAGATTCCTTTAAAGCCCTCAAGCGTGTCCTGAAGAGCTACATATTTGCCCGGACTGCCCGTAAAAACTTCCGCGACAAAGAAAGGCTGGGATAGGAATTTCTCAATCCTTCTCGCGCGCTCAACTACGCGCTTATCCTCTTCTGAGAGCTCGTCCATACCGAGAATCGCGATAATATCTTGTAAATCTTTGTATTTTTGAAGCACCTGCTGCACCCCTGTGGCAACCCTGTAATGCTCCTCTCCGACCACTTGCGGATCAAGAATCCTCGATGTTGAATCAAGCGGATCCACCGCAGGATAGATTCCCTTCTCGGCGATTTTCCTATTCAAAACCGTAGTCGCATCAAGGTGCGCAAAAACCGAAGCTGGAGCTGGGTCTGTCAAGTCATCGGCAGGGACATAAACCGCCTGCACCGACGTAATCGAGCCCTTTTTGGTTGATGTGATTCGCTCCTGAAGCTTGCCCATTTCACTTGCAAGCGTCGGCTGATAACCAACCGCTGAGGGGATCCGCCCTAAAAGCGCAGACATCTCTGCCCCCGATTGAGCGTATCGGAAGATATTGTCGATAAACATCAACACATCAAGCCCCTTCTCGTCTCGGAAATACTCAGCCATGGTAAGCCCCGTGAAAGCAATCCTGTTTCTCGCACCGGGAGGCTCATTCATCTGCCCATAGCAGAGGGCGACTTTATCCAAAACACCCGACTCCTTCATTTCGTGATAGAGGTCATTTCCCTCGCGTGTCCGCTCGCCCACGCCCGCAAAAACGGAATATCCGCTGTGCTTAAACGCCACATTGTGAATTAACTCCATGATGACGACGGTTTTGCCCACGCCCGCACCGCCAAATAACCCGACTTTCCCACCTTTTGAATAGGGGGCGAGAAGATCCACGACTTTGATTCCCGTCTCAAACATCTCGGTCTTTGTGCTCTGATTCTCAAACGTAGGTGCGCTACGGTGAATCGACCATTTGATAGGATCACGAAGCTCCTCGCCCCCATCAATCACATCGCCGATGACGTTAAAGATTCTCCCAAGAACCTGCTCGCCTACGGGCACTTCAATTGATTTACCGCGCGCGGTAACTGCGATTCCCCTAGTCAATCCCTCGGTCATATCCATAGCAATTGTCCGAACGCGATTATCACCGATATGCGCTGCAACCTCCAAAACAAGCCTCTTTGACTGCCCTTCAATACTGTAATTCACATCGATTGCCTCATTGACTGCCGGCAGATACGAATCAAAATCAATATCGACGACAGGTCCCATAACTTGGGCTATTTTTCCTTCCATACATCTACTCCTTTTTATTTCATTGACTCAACGCCGGTATTAATCTCCACCAGCTCCGTTGTGATCGCCTCTTGTCGAGCCTTATTGTAGGCAATTGTTAGGCTCTTTACCAGCTCACCCGCATTGTTGCTCGCCGCATCCATCGCCTGCATTCGTGCGCTGTGCTCTGCCGCAAGAGAATCGATAAGTGCGTAATACATGTTAAACTCGATGTATTTTTTCGCCAACTCATCAAGAATCTCTCGCTCCTGATCATCCGGCTCAACCTCCACGAGGCATGGGGTTTCTTTCGTATTATACGCACCCGTATCCACGGGCAAAATATTCTGAACTTTGAGCTCTTGAGAAATCATATTCTTAAAGCCGTTATGCACGAGCACTACCTGATCGGTTACGCCATTAAGAAAGTCCGTAATCGCCTTATTAATAAACTCTGCAGCCCTCTCATAATCCGGTGCAGCACTCAGGTCGTTAACTTTATCCAAAAGCTCCACCTCGTTAAAACTAAAGAAGCTGATTCCCTTCTTCCCAACCGCGCGGAGACGAACCTTGATATTTTGGCTCTTATACTCCGCCATCAATCGTGTAACTTCCTTAATAGTCGCCGCATTAAACCCGCCGCAGAGCCCTTTATCCGCGGTCACAAAGATGATATCCACCATCTTGATCTCGCTTCCCTCCCGCGGAAGAAAATAGGGGCTCTCCATTCCACCAAAGGCGCTTTTCTCAATCTTTGCTTTAATCTCTTGAAAAACCTCTGTAATCCTCTCCGCATAGACCCTAGAGCGTTTCGCCATCTCTTCGGCTTTTTTCAGCTTCGAGGTGGAAACGAGCTTCATCGCCTTAGTGGTCTTTTGCGTATTTTTAACGCTGGTAATTTTCTTCCGTATCTCTTTTAAGTTGCTTCCCATGTGGATTCCCTCAGGTTAAGCGACGAAGATCGTCTTAAACTCTTCCAGTGTCTTAGAGAGCATCTCTTCAGTCTCTTTATCAATCATCTTTTTCGTCCTGATATCCTCAAAAATCTGCGGATATTTTGCCTCAACAAAGGGATAGAGCTCTGCTTCAAACTTCGTGATTTTGCTCGCGGGAACATCATCCATATAACCCCTAGCTCCAGCAAAAATAATGACTACTTGACGCTCGATAGGCAAAGGCGCATAAGGAGGCTGTTTCAAAACTTCGACCATTCTCTGTCCACGTTCAAGCTGTTTGCGGCTTGATTCGTCAAGATCAGAAGCAAATTGGGCAAACGCCTGAAGCTCTCGATATTGCGCAAGATCCAATCGCAATGTGCCTGCAACCTGCTTAGTCGCTTTAATCTGCGCCGCGCCTCCGACCCTAGATACGGACAATCCTACGTTAATCGCAGGACGAACGCCTGAATTAAACAGATCGGTCTCAAGGAAAATTTGCCCATCGGTAATGGAGATAACATTCGTCGGAATATACGCCGCAACATCGCCTGCTTGAGTTTCGATGATAGGAAGAGCCGTCAAAGAGCCTGCTCCAAGCTCATCGCTAACCTTTGCTGCACGCTCAAGAAGTCGAGAGTGCAAATAAAAGACATCTCCGGGGAATGCTTCACGACCCGGAGGGCGACGGAGGATAAGCGACATCTCGCGATACGCCACCGCATGCTTACTGAGATCATCGTAAATAATAAGCGCGTGTCGCGCATTATCGCGGAAGTATTCGCCCATCGTTACGCCTGTGTAGGGCGCAAGGAACTGCATTGCCGCAGAATCGGAGGCAGGCGCATTGACAATAATCGTATATTCCATCGCGCCGTGTTCTTCGAGCTTGCGAACCACCTGAGCAACGGTCGATTCCTTCTGACCGATCGCGACATAAATACACACGACATCTTGACCTTTTTGGTTGATAATTGTGTCAATCGCAACGGTAGTTTTTCCTGTTTGGCGATCCCCAATGATGAGCTCTCGCTGACCGCGACCAATAGGCACCAATGCATCGATAGCCTTCAAGCCCGTCTGAAGCGGCTCATGCACGGATTTTCGCTGCATAATTCCAGGGGCCTTCTCCTCAACAAATCGATACTCATTCGTCTCAATCGCCCCCTTACCATCGACAGGCTCGCCGATTCCATTGACTACCCGCCCCATGAGCGCATCACCCGCAGGGACTTTCATCAGTTTGCCCAACCTCTTAACCGAAGTGCCCTCTTTGATGTTCTTGCCCGAACCCAAGACAACGACACCTACGCTATTCTCTTCGAGGTTTGATGCCAAACCCCGATCACCCGTGTCAAACTCCACCATCTCATAAGACATGACATTTTTTAGCCCATAAACTTTCGCTACTCCATCGGCAAAAGCTATAACGCGCCCCGTCTCCGCCACATTAACATCCAGCTCAAAGCTCTCGATCCGCTCCTTAATAATCGAGCTGATCTCATCCGCTTGCATCTTCGCTACCACTATTTCTCCTTTCTCAAAATTAAAATGCCTTCAAAATATGATTTCTCAAATCATTAACGAAACGATCTCGTAAAAATGAGACCTCGATTCCCAGATCTTCAACAACCAGCCGCACGCCCTCTAGATTCTCCTCTTTTTGCGAAAGGACGAGCTTAGCCTGTAACTTCTTGGCAAGCATTGTCTCAATAGCCTTCAACGTCTTCTCATCAAAGGCTTCCTTAAGCGTCAAAGTGGCGACATATTCATTACGGCTTTTTGCCAAAAATCGCTCCAGCTCTTTGCAAATATTTGGAAGGAGCTCCAAGCGATTACGCTCTGCCAGCACCTTAATCAGATTGACTAGCTTCGTCTCGCCGCTCCCCTTACCTGCCTCCAAAATACCAATGACCGCTTGACTTTTTAAAGTCTTTGGAATCTGCGGCGAGAGGATTACATCGACAAAATCTTCAGACTTAAAGGCTTCTTCACCTCTTTTGAGCCACTCCAGCGCAAGAGGGATTTTCGCCTCTCCTATGGCTTCAACCAAAGCCTTAGCATAACGTTTTGCGATTAGCTCCTTCATCACGCCACCTTTTTCAGTAAAATCTCGGCATACGCGCCTTTCTCAAGCTTAGTCGCATCGCTACCAAAAAGCTCGGAGAGGATCTCATTGACCACGCTCTGCTCTCTCTTTCGCTTCTCAAATTCCATGGAATCCTGATAATGGCGAATCAAACTCTCCACCTCTACCCTAGTGCTTTCCTCAATTTTTTGAGTGAGTAGCGACGCCTCCTTGCGCGCAGATACGACAATCTCTTCCGCTTTACGCCTTGATTCCTCAACCCTTTTTTGAGCCTGTTCTTTTGCGTGCTTAGATTCTTTAAGCTTTTCTTGAACCTTGCTAAGCTCCGTAGCGATCGATTCCTGACGCGCAACGAATATGGCTTTAATCTTATCTGCGGCTAGATAGTAGAGAATCGCGATATAAATAACGAAATTGATCGTCCGCTCAACAATATCCGTTTCCCCCTCTCCTGCAGCGAGCAAAACCGTGGGAATCAAGAGACTCGCAAAATAAAATTTTTTCATCAATCTCTCCCTATAATTGGCTTATCTTAGCTTTTAAGCTTTCGCGATAAAGGGGCATTTGCGCAAGGAGCGAGCTCCTAAGCGCATTCTCCTCTTCTGCAAGAGCATTTAGAAATTCTCGCTTCTTTTTCTCAAGCTCCTCGCGCTTTGAAGCAACCTTTTGCTCGGAGATCATTTTTGCACTCTCAAGGGCTTTTTCTCGGATCAAATTTGCCTCCGACCTCGCCTGCGTAAGCACTCTAGCTGCCTCAGCGTCAAGAGCGGCAACCTCGCTGCTATTGTTTTGAACGCTCTCCAAATCACTCTTAATCGATATGTTCCGATTGTCTATGAAAGTCAACAACGGCTTGTATAGCCACTTATTCAGCAGATACGCCGACAGGATAAAGACGGCAAAAACGACGAGCATTAGCCAAGGATTAACACTCAAACTCATCGACACTCCTTAAAAATTTTTCGATTCTAGCACGCCTACCTCATCACTTTACTTAAAAGTTGAGATGTGTTAAAGATTTAATAAACCCTCGAACCTCCCTCTCTTCTTTAAAATCCAAAATAATTTTCGACCCCTTTAAAGTTGCATTCAACCCCATCTCCTTCATCAGCGCAACAAGCTCATGAAGCGAAGCACTATTATCATGCTCGGTTCTCTTTGTCCTAGAGACGCTGTTTTTTTGCGGCGTATCCTCTTTGAGATTCTTAATCAACGCCTCCGTCTCACGCACACTCAGCCGCTGCCCGATAATCGAATCAAGAGCAACTTTCTGCTCTTTTGGCTCAAGCGCAACCAAAACCTTCGCATGCCCTTGTGTAATCTTCCCCTCAAGAAGCTGCGCTTGCACCTCATCACATAGGCTCAAAAGCCGCAATGTATTGGTAATCTGAGCGCGAGACTTGGAGATTCTCTTGGCTAGCTCCTCGTGGGTAATCCCATAATCCTCGAGAAGTTCTTTGTAGCTTTGTGCAAGATCGATGGGATTTAAATCCTCTCGCTGAATATTCTCAATCAACGCCACTTCTCGAAGCTTTGCGACCTCAATATCCGCGATGATTGCTTTAATGAGTGTCAATCCCGCCAGCTTAGAAGCACGCAATCTCCGCTCCCCGGCAATTAGCGAATACCCTCCTTCATCATTGCTAAGGACGAGAATCGGTTGCAACAAACCATGCTCTTTAATGGAGTGCGCGAGCTCCTCAAGCGAGGCGGAATTGAAGTGCTTGCGCGGCTGAAAGGGATTTGGCTTAATCGCATCAATATCAAGCTCCACTACAAGCTCCGAGCTGCCACTCAGGTCATTCTCATACGCTCGCTCCACCTCGCCCAAAATCGCCCCAAGTCCGCGACCAAGTGCCACGCCCTTTTTCTTTGCCACGATTACGCCCCTTCCAAAATTGCTTTTGCAAGACTCTCATAGGCAACATTCCCCGACGAGCGCACATCATGAAGAATAATCGGCTTGCCAAAACTCGGCGATTCCGCTAGTTTGACGCTACGAGGCACGACAATAAAAGAGGAGCTCTCGCGATCTTTTAAAAGATGCTTGCCGAAATGTTGCGTCAAATCGGCAAAAACCTGACGAGAGAGGTTGTTTTGCGCGCTAAACATCGTCGGGAGAAATCCCCTAATCACGAGCTTTGGATTAATCGCTCGGCGAAGAAGCTTCATTGTATTAAGCAGCTGCACCACCCCCTCAAGCGCAAAATACTCACACTGAACGGGAATAATCACCGAATGCGCCGCCCCGAGTGCGTTTATGGTCAGGGGCCCGAGCGCAGGTGGGGAATCGATGATGATGTAGTCATATTGATGAACAACCTCTTCGATTTTATCGCGCAAGATGAGCTCTCTTCCGTTGCGCTTCTCATCGTAAAATTCCTTCTCGATTCCCACAAGACCGATGTTTGAGGGGGCGATGAAAAGCGTAGGAATTGCTGTTTTTTGCACAATCTGCGAGAGCCGACGCGCGCCGATCATTACGTGGTAGATGTTAGACTCAATCTCATCGCGACGAATCCCCAAGCTCGCCGTCGCATTGGCTTGCGGATCGGCATCAATGAGCAACACCTTCTTCTCCGCAGCAGCCAATGATGCCGCCAAATTCACCGCCGTGGTCGTTTTCCCCACCCCACCCTTTTGGTTCGCAATCGCTATAATCTCGCCCATATCCAAATCCCCGCCGTTCCTAAAATCATCTCGCGCTATAAATCTTCTCGCCGCGAAGCAAAAGCGCACCATCATCACATAAAAGAGCCTCCCCAGCGTGCACCCGCTCCCCTTTGTAATGAAAAACAAAGTCTGAACTAAGCTCAAATTCTATCTTATATTTGTTGAAAGTTGGCTTCCATTCCCACGGTTGTTCAATCTCGCTCAAAAACTCCTCAATTACCCCATTCCACGATATTTCAGGCTCAAGAGCTCCATAAATCTCGCTCGGAGCGGTGAGATTTGCTCCGATTCCCACGACCAAAGCTTCGCCGATTTTAGAAGTGAGCACGCCTCCGAGCTTTTTATCCCCAAGATAGAGGTCATTAGGCCATTTGAGCCACACTTTTGAGCCGCGCCGCTCCAAAATTCGCTTAAAGTGATAGCCAAAATAGATGGATGCAGAAACAATCGGGAGGTCGCTAGGCAGGCTCTTTAGAGAGAGTGCAAAAGAGAAAGTGAGCGCACGATTCCTCCCCTCCCAGCGATTCCCGCGACTGCCGATTCCCGCACTTTGGTGTTTGGCAATAATCGCAAAAGGAGGCGCAATTCTCCCTGCGCGCACCTCATCGCAGAGCCATAATTGCGTGGAGGGCAGCTCCTCAACATAGCGTATCTCCACGCACGAGCCTCCTGCCATTGATGTAGCTCAGTGCGTCAATCTCCCTTTTGGATGGGGCTTGCACGCTGAAAATTTTCAAAATCCCCTGCGCACAACCCACAACCACGCCATCGCTCTCAAACGCCAAAATCTCGCCCTCCCGATGAGTGCCCTCTTCGCTAATTAGCGTAATTTCGCGCAGTTTCACTCCGGAAGCGAGGTGGATTCCGGGCCAGCCCTTAAAAGCGCGGTAAAAATCATACACTCTGCCCGCATGGAGGAATCGCACCTCACCTTCGCATTTTTGGATCTTTTTGCAATAGGAGCTATCCGCCTCAATCTGAGGAATCGCGCGCAGGCTAGAAAATCGCCTCAAAGTTTTTACCCCTAACGCAGCCGCTTGCTTGGAGAGCTCCTCAAAAAGTCGCGCACTATCCCATGTTTTAGGCACTTTGATAAAGCTAAATGCAAGCACATCGCCACAATCCAGCCCCTCTTCCATAAGCATCGCGCTCACACCGCTAAACTCATCGCCCCGCCGCAGCGATTCCTGAATAGGACTCGCCCCGCGATAAAGCGGGAGAATCGAGGCGTGCAAATTGATACAAGGTGCGATATCCAAAATAGCGCGCGGGAGGATTTTCCCATACGCCGCCACGAGGATAAAATTCGGCTCAAGCGCACGCCACTGCTGCTCCAAACGCGCCTCTTTCAGATTCTCGGGCTGAAATAATGGCACATGCGCAAGCCGCTTGAGTGCGAACTCCTTAACTGGCGGCACACTTAGCTCTTGTTTCCTCCCTGCGGGCTTATCGGGCTGTGAAACCACCCCGACTACCTCGATATCTTCACACGAGCAAAGTGCCTCCAAAATTACCCGCGCATACTCGGGTGTCCCCATAAACAGCACACGAATCACGCTCCATCTCCTGCAACAAATAGCGTGCCTCGTTCATGAATCCCCTCCAGCAAAAATCGACGCACATCGCTTAAGTCAAAGCCATTCGCCAGAAACATCTTGCCTCCGCGCTTCATTAAAAAATCCGCCGCTTGGAGCTTCGTGACGATTCCGCCCGTAGCAAATGCGTGATTGGGCGAGGCGTGCGCCTCAAGCTCTTGCACGCTTAAAGTATGGACGACCTTATGCAGCCGCGCGTCGGAAAATTCCCTCGGGTTGCGGTCGTAATAACCATCAATATCGCTCAAAATAACCAGCATCTCCGCACCAAAATAGTGCGCCACGTGCGCCGAGAGGCGGTCATTATCGCCAAAAACCGCGAGCAGATCAAGCTCCTTGGTCGCCACCGCGTCGTTTTCATTGATGATAGGAAGCACGCGATTCTTCAGCAGGACTTCTACGGTGTTGCGGGCGTTTTCCGTGCGTTTGCGAGAATCAAAATCAAAAGCCGAGAGCAACATCTGCGCGGGCAAAATCCCATGAGGCGCGAGCTTCTCGCGGTAGAGATTCATAAGAAGCGGCTGTCCGATCGCCGCAAGTGCTTGGCGGTTTGGAATTGTCTCTTTGGAGAGCCTAAGAGCCGTGTATCCCGTCGCGACCGCCGCTGAAGTAACCAAAATAACTTCATATTCACGCTCGCGCAGCTCGGCGATGAACACACAAAGGGAATCAATGCGCTCAAACGCCATCTCCTGCCCTTCGCTCAGCAGCGCGCTTCCGACCTTTAGCACGAGTCGCTTCACGCCCGCCCCCTCAAGCTCGCATAGAGCAGGTAGATAAGCGGCTGGATATTCGCGTGTGTAACCGATGAGATCGGGAGGATAAAGCGCGCACCAAAGACGGGCGATTCCTTGCTTGCACACGGCTGCTCCTCGCCTGCGTGATTGCTGTGGGCTTGATTCTTGTCCGCTTGATTCCTTAATGGTTGCGATTCTCTATTTTTCCACGAAGTGTCGCTGGAAATATACGCGGGAAGCCCATTTGTAAGGGGATATTTCGGACTTTCATTAGGAGCAACTCCCAGCGCTTGCAGGAATCGAGCAATTTTTTCTCCTGCCTCATGAACAGGGAGAGAATCGACCCTTGAGAGCGCGAGTGCAAAGGGTCTTAGGGCAAGCTCGGAGCTAAAACGCTCCAATTCGCTCCGCAAAATTTTAAGCTGTTCCAGAGGCTCGCGATGATTCGCCAAATCAATCACAAAAAGTAGCATTTTTGTCCGCTCAATGTGGCGCAAAAACTCTAACCCAAGCCCCCTACCCTCGCTCGCTCCATCAATAATCCCCGGAATATCCGCCATCACAAAGGAGGAAAACTCATCGACATTTACCACGCCTAACGCAGGGATAAGCGTCGTGAATTCATAATCCGCCACCAAAGGGCGCGCATTTGAGAGCGTGGAGATGAGCGTGGATTTCCCCACGTTAGGGAATCCGACCAACCCCACATCGGCAATGAGCTTGAGCTCCAGCCGCACATGACGCTCCTGCCCTGCGATTCCTTCTTGCGCATAGGTAGGACGCTGATTGACCGAGCTTTTGAAGTGAAAATTCCCTAGCCCCCCTTTACCCCCCTCCAAAAAGAGAATACGCTCGCCCCCTTTTTGCAAATCAAGCAGCAGCTCGCCGCTCTCATAATCAAAAACCTGCGTGCCGGGCGGAACGATGACGATCATATCTTCGCCACTTTTGCCACTCATACGCTTCCCCATACCCGGCTGCCCGTTTTTGGCATGGAAGTGCTTCGCGCCTTTAAATTTTGAAAGCGTATCGGTGTTGGTGTCCGCCTCAAAGTAGAGATTGCCTCCTTTGCCGCCATCACCGCCATCAGGACCGCCCTGGATCACATATTTTTCACGACGAAACGAGACGGCTCCTGCGCCGCCTTTACCTGAAGCGACGTGAATATCGACCTTATCTACGAACATCTACACAATACCTTTTGCATTTTTAGACGCGCTCCTTAGCCAAAAGCTCGGGTCACTTTGGGAAGTTTAGGGGAGATTTTATCTTATCTTGGAAGGCAAAAGGTAAGATTCCCGCGCCAAAACAGCGAGGAATCCACCAAAGAAGCTTAAGAGGCGGGGTAAATGGAAACTTTTTTGCGATCCTTATCTTTGCGCTCAAATTTTACCACGCCATCAATAAGCGCAAAAATCGTATGATCCGTGCCGATTCCCACATTATTGCCGGGGTGAATCTTTGTCCCTCGCTGACGAATAATAATATTACCCGCTCGGACAAACTCGCCGCCAAATTTCTTCACTCCTAAGCGTCGCCCCGCGGAATCGCGGTTATTCTGGGTGCTACCTTGACCTTTTTTGTGTGCCATCTCTTCTCCTTATGCAGCAATCTTCACGATTCTCACGCGGGTAAAATCCCGTCGAAAGCCTCGCTTGGTTTTGCTATCTTTTCGTCGTCGTTTCTTAAACGTAACTACCTTCTTCGCCCTACCTTCATTGATGACTTCCGCTTCGACCTTGGCGTCCTTTATCAGAGGATTCCCAAGAGTTAGCTCGTCATCTTTGCAGATCGCCAGAACTTCAGAGAGTTCCACTTTTGACTTCGGCTCAAGGCTCATTTTATCAAGAAGGATAATATCGCCCTCTTGCACCTTGTATTGCTTGCCTCCATTCTTCACAATCGCATACATCGCTATTCCTCGTAAAATATTTTGGAATTTGACCTCAAAATCGCACGCTCAAAACTTCGCGCAGAGATTAAAAGAGCGCGAATTTTACATAAGTCAATGTTAAGTTCTCTTTAAAGCGATACATTCAATCTCAACAAGCGCATTTTTGGGGAGTGTCCGAACTGCCACTGTGCTCCGTGCGGGTTTATGATCCCCAAAAAATTCCGCATACACCTCATTCATCTCGCTAAAATCCTCCATATTTGCAAGGAAAACGGTCGTTTTTAGCACATTTGCAAGCGCGCTTCCCTGCGCGTGCAAAATATTTTGAAGGTTATTTAGCACCTGCCTTGTCTGCACCTTAATATCTCCCTCTATCATCGCTCCTTTGGGTGTGAGCGCGATCTGTCCCGAGGTAAAAATTAGCCCCCCTGCCACCACGGCTTGCGAATAAGGACCGATCGCCGCTGGGGCATCTAGTGTCATAACCATTTCCATAATAAAATCCTTTGCAACCTCAAGAAATCAGGGGGTAATGTTACATCAAATTCGCCCACGATTCCCAGGTAGTGTATAATCCACCTCAAAATAAGTGAAAATCCCAAGACAAAGGAAAAATCATGAAAAAATTCCTCACTTTCTCTTTAGCGATATTCGCGCTCGCCTATGCGGACAACCTCATCGACATGCCCAGAGTAGAGTCTGAAGCAGACGCTTTTGAGGGTAACCTCAAGCGGCTTACAGAGCAAAATCCACCCAACACCGCATATTACATCAATGCGCGCACGGGCGAGGTCTTTTCCGTCGCAACCACCCCGACCAAACTTAAAGCGCACGAGCTTCCCAAAAAAGTGCGTTCGCTAGGGACGATTCTCGCTCCTATGCCTGCGTCTAATCCATGCCGTCCCTCTAAAATTCCCTACGAAATGCAAGAAGAGCGCATTGAGTTGCTTCCTTGAAAGAGTGTCCGATTCCCATCAAACAGTGGGAAATCGTGGCATATGCAAGTGTATTTAGTCTGGGAGTGTCTCTTTTAGTCGCTCATCTGCCCTAAATCTCACGGAGCGCGAGGCATCAAGATGGACAAATTTATCCGTCCCCGGGATTTTAATCTTGCGAGCACGACGCTCATAGGCACTAAACTCGCCAAATCCCGCAAAATGGACACTCTCTCCTTGGGAGAGTTGCTCGGATAAAAGCTCAAACATCGCATCAAGCATACGTTCACAATCTTGCTCGAGGATCCCCGACCTAAGCGCAAGAGCCTCGATAAACTCGCCTTTTTTCATTGTTACATTTTCCTTGTGATTGATCCTGCAAAAGCCCCCGATTCTACCCATTTTTACCTTACGGACAAGGAAATACCAAGGGAAAATTACAGGAATCACACTGTGATTTTGCCCGCGATTCCCGCTTTTACTTCAGATTCCCGCAACTTCTAAACTTCCATACCTGCGATTCCTTAGTTTGTGGATTTTACGCGCTCGATTCCTGCACGGATATGTTATCTCAAAGTAAAGTAGGCTAGGATTCTTCCGATATTATATTCACAAAAGGGAATTACTTTTGCTTGTAATTCCCTATCAAATTCTCTAATTTCAGGGAATCCCAATAAGGAAATATCCATGAGAATCGGCTACAGCACGCAATATACCACCCTCGCCCGCTATCAGCAGGCGGGACAATCTCAAATGAATGACCTCCTTACGCAAATGTCCTCGGGCAGGAAGATCCAGCTTGGTTATCAAAACAGCACGGTGTTTAGCCAGACATTACGCCTAGATTATGAGACAGCGACTCTCACACAAAGCAAGTCGCGCAGCACTACTGCAAAAAATTTCTCAGACAATACCGATGCCGCACTCAACGAGATTTCAAAGGCACTAGTGAATTTCAAAACCAAACTCACGCATGCCGCCAACCAAATCCACTCACCCACCTCTTTGGAAGCGATTGCAAACGATTTGCAAGCCATTCGCGATCACCTCGTCTCAATCGCGAACACCTCAATTGGGGGGCAATATCTCTTTTCGGGCACAGATGTTACAAGAAGACCTTTTGATAATAGCGGGAAGTATCACGGCAATGACGCCCATTTGGAAGCACTCCTTGGCTCAAAAAATCTCGTCCCTTACAATATCACGGGCTCAGAACTATTCTCGGGTAAGGATAGCGACAAAAGTCGTGTAATCACGACAAATATTAGGAACTACAATCAATCCAAGCTCCACCCCGAGATCATGAGCGCGACAAACAAAACCGACGCTCCAAAGCAGGTCTATCTAAAGAGCAGCGATACGCTCCGCGATCTCATAGGCGACAACAATCACGACCCCAAGGATAATGCCGATGAGTGGTTTTATATTCAGGGTGTGCGTCCTGATGGAACATCTTTTAAAAGCAAATTCTCTCTAAGCACCTCTTATAGCAGCGAAGAGCGCGCGACCAAGGTGCAGGATCTACTCGATCGGATCGGCAGGGAGTTTGGCAACACAAGCACGAGCAAGGTTGTCGATGTTACACTCAATGAATATGGCGAGATTCAGATTAAAGACCTCACAACCGGGCGGAGCAATATCGATTTCCACATGGTTTCAAGCGATAAAAACGTCAATAATCTTGATGAATTATCCAAAACGGGCGCGCGGGTAAAACACTACGTCCAAAGCCCCTATCTAGGCGATAAAGTAGCTGATAGGATCGCTTCGGTCAATGATAACTACGATCATCGTATCAGCAAGATTCCCACAACCCTCCGAACGGGTGAAAATAGCGTGGCAAATCGCAAAACGCTCCTGCGAGATATTTTTGGTCCCAATGTAAGCTCCATCAGCCTTGGAGGGAACGCCGCAAATAACCCCGATGGCACTGCGGGCGCAGCGGTGCCAAACTATACGTTCAACATCACGCCGACATCGACGGTGCAAGACCTCCTAGATAACATTCGCGATAACTTTAAGGGCGCGGGTGATATTGACGTGGAGCTTGTGCATGGACGCATTCAGGTTGTTGATAAAAATGTCAAAAATCTCTCCAAAGATCAGCGAACACCGCCTTATGATGGTCCAAGCAGCCTAAACCTCAATATGGTTACACAAGATGGAGGTGGAGTGCCAACGAATGGCTTTAGGAATGATTACAACCTGGAATACGATCGCGCTGCATTTACAAAAAAAGGCTCAAGGCTCACAAGCAACGTCTCACAGATTATTAATTCAAACAGTAATTACGCTAAGCCCGAAACTCCGCTCTCTAAAGCCGCGGGCGCGTCGCTTGATGGAAGTTCTTATACCGTTAAGATTAAAGATATTAACGGCGTGGAGGTCGAAGGGCGCATTAATTTCAGCAACACCGTCCCTCCGGGCACGACTTTCACAATGAATGGGCGCACGATTCCTATCTTTAATCCGCACGACACACCCCCTGCAGTTACACAAGTGCGCGCAGATGATATGACCTATCAGCAGCTCACAGACATCATCGCGACTGCGATGAATTTCAGTAACACCAACACCACGGCGGATTTCAACACAGCGACTAACCCCCTAGCACCGCTTCAAGATAGAAAGACCGCCTATGAGAATCTACTCAAAGCTTCAAAGGGCAATCTCTCCGTCTCGCTCAACGATCAGGGGCAAATCGAGGTCAAAGATCATCTGCGCTCTGAGACACGCATGAGCTTGACGATGCACGATTCCCGCACAAATGACTATACGCTAAATCCGGCGACCGGACGTCCGATTCATGAGACAGGCTCGGCTCTTACATTCCAAGCAAATAACGCCCTCACGGTTGATGATCCGCATGTGAATATCTTCAAGCAGCTTGATCGTATCATCGATTCTGTGCGCAAAGGCACATATCGCGCAGGAGACGTGCCTGAGGGTGCGTATTCAGATGTGCTAAGAAGTGTGGGAATCCAGGGCGGAATGAAGCAGTTTGATCATATCAGCGACCACGTCAATAAAGTCCATGCTAAAAACGGCGCGCAAGGTAATGCCTTCAAATACTCGCTTGAGCGCACCGAAACCCTCCTTGTGAATACCAAAACACTACGCTCTGATGTCATCGATACGGACGTCGCTTCTACATATAATAGCTTCGCGCAGCTCACAATGAACTACCAAGCGATGCTCTCAACAATCGGGAAAATCAATCAGCTTTCGCTGGTTAATTACATCTAAGCCCCGCTCGCGCTATTTGGGCGGTGAGCTTAGGTAGCGCGGAACATACTTTCACTCCACTTTGGATCTCAGAGTAAAATTATTTTTTAAGTTTCGTGTCGATAAACTCCTAAGCCTAAATCCACTCAATAAGGAGCAGCCTATGCCTTGCAATGTCGGCAAAACAGATAAATGGATAAGAATAGGACTAGGAATTATCCTAATATTAGTAGGTGTTTTTTATCAAAGTTGGTGGGGCGCGGTGGGTCTCATACCCCTAGTCGCGGGAATCGTGAGCTATTGCCCGCTCTACACACTGGCAAAAATAGATACACGAAGTGAGGAAGAGAAAAAGTAAGAATCTCGTTCTCCACTACAAAGCGAATCTCCCCTTCACAAGGGGGATTCCTTAAAACTGACACAAATCTTAACTAGCCTTCAAGTCGTGCTCGTCGAGTGCACGCTTTACCAAAAACAAGCGCGCCCGCTAAACTAGCAAGCGCAGCACCCCTTCTTTAGGCTCTGAAACAAGCCCTCTTTGCCCTTTGCGACCTTTTTCTCCTCTTTTCTCATCGCATGCCCTTTCTTGTTTTGGTTAAAGTGCAAGCTCGGACTTAATCATCTTGCACCACTCTTTCACTCTCTCTGCAGTAAGATCGTCCTGATTATCCGCATCAAGAGCCAAACCGACGAACTTCCCATCGATGACCGCTTCACTCTCGTCATATGTGTAGCCCTCAGCCTTCCACGCACCGACGATTTTCGCGCCCTGCTTTTTCACCGCATCATAAAGAACTTTTAGCCCATTAAGATACGCGTGTCCAAAGCCATCTTGATCCCCAAGACCAAACAGCGCGACGCTTTTGCCTGAGAGATCTACCTTCTCAAAATGTTTCATGAAGTCATACCAATCATCTTGCAAATCGCCATCGCCCCATGTCGAAGTCCCCAAAATAAGTTTCTGATACTTCCCAAAATCCGAAGCATCTTTGAGATTCCCCACATCAAAAATATCCACATTTCCCTCGCCGCCGAGCTCCTTGCAGATCATCTCCGCCGCCTCTTTGGTGTTGCCGCCTGTGCTTCCGTAAAAAATTGCCACTGAACTCATCGTATTCCTCCTTGTTTATTGTTAAGCAAACATGCCAAGTCGCACACATAGGGCACGAGCTTGAGCGAATAGCTCTTCTTGCTCCTCTCTAGTGTGCTGCTCTTAATGATGACATGTTTTACCTGATTCCCAAGCCTAGGATAGGCAAGATAGATATTGTGCTTCCTGCCCTTAGCGATCTCTCTCACAGCGCGATTTATCTCGCTAGATAGCTCCGCAAGCGGCTCATTCACGGATCTCCAAAGGGGCAAAATATAGAGCGATTCCTCGTTACACTCCCCGCAAATGACGATATATGCGCCACTTAAAAGGACTTTCTTTGAAGGATTCCTTGCTTTAATCCGCCCATAAATATATCGAGTGAATGCCTCTTGCATACGAAGCTCCCTAAAAGCCCGCTCTTTTAGCATCTGATGACTCTGGGGCACTTTCAAGCTCTCAGAAACCGCGCGATTATAGCCGACCTCTAAAGTCGCAAGCCCTCGCTCCATCTGCGCTCCTATGACAAGGAATTTAACTCTTTTCGAACAAAACCATATAATAGTAATTATTCTTAAATTAAAAGTCAAGAAACCTCTTCTCCACTGTTAAAATCCCATAATCACGGCTCACAGGGGTTATTTAACGGGCTCTCGCAATAACACACAGCGCCTCGTCCACATTACATTTACTTTTAAAGTTCAAATAAAAGTGGTGTTTTGTATTATGTTCGTATGCTCATTCAAGCAGTTTTACCCCAACTTCGCAAGCAGGAGGATTTGCGAAGGCAAAAGTAACCTTTGGCGCGACAGAGTGCGCTTAGATGAGGGATTTGACGAGACATAGCCGCAGACAAAGGCGCACTGGGGCAAAATAGCGAAAAGGGAGCATGAATGCTGGGGCGCAAGGAGGCGCAAAATGTTACGGTATGCACTGTTGGCAGCGAATGCCCTTTGTCTCTTTTTGAGTTTGGTCTGCTTTTACGTCGATGACGCGCTCAAGGGCTTGGGGTTTTTGAGTGTGCCCTTTATAAGCGCGTGGTTTTGGCATGCGCGGGCTGAGCAAGATCTGAACGAGGAGGAGCTGGAGAGCTGGATTGCAGATGAGCACAACGCAGAGGGATGGAGCTTGGAGCAGCGGGATTTTGATCGATGGAATTTGTTTGAGCGGCTGTGGGCGGGAAAGCGTGAAGAAACGGCTGTAAAAGACTCTTCTAAAGCTTACACGCCTGCTTCATCCGTCCTTTCTTCCGTTTTTACCTCGCAATCCTCGCGCGAGAAAAAGGTGCGCAAAAGAGCCAAAATAAGACTTGGAGTGCTTGAGCGCGAAATAAGCGAGGAATCGCTCTAATTATGCGCGCTCAAAGTGCGAGAATCTCGCCTCGCAAACGGGAATCCGCACTATTTTCGCCTTTTATTAATCTCTTTGACCATGATGTTCGTATTTGACGAGCCATCTTTAAAGGGAATGCGCTTCACCTCGATAAAATCCAGCACCTCTACAAGTTGCCCCAACCGCTCATAGCCGTAATTGCGCGAGTCAAACGCCGGGTGATTTTTAGAAATATACAATCCAATCGTCGCGAGTGGCACCCACTCGCTCTCCTCTTTGAGCGACGCCCTGATCGCTGCGCTGATAATCCGCCTAAGCTCGCTTATTTCGCTCTTACTCCACTGCTGCGATGAGTTGGGCAAATCTTCCGTGCGCAAAATCTCCGTATAGATGAAGCGATCGCACGCCACGACAAAAGCTTCAGGCGTCTTGCGCTCGCCAAATCCATAAACAAGCAGCCCCGATTCCCGTATACGCGTCGCAAGCCGCGTAAAATCGCTATCAGAAGAGACGAGGCAAAATCCATCTAACTGCGTCCCGTGCAGTAAATCCATCGCATCGATAATCAGCGCGGAATCCGTCGCATTTTTCCCCGTGGTGTAGCTAAACTGCTGAATGGGGGCAATCGCGTATTTGTGAAGCTCGGGCTTCCAGCTTTTGAGACGATGATCCGTCCAGTCGCCATAGGCGCGCTTGATATTGAGTGTGCCATATTTGGATGCCTCACCGATAAGCTCTCTAAGCACGGAGGGCTGGGCATTATCCGCGTCAATCAACATCGCCAAACGTATCGGCTTATTCTCCCACTCCATTCTGTGCTCCTTTAATCTTTGGATAGCTTCTTAATTCGGACACGATTCCCGCCGCTTGGGGTTACAAAGACGCGCTCGCCCTTTTGATAGGGCACATCTGTTTCATATTTCCACAACGTCCCGCGAAACTCCACCACGCCCTCTTCTCTTATGATTCCCTCGCCGCTCTCAAGCAAAAATTCATCTTGAATGACCGCCTCTTTTTGCGAGAATCGGCGCTGGAAGAGCACCATAAGAATCACGCCCAAAACAAGCCCGATCACACTTTGCACCATCCAGGAATCTAGCCCGAAAATTAGCCCCGCGCCGCCGCTAACAAACAACCCAAGCCCATACCACAAAAGATAAAAGCTCCCCGTAAGCAGCTCGCAAAACAAAAGCGCGATTCCCGCAATCAGCACCCACATTTAGCCCTCCTTACGAGGTGTGTGCTCTTTTGCGCCCATGTTCCCCGCGAGCGCGCCCGAAATCAAGCTCAAAGACCCAACAAGCTCCATAGCTTCGTAAGGGACAACCACCTTATCTTTGCTCGGATTTTTCGCAAGCTCGCCAAAAGCGGATATGCGATCCTTGGCGAGCATAAATTCCGCGGCGGAAGGATTCCGCTCCATGGCTTGTGCGATAAGCTCCATCGCCTCTTTTTGCGCCTGCGCGAGGGCTTTGACCTGAAACGCTTCCGCCTGCGCAAGTCGTTCAATCGCTTCGGCTTTTAAAAACTGCTCCGCCTTATAGGCTTCAGACTGGCGAATGACCGCCTCTTTGTCCGCCTGCGCCTTAAGCTCGATTGCGCGCTTTTCACGCTCGGCTTTCATCTGCATACTCATCGCATGTTGGATCTCATTAGGCACGGCAATATCGCTAATCTCGATACGCGTTACCTTCGTCCCCCAGTTTGAGCCCGCCTCATCGAGAATCATCAGAATCCTCGAGTTAATCTTCTCACGATTGCTGAGCACGTCATCAAGGCTCATCGAACCGATCTCGCTCCTTAGCGTCGTGAGTGCGAGATTTGCCACTGCCACTTGATAATTTGTAACATTATAAGTAGTCTTATACGCATCGATAATCGCCATGAAGACAATCCCATCAATCTGAATTGTAACGTTATCTCGTGTAATTACCGGCTGTCTTGGAATATTAATAATATGCTCTTTGCTACTTAGAACAGACTGGATATTATCTACAAAAGGTATAATGATATGGAATCCACCACTAAGTGTGCGGTGAAACTTCCCCAAACGCTCCACCATGTGGATCTCCGCCTGCGGGACGATTCGCACGCCCTTGTAGATAAAACTCGCAATCAGCACCACAAGCACGATAAAAAGCGTATTTATAGGCTCAATCATTTCAGCTCCTCTAGGTTATTTCCACTCATTTTACCAAAATAAGCCCGCACCTCTATGAGGCATAACCGAAAAATCAGCGCATTTAGGTAGGATTCGCCTTGCAAAAACAGATTGCAAAGGAATCTCATGCAGCACACTCTAGCCTTTAGCTTGCCCATTCTCGCTACTTTTGGCGCATACACGCTCATCATGCTCTATATTGGCTTTCATTTTTACTATCGCACACACAATACTGAGGAGTATTTTCTCGGCGCGAGAAATCTAGGACCAGCGGTAAGTGCGCTATCTGCAGGGGCTTCAGATATGAGCGGCTGGCTTCTTATGGGATTGCCCGGTGCGCTTTATGTGGGTGGATTGGCGCAGAGTTACATCGCCATCGGGCTTAGTATCGGCGCGCTTATTAACTGGGGCTTGGTCGCAAAACGCCTGCGAATCTACACGGGAATCGTCGCGAATTCCATTACGATTCCCGACTATTTTGAGACGAGATTTTCTGATGATTCCCATACATTGCGTATCCTCTCCGCGCTCATTATTTTGGTCTTTTTTACCATTTACACTTCCGCGGGGTTGGTCGGTGGGGCGAAGCTTTTGGAGGGGACGTTTGGACTGGATTACCACCACGCGCTTGTGATTGGCTCAATCATCATCGTGAGCTACACATTTTTTGGCGGATATTTGGCGGTATGCTGGACGGATCTCATTCAGGGGCTTTTGATGATGAGCGCGCTGCTGATTATCCCCGCGGTCATGCTCCATCATCTCGGCGGAATCAGCGAGGCTATCGCGCTTATTGGGCACGTCGATTCTACGAAAATATCCATGCTCTCAGGCGTTTCACTCCTTGGCATCATCTCCTCGATTGCATGGGGGCTGGGCTATTTTGGACAGCCCCATATTCTGGTGCGCTTCATGTCCATTCGCTCGACTAAAGAGATTCCCCTAGCGACACTCATCGGGATTTCATGGATGGCTCTAAGCCTCTTTGGTGCGTGCATGCTTGGATTCCTGGGAATCGCCTATGTGGAGAAATTCGCCCTCACTCTGCGCGATCCTGAGCAGATTTTTATCCTCATGAGTCAGCTACTCTTTAATCCATGGATAAGCGGAATCCTGCTTAGCGCAATCCTAGCGGCAATCATGAGCACTGTGAGCTCTCAGCTGCTTGTGAGCTCCTCGACGATTGCCGAGGATTTTTATCGCAAACTTTTCCACACACAAGCCCCAGCCAAGCTCATCATGCGCTTTAGTCGTGCTTCGGTGCTTATGGTCGCCTTTATTGCGTTCATCATTTCACTTGATCGCAACTCCAGTATTCTTAAAATCGTCGCCTACGCATGGGCGGGATTTGGCGCAAGCTTTGGGAGTGTGATCCTTTTTTCGCTTTTTTGGGGACGTATGACACGCCTTGGGGCGATTCTTGGCATGTTAAGCGGCGCAGTTACGGTCATTTTGTATAAAAATTTCCTCGCAATCTATTTGGATCTCTACGAAATTATCCCCGGATTCCTCGTCGCGAGCCTTATAATCGTCTTTGTAAGCTTATTTCAACCTGTTAGAGAGGGGACAAAAGAGACCTTTATGGAGCTTGAAAAAGAACTAGCCAAGCAATCCGCACAAACGCGACACTAATGCCCGAACTATTCGCTCTAGCCCTCGCGCTCAGCATGGACGCCTTTGCCATCTCCATTGTGCTTGGTGCGCGCTTTAGGGAATCTGCGCTTTCACTCATGCTTAAAAGCGGACTGTTTTTCGGGCTTGCGCAGCTACTTATGCCTCTGCTTGGATTTTATTTGGGCAAGATTCTCTTTAAGGCATTTGAGGGAATCTACCCTTTCATCGCCTTTATGCTACTGCTATTTTTAGGAATGCATATGCTAAAAGAGGCGCATTTGGCGCGAGAAGAGAGGGCTTATGAACGCTACCCCTCAATTTGGCAATTCACACTCCTTGCCCTAGCTACGAGCATGGACGCGATGGCGGCGGGGCTGACCCTCGCGCTTTTTAGCTTGCCGATGTGGTTTTGCGTGCTGAGTATTGGCTGCTGCACTTTCGCGCTCTCCTCTTTGGGCGTCTATTTAGGCAACAAAATGGGCACATATCTAAAAGAAAAAGCACAATACTTTGGGGGAATCGTGCTCATTCTAATCGGCGTCAAAATCCTCTTTGAACACCTAAATCCCTAGCAGTGATGCCCCTTGCAAGGGGCGCGATAGATTCCGCCCTTAGTCGCCCGCGCAAAGACATTGAGCGCGACACGGTGCTGTTTGGCGATACTTTGTGCCTTTTGTAAAAAGCGCGGCGGGAACGCAAAAAGCATCTCATACTCTTCACCGCTGCACCCAATCGCCCTAGGAATCGCGCGCCTAAACTCAAATCCCACGCGATTGAGCGTTGAAAGTCGCTCAAGCTCCAAAAAGAGTCCATCGGATATATCCATGCCCGCATGTGCCAGCGGAGCGAGCGCGCTAATGAGCTTTGGACGCAACACGGGTCGGATAAAACGCGAAGTGGGAGCGAGCGAAAAGCCGCGCATAAGGCGGCGAAGATCTTTGAGCGATTCCCCGATTTTGCCCGTATAGGCGAGAATATCACCCGGTTTGACCCCTTTTCTCACGAGAGGTTTAGAGCCCAAACTTCCAATCAATGTGAATGAAATTCCTAGCAGCGAGGCGAGAATCGTATCGCCTCCGATGAGCTTAATCTTAAACTCATCACACGCGCGAGCGATAGCAAGCGATAATCTGCGCGTCTGCTCGGGCGAAAAATCCCTCGGGAGCGAGAGCGTAAGCAGCGCGTAGCGGGGTGTCGCATTCATCGCATAAAGATCGGAGACATTCACCGCAAGAGCCTTGTATGCAAGCTCCTCAAGGCTAAACCATTCGCGCTTAAAATGACTCCCCTCCACAAAGGAATCCGCCGCATACACAAGCGAATCCAGCACTACACCATCATCGCCGATTCCCCATGTCGCCCCGCTCTTTTTCAGCGTATCAATAAAGAGAGTTTCCCGATCCTTCATTGCATTTTCAGGCTCATATCAAGCCAGCGCGCCTGATGTATGAGGCTCCCGCTGCTAAGTGCGTCAAAGCCAAGCTCGACATAAAGTGCGAGATTTTCCTGCGTGATGTTTCCGCTCGCCTCCAAAAGCACCCCAGCAGCATGACGCGCACGATATTTCGCGCACTCCTCCAGGTCGTGCAGGTTCATATTGTCGCACATAATGATGTCCGCACCCGCCTCACACGCCTCTATCATCTGATGCACACTTTCGCATTCCACCTCAATCCGACACGTCCAAGGAATCCGCGTGCGCGCCGTGGCGATAAACGCAGGCAGATCGTCGATATGCCTAAGGTGTGTGTCTTTTAGCATGAGGCAGTCATCAAGTCCGAAGCGATGGTTGCTCCCGCCACCATTACGCACCGAATATTTCTCAAAACTACGCAAAAGCGGGCGCGTTTTGCGCGTGTCAAGAATCTTAAGCTTACTTCCTTTGGGCAGAATATCGACAAAACTTCTTGTGTGTGTGGCGATTCCGCTGCTGTGCTCTAACATATTTAAAAGCACGCGCTCGATTCTCACTATCGTGCTAAAATCGCCACAAAGCTCCAAAAGCACGCTCGATTCCTCAAATTTCTCACCATCTTTATACAGATATTTCGCCTCGATTCCCGCAAGCGCGCACAGCTCTTTGGCATAAACCTGCCCGGAGAAAATTCCAGAGCTTTTCGCCATCACAACGGCATGAGCCTCCAGCTTCATATCCATAAGCGCAAAGAGGTCGCCCCGCCCCACGTCCTCGCGCAATGCTGCCGCAACAAAGCTCGTAATCTCATCTCTCATGAAAGCTCCAGCATTCCATTTAGCGCGATTCTCGCCTCATTCGCCACCTCATCACTCAGCAAAATCTCATTACCCCCGCCGCGCTCAAAAGCGCGCAACGCCGCTAAAACATCGCCCAGCGTCGTCTCATTCATCGTCGGGCACTCAGGGCGCGTGCTACTCAGCACATAGGTATTCTCCGCTCTCAGGCGATGGACAAAGTTATATTCCGTCCCCACCACAACCTTTTGTTCCAAAGGCAGGCTCTGCACATATTTAGCAAGCTGACTGGTCGAGCCCACGAAATCCGCCCTCTGCACCACGCTAGGGTCGCACTCGGGATGCACTGCGACCAAAATCCCCGGGAATCGCGCACGGAAAAACTCCACATCAGCAGGCGTGAAAAGCTGATGAACCGAGCAAAATCCATCATAACAGACAACATCCGCCTCAAGCACTTGCTCTTTGGTGCTGCTGCCTAACACAGCGGATTTTTGGGCGTTTTTATGCGCGAGATTCTGCCCTAAACACCGATCGGGTAAAAAGAAGATTTTTTTGCCCGATTCTTGGGCTTTAGCCATGATTTTCCCCGCATTTGCCGAAGTGCAGATAAGCCCGCCCATCGCTCCGACTTTTGCTTTGATCTCTGCGCTTGAGTTGATATAACTCAGAGGGAAAATCCCCTCGCGCGCGATTCCGTAGCTCTCTAAAAGCGCGATGGATTGATCAAAATATTGACTATCAATCATACGCGCCATGGAACAGCAGGCGATTTTAGGCATGATGACGCGCTTATTGGACGCAAGAATCTTCACACTCTCGCCCATAAATCTCACGCCGCAAAAGAGCACCGCCTCACAAGGGAAATCCACCACCTTGCGCGCAAGATCAAGGCTATCGCCAATAATATCCGCCACCTCGATCACTTCATCGCGCTGATAAAAATGGGCGGCAATGACGACATTAAGCCGCTTTTTAAGCTCTATTATTTCAGTATGGATTCGTGCTGCTTGCGCTTTAGGTAAGGGAACTTCCACCTATTCACTCTCCTTGGTCGCAATCGCATCGCCATAGTGCACGCGTGCGCCCTCTTTGGGCGAGAAATTCCAATTTTGCGTAAAAAGGAGAATCGTCGAGCCCATCTTAAATAGCCCAATTTCCTGAGCTTTTTTAAGCTTAATGGGGGAATCGTAGCGATAAACCGCGTTACCCGCCTTGACGTTTGTTTTGATACGCGGCTCAAAATAGAGCGCCATCTGTCCGACATTAAGCGCGCCCACAGCGACAAAATAGAGTGTCTCGCCCCACTCATCACGGCATTTTAGCACCACGCGTTCATTGCGCACAAAAAGCCGCGCATTCTTCCGTAACGAAGGCGTATTCACAGGGAGCAAAACTCCGCTAAAATAGCGACACTCAAGCACTAAAAGATCGCAAGGCGCATGAAAGCGATGATAATCTTTGGGTGAGAGGTAGAAATTGACATACTCATAGCTCTGCTCGAGCTCTTCGCCCAGAAGCTCACTCACGGGGTATTCCATGCCTTTAATCTGCAACGCCTTGCCATCAATGCTCTTCCCTCGCGCCATAATAAGGGAATCACACGGCGAAATGAGGGCTTTTTGCTCCGCATCAAAGGGGCGATTCCTAATGAGGCTGCGCGTGAAAAGGGCATTTAGCGTCGGATAGGAATCAAGCGTGTCAAACTCGCTCATATCAATCTTGAAATAGCGCACGTATAGGCTATTTAAGGCATTTTGCACTATGCGCGGGAAGGGGTAATTTGCGATGCGACCAAATAGCCGCGAGAGGTAGTTGCTCCATTTCATCTGTCTTCTCCTTGTGAAATCCAATCTGCGAATTCGTGGGGTTGTGGCTCGTTGCGTAAAATCTCATAGGGGGCGAAACGCTCCTTATATCCCATGCTGTGATGATTTTTAATCCAATAGCCGGGGTAAAAATAGGCGATCTTCAGCCCTTTTGCAATCTCTAATTGCTTAAGAATCGAAAAAATCCCGAGGGAGAGATCGCCATATTCGTGGTCATAGAAGCAATAGACTGCGGAGATCGATTCCCTCAAAATATCCACAAGTGCGATTCCTACGAGTTTCTCATCGCGATAATAGGCGAATTCATACCCAAACTCCTCCGCACCCTCCACAAACATCTCATAATAACTCTCTGCCGTGATGGGCGTGTATTCCCAGCCTTTTTTATGGTTCATGTGCTGATGATAGCGCTCATAGAGCTCCAAGTGAGCCTGAGTAATCATCGGACGCTGTATCATCACGACGGTCTCCTTGTTTTTTGCGAGCACGCGCTTAAAAGAGCGCGAGGGCTCAAACACCTGCACCTCTTTGCGCACCGAAATGCACTCTTTGCACGTTTTACAAATCGGGACGAAGAAATATTTCCCAAAGCGTCTCCAACCCCGCTCCAAGAGCGTCTGATAAAGTTCAATCGAGCAAGATTGTATGTGAAAATATCGAAAAAGTGAATACTGCTGCGGAAGATAGCTACAAGGCTTCTCCTTGGGGATAAACTCAATAATACTCTCCTGCCGCGCATGTATCTTATCCAAAAACTCCTCCGTTCTAGGAGCGAGGGTGCGCAATAAAATTGCGCTTGGCCTCAGTTACTTTTCGCAGATAGTTGCGCGTCTCTTCGTAAGGGAGCGACGTGCGGAGCTTACGATAGATCTCTTGGGGCGGTTGGGCGTTGATTTTATCCACCGCACGGGCGCGATTCCCATCAAACGTCCTCAGCACATTTCCGCTCCCCGTATTATACGCTGCAATCACGCAATATTCGAGGCTCTGTGGATTCCTGATTCCCGCCAGATAGCGCGTATGAAGGATTTTAAGATACATCGTGCCATAGCGCACATTCGTATCGGGGTCAAAAAGCTGCGAGCGTGTCGGCACGCCATCTCGCCCATGCAACCCTCGATGAGCGTCCCGCCCCGCGCTTTGAGGCACGACCTGCATGAGCCCATACGCGGGAATCGAACTTACGGCATAGGGATTGAAGCTGCTCTCACTCTGAATAATCGCAAGCACCAACGCCTCGCTAACCCCGTGCAGACGCGCGTATTTCTTCACAATATCGCCATATTTCGCGCTTTTCACGCGATTATATTCGCGCGTCATGTGAAAATGGACGTAATGCACAATCTGTGCGTCTGCGGTGCGAGTTTTGAGCTGATTATTAATCAGATAATCCGCGTAGCGACCCGCGCGCCATTCATAGAGGACGACTTTTTGTTCATGATCTTTGACTAGCCCCGCCAAATAGGGCTTCCCCTGAAAACTTACCTCTTTATCCGAATAGAGATCCACCCCTTCGGGATTCTCAGGCGTTAGCAGCGTCGTTACAATAGCTTTTTTGAGCGATTCCTTAGGATTTTGAGAATCGATCGTCTCAACTGTGATTTCGCCTTTTTCAAAATCAACCAAAGCGCGACTTTTATAAGAATCGGTATATTTTACATAAACCTTCTGACTCGCGCTTTTGCTCTCTTTTTTTCCCCATTTTTTGGAAATCTCCCCCACAAAAGCTTCAAAAACCTGCTTGAAATTAACCTGAAAATTCTGTGTATCTTTTAGCAGTGCTTGAGGATTTTTTTCATAATAAGTAGCTTTTTGTTTAGCAAAAGATTTCGCTGTCGCAGTGGGGTTAGAGGAAAGAGCCACTCGCGTAACGGTGCGATAATCATGCACCGAGCAACCTAAAAAGGCAAACAGCCCCACAAAAAGCAGAGCAAAATATTCCGCACCGTGCTTTAGCTTCAAATTCACCGCCGCCTAGAGATCATTTGCCAACATCGCACGTGCCACTTCATCGCGTTTCTCCTTATTAAAGAGACGCTCCACCAGTGTGAGCGAAAAGACAAGCGCGCTCCCCGGACCCCTTGATGTGATGATGTGATCTGCCTCCACCACGCGATCATTTAGGTATTCTCCGCCGGGAATCTTCTCCTCCACGCTCGGATAGCATGTATATTTTGTGAGCGCGATTCCCGCCTCGCTAAGTGCATAAGGAGCCGCACAAATCGCCGCCACAAATCGCTTGCGCTCATTTAGATTGCAAATCATCGCCTGAACGAGCTTGTGATTTGCAAGAGCCAGCGTGCCACCCCAACCGCCGGGAAGCACCACCATATCGATATTCTGTGGCTCGATTAGCTCCATTTTGGTATCTGGACGGATAAAAATCCCGCCTTGGGATTCCACCAATTCCGTGGAATCAAGCCCTGCGACGACCACTTTCGCACCTGCACGGCGCAAAACATCAATGATACTAATCGCCTCAAGCTCCTCAAACCCTTTGGCTAGCGGGACTACGACCACTTTTTGCACTATTTTACCTTCTCTATATATTCGCCAAGCTCGGTATTGACCCGCACCATATCGCCCTCAAGCACATGGTAAGGAATCTGTATCACCGCACCCGTCTCCAAAGTCGCCGGCTTGCGACTTCCACTTGATGTATCGCCTTTGAAATTCGGCGGCGTCTCCACAATCTTCAGCTCGACCACTTGAGGCACATCGACAGAAATCGCCTTGCCGTTGTGAAAAAGAACGGACACGCTCATGCCATCAATCATCCATCTCGCCACATCGCCCACCTGGTCATCGCTAAGCGCGATCTGCTCGTAGCTCTCAACGTCCATGAACTGGAAGAGGTCGCCATCATGATAGAGGTATTGCATGCTTCGCTCTTGCAAATTCGGCTCTTCACATTTATCGCCCGCGTGGAACGTCTTCTCCAGCACGCGCCCATCGAGGAAAGACTTCATCTTCACACGCACGAACGCCGCACCCTTGCCGGGCTTCACGTGTTGGTATTCGGTAATCCGATACGGAACACCCTCCAGTTCAACCTTTAAACCTTTTTTTAAATCACCCATTGAATACGCCATCAAAACTCCTCACAAAATAATAGACGAGAATCACAAAAGCTCTCGCCGTGTAGATTCCCACAATCGCGCCCATTTCAAATCCTGCGCAAAATCGCTTCGATGGATTCCGCCATTTTGGCGAGATTCCCACACTAAAGCTAAATGGATTGTTTAATTAATTTTCCCCGCACTGCCTAGAATCTGCATACGCTCAACTATCACGCTCTTCATCGCCTTCATCGCAGGAGTGAAGAATTTTCGCAAATCAAACTGCGTATTATCCTCATTCGCGACCTTTCGCACCTCCGCCATGAACGCAATCCTAAGATCCGTATCGGTATTGACTTTGTTGATTCCGCCTTTAACCGCCTCTTTCAAAAAGGCAAACGGCACACCCTTACTTCCCTTGAGATCCCCACCCGTGCTAAGAAATGCCTCTTTCACATAATCGGGAATCGCACTCGCACCATGAAGCACCAACGGGATATTTGTGCGGCGTTTTACCTCTTGCAGGCGCTCAAAATCAAGCTTTGGCTCGCCCTTAAATTTAAACGCCCCATGACTGGTTCCAATCGCGGGCGCGAGGAAATCCACGCCGCTCTCTTTGACAAACTGCTCCGCCTCTGCGGGATTAACAAGCACCGCGTCTTTTTCATTGACGCTGATGTTATCTTCGATTCCCATGAGTCGCCCAAGCTCCGCCTCCACGCTCACACCGCACGCATGCGCCATCTCCACGACGCGTTTAGTCTCGTGGAGATTTTCGGCAAAAGGGTGGTGACTCGCATCAATCATAACGGACGTGAAGCCCGCTCTAACCGCCTTTGCACAGCTCTCATAGCTCGTGCCGTGATCCAAATGAAGTGCTACAGGAATATGCGGGAATCGAGCCGATAAAAGCCGAACAAGCCCGACTGCAACGTCGATTCCCATATATTTAATCGCACCCTCGCTCGCCTGCACAATAATCGGGGAATCCGCCTCATTAGCCGCCTCAAAAATAGCATTCAACATCTCAAAATCGACAAAATTAAACGCCCCGACGCCATAGCCCTCTTTGTGTGCCTTTTGTAAAATCTCACTCCCGCTTCTTAGCATGACTACTCCTTAGAGGCGACTACTTGAACGTAACTTGCGCTTTATCTCTTAGCTTTTTGGCAATCTCGGAGACATGCTCTCTGAACTTCTGAAGTCGCAAATTCTGCTCAATTTGTGGCTTGACCTCTTCAAAGGAGAGCACGCCTTGAGGCTTCTTGTCATCTACTAAAATCACATGGTAGCCAAACTGCGTTTTCACGGGCGTTTTAGTATATGTGCCCTTTTTAAGCGCAAACGCCGCATTGGCAAATTCAGGCACCATCTGCTCTTTGCTAAACCAGCCTAGATCACCGCCGCTAGCCGCACCAGGATCTTTTGATTTGCTCTTTGCAAGCTCGCTAAACTTCTCGCCCAGCTTCGCACCCGCTTTGCCCAGCTCGGCAATAATCGCTTTTGCCTCTTTTTCGCTCTCGACTAGAATATGCTTCGCACTTACGGTTTCAGGCTGAGTGAAACGCTCTTTGTTTTCATTATAAAAGGCGCGAATATCTCCTTCAGCGACCTTGAGGCTGTCGATTTGCTTTCGCATCCACACCTCAAGCATCAAATCCTCTTTGCTCTCCTCAAGTGCCTCTTTAAAAGCCTTATCGTTTTGGATTCCCTCTTTTTTTGCCTGTTTAGCGAGCAATTTTCGTTCGATTGCCTGACTTAACACCTGCTTTTGAACCTCTTGTGGAAGCTGCTCGTAGCTCACGCCCGGACTTCCGCGCAACACCATCGCAATGTCCTTATCACCGACCTCTTCGCCATCAACAATCGCCAATGTTTTCGCGCTTGCACCCGCGCCAAAAAGCAACACCGCTAACACCGCACTACTGAATAATTTACTCATTTCCGTCTCCATGTTTTAAAATCAATGCGCACCATTGTAATATAACGCGACTTAAATGCCATTTTCTCATAAGGATTTTCATGCACGATTATGATTTGCGCTCAATTTTTCAGCGTGCGTGGCGCGATGCACGCTCGCCCTCCATGCTACTTTTAGCCCTTTTGCCCCTTTTAATCAGCGCGTTGATCGCTTATGTGAGCTTTGGAGCGGTGGATCTAGCCCTCAAAGAGTGGCTTAGGACGATTCTTGATTCCCATACGCTCTATGCGTGGGTAGAATCGTTACTCTCACATCTGCTTAATCTCGTCTCATTTATGGGAATTCTCCTGGTGGCGATCTTCCTTGTCCTCATCGTGCAGCTATTTTTGGGGGTCTTTTACGCCCCGATTATCATTAGATTTGTCCATGCACGCTACTACTCGGAACTAAAGCTAAGCAGTGGGGAATCGCTCCTCTCTTCACTGCGCGAATTTGCAAAAATCCTCTCCAAATTCCTTATCGGGCTGTGCGCATGCATTCCTCTGGGCTTTATCCCGTTTTTTGGGACGCTCATTTGGGCATTGCTCTTTTTTTACTTTTTTTATCACACCATGATGCTCGATGTGTCGGAATCGATTCTCACAAAGGGGCAAAGAGCGGAGCTTGAACGCAAAAAGAGATGGGAAATGCGCCGATTCTTAGCAGGAATCTACCTTCTAGGGTTTATCCCGCTTCTCAATCTCTTTACACCCATTTTTCAGATTCTTCTGCTTACACATTTTTTAATGTGCCAAAAAAGAGAGCTATTTTCCTAAGCAAAACTCGCTAAACATCGCGTCTAAAAGCTCACCATCTTCATAGGGTCTTGTGATGGAAGCAATCTTCGCAAGAGCCTCGTGAATATGGTAGGCAAAAAGCTCCAACTCACCGCTCTCCAGTCGCTCGCGCGCCTCGCAAAGTGCCCCAGCCGCACCACTAAGTGCCTCGCTTTGCCGCGTGGAAGTGAGGAGAAATTCCTCGCTGTGATTTCTTGTATCAAGCCACTTTTTAATCTCCTCCAAAAGCCCTTCAGTCTCGCCCTTTTGCGCGGATATATAGCGATGTGGATAGGCTAGAAGCTCCTCATCATGCGCTACTTTGGGCAGGTCACTTTTGTTAAAAAGCACCAAAACAAAGCACGATTCCCCAAGCTCCTTTAACAGCTCTTTGATACGCCTGTCTTCGTCCTGAAGCGGCTCACTCACATCAAAAAGCGCGAGCACCACATCGCTATCACGCACGGCTTTAAGCGTGCGAGAAATCCCCAAAAGCTCGATTTCATCGCGCGATTCTCGGATTCCTGCCGTGTCAATAATCTTAATGAGATGATCGCCCAGATGGAAGCTCTCCTCAATCGTATCGCGGGTCGTGCCGGGAATCGCGCTCACAATGGAGCGTTCCCACATCAAAATGGCATTAAGCAACGAACTTTTTCCGACATTTGGACGCCCGATAAGCGAAAGGCGCACCCCCTCAAGGGTGCGGCGACTTGAGGCTTGAATGGTGCTTTGTAGCTTCTGTGCAAGGCTAGATAACCGCTCATCAAGCTGTTTTAGGAGATCGGGCGGGAGATCCTCCTCGGCATAATCAATACTCACCTCGGCAAAAGCGAGGGCTTGCAGGAGCGATTCCCGAATGCTAGTAAGGTATTCCAAAAGTGCGCCTTTAAGCTGACGCGCAAGAATCTTGCGCGCGCCCTCACTTTTGGCATTGATGAGCTGCGCCACCGCCTCGGCTTGAGAGAGATCGATGCGCCCATTTAAAAACGCACGATAGGTAAATTCCCCAGCGCGCGCCACTCTTGCACCAAGCGACAAAACCTCCTCGATAATCTTACGCGCAGTGAGCACACCCCCGTGGCACTGTATCTCCACCACATCTTCGGCAGTGTAGCTGTGCGGGGCTTGGAAGTAGATAATAATCGCCTCATCAATCATCTCCCCCTCGCGATCTTTAAGAATCGATAAAGTCGCATGCCTAGGGGTAAAAAAGGTGCGCGAAGTTAGCGAATACGCGATGTTTAACGCCCGATTCCCGCTAATTTTGACCACCGCGAGCGCACCACTTCCGCTAGGGGTGGCAAGCGCTACGATGGTCTCATTCGCCTCACTCATGAAAGTGCAGATTTAGCGGGTAAAATCATTGACGATCACGTAGCGTTCCCCCTCGCTATCAAGGCGAAACGAGACATATTTATCGGGAAACTCCTCGCGCAAATGTCGCAACGCAATATGCGCCAAAACGCCATCAAGCGGGCGCGTCTGCCCTTTGCCAAATCGCTTGATATTCTCCACCACCGGAGCGAGATAGTTGCGGATCATCTCCTCTTGATTCCTCAAAAATTCCGCAATCTCAAGGCGAACCATCAAGCCGTATTTGCTGTTGATCCAATTGAAAAGCAGATAAGAGATTGCCTTGTAACGATAGCCCTCTTTGCCAATCAAAAGCGCGGAATCTTCACCCCTAAACTCGACATAGAGGGTATTCTCATCAAAAGGGCTAACGCGAATGCGCTCGATTTTGAAAGGAAGCTTGGCAAAAAGCATATTAAGCTCATCTTCCACATCGCGAGCGACGCTATCGATGTCCTCATCGGACTGAAAAAAGCTCTCGTCAATGGAGGATTGAAGCCGCTCAAAGGAAGCGGACGCACCAAAAGCGCGGTGCTTATCTTGAGGCGGCAGGGTCTTTTTGCCCTCCTCTTTTGCCAAAACCATAGGGCGCACCTCTTCGCGCTCTTCTACGTAAGAGAAGGCATAATCGTCTTCATCTTGTTTGTAGAGTGATTCCTCGCTTTTGTAAGAATCGTGCGCGCTTTGGGATTCCCATCTGTGAAAATCGCGCTTAAATTCGCCACTCTTATAAGAATCACGATAGGAATCACGTCCATTTTGAGCTTTTTTGTAATGGCTTTCTCGTCTTTTGTTAAGGGCTTTTGGAAAGTCATTTTGCGCCTTTTGCTCTGATGAAGCGGGGAATCGCGCACTTTCTTTCGCGCTGGAAGCCGAAGCAAGTGAGGCGACAATCTCCGCGTCCCTTTTACCAAAACCCAAAAATCCCGCTCTAGGCTGCTGTATCACTTCGTAATCAAGATCCGCTACCGAGCAAGAGAGCTCCTGCGCCGCCCTGAGTAACGCCTCTTCGATGGTTTTTGCTTCAAGCCTAATCATCTCAAAACCTCATGAATGCGCTCTGTGCTCGGCAAGATCCGAGTGCTTTTTATTCTCAAGGTGCTTGTTGATAAAAAGCTGCTGCGCGATAGAAAATACGTTGCTCACAAACCAATAGAGCACGAGCCCTGAAGGGAATGTAACAAAGAAGAAGGTAAAAATCACGGGCAGGAATTTGAATATCTTCTCTTGCATCGGGTCGCTAAAGGTCGTGGGCGTGAGGTGCTGCTGCAAATACATGGAGATTCCCATGAGAAGCGGCAGGACAAAATAGGGATCCATTGCAGAGAGATCGACGATCCAAAACTCCCACCCCGCACCCTTAAGCTCGATGGCATTATAAAGCACGCGATAGATTGCAAAGAAAATAGGCATCTGTAAAAGGAGCGGCAAGCACCCACCCATGGGGTTTGCGTCATGCTTTTTGTAGAGCTCCATCATGTGGATCTGAAGCTTTTGCGGGTCGCTCTTGTATTTCTCTTGAATCTCCTTCATCTTCGGTGCAATCTCTTTGAGTTTTTGCATAGATACCATACCCTTGTAGGTGAGCGGAAAGAGGACGATTCGCACGATAAGCGTCAGCAGCACGATCGCCCAACCCCAGTTGCCGCAATAGCGATAGAGCCAATCAAGCAGCAAAAACAGCGGGCGCGCAAAAAAAGTAATGAATCCATACTCCACCACATCGGTGAGCATGGGATTGATACCCTTAAGTGTGTGATACTCCTTCGCTCCTAGGAATCCAGAAACCTCAAGCGAACCGCTTGCCTCAATAAAGGGCTCAGGATTCCTGCTTGAATCCCTGCCAATAATCACGCGCATACCCTCTTTTTTTGGCGTGTAGAGAAGCGAAGTGTAATACCGATCCGCACTCGCGACGAAAAAAGCTCCCTCAAAGATCTCGCTCTTATCAGGAGCATCCCCATCTTCTGTAGTGTGAATCGTCTGATCGCTCTCCTTGACGACCACGCCGCTAAAAGCGAATTTGTCACTCTCTGCCACAGGGCGACTGCCGGGCGAGAGGTAAAAACGCTCTTTGGATTCCCCTATATCCACAGAGAGCTCGTAACGTCCGTTAGGATAGACGGTGAGGCGTTTTGTGAGGTGCAGATTCCCAAGCTCTTGTATTAGAGTGAGGCTCTCCTCATGCTCGCCAACCTCCACCAATGAGCGGCTCGCGCTATATCGCACCGTGCGGGAAAGGGCGTTGAGCGCGGAATCGGCAAAGCGAACCTCCAAAGGGCGAAGGGTCGCAAGTGGATCTAAAAGTGCGAGCTCCTTGGTGTCTCTTAAATACTTTGCCTCCTTGAGATAAATCTGTGAAATGCGCCCAAGCGAATCGATCTCCAAGCGAAATTGCTTCGCGTGAATCGTCGCAATCACATCACCCACATCACCTTGAGGAGCAATCTTCTGCTCTAAAACCTGAGAATCCACGGAGAGATTCTCGACAGGAGCGCGATTCTCAAGCTGTGCCCTAGGCGCATTCGTGGTGGATTCCTTAGGTGTGGGAGGAGCGAAAAAATAGGAATAGGGGATAAAAAATAGAAGCGAAAGTGTGGTGGCGATCAAAATCCTCACCTGTAAGCTGAGCTTGTCTAACTTGTTAAACACGGAATTTGCCTTGTTATAGTAATTTAGTGTAATCTCTTGATAAGATAAAATTTTCCCTTAATACTCCAATCGCTCCTCTGCTCAAGGGGAATTAGCCAAACGCAAATTGCCCGCGGAGCTACAAAAATAGGGGCGAGCTTTTTTGAAACAATCGGATAGTCAATCCCTCCAATAAAGAGCGAATTGCACCGCGCAACCCTCGCTAAAATCTTAGGAATCGCGCTCCATATGTTCGAATACTTAAAAAGCCACAACGCATACTCAGAACACGAGGGATAGTAGCGACACGATGGGTGTTTGAGCGGAGAAATAAACCTCTGATAAAAGGCAATGATTCCCAAAAAAAGCGCACGCATCTTAAGCCCTAATCCGCAAACTCTCAATGCCTCTCGCCTTCTTGGACATGGGTATCAATTTTAAGCCTCCTAAGTGCGTAGAGAAAATCCCGCTCCAAAAGCCTAAACTCCATCTCCACTGATGGAGCTTTCGCTACAATGACAACGATTCCCTCCTTGAGACGGGGCGCATGGAGATGATAGAGCATCTTCAATCTCCGCCTAGCAAAATTCCGCTTTATGGCGTTCCCGACCCGCTTTGAGATCGTGAAACCCACCCTATTCTCTTGCGAAGGAGTATAAAAAAGAACAAAGCCCAAAGTGTGAAACTTCGAGCCATTTTGATAAACGTGCTCAAACTCCTTGCTGTGCTTGAGCCTCTCTACAGAGCCTATGCGGCAAGCCTTCTGCGACCCTGCGCACGTCTGGCGTTAATAATTTTTCGACCGTTTTTGCTTTTCATGCGAACCCTAAACCCATGAGTGCGCTTCTTTGGAGTATTGTGAGGCTGGTATGTTCGTTTCATTCCTTAAAAAACCTTTCTAAAAACTAAATTCGGGAGCGTATTTTAGCTGCATTTTACTTAAATTCCAAATTCCGCCAGACATGCTGTCCTATCCAAAAAGTTTCATCACGCCCGTTTTGAGCACGCAAAAAGCACAACGCACATATCAAACTTCCCTTAATTATGTGCTAGAATCGGCGGCTTTTGCCACTCATTTTTTAACAAAGGCTTGTAATGGAGTTAATCCATGCCGTTATTTTGGGAATCATTGAGGGTTTGACGGAATTTCTACCCATCTCTTCCACTGGGCATCTGATCCTCGCCTCAGACCTACTGGGGATCGCACAAGATGATTTTCACAAAAGCTTTGAAATTATTATACAGCTAGGCTCGATTCTCGCAGTTCTCATACTCTTTTGGCGGCGTCTTACCGCGGGAATCGACCTCTGGCTCAAGCTCGCCCTCGCTTTCCTCCCTTCAGGCGCGCTCGGATTCCTTTTGTATAAGCAAATCAAAAGCTTCTTCACCCCCTCCACCGTCGCCTACGCGCTCATCATCGGGGGAATCGTGCTAATATTAATCGAACATTTTAATAAAAATAAAGATTACAAAATTAACAGCATAGAAGAAATCGGCTACAAAGAGGCGTTTTTGATCGGATTCTTCCAAGCTCTCGCGATGATTCCCGGGACATCAAGAAGCGGCTCTACCATTGTTGGAGGGCTAATTTTGGGGCTTAACAGAAAAGTGGCGGCGGAGTTTTCATTTTTACTCGCGATTCCCACCATGTTCATCGCAACAGGATACGATCTGTATAAAAACGCTCACACATTTACTTTTGATGACATCTCGCTACTCGCGCTGGGATTTTTTACCGCGCTCATTTTTGCCCTCATTGCAGTCAAGGGCTTTTTGCAATTCATCTCAAAATTTAACTTCATTCCTTTCGGGATTTATCGCATAATTTTAGGGATCGGTTTTCTCTACTTTTTGAGGATTCTTTAGCCTTTTTGGCGGGGAATCCTAGCCCCCTAGCGTTCGGTAACAATCTTCATCTTATCGCCTGCAAGCTTCACATAAAGCTCCTTGTTCCCGCTAAAAGAGTAACTCGGTGCGTTATATATTTCATAAAAACTAATGCGGAAAAACCGCTCGCCACGCTCGTTGGGATAGGGCGAAATATTGATCTTCTCAAGTGTGATACTTTTGCGCTCATTTTTGCTAAAAATCCGTCGTTTATACTCTTTAAAAGCCTTAAATTTCATGCCATCAAAGCGTAAAAATTCCCCCTCATCATAATAGCTCAAATACTCCTCTAACACACCATCTTTCCACGCATTACGCCATTTGAAAAGATCGCTCAAGAGAATCGAGAGCTCTTGAACGCTTGTGGTGGAGAGATTCCCATCGCCGGTAATAAGCAAGCTCTCCTTATGGCTAATAGAATCGGCAATCGCCTTTAAAAGCTGATTATCAATTGCGATGCAACCGCGCGTATTAATCTCTCTATCACCATTTAGGGGCAGTCCGTGGATCCAGATTCCCGACCCGCTCTTTTTTTGCAACACGTCATAAAGGTTGGGATAGGAGGTAACAAATGCCAAAGGTCCGTAAAATTGATCGAGCTTTGTGAGCTTATTTGTGAGATCATAGACGCCGATGGGGGTCTTTAAATCTCCTTCCACGCGCTTATCTCCCGGAGCTGAGCCCATAAGGGCTTTGGTATGTTTCATGCGCACCAGCTCTTTTTCCGTGATTTCATAAAGTGTCAGCTCGGAAGCCGCCTTGTCTGCGATAAAAAGATACTTCGCCCCCTCATAATACCCATATCGTATATCCATATTTTTTAGAGTTTTGAGCCAATATTCACGACTCACCAACTCTTCTTCAAGCTTCGCCTCAAGGGCTTTAATCCCCCCATCGCGATAGATTTTCACATAGTTTATCTCGCTCGCCCAAAGCAGACCCGACATCAATAATAACAACGCGATTCTCATCATCTCTCCATATTTTTATTGCATAAAATCATATCCAAAATCCACAAGCCCCTTCTTCTCCTTGCTCCAGCCCTTTTGCACCTTGACAAATAACTTTAAAAAAACTTTTTTCCCGCTCAATCGCTCCATGCCCTCCCGCGCCTCTTTGCCGATACGCTTGAGCGTCATGCCTCCTTTGCCGATGATTACGCCCTTTTGGCTCTCCTTCTCCACGACAATGGTCGCTCCCACGCGATCAAGCCCCTCAGTTTCACTGAAGCTCTCAATACGCACCTCGCTTTCATAGGGGATCTCATCACTTGTGTTTTCAAAGATCGATTCTCGAATAATCTCCTTGTAAAGCGCGCGAAAATTCTCTGTCGTGAGAATCTCCTCATCAAAGAGTGCGGGCGAATACGGCAGAAGCTTCGCCACCTCGTCAAGCACGGCTTGAAGCGCAATATTTTTATTCACAGACACCGGAATCAGCGCTTTATATTTCGTATCATATCGTGCATATTGCGCTATTTTTTGTAGCAAATCTTTTTGGCTCATCGTGTCGATTTTTGTGAGGATTAGAAGATGTGGCTTCTCTTTATTTAAGCGCAAAAACTCCTCATAATGCGCTACAGGGTCGCCCACCGGGGCTAAAAACAGCACCAAATCACAATCGCCCATTGCTTTTAGTGCCTCTTGGAGCATGAATTGATTAAGCAACTTCTCTTTATGATGAAGCCCCGGCGTATCCACGAAAATTATCTGCGCATCGCCATGTGTGATGATAAAATTCATGCGTTTTCGTGTCGCATTAGCCTTATGTGACACCATCGCAAGCCGCTCACCCACAAGCGCATTTAATAGCGTGCTCTTCCCCGCGTTGGGTCGCCCCACCACAGCGACAAATCCTGCACGAGAGATTCCCGCACTTTCTAGGACTTCCACGATTCCCGAAGCTGCCTCGCTCATTAGAGTATATACCGCGCTATATCGATATTCTCGACCAAATCATCAAGCCGCTCATGCACCATCTCCGCATTCACACTCACGCGCTTGCCTTTATGTTCCTCTGCCTCAAAGCTAATCTCCTCAAGCACCTTTTCAATCACCGTATGAAGCCGCCTAGCACCGATGTCTTCTGTCTTTTCATTGGCTCTTTGAGATAGCTTTGCAAGAGCTCTAATCGCCTCATCTTCAAAGCTAAGCTCCACGCCCTCAACCTCAAGAAGCGCGACATATTGCTTCAAAATCGAATTTTTGGTCTGGGTAAGAATCTGATATAGCGTCTCCTCAGAAAGAGCGTCCAGCTCCACCCTAAGCGGGAATCGCCCCTGAAGCTCGGGGATAAGATCGCTTGGCTTACTGAGATGAAACGCGCCTGCGGCGATAAATAAAATATAGTCCGTTTTAATTTGCCCATATTTTGTATTCACGCTGCTCCCCTCGACAATCGGAAGCAAATCACGCTGCACACCCTCTTTGCTCGGGTCTTGACGGCTTGAACCCCCTTGCGAGACGGCGATTTTATCAATCTCATCGATAAAGATGATCCCCTCCTCCTCCGCGCGCTTGAGCCCTTCAAGCTTGATCGCCTCCATATCCAAAAGTGCCTCACTCGCCTCGATTTTTAAGAGCTCTTTTGCCTCAGCGACACTGACCTCCTTTTTGACCTCTTCTTTTGCGCTGCTAAGCACCTTCACAAGCGATTCTTGGATTTTGATCACCTCGGGAGGGAGATTCCCCTCCGCGAGCTCGATACTCTTTTTGGGCAGGTCAATCTCGATTTTTAGATGATCCGCCTCGCCGTTGAGCACGCGCGCTTTCATGCGCTCAAGAGAGCTTTTATACTCCTGCATTTTCGTCTCGCTCGCACCCTTTGGGAGTGGCGGGATAAGCTTTTGGACGATTTTATCAACCACATAAGAATCGATACTCTCCTTGTTTCTCTCTTTGTACTCTTCTTTAACGAGCAAAATCGCAGCACTCACCAAATCACGCACCATCGATTCCACATCGCGCCCGACAAACCCCACTTCCGTGTATTTACTTGCCTCCACTTTGATAAAGGGCAAGCCCATCATGCGCGCCATTCTACGCGCTATTTCCGTCTTCCCCACACCCGTAGAGCCGATCATTAGGATATTTTTAGGAATCACCTCATCTTGCATCTCTTTGCTGAGTCGCATTCGCCTGTATCGATTCCTAAGCGCGATGGCGACGCGCTTTTTCGCCTCTTTCTGCCCGATAATATACTCGTCCAAATAGGCAACAATCTCCTTTGGTGTCATCTCTTTTCTCACGCCTAATCCTCTAGCTCTAAAAGTTTGATGTTCTGATTTGTATAGATACACAATTCACCGGCAATTTTTAGCGATTCCTCGACGAGTTCACGCTCGCTGAGTTTTGCATGTTTGTGGAGCGCACGAGCGGCTGAAAGTGCATAATTCCCGCCACTCCCAATCGCCGCTAAAACACCATCTTCAGGTTCGACGACATCGCCTGTGCCACTAAGGATAAAAAGATGCTCCCGATCAAGCACGATCATCATCGCCTCTAAACGCCGCAAATACTTATCTTTGCGCCACTCTTTAGAAAAATCAATGACCGATTTCATCAAATCGCCCTTGCGATTCTCCAAAATGCGCTCAAACATCTCAAAAAGGCTGAACGCATCGGCGGTGCTACCGGCAAATCCGCTTAAAATCTTGCCATTATGGAGCGTGCGGATTTTTGTCGCATTGCCCTTGAGGACACAATTCCCAAACGTTACCTGCCCATCGCCGCCAATCACAGCCCTCCTTGCGCCACGATAAGCGAGAATCGTCGTCGCCTCAAACATCGCTACCCTCGATATCGACCTTCAAAACCGCGTGGATTCCATGACCGAGCTTCGTCTCGATTTCGTAGATTCCCGTGCTTTTGATTGGACTTTTTAGCTCAAAGCTCTTTTTATCAATCTCGATTCCCTTCTGCGCCTTCAACGCTTCGCTAATCTCCTCTTTGGTGATTGCACCATAAAGCGCGCCATTTGCGCCCACTTTTTTAGTGATTTTGAGTGTGATTTTCTCCAAATTTTGAGCAAGATTTTGTAGCCGCTCAAGCTCCTGCGCGAGCAACTCCGCGCGCTTTTTCTCTCCAGCTTTCCAGCGATTTACCACTTCATTGCTCGCCACTTCAGCCATGCCCTTGCCGACTAGAAAATTGCGCCCATAGCCGTCTTTAACCTCGTGAATCTCGCCCGCCTTGCCCAATCCCTTGACATCTTTAATCAATAGAACCTTCATCGTGCGCTCCTTAATTTTGTGTAAAATTACTACATGTTTCATAATAAAAAGCGAAATCTTAATGAAAAATAGGTAAAAAGCCCTTGAAAACCGCCCTTCCCTATCCGCTAAATATAATCCGCAAAAAGGGGATCAAACGGCTTAAGCTCATCATTACAAAAGAGCCAAATGGCGGCGTTATGCTGCGTGTCAATCTCCCTTTTGATGTCAACAAAGCCCATGCGCTCGCCTTTGTAGATGAGAATCTTGAATGGATCAATAAACAGGTGGAGCGACTGCAAGAAGAGGAGCGAAAATTGGAAGATTCTTTGTATTCGCACGCAGGAGAGTTGCCTATTTTTGGGCAATGGGAGCGTTATGATTCTTGCGCGCATACAAAGCGCAAACTTAAAGCGCGCCTCACAGACTACCTCGCAGGCTCGATTGCACGTTATGAAGCAGCGATGGGAATCGTGCCTAAAAGCTTTCACGTGCGCAAGAATCGATACCGCCTCGGGAGCTGCCGCACTGATGGGACGCTCACTTTTTCGTTGCAGTTGCTTTTTGCACCCCCTGAAGTGGTCGATTATGTCGTGGCACACGAGCTTGCACACATCATTCACCATAATCACTCCGCGCAATTTTGGGAGCTTCTTGCGCGCTATTATCCCAAACACAAAGAGGCAAAAGCCTATCTAAGAGCCAATCACGCGCTGTTTGTGCGACTTTTGGAGCGGTTTTTCTAATTTCATGCACCAAACAAATCCGAGCAGGAATCCTCACAATATTCCCACCAATGTGCCGTTTTAACCCCTCACCTGCCCGCTACCATAGACTTTATATTTATATGTCGTGAGTTCATTAATCCCCATGGGTCCGCGCGCATGGAGCTTATTTGTGGAGATTCCCACCTCCGCGCCAAATCCATACTCGCCCCCATCGCTAAAACGCGTCGAGGCATTTAAGTAAATACTCGCAGCATCGACCTCATCGAGGAATCGCTCCGCACTCGCGTGATTCTCGCTCACAATCGCTTCAGAATGCCCCGACCCGTAGCGTGCAATATGCGCAAGAGCCTCATCTATATCCGCTACGACCTTAATATTTAGGATCTTCTCGCCATATTCAGTAGAGAAATCCTCCTCGCTCGCCGCGCTTCCCTCAATAAACTTGAGCGATTCCTCACACGCGCGCAGGGCGATTCCCGCCTCTTTGGCTAAGGGCGCAAAAGCTTGCAAAAACTCGCCGCTAATGGCTCTATCGACAAGCAACGTCTCAATGGCATTACACGCGGAGGGGCGAGACGCTTTAGCATTAATCGCGATTGCAAGGGCTTTTTGATAATCCGCATCCTCGTGGATGTAAAGATGACAGACCCCCTTGTTATGCTTAATCACGGGAATCGTCGCGTTTTTGGCGACAAAATTAATGAGCGATTCCCCGCCGCGCGGAATGAGCAGATCCACATATCGATCCATCTTCACAAATTGCGCTACGCCCTCGCGCGAATAATCAGGAAGTAGCGCAATCACCGAGCGCGGAAGATGATGTGCCTCTAAAACATCCTGCAAAATCCCAGCAATCGCCTCGTTGCTTCGCTGCGCCTCCTTGCCCCCTTTAAGCACGCAGACATTGCCGCTTTTAAAGCACAGCGCAGCCGTGTCGCTCGTAACATTCGGACGCGACTCATAAATAATCCCGACTACTCCAAGCGGAACGCTCACCTTCTCGATTCTAAGCCCATTCTCCACAACCCATCCATCAAGCACCCTGCCGATGGGATTCTTAAGGCTAGCAATCTCTCTAAGGGCTCGCGACATCGCAAGAATACGCTCGTGATTTAAAAGGAGACGATCTAAAAAAGCCTCTTTGATTCCCGCATTTTGCGCCTCTTTAAAATCAAGCGCATTCGCCTCTAGGATTCCCGCCTCATGCGCACTTAGCTCCTCTGCCATGTCGCATAAAATCCGATTCCTCTCTTTGGGGAGCAGTTTCGCGCACACCCTGCACGCCGCTTTACTCTCCTTTAAAAACTCCTCTAAAGATTGCATTATCGTCCCAAAAAGTAGCGATCCGTCTCGGCTTTCACGACTTTGGAGAGCAAAAGTAGTGCAATTAGGTTAGGAATCGCCATAAGCCCATTTGCCATATCGGAAAAATTCCAGACAAAATCAAGCTTGATCATCGCGCCCACAATGACAAATGAGACAAAAATCGCGCGAAACAGCTTGATCTTTTTGTGTCCAAAGAGAAATTCAAACGCCTTCTCGCCATAATAGCTCCAGCCAAGAATCGTCGAATAACCAAAAAGCACGGTTGCAAAGCTCACAACCCCTGCGCCGAAATCTCCCAAATAGTGCTCAAAACTCCTAAGCGTAAGCTCTCCGCCACTCACACCCTCTAGCCATTGAGGCGCGCTCAAAATCACCACAGCCGTAATCGTGCATACCACGAGCGTATCAACAAAAGTCTGCGTCATGGAGACGAGAGCCTGCCGCACGGGATCATCAGTCTTTGCCGCAGCCGCGGCAATCGGGGCTGAACCCAATCCCGATTCGTTAGAAAAAACCCCGCGCGCTAATCCATAACGTATTGCCACAGCCACGCCCGCCCCGAGGAATCCGCCCCCAGCGGCATGCGGATTGAACGCATAATAAAAAATATCGCCAAGCACGGGGAGGATATTCTCGGCATTGAGGGTCAAAATCACCAGCGCGCTCGCAAGATAGACGACAATCATAAAAGGGACAAGAAAGGCGGTGAATTTCCCGATACTTTTAATCCCGCCCAAAATCACGGTCGCAGTGAGGATTAGCATTGCAAATCCGCTGATCCACTCCGGAATCGCGAAATTTGACGCAAGCACGGTCGCGACGGCATTAGCCTGCGTCATGTTGCCAATCCCAAAGGAGGCAAACACCGTAAAAACGGCAAAAAGCACGCCCAGCCACTTGAGATTGAGCCCAAAAGCGATGTAATACATCGGCCCGCCCTTGTAGCCCATCGCCCCTTTTTGACGATATTTGACGGCGAGCACCGCTTCAGAATATTTCGTCGCCATTCCGACAAAACCCGTCACCCACATCCAAAAAACCGCCCCGGGTCCGCCCAGACTAATCGCCGTCGCCACACCAACGATATTGCCGATTCCCACTGTGGCAGCAAGAGCCGTAGTCAGTGCTGCAAAATGGCTAATCTCGCCCTCTGCATGAGGCTCTTTGTGAAAAATCAGCCTAAGTGCTCGAAAAAGTGCCCAGAATTGAACCCCTCTAAGCAGAATCGTCAGGTAGATTCCCGTCCCAACGAGCAACACAAGCATCGGCACGCCCCATACAAACGAAGCAACACTCCCCACAAACCCTTCAGCCACTCCCATATTCACCTCCTGTCTGTCCCAAAATAAGCGCGATTCCTAGCTTTGGATTCCCCAAAACCGCGCAAGAGCGTATCCTGATGTGCAAATAAACTAAGAACTTGCATATTCGCTTGCAAGCTTCTCCACTTCCTCGACAAAACGATCCACAAGCTCGCTCTCCGGGAGCTTGTGGAGGATTTCTCCCCTTTTGATGATGAGCCCGCTTTTGTTCCCAAAAGCAATGGCAATATCCGCGTGCCTCGCCTCTCCAAGCGCATTGACCGCACAGCCCATAACCGAAACCTGCAAAGGTGCTTTGATGTGCTTAATGCGCTCCTCGACATACTTAACCGCTTCCACGAGATTTGCCTCGATTCTCCCGCATGTGGGGCATGAGATGAGGTAGATTCCCTCTTTTTGCCGCCCTGAATATTTCAAAATCGCACGCGCAACCTCAATCTCTTTCTCAAGCTCGCCCGTGATTGAAACCCGCATGGTATCGCCGATTCCCTCCATTAAAAGCGCACCTAATGCCATCGCGCTTTTAATGCTTGAATGAAAAATCGTCCCTGCTTCAGTTACTCCAAGATGAAAAGGATATTCTACCAAAGGGCGGAGCATGCGATATGCCGCTAGTGTGCGCTCAACATCGCTTGCTTTGAGTGAAATTTTGATGTTGCTAAAGCCAAAGTCCTCGAGAAGCTTGATGTTATAAAGAGCCGATTCCACCATACCTTTGGGGGTCGCGCCATATTTTTGCTCAAAACGCTCCTCAAGGCTGCCGCCATTAACGCCAATGCGCACGGGAATCCCGCGCTCATTACAAGCATCAGCAACCGCCTTAATTCGCTCTTTTGAGCCAATATTTCCCGGGTTTATACGGATACAATCCACGCTCTGCGCGGCAATAAGTGCAAATTTGTATTGAAAATGAATGTCCGCCACGATTGGCAGAGGGCTTAGGTTTTTGAGCTCTTTGAGGGCTTCTGCGTCCTCGCGATTGCTTACTGCCACGCGCACAATATCGCACCCTGCAAGCGCAAGCCTATCAATCTGCGCTTTAGTCGCGGCAATATCGGCGGTCTTGCTAAAGGTCATAGACTGAACAGAAATCGGGGAATCGCCGCCGATTCCGACATTACCGACAAAAATTTGCTTGGTTTTTACGCGCTCTTGCAAGTAGGGAATCCTCTCGAAAAAATCTTAGAGAAAATGATACAAAATTTTAGGCTTATTTTATTCTTGCTTTTAAGAAAAGAGCAAGTTTTGTTAAAGAATATCTAAAGTATAATTGTCTTATTTTCCCTGTATTTCGACGTTATAGCCACTTTTTGCAGGCTACGTTTTGGATACAACTGCGCAAAATTAATCGATAGGGCGAGCATTTGGCTTGGCAAAACGAACGGCTTTTAGGAGGATATTCATGTATGATCCGTCGCTCATCACGAAGAAAAAGGTGGGAGTTTCCATTCTTTACGTGGAAGATGAGGAGAATATTCGGAACGTTTTGACCAAAATTTTGCTAAGGAAATTCAGCGAAGTGCTGAGTGCTTCAAGCGGTGCAGAGGGGCTTAGGCTCTATCTTGAGAAGCGTCCGGACATCGTCATTACGGATATTCGTATGCCCGATATGAGCGGAATCGAGATGAGCAGGCGCATAAGAGAGATTAATCCTGAAGCCCTCATCGTCGTTACGACCGCATTCACCGATGTGGAGCACTTTCTTGACGCCATTAGTCTGGGGATCAATCGCTTCATCATTAAGCCCATCGATTCTCAAAAGCTTGAAGCCACCATCCACGAGCTGCTTGAGACGGTAAAAAAACGCCACGAATTTGATGATGCCAGCCGTCTTCTCAGGGAGTATCGCAGGGCGGTGGATTGCAGCGTCATTGTCTCTAAAACGGACAGGCAGGGGGTTATTACCTATGTCAATGAGGCGTTTTGCGATGTTTCGGGCTATTCACAGCAAGAGCTCATGGGCAAGCCGCACAATATCGTGCGTCATCCGCTCAGTCCAAAGCGACTTTTTGAGGAGATTTGGAGCACGATTCTTACGGGCAGGAGCTGGAAAGGCAGGATTAAGAATCAGAAAAAAGGGGGCGGGAGCTACACTCTTGAGACGACGATTGTGCCCATTAGCGATTCAGAGGGCGAGATCCTCGAGTTTATCGCGCTATGCTATGACATCACGGAGCTGCTCGCGATCCAAGAAGCGATGGAGCAAATGCGCATCTCGCAGCTCAAAGAGAGTATCCAGAAGGCTTCGGAATTGCGCACGGAGCTACTGCTTGGCTCTATTCCGCACCCTGCGTTTGTAATTGATACAAACGATCAAATCGTGGGCTTCAACAAGCACGCGGAGGCACTTTTTGGTCTTGCACATAAAAAGTGGCATGAGAAACTCTTGCAAAAGAAGCTCGATTTTAAGAGTCTTGCAGGGACGGAGAATCCGCTCTTTAGCTCTTTAATTGACTGGAAGCAGCTTATTGGGCTTGAGAATAAAGGGGCGAGCTTAATCACTCTGCGCCTCCCCTCCGAGCAGAGCCGCTACATCTTGGGAATCGCCCCACTGGAGGGCGAAAAATCCGATCAGATGATCCTTATACTCACACCGCTAAATGGGATCGATAGCCTATGATTCCCCTACTTCATCGCCTCAAACTCAGCGGAAGCGTCCTGGAGATGGGAATCGCCAATCAGCGAATGCTCATATTGGATAGTTTCTACAACCTCTATGAGGTCGCGCTGGATACATTTCAGTTCAGAAAAAGCCTGAAAATCACAAAAAGTTATGAGCTTTTGCACAAATTCGGCAAAAGTAGCGCGACTTCGCAAAACAACTATGTCGTGCTTGGACTAAGCAAAACTACCCGGGCAATCGTGCTCAAAGTCGAAGAGAGCGTCGAAAAAGTCATGTCGCTTGCATGGCACAAGGCGGACATTTCAATCGCGAACTTCTCGCGCGATGGGTGCTACCTCGCCACAGGGGGCGAAGATGGACGCACACTCATCTATCAAGTCCCAAGCTTCAATCTCCTATCCACACTCCCGCCGCGCCCGGACTATATCTGCGGCATGGCATTTTCTCCCGATTCCTCACTCATTGCCGTGAGCTGCTTTGATCGCTCTTTGATAATCTTTGACCTCAAACGATCCACCGAAATCGCCTCTTTCACAACCAAAGAAGTGGTAGAGGATTTGGGATTTTTCAATGAAAACGGCTCGCTTTTTTTTGTCTGCAAAGACGGCTCGACGGGCGTTTTTAACATCAAAGAGCAGAAAATCATCTCTGAAAAGAAACAATTTCAGCAGTGGCTCACTTGCGTCTGCATTACAGAAGATGGCGACTACGCATACATCGGCACGCGAGATAATTTTCTCCATCTAGTCCGCACCAAAGATAATCAGCCGCTTGCCTCCGCCCCCACCGAACACATGGGAATCGCCTCGATGATTCTTGAAGGGAATCGTCTATTTATAGGCTATGCCGATGGGTATATCGAGATTTTGGAGCTTGATAAGGGGAGTGGGGAGTTTGAGGCTTATTTGAAGATTAATGACCTCATCAAAGCAAAAACCCTCGCGGAGAATCAAAATATCTTTCTAAAAACCCTGCCTTTTTATGCCAAAAAACTTGATGAACTCTGGAAAGATGCCCTAAAAGAGGCGATTGACCTGCTTGCTAGGGATCGATTCCAAGAGGCGCTTGTGTTTGTTTCGCCCTTTATGGACGATCCGCGCAAAAAAGAGGAGTTTAGCTACTACACCGAGCAAAGGGAGTTTGTCGCACAATTCCTTGACGCGCTTGAGAGAGATGAGATCGCCGAGGCGTATAAAGTGGCGGAAAATCATCAGGAAATTACGAAAATCGTGCCCTATGAGAAGCTCGAGGCTCACTATCACAAGACTTTTGAAGCGTGCAAAAAGATGCTCGCAGATGACGCATTTAGCAATCTTCCTAAGGCGCAAGAGCTCCTAAAGCCCTTTATAAACGTGCGCGATAAAAAAGAGGCTATTTATATGCTTTTGCACAATTCCGACAAATATCTAAGCGCGGATAATGCCCTAAAAGAGCGCAATTTTGTCGAGTATTTCCGACTTAGCGAGCGATTCCCTTTCCTAAAAGACACGGAAACCTACAAAAAAACTTACTTTTTGGGGCAGCAAATTGTCGAGAGAATCGCGCTTTTAGAGAATGAAAAAAACTTTGAGAAAGCCATCGAGCTGGCAAAATTCCTAGGCATGCTCGCTCCTTTTAAGAATCTTGCGCTGGAACGCGTAAAACTCATCGAGAAAAAACGCGCATTCCTTGAGGTGCTCAACGCAAAAGAGCTTAAGAAAGCCTACGCGCTCGCCGATTCCGAAGAGAGCTTGCGCGCATTGCCCGAATTCATCAAACTTCTTGAGGAATTTTCCATGCTGCATGAGCGCGCCTATGCACTTGCATATCGCGGTAACAGCAAAGATACGCTGGCACTTTTGGAGGAGTATTTGGAGATTCCCTACTGGCAGGAGAAAATCGCCTCTACCATGCGAATCGCCTACCTCTATGAGATTAAAACGCTCAGTAAAAAACTCGCGCCCAAAGAGGTGGAGTGGGGCAGATCGCTTGAAGGATACGTCGAACGATTCGGAAAAGATGACGAGCTGGCCACAGTGTGCGAGGCATGCGGACTGAAGCAATATTTCGATGAGATTACCTCAACCGGAGACCCGCACGGGTATCAAACGCGCCCCTACCTCTCCTCAATTGTGCTGCGCATTGAAGATGAGTCCACGCCAATCGCGCAGGAAGAGGACGCCTAAATGCTCTTATGCGGTTGATTCTCACCCTCGCGTAAATCGCCCCACACAAGTCGCGTCCCGCCAAGAATATGGAAATGAAGATGTGGCACCTCCTGCCCACCATCATATCCGACATTTGTGATTAGTCGATAGCCCGCCTCCTCAAGCCCTAATTTTTCGGCAACCTCTTGAATAAAAAGCGTCATGCCCATCATTAGCGAGGAATCGACCTCCTGAAAGCTCTTCACGCACTTTTTGGGAATCGCAAGCACATGAACAGGGGCTTTGGGATTAATATCGTGAAATGCCAAAAAATCCTCATTTTCATGCACTTTATTGCAAGGAATCTCTCCCGCCACAATCCGCTCAAATATCGTCATCTTCGCTCCTTTTTGTCTCGATTCCTAGGGAAACGCTAGGTGCTCCCAATCGCCCATTGTAGCATTTTTAAAAATCGCGCCACGATTCTCCAACCTCACGAAGCCTTGCTCAGTAATTTTTTAAGTTGCTCCTTTAATATAGCCGCAATCTATTTTCCATTAAAATTTGCGTTTTAAATCACACCACTAGGAAGAGCGACTTGCAGCACTTAATCGATGAGATAAAAAATGCGCGAAATTCCCATGAACTCGAGGAGATTCGCATTAAAGCACTGGGGAAAAAGGGTGTTTTGACAAATGAATTTGCGCTCCTAAAAGATCTGGAAGGAGAGGCGAAAAAGGAGCGTGCAAAGGAGCTAAATGCGACCAAATCGGCATTTGAGCGCGAATTTGCACTAAAAAAGGAGCTGCTCTCCGCAGAAGAGCTCTCCGCCAAACTCCTGCAAGAGCGCGTCGATCTCACACTCTTTAATGCTCCAAAGTCCCTTGGCGCGGCTCACCCCGTAATGATTACCATGGAGCGGATTATCGATTATTTCCTTTCGCTCAATTTCGCGATTAAAAGTGGTCCGCTCATAGAAGATGATTTTCATAATTTTGAAGCCCTAAACCTCCCCAAATACCACCCCGCGCGCGATATGCAAGATACGTTTTATTTCAAAGACGGTGCGCTTTTACGCACCCACACTTCTCCCGTGCAGATTCGCACCATGGAGGCGGAGACGCCACCTATCCGCATTATCGCACCCGGAGCGGTTTTCCGCCGTGATTACGACCTCACGCATACGCCGATGTTTCATCAGGTTGAGGGACTTGTCGTTGAAGAGGAAGGGCGTGTCTCGTTTGCAAATCTCAAATATATCCTTGAGGATTTTCTGAAGTATATGTTTGGCGATGTGCGGGTGCGATTCCGCACGAGCTTCTTCCCATTTACCGAGCCAAGTGCCGAGGCGGACATCAGCTGTATTTTTTGTCATGGCGATGGGTGCCGCGTCTGCTCGCATACAGGCTGGCTTGAGGTGCTTGGGTGTGGGCTAGTTGATGAGAATGTATTTAAAGCGGTAGGCTATGAAAATGTCAGCGGTTACGCCTTTGGACTGGGGGTGGAGCGATTTGCCATGCTAATCCACGCCGTATCGGATTTGCGGGCATTTTTTGAGAATGATCTACGAGTATTGGAGCAGTTTCGATGATTTTCACACGCACTTTAATCACGCCATTTGTTGATATTTCGGACATTAGCACTGAGCAGCTCTATAAAACACTCAATGACATCGGGCTGGAAGTCGATTCCTGCCATCATCTGAGAGCCCCAAAAGGCGTGGTGGTGGGCAAGATTCTCGAGGTGGAGAAGCACCCAAACGCAGATAAACTTAGCGTCTGCAAAGTGGATATCGGGGGCGCAGCACCTTTGCAAATCGTCTGTGGGGCGAAAAATGTCGCCAAAGACACATGGGTCGCACTCGCAACCGAAGGGACAAAAATCAGCGATACACTCACGATTAAGCAATCCAAACTCCGCGGAATACAGAGCGAGGGCATGCTCTGTTCGCTGAGCGAGCTTGGATTCCCGAAGGTCAATGAGGGAATCGTGATCCTCGATTCCTCGGTTGGCGCGCTTGTGTTGGGCAAACCGCTTGAGGAGTATCCACTCTTTAATGATGATATTTTTGAGATTGACATCACGCCTAACCGCGGAGATTGCTTGAGCTTTTATGGCGTGGCGCGCGAGCTTGCGGCGATTTATGAAAAGAGCTTCAACGAATACCCAAAAGAGCCCGAAAGAGAGAATGTTCTGGGAATCGGGCGCCTGCTTCAAGTCTCTTGCGAGGGGAAACTCGATTCCTCTTTGCTTTACAAAACCATCGAGCTAAAAGAGCCCTCACTCCCCCTCAGCGTTGCCCTGCCGCTCGCATATAACGAACTTCTGTGCGATGATAATCTGCAAAATTTCCTCCGCTACGCCACGCTTCTTAGCGGCGTGCTCATTCGAGCCTATCCGCACGAGGGAATCGAAGATGAACGCCCCATCAAACGCTCTTTGGTGATTAAGCACGATGAGAATGCCCTAGGATCGGTCTATGACGGCGAGCATAAACTCTCAACCATCGGAATCTCGGCGCACGATTCCTCAAAAATGCATGCTTTTGTGATTCTTGAAGCAAGCTTCACGCCCCCTGCGATCCTCTCTGAAAGAGCTGTGCAAAGCAAGGCAAAAAAAGACCCCTACACTTTCTATCGCGCCTCACGCGGAAGCAATCCAAGTCTAAATGAGGGAATCGACCTCCTTTGCAGCGCACTTCAGAGGATTAATGGCGCAATTATCCACTCGGGCACGCACGAGATTACCCAAGACTACAAGCCTAGAATGATTAACATCAACATAGATTCGCTCAATAAACTCATCGGAATGGAGCTGGAAAAAGCCAAAGTCATCGCGATTCTTAAGAGGCTGGGATTTAAAGTCGACCTTACGCACGATGATTCCGTAATCATGGTCTATCCACCCCTCGCACGTCAGGATATTCAAAACAGACAAGACGTCGCCGAAGAGATTGTGCGAATGATTGGCATTGACGCTATTGCAGCCGTGCCGCTGCACATCGCGCACAAAAGCCGCAAAACTCCCGAGCTCTCCGCCTACAAATATCAGCGCACGCTCGCCAAACGCGCGCAAGCAATGGGCTTTAGCGAAGCTGTTACGTTTCTTTTTAACCAAAAAAGCCGCCTTGTGGAGTGGGGCTACACGCCGCTTAATGAGGGAATCGACCTCCTAAACCCCATTACAAGCGAGCTTGATACCCTGCGTCCGACGCTCCTGCTCTCGCTCCTTGATGTCATCGCACGCAATAAAAATCTCGGCTACACGCAAATCTCGCTCTTTGAGATAGGCTCAGTCTATTCCGTCACACGAGAAGAGTGCACAATGGCAGCGTTTGTCGCGAGCGGTTTTAAGGAAGACGCGCATTTCCCCCACCCAAAGGGGGTGCGCTGGGATATTCTCTCTTTTGCAAGCACGCTTAGCTCCGTGATTGGCGAATTTTCGCTTGAGCAATACGCGCCTCAAAGCAGGAAAATTTTCCACCCCGCTCAGTGTGCTTATATCATTAAAGAAGGCAAGAGAATCGGCACACTTGCCAAGCTCCATCCCCTCGCGCAGGAACGTTTTGATATTGATGAGACCTTCATGGCGGAAATCGAGCTGGACACGCTCGCGCCAAAGCTCATAAAAGCGCAGAATTTCTCTCGATTCCAGCCTTTGCAGCGCGACCTTACCGTGCTAATCAGCCAAAGCCACCCTTTTAACACCATTAGAGAGGCGATTAAAAAGCTTGCGATTCCCGAGCTTAAGGGGATTTTCCCGCTTGACCTTTATAGCGATGAGACCTTTGAGAGTGGCAAAACGAGCCTTACCATTAGGGTGGAAATTCAATCAGAAAGTAAAACTTTAGAGGAAGAAGAGATTGCGGGAATCATGGCAAAAATCCTGCATCTCCTTGAGCAAGAGTTTGGCGCGAAACTCCGATGAGAATCACGCGTGTATCTCCGAAAAATGGGAGTTTTGAGCTCGAAATCGATAAAATCGCCACGGATAAATCAATCTCCCATCGTTGCGCGATTTTCTCGCTCCTCGCGCAAAAGCCCTCGCGCATTCGTGGCTTTCTAAGGGGGGAAGATACACTAAATACGCTAAAAATCGCTCAAAAGCTCGGGTTGGACGTCGCTTCGGAGGGCGATTCCCTCATTCTTACTCCGCCGCGCAATGGAATTATCGAGCCTGATGACGTTCTTGATTGCGGCAACGCCGGAACCGCAATACGCCTATACACCGGGCTTTTAAGCGCGATTAAGGGCTATTTTGTCTTAAGCGGCGATAGTTATTTAAGAAAACGCCCCATGCGCCGAATCGTCGATCCTCTGCGCAGTATCGGAGCGAAAATCTTTGGGCGCGATGGGGGGGAGCTCGCTCCGCTAAGCATCATCGGCGCGCCGCTAAGGAGCTTTGATTACACATCGCCTATCGCCTCAGCACAGGTCAAAAGCGCGCTAATTCTCGCCGCTATGCATGGGGAATCGCCCTCTTATTTCAGCGAGCCCGAGCTCAGTCGCGACCACACCGAGCGCATGTTACAGGGCATGGAGGCAGCAATCGCAGCCAAAGAGGGTAAAATCATCATTACGCCGCGAAGCAAGCTCTCGCCCTTAGAGCTTACGATTCCCGCCGATCCCTCGAGTGCCTTTTTTTTCGCGGTGGCTGCGGCGATTACTCCGGGAGCGAAAGTGCTTTTAAGAAATGTGCTGCTAAATCCCACAAGAATCGAGGGCTTCAAGGCTCTGGAGCGCATGGGTGCGAAGATTGACTATCAGATTACCTCGCAAACCTACGAGAACATAGGCGATATTGAGGTCGCGCACGCTTCGCTTAGGGGGATTAACATAACCGAGCGTCTCTCGTGGCTCATCGATGAACTTCCTGCACTCTCCATCGCCATGGCACTTGCAGAGGGGAAAAGTTGCGTCCAAAACGCTAAAGAGCTTCGGGCTAAGGAGAGCGATCGCATTAGCGTCGTAGTGGAGAATCTGCAAAAGCTCGGAATCGAGGCTATAGAACTAGACGATGGCTATGAGATTACGGGCGGGGAATTCAAAGCAACGCAGACGCTGGAGAGCCACGGCGATCACAGGATTGCGATGAGCTTCGCGCTCGTGGGGCTGTGCGTGCCTGTTGAGATTTTGGATACGGACTGCATGGACGTCTCTTTCCCCAATTTCCTTCATATCCTCGCACAGATGGCAAAGGTGGAACATGAAAGTCAAGCTCGCGGATAAGCTCGGCTTTTGCTTTGGCGTGAAGCGCGCCATCAAGCTCGCGGAATCGCACCAAGGCGGAATCACGCTCGGACCACTTATCCATAACAAAAAGGAGATCGAGCGACTAAAGAGCGATTTTGGCGTGATTCTTAAGGAATCGGTGAGTGAGATTCCCAAAGATTCCGCAGTGATTATCCGCACGCATGGGATTCCCAAAAACGACCTCATCACGCTTCGACAAAACGCTCAAAAGGTCATCGACGCCACCTGCCCTTTTGTTACAAAACCTCAGAAAATCTGCGAAAAAATGAGCGCGGAGGGGTATGGGATCGTCATTTTCGGCGACATTAATCACCCCGAAGTCCAAGGCGTGATGAGCTACTCCTCCACAGAGCCGATTGTTGTGATGTGCGTAGAGGATCTTTTGGGGCGGGAACTAAAAGGCAAGGTTGCGCTTGTTTCGCAGACAACGAAAAAGATTGAGGATTTTCTCAAAATTGCAGACTATCTCATTCAAAAAAGTGCGGAGGTGCGGATATTTAACACCATTTGTAATGCCACTTTTGACAATCAAGAGGCGGCGAGGCGGCTGAGCAGGGAGGTTGATGTGATGATTATCGCGGGCGGGAAAAACTCCTCAAACACCAAACAGCTCCTCTCTATTTGCCTTGAGAACTGCGCGGATAGCTATCTCATCGAAGATGAGAGCGAGCTTAGAGCGGAGTGGTTTACGGGGAAAAAACTCTGCGGCGTGAGCGCAGGAGCGTCGACTCCCGAGTGGATTATCAGGCAAATCGTGCAAAGTATCGAAAAATACTAAACTTTTTATAGCGAGCATAAGGAAAAATAAAGTAAAATCGAACCTAAGTTCATAGGACGGTTCAACTTACAAAACAGAAGGGTTACAATGGTCGAGCATGAGAAACACAACGGCGAATATCAGGGGGAAGAAGAGGATTTCGCCTCACTGTTAGAGGAGTCATGGGGGAAGAGCGAGAGCGAGACGGTTAGCCAAGGGACGATCGTAGCCATCGAAGGCGAGAGCGTGCTTGTCGATGTGGGCGAAAAGATTGAAGGGCGGATTAATCTAGCTGAGATTCTCGATGAGAAGGGAGCGACAAAATATAAGGCGGGCGATGTGATTCCCATTATCATCACGGGGAATCGTAACGAACGCCCCATAATCTCGCACCAAAAAGCCCTCAAACGAGAGAAATTGCGCGAGAAAATCGCAAGCCTTGGCGAAAACTATCACGACGCCATCGTCGAAGGGGTCGTCGTGAGAAAAAACAGCGGGGGCTACATCATCGAGGCTGATGGAATTGAATATTTCATGCCCAAATTCATGTCCGCGCTCAAAGACGATCCTAAGCACATCGGCAAGAGCATTAAGGCGTGCATTGTGAATGTCAAACCCAAAGAGGATACGATCGTCATCTCGAGGAAACGCTTCTTTGAGCTTGATGACAAAAAGAAAAAAGAGGGCGTAGCAAAGCTCCTTGAGGCAAGCGCGCCCCTTCAGGGAATCGTGAAGAAAATCACGAGCTTTGGGATGTTTGTGGAAGTTGAGGGAATCGAGGGGCTCGTGCACTACACGGAGATTAGCTTCCAAGGACCTGTAAATCCTGCCAAACTCTATAAAGAGGGCGATATGGTCAAAGTCAAAGCGATTGCGTACGATGAGGAGCGTAAGCGACTTTCACTGTCAGTTAAAGCGACCGCCGATGATCCGTGGAAAGAGATCGAAAATGAACTTGAAGTGGGTGATGCAATCAATGTAGTCGTGAGTAACATCGAGCCCTACGGCGTGTTTGTGGATTTGGGAAACAATATCGAAGGATTCCTCCACGTCTCTGAAATCTCGTGGGATAAAAACATCAAACACCCCGATGAATACCTAAAACTGGGTCAAGAAGTCGATGTCGAAGTGATTGAGATTGATACCAAAAGGCGTCGTCTCAGAGTGTCGCTCAAAAAACTCCTCGCAAGACCTTTTGAACAATTTGCAAAAAACCACAAAGAGGGCGAGATAGTCAAGGGGAAAGTAGCGACGCTAACGGACTTTGGGGCGTTTATTCAGCTGGATGCGGTCGATGGTCTTTTGCATAACGGAGATGCCTTTTGGGATAAAAATCAAAAGTGTAAAGACTTCCTAAAAGAGGGCGAAGAGATTGAGGTTAAGATTATTAAAATCGATAAAGAAAAAGAGCGTGTCTCTCTTAGCCGCAAAAATCTCATCGCATCGCCTGCGGCGGATTTTGCCAAAAGTCATCAAATCGATGATGATGTCAAAGGGAAAATCCGCGACATTAAGGACTTTGGTGTCTTTATCAGCCTTGAGGGCGGCATGGACGCGCTCATTCGCTCAGAAGATCTCGCTCCGTTGAAAAAAGAGGATCTCAAAATCGGCGATGAGATTGAGGGGGTCATCTCGCTCATCGACAAGGAAAACAATCGCATTCGCGTCTCCGTGCGACGGCTTGAGCGCAAAAAAGAGAAAGAGAACATCAAGGCGTTTAATTCCGATGACAAAATGACCCTCGGAGACATTCTCAAAGATCGGCTCTAGGTAAGTCCGCTCAATGCAACATCGTCCTTTAATCGTCGTGCTCACGCTTTTGACCATAGGGGTTGCCGTGATGGTAGCCTCCGCTTATTTACAAACGCTAAGAGAGGTCGCGAGCCTCTCTTTTGATGAACTGCTTACAAAGGATTCTCCTGTAGAAAAAAAGGAGCGCGCCTCCTCTTGGATGAGTCGATTCTCCGCAAAGGAGATTCCAAGCTACATCTATCCTGCGCCGGAACTGCGCGTCAGTTTGCGCTTCCCCACCGCCTCGCTTGAACTTCTTAAGACATTCCATGTCATCATAAACGAGATGAGTGCATATCAGTTTTTTTGCCTGAATCAGGTCTTGCTCGCGCACAAAATCGACTACTCCTATCATAAGGCAGGTGGGCGCGTGCAGCTCATCATCACGACACAGGACGAGGAGTATTTGCAGAGCGTTCTAAGGGAGCTTTCACGTTATGAGATCACTTATCAAATCCAAAAATCTTAACTATCAAGGACACAACCATGACTAAACATAAAATCGCTGTTTGCGACCACATTCATCAAAAGGGTCTGGATCTGCTGGCAAAAGAGAGCGATGTCGAGCTCGTCAATCTCTCTGCGGTTCCCAAAAGCGAGCTCTTGCCTATGCTGCATGACGCGGATATTGCCATTACGCGCAGCTCGACTGAGGTTGATTCCGCCTTTTTGGAAGCGGCTAAAAAGATACGAGCGATCGTGCGCGCGGGTGTAGGTGTGGATAACGTCGATATTGACGGTTGCAGCCGCAGGGGGATCATCGTCATGAACGTCCCTACAGCCAACACCATCGCTGCTGTGGAGCTTACACTCGCTCATATGCTAAGCGCGTGCCGTAATTTCCCGGGTGCGAACCATCAGCTCAAAAATGAGCGGATTTGGAAGCGCGAGGACTGGTATGGCACGGAGCTTAAGGATAAGAAGCTCGGGGTTATCGGCTTTGGGAACATCGGAAGCCGCGTTGCACTGCGCGCCAAAGCCTTTGAAATGGAGGTGCTCGCCTACGACCCCTATATCAAGCCCTCAAAAGCGACTGATTTGGGAATCGCCTATACGACGAACTTTGATGATATTATTGCGTGTGATATTATCACAATCCACACGCCCAAAAATAAAGAGACGATCAATATGATCGACAAAGAGCAGATTGCAAAGATGAAAGAGGGCGTGATCCTCATCAACTGCGCGCGCGGAAATCTCTACAACGAGGAGGCTCTCATCGAGGGGCTCAAGAGCGGCAAAATCCGATGGGCGGGGCTGGATGTCTTTGGCAAAGAGCCCGCGACAAGCAATCCGCTCCTAGATCTGCCCAATCTTTACGTTACGCCACACATCGGCGCAAATACGCTGGAATCGCAGGAGAAAATCGCCATTCAAGCCGCAGGAGCAGCCCTCGAAGCGGCACGAGGCTCAAGTCATCCTAACGCACTCAATCTGCCTATCAAAGAGAGCGAGCTTCCCGCCTTCTTAAAGCCCTATCTCGAACTTGTGCAAAAGATGGGATTCTTTGCGATACAGGCGAATAAAGCCCCTATTCGCTCCTTTAATATCACAGCTGAGGGCGAAATCGCGGGGTATCTTGATTCGCTTGCGACCTTTGGGCTTGTGGGCGCACTCAATGCGAGTCTCGGGGACAAGGTCAATTATGTCAATGCCCCCTATGTAGCGAAAGAGCGGGGAATCGAGCTCAGAAAAGAGTCTAAAAGTGCACAAAGCGGCTATCAAAATATGCTAAGGATCAAGCTCGTGACCGAGAAAGGCGAGCTTAGTCTCAGCGGCACGGTCTTTGGCGAGAATCTTCAGAGAATCGTCGAGATTGAGGGCTTTGGACTGGATATTGAGCCCAAAGGACGTATGATTTTATTCCAAAATACCGACGTGCCCGGTGTCATCGGTATGATAGGCACGATTCTCGCAAATCATCACATTAATATCGCGGATTTCCGCCTCGGTAGAAATGCAAAACAAGCACTCGCGGTCATTCTCGTGGATAGCGGAGTGAGCAATGGAGTGCTTGATGAGTTGGGTGCGATTGAAGCTTGCCTAGGAATCAGATACGTCCTCCTCTAGAGGAGGGGCAACGTAAAGAGGTTTGCGCTTCTAAAAGTGGAAGCAACCTCACGGAATTAGGTAACTTTTGCCCGTTTTGCAGGGTTTTTGAGAATCAGGAGCAAAAAGTGGGGTAAGGGGCGGGTTCAGCCCAAGTTCGCCCCCGCTTGCCAAGATTGACAAAAGCTTGTTTGGATATTTACCGCTTTTTGGCGATGAAGAGCGTTGAGATATTCGCCGAGTAGCTTTTACTAAAAACTACTTCGAGTCCGATTCCCGCCAATTCCGCATTCAGCATACTTCGCGTCAAAAACTCCTCAATGGAATCAGGCAGATATTTATACGCTGCATAGTTTTTTGAGATAATTCCGCCAAGATAGGGGAGAATCCGCTTGGTGTAAAACCTCATAATGCGCTCAAGAAGCGTATTCTTCTCGCTTTTGGTAAATTCCAAAATCACGAGCACCCCGCCGGGACGCAGCACACGATGAAACTCCGCGAGTGCCCTCTCCCGCTCCACGACATTCCGCAGCCCATAGGCAATCGAGACAATATCCGCGCTCTCGCTCTCTAGGGGCAGCTCCTTAGCTTCAGCCTTGATGAAATTCACATACGCGAGCTTTTGGCACGCGACATTCAGCATACCCTGTGAGGGGTCGATTCCCGTGATTTGCTCGATACAAATTCCCTTGGATTTGGCGTTTTTCTCCCAGTGCAAAATCATATCGCCCGTCCCGCACGCCACATCAAGAATCCGCACACTCTCCTTGCCCAGATGAGAAAAAGCAAGCTCACACGCCTTTTTGCGCCACGAAATATCAATCCCGCAGCTTAAGAGGCGATTAGCCAAATCATAGCTCCCCGCAATATCATCAAACATTTGGACAATCTCTTGCTGCTTCTCTCTCACGCTAGCTCCTTTGGGGGCTGGATAATCGCACCGTTGTGGCGCACGGAGTAGCTCATCGTGCACCCCTTGCGCACAGTATTAATCGTCGTGCAATACTGCTCCGTGCTCGCCTCCACCCACGAGAGCGCCTCTTCATCAGACGCAGCGGAATCGAAGGAATACAAAATCTCCAAACGCTCAAAACGCGCGGGCGATTCCCCACTTGGATAGGCTTTGACACTGAGTGACAGCCCGCTTAGCGCAATTCCGCGCGTGCTGGAGAGCTCTAGCATGTCATACGCGCTACACCCAAGTAACCCGGCTAAAAACATCTCCTTGGGTGAGGTCTGCGCGCAGTCAAACTCGATTCCCAAATGCGCGCCATTTGCTTTGAAGCACTTCTGTGCAAGGTGTCGGACGTTCACTTCTACGATGGGCTTGCTCATTTTTTCCTCTTTTTAAGCCACGCACGCAGGGTTTTAATCTGAAGCTCCGTCTGCTCGCTCGATGTTCCACCTTGAGAATTGCGCGCATTCATCGAGTTTTTAAGGTTGAGTGCCTCCAAAACCCCCACCTTAATCCTAGGATCAAGAGCCAAAATCTCCTCCTCTTTAAGCTCGGTAATATCCTTGCGCTTTGATTCCGCGTATGCGACGATCCGCCCCGTGATATGGTGCGCCTCGCGGAAAGGCACGCCACACGATTGCACCAAAAAGTCCGCCAAATCCGTCGCGCTCAAATGCCCGATACGGCACGCTTCCCTCATGCGTTTAGTATTCACACTCATGCTCTCCAGTGCCTCTTTGAGGATTTTTAGGCTGATTTGCACCGTCTCTATGCTATCAAGCACGCTCTCTTTATCCTCTTGTGTGTCCTTGTTGTAAGCTAAAGGCAAGCCCTTCATGACGGTCAAAAGCGAGAGCAGATTCCCATAAACTCGCCCACTCTTGCCTCGCAGCAGCTCAGGGACGTCCGGGTTTTTCTTCTGAGGCATAATCGAGCTCCCGGTCGAATAGGAATCACTCAGGCTAATAAAGCCGAATTCATAGCTGCTCCACAGCACAAGCTCCTCGCTTAGGCGCGAAACGTGCATCATGATTAGGGCAATCCCATAGAGCAGATCCAGCGCAAAATCACGATCGCTTACCGTATCCATGGCATTAAGCGTAGGTGCTTGGAATCCGAGCTTGCGTGCCAAAAACTCCCTATCATTCGCATAAGGCGTCCCCGCAAGAGCCGCCACGCCCAAAGGGCAATAATCATGTAGCGCATAACTGTCCGCAAGCCGCTCCACATCGCGCTTAAACATACATGCATATGCGACAAGATGAAAGCCGAAATTCACAGGCTGCGCGTGCTGGAGGTGTGTCATGCCGGGCATGAGCGTCTTTGTGTGCTTTGAGGCAATCTTTAAAAGCGTATCCATAAGCTCCATGAGAGAGGCGCGGATTTCTCGATTATGGCGTTGCGTGAACATCCTAAAATCAAGCGCGACCTGATCATTGCGACTGCGCGCGGTGTGAAGCTTCTTGCCACTCTCGCCGATGAGCTCGGTAAGACGCGACTCAATCGCCATATGAATATCCTCACAAGCGATTTTAAACTCAAATTCACCCCGTTCAATCTCGCCCAGCACGCAATCTAACCCCTGCGCAATCTCCTCATACTCGACCTTGGTGAGAATCTTCTGCTTATAGAGCATTTTCGCATGCACTTTAGATCCCTCTATATCCTCGCGATAGAGAGCTTTATCAAAAGGCAAAGAGGCATTAAACCGCTCCAAAAGCTCCGCACTCGCCTCGCTAAAACGCCCTGACCACATTTTTTCCATCATTTGCACCTTATGTTGGGCTGTTTTTACAAGGGGGGATTATAACATCTCGCGCAAAGAGGCGTGCAGCTAAAATTCAGAGCCTCCTTGCGCAGCGTCTAAAAGGGCTTTAGCACGCCAAAAATCACGATTCCTATCATGAGGAGCGTCGGGACTTCGTTATAAAAACGGAAGAACACTCCGGGCTTAAAACAGCGATCCTCGCGGAAAAGCTTGAGATAGCGACCGTTATCAAAATGATAGACGAGCAGCAAAAGGGCGAATAGAATTTTCGCGTGTAGCCAGCCGCTGCCGCTTAACATCGAGGGGTTTAAGATAATCATCACAATTCCCGAGATTACCGTCCCCAGCATCGCGGGCCAGCCGATGAAGTTGTAGAGCTTGTCTTCTTGGATTTTCACCACGCGGACAAACTCGCGATTCTCGATATGCTCGGCATGATAGACATACAGCCGTGGCAGATAAAAGAGCACCGCCATCCACGAGATAAACGCCATGAAATGAAACGCCTTGATCCACATGTAATATTCCATTGCCCACTCCTTTATGGTAATTTCCACGCCATTTTAGCCAAAAAAGTCTGAAATGGGTGCGCCTTAAACTGCTAAGGATTTTCAAAACATGAGTAAAAATTAAGGAGCGGATTTTGTGGGAATCCACTAAATAGGGAGAGCTTTTGTGATAGCAATCCCCCCTTTTTTTGCTCTATCCTTGCTGTAAGAGGGTAAAGTGCGGGTTTGTATTAAAGATCATTTAATGTATGAGTAAAGCCTAATTGTTTTTTCTTCGCTCTGGCGTCTTCAAACGTAAATACCTCTAGCAGCTCGCCCCGTGGAAGCGTTTGTTACTGTCATCCTGCCATCACAAAGCACCCCATTATTAAAGAATAATCCTTCAAGTTTCCCCTTTTTGTTATAGCACACAATCATTAGTATCCCGCTTCCATTGCGACAATCCCCCTGAATACACTGATAGCTACCACAACCACAAGACCTATATATAGTATCAATGACCCCAGAGAAGGCTCTCCTGTATAGACTATCCTATCCGTACCGCTTAGATTCCTGCAACTAGCCCCGTAAGAGACGCCAAGAGCACCATGCTCGCAAGTAACAATCTAACCACTTTTTGATTCCTTTCTATCCTTGAATTCATTATCATATCGATTCCCTCATCTGCCCCAGCAGACAGAAAGATATCAATATATGGTAATCATATATATCGTGGCTTAAATTGTATCTGCGAAAATCATCTATGGAAAATGCGTTTGATTCCTGTATCTCATGGATAACAACATGGAGAATGTAGTAGCAGCGCAGCCAAGATTCTCAAAACTATCCCTATCTGCCCAAGATATAGACGTATAGTTTTCGCAAGCGGTGCTTAAAGTAAGAGAGCAAGGGGAACCCACCGACAAAACGTGCAGCGGGTTGGTAAATCAAACAAGCTCGATGAAAGCCATCGGAGCTGCATCGCCTTTACGCAAGCGAGTGCGCACGATTCTCGTGTATCCTCCGTTACGTTCACTATATTTTGGAGCGATTTCCACTACAAGCTTATTCGTCGCGCTCTTATCCTGCAAATGCGCAAAAACTGCACGATGTGCATTAAATGACCCCTCGGAAGCCTTAGTGATAAGCTTCTCGACATAAGACTGCAACTCCTTAGCCTTCATCAGGGTAGTCTCGATCTTTTGATGTTCTACCAAAGCGACCGCAAGATTCTTCAACAATGCCTTGCGGTGTGCTGAAGTCCTGCCCAGCTTCCTATATCCATGGTTATGTCTCATAGAATTTCCTTAAATTAATTTACAGCTCTATTTTAGTTTACTTAAATATTTTTGAAGAATATTCACAGCCTCGCTAGCAAGCTCTTTACCCACAGGGAATCCAAGCTCTTCAAGCTTGTCTTTGATCTCTTCAAATGACTTTTTACCTAAGTTTTTTACCTCTTTTAGCCCATTCTCGCCCAGCAAAACAAGCTCACCAACAAGCTTGATTCCCCCCCGATCAAGGCAATTAAAAGATCGCGCACTTAGATTGAGCGATTCCACAGGTTGGATTAAAGGACGAATCTCCGAGCCATCATCATCTCCCGCTCCACTCTCTATAGAAGTGATATTCCACTCCGCATTAAAAACAGAGAGCTGCCCCTGTAGAACCGAAAGAGCGTCTTTGAAAGCCGTAGTCGGATCGATCAGACCATCAGTCTCCACCTCAAAAACAATCTTCTCATACGTCGGATTATCTTCGACGAGGATATTCTCAATCTCATAGGTCGCCTTTTTCACGGGCGTAAAGAAAGCGTCCAATGGAATATACCCCTCAGGGATAATCTCTCTCATATCTTCGCTGGGAACGTAACCGATTCCCCGCTGGATAATGAGCGAGAAGCTCAACTTCGCATCCTCATTAATCGTCGCAAGGTGCTGTGTCGGGGTTACCACATCCACTTGATCATTCGCAAGATCTGCACCACTGATACTTTTTGAGCCTTTAAAGCTATATTCAAGAGTTACGCGCTCAGCCTCGCCACATAGCTTAAAGCGAATATTCTTAAGATTGACGATAAAAAGTGCTACATCTTCCATGATCCCGCGCACAGAATCAAACTCATGCGCTGCACCCTCAATCTTCAGTGCAATGGGCGCAAATCCAACCGAACTTCCGAGCAAAAGCCTTCTTAACGGGTGCGCCAAAGTAATCGCGTATCCGGACTCAAAAGGGAAGACCGATATTCTGACCCGATTCTTGCCTACCTCCTGGATAGAAACATCCGTCGGAATATAAGGAGAAGTTTTAATATATCTCATGAATCCCCTCCTAGATTACTTAGAATATAGCTCGACGATAAGTCTCTCTTCAACGGGGATAGCAACCTCTTCTCGCTCAGGAGATCGTGTGAAGATTCCAAAGACTTTCGCCTGATCCACATCAACCCAAGGGGCGATTCCCGTCTGCTTAGTCAGCTCTATGGCTCGCTGGATTTGGGGATTGTTTTTGCTCTTCTCGCGAACTTCGATCTTCTGCCCGGGAAGCACCATGTATGAGGGGATATTCACTCGTTTGCCATCTACAAGAATGTGTCCATGGCTAACCATCTGTCGCGCGAAACGCCGTGTCGTCGCAAAGCCCATTCGATAAACGACATTATCCAGCCGTCGTTCCAAAAGCTTGATAAGCAACTCCCCTGTGTTTCCTTCAAGTCGATTCGCCTCTTGAAAGATTCCCCTAAATTGCTTCTCGGAAATCCCATACATGAATTTTGCTTTTTGCTTCTCACGAAGCTGCAAACCATACTCGGAGATTTTGCCTCGCCTCTGACCATGCTGCCCTGGAGCATAAGGTCGCTTCTCCAAAGAGCTCTTCCCGGAAAGCCTTCGCTCACCTTTAAGGCTAAGACTTACCCCGAATCTTCTCTCGATCTTCTCTACCGGTCCTCTATATCTCGCCATTTCTCTCTCCTTAACTTACACGCGTCGGCGTTTTGGGGGTCTACATCCATTATGAGGCAATGGAGTTACGTCTTTGAACCACAACACCCTAATTCCCTCAATAGAGCCGAGACTTTTCACCGCTGTCTCGCGTCCACTTCCGGGTCCTTGAATCTTCACGCCAAGCTCTTTGATTCCGTGCTCTTTGGCTTTAGCCACTGCATCTTCCACAGCTTGTTGCGCTGCGTATGGTGTGGATTTTTTGCTTCCTTTGAAACCCAACGCACCTGCAGTGCTCCAGCAGATGACATTCCCCATCTCATCGCTAATGGTTACGTTTGTATTATTAAACGTCGCGGCGATATGGATAACGCCCCGAGCGATATTCTTCTTAACAACCCTCTTTTTGCCAGCTATTTTTCTTTTTGCCATTCCCTACCCCTTATTTGCTGCACTACCGACAGTTTTTCGCTTACCCTTTCGTGTTCGAGCATTATTTTTTGTCGTTTGACCTCTCACGGGAAGCCCTTTACGATGTCGAAGCCCACGATAGCTTCCAGTATCCATAAGCGCTTTGATATCCATTGTAACCTTTTTGCGCAGATCACCCTCAACGGCATAACCCTCTTGAATCTTCTTGCTAATGAGCGAAACTTCGCCCTCGCTCAAATCCTGGACGCGCTTATCGGGAGAGATATTCACGGCAGAGAGAATATCGCGTGAACTTTTAAGACCGATTCCATAGATGTATGTCAATGCATACTCGATCCTCTTTTTTTTTGGTAAATCAACACCTGAAATCCTTGCCATGCCTTATCCTTGTCTCTGTTTGTGTTTAGGGGTGCTGCAGATTACTCTGACAATCCCTTTTCTCTTGATAATTTTGCATTTATCACACATTTTTTTAACTGATGGTCTCACTTTCATTGCTACTTACTCCTAAATTTTAACCAAAAAGTCCGAAACAACCGAGGATTAATTTAAACAAACCAAAGTCGGCGATTCTACACGAAGCTTAATTAAAAGCTACTTATACCTAAAGGTAATCCTGCCCTTATCCAAACTGTAAGGGGTAAGTTCGATTTTTACCTTATCGCCGGGCAAAATCTTAATGTAATGCATTCGCATTCGCCCGGCAATATGACACAAAATCACGTGCTTGTTATTCTCAAGCTCTACCCTAAAAGTCGCATTAGGCAAGGCTTCGATTACCTTCCCATCCACCTCTATCACGTCATCTTTTGCCATCTTCACCTCTACTCTTTTGACAATATTTCCGCTCTTCCCTTGATGATTGCCACAGCATGCTCGTGGTGACTTCCATTTAGTCCATCACGAGAAACGACCGCCCATCGATCCGAGAGAATCTTCGCCTCGCTACTTTTTTGACAAATCATCGGTTCAATGCAAAATACCATGCCCTCGCGGATTTTCGGTCCTTGCTTATAATTGCTGCCCTCCAAATAGTTGGGAATCTCGGGCTCTTCATGAGGTCTGCGCCCAATTCCATGTCCGCAAAACCCATGCAGAGGGACAAAATTCCTCTGCAAAATAAATTGCTCGATCATATGGCTAAGCTCCTTGAAGCGCATTCCTTCGCGGATTTTGTCAATCGCAAACAAAAGCGCATCCTCAGAACACGCCATCAGCTTCTGATTGCCAGCAGAGACCTCGCCGATTCCAAAGGTAGCCGCAGCATCGCCATACCAGCCGTGATACTCCGTCCCGATATCCACCCCCAATATATCTCCCTCTTTGAGCTGATAAGTGCTCGGAATCCCATGAATAATCACCTCATTAACCGAGGTGCAAATCGCATTTGGGAATCCGTATAGCCCCTTGAATGCAGGGCGTGCATCTTGAGAACGTATAAAATCCTCCGCCATCTTATCCAGCTCTAAGAGAGAAATCCCGGGCTTTGCCTCTTTCTTGAGGAGCGAGATGGTTTGCGCGACAATGGAGTTTGCCTTTGCAAGCATCTCAATCTCCTCAGGCTTACGAATCGCAATGCTCATCGTTACAGACCCACGGCACTTAGTGTCTGATACTTACTCATATAGATTTGAGCTTCAATCTTTCGCATGGTATCAATCGCAACCTGCACGACGATAAGCACCGCCGTCCCTCCAAAGTAGAAGGGCACGCCCATACCCTTGACGAGCACCCATGGCAGGGTGGAAATCAACGCCAAATAGAGCGACCCCCAAAAAGTCAGGCGGCTGGCTACTTCATTGAGGAAGCTTGCCGTCCCCTCGCCCGGTCTAAGCCCGGGGATAAAGCCACCTTGTCGCTTCAGATTCTCAGAAATATCTTTAGCGTTAAATACAATCGAAGAGTAAAAATAGGCAAAAAAGATCACCAAAGCAAACATGATGACGTTGTAGGCATAGCCATTTGGACTCAAGAAATCCGCAATCGCCGTAACAGTCGAATTGCTGGAAGCCTGTAATAATGTCGCGGGAAACATCAAAATCGCAGAGGCAAAAATCGGCGGAATCACTCCGCTCAGATTCAACTTAATAGGAATGTAATTCATAATGCGACGATTTTGATTTTGCATCAGCACTTTGCGAGCATACGAGATATGGACGCGTCGCTCCCCAAGCTCGATGAAAATAATCGACAGCACCGTCGCAATGATGATTGCTACAATCGCGAGCAATACGAGGAAGTTGATTTCGCCGGTATTCACAAGCTTAAACGTGCCGCTAATCGCTGCGGGGATTCCCGATACGATTCCCGCAAAAATGATGAGACTAATCCCATTCCCGATTCCCCGCTGGGTAATCTGCTCGCCAATCCACATGAGCATCATTGTCCCCGCCAGCATCGAGAAAGCCGAAACGGCAATGAAAACATTCATATCAATAAGAATCGCACCCTGCGAGCCCCCGCCGATACTCCTAAGCCCGATTGAAACCCCAATCGCCTGCACGAGGGTGATCCCAACCGTCGCATAACGGACAATCTGCATATATTTGACCATGCTATCGCGCTCTTTTTTCATCTTCGCAAGGGAGGGAAAAGTCGCGGCAAGAAGCTCCATGATGATCGAAGCGGTAATGTAGGGCATAATCCCCAGAGATATGATACTAAGGCGTTCAACGGCATTACCGCTAAACATGTTGAAAAGCCCAAGAGCGTTGTTTGCATTGCTGTCAAAGAAAGATTTAATGACCGCTACATCAACACCGGGGACGGGGACATACGCCAACACCCGATAGGCTAGCAAAAAGCCGAGCGTGATGAGGATTTTGTTGACGATTGCCTTATTCATTAGGCTCGTCCGCTTGTAGTAATTCGCTCATCTTCGATTTTGGAAGCCAGCTTGGAAGCACCCTTGCCGATAAGCTTAATCTTAAGCACTCCTGCAGGGAATCGATGAAGTGAAGCAATGCTATCAAAGGTAATTTTCTCCAGCTCCGCCACTTTGGCGATCTTCTCGATATTAATCGCATAAGGCTTTACAATCCGCGTGGTAAAGCCCACTTTTGGAAGTCGTCGCTGGAGCGGCTGTTGCCCCCCCTCAAAGCCTCGCTTCTCTTTGTAGCCGGTGCGCGCGGTCTGACCTTTGCCGCCACGTGTGGAGGTTTTTCCCATACCACTCCCCTGACCACGACCTACTCGCTTGCGCTCTTTTACACTACCCAGCGCAGGTACTAGATTGTCTAATGCCATAAATATTCCTTAAGCTTTAATTCGACTAAGTGCGTCGATCGTAGCACGCACGACGTTATAAGGGTTACTTGACCCTAGAGATTTTGTCAAAATGTCCTTGATTCCCACAAGCTCGATGACCGCGCGAGCAGAACCGCCGGCAATGACGCCTGTTCCTTCGCTCGCAGGTTTTAGGAGAATCCTGCTCGCATTGTATTTATGCTCAATATCGTGGGGAATCGTCGTCCCTTTGACGTTGACCTGAATGATATTTTTAAATGCATCATCAACAGCCTTTTTAATCGCATCGGGAACCTCTTTGGCTTTACCTAGACCAAATCCCACAAGACCGTTTCTGTTGCCTACGACCACAAGGGCATTAAATCGAAATCTCCGACCGCCTTTGACGACTTTTGTAACCCTACCGATATTGACGACAACTTCTTGAAATTCTTCTCGATTAATTTCCATTTTTACCCCTTACAGACTGATTCCGTTCTCTCGGAGAGAGTCCGCAAAACTAGCAACAACCCCGTGATAAAGGTAGCCGTTACGATCAAAAATCGCCTCTTTGATTCCCGCCTCTTTAAGCACAACCGCAAAAGAAGCAGCCGTCTTTTTCGCCTCCTCTTTGGTGCTTCCAAAGCCAAGTTTTTTGCCATCAACACTCGCGAGTGTTACGCCACTCTCATCATTAATCGCTTGGGCGTATAGATGCTTGTTAGAGCGAAATAGGGAAATCCTAGGCTTTTGCGCCGTTCCGAAAATCTTGCCCCGCACGCGCAACTTCCGTTTATTTCGTAGAGAATTTTTCCTCTTGAGTACTTTTTCCAACATAATCTTTCCTTACTTCTTGGAGGTCTTACCGGCTTTGCGAATAATGGTCTCATCGCTATACTTCACACCTTTGCCTTTGTAAGGTTCAGGTGGTCGGAACTCCCGAATCTCCGCAGCAATCTGACCGATCTGCTGCTTATCGCTCCCTTTGATAGTAATGAGGTTCTTATCCACGCTCATCTCCACACCCTCGGGAATCGGATAGTTAATAGGATGCGAGAATCCTAAAATCAGCTCAAGCGTCTTGCCCTTGACTGCGGCTTTGTAACCAACTCCGTTAATCTCAAGCTGTTTGCTAAAGCCTGTAGATAGACCAACTACGATGTTATTGGCTAGCGCACGATAAGTGCCCCAAAAAGCTTTAGATTGAGCATCTTCGCCACCTAGCTTCAATACAAGCTCGCTATTTGCGACCTCCATCCCCACACGACCGTATGTCTCAAGGGATTTCTGAAGCTTCCCTTTAGTAAACACAATTTTGCTTCCTTCAATCTTGACTTCAACGCCATTTGGAATGCTAATAGGTTTCTTCCCGATTCTTGACATTTTATTTCCTTACCAAATGCTACAAAGTGCTTCGCCGCCGACATTGGCTTTGTAAGCTTCTTCATTGCCGATCACACCCCTAGAAGTGCTCACGACAATAATCCCGTAGCCGTTTTTAAAACGTTTAAGCTCCGCGCGCCCTTTGTAAATCCGTCGCCCGGGCTTGCTAATCCGCTTAATCTCATTAATAACCGAACGCCCTTTGTCGTCATATTTCAAGACCACGCTAATAGACTGTTTCCCCTCTTTATCGATCACTTTGTAGCTCTCAATAAAGCCCTTCGCCTGAAACACTTCCAAGATAGAGACTACGATTTTCGCGTAATAGAGCGTCGTATAATCTAGCCGTCTCATGGACGCATTTCTGATTCTCGTTAGGGAATCCGCGATAATATCATTTACCATTTTTTATCCTTACCAGCTAGCTTTTCGTAACCCGGGAATAAGTCCCTCATTGCCCATCTTGCGTAGGCAAACTCGGCAGAGACCGAAATCTCGATACACGGAGTGAGGTCGCCCGCAAATTTGGCATCTCGTGTAAGCCCGCACTTTGAATTTTGGTTTTCGATTAGTCTTTGCCACTATTGATTTTTTAGCCATTGCTTCTTCCTTTTGCAAAAGGCATGCCAAATAGCTCGAGCATTTTGAACGCCTCTTTGTCGTTATTCGTCGTAGTTACCATTGTGATATTCATCCCGTGACTTACCATAATATCGTCGTAGACAACTTCCGGGAACATCAGCTGCTCGTTAAGACCAAAGCTGTAATTTCCCCGACCATCAAAGCCGTTGCGTGGAACACCTCGGAAGTCTTTCACTCTTGGAAGCGCGATTTTAATGAGCTTCTCAAGGAAGTTATACATCTGATTCCCGCGCAAAGTAACCTTCACACCCATAGGCATACCCTCGCGCATTTTAAAGCCCGCTACAGACTTCTTCGCTTTGGTAATAACCGCTCTTTGACCGGCAATGAGCGAGATGGTATCGGCGATATTTTGCATAACTTTGGTATCTTTGGCGTAATCCCCCGCACCGACACTAATAACGATCTTATCAAGCTTTGGAAGAAGCATGGGATTCTTAATCTCCAGCTCTTTGGCTAGCTTGCCCTTTAGCTCTTCATTGTAGAGTTTTCTTAGTTGATACATAGATCCTACGCCTCCACTTTCTTAACATTAGAGATGTGTATAGGCATCTCCTTGCTGACAAAGCCACCTTTGGGATTTTGCTCGCTGGTTTTCACGCTCTTTTTGACTACTTTACAACCCGCTACAACAACTTGCGAGCTTTTGGGCAAAACGCGAAGAACCTCAGCAACTTTCCCTTTATCATCTCCGGCAATTACCTGAACCTGATCACCCTTTTTAATTTTCAACTTAACCATTAGAGCACCTCCGGCGCAAGAGAGACGATTTTCATAAAGTTGGCATACCGCACTTCCCGCCCCACAGGACCAAAAATACGCGTTCCAATCGGTTCTCGCTTGCTATCCAAAATCACGGCTGCATTATCATCAAAGCGAATGAGCGAGCCATTTCCTCGATGGATCTCTTTTTTTGTGCGGACAACAACCGCCTTAACAACCTGACCCTTTTTGATCTTTCCATTTGGGAGAGCCTTCTTAACCGAAGCCACAATCACATCGCCGATGGTGGCATATCGTCTCTTGCTTCCGCCAAGAACCTTAATGCACATCACCTCTTTCGCACCGCTATTATCAGCGACCGTTAATCTTGTAAAACTCTGAATCATGCTTCAACTCCTACCGAAAGGACTTTGTGCAGATTGAATGCTTTGCGCTTAGAGAGTGGACGACACTCAATTGCCTCAATCACATCTCCCACTTTGACTGCATTATTTTCATCATGCACGATGTATTTCTTAAATCTCTTAACAATCTTGCGATACCTAGGGTGGATGACCCTCCTCTCAACAAGAATCGTCACACTTTTGTCGCCTGCTTTGGAGACGACCCTGCCTTGGATTATCCTCTTGTGTGCTTGTTCCGTATTCATGATTAACCCTCTTTCGCCGCAAGAGCCGTGTTGATTCTGGCGATATCCTTGCGGACGACCTTAATCTCGTTGGGATTACTAAGCTGCATGGTTTTGAGCTTGAGTTTAAGCTCAAAGAGCAACGACCTCTTCTCCTTAAGCAGCTTTTGCAACGCTGCTACCTCTTGATCTTTAATCTCAGTAAATTTCATTTTCACTCTCACTGGTTACGATTTTGGTTTTGAAGGGGAGCTTGCTCTGCGCGAGTGCCAGTGCCTCACGAGCAAGCTCTACATCGATTCCCGCTAATTCATAGATCATGCGCCCCGGCTGGATATTCATTACCCACTTATCCACAGAGCCTTTACCCTTACCCATACGAGTTTCAAGAGGCTTTGCGGTTAAAGGCTTATCGGGAAACACGCGAATCCAAATCTTGCCCACCCTTTTGGTATGCCTACTCATCGCGATTCTCGCTGCCTCAATCTGTCTAGAATCGATCCGCCCATGCTCTAAGGCCTTGATTCCTATATCGCCGAAAGAGAGGGCATTACCGCGGAAAGATTTCCCCCGATTCCTGCCCTTCATCTGCTTTCTATATTTAGTTCGTTTTGGCATTAACATAATTTACTGCCTCCTTCTTCGTGTGCCTCGAGCAGGCTCTTTCTCTCGTGTCGAAGTCTCCTCTTTTTTCTCGGGCTGAATTCCTTTCTGCAAAACTTCGCCTTTAAAAATCCAAACTTTCGCACCGATAATTCCATACGTGGTCATCGCCTCGGCAAAGCCATAATCAATCTTCGCTCGCAATGTATGAAGCGGCACGCGCCCCTCCATATACCACTCCGTCCTTGCCATCTCAGCCCCGGCTAATCGCCCGGAGACTTTGATTTTAATCCCCTTCGCACCTGATTTCATCGCCGCTTGCATGACCTTCTTCATCGCGCGCCTGAAAGCTACACGTCGCTCAAGCTGCATGGTAATGTTCTCGGCCGCAAGTTGTGCGTTTGCTTGAGGTCGCTTTACCTCTTTAATGTTGATGGAAATCTCTTTATCAACAATCTTTTTGAGCGAATCTTTAAGCTTCTCAATATCCGCACCCTTCTTGCCAATAATGATTCCTGGACGAGCTGCCACAACCGTTACGCGGAGCTTCTTAGCCGTTCGCTCAATGATAATCTCGCTCACACCCGCATAATAGAGCTCTTTTTTGAGGAATCGTCGGATTTTGTGATCTTCACTGATATTTGCCGGAGTAGTTTCAGAGTTTGGAAACCATCGTGAAGCCCAATTTCTATTGATACCCAGTCTAAGACCGATAGGATTAACTTTTTGACCCATGCTATTTATCCTTACTTTGTTCTACGACTTCCACGAATACATGGGAAGTAGGCTTGCGAATCGGAGTGGCTCGCCCCCTAGCTCTAGGAGTAAATCTTCGCAACACGGGACCAGCATCCACTCTGCAAGACTTGATGATTGCATTTTCCGCGCCCATTCCGCTATTTGCAAGCGCAGAAGCGATTACTTTGGAGATTACTTTGGCAGCTTTGTTGGGCATAAATTCCAAAGATGCAATCGCCACCTCAGCATTCATTCCTTGAACCTCACGAGCTACCAGTCTGGCTTTAGTAGGCGAGAGTCTGATGTATCGTAATAGTGCTTTACTCATGATTCCCTCCTTACTTACCGATCTTCTTCTGGACACTGCCCTTGTGTCCTTTGAAGGTTCTTGTAGGGGCAAATTCGCCCAATTTGTATCCGACGTGATTCTCGGTGATATAGACAGGGACAAAGGCTCTGCCGTTATGCACGTTAAATGTAAGACCGATCATGTCAGGCACGATTGTGCTGCGTCGTGACCAAGTCTTGATAGGTTTGTTGTCCTTTGTTTCTTTACTTTTGAGCACTTTTTTCATCAAGTGGTCGTCGGTAAATGGACCTTTTTTAATTGATCTAGACATGCTACGCTACCCTCTTATTTTTTTCTTCTTGAAATGATGAGCTTATCGCTAGCCTTTTTCTTTCTAGTCTTAAAGCCTTTCGCCGGCATACCCCATGGCGATACGGGATGTCCGCTTGAGCCCGTTTTACCTTCACCACCACCGTGTGGGTGATCAACCGGGTTCATTGCCGCACCACGTGTTTGCGGACGGATTCCTCGGTATCGATTCCTGCCTGCCTTACCGATGGAGATGTTCGCAAAATCCGCATTCCCAATCGTCCCGATCGTCGCCATGCACTCCTCAAGGATATACCTCATCTCACCGCTAGGCATTCTGATGATGGTGTATTTGCCCTCGCGTCCCATAATCTGAGCAGACGCACCCGCACTTCTAGCGAGCTGACCGCCCGCACCGGGATGAAGCTCAATGTTATGCACAATCGTTCCGATAGGAATACTCTTTAGCTTCATCGCATAGCCGTTTTTAATATCCAAACCACCCTCGGCAGAGATGATCACATGCCCCACAAACAGACCATCGGGTTGCAAAATGTATCGCTTCTCGCCGTCTTTATAGGTAATAAGCGCGATACGGCAGTTTCGATACGGATCATACTCAATCGCCGTAACTCGCCCCTCGATTCCGAACTTATTACGCTTGAAATCAATCACACGATAAAGCTTCTTCGCCCCACCCTCTTTATGCCGACTGGTAATGCGACCGTTATTATTCCGTCCAGCCGTCGTAGGGAGCTTAATGAGCAGGCTTCGCACGCTCGACTTCGCCGTGATGTCATTAGAGCTTAGCCCTGACATCGACCTACGGCTAGGCGTATATGGTTTATATGTTTTAATTGCCATTTCCTCTTCTCCTTACACCGCGAGCGATTCGATTTTTGCGCCCTCAGGCAACTTCACATAAAACTTCTTAAACGAAGTCCTTCTGCCCTCGATTCCTCGGAATCGCTTCGTTTTGCCCTCTTGTCTGAGCGAATTCACCTTCAAAGGGGTAACTCCAAAATACTCTTTAAATACCGCCTTTAGCTGATTCTTGCTGACTTTTGGGGAAGTTTGCACCACGATTACGCCGCTCTCTTGAATTTGAAGCGACTTCTCCGTATACATAATAGATTTAATATCAGTGATATCCGCCATGATTAACCCTCTTTTGTAATCTCATCAAAGAGTGATTTTTCAATCACTACCGATCGAAACGCCGCGACCAAGTAAGCATTAAGCTCGTTGGCGTCAGCCAAATAGCACTCTTTAAGATTCCTAAATGCCAAAAATGTCCTCTCATCGCTAATCTGCGCGACAAAAAGCGTGTTTCGCTCATTGAGTGCCTTAAACATTGCGTATGCGTCTTTTGTTTTGCCACTATCCACCTGCAGGGAATCGATGACATAGAGCTTGCCCTGCTCGGCTTTCTCTGCGAGCGCATACTGGAGTGCGAGCTTTTTTTGCTTTTTGTTGACCTTCAGATTGTAGTTGCGATTATTGCTTGGACCGTGAGCGACACCACCGCCCACAAATACCGGCGAAGTAATGCTCCCCGCTCGAGCACGACCGCCACCCTTTTGGCTCCATGGCTTCTTGCCCCCGCCACTCACTTCGCCCCGATTCTTAGCCTTTGCACTGTTTGCACGCAAAGAGGCTAGATAGGACTTCACGTATAGATAAAGGTTGTGGGAGTGTATCTCTTTAAAACGCTCAGGAAGAGCCGCTTCGCCACTTTTTTGCAGCTCGCTATTCAGAATGATCGCCTTACTCATTTCACCACCTTTATTCTTCCTAGTGCGCCATTAAACCCGGGCACTGAGCCTTTGAGAACAAGAATCTTATTCTCTGTATCAAATGAGACGATCTCATTTTGCACGCTAACCCTCTCATTTCCATACTGACCCGCCATCTTTTTCCCTGGCTGGACGCGTCCTGGCCACTCTCGATTCCCGATAGAACCGGTTCTTCTATGGAATCGATGTCCATGCGCGTTAGGGCCGCCACCAAAATTCCATCGCTTCATAACACCGCTAAAGCCTCTACCTTTGGTATTAAATGAGACTTTCACACGCGTTGCGCTACCTAGCGGAGCAGTATCCTGATCGCCCGCTTCACTGTTTGCGACCTCTAATGTGGCAAATCGATTAAACTCTTTGCTTAGATTGTATCTCTTCTGCTGCCCTGCAATCGCCTTGTTGAGCTCTTTACCCTGCGAATACGCCACAAGTGCCTTGCCGCCTTCTAGGATTTGGCAGACTTTGGCATCCTTGACCTTTACCAACGTTACCGGCGTGCTAGGGGCAGAGATGGTTCGGCTCATGCCGATTTTTTCTACTAAAAATTCCATGATTACTCTTCCTTTTGCCTTACTTGTCCATGGATCTAACTTCAACATCGACCTCAGGCGCAAGATCCAGCTTCATCAGGCTATCTACCGTCTCTGAAGTCGCTGAGACAATGTCAATAATCCGACTATGCACACGGATCTCAAACTGCTCGCGCGCGTCCTTATTGATGTGCGGAGATCGGAGGACAGTGTATCGCCTTTTTTTGGTAGGGAGAGGAATTGGACCACGAATCTCCGAGCCGGTGCGCTTAACGGCTTCCACAATGGAGACAACCGATCGATCAAGAACCCGATGGTCATAAGCTTTGAGCTTAAGTCGAATTTTTTCCATATTTTATTTCCTTGAAAAGAACTCACCGAAATTCGGTGTATTTTGTGAGAGGCGAGATTATATTCCAATCTATCGCGATTCGTCAATACAAAAATGGCTATTTTTAGGGATTTGATATATTTTGATATGAAATTTATTTCCTTTTTAAAAGGAAGATATTACGATTCCCAACGCTATTTTATTTACCCGCACGCACAAAGGAGCATTTATGGAAATTTTAGAGCGGCTTTTTGAAAAATCCAAAAATCTGCCCCTGTTTGCTGCAAGAAAACTTGAGCTTGAGGGCGAAAAAATGATCCTTTGCGGTGCGCCAAAAGTGGGGAAAACCTCGCTAGCCAAGAGCTATCTTCAAAATTTCGCCAACCCTCTTTATTTAAACCTTAAAGATCCGCGAATTAAGAGCGCGCTTCCCCTCATTGCGGCAAATATGGAGCGATTCTGCCAACACAACGACATTGAAGCGATCGCGATTGATAACTACACGCCAAGCTTCCCCCTGCCTAGCGTGAAATCGATCCTACTTGTGAGCGAGACGAGGCTTGAGGCTCAGGGCTATACAAATCTCTCCTTGCGCGGGCTTGATTTTGAGGAATACTGGAGCTTTGATAAGCGTCATCAAAACGTGCGCCACCTCTTTAACGCTTTTTTGAAAGATGGCTCGCTTCCAGAAATTTCACTTAGCGAGGATTCTCTCAAAAGTGCCCGCAAGCAGGAGATTTTACGCCTTTTGTGCAGCGACGAATCCGAGCTTGCTTTGCTTCATGGGCTGCTTGCGCACATGGGGCAGAAAATCACGACCAATCAGCTTTATATGCACCTAAAAAAGAGGCTTCAGCTCTCAAAAGATCGGATTTATGCCACAATTAATGACTATCACGCGCGAGGAATCCTTCATCTCGTGGAGAAATTCGAGCAAAAAAGCGCACCCAAAAAGCTCTTTTTTTGGGATTTTACCCTTGCGAATGTCCTAAGTTATGAGCGAAATTTCGGAGCCTTGGTGGAGAATATGCTCTTTTTGGAATTGCTTAAGGAAGATGAGACGCTCTTTTACACGGACAAGGTGGATTTTATCCTGCCCAAGCGGGCTAGAGGCATACTCATCATGCCTTTTTGCACGCCTGAGAGCCTGCAAGCTCGTCTAGCGAAAATCCACAAAGAGCGAGAGTTTCTCGATTCCTTTACCATTATTACACTGGGATTTTCTCAAACGGGCGAGAGCCTTGGCATGCCCTACGGGGCGATTCCTTTTTGGGAATTTGCACTAGGACAAAACTACTAGAATCAAAAATCACAAAAATTTCAGAATCGATAGTTGCAGCCGACAAAAAAGCGTGTTGTTTCTCAATATGAGCACGCCATCAACTCGCCTGCCCCCCCCCTGCCCGAGGTAAGGATAATTTTGTCTATTCGATAGGTCGGTATTTTCAGCCAAAATCAAGCGCGTGCTGCGCGCTAATTTCATAGATTCCTCCGAGCTTCACACCTCATGTCACATTCCCGTATCTGAAGCAAACGACGTCCTCTCTGTAAAAACACCCGCAACCCCGCGCCATTGCCCGCTAAAGCTCGGCGTATAGTCATATCTGATGACTTTCGCAGAGATCGTATCGCCGTGACTCTTTTAAAGTCGTAATACTAGAGATAGCCCAGATGAGCACCTGCTATGCGATATTCTGCGTAGGTTCCTTAATTTTTTGTTCTCTTTTTTGGGATTGTGCGGATTTGGGTCGATGAAGGTCAACTTGCAAATCTACAAATCCTCCCTTGATTCCCACAAAAACCCGCTCTCACTCGCCATTAACGAACTCGCCAGCAAAGTGCCAAAAAGCAAATTTCTTTCAATTTTTATCAAAACCTCTTTTGTAATCCAAGAGCCTCTACTCCAAAAACCTGCGCGACTTCGGAATTTTGCGCGATTGCGTCGTGCCTGATCACAAACTTGCGTCATTCTTAACCGTTTCTTTTGTAATTTCTATTTTAAGCATATATGGCTAAAAATAAGGCACTCTTATCACTTTACAAAGCAACGATAATACTTCACACAAAACTGTAAAAATTCAACACAAGCTTGAAAAATGGGGATTTTCGAGAGGAGAACAGCGAGAGATTCCCGCGCGAGCGACTTACTCGCGGGGTTAGAGCATAAAAGAAGCTTACTTCTTATCTGCTCCACATTTTTTATCCGCGCCGCATTTTGCGTCAGGCTTTTTCTTCTTTAGCTCGTCTTTTTGATCTGCACCGCAGCATGAAGCACCGCATTTTGCTTCGCCTTTTTTATCTGCGCCGCATTTTGCAGCACCGCACTTCATTTCGCCTTTTTTATCTGCACCGCATTTTGCGTCAGCCGCCAATGCGCTACCTGCGAACATCATTGCAAGCAAAACCGCCGCAAAAGCCTTAAAAGCTGAAAATTTCATGGAATCTCCTTGAAAATTATTTGAAAGCGCAAGAATAGCACTAAATTATAAAAATGTTATTAAAAACTCATAAAACTTTGCCTATTTCTTTCTGCAAAATCTCGCTACATAAAACAAAATAAATACGCAAAAAGCAATATGCTACAATCACCGCCATGAAACGACGGACATTTTTGAGCTTTTTTGCGCTGGGTGTATGCACGCCCCTTTTTTGTGCAACACACGCGACGCAAGAGAAAAAAACAGAGGCGATTCTCGCAGGGGTTCAGGAGCTGCTTTTACCTAAGACCAAACATATGCCCTCGGCAAGCGAAGTAAATGCGCTTGGATTCCTGCGCAATGCCCTAAAAAGCGAGCACATGGATAGCGATGATCGCGATTTTATTCTCGAGGGAGCTATCGAATTTCATCAGTATTTTCCAAACTTTTTGGAAGCAAATGCGCCAAAACGCCTCGCACTACTCAAAAAAGCCCTCAAAAAGGAGTATTTTGAGGCATGGTGCTCGCTCCTCATATATTATGGTTTGGAGGCGATGTTTAGCGATCCGATTTATGGCGGGAATCGTAACGAGCTCGGCTGGAAAGCGGTCTCTCATATCCCAGGAGAGCCCCGTCCCAAACGCCCTTATGGAGCAATTTTATGACGTATGATGTGTGCATTGTCGGAAGCGGTGCGGGCGCAGGACCGATCGCCTATGAGCTCGCACACGCGGGCAAAAAGGTGGTGATTCTTGAAAAGGGAGGAATCTATCAGGAGCGCGATTTTTCCAAAGATGAGATCGCCTACACAAAACGCGACATTTTCACCCCAAAACTCCGCGATGAATACCATGTCATCGAGTCTTTTGAAGAGGGGCAGTGGGTCAAAACGCCGACTTTTGAGAGCGGCTGGAGTTTTTGGAATGGCAGTCTGCTAGGCGGTTCTTCAAATTTTATGAGCGGCTATTTTCATCGTCTTAAGCCTGATGATTTTCGCCTCAAGTCCGTCTATGGCGAGATTAGCGGGGCAAATATCGAGGATTGGGCAATTAGCTATGATGAGCTTGAGCCCTTTTATGACAAAGTGGAGAAAATCGTAGGCGTCTCGGGAATCGTGCGCGCCCATTCTCATCATGAGCCGCGAAGTTCGCGGGATTATCCCTACGCACCCCTTGCGGAACATACGCTAAGTGCGCGCTTTGATGAGGCATGTCAAGAGCTTGGATATACGTCCTACGTCGTTCCTAGGGCGATTCTCAGCGAAGATGCGCTTGAGCGACACGCCTGTTATTATTCAAATTACTGCGGTTCATATGGCTGCTCTAGCGGAGCGAAGGGCAGTTCGCGCGCTGCGCTGCTAAACCCTGCGCTAAAAACAGGGAATCTGGAAATCATTCCGCGCGCCTTTGTTTTCAAGCTTAAAAGCGATACGCAGGGCAAAATTACCCACGCGTGCTACCTGGATGAGCGAGGCGAGGCACACGAGCTTCGCGCAAAGCTTTTTGTCGTAGCGGCTCAGGCGATTGAAAGCATTCGTCTATTGTTTAATTCAAAAAATGCGCGATTCCCGCACGGGTTGGCGAACTCCTCGGGGAGTCTCGGCAAAAATCTCCTATTTTCAGGCGGCGGCATGGGGCGCGGAGAGTTTGATCTTACGCACTTTGACGCCGCGACGCTCCTAGCTCCCGGGCTTTTTATCAATCGCGCGCTTAAGGATTGGTATTTCACCAAAGAGTTTAAAGGCGGGGTTGTGGATTTTCTCTTTGAGCATGCCAATCCAATCCGCCGAGCAAACGCGCAAAAACGCGATAGTGAGGGGAATCTGCTCTTTGGCGAGGCACTTCAGGAGCGCATTTTTGAGGCATTCACCAAAAAGCGTGCGCTGACTTTTGAGATTTTTAACGACTGGCTGCCTAATGACAACTGCTTTGTGAGTGTCGATGAGGCGTATAAAGATAAGCACGGGATTCCCGTGGCGTGTGTGAGAATCGGCGCGCATCCGCATGATCTTGAGGTCGCGGAGTTTCTCGCCCAAAAGGCTCTTGCCGTAATGCGGAAAATGGGGGCAAAAAACATTACCTACTCTACCTCCGCGTCCCCCTCGCAAAATCTCCAAGCCGGAGGCGCGCGCTTTGGCGATAATCCCAAAGTGCATGTTTTGGATCGCTACTGCAGAAGCCATGATCACCCAAATCTATTCCTCACCGATGGGAGCTTCATGCCCACAGGCGGGAGTGTCCCATACACATGGACGATCTATGCGAACTCCTTTCGGGTCGCCGAATACATGAAACAAAATCTGAGCGCGCTGCTGGGTGAGGTGTAGTTTCGCTAAAAGAGCGCGATTCTCGCTCGACAAACTCCTTTGAGCCTCTCTTTTTCTCGGAGAGGAATCTTGGCAAAATCCCGTTTTATCTCGGCGTGGGAATCCTAGGCGATTCCCACCTTTATGGGCACAAAAGTGCAACGCTCTAACGTGCGAATCTCTTGAAAGATTCCGTTACGTTTTTCAAACCGCTTGATAAGCTGTTCGCCCTGTTCTTGAATAGGTGCGATGAGAATCCCGCCCTCCTCGAGCTGGTCGATGATGGCTTGGGGAATCGCGGGGGTAGAGGCGGAAAAAAGTATGCGATCATAGGGAGCGTATTGCGCCCAGCCCTTTTGTCCGTCATCAAGTTTGGTATTGACGTTTAGAAGTTGAAGCTGCTTAAGTCGCATCCTAGCCTCAAGCAATAATCGCTCAATGCGCTCAATGCTAAAAACACGGCGAAAAAGATGGCTGAGCACGCTTGCCTGATAGCCGCTCCCACAGCCTATCTCAAGGACACTATCGCCGTTTTTGGGCTCAAGATACTGCGTCATTTTTGCGACCGTGAGCGGTGAGCTGATCCACTGATCCTCGCTCATGGGAAGCGCATCAAGCATGAAAGCCAAATGGTGCAACCCGCTAGGCACAAAAAGCTCCCGATCGACCTTCAAGAGGGCGGTGCGCACCTCAGCAGCAAGTGGGAATCGCCTGTGGATCTCATCCACCATGCGCTCGGTTTTGATTGTATTCAATTACAGCCCTACATTGATGTATCGGCGCACTTTTTTAATCTCGCTCAAGTCCGCATCAAGGAAGATAATATCTTTCTCATCATCTTTGGTAACAATCCCAAAGGGCGAAATGACGGCACTTCCGCGCGCCATATTATCATTTGCCCCATCGCTTGTGAGCACAAAAGCCTGACTGGTAATCGCCAAAGCCTTAGTGAGCGTCTCGAAGTGATCTTTGCGCTCTTTTCCCCATTGTGCGGGGACAAAAATCAGCTCACAACCCCGCACGCGATTCCACAGCTCCGTAAAGCGAAGCTCAAAGCAGTTAATCGCGCCACATTTAATCCCATCAATCTCAAAAGGCACAATCTCCGCCTCGCTCCCCGCACTGAAGTGATTGTGCTCATCGCCTAGCGGAAACAGGCGACTTTTGGACTGCTTGTGGATCATCTCGCCTTGATGAAACACCTTGAGATTATTAAAATACTCGAGTCGATTCTTCTCAATCATGCTTAGCACAATCGTCCGATCGCGCGAAAGAGTTAGAAGCTCCTCTGTGGCGACTTTTGCAAACTCTGAAGCCTCATCCATGCGCTGATAGCAGAAATTCGTGAGGCACACTTCAGGCGCAAGAATGATAGAATCCTCGCGACATTTGGAGATGAGACTCTTAAGCGTAGAGAGATTCTCATCAAAGCTATTCCTAGTCTTAAATTGCAGTGCGTAGAGTCTTTTAGAAATCATCGAAATTGATACTCCCTTTCGCGTAATTTGTAACATTTCCTTCGAAGAAATTCGTCTTTTGCTCGTTAAATGAACTGAACTGATCGACCCATTTGATCGGGTGCGATACATTATAGATCTGCGGCAACCCCACTTTTCTCATACGATCCATCGCCAAGTATTGAATGTATTGATGAATAATATCAGAAGTGAGCCCCAAAATCTGCCCCTGCGTGATGTAATCACCCCATGAAGATTCCACCTCTACCGCTTTTTTGAACATCTCCACCACCTCTTCTTCCAGAGATTTTGTGAAGAGATCGGGTCGCTCTTTTTTGAGTGAATTAATCATATTCTGAAACAGCAGCAAATGCGTAACTTCATCGCGCTGAATAAAGCGAATCATCTGCGCACTTCCGAGCATTTTCCCGCTGCGTGCAAGTGTGTAAAAGAAGCTAAATCCCGAGTAGAAGTAGATCCCCTCCAAAATCTGATTCGCATACATGGCTTTGAGCATCGCCGAGTCGCTTGGATTCCCCGCTAGCTCCTCATACACTCCCGCAATATGGTCATTTTTACCCTTAAGCTGCATATCCACGCGCCACATATCATAGATTTCATCGGTATTTGCGGAGATCGATTCCACCATGACGGCATAGCTTTGCGAATGTAATGCCTCTTCAAACGCCTGTCGCACGAGGATTAGATTAATCTCTGGGCTTGTGATGTAGGGATTTACGTTGTCGATGAGGTTATTAGTCTGAAGCGAATCCATAAAAATCAGCTGCGCGAGCGCGCGATCATATCCGAGCTTCTCAGAGGGGGTCAATCCACCGTTGTAATCGCGCTTATCAGGCGTCATATTGACTTCCTCAGGGAACCACGTATTGGCAAGCATTACTTTCCACAGGTTATACGCCCACTGGTATTTGATCTTGTTTAGCTCAAAAATGCTCGTCGGATTCCCGCCGAAAATCTTGCGCTCATTGACGCTTTCAGTCGATTCCGGGTTGTAAATTTTCTTTCGTGTAATCATGGGGTAATTATCGATTCCTAAGTTTTGTGTAATCTCTAATTATAGATAGGCAATAGTAAAAAGTAGATAAGATGAGCTAAGAAAAATTCGCCGATTCCCACCCAAAGGAGCATTTATGGACATTATCAAGCTAAGAATCGAGGGCATGCAATGTAGTGCGTGTGCTGAGGGAATCATCGCTTCTTTAGGGCACGAAGCGGGAATCCTAGACGTTAATGTCAATGCCATCACGGGCAAAGGGCGTGTGAAATTCGATGAAACGCTGCTCTCGTGCGAGCAGATTATCCACCTTGTGAGCTCGTATGGATTCCCCGCACGGATTGATAGCGCGCAAGATGATGATGCGCGGGAGCTTCGCTCGCTCGCTCGGCGATTCTTCACTGCATTGCCTCTGTTTATCGCGATTTTCACACTTCACATGTTTGCACCCCAGAGCGCGCTCAATCACTACGCACAATTCGCGCTCGCGACCATCGTGCAATTTGGCATAGGGGCGGGATTTTACGCAGGGGCGATGAGCGTGTTCAAAACCAAAAACGCCGATATGAATCTCCTCATAGTCCTTGGAACAAGCAGTGCCTATCTCTATTCGTGCGTCGCGCTATTTTTCCCAAATCTCCTAGGAGATCGCGAAATGGGGCTCTATTTTGAGGGCTCTGCGGCGGTGATTACATTTGTGCTGCTTGGCGAATGGCTCAAAGCAAAGGCGAAAAAACGCTCAAGCGAGGGCGTGCGACTCCTTGCACAGCTTCTGCCCAATCAAGCGAGGGTAATCCGCGCGGGAATCGAGCAAGAAATTGAACTCTTAAACATCAAAGCAGGCGATATATGCATCATCAAAGCAGGCGAGAAAATCCCCATAGATGGCGTGATTCTCGAGGGAGAAGCCGAAGTGGATAGCTCACACATTAGCGGCGAATACCTCCCCGTGCATAAGCGCGCGGGCGAGAGACTCATCGGCGGAAGTGTGCTCATCAACGGCTACATCCGTCTGCAAGCCACCAAAGCTGCTAAGGAATCGCTCCTCTTTGAGATGGTCGATCTGCTGGAGAGCGCACAAAACCAAAAGCCCCCGATTGGCAAACTCGCCGATAAAATCGCCTCGATCTTCGTCCCTAGCGTGATTTTTATTTCGATTCTCACGGGGATTTTGTGGTTGCTCTTTGGGGGCGGAGTGGAGCAGGCATTTTTAGCGAGTGTCGCAGTGCTCATCATCTCATGCCCCTGCGCACTCGGATTAGCCACGCCCATATCCATCGTAACGGCGATTTCACGTGCCTCAAAAGAGGGAATCCTCATCAAAAATCCCGACATCATCGAGAAAAGCCGGCGGATTAACATCGCGCTTTTTGACAAAACCGGCACGCTCACAAAAGGCGAGCTCACACTCAAAGAAGCACGATTTTTCGCCCCGATTCCCGCAGGGTTTTATGAAATGCTCCTAAGCACAGAGAGCGGCAGCGCACACCCTATTTCATATACACTTACAAAATATGCTAAAGAAAATATCACAAATTTGGAGCAATCGCCCAAACTTCTGCAAACCCCTCAAGTGCTTGTCGGTCTAGGAATCATCGGGGATTTTGAAAGCGGGAAATTCATCGTGGGGAATCAAACCTTGCTAAAACAGCACGGAATCGCACTTGAAAAAGGGGAGCGATTCCCAAACTTAAGCAATATTTATGTCGCACATAATGGGAATCTAATCGCACAATTTGGGCTTATTGACAGCCTAAGAGAGGGCGCGCAAGAGCTTGTTGATTACTGCAAAACGCGAGGCGTTGAGCCGATGATTTTAAGCGGCGATTCCCATGAGGCGGTAAGCGAAGTGGCAAAAAGGCTCGGAATCGCGAGCTTCAAAGCGGAGATCTTGCCTAAAGATAAACACCTTGTGGTTCGAGAGCTCGCAAATAAGGGCAACGTGCTGTTTGTGGGCGATGGCGTGAATGATGCACTCGCTCTGCAAAGCGCGGATATGGGAATCGCGCTTGGTAGCGGGAGTGCGCTCGCACAAGCTTCGGGTGATATTTTACTCATGCGAGAGGATCTGAGCGGAGTTAAACAAACCATAGAAATATGCGATTTTACGCTAAAAAATATAAAGCAAAATCTATTTTTCGCCTATCTTTATAATTCCATCTTGATTCCCATCGCGGCGGGTGCGCTCTATCCGTGGCTGGGAATCCTCCTGCAACCCTCACTCGCCGGTGCTGCAATGGCTCTAAGCTCGGTCAGTGTCGTAAGCAATGCCCTAAGAATCGGGCGCATGAAGCTCTAGGGGCTAGCAAAAAGAACCCCAAGAGACCCGCTCTACCTGATAAGCCCGCCCTTAATCATGCCGACCATATAGGGATTGCACCTTTTTATCCACATGGACTAAGAGGCACATTCTGCACGAACCTCGCCTAATCAACTGACTTCATCTAGAAGCTCGCATTCACAAACCCCCTAAATCGGGTCAGGATTGGTTGAATTCTATTATGCAAAGAGAATCGCGCTGGAAGAGGCGTTTCAATCCCCTAAATCAGGTCAGATGCGATTCCATAGCCTAAAGGATTATATCTTTTGAGAAAAAAACTAAT
>CAUTMV010000004.1:0-172201 GCA_963540505.1 uncultured Wolinella sp.
ATGGTTTTTGTTTAGGAAATGCCAATAATGGTATACAGTTGTCGGCGCATGTTTTGTTTCGCCCCCCCCCCCCCCACTTTTATAAACTTAGACGCCTTTTCATATTCCATTCGTTTACGCGTGATTTCTGCTCGCTTTTGTGATCTCTTCAGGCGCGGTCTGCACGCTCCGCGCCGGATCTGTCTTGATTTTGTCCATCTTTTAACTCAATGCAAAAGGATTTGGTTATGAATATTTTGGGTTCGTTGGCTGTTAGGATGAAGTTGCTCCTGCTCGCTGGGGTGTTGCTAGTGGGTATTTCTATTGCCGGATATGTGGGATATAAAGGGCTAGCGGAGGCAGAGGAGAGTGCCGAGTCGATGTATCGCACGAATACCGAGGCGTTGGCGTTGATTGGGGATTTTTACGCAAAGTTGGCTCGGCTTAGGGTTGAGATTTTGAGAATCGATCTTAACGCCACAGCCCCTGAGAAACTTCAGGAGATCTTCGATGGTTTTGTCCGTGAAGTGGAGGAATTTGACAAGACGTATCCCGAGACCTACTCTGATGATTCAGACAGGGTGCAGCACGATGAGTTTAAGAAGCTTGTATCATCTTATGTGGTTGATGCAGGTAAAATGGTCGAGGGCTTTGTAAAGAAAAATATCAGTGAAGAGGAGCGAATTAGGCTTAGAACCATCCTGGGCGATACAGGGAGCGATATTCGTAAGATTACCGAGAAGATGATGTCTGAGAATGCAAAAAAGGCTGAGGAGAATTTCCAAAGTATCATCAGTGCGAATGAGCGAGATTTCAAAGCTCTTTTTGTAACCGTGCTCGTCGCCTTTATCATCGGAGTTTTGCTCTCTTTGGCGATCATAAAGTCCATCACTTCGCCTCTTGCGATGATCCAAAATACGCTCTTTTCGTTCTTTGCTTACGTCAATAACGAAACAGACAGTGCTCAGAAAATGTCGCTAAACACTAGAGATGAGTTTGGCACGATGGCACAAGCGATCAATGAAAACATCGCTAAGATCGAGGCGGGATTGCGCAAGGATCGAGCTCTTATCAAAGAGATCGCGGGAATCGTGAGAAAAGCAGATGATGGGTATTTGGGATTCCTCGCGGAATCTAGCGCGAATAATCCACAGCTCGAAGAGCTCAAGGGGCTTCTCAATACGATGCTTAGCCGATTTAAAGAGAGTATTTCGGGCGTTGTGGCGACGCTCAATGTCTATTCCAACAATGACTTTACACCGCGAATTGACCCGGGTGAGATCCAAGGTGATGGCAGGGCTCTCATCGATGGTGTCAATCACATGGGTGACGAGGTCGCTAAAATGCTCCGAGATTCTCTGCATACAGGACAGGAGATGGAGGAGAAAGCGCGCGTGCTTAAGGAATCCATGCAGACCCTCTCTCAAGGAGCGAATGAACAGGCTGCCTCTTTGGAGCAGAGTGCAGCTGCGATTGAAGAGATGAGTAGCTCCATGCATAGTGTGAGTGAACGTTCTAATGAGGTGATTAGACAATCTGAAGACATTAAGAGTGTCATTAGCATTATTCGCGATATTGCAGACCAAACCAACCTGCTTGCACTCAATGCGGCGATTGAAGCTGCACGTGCAGGCGAACACGGGCGAGGTTTTGCCGTTGTGGCTGATGAAGTGCGAAAGCTGGCCGAGAGAACACAAAAATCTCTCGGAGAGATTGAAGCCAACACGAATATCCTCGTGCAGAGCATTAATGAGATGAGCGAGAGTATCAAAGAGCAAGCTCAGGGAATCGGGCAGATTAATGAAGCGATTGCACAGCTTGATACCGTAACGCAGCAAAATGCGGGTGTGGCGGATAAAACTGATGGTATCGCTACAGAGGTATCGAGCATGGCTGAGGGAATCGTAGAAGAGGCTAAGAAGAAGAAATTCTAAGATTTTCCTAAAACAGACCCCTAGAATATATCCAAACAAAATTATACCCGAGATTGCGCGCCTCCACCACGTTGTAGTCTCGGGACTCTTCTGTTACAAAATGTAGGAATGTCCTCTTGGCAACTGAAGCTTTTATTTTTATCTCAATTCTTTATCTTAAATAGTCAAATAAGATATCGCTCATCTTTTCGTGTCCTTTTGAATTGAAGTGGACAAAATCAAAATAGAACTCATCTTCGGTCATGTTTACATTAATACATCTTATCTGCTGCTCCTCACAAAATGCAAAGATATGTTTGGAAAACTGCTCCAATAATTCTAAAATGCTCTCATCGTTGCCTTTTAGCACACTGAGACAATAAGGCGTTATGTATATTATTACATCGTTTGAAACTTTTTTGGCTAAATCTATAAGTGTCTCTAACTCACGGGCGTATGCTTTTAAATCTTCATCTTCTATTTTAAAATGACCTCTGTTCAATTTTTCAAATTTTACTGCCCCCTTTGGCTTGTGCCACTCCGTAAGATCGGGCATTACAGCTAGCTGTGTAAAAGAATTTAATTCATTAAGGATCCCAATCAAGAAATCTTTAGGAGGTCGTTCTTTGCTTTCTTGTAATCTTAAAGCAGCACTACCAGGAATATGATTCTGGTTGACATTAAAGATAACTTTTTCAAATTTCATATTATTTTGATAAAGATACTCAAGAACGGATATACTGTATGAGATTCTAGAACCCGGAACTGCTAAATTGATTATGTTTTTTTTGAGTTTATTTTCCAATAGAGTTGAAAATGCATATTTTGAAGGATAGAGAGCTCCATACGGCTGAGAATCCCCTAGTAACAATATACTTTTTTCTCTGTAATTGTGATCTATAAAATTACCAACTAAAGAATGTCTATATTCTTCCGGAACCCTTGGTATGAAGTAAATTCTATTGTTAGAATAGAATTTTAAACTTAAATAGATACCTAAAGAAAATAGAGACACGAGTATTGCTGATATAGACATCACTACAAGGACATATCTTTTATTATTTAACTTAAACATTTTAAATCCTAGAAATTGAAATACAAAAATTCTGTGTATTTACCAAAAAAGTAGAAAGTCATAAATATCATGAAAATATTTAGTGCTAAATTTGAATAGCTTATCTTAAAACTATTCATTTTTTCTATACTATTCTTAAAACATAGAACCAAAACAAAAGAAGCAAAAATTGTCGGTATTATCGGTATTACATGCAGGGTAGACGTATCAATATTTGCAAAGACCCCTCCAAAAGACACACCATAATCGCTTAAAAATAGCAATTTGTTTTTCAAGGGCTCTGGCAAAATAACTTTACCAAAGATCATCCCTTTGAGCACTTTGGTCGCATCTTTGAATTCCTTTGCTCTAAAAAATATCCATGCAATATTTATAAAATTAAAAGTTATAAACCAAGCTATGAATCTGTTTAACCTAAACCCAAGCCCATTCCAAAATCTGTAAATTACAAGCGCGCAACCATGCAAAAATCCCCAAAATACAAAAGTCCAACTCGCTCCGTGCCAAATGCCGCCTATTATAAAAACAGTCATCAAATTGACATACGTCCGTAGCTTACCCCTGCGATTCCCGCCAAGCGGTATGTAGATATAGTCTCTCAGGAATCGACCCAAAGTGATGTGCCATCGACGCCAAAAATCTTGAATATCAAGCGCCTTGTATGGGGAATTAAAATTCACAGGAAGCCTGATGTTGAAAAAGAGTGCCGCGCCGATTGCCATATCACAGTATCCGCTAAAATCAAAGTAGATCTGAAACGTGTATGAGAGCGAAGTAGCCCATGCTTCAAAAAATGTTAAAACTTCCGCTTTATCAAAACCATTTGTAGCCCAAGAGGCAAAAGCATCGGCAATGACCACTTTTTTAAAGAGCCCGATTGAAAATATAAATACTCCAAGTGCTAGATTCTTGTAATTGAGCACTCTATTTCTGATATTTGCAAATTGAGGCATCATCTCTTTGTGGTGGACTATCGGACCTGCGATAAGTTGAGGGAAAAACGTTACAAACAGGCAGTAGTCTAAAAAGCTATATCGTGCCGCCCTCCCTCCTGCACTATTTGCGCTATCTGCGAGATAGGTAATTTGTTGGAAAGTGAAAAAAGAGATAGCGAGCGGCAACAATAGATTCAAATACTCTATTTGCTTGCCAAATATAAAATTTACATTGCTTATCAAAAAATCCGAGTATTTAAAATACCCCAACAATGTCAAATTCACAAAGATACCAAAGACGAGAATAACCCTCTTTGGGAGTTTAGGGCTTTTTGCACTTAGTTTTAGCCCGAGGTAGTAATTGAATACTATGGAGCCCACAATTAATGGCAAATAAGCGATATTCCACCAGCTGTAAAAAAAGAGCGACGAAAGCACTAAAAAACCTTTCGCCAAATCGCCAAGACGTCTTTTGTTCAGGTAAAAATATATAAAAAACGTGAATGGTAAAAACAAAAATATAAATTCGTAGGAATTAAACAGCATGCTATTTTTTAGACCTTATATACATAATGGAATCCAGCTTATATTCTATCAAATTTAATTTTAAAGCTAAGGAGCTAAATTATGTTTATACTATGAAATCTTTATTCAACGCTACGTAGATCAACTCTTTAATCTTTTGTCCTTGCAGTTGTGTTTTGAATGTAATTTTCACACTTTTGTCGATAGCTTTGAAGAACTCTTGCGCGTGGGCAATTTTCTGCTTTTCATCACCTAGTAAATCACGGCTCTCCTTGTTTTTGACCTCGACAATTAAATGCAAAGTCTGATTTGATTGCTTATCCTGCACGATATAGGCAAAGTCGGGGCTATACGAGCCACCACCGCTAACAGGAATCTTGATTGAATTTTTGGGAATCTTTGTAAAAACGCTGATTGTGTCGATATTTGAGAGTATATTTTCCCTTTCAAGTTCGGAATCGTAATAAATTTCATCAAACATATAGCTATCGATCGCCACAATGCCATCATCTTTTTGTGTGCCTAAAATTGCCGCGTTGATTTGCGTAAGCGGCTTTCCTGTTTTATCAGTAAAGGCACTTGCGTGTAAATTGAGCGAATTTTTAATTTTTTTGTATTCTATTGAAAATTTAGTAATTGAATTGTCAAGTATATATTTTGCAAAGCCATGTTTAATAAATCTAATGGTTGCCTCGCTTAAAAAATCATTAATATTAAAGTCATGGATTTTACAAAAAGCTTGATGTAACGTGCTAATTTTGGCTTTTAGTTCGCCGGAGAGTTTCAGTAAAAACTCTCCATAATTCATATAGGAGTTGGGTAAAAACTCAAATTCGGTATTTTCTATTTCATCAAAATATGCCACAGATTCGCTAATTCTCATCGTGTATTTTTTAGAGATCAGTGCGCTACGTTTAAAATTCTCTCTATTTTCCTTCAAAAACCCTACAAACAGTGCTAAAAAATCCGCTTCACTTTTGATGTTATATTGCAAAATTGCTTTTTGGTTGATTTTCTCCCATAGCTCTTTTAGCTCATTAAATTTCCCTACTCTGATATGTGCAGTGGGTTTTTGTTCATTTGCATTTAAAATTTTTCCACCTCTCACATTTTCAAAAGCAAGCGAATAGAGTGCTTTTAGCTTTGCAAAACCGTTTTCTTCAAATTCATGACTAGGTGTGATCACGCCATTATTCATTAAATCGATATAAAATTTATTCATATCGATTCCATAAATTTTACAAATTTCGCGCGCAAGTTCCTTATTCAGCTCTTTGTCGTTTTCACTAAATTTTATATCGGTTGATTTTGCATTAATTTCACCAATTAGAGTTTGTGCAAAGTCCTTTTCCGTGAAATCCACAAAATAATTCAGAAAAAATTCACCACTCTTAATGCGCGCACCATACTCATTCACGGGTAATCTTAGCCCTCGCCCGACCTCTTGTAGCTTTGATGTTACACTACCGCTTGAGCGTAGTTTGCAAATCCCAAAAACATTTGGATTATCCCATCCCTCGCGCAGTGTCCATTTTGAGAAGATAAATCGGCGTGGATTCTCAAAGCTCAATAACCTTTCTTTATCATGCAAAATTTCATTAATCTCTTTTTCGATTTTCTCATCACTTTCGCTGTTATCTTGTGAGAAATATCCGCCGTGTGTGAGTGCTATATTTTGTAAAGATTTTTTCAGATATTCAATGTAAATTTCATTTCTATCGTGTTTATTTTCTTCATCTTTTAGCAGGTTTTGCATTTTTGTTTCTATTAATCGCTCGAAATAAATCCTCAAATTCCCATTTTCGCTTCTATACCCTTCAATATCATCGATGAAAAATAGCGTCAAAGGCTTAATTTTATCCTCTCTAGCAAAAAATTCACGTTCGCATTCAAAATGCGCTTCCACCGCCATTTTTATCATCTTTTCTTGCAATGTTTCATTGTAGGAATAGGGAGCAATAACACTCCCTTTCTTTAGCTCTAATCCATTGGAGAGCATGACGTTTTTGCCGATGTTTTCGATCCATAGGCTCTCTAAATCGGCATGGATTTTGCTCATCTTTTCCTTTTTGCCGATAGTGAAATTTTTACCCTTGCCATCTTCAAGAAGCTCAAACCTCGCTTCATTTTGATTGAAATTTAGCAATTTAAGCACAGCTTTTTCTTGCGCAGCTCCTTCAAACTCACTCACAAAAACTTTCACACCTTTAACTAAATTTTCATTAAAAGCCTGCACAGAGGTCAGTTTGTAGACGAGATTTTGCTCTTCATTCTCAAAGGTCGCGCCGAACCTAAAAATAAATTGCGCGCCCATTTTTCGAATATTTTCAAAAGTTTTATTCGCCTGTTTAAATTTATGTGGTTCATCAATAATCAGCACGGGTTTTAGCGCAGCGAGCGCGTCAAAAGGCTTATCAAATCGATCAAGTAAGGTTTTGTCATAGCTTGTATCCAGCGCAAGCGAATTGAGCATACCCTGATTAATCACTAAAATTTCAATTCCATGCGTATTTTCAATTGGTTGTCCTACAAACTCGCTCACCGCATGGGGCATATCTTTTTTGTTGCTTTTGTTCTTTTTTTGGCTTTGCACCACGTATAAATTCATCTTACGCTCGAATTCATTGTTAAAATGCTCTTTGGTTGCCTTTGAATCTAAAAAGCTGATTGTCCCTGCTTTGATTGAGAGTGTCGGCACAATGATGATGAATTTACACAGTCCCAAAGCTTTATTCAGTGCAAACATCAGCTTTGTATAAGTATAAGTTTTGCCCGTGCCCGTCTCCATGGAAATATCAATCATATTGCTATTTTCGTTGCACGCACCATTAATAATATTGTTACGGTATTGAATTTGCTTTATATTTCGTGAAAATTCACTTTTGCTTAAAATTATATGCGGATTGGCTAGCGCGTTCAGATTTATATTTTCATCTTTTCTTGCTTCTGCTCCGATGAAAACGGCAAGTGCGGATTGTATAGCGTTTGTTTGGTGCGTTAGATTATTTTCATAATTGAAACCCATTACAAATGCCTTTGTATAGTTTTTACTTCGATGGATTTCTTATTGGTTAGCACACCGAAATTATCAGAAAGCTCCCTTTGCATGTGGCTATCAAGATTTGTTTCATAAAATACGATGATTTTGGGCTTAAAATCCTTATCGGAATCAAGCTTTTCTACCAAAGCAGCCAAATGATCATGTGTGAAATAGGGATCAATTAAATAGAGTTTATCATCGCCGGCTAAATATGCTGTGTAGCCATTCAGCTTAACCTCTTTAAAGTTTTCATGCAGCTTTATGCCATCATAGAGCTTCCATGTATTGAAGACTGTATTTCTATCATACATGTAAAGAGGCAATCTTTGCCCCTCGCAGCTCTGTATCTCCTCGATATATGCGTCTTTTTTCTCAATTTCATAAATTTTAAAGTCTAAATCAAAACTTGATAAATCTTTGTCTTTATTTTCTTGAATTAATTGATTTTTGGCTCTAATGATTCGCTCTTTTGTGATATCAAAAATGGTCGGATTCCCGCTCTTGAGCGTGTTTTTACAAAATTCATACGCTGTTTTGTTTTTCTTCTCATTAATATTTTCATCAAGCTGCACGAGAATAAACTGTCGATTCCCGCCATCGGCTAGGTTTTGCGCCATGAGGGCATGGGCGGTCGTGCCCGAACCTGCGAAGAAGTCTAAAATGATGTCGCCATCGCAAGGCGGCGTTTCGCCCCCCCCCCCCCCGATTTCGGTGCAGTGGAAAGTTGAATAATTTTTTGTAAAAGTTTTGTGGGTTTTGGAGTGTCGAAGATTTTAGTCGCAAAAATATCATTTATTTCATCGGCAGCATCTTCATTGACGCCACTATTATTAAACCAATTGTTTGGAATTTGTCCATCCGTGTCATCTAAATAGATTTTTAAATACGGAGTTCCAGTTTTAGTCCAATAGATAAAACCATTTTTATCGTTTTCTAAAACGAAATCCTTTGTTCTTATACTATTTATCTTTTTTGTTATTCCGTCTGGTGAAGTTATTGTTATTTTGTGGTTACCTCTCGTGTTATCTACGATTGTGCCTCTTCTAAATTTACCACGCTCATCTTCATATCTGTATTCATTTGTAGCGGTTTCTTGCATGTTTATTTTGTTTAATTTCAAACTTTGTAGTTTGTTTTTTGCATAACACAGCACAAATTCTCCGACCACTGAAATGAATTTTGAGTTGTTGTTTTGCGATTCGGATCTTCTCCAATGAATACAACTTACAAAATTCTCCTCCCCAAAAATCTCATCGCACAAAATTTTTAATTGCGCTTGTTCGTTATCATCGATGGAGATAAAAATCACGCCATCATCACGCAAAAGAGAGCGCGCAACATAAAGACGCGGATAGATAAAAGTCAGCCACGCGCTGTGTGAATTTGAGCCCCGCGCGTTAAATTCAATAATTCGCGCCGCCTCTTCCTCGGCGATTCCCGCTTTTTGCGCCAGCTCTTCAGGGGTAAAATTCCTCTCATCTTTGTAGATAAAATCATCGCCGGTGTTGTAGGGCGGATCGATGTAAATCATTTTAATCGCCTTATAATAGGCATGTTTAAGGTGCTTTAACACTTCTAAATTATCGCCTTTGATAAGGAGATTCCTGCTATTTTTGCCCGCATTAAAATTTTCATCTTCTTTAATTACGCTACGAGGATTTTCATTAGCGAGCAGACGTGCGTAGGATTTGCCTAGCCAGCTAAGCGAGTAGGTTTCTTTGGAAAAATCAACCTCATTTTGCTTTAAAATTTCATTAAATTTATCGTTTATAAAATTACCCTCTTTATCAAAGCAATTGGGTAAAAGTTCTTTTAGTGCTTTCATTTGCTCGCTGTTTGTGTTATCCATACAAATTCCTTAGCTGTAGATTCCTAGTCTTGGGGGCTTAAAAATGCTCATTATAGCACGGTGGTTTTACATCGCCCGAATCTTCGCAATCTCATCTCGTAGCCTCGCCGCCTCTTCAAACTCAAGCATTTTAGCCGCTTCGTGCATTTTTTTGCTCATCTCTTTGATGATTTTCTCGCGCTCATGTTTTGGGATCCGCTCCTTTTTGCTCGCTTTTTCATAGAGTTCGCTTACGCCCTCTAAACGCAGCTCCTCATCAAGTTTGCGCGTTACGCTTCTGGGCGTGATGTGGTGCTTTTTATTAAATTCCTCCTGTTTTGCGCGGCGATAGTCGGTAATCTCCATAGCGCGCTGCATGGAGGGGGTAATTTTTTGCGCAAAAAGCAGCACGCGTCCGTTTAGATTCCTAGCGGCTCGCCCCATGGTCTGCACGAGGCTTGTCTCGCTGCGTAAAAAGCCCTCTTTATCCGCGTCCAAAATTGCTACAAGCGACACTTCGGGCAGATCAAGTCCTTCACGCAGGAGGTTGATTCCCACCAATACATCAAATTCGCCCAGTCGCAAGCCGCGGATAATCTGATTGCGCTCGATTGCGTCTATTTCTGAGTGCATATAGCGCACGCGGATTCCCAGATCTGCGTAATATTTGGTCAGCTCTTCTGCCATTTTTTTGGTTAGTGCAGTGATGAGGACGCGCTCGCCCCGCGCAATGACGCTCTTCAGCTCATCATAAAGCGCGGCGACTTGATTTTCACTCGGGCGCACCTCATAGAGAGGGTCAAGAAGCCCCGTGGGGCGGACGATTTGCTCGGCGAGATTCCCGCCGCTTAGCTCTAATTCCTTCTGTGCCGGGGTCGCAGAGACGAAGAGATAATGAGGGGCTTTGGCGATAAATTCCTCAAAACGCAACGGGCGATTATCCAGCGCGCTAGGAAGACGGAATCCATACTCCACGAGCACCTCTTTGCGGCTTCTATCGCCTGCATACATGCCACCAAATTGTGGCAGTGAGACATGCGATTCATCGATGATGATGAGGTAGGGCTTGCCTTTAAACTCAAAATAATCCAAAAGGGAATAGGGCGCTTCGCCCGCTTTTTTGCCCGTTAAATGGCGCGAATAGTTCTCGATTCCCTTGCAGATTCCACTCGCACTTATCATCTCTAGGTCAAATTCCGTGCGGCTTTTAAGCCGTTGATACTCCACCATGCGCCCCTCTTGTTGGTAAAATGCAAGGCGCGACTCTAGCTCTGCTTCGATACTTTTTAGTGCTTCACTCAGGCGATTTTGCCCGACAATGAATTGATTAGCCGCATAGAGGATATATTCGGGAATCTCGCCCAAAACATGCCGATCTACGCTATCTAAAAGGGCGATCCTCTCAATCTCATCGCCAAAAAATTCTATCCGTATCATCTCATCTTCGCTGTATGCAGGGTAGATGTCAATTACCTCGCCATTGACACGGAAATCGCCCCGCTCAAAGTAGTTATCATTGCGCGAATAGCCCATCTCTACAAGGCGCAAAAGCAGCGCGCGCTGATTGATTTTCTGCCCTATTTTTAGCGACTGGATCATCTCCATGTATTCCGCGGGGCTACCTAGACCGTAATTCGCCGAAACGGAAGCGACCACAATCGTATCATCATGCGCTAGAAGCGATGTGGTCGCACTGAGGCGCAGACGCTCTAGCTCATCATTAATCGAGCTGTCTTTTTCGATGAAGAGATCCTGACGCGGGATATACGCCTCGGGCTGATAATAATCAAAGTGCGAGATGAAGTATTCGACATGATTTTTGGGGAAAAAGCCCTTAAATTCGCTGTAAAGCTGCGCAGCAAGCGTTTTATTATGCGTCATGATGAGTGTAGGAAGCTGAAGTTTTTCGATGATTTTTGCCATGGTGTAGGTTTTGCCGCTGCCTGTAACGCCGATGAGCGTCTGATAGCGATGGTGATTCAAAATGCTTTGTGCGAGTTTTTTTATCGCTTGTGGCTGATCGCCTGCGGGCTCATAGGGCGAATGGATTTTAAATTCGGGCATGGATTCTCCAAAAGGAACAAGATAAGCAAATATTGCAAAAAATGCTACAATTATACCCAACTTAGAGGGCTCAAAGTCGCTAGGAATCGGCTTTGTGAGTTATTTTATTACACAAGGGGTAGGGCGTGGAAGAACATCAAAGTGTGCTTGAGCGACTAAATGAGCGGGTCGATACGCTACTTAAAAAAATCAGCAACGCGAATGAGAGTATCGAGGCGTTGCGTCAGGAAAATGTAATGTTGCGTGCTGAAAATGAGGCAAAAAGTAACGAAATTTCTAGCCTCTATGAGGAGCTTTCGCTTAAGGAGCGCGAGCTTGATAGCGTGGTTCAGAAGATAGAAGCCGCACTTGGACACTAAGATTCCCGCAAAGCTCTCCGTTTATCTGCTGGGGAGGCATTATGAAATATCCACAAAGGGCGTGAGCGAGGGGGCGTATCTGAAATTCGCATGGTTAGAAAATCAGAATGTCGATGTCAAAGAGCTCCTGAAAGCCTATCTGCAAAAGTGTCAAGAGTGCGCTAAAATGGAGGAATCGCTCGAGCGACTCTGTGATGAGATCGAGTCGGCTCATTGAACTATTATCACGTTGCCATTTTGGGAGCAAAAGCGCCGATTCTTACCTATTGTTGTGATTCTCAGCCGTCGCTGGAGCGAGGTGTGATCGTCTATGTGGAGGTGAAGAATCGCGAGGAATCGGGCGTTATTATCGCTAAGGTCGATGAGCCTAGCTTTGAATGCAAAGAGCTTGAGCCTACAGAGGCGTATTTCTCGCCCTTGCAGATGGATTTTGCCGAATTTATCGCGGCTTATTATTGCGCGGGAATCGGCAAAGTGCTAGAGATTTTTTCCCCATTTTCAGGCACGATTCCCACATTAGAGGCTTTTAGCGACCCCTGCTTATTAAAAGAGCTTTCAAGTGAGCAAAACAGAGCCTTTGAATTTCTCCTAAAACGCCCGCGCGCGCTGCTTTTTGGCGATACGGGTAGCGGAAAAACGGAGATTTATTCTCATCTCATTTTTCATCATCTGAGGCGCGGGAATCGCGCGCTGTTTTTAATGCCTGAGATTGGGCTTGCGCCCCAGATGGAGCAGCGACTGAAGCACTATTTTGGCAAATCTCTCGCGATTTGGCACTCAAAACTCACAAAAAAGCGGCGCAAAGAGGTGCTCCTAGGGCTTGCAAGCGGGAAGATACGCCTTGTGATTGGCACGCGTTCTGCGCTCTTTTTGCCCCTAGAGAGGCTTGGGATTATTATCGTTGATGAGGAGCACGATGATGCGTATAAATCGCAAACACAGCCGCACTATAACGCTCGAGATCTCGCGCTGTGGCTAGGGAAGAAGCACGGTATTCAGGTCGTTTTGGGGAGTGCGACCCCGCTTGCGAGCAGCTTCTATCGCTTCAAAGAGGAGGAGGCGATTTTTCGGCTAAAGGGGCAATTTTTTAGTGCGCAGAAGAAAATTCGCTTCATCTCCGGGCTTGATTCGCTTGAGATTCCCGCGCTAAATGCGCTTAAAGCGACGCTAGAGCAAGGGAAGCAGGCGATGGTATTTTTACCCACGCGTGCGAATTTTAAATATCTCCTATGCACGGAATGTGGCGCAAATATACAGTGTCCGCGTTGTAGTGTGAGCCTTAGTTTGCACAAAAAAGAGCAAAAACTCCTCTGCCATCACTGCAATTTCGCTTCTCCGATTCCCGTTGCGTGTGAGCAGTGCGGTGCGCCTTTAAAATCCCAAAGGGCGGGGACTGCAGAGGTGAGCGAGGAGCTTTGCGGGCATTTTCCGAGCGCAAAGATCGCGCGCTTTGATAGGGACGTCCTCAGCACGCAGAAAGATCTTGAGAAGACATTAAGTCAATTCAATAAGGGCGAGATTGATCTGTTGGTGGGGACGCAAATGCTCTCAAAAGGGCATGATTATCACAATGTCGAGCTGGTGCTAGTCCTAGGAATCGACTACCTTTTAAAAAGCGATGATTATCGTGCTAGGGAGCGTGCGATGGCGTTGTTGTTACAGCTAATCGGGCGCAGCGGGCGAAAAGAGAGCGGGAATGTGCTGATACAGAGTTTCCGCGCGGATTTTTTCAAAGATTGCCTGAGTGATTATGAGCGATTCTTGCAAGAGGAGCTTAGACTGCGTCAAAAAAGCTATCCGCCGTTTGTGCGTTTAGGCATGATTTGGTTCATTCACAAGGATGAAGAGCGAGCCAAAAGTGCGTGTGAAGAGGCGTTTTGCGAGCTAAGTCGCAGAGGAGCTGACATCATTGCGCACGGTGCGGCTCCGATTGAGCGTATTGCGCTAAAATGGCGGTATTTTGTCCTAATCCGTGCGGCAAACGTGCGCACACTTCTAGAGCAGCTCCTAAGTGCGCGCGGGAATCTTGGCGAGATTGACGTCGATCCCGTCTCATTTGTATAAGCGGCACTTAGCTGCCACTTGGCTACAATTGAGACTCCAAAAAGCTCTAAAAAGGTTGTCTCATGAAAATCGCTATTTTGTGCGATTCCCCGCTGCTTCATCGCGCGCTTGAATATTATCTTAAAGGTCATCTCACGAGCTATCGCAAGTGTGATTTTGTGATTGCGGATAAAAAGGTCGAGGTGGATAAGCCCCTATGCCTCGTCTCGACGCAGCAAGACGCGCATATTCAAAAGCCCTTCACGCCCGCGCAATTGCTCCTAGGGGTTGAGAACTTTTCCAAATCACTGAAGATTCCCTATGCGTTTGAGGATATCGATGAGAAGCATCGTGATTACGCGCTGAAATGTAAAATCCAAGAGGCGAGTGCACGCTTTGCCGAGGAGATCTACTGGCTCATCACGGAGCATTATGAAGAGGCGCGCTAAAGGGACGCTCAAGGTCATTGCTGGGACGCTTAAGGGGCGCACGCTCAAGATGGTGGGTAGCGAGCGCACGCGCAGCACCAAGGCGATCGTCAAAGAGTCGTTTTTTAACACGCTTGCTTTAGAGATTTCAGGCGCGCTTTTTATCGAGGCATTTGCAGGCACGGGAAGTGTGGGAATCCAAGCCCTAAGCCAAGGGGCGAAGTGCGCGATATTTTTGGAGCACTCCAAAGAGGCGCATAAAATTTTACTGGAGAATGTGAAGCGCTTTGGATTAGAGAGTAAGAGCGAGATATTTTTGGGCGATAGTTTTGAACTTTTGCCTGCACTTATACCGCGATTCCGCGGGGAGCGGGCGATTTTGTATCTTGATCCGCCTTTTGTGATTAGAGAGGGGCAGAGCGAGATTTATGAACGACTTTTTGCGCTGCTTGAAGCCATCAACCTTCCTAGCGGAATCGTCGTGCTAGAGCACATGAGCGGGGCTAAGATTCCTGAGATTATCGGGAATCTGACGCGCTTTAAAGAGCGAAAATTCGGCAAAACAACCCTAAGCTACTTCGCGCCTAGAAGCTGAATACATAATGGGCGTTTAGGACGTTTTTATTGTAGGTAAAAGGCGCGTGATTGGAGCGGTGATCCGTGAAAGAGAAATTTAATCCAAATGAAGAAGAGTTGCTAAAGCCGTAGGTTGCGCCTAATTCCCAGCGATTCTCGTGATCTCTTCGCTCGGTAAGAAAGAGCGTATCTCTCTTTTTATACCATGTTTTTTTATACGTGTATGAGCCGCTTGCGCGCACAAACGGATAGACCTCCTTGGAGAGCTCAAACTTATAGCCGCGCTCCGTGAAGCTCACGTCCGTGCGTATGTCATAGCGCGCATGGACGTTGCGATGGGTGGTGGAGATTGAGAGGAGCGTGGGGTAGCTTTTTGAGCCAAGGGCGATTTTTACCCCCATGAGGAGGGCGAATTCGTCATTGTTGCGCAATTTGTATTTTGCGGCGAAGTCATTTCTTTTGGCGGTAATTCCCGCTTCTCCGAGCAGCGATGCGCTGAGGACGCGCTTGTAGCGCACACCCATGCCGATCGCACTAAAATATTCTCCGCCTCCAAGCAGAACTTTTTCATAGCTTAAAGGAAAAGTAATTTTGTGCATTCCCTCAGTGTAGGATAACCCCGTTGACACCGAGCCAAGCGCGAGGTTAATCTTGTGCTCTTTGGAGTAATTTTTATTAAAAAGGCTCAGGTTATTTTCCATACCCCACCCCTCGCGCTCGCCAAAATCATACGTATGTGCGAGTGATACGCCCCAAAAGAGCGACGTATCGGCACGTTTTTTGTTGCCTTTGAGTGGAAGGTTGTAAAGGGGCAGGATAAAATTCTTGCCCCCGATGTCGTTATTTACGTTGTTATCCTGTTCGATTCCGAGCATAAAGATACCGCCCCAAGTGTGTGGCGTGCTCATGCTTACGATCCTGCGGCGAAAAGCTTCGGCATTCTCTCGCACGCTGGGAGGCAGTTTGCCCGCAAGCACGGAATCGACCTCCTTGCGCGCGAGGGTGTAATTCCTGCGCTCAAAGTAGATTCGCGCGATTTCAAGACGAGTTCGTGTGTGCTGAGGATTAAGCAGCAGCACGCGATCAAACGCCGCTAACGCAAGGTCATACTCTTTAAGCTCAAGCGCGCTTCTTCCGAGCAAAAAGGAGAGCTCGGAATCATTAGGCGATTCCCGTGTGAGTCGCAACAACAGCTCTTTGGCTTGGCTGAATTTCCCTAAATTGTAGAGATTGATGGCTTCTTTTTTTTGCATGGGAGTTGCGTGGAGTGTGAGGGTGCAAAGACTTAGGAATAACGCTTGAATGAGCGAGAGTTTGTGCATTAGACACATCCAAAAAAATAAAAATGAGATAACTAGCGATTATAGCCCTTTTTTCTTAACGTAAATGTATGGGCGCAAGGTTAGGGTAGATTTTTAAAGATTTCTACCAGTGCAGAGCCAAAAAAAGCGCGGAGAGGAGGTAGTTTGCGCCAAATATGGTAATCGCACTTAGCACGACCGCGCGCGTGGTCGAGCGTCCTACGCCCCGCGCACCTCCTTGTGTGTGATATCCGATGTAAGTGCCGATGAGTCCCACAAGATAGCCAAAAACCGCAGCTTTGATGAGCGAAGTTAACAGGTCGCTTAGCTCAAGGTATTGCCGCAGGACGCTCTTGTAGCTCTCTTCATTGACGTCTAGCACGTGCACGGAGATGAAATAGGCGGAGAGATTCCCGATGAAATTAAAAAGAATCGCCAAAAGGGGCAAAGAGAGTGTGGCGGCGAGAATCCGCGGCACCAGAAGATAGCGTTTGGAATCAATAGCAAGCGTGTCCAGCGCGTCAATCTGCTCGCTCACGCGCATTGTGCCCAGTTCCGCCGCCATGGCTGAAATCGCCCGGCTAGTGAGCATTAGTGCAGAAAATACAGGACCTAGCTCGCGCGAAAGAGCGAGAAATATGGGGTAGCTCATGAAATTTTGCGCGCTAAATTGATGGAATCCGTGATAAAACTGAATGGCGAGCACCATGCCCGTGAAAAGAGCTGTGAGCATGATGACCCAAAAAGAGCTCACGCCGATGATCTCCATCTGGCAAAAAAGCTCTTTGAAACGATAGGGCGGGGTAAAATATGCAGGAGCTAGGCGCGCGTGAAATAGGAGGAAAGCACCAAATTTACCCAGCGATTCCCAAAATGCAAAAACCATTCGCCCCAAAGCTCCGAAAAATGCGTTAAACATGCCCTAAAGTGTCCTTAGATGAGGTTTTAAATTCTAGCGAACATTGTATATAATAGCAGTCATTTTATCTTTAAAAGAGGTGGGTTTATGGCAGAGGAGACGCAAGGCGCGGAGCAGGGCGCAGCGGGGAAGAATAAGCTTGTGATTATCATCATTGCCGCAGTGATTGCTTTATTGCTTATTATCGCCGCGGTGCTTGTGAGTATTTCTTTGAGTAGTTCGGGTGAGCCTGAGCAAAACGCAGGAGCCCCTATGGCAGGGCAAATGCCCCAAAGCGCGCCACCTATGGCGGGGACGCCGCGCAGTGCGGGGGCGAAGCTGAGTGTGGGTCCGATGTATGCGTTTGATCAGTTTATCGTCAATCTCACAACTCAGAGCGGTCGGCGATACCTAAAGACGACGATTAACGTCGAGCTTACTCAGCCCACGCTCACAGCGGAGCTTGATACCAAGCGCGCGGTGGTGCGTGATACGGTCATTTCGATCCTCTCTTCCAAAAGTATCGAGGAGATTTCCACCAGCAAAGGGAAAGATAAGCTAAAAAGCGAGATTGTGGAGCGGCTGAATGAATTCCTTGTTGATGGTAAGGTGGTGGATCTCTTTTTCACGGAATTTGTGATCCAGTAGATTTACATTCCGCATGATAGGAATTGATTTAGTCGCGATTGAGCGCATGGAGCTTTTTTTGGCACGACGTTCACGCGCACGCACGAGGGAAGAGGCTTTAGCGAGATTCCTCGCACCTAGCGAGATTGAGCTTGTGCGTAGAGTGGAGAGCGCGGCGGGATTTTGGGCGGCTAAAGAGGCGTGCGCCAAGGCATTAGGCACGGGAATCGGCGCGGAGGTTCGATTCCACGATATGATAATTTCCAAAAGTCCCAAGGGCGCACCTCTGCTTGAGCTCTCCAAAGAGGCAAAGGAGCGTTTCAACGTTGCTTCCTGCGCGCTGTCTATCGCCCATCACAAGGGATTTGCGATTGCTGCGGTGTTGCTGATGTTTAACCAATAAGCAAGGATTGGCAGCTCGCGGGCAAAAGCTTGCGAGGCAAAGAGCAAGAAAGTAGCGGGATCCGCACGCTTTTTTGTGTCTGACTCCTTTTTGCATTTGTCTCTTTTTTGTGTCCAAATGCCCTTTATTTCATCATTGCAAGGATCTTCTCCACTACTTCTCGCGGGTTTTTATTCTGATATATGGGGCGACCGACGACGATAAAATCACTCATCGCTTGCTTTGCTTCAGTAATATTTGCAACCCGTTTTTGGTCGTTACTAGGCTCTCCAAAAGGGCGGATTCCCGGAGTGAGCGTGAGAAAATTCGGAGCGATGAAGGACTTGATGCGCGCGCTTTCAAAAACCGAGCAAACTACCCCATCAATGCCATTTTGTGCTGCGCTCATCGCCATATCAAGGGCTTTGCTCTCCAGTGAGGCGTTATAAACTTCGCGGAATCCCTCCTCGCTAAAGCTTGTGAGTGCGCTCACAGCGAAGAGAAGCGGTCGATTCTTGACTTTGGAGAGGCGCGATGAGCACTCCTTCATCGCCTCCGCTCCGCTGCTTGCGTGCAGGGTCAGTATGCCGACGTTGAGCTTTGTAATCTCCTCCAGCGCGTCGCCCATGGTGTTTGGAATGTCATAGAGCTTCAAATCAAGAAAGAGCCTAAAATGTTCGTCGATTCCCGTAATTTCCTCTAAAAATTCGCGTCCATCGCGAATAAAGCTTCTTAAGCCCACCTTGATCCACAGCGGAAGCCCTCGCAATTCACGCAACAGACGCAGATTCTCCTCTTTGCTCGGAAGATCGAGCGCGACGCACAGCTGCACGGTTCACTTCTTTTTGGGAGCGAGCGCGTCCAGCACGCCATTTACAAAGCGCGGGGAGTTTTCATTCCCAAAAGTTTTTGAGAGCTCAATGGCTTCGTTGATGATGATCGCTTTATCAACTTTGGAATAGAGCATTTCATACGCCCCAAGGCGAAGAATTGCCCGCTCCATGTCGCCAATTCGCGAAAAATCCCACTCTTTTAAGTGCTTTTTAATATTCTCATCAATTGTCTCCAAATGCTCGATCGTGCCATCAAATAGGGAGAGCGCGAACTCTTGCTGATGATTTTTAATTTTTTTCTCTTCTAAAAGCTCGGGGGCGAATTTGCGAATGGCACGATTCCCCGTGTCATAGGCGTAGAGCAGCGACACGACCGCTTCTCGCGCCTGTGCGCGCGTCGCCATGTTATGCTCCGAGATTTTTGTAGAGATTCATCATCTCAATAAGCCCACTCATCGCTTCAAAGCCCTTATTTCCAGCTTTTGTCCCTGCGCGCTCAAGAGCCTGCTCGATGTTATCTGTAGTCAATACGCCAAAAGTGACTGCCGCGCCGTATTTGAGCGTAACATTCGCAATCCCCTTAGTCGCCTCCGCGCTGACATAATCAAAATGCGGAGTCGCACCTCTAATGATCGCTCCAAGGCAGCAAACTCCGTCATATTCGCCTTGTGCGAGGATTTTCTCCAGTGCAAAAGGGAGCTCAAAAGCCCCGGGGACAAGGATAAGGTCAAGCTGGGAATCGACCCCTCCATGGCGCAAAAACGCATCTTTTGCGCCCTCGATGAGGCGATCGGTGATGAGATGATTGAAGCGACTGGCGATAATCGCAATGCGCTCGCTATTTGTGAGACTGAGTGTTCCTTGTATAATTTTCATGAAAATTCCTTTTGTTAAAAGTTATAGATCGCTAAGGGTGAGCAGCTCTTTTACGAGCTTTTTTAGCTCCGTGGGCGTAATCATATTGGGTCCATCGCTGAGCGCGTCTTTTGGAGAGATGTGCGTCTCCATAAAGAAGCCCTCCACGCCCACAGCTGCGGCTGCGCGCGAAAGCGGCGCAACAAAGCGCGAATCGCCCCCGCTTTTCCCGCCTGCGACCCCGGGCATCTGCACCGCATGGGTTGCATCAAAAATCACAGGGGCAAATTCACGCATAATAAGTAGCGAGCGCATATCCACGATGAGATTCCCATAGCCAAAGCTGCTCCCGCGTTCAGTAAGCCATATCCCAAGCCTGCGCGATTCCTCAAAAGTCGCCTTTTCGCCCCCACGGGTTTTGACCGCCTTAAGCACCGAATGGCGCATATCAGCGGGGTTCATAAATTGCCCCTTTTTGATATTGACAATGCTTTTGGTCTTTGAAGCCGCGATTATAAGATCGGTCTGACGGCATAAAAATGCGGGAATTTGCAGAATATCCGCGACCTCTGAGACGATTTGTGCCTGAGTGCTTTCGTGAATATCCGTTAGGATTTTGTATCCAAACTCCTCTTTAATGCGCGCGAGCAGCTCGATTCCCCGCTCTAGTCCCGGACCGCGGTAGCTCTCAAGACTGGTGCGATTGGCTTTATCAAAGCTTGCTTTAAAGTAAAAATCAATGCGGGAATCTTCACTTAGAGGGCGTAACTCACTAGCGACTGCGCGCAGATTCTCAAGACTTTCGATGACGCAAGGTCCGCTAATTAAAATCATCTCTCCTCCTCTTTGACTAACATAAATTCGTGCCTATTAAAATCATAGCTAAAGACTTCACCCGTCGCAATAATGTAATACCAGCCATAGACGCTGAGCTCGCCTGCTTCATAGCGTTCGCTCACTCTCGGATAGGTGAAAAGATTCTCAAGCTGTTTTTCGATATTAAACTGTTCGGTCATCCACAGACGCTTAGTGAGAGTGTCCGGTTCAAGAGCGAGCACCTTGCGCTTTGCAGGTTCCAAAAGTTCGAGCCATTTTTTGACATGGGGCGTTTTATGAAGCTTTGATTCCTCCAAATAGAGTGCGGAGCACCCGCCGCAATTGGAATGCCCGCAGATGATGACATTGCGCACGTTTAGGACATTGAGCGCGTATTCTACCGCAGAAGTGGTCGCGAGAAACTCCTCGGCTTTACGGTAAGGAGGCACGACATTAGCGATGTTACGCACGACAAAAAGCTCGCCCGGCAGCGTGTTTGTGATGAGATTGGGCACGACACGGGAATCTGCACACCCCACAAAAAGCGTGTGAGGCTCTTGTTTGTGCTCTAAGCTCTCAAAAAGCTCCCTATGTTCCTTAAAATCCTCTTCTCTAAATTTCACCGCTCCTTCAAAGAGTGCCCTCAACGCCTGCTCCTAGTGTTAATTGGTCGGGATTTTGGGTGGTTCATTTTGCTTAATCGAGAAGAAGTGTAGCTCCACGCGCCGATTCTTTGCTTTACCCTCTTCCGTGCTGTTGGTCGCAACAGGGTCAAACTCGCCATTGCCCCCGGCAGAAATACGCGCAGGATCGACACGCTCATCAAGCAGCAGGTTCGCAACATTTACGCCTCGCGCGATGGAGAGCTCCCAGTTGTCCGCGAAATTCGCCCCCGCGCGTAGCGGGTCATTATCAGTATGCCCGATGACCTTTAGGTAAATGTCCGCGGGGAGTTTATTAATCTCCAAAGCCGTGCGCTTTAAGAAAAGTATCCCCTCTTTGTTTGTGATTTGCGCGCTCCCGCTATCAAAGAGCAATTCGCTGGGAATCGTAACGATAAAGCCGTCCTCCGCCTCCTCTATCGTAATTGCCGGTCCATCGCTGACTTTGGTCATTTCGCTATATTCGGTAATCATGCTGGCAAAGGCGTTGATTGCCTCAGGCGTATCGACGTTTTGCTTCACGGGAAGTGCTTGGAATCGCTGCGGAGGCATAATCTCAGTGAGTCTGCCGATCTCCAAAACCCCGAGCGCGCCTTGTATTGACCCAATCGCTTGGTCGATTTTTTTTGTCTCAAAAGTCGCCATGGAGAGCAGAAGAATAAAAAAAGTGAGCAAGAGACTCATAAGGTCACCAAAAGTGCCAAGCCACAGAGGAAGTCCCTTTTTACAATCACATGGCGGGCATTTTCTTGCCATGCAGTGCTCCTAATTTTTTGTGGGATTATAGCTTATGAGATGTAAAGCCATGCCAAAATGTTCTGCGCGATTAAAACAAAAGTGCAAAAGCGGGGAATCGCCCCCTCCAAAAGAGGAGGAGCACGATTACTGTTTGAGGTTGATGAGCGTGTTTAGGATCTGATCGGAGGTTGTAACCGTCTTGGAGTTGGCTTGGAATCCTCTCTGAATGATGATGAGGTTTGTGAGCGCGCGGCTAAGATCGACGTTACTTGCCTCAAGGCGCTCAGGGATAATCTGCCCTCTACCACCGGTATTTGGTGTGCCGATGGTCGGCTCGCCCGAGTTTCCGGTTTGCGTATAGAGGTTTGAACCCTGCGCTTGCAGACCCGAATTGTTCGTAAAGGACGCGAGCGCGACTTGAGCGAGTGCGAAACTCTTGCCGTTACTGAATTTCCCTATGAGCACGCCATCGGTATTGAAACGCTTATCTTGAAGTGTGCCTGACTGATAACCGTTTTGATCGATTTTATCGGTCGCACTCTCTTCATCGGTGCTGGTTAGCCCTTTGAATGTGCCTGATTCCCCGAAGTTTAGGTTGATTCTTTGGAGCTGCTTTGATCCGTTATTCGGATTAAACTGAACCGTTGAGGGGCTCATACCGGTAAGAGCTCCCGTCTCGCCGAAGGTAACTCGTCCACCCTCAAGGTAGTTTGGACGCTCGGCTGATCCGTTGACAAATGATCCCGGCTCAGGCACGTGGAGAGTGAAGCTCCATTCACGCGGTCCCGTTTTCCTAAAGGTAATGGTGAGAGTGTGCTTATTTCCTAGGCTATCGACAATATCAATCGTCGTAGAGAGTTTGCCCGCCATGAATGGACCAGAAGCAGTGGGCGAGCCTCCCTCAGCGAGGACTCCCGTATTTAGCCCTTGCATGACGGTTTTGAATATGACGTTGCTCGTAACATCTCGATCATAATAGCTACTGACGGTAATTCCGAGATTATCTTTTGTGGCATTTCCATCGTCTTGATTGTGGATCTCAAACATTCCGCCTTTGCTCATCGTTACCTTGACGGTTGAAGCGGAATCTTTGACGATTCTTCCATATTTGACGCGGTTGGCATCTTGCTGCATGAGTGCGCGCAGATCCTCGGTCGTCCTGAAGAGACCCGAAGCGGAATCCGCCTTGCTCGCGCGAGTATAGCTATATTTATAAGCAGTGATGTTGTTATCGGCTTGACTGAAGTTTGCAAACGCCCCTGTGCCTGTGCCGGTAATCATGATATTTTTCTTCTTCGCGTTTCCGTCCATGCTATTGTCATTGACGAGTCGTAGAGCACCCGCTTCAGCGAAGGCTTCGATTCCCGTCTCGCCACGTTTTGCGTTGATGGCATTTTGCGCTGCAACGAGTGTGCTGATTCCTGAGACTGCGGAATCGTTTTGGAATGTGATTTTTGTGCCATTGAGGGTAATTTCTGAAACGTTAGTCGTTGTGGGAACATTCTTTTTCACAACCGATTGTTTATAACTTACCCATACGCCTTGTCCCTCACGCATTCGCATCGCATCACCCGCACCATTAAAGAGCGCGCCAATATCTTCGGCTTTCTCAATCCTGCGTCCCGAGCTATCATACCTAGGCACAAGCCCATCAGAGGCAGTCGCACTCGAGGAATCCAGCGCGTGCGCACAATCGAGGTTTTTAGTTTTATCGCCTGAAGTGAGTTTCGCATCAAGCGTTACATTTGATGTGGCTTTCGCAGGAATCGTGAGCCTAGGATCGATATTGATTCCCCGAATGGGTCTGGTCGTATCCACATTGTTTCGCAATGCTTCATCGCTGCAGCACGAGTTACAATTGCCCGCAAGATCCTTGACCCAACCTTGCACGATCTGCCCCTCGTTATTGACGAGATTCCCTTTTGCATCAAATGTGAATGCACCATTACGTGTATAGGCATGTGTGCGCCCCCCATCTCCGCTCACAACAAAGAATCCGTCTCCGCCGATTCCAAGATCGGTAACACTTCCCGTCTCGGTCATTGAACCTTGTGAGAAGATTTTAGTCGTGGAATTGACCGTCGCACCAAGACCTACGGAGTAGTCATTCTGACCGCCTAGACCTCCATAGGGAGGGGTAGCGATGTGGTTGATTTGAGAGAGCATATCCGCGAAATTTGCCCTTGAATATTTAAAGCCCATCGTATTGACGTTGGAGATATTGTGTCCCTCTACATCAAGCCCCACCTGATGCACTTGCATTCCACTTACGCCTGACCACATTGACCTAAGCATGTTTGTTCCTTTGTTTCGAGTTAAAATTGTTCGGCTATTCCAAGCAAATAATGTTCCAATTTTGAGGTAAAAAGCTGAAGAAAACAAAGAAAGATGAGGCGGGATTTTTTATGCGCCGAAATCTGTTCTACTCTGCAAGAATCGAGGAATGTCCTTTTTTGGGTGCGATTCCTACAATTTTTTTGCCGATTCCTAAAACTTAATCGCCAAAAACCAAATCACATCCGAGGAAATTTCGCCCCGTTTGTTTGCACGCTTCAAAAACAGAATAGCCTCCGGAAGCAGGATCAAGGACAAGGTCTCCCTCTTCTGTGGTAGATAAAATGAGCTGCTTTTGTAGTTCGAGAGGTTTTGAGTGTGTGTGCGGCTTATTCCCTAGCTTCTCGCTCCACACATCGGGGATATTGTGCAGCTTCCATGTGGATTTTGCCTTTTGCGGGCATTTTTGCACGATGACTAGATATTCGCTGCGTCGTCTGGTGCGATAACCCATGCCGATTTTTTGCTTATCCCACGTAATCATATCGACAATTAAGAGGCTAGGCGTGGAGCTAAACCACTCCTTCACGCCCTCAAGCAGATGAAATTTATCCACCCATAAAAATAGATAACCGCTAGGCATAAGGACACGCTCGATTCCCGCGATAAATCGCCTAATTATATCTTCGTCCATCTGTGGTAAATTCGAGCGTTGCGCTCCGCGAAGCTTACCCTCGTTGCCATACGCCATTTTGTCCAAAACCCCACGATACTGTGGGTCGAAAAAGGCGATTTTGACACTCTGTTCGGGTAATAAAATAAGAAAATCCAATCCATTCATCTTGTTTTTGCGATTTGCTAGGTTTTTGTAGCTATCCATGAGTGATCTCCTCTACAAAAACCATTTTAGCAAAAGCAAAATTATCGTTTCAGCCCGATTGCCTCTTTGATGAGCTCATCACCTGTGGTAAAGGCTTTGGCATTGAATGAATATCCGCGCTGAAGCACGATAAGCTGTGTGAGTGTCGCGCCAATATCGACATTGCTTGTCTCGATCATTTTGTGTAGCACTTTGCCAAATTTCAATTCACCCGCCTCATCCCACGGGACGATCGGATTCCCGCTCGGAGAGGTCGGCTGCCCGCCGTTATAGCTTGTAGAGGTCATCTGGAATAGATTCCCGCCCACTTTTTGCAACCCTTGATCATTGATGAATGACGCAAGCCCTACGCGCCCCATAACCTCATGGCGACCATTGGTAAAAGAGAGCATAATGCGCCCGTGCGCATCGATACGCATTCCCTTAAGCCTTCCTGCGGCATTGCCATCTTGACTCCCCTCTTTGATGCTCGATTCCGCGTAAGTGAAGTTGGTCGAAGTTTTTCCATTAAGGCTACGAATCGGATCATAATTAATCGTCCGTCCATCAAATGCTAAATTAACGTTATTTGCCGTCGCGACGCCGTTGTTAAAGGTAACTTCATGCACCGTAGGAGCTGCACTGACCATGGTTTTGCCCTGATGATCATAGATCGCACTTCGCACTTCCCATCGTTCGCCCACGCCATTGACCCCTGCGTCACGTAGATAATAGGTGGATTGCAAAAGATATTTTGTCCCATCTTTGCTATATACATTCACGCTACTTTTGTAGCTAGGCACATAAAGTCCCGTCGTGCTTACAAGCCCATTATCAATTTTGCTCCAGTTCGCAGGATCGCTCGCGGGATTTGATGAGCCCTCGCTTCCTTTACGACGATAGAGCGTGCCATTGAGATTGACAACATCATTGATTGCATAATTTTTGCCATTCTCATACGTAGAAATCGCCCCCTTTTTACTCTCGCCAATCTCTTGCCAATCCGCAGGCGAAAGCGCGGGATCGGAGTTGCCCGCTGCGGCGATTCGCTTATAGACCTTGCCATTAGATTGAACAAAGCTATCTGTCTCATAGACGCTTGCTGTGTTGTATTCCTCCAGCGCGCTTGTATCCACTCGCTCCCAATTTGCGCTATCGGTGTGCGGATCGGAATTCCCCACCGTTGCTTTGCGGCGGTAGATGATATTATCCGCTAGGACGTAGCTTCCAATCGGATAATTCGCCGCGTTTTTGTCATACGGGTTTGTAACGCCACTTTTGTAATCACTCGTCGAGCCGCCGATTCCCAGCTTTTGCGCTAGTTTTCCAGTCGCGCTGAACTCCATATCATGGAGCGTAGTGTTGCGCAAATCCATTACACATCCCGTTGGATTCCCCAAATGATCGCGTTGCACATCAAGTGTTAGCCCCGTCTTTTTCTCAATGAGTTTTTTAAGCTCGCCCAGGGTTTTAAAGCCATTCTCTCCCGTGCCACCATAGGTAAAGGTATCAGAGATTACCTTGCCTGAGGCGAGTTTCCTTGTGATGGTAATATCCTTGTGGATGTTCGCTTCTAGGAGCTTTTGATCCGCATTCATAAGGGCATTGACATCTTGCGAAAGGAATGCGTCCATATCAAACGTGCCATCAGTCTTGCGGAAAACCGTATCCACACCCGTGCCCTTGCTTGTTTTATTCAGATTGACCGCGACTCCCGCACGGGTCGTAGCGGTAGGCTGATAGTAGAGATCCTGTGGAATCTTAAGCGGAGTGAGCTTTGTCCCCGCAAGAGCCGCTTTGTCCGCCTCAGGATTTTGCGTAGCGTTAAAGACGTTATTAGGAGAGACTTTGCCTAAATCAATCCCATAGAGATAATTCCCATTCGCATCGACTAAATAGCCCTCCGCATTTCGGGTAAATCCCCCATCTCGCGTGAAGTAGTTTTTCTGAACTTGCCCAAATTTTGGATTTTTGAGGTCAAATTCGCCATTTTTTTGCGTCCCGACGACAAACCAACCCTTACCCGAATACGCCATATCAAATTCGCTCTCAGTCTGTTTGTAGCTTCCATTTTTTGTGCTAATGGCGTTGCTAGACATTGTAACCCCGTGCCCAAAGTCATTTGTTACCGGCGAGCGCGGGTTGGTATAGCCCCTACTTTTGTTAAAAAGCGTTTCAAATTCCGGGATATTCGCGCGATAGCCCGTCGTATTGACGTTTGCGATGTTGTTTGAAGTGGAGTCGATTCCCGCTTGATGGGTAAGAATTCCACTCAAACCGTTATAGAGTGTCATATTCATGGCTTAAGCCTTAGCCTTATCATAGACCTGAACCACATTCCCAAGCGGTGCTGTGAGCTGATTCCCTAGTCTCAAATAGGGAAGTCCATTCTGATAGATGAGGCTCTGCACTTCACCTCGACCAAGATAAGTCGTCTTATATTTATTTGTGCTGGAATCGAAGTTGTATTCCGCCACGATCCGATAAGACCCGGGAGGAACATTCGCGCCATTATTGTCTTTAGCGTCCCACTCAAAGGGCACATAGCCTTTCGCTCCATTTTTTGAATTAAGCGGCATCTCTCGAACCAGCTCGTTTTTTGAGTTATATATCTTAATCTTAGGTGTCCCTTTGCTCGCATCGATTTTCTCATCAAAATAGAGATCAAATTTTACTTTGTCATTATTTTTGATGTTGATTCCCGTGAGGTTTGTCTCAGCGATTTTCCCGATCATGCCTACGGAGTTATATCCTGATAGGTGTGTGAGGAGATTGGTCGCTGCCGAAGTTTTTTTAAGCGATTCATCAATCTTCGTGAGAGCCTTGCCCAGATTCCCTTGCAATTCCGTGAGCTTGGTGTTTGTATCACTCATGGTTCTCATCGCATTAGTCATGCCTGCAAGTGTCTTTTTCATCTCCTCTTGTTGCTCAAGCTGAGTGAGCATGGCAGTCTGCTCCAAAATCTTCTCCGTCTCCATAGGTGCGGTCGGATCCTGGTGCTTTAGCTGCTCCAAAAATAGCCTCATGAAAGCATCTTTATCAAGCTTTGATTGCTGCTTGAGCGTCTCGCCGATTTTGCTTTTGTCCGGCTCTTTGGTCTTGTTGGTCTCTTTGCTTTTATCCGCTTCTTTAGGCTTCTCAGTATTTTTGTTGGAATCCTTTGGCTTTGTCCCTTTGTTTGTATTCGCTGGGTTTGTGGTGTTGTTTGTTGAACCGGTCGAACCTACTGATGCTGGCATTTTCCTCTCCTATGCGTATTTGGGTAAGATAATTTCCATCTGACTTAGAGGCGGGGAATCTTCAGATTCCGCACCACCGAGCGCATTGGCTTTGTAAGCTGACAAGCCATTTTCGTTCCTTTTTTCTTGCTCCCGATTCCCCGAATGCTGGAATCCGCCCCCAAAAGAGCCTCCCTCGCCCCCACTCCCATCGCTAAAGCTCATCGAAACATCGTTAAATCCGGCATTTGCAAGCTGCTGTTTAAATTCCGCGTGATTATTCATAAAAAGTGCAATCGCTTGAGGATTTGAGAGAACCTGCACGAGCAAGCCTTGCCCTCTTTGTGTAATTGTAAGCTCCACGCTACCGAGATTTTCAGGATTAAGCTCAATGGAAAGCTTGGTAAGCGGAGGCTTATAATTTTGCACTTCATCTTTAAGTGTAGCGGTGAAATTTCGAAGCGTTTCCTTGGCTCTCGCACTTTTTAAAGCCAGTTCACTTTTAGGGTCATTAGTTGTGCCAGAAAGCCCTTTGGGCTCGTTTGGAGCGGTATTTTCAGGCTTTTTTGTCCCAAGCTCACTTGCCTCGCCATTTTTGCTCTTTTGCCCCTCTTTGGTTTCATTGGACGCAAATTCGCTCAAAAGCTCCCTAAAAGGCTCGCTTGGCTCTTCATGAGGCGCAGCTAACGCACTTTGCGCGCCCTGAAGTGCGACATTTTCCTTTGGCGCAAGCGAAGCAGGAGTGTGCTTTTGATCTTTGGCTTGAACTTGGGGCGATTCCTCGATTTTTACGCTCTTTGCTTGCGATGGCTCTGTTTTGAGAGTCTTCTTTTTGCTAAAAGGAATCGCGTCTTCTTCCTTAATATCCGCACTTTTTTGCTTTTTTGTGAGTTGCAAAATTCCCGCAAGGTTTTGGGGAATCTGCGGAATCTTAGGCTCAATATTCTCCGCAAAATGCGCCTCTTTAGGCGTTTGTATCAATTTTGTCGCAGACTTTAAATCATGATTTTGCACCGCTTCTGCATGTTTTGTCTCCTGTTTTGGCGGCGTAATGGCTGTTTGAGCGGGCGATTTAGAGATCTCTTGGGCTGCTTGTTTTGGTGTTTTCGGCGCGATTTTTGAGGAATCCTCGCGCAAGCTTTGAGAGATTTTGGGCTCGGCAATTTTCCCTTTCAAAGCATTAGGGATTTTGGCGGCATTTTTTGGCACTTTTGGCGTTCTGTTTTTTGCGATCAGCTCCGCAGATTCCGTAATTTCTGGCTCGAGATTTTGCACGTGCAGCTCTTTTTTAATCTCCATACCTTCCGTTTTTGCAGAAATCCCTCTCGCTTCCTTGTTTATGGGCTTTGTCACGACCTTGACACTCTCTTTGGCGGCGTGAGATTTTGCATCCAAAAGAGGATTTTTAAGCGCCTCTTTAGGCTCTTTAGCGGGAATCTCTGCCTCTTTTTCTGCTTTTTGCGCCCCTTGTGCCGCCCTGTCCAAAGAGTGTTTCAAAAGGGGCTTCACAGGCTCTTTGGCGAGCTTTTTTTGGCTTGTTTGCATGATTTGTTCAGATTCCACCTTGATAGACACGGGGTTGAGCTTGGAATCGCTTGCAAGCTTAAAAAGGTCGGAAACCTTGCGATTCTCCACCTTTGTCCCTTTTGACTCTTCCTTTATTAGTGGAATCTTTTGATCAGAGAGAGTGTTTTTTTTCAAAGTGTTTTTGGCTTCAAAAATAAGCGACTTTAGCGCACTCTCAGTGCTTTTGATTCCCTTTTTTGAGGGGGCTTGCAAGCGCACAAGCAGCGCGGAATCGCCACTTTTTCGTATCTTTTTTTGCTCGATAAGTTTCCCTTCCAGAAGGGGCGTATCCACTTTTGGCATGTTTAGCGTTTTAATATCACCGTTTTTGCCTTTCTGCGTCCCCACTCCAAAGAGCGAGCTAAAGAGCGATTTCCCGCTTTTTGCTCCATTTTCAAGTGCGCTAATTGCATCTTTAAAGAGCGAAGTAAAGAGCTCACCCTCTTCAGCACTGCTACTGCTTGATGAGCCTATTTTGTGGGAATCAGAACCTTTTGAGAGGCTTTGAATGAGATCATGAAGCATAGAAACTCACCTTTTTGGGATACATTTTTGAGCCATTTCAAGCAATATTCGTTCCGCTTTGAAGGCGATTCCCCTTTTGATGATTTTTGCCTGTGTTTAATTTTTAATTAGATAGTATCCCGCCTAAAATTCACACAATAATTTGGGTTAGGGAATCTATGCAAAACATACGAAATATCGCCGTAATTGCGCACGTCGATCACGGCAAGACGACTCTTGTAGATGGGCTTTTGAGGCAATCGGGCACGTTTGCAGAACACGAGAATATCGCCGAGCGCGTGATGGATAACAACGCCATTGAGAAGGAGCGAGGCATTACGATCCTCTCAAAAAACACGGCGATTCTCTATAAAGGGCACAAAATTAATATCATCGACACGCCCGGGCACGCGGATTTTGGGGGTGAGGTCGAGCGCGTGCTGAAGATGATTGATGGCGTGCTGTTGCTTGTAGATGCACAAGAGGGTGTCATGCCTCAGACGAAATTCGTCGTCAAAAAAGCCCTTGCAATCGGGCTTAAGCCCATTGTCGTGATCAATAAAATCGATAAAAGTGGGGCGGATCCCGAGCGCGTGATTAATGAAGTTTTTGACCTCTTCGTCGCGATGGACGCGAATGAAGAGCAGCTTGATTTCCCCGTGATTTACGCGTCTGCGCGCAATGGTTATGCGCTAAAAGAGCTAAATGATGAGGCACGCAGCCTTGAGCCGCTTTTTGATGCGATTCTCGCGCATGTGCCCGAGCCAAGCGGCAGCGTGGAGAATCCACTGCAAATTCAAGTTTTTACGCTTGATTACGATAATTATGTAGGTAAAATCGGCGTAGCGCGGATATTTAACGGAATCGTAAAAAAGGGGCAGAGCGTGCTCCTAATCCAAGCCGATGGCGAAAAAATCCAAGGCAAAATCACCAAGCTCATCGGATTCCACGGGTTGGCGCGAATGGAGGTCGAGCAGGCGCAAGCAGGCGATATTGTGGCGATTGCAGGATTTCATTCAATCAACGTGGGCGATTCCCTAGTCGATCCGAATAATCCGATTCCCCTCGATCCCATGCACCTTGAAGAGCCCACGATGTCGGTCTATTTTGCCGTCAACGATTCCCCGTTTGCGGGCACGGAGGGCAAGCACGTCACGGCAAATAAGCTAAAAGAGCGGCTTTTAAAAGAGATGCAGACGAATATTGCGATGAAAATGCAAGAGATGGGCGAGGGCAAATTCAAGATTTCGGGGCGCGGAGAGCTTCAGATTACGATTTTGGCGGAGAATTTGCGGCGCGAGGATTTTGAATTTAGCATTTCACGCCCTGAAGTCATCATCAAAGAGGAGGACGGGGTGCGGCTTGAACCTTTTGAAAATCTCGTGATTGACGCGCCGCAAGATTGCTCGGGCGGGATTATTGAGAAGCTCGGGCGACGAGGCGCGATCATGCACGCGATGAATCCCATGGGCGAAGGTTACACGCGGTTGGAATTTGAGATCCCTGCGCGCGGACTCATTGGCTATCGTGGCGAATTTTTGACCGATACCAAGGGCGAGGGCGTGATGAATCACTCCTTTTTGGATTTTAGACCTGCAAGCGGAAGCGTGGAGAGTCGAAGCAACGGTGCGCTTGTTTCGATGGAAAACGGCGAAGCGACGGGATTTTCGCTCTTTAACATTCAAGAGCGCGGAGTCCTATTTATCAAGCCTCAGACCAAAGTCTATATCGGAATGATTATCGGCGAGCACTCGCGCGATAACGATTTGGACGTAAATCCCATCAAAGCCAAGAATCTTACCAACATGCGCTCAAGCGGAAGCGAAGAGGCGATTAAACTCACGCCTCCGCGCGAATTGACACTTGAACGCGCGCTTGAGTGGATAGAAGATGACGAGATCTTAGAAGTGACCCCGCACAACATCAGAATCAGAAAAAAATACCTAGACCCAACCCTTCGCAGACGCTATGCAAGGCAGTCTTAGGTCGGATTCCCGCAACTTTGAGATTTTGAAGCGAGATTCCCGATTTCTAGCGGGAATCCGTGCATATTTGAGAGTTTAAATGTGTCAAGGAGACGTTTTGCTTACAGTGATTAAACGAAGCGGTCGAGTGGAAGCGCTCGATGTAACAAAAATTCAGAAATTCACCCATAGCGCGGTTTTAGGGCTGGATAATGTCAGTCAGAGCGAGCTTGAAGTCGATGCGAAGATTCAGTTTCGCGACAAGATTACCACGGAGGAGATCCAGCAGACACTCATCAAAACTGCCGTGGATAAAATCGACGTAGATGCGCCACACTGGAGCTTTGTCGCGGCTAGACTGTTCCTTTATGACCTCTATCACAAAGCCAACCATTTTACGGGCTATGGGAAGCTTAAGGACTACTTTGAGCGAGGCGAGCAGGAGGGGCGCATTATCAAGGGGCTAAAAGAGAAATTTGACCTTGATTTTTTGGACTCTAAAATTGTCCCTGAGCGCGATTTGCAATTTAGCTATTTGGGCATTAAAACCCTCTATGATCGCTATTTGATTAAGGATAAGAACAACAACCCCATTGAGCTTCCGCAGCACATGTTCATGGCGATTGCAATGTTTTTGGCGCAAAATGAGAGTAATCCTAATGAATGGGCGGTGAAGTTTTATGATCTTTTGAGTCGTTTTGAAGTCATGGCGGCGACCCCGACCCTCAGTAACGCCCGCACTCCGCGTCATCAGCTAAGCTCATGCTACATCGGCAGCACGCCCGATAATATTGAAGGGATTTTTGATGGCTACAAAGAGATGGCACTGCTTTCAAAATATGGTGGGGGAATCGGCTGGGATTACAGCAAAGTGCGTGGGCTTGGGAGCTTCATTGATGGGCACAAAAATGCCGCAGGGGGTGTCGTGCCCTTTATGAAAATCACTAATGATATTGCGATTGCCGTTGATCAGCTTGGCACGAGAAAGGGCGCAATCAGCGTCTATTTAGAGCCATGGCATACGGATATTTTTGACTTTATCGATTTGAAAAAAAATAGCGGCGAGGAGCGCAGGCGCGCACATGACCTATTCCCTGCGCTGTGGATTCCCGACCTGTTCATGAAGCGTGTGGAGGAGGATTCTTGCTGGACGCTCCTTGATCCGCATGAGTGCAATGATCTTACGGATCTGCATGGAGAGGCGTTTGAGGCGCGCTATATCGAGTATGAGAATATGGAGGGAATCATTAAAGAGAGTGTTCGCGCCAAAGAGCTTTGGAAGCGGATTTTGACGAGCTACTTTGAGATAGGCTCGCCCTTTTTGTGCTTCAAAGACAATGCTAATCGCGCTAACCCCAATGCCCACGCGGGAATCATACGCAGTAGCAACCTCTGCACCGAGATATTTCAAAATACTGAGCCCAATCACTACGTAGTTCGGATTGAGTATGAAGATGGGGAATCTGAGCTTTACGAAGAGCAGCAGATGCTTATGACCGATGCAGGTGTGGAGAAGAGGGCGAATAAAATCAGCTCGATGGATTGCCTCAAGGGCAGGCAGGTTTTCATAGCCGAACGGGTAGCGCAGGAGGGCAGGACAGCGGTGTGTAATCTTGCGAGCATTAATCTCTCAAAAATCAACACACCTGAGGAGATTGCGCGGGTTGTGCCTATTGCGGTGCGTATGCTTGATAATGTAATTGATCTGAATTTCTACCCCAACCGCAAGGTGAAAAAGACGAATTTAGAGACGCGTGCGATTGGGCTTGGGGTCATGGGTGAGGCGCAAATGCTCGCGGAATCGGGAATCGCATGGGGGAGTCAAGAACACCTTGAGCGTATCGATTCCCTTATGGAGCAGGTGAGTTATCATGCGATTAAGGCAAGTAGCGAGCTGGGAAAAGAGAAGGGAATCTACCCGCGTTTTGAGGGCTCGAACTGGTCAAAGGGGATTTTTCCCATTGATGTAGCCAATAGCGAGGCGAAGAAGCTTGTGGATCGGGGCGGGCTTTTTGGCACGGATTGTGATTGGGATTCCCTGCGCGCACAAGTGAAAACGCAGGGCATGCGAAATGGCTATCTCATGGCGATTGCGCCCACAAGCTCCATCAGTATCCTCGTGGGGACGACACAGACAATCGAGCCTATTTATAAGCGCAAGTGGTTTGAGGAGAATCTAAGCGGGCTCATTCCTGTCGTCGCGCCCGGGCTCAATCTCCAGACGTGGAATTTCTATCAATCCGCTTATGATTTGGATCAAAATCTCCTCATTAAAGCCGCGGCGATCCGTCAGAAATGGATCGATCAGGGGCAGAGCACGAATGTTTTCATGTCGCTTGAACGGGCGAGCGGCAAATACCTCAATGAGATTTACATGAATGCGTGGAGATTGGGGCTCAAATCGACCTACTATCTGCGCAGTCAAAGTCCGCAAGCCGAGGAGACGATGGATCGAAGCATTGAGTGCGAGGGGTGCCAGTAGTTTGGGATTTTGACCCGCTCCCCGCTCTTTATAAAAAGCGACAAAGGCGGGAATCGCGCTCAAATAACCGGTCAAAGTTCGCTAAGTTTCGTCTCTTTTGTGTATTCCTGCCCGCAGTTTGTGTAATTGACCTTAAGGAGTAGAGCTTGAAGAGACTGATTGTTATTGATACGTTTGGATTTTTTTTTCGTAGTTATTTTGCGCTCCCTCCGCTAAAAAGCCCAAATAATTTCCCTGTGGGGCTGCTCATGGGCTTTGCGAATTTCATCATTCAGCTGCACAAGGAGCACCGAAGCGATTACGTTATTTTCGCGTTGGATAGTAAAGAGGAGGGAATCCGCAAGAAAATTGACGCAAGCTATAAAGCCCAACGCCCACTCGCGCCCGATGATCTTTTGAAGCAGATTCCCGTGGCGATCGAGTGGATTGAGAAGATGGGCTTTAAGAGCATTTCCGTCGCGGGCTATGAGGCAGATGATGTGATTGCTTCGATTAATCGCCTCGCTAGCGCAAAAGAGCTCAGCGTGCGCATTATTAGTCACGATAAGGATCTCTACCAGCTCATCAACGAGAATACGCACCTCTTTGATCCGCTCAAAAAAAAGGAGATTAGAGCGGCGCAATGTCTTGAGAAATACGGCGTTTCGCCCGAGCAATTTATCGATTATCAGAGCATTGTGGGCGATAGTGCGGATAATGTCCCGGGTGTTCGGGGAATCGGCGCAAAAGGTGCGCAAAAGCTTATTACGCAGTTTGGAAGCCTCGATACGATTTATGAGCATTTGGAGCGCGTCGATTCCCCGCGGATTAGGGAGCTCTTGGAGATTGGGCGCACAGATGCATATCGCAGTCGCGAATTGGTGCGTTTGCGCGAGAATTTGATTGCTGATTTGGAGCTTGAATCTTGCCGCTTCCCCGCGCTCAATCCTCTGCTATCCATTAGCGATGAGCTGCTTGATTTTGGTCTTAAGCGCGTGCTGGAGAAACTCAAAAAAGAAGACGGTTATTTTAATACCGCTGCTGCGCCCAAAAAAGCTCCGATTCCCGCGAAGGATACGAGCTTTATCCGTAATGTCGAGCTCGTGAGCAAGAGGGAGCGTTTGGAGGAGCTGCTCGCGAACATTACGCCACAGAGCGTGGTCGCGTTTGACACGGAGACCGATTCGCTTGATACGCGGTGCGCGAAGCTTGTGGGATTTTCCTTTTGTCTTGAGGGCAAGGTGGGCTATTATGTCCCCATCGCGCATAACTATTTGGGCGTCGACGAGCAGCTCGGAATCGAAGATGCGAAGTGGGCAATCAAGCGGATTTTCGGTGCTTATGTCATCGGGCACAATCTGAAATTTGACTTTGAGATTTTGCACCAAAATCTAGGAATCCTGCCCACAAATTCCTTCGGTGATAGCATGATTTTGGCGTGGCTCATCGATTCTAGCTCGCCTGTGGGCTTGGATTTTCAGATGAAGCGGTGGTTTTCGCACGAGATGATTGCCTTTGATGAGATGGTGCGAAAGGGTGAGACCTTTGCGCAAGTGAATTTGCAAGAGGCGGCAAAATACGCGGGAGAGGACGCGCTAGCGACATATCTTCTCTATTTTAAGCTCATAGACGAGCTTAAAAAGCGCGATTGCGAGCACCTTTTGGAGCTTGCAAAGGAGCTGGAATTTCCCTTCATTCACGTGCTTGTTTCGATGGAAGAGCGGGGAATCAAGGTCGATACGGAGTTTTTTGGCGTGTTGTTTAAGGAGGTGAATCAGCGTATCGGCGATCTGAGTAGCGAGATTTACGCTCATGCGGGGGGAGAGTTTAATCTAAATTCCCCACAACAGCTCGGAATTGTCCTTTTTGAAACGCTTGCACTCCCTTCAGGCAAGAAGACCCGCACGGGATATAGCACCAATGAAACGGTTCTAAACTCGCTCCTAGGCGCACATCCTATTATCGAGCCGCTACTAGAATATCGCGAGCTTTTTAAGCTCAAAAGCACCTACATCGAGCCGCTTATGCGCCTAGCGAGCACGCAAGAGGATCATCGCGTTTATACGTCATTCTTGCAGACGGGGACATCAACAGGGCGGCTAAGCTCCAAAAATCCCAATCTGCAAAATATCCCCGTGAAGACGGAGGTGGGCAGGCAGATACGTCAGGGCTTCATCGCAAGCGAGGGGAATCTGCTCATCAGCCTTGATTATTCGCAAATTGAGCTGCGTTTGCTTGCGCACTTTTCGCAAGATCCCGCCCTTGTGGCAGCTTTTAAAGAGGGGGCGGATATACATTTTGAGACGGCGAGGAGGATTTTTGGCGAGGAGCACGCGCAAGAACATCGGGGAATCGCCAAGAGTATCAACTTCGGACTTATCTATGGCATGGGCGCGCGCAAGCTCTCTGAGACGCTAAAAATCACTCCAAAAGAGGCGAAAGGCTACATCGATAGCTATTTTGCCTCTTTTCCTACGGTTAAGTCGTTTTTAAAATCCAAAGAAGATTTCGCGCTTTTGCATGGCTATGCGCAGACGCTTTTGGGGCGGCGACGATATTTTGATTTTGAGGGCGCGGCGGAATATCAAAAGGCAGCCTATTTACGCGAGGCGGTCAATAGCATATTTCAGGGCAGTGCGGCGGATTTAATCAAGCTTGCCATGGCAGAGATTAGGGAGCGATTCTCGCACGAGGAGTCGCTTTGGCTGCTGCTGCAAGTGCATGATGAGTTGATTTTTGAAGCTCCGCGTGCGCTTGCAGAGGATTACGCAAAAAACCTCGCAAAGGTCATGGAAGGAATCTATTCGCTTGATGTGCCCCTAAAATGCGGAATTTCACTGGGAGAACATTGGGGCGCGCTAAAATAAAATCGCATTTTTAGAGTTATTTTTTCATCGTAATCTCATGAAAACTGTGGCAACATGAGCACAGATTGAAACTATCAAAGAGGAGGGCTATAGATATGCCTACTAGTTGGCTTAGAGGGGCGTTTTTAGTCGCTGTGATGAGTGTGGCGCTGCATGCGAGCGTGGGAAGCGTGAGTATGCTAAATGGGACAGCCGAGCTTGAACGTAGCGGGAAGCGCGTCGCTATACAGATTGGGAGCAAGATTGAGGAGCAAGATACCCTAAAAACGGGTGAGAATTCCAAACTTCAGCTTACTTTTGATGACCAGACGGTGATTACGCTTGGGAGCGGTAGCGTGCTTAAAGTGCGTGAATTTCTCGCTTCTTCTTCAAGTCCGAAGATGAATCTTTCCATTGTCAAGGGGAGTTTTAGGGCGATTACGGGGAAAATCGGAAAAATCGCTCCGCAGAACTTCCGCCTAGAGACAAGAACCGCAAGTATAGGAATTCGCGGGACGACCATTGATGGGAAAATCGGCGAGGAGCATGATACGATCCGTTGTCTCAATGGCTCGATCGCTGTGAGTGCGCTTGCATTTCCAAAGCTTGAGCCGGTGATTGTTACCGCGGGGGAATACACCCTCGTAACACCTATAAATGTCCCTACGCCACCACTTCCGATTCCCGCAAATGAGGTTTCGGAATTTTATGGGACAGATCGGAATGCAGAGGACGCTGATAATGCAAGTAGCACTGCAATGGCTTCAGGAAGCTCGCAGGATTCCCGGGATTCCAAGATAGCGAGTAAAACCAAAACAGGTAGCGAGGCGCAAGAGCAAAATAGCGCACTTAGCTCAAATAGTAACTTTGAAACTATCGGAGAGGCGTATGAAGACGATGGGGTTAGTCTGCATGATAACTATATAAGCGGAGATGCTAGGTTGGCTGATGGCAGTGAGGTTAGGCTGAAGCGCGCGCGTCAAAAAGGCAAATATATTGATTTGCAATATGACGTGGCTAGCGGGGCTGTCGGGGGTTCCGGGCACACTCGGGTTCCCGCGCACTCTTTCCGCGGGTATCGAGCAATCAAAGAGGGACGACCGTTGCCTTATTACGTGATTGATGCTCCAGAGCAGGGGATCTTTGCCTATGGGGGAATCACAGATGGACTGCACTCACTGGTAACACCGCTAGGCGCACCGATTCCGCTAGGCGCACGTCGCTTACATTCGCTTCTTGATCGCGATTCTTCAATGGTGGGCTATGTCAAAACAAATTCGACGGGCAATGGGACATTCATGGCTATACAAGGACGCGGACAGGGGATCACTAAGATCGTAATCGGTAAGGTTTTAGGCGGTGTAGGCAATACGCGTCTTTATGGAAACATGGTCATGCCTTCTACTCGCTCTAATGATCACGTCTATGGTCCCGGAGGCTCTGCGATAGGCAATCAAGGTCTCACAGGGAAAATCTATGGCACCCCTAACACATTCGCACTTTTTGGGACGGCAGATCCCAATCAGATCACATCACCTAATCATACTTTCGCAATGGCTAATGACGGAACTACGCAGCTTCCTACTCAAGACAGTGGGGTGCTAGCGTTAGATGGGCTTGCTACATCAAGGAATAGCACTCCAGGTGGCGCAAGTCGGACATATATCGGCAATAAGGTATCTCTAGGTATAAGTCGTGGGAATCCAAATGAAAGCCCTCGAACAGAAATTAAATTTGAGCAACACGATTCCAATGGTCTTGAAATTACTCACCATTTTCGTCAAGGCAATTACAAGATCGCTCATATCAACGATCAAACCTTTGGTATGACTAATGGCGATTCGTGGCTGATTACAGCTCCTGATGAGGGCGGTCCGGCGAGTGATTATGTATCATGGGGCTACTGGGCAGCTAAACATCACACTCCTGATGGCACTCAAATGCTTCTCCCCGGAGACATCAACTACTGGGTCGCAGGCAAAAATCACGATGATGCAGGGCTACATCTTAGAGGGCTCTTACCCGGTTCCAATCAACGATACGCATACCAAAGCAATAGCGTCATGGGGAGTATCCGTGAGGGTGCGAGCGTGAAAGATATCGCTAGAGGAAGTGTGCGCTTTGCCTTTGATTTTGGTGGTGGAAGCGCAAGTCTCGTCTCTTCAGATAGTTATTTGCGCTTTGCTACGGCTACGGGACCTGAATGGAATGTCTCTGTAAATGGCGGGGTTGTGGAGGCGCTCTCAGGAGGCTTCTCTGCTACTCTTGATGGAGGTGCGGGGAGTGCCAAAGGAAAATTCTATGGCGCAGAGGCTAATGCAATCGGCGGGACATTCAATGTTACACGCGGGAATCAAGAAGCCACGGGAGTCTTCAAAGCACCACGAATTTAATCATTCCTAAAAATCCTCGCTCCTAGAAAGCATAGACAAAAAGGGAGCGAGGTGGAATTTTGCGCAAAAGAACAGCGCATGTAAGGTCAAAGAAATAAAGCTTCTCTCAATTCTTAAACCCTTTCTCTCTCGTGCTTTCTTTGGATTCCCAGGAGATTCGTTGTTGGCTCGGATTCTCTTGCGATTCCTCGTAAAGCTTGAGAAAGGGCGGAGCTACAAAAACAATTTCAAAACACGCCTATTTCGCGCATTTAGGCTTTAAGATGAATATGCTCCTCTTTTTGTAACAGCGTTAGAAATTCCTGCGTGATTTCGCTACGCACCTGCATAATGTCTCGATAGGGCGAGAGAAACCACATCTGCATGCGGATTGCCTGATTGTCATTGGCTATGACGAAGTGGATTTGTGGGCTGAAATCCATATTCCGCCGCAAGTCATATTTCTCGCGCAGGGCTTTGTATTGCTTCCTGCCAAGCTCGATGTAGCGTTCGGTGCGCTCCAAAATCACCTTCATCGCAAGCTCTTTGGCGCGTGCAAGGTCGCTTGTGGGCTCGATGTCAATCTCAATGAGATCATAGAGCGTCTTTAGGCTCTCTAGCGTGTAGTTAAAAATCGGGTGATTAAACACGTAATGATTGGGGATCATCACAATCCGTCCCGCGCGCTTGAGCTCACTTGCAGTGGTGTGATTGATCCCCTCGTATAGGACGATTTTAGTCGCTGTGATTGCGATAATATCGCCGATTATGGGGTGTGTCTCATGATGGATAAGAATCCGATCCCCCACTTTCATCAACCCTGAGAAACTCAAATAGAGCCAGCCTGCGAAGTTTTGCACCAGCTCTTTAAGTGAGACGGCGATTCCCGCTCCGAGGAATCCTAGCAGTGTGATGGCGTGCAAAATGTTGCTGGAAAAAGAGAAGAGGAGGATAATAATCACACTCACCAAAAAGAGAATATTCATCGTCTTAAGCAGGCGAAAACGCCGCTCATCATCATGAATATGACGCGTGATAGCGCGACGCGCGAGGTAGATAAGGAGTGAAGCTCCCAGCAAAATCGCAATGGTAAGCTGAACCTTGGGAAGCTCGTTATTGCGGTATTCTTCGGCACTTTTGTGAATGAGATTCTCATAGAGCTTGAGTCGATCGCCCAGCCCATTGATAATATCTTTTGAGCTCTCAAGGTAGAGAATGTCCCCTTGAACCTTGCTCGCAAAGCGCTCAATCTGCGTGCGCTCATGGTCGTTTTCTGCGATTTCTAAAAGTGCGCTCGCCTGCTCATGCCACGCTTTTAGGTAGTCTAACGCCTCTTCGTAGTCGTTTTTGACACTCGTGTAGAGTTTTTGATATTTGTGTAATTCGCTCTCATAACTTCCCGTGAGGTAGGTAAAGAGGTTGATTTGGTGTGAAGCCTGAGTGCTTGGGATACGCATAATATCGGCAAAGCTCTTCTCTGAAGCACTGTAAATTTCGAGCTTTGACCTAAGTGCATCAAGCCTAAGCTCGCTCTCTATACGGGTTTTGACGCTCAGATTCCTCGATTTTAGTCTCTGCTGCACGCTCTCGATCTCAAAAAGGATCTCTTGATAATTTTTGATATTTTTATAGGCACTAAGCCAAATATTTTTCTCATCAAGATAGTTCTCCTGAAGCAGGGCAAGCTGCTTACTCGCGCTAATCTCGCTTGCCCAAAGCCCAAAGGATAACGCAAGTAACAACGCGGGAAATCGCCACATTTAAAGACCCTTGAAATGTTTTTGCGCAAGGAGAGTGATTTTTTGATACACCTCCTCAAAATCGATTCCATACACACGGGAATCGGCGATGGTCGTGATGAAGTTGGTATCGCTGTTGTAGCGAGGAACAAGGTGCAGGTGCAGGTGCTTTGGAATCCCTGCGCCGGCACTTTGGCGGATATTGATACCAAAATTGACTCCATGCGCACCAAATTCCTCCAAAAGCGCAATCCCTGCGCGTGTAAGGCGATTTAGATGAAGCCACGATTCCTCTGAAAGTAGGGTCGGGGAATCGACATGCACATGCGGAATAATCATGAAATGCCCGGGTGTGTAAGGGAATTTATTCATCACGGCAAAAGCCACATCATCACGATAAAAGAGGTGGTGCTTCTCATCATCGCCGCTTTGGCTTAAATGGCAAAAGACGCAATCTGCGGTCGATTCCTCGCCAAAATAGGCACTACGCCATGGCGCATAGAGATGTTCCATAATCCGCTCCTATTAGATATAGCTGGGCGCATCGTTTGCAAAAAGGATCAGATCGCCCTCTCTGGTCGCTGCTTTGAGCACCTCTTCAAGCGCACTTTTTTCTTTTACGATTAGCTTTTGAGGCTTTTTGATGAGCAATGAGAGCATTTTTAGGTTGAGCTCACCCGTGAGGATCGCAATATCAAACGTCCTATCAATGGCTTTTGCAATCTCCTCATTAGCCTGCTCGCTACTCTCCACAAGCCCGGGCGTAACGATGACTTTGCGCCCATGGTAGAGCGAAGCGAGGCGAATAGCCTCAAGCATGCCCTCAAGATTCCCATTAAAGCTGTCGTCTAAAATAAGCTTGCCATTTGCCTCAATCTTTTGCAAGCGATGAGGAATGGGCTTGATTCGCGCAACCTGTCGTTGGATTTTATCAAGCGCGATTCCCATGGTGTGCGCAAGCATGATGGCTGCTGAGAGGTTAATGACGTTAAATGCGCCCAAAACCTCGGTCTCAAAAGGGTAAAACTCACCCCTCATAAAAAGTTCAAAGGAAGTCCCCTCAAGCGTGGCTTTAATATTGCGCGTCTTTGTCGGAAATGCCGTAGCCCCGACCCCCTCATAGGGCAGATTCCCCTCGTAACAAAAGAGCTTACGTAAGCGTGGCGATGAAGTAGCGAGCTCGAATTTTGTTTTGCGTATCGTCTCAATGTCCTTGAAATATTCTAAATGCGCCTCGCCGATTTTGCCGATAATCCCATAATGGTGCTCCAAAAGCGCGCCAATCTCCCTAATATCGCCCGGCTCGCGCGCACCCGCTTCAGCGATATAGACATCACACAGGGGCGAGAGATCTTTATTAATATCCGCGACGATTCCCGCAAAGGTATTGACGCTGCGCGGGGAGGCATGAACTTTGAAAGTGCCCTCCAAAATTTGAGCGAGGAAATTTTTTAAGCTTGTTTTGCCATAGCTGCCCGTGATTGCGATGATGATGAGTCCGCTCATTGAGGCGAGCTTGTCTTTAGCTGCGCGCGCGTAGCGGTTGAGGAGCACTTTTTCGAGGATAGAAGTGAAGAGCAGCGTGAAGACAATCGGCAATAAAATAAGGATTTTATCGCATTCATTGCTCACACACAAAAGCTCGCCAAAGACGACAAAGCCGACATAAACGATGAAAAATCGCCTCACGCGTCCCGTGAAGACAAGCGGCTTATCGAGTTTCCGTGCCCAGATCACGATCCCGGGCAAATGCGCGACATAGAGGTAAATATAAAAATACTCCCCAAGCACGAAGAAAAATAGTAGCGGCATGAAAAAATAGAAAATATGCCATCGCCATTTGTGGTGCTTGAAGAGCACTCTTGTGAGCTTGTAGCTATACCATTGCAGGTTGGTTAGGAGATAATAGCCAAGCGAGAGGAGAAAAAGCCAGCGCGAGATAGCTTTAAAGAGTTCTAATGTTTCCAATGTCATACCGCTCCTTAGTAGAGTATCTCAAAGCTTTTAAAGTTCTGCAAGAGGGAATCGTGGGAATCGTAGCGCGATTCCTCGATATTTTGGACACAAGCAAGCTCGGAGCCCTCGCGCAACCTAGCCAAAAACGTCTCTTTGTTTGCCCCATTAAGCAGCGCGAAAAGCTCCACGCTGCCATCGGGGAGATTGCGCACCGTGCCCTTGATTGCTAGCTCTTGCGCGCATTTTTGGGCGAATTTGCGATAGCCCACCCCTTGCACTTTTCCAGTTATTTTAAAACAATATAAATTCAATACGATTCCTTTAGCAATAATTCTCTCAATTTCTGCTCCTTGTTTTAGGAAAAAGAAGTGATCTCCTCTTAGAATAAATAGTGAACTTCTTGGGATCAAAGAGGCGATTTTCTGCCCTGATGATAGGGGTGTAGCGCGATCTTCTTCGCCCCAAAAAATGGTGGCAGATCCATTGAAATTCATAAAATATTCCGTAAAATCTTCATCGACAACATTCTTAAATGTTTCATACATATTTTGTGGCATGTTTGTAACATCTTTTGAACGCAAAAAGCGCGCAACTGCTCCGATTCCCAAGAATCGAGCCAATTTTGCAAGAGCGATTTTCAGACGCGTGTTAAGCGATTTTTTAGGCACGATTCCCGCGCTGCTTAGGAGCACGAGTTTTTGAGGTGCGAGCAGCGTGGCAATCTTGCCCCCAAAGCTATGCGCGATAATAAAATCGCCCCTGCTTCCCAGCGCATTAAGAAAGGCACGCACGATTCCCGCGTAGTCTTGCGTGCAGAGCGTTTCGCTATTTGGGCTTTTGCCAAAGCCCGGCAGATCAAGATAAATATGCCTAAAATCGGCAAAACATGCCCCAAAAGCGCGCTTCATGAGCTCTTTATTACTCCCCCAACCGTGCAAAAAGAGCACCTCGCGCGTCTGTTCATGATGGCAGACCTCATAAGAGAGTGTGAATTTGTGCCCCTGATACACGATCTCTTTTTGTGCCACTATTTGCCTTTGGCGTGTTGGATTTGATGAATATAGTGATAATCTATGGGAAACTCGCGTGCGTTAGGGAGGGTGTGAGCGAGCGACTCAAGGAGTGCAGGGAAGTCCTCAAATAGGTAGTTTGCGAGGCTTCCAGGAATCGGATTAATCTCGTTTAAAAAGACCTCGCCCTCTAGGACAAAAAAGTCGCAGCGGATAATGCTCCCCTCAAAAGTCCCCTCATAAAGCTTCCTAAATGCCTCTTTGAGGTGGTTAAGAAGCGCACTGGAGATGGGAGCTTTTTCGCGCTCTTTGGTATCTGAGAAGTCAAGATATTTTTTCTCAAAGTCCAAGAAATCGCCCTTTTTAGGCTCTTCTGCGATGGAGAAGCGATACTCATCGTGGATTTTGCAACCGGCAAGATTGTATTCCTTGACCCCTGCGATAAAGGGCTCAACCAGCGCGCTCTCATCAAATTCATACGCCACATCAAGTGCGTAGGCAAGCTCGCTCTGGTTTTTAACCACACTCACACCAATAGAGCTTCCAAGCCGCAGCGGCTTCACAATCATGGGGAATTCTTTCCCCAGCTCGCGTCGCTCTTTTAGCGAGGCGATGAGATAGGGGAGTGTTTTGATTCCGCGCTCTTTTGCGTAGAGCTTTGTGAGGTGTTTATTGAAGCTCAAAACGCTCGCTTCAAGTCGCGGCCCAATGACGGGAATTGAGAAAAATTCAAAGATTCCCGCGAGCTTCCCATCTTCGCCATCACCTCCATGAATGAGATTGATATAAACATCGGCGAGCAGCCTCTTTTCGCCTAAAAATCCTTTGACGTATAAGCCGCCTTTTTTGATTTCTACGCGCGGATTGCTCTTATACGCACCGCTGCTGAAGTGCTTTACGTTCATTTTCTGTGCGGGAATCAAATAGAGATCACGCACCGCGTCAATAAAAATAAATTCCTTGAGATTTGGGAGGAGCTTCTTTAGCGTGATTGCGCTAACAATGCTAATCTCGTGCTCATAACTGACACCGCCAAAAATAACTGCAAAATTCAAAGACACACCTTTAACATGGGGTTTTGAGGATTTTTAAGGGTTGCATTGTAACAATCTTTTGTTAAAACTTATGAATAAATTATGAATCATCGGATCATTTGGAGCTTTTTTAATGCTTCTTTGATGATCTCTTGCGTCGTGGTGGCGCGGATTCCCTGCAGGGCTTTTTGGATCGCATCGTTTTTAAAACCTAGCGATTCCAGTGCGAGGAGCGATTCTTGCATTGCGCTATTTTGCACAGGAGAGGAATCGCGCACAGAAAGCGAGAATCCTGCGAGCTCAACAAGAATTCTCCCCGCACTTTTAGGACCAATTCCTGGCACACGCTGAAGTGATTTGATGTCATTGCTTTGGATAATTTGCGTAAAAGTCGCAGGAGAATAGGTCGAGAGGATCGCAAGCGCAGCCTTGGGACCCACACCGTTAATCTTAATGAGCGTGTCAAAAATGCGCTTCTCCTTCTCATCGGCAAATCCATAAAGCGACCACGCGTCCTCTCGGATAATATGCGTAATCAACAGCCTAGCGGGGGAATCCGTGATCGCGGCACTGCTATTGATGGAAGTAAAAACTTCATACGTAACGCCCGCGACCTCCAGCCAAATGCGCGTGGGCTCTTTGCGCTCGATATTTCCTTTGAGGGCGACAATCATGAGTTTCCTTTTTGTGAGATGATCGATTCTTGCGCTTCATCAAGCTTTAATAATCCGTAATGATGACCGCTTTTGGGGGCTAAAAAGAGCTCTTTTTCGGGTAGAAGGAGCTTATAGCGCACTTCATTGTAGCCCTTCCAGCCCCCTCTTGCATGGATATACGCGCGCAGCGTGGGCTCTTGCAAGGCGGCGAGCTCCTGATGTAGGGACTTTTGGTCATTTTGCAGCTTTGCAATCTCATCTCTGCGCATTTGTATCTGCTTTAGAATGCGAATATAGTTTTTGAGTTCTTCATTCATGTGGGCGGGGACTTCCTTGCCGGAGATTTTGTAAGAATCGATGCTCTGCTTAATCCTGCTCGCCGCGCTTTTAAGTGAGCGAACCTCTTGAATCTCCTTATCAAAAGAGTTGGCTCTATTTTTTAGCGTCTCCTCAAGTGCTTTTATGTCGCTCAAAATCGCCTCAATGCGCGATGTTTGCTTAAAATAAGCCAAAGGCGTGAGGGTGAATTTATTATCCTCGCCCGCAAGATGAGCGATCTCAATCTTTTGCGAAGCGTAGGCATGGAGATTGGAGTAGAGCTGGTCGATATAAATCTCCTGCGCGTAGATTTTGCCCCCGTATGCATGGGCGATATTGACCTTTTTGGCACGCACGATTCCCACCTCAAGGCGCGTGATATTGACCTCATCGCCCTCTGCATAACCCTTGTGCACTTCGATATGAATCTCATCGGCGAATACTTTGGAATTCTGATGAGTCTGCCCTTTGATTGCGGCGGTATGGGCGCGCACCTCAGAGGCACTCCCGATATTCCCCGCGATCTCCACGCTGTTTGCCTCAATCTTCGCGCCATCGCCCAAAGCCTCTTTGAGACTGTGATTTTCCGTTACCCGCACGGAAGTGTGCATCTCTAAATCACTCACCAGCGAGCCTGTGGTGCTGATTCCCACGTTGCTCACTTCGATTTTCTGCACCACGGAGAGGCGATTGTTCTCATACACGACATAGCCCGCTTCTTGGGCTTTGTAGTCGATTTTCTCATCATTTTCAATCGTCTCGATTCCCGAGATGATTTGCAGGGGATTATTGGGTGGATTGGAGGGGTCTTTTTGCGGGACATAACCCCCTAAACAATCGCGTCCTGCCTCGCCTCTTTGAGGCTTTAGGAAGGTCGCTAGGAGCGTATTTTTTTGCACGGTGGGGTATTTTCCGCTAAGCGCAGGATCTTTTTGGAAATGCAAAATTAGCGACGCTTCCACGCACCGCTGCTTCCCTCCCAGCCCTTGCGTGAGCAAAATCTCGCAATCCTCGCTAAGCTCCTCTTGCGCGCGCAGGCTCTTTAGGAGGGCGGCAATGCGCTCTTTTTCTTTATCTTCGTGATGAAAGAGGACTCCTAAGCTTGCTTTCTCCCCGCGCACGCATGCGAAGAGCTCTTCAAGAAATGGCGCGGTGTAGGCTATTTTCGAGCCTTTCAAAAGGGTAAAAAACAGCTCTCTAAAATCCTCGCTCAAGCGCAGCGAGAAGCGAAAACTTCGCCTCTTTTTCGCCTCAATGGTAAGTGCGAAACGCTGGCGAATCTCCACATCTTCGCGCAATAGAAACGATTCGTTATCCAAAAAGCCCACATCGCCCTGCGCAATCTCCTCAAAATTGGGCGATTCCTTTGTTTTGAGAAAATAAAAAACCTCTTTGAGACGTATTTCCAAAAGATTGGGATCGACCCCGCGCGCATTAGCGATATGCGCCAGCTCCTTCCCCGGAGACTCGCAATCAGCGATGAAGTGCGGTTCAAATGTAAGCGGTTTTGCGACTTGCTCCATCGTTGCCCTTAGGATTTTTAATGCTTCTTTGGATAGAATGCCCAAAAACAGGACTTTATCGGCACCTTGAAGCACTTTTTATTCCTCCATTTTACCTTAAAGAGCAAAACATGCTAAGGCGGGCTTTTTTAACCAACAGTAGCGGGATTTTATTTTCGAGAATCGCCGGATTCCTGCGCGATGTGATGATGGCATCGACGCTTGGAGCTTCCATTTATAGCGACATATTTTTTGTGGCTTTTAAGATTCCTAACCTCTTTCGCCGACTCTTTGGCGAGGGGGCGTTTAATCAAGCTTTCCTCCCCAGCTTCATTGCCGCACGCTACAAAGGGGCTTTTTCCCTGCAGGTGGGAGCGATATTTTTGGGAATCTTGACACTGCTTTCGCTCCTGGTTACCCTTTTTGCCCCTTATGTCACTAAGCTCCTCGCCTTTGGCTTTAGCGATGAGTTGATTGCGTTGGCTGCGCCTTTGGTGGCGATTAATTTTTGGTATTTGTGGCTTGTGTTTGTGGTTACTTTTTTGGGGGCGATTCTTCAATACAAGCGGCATTTTGGCGCATTTGCCTACTCGAGCATTCTTCTAAATCTCTCCATGATTGCCACGCTTTATTTTGCCAAAGACAGGGAATCTTATGAAATCGTCGTATGGCTTAGCTGGGGCGTTTTGGCTGGAGGCGTGCTCCAAATCGCGCTCCATCTGCCATCATTTTTCCGTGCCGGATTTGGCAAAATGTTTCGCGCAGGGTGGAAGCACTACCGCACTCATGCCGCACAAAGACGGGAATCGGTCGCGAGATTTTTCAGGCAATTCCTCCCTGCGATGTTAGGCAGCTCCAGTGCGCAAATTGCGAGCTTTATTGATACATTACTCGCTTCATTTTTGAGCAGCGGCGCAATCTCTTACCTCTATTATGCGAATCGCATTTTCCAGCTTCCGCTCGCAATCTTTGCAATCGCCGTATCCACCGCACTTTTCCCCACGATCGTGCGCGCAATCAAACAGCAAAAAAGCGATGAAGCTCTGCGCTACCTTAAGCGCGCATTTTGGTTTTTGCTCTACACGCTCACTTTCGCCGCTATCGGGGGAATCTTGCTGAGAAATGAGATTATTTGGCTGCTTTTTGAGCGAGGCGAATTTGAGAGAAGCGACACGCTTGAAAGCGCGCAGGTTCTGGCGATGTATATGATTGGGCTGCTTCCTTTTGGCTTGGCAAAGATTTTTTCATTGTGGCTTTATTCGCACGCCAAACAAGGCTTAGCGGCAAAAATTTCGGCAAAATCGCTCCTTTTTAGCACGATTCTTGCTCTAGGATTAATGCAAATTTTGGGTGCAAGCGGACTGGCTTTAGCGAGCTCTTTGGGTGGATTTTTGCTCTTTTTTTGGACGATTAGGGCATTTGGGGTGCGCGAGTTTTGGGATATAATCCGCAATAAAAAGGGATTTATGTGGCTTTGTGCGGGAATCGCGCTTGAAGTGGCATTGATTTTGTGCGCGAGGGAATATTTAAATTGGAGTATTAATTAAAATGATTAAGATTTTTGATAGTATTAAGCGCGAGAAAGTGGAATTTGTCCCCATAAAAGCGGACGAAGTGAGCATTTATGTTTGTGGACCAACAGTGTATGATGATGCCCATTTGGGGCACGCCAGAAGCGCGCTTGTGTTTGATCTTTTACGACGATTGCTTGAGTTTGAGGGCTACAAGGTTACGTTCGTGCGCAATTTCACAGACATTGATGACAAAATCATCAAAAAAAGCCTTGAGAGTGGCGAGGGAATCGACGCACTCACGGAGCGTTATATCGCTTCATATCTCCATGATATGGACGCTCTTTTTGTAAAGCGTCCCACTCTTGAGCCGCGCGCTACGGAGAATCTTGAGAGTATTTGGGAGATGATAAGCTCTCTTTTGGAGAAGAAAATTGCCTATCAAACCTCGCGCGGGGATATTTATCTTGATGTATGCAAGGACGCTATTTATGGCGAATTAAGCGGGCGAGGCGAAGATTTAGAGCAGGTAAGCAGGGTAGAAAATAGCGAGGAGAAGCACGATCCGAGGGATTTTGCCTTGTGGAAAAGCTACAAAGGCGCGAGTGATGTGGGGTATGATTCGCCCTTTGGGCGCGGGCGACCCGGGTGGCATATCGAGTGCAGCGCGATGATTGAGAAACATTTGGCTAATCGCACAGCCCCTTATGCGATCGATATTCACGCGGGCGGCTCGGATTTGCTCTTCCCTCATCACGAAAACGAAGCTTCTCAAACGCGCTGTGCGACGGGGCGAGAGCTGGCGAAATATTGGCTGCACAATGGATTTGTTACGATTAATGGCGAGAAGATGAGCAAGTCGCTTGGGAATAGCTTTTTTGTCAAAGACGCGCTCAGAGCGTATGATGGCGAAGTTTTGCGCTTTTATCTTTTAGGCACGCACTATCGTTTGGGGCTGAATTTCTCCGAAGAGGATCTGCTAAGTCTTAAAAAGCGTTTGGATCGCCTCTATCGCCTGAAAAAGCGGCTTGGGAGCGTAGCGGGCACGGAGGCAAATGCGGAATTTGTGGAGCGATTCCTCGAGGGGCTCAGAGATGATCTGAATATTTCTAAGGCGTTGAGTGCAGTTGATGAGATGATTGCGCTTGCTAATGAGGAGCTCGATTCCCGCCCTAAAGATGCCACGCTCAAGGGGCAAATCTTCGGGAATCTCAAAGTAATCGAGGCAATTCTGGGAATCGGGGCAAAAGAGGCGGTGGAGTATTTTCAAATGGGCGTCAGCTTCGCGCAAAAAGCGGAGATTGAGGCAAAAATTACAGAGCGAACCGAGGCAAAAAAGAGCAAAGATTTTGCTAGAGCAGATAAAATCCGCGAGGAGCTCTCAAGTGCGGGAATCGCGCTTTTAGACACGCCTAATGGCACGATATGGGAGAAGCTTTCTTGAGGTTTTGGATTTGATAGATTGGGGCGCGTTTTTAACTGTTTTTTAAACACAAAGGGAGTAGAATCGCCCTCTTATTTTTCGCCCTCAAGCGCGTTGAAGCGGGGAAAGTGATTTACAATTAGTATATGAAGGAGCTAATATGAAAAAAGGTATCCACCCGGAATATATCCCATGTAAGGTTACATGTGTTACCAGTGGTCAGGAGTTTGAAGTGCTCAGCACGAAGCCTGAATTACGTATTGACATCTCCTCTTTTTGTCATCCGTTTTACACCGGTTCGGATAAGGTCGTCGATACAGCTGGACGTGTAGAGAAGTTTAAACAAAAATACAATATGAAATAAAATTGCTAACTCTTCTCCCCACCCCGATTGGGAATCTTCAGGACATTACTCTGCGGAGTTTGGAGATTCTCAAAAGTGCTGAAGTCATGATTTGTGAGGATACGCGGGTAAGCAAGCGGCTTATCCATCTGCTTACGCAAAAAGGACTTCTGCCTCACAAAGAATACCGTTACTTTTCGCTTCATTCTCACAATTCAGAGCAGTTCCTGTCTCAAGTTTCTGTGGATTTTTTCCTCCAAGAGGTCGTCTATATGAGCGATGCGGGCATGCCTTGTGTGAGCGACCCGGGCGCGGTGCTCGTGGAATACGCACAACAGCATGGAATCGCCTATATCGTGCTGCCGGGAGCTAACGCCCTTTTGACGCTTTTTGCCGCAAGCGGTAGCAAGAGCGGTCAATTTTTCTTTTACGGATTTTTACCGCACAAGAGCAAAGAGCGAGCAAGCGAGCTTTTGAGGCTTTTGGCAATGAGGTGCGATGTGATTTTATACGAATCGCCCCACCGCCTAGGAATGCTTTTGGATGAGCTGAGCAGATTTGCTCCAAATCGAGAAATTTTCTTCGCAAAAGAGCTTACAAAAATGCACGAGAAGTTTTATCGCGGGAGCGCGGAAGTGCTTAAAGAGCACTTGGCAGAGGATTCCCACAAAGGGGAGTGGTCTTTGCTTATTTATAAGGACGAGGGCGAAAAAGAGCCGATTCTTACGCTAGGAGAGCTTGCGACACTTGAGATTCCGCCAAAGATTCGCGCGAAGATTCTTGCGAAGATGAGCGGCAGGAGTATCAAGGAGTGCTATGAGGAATCGCATGGCTTTAGCGTCTAAAAATTAAGGCACAAGGGATTAAAATTACCCAATGATTGCGTATGGAAAACAGGTCTTCCTTTACATTTTGTGCCATCACAAAGAGCTAATTAAAGGCATTTATCTCGCCAAAGAGATTGAAAAAGAGCTCTTTAGGGAGCTTTCGCGCACGGGCGTTACGCCCGTGAGAATCGACCCTAAAAAAGCGCAAGGCATGGCAAAGGGCGGGAATCATCAGGGCTTTTTGCTTGAGATTAGCGAGATTTCGCCCTTGAGCCTCAAGGAGATGAAGCAGTTTAATCGCCTTTTGGTGCTTCATGGCGTGAGTGATACAGGGAATATCGGCGGGATTTTCCGCACGGCGTATGCTCTAGGAATCGAGGGGGTCATTCTTGCAAATCTTGCCTCTTTTTCGATTGAGGGTGCGTTGCGCACGAGCAGCGGGGCACTTTTGGATCTTCCATTTAGTGTGGTAAAAAATCCCCTTGATCTCATTAATGAGCTTAAGGGGGCGGGCTTTACGCTTTATGGAGCGAGTAGTGAGGCGGGGATTCCCGCGGGGGAGTTTGCACCTAGGCGTGCGCTTTTTATGGGGAGTGAGGGAGAAGGTTTGGGGAAAAAGATTAAAATGAAAATGGACGCACTTTTGGGAATCAGAATGGATCGGGCGTTTGATTCGCTCAATGTCGGCGCAGCCGCAGCAATACTTATAGACAGGATGAGGTAATGGAAGAGGCACTAAAAAAACTTAAAGAGATCGGACATAGTGAGATCGGCGAGAAGACGCATATCGCGCACAACAGGGTGCTTGCGATTTTGAACAAAGAATATGGGGCGTTTGATAAGACGACCGCGCTTGGGTTTATTCGTATTTTGGAGCGCGAATATGAGGTGGATTTGAGTGAGTGGGTGCAGGAGTTTGAGAACTATTACGCCACGCAAAATAGCGTGGAATCGCCCCAAAACGCGGAAGGTAAAATCGTTGACATCAGCTTCAAGCACATCACCTTTGCAAACAAGCAGCAGAAAAACACGTGGTCGCGCCGATTCTTGATGTTGTTGCTGCTCCTTGTGATCGGCTTTGCGGGCTATTACATCTATCAGCAGCACTTTAGAAGCTTTACTCATATTTTGCCCTCATCTGTGGGAATCGAGCCTACACTCTCCAGTGCCACGGAGAGTCTGGAAGCGGCTCGTGCGTTAGGCGATTCCCCTGCGCAGGCACAAGAAAATGCCCCTGCGACAGAAGAGAATACGGAAAAAAATCCGATGGAAGCTGGCGAAGGAGCGCAAAATAGCGCGTCTCTAGAAACTCCCGCGAATGCAGTTTCAGAAGAATCGCCCGCTAGCTCGGATAATTCCGAGGCGGCTAGCCCTTTGGAAACTCCCGATAGTGAGCAGGGGATCTCCTTTCACATTGAGCATCGCATGTGGCTAGGGATCATCTACCTTGATACCCGTGAGAGGATTACCGATACGGTGCTGGGCGATTACAAGGTTGATACGACGAGGAATCAGCTCATTTTGACGGGACATGGGGTGTTCGCCCTAACGAATAACGGCAAGACGCGTCAATACAATAGCGGCTCGCCCATGCACTTCAGATATGACGTCCGCAGGGGGCTTTCAGTGATTACGGCGGAGGAGTTTATGGCGCAAAACGGAGGCAGAGAGTGGTGAGGCGAGTCTTAGCGGGGCTTTTGCTCTCTACTTCGTTGCTTTATGCGGATCTTTTGGAGCAGAAGATATCCGGTCTCATCTCATCTCACGCGTATGAACGTAACAAGCGGTTTATTGAGCTCTTGTTCGCCAAAAGAGAGGAGTTTTTTACGAGCGGGCGCGTGGATTTTGCCAAAGTGACGCAACGCCTCAAAGAAAACGGTCTGCTTAGCCTCACTTTTGCTGCGCCTAAGGAGCTTTCCATCTCCTTTAGGACTTCAAGTTCGGCACTGCTTTTTGCCAAGTCGCTCTCCTCATCGCTTCAAAGTTTGGGCTATTACTATTTCGCTCCCCAAAAGGCGGAATATCAGGGAGGGATCTTCACTTTAGACATCGCGATGACGACCGAGCATGCGATCGATCCGACGCTGCTTATTCGGGAGTTTGAGAAACGCGGTTATTTGGTGGCGGACATGAAGCGTGAGCGAGAGGATCGTTGGAGCTATCTATTAGAGCTTGTTTCACCCAAGATCCCTGAGGCGCAGCCGCTCGCCCCCAAAGCGCAGAGCGAGCTGGTTCGTCCAAACGGAGAGTATTGGCTGGATTTAAGCGAGCATTCCGGCATGCTTGTGTTTGAGCCTGCCATGGCGGGCGTGCATATCTATCCTGTGGTGACGCTTTTTGACTCCTCTTTGCGCATTGTCTCCACCCATACGCCCGCGGAGCGCAATCACAACTTCAGCGTGAGTGTGCCTTATGGTGTTCGCTTCGTGCGTCTAAGCGATCTCTATTCCCCTGCGAATATCAAGAGCGGAATCAAGGTGCAACTGCTCCCATAAGGTTAATGTAAGGAATCGGCGATGTTTGATGAGATTCAGTTTGATAAGATAAAAAGATTGCCAAAGTATGTATTTGCTGCTATTAATGAGATTAAGCTTGAAATGCGGCGCAATGGCGAAGATGTGATTGACTTTAGCATGGGGAATCCCGACGGAGCGACCCCTGCGCACATCATCGACAAGCTCTGCGAAGCGGCGAGGAAGCCCAAGAATCACGGCTATTCCGCAAGTAAGGGGATCTACAAATTGCGCCTTGCAGTGTGCAACTGGTATAAACGTCAATACAATGTCGATCTTGACCCCGAGAGCGAAGCATGCGCCGTCATGGGCTCAAAAGAGGGATACGTTCATTTGGTGCAGGCGATTGCGGATTTTGGCGATAGTGCGGTGGTTGCCGAGCCCGTGTATCCGATCCACTATTACGCTTTTATTATCGTGGGCGCGAGCGTGCATAAATTTGGAATCCGCTGGAATGAAAATTACGAGCTTGATGAGGATCACTACTTTGAGAATCTGAAGCGCGTGTTGCGCGAGAGCATGCCAAAGCCAAAATTCGTCGTCGTGAATTTCCCGCACAATCCCACTACCGTCGTGGTGCAAAAGAGCTTTTATGAGCGGCTTGTGGCTTTGGCTAAAGAGGAGCGTTTTTACGTCATTAGCGATATTGCTTATGCGGATTTGAGCTTTGATGACTACAAAACTCCCTCGATTCTCGAAGTAGAGGGGGCGAAAGATGTCGCTGTGGAGAGCTACACGCTCTCAAAAAGCTACAACATGGCGGGCTGGCGCGTGGGCTTTGTCGTGGGGAATCAAAAGCTCATCGGGGCGTTGCAGAAGATTAAGAGCTGGATTGATTATGGCATGTATGCGCCCATTCAAATCGCCGCGACCATCGCGCTTGATGGACCTCAAGAGTGCGTAGGCGAGATATGTGACAAGTATGAAAAGCGCATGGAAGTTTTGATTAAGAGCTTTGATGAGGCGGGCTGGAAGATGAGAAAACCCCAAGCGTCGATGTTTATTTGGGCGGAGATTCCCGCGTGTGCTCGACATTTGGGCAGCCTTGAGTTTAGCAAGCGACTTTTGCGCGAAGCAAAGGTGGCGGTCAGTCCGGGAGTGGGATTTGGCGAGTATGGCGAGGGCTATGTGAGAATCGCGCTCATTGAAAACGAGAAGCGAATCCGCCAAGCTGCGCGCAATGTGAAGCAATTTTTAAAGAGCTTTGAGGCGGCGCGATGATTAAAGTGGGAATCATCGGCGTAGGCACGGTGGGGAGCAGCGTCGCGCTGGGGCTGGAGAAGAATCGCGATGTGATTGCCGCGCGCGCGGGCGAAGAGATCGTGGTAACCAAGGGCGTGGTTAAGGATCTTTCGCGCACCCGTGCGGGCGTGAAGATTCCCATCACGACGAATGTCGATGACATTTTGGAAGATCCTGAGATTGATATTGTCGTGGAGCTGATGGGGGGTGTTGGATTCCCCTATGAGGTGGTGAAAAAGGCTCTTTTAAAGGGCAAAAGTGTCGTAACGGCGAACAAGGCGATGCTCGCCTATCATCGGTATGATTTGCAGGAGATTGCAGGCGCGATTCCCATCGGATTTGAGGCGAGTGTCGCAGGCGGGATTCCCATCATCAAGGCACTCCGCGATGGGCTTGGAGCCAATCACATCAGTTCCATTCGAGGGATCATGAATGGCACGTGCAATTTTATCTTGACCAAAATGGTGCAGGAGGGCGCGGAGTATGAAGCGGTGCTTAAAGAGGCGCAGACGCTCGGATATGCCGAGTCGGATCCGACTTTTGATGTGGGCGGATTTGATGCGGCGCACAAGCTCTTAATCCTCGCTTCTATCGCGTATGGGATTGACGCGAAGCCCGAGGAGATCCTAATTGAGGGAATCGGAGCGATTTCACAAGATGAGATTGCTTTTGCAAGGGAGTTCGGCTATGCGCTCAAGCTCTTAGGAATCGCCAAAAAAGATGGCGATGAGGTGGAGCTGCGCGTTCATCCTGCGTTTATTTCAAGCAGCGAGATGATCAGCAAGGTCGATGGCGTGATGAATGGCATTAGCGTCATCGGCGATTTGGTCGGCGAGACAATGTATTATGGCGCGGGTGCGGGGGGCGATGCCACGGCGAGCGCGGTGATTTCGGATTTAATCGAGATTGCGCGGGTGAAGGGTGCGCCCATGCTTGGCTTTAAAAAGCCCATGGAGAGCGGGCTTAAGCTAAAAAAAAGCGAGGACATACGCTCGCGCTATTATCTGAAAATCGAAGTCAAAGACGCCCCGGGCGTGCTCGCGAAAATCGCCAATTTACTCGGCGAGCAGGGCATATCCATCAGCACGCTTTTGCAAAAAAACTTCTCTTGCGGCGCGAAAATTCTCCTCTCCACGCATATATGTAGCGAGCGCGAGATTAAGCACGCAATCAAGGAACTCGGAGGGCTTGAGGTTGTGCTGAGTGAGCCCACAATGGTGAGAATCGAGGCGTGAGTCGCGCAAAAGGAAATGAGGCTGAGGAGCTTGGCGCGCGATTCCTTGCAGGACTTGGTTTTAAGATTATCGAGCGCAATTTTTACGCACCCTTTGGTGAGATTGACATCATCGCGCAAAAAGGCGGCGTTTTACACTTTGTTGAGGTAAAGAGTCGAGGCAAGGAGCGCAGTTTTGAGCCTATCTACAATATCACGCCACTCAAGCTCTCGCGCATTATCAAAAGTGTGCATTTTTATCTGAAGCAAAAGAGAATTTCCTCGCCCTTTTGTATCGATGCGCTGATTTTGCGCGGGAATGAAGTGGAATTAGTCGAAAACATCACACTTTAGGGAATGCAGATTTCTTTAAAGATAGAGAAAGTATAATCCCCCGCTTAACAATTTTAACAACATTAAGGAGATTAACATGGGTAAATATATTGAATTAAATGCTTCAAACTTCGATGAGACGGTAAAGAGTGGCGTTTCTTTGGTAGATTTTTGGGCGCCTTGGTGCGGACCATGCCGTATGGTTGCGCCTGTGATTGAGGAGCTTGCGGCAGATTTTGAGGGTAAAGCAAATATTTGCAAAGTCAATACGGACGAGGAGCAAGAGCTCGCAGTCAGGTATGGAATCCGAAGCATTCCTACGATTTTATTCTTCCGCGACGGCGAGATTGTAGATCAAATGATCGGGGCTTCTTCTAAACAGGCTTTCAAGGACAAGCTCGATTCTCTCATCAAGTAATGGTGAAGCCTTTAGGGAGGTGTTGTGCCTCCCGCGTCTCGATATTCTCGATATTTTTTGCTGTATTTTTCTCTGCTTGTGCCTATTTTTATTTCCAATATAGCTACACGAAATTTACGAAGGTTCGTTTTGATGAGTGGATTCTCTACAAAGGTGAAGAGATTTTCATGCCCACAAGCGATTCTTACACGTTGTATTTTTATAATTCGCATATCAAAGAACAGCAAGAGTTTATTAAGGGTATGGAGATTCCCGCACAAAAGCCCGTTTTGGCGATCGATGTCTATCAATATCACGGGGAAAGCACGCAAGATCATCTGCTCTTCGTGAGTGCAGGAATTGACACGATTCTTAAGTATGTTAATCGTTTTAAGATTATGGAGTTGCCTGCACTGGTGGATATTGAGCGCGAAGGGATTTACCTCTATTATCAGAGCTCACGAGTGCAGGTTGTGCCTAAACGATCGCTTTTGGAGCAAAAACAATAAGGAGAAGTTATGTTAGATGTAGCGATTATCGGTGGCGGACCTGCGGGACTGACCGCGGGACTTTATGCGACTAGAGGTGGCGCGAAAGATGTTGTGCTATTTGAAAAAGGAATGGTTGGCGGACAGATTGTCTCTAGCAGCGAGCTGGAAAATTACCCCGGGATAGCGCAAGTGATGAGTGGGATGGATTTTATGCAGCCATGGGGTGAGCAGTGCTTCAGGTTTGGACTCAAGCATGAGATGGCGGAAGTTTTGAGAATCGAGCGCACAGATGGCGGAAATTTTAAGATTATTTTGAGCGATGAGCGTGTTTTTGATGCGCGCACCGTGATCGTAGCCACGGGAGGACATCCTAGAAAGGCGGGAATCCAAGGCGAGTTGGAATTTTATGGCAAGGGTGTGAGCACCTGCGCGACGTGCGATGGATTTTTCTATAAAGATCGCGAAGTTGCAGTCATCGGCGGGGGCAATACGGCTCTTGAAGAGACACTATATTTGGCAAAAATTTGCAAAAAAGTCTATCTCATTCATCGTCGAGAGGATTTTAGAGCTACGCCTTCGACTGTGGAAAAAGTGCGGGAAAATCCCAAGATCGCTCTCATGACTTCATGTCTCATCGAGGAGATTGAGGGCGATTCCTCAGGGGTAAATGGCGTGCGCATTAAGCACAAAGAGAGTGGTGAAGTGGAGAAGATTCCCGTGATGGGGGTATTTGTTTTTGTCGGTTATGAGGTGAATCACCAAATCCTGCGGCAATCTGATGGGAGCTTCTTGTGCGAGATTAGTGAAGATGACGCAGTGATTGTGGATTTGGAGATGAAGACGAATGTGCCCGGGCTTTTTGCTGCGGGCGATTTGCGAATACACGCGCCAAAGCAAGTGGTTTGTGCTGCGGGAGATGGTGCGAATGCCGCACTTAGCGCGCTTACTTACCTCGAACGCTCAAAGGAGCTTTGATGAGGGGAGTTGGGATTTTCGGCGCGACAGGGCGCGTGGGAAAGTTGCTTGTGGAGCTTTTATGCGATGATGATGAGCTGAAAATCGCTTCGGTATTCGTCCGTAGAGAGCTTGATTTTTCCATGCCTCCGGGCGCGCTCATCACGAATGAATATAAGACGTTTCTTGAGGCGTGTGATGTGGTGATTGATTTTTCGCTCCCCGATGCGACGGCTTCGCTCCTTGAGACGGCTTTACGAGGACATCAAAAGCCTCTAATTATCGGGACTACGGGGCTTAGCTCACACCATTTTAATCTCATCAAAGAGGCTTCGGCACAAATGCCCGTGCTTTATGCGACGAATATGTCGCTTGGAGTGGCGATTCTTAACAAAATCGTGCAGGATACGGCAAAGACGCTTCGGGATTTTGACATCGAGATTGTTGAAATGCACCACAAGCACAAGAAGGACTCTCCCAGCGGCACGGCACTCACGCTCGCGGAATCGTGCGCTAAAGCTAGAGGAATCGCGCTTGATGATGTGCGTGTGAGCGGGCGCAATGGCAATATCGGTGAGCGAAAGAGCGATGAAATCGCCGTAATGAGCCTGCGCGGCGGCGATGTGGCGGGGCGACATACGGTGGGCTTTTACAATGAGGGTGAGTTTTTGGAATTCACTCACACCGCGACGAGTCGCATGACATTTGCTAAAGGTGCAGTGCGCGCGGCGAAATGGCTTGTGCAGCAGAAAAATGGTCTCTATGGCATTGCTGATTCCCTAGGAATCTAGCCAAATTTAGAGGTGGGGCATTTGAGAGAGTGGAATGAAGAGTGTGCCGTTGTAGGGGTTTATGACGCGCCTGAAGCGGCGAGCCTCGCATATTACGCGCTTTTTTCAATGCAACATCGCGGGCAGGAAGCCAGCGGAATCAGCAGCTCAAACGGAGAGAAACTGACCACATTCAAGAATCGAGGGCTTGTTACAAGTGTTTTTAGCGATGAGGCACTTCTAAAGCTCAAAGGTCGCGCAGCTATCGGGCACAATCGCTACTCCACTGCGGGCGAGGATTCGATTCTTGATGCGCAGCCCGTGTTTGCCCGCTATGATTTGGGTGAGATTGCCATCGCGCATAATGGGAATCTCACCAATGCCAAGCAGCTTCGCGAGGCTTTGATAGGGCAGGGGGCAATTTTCCAGAGCTTCATGGATACCGAGACGCTCATACATCTCATTGCCAAAAGTGAGAAAAAGAAGCTTTTTGAGCGTATTATCGACGCGGTGCGTAAGATCGAGGGAGCCTATTCGCTCGTGTTTTTAAGCCGCAAGAAGATGTTCGCTCTGCGCGATCCGCAAGGGTTTCGTCCTCTAAGTTTGGGTAAGATCAATCACGGTGATGGGAGCTGCGGCTACATGGTTGCTAGCGAGACATGTGCGTTTGATCTCGTGGGAGCGCAGTTTATCCGCGATGTGGAGCCCGGCGAGATGATTGTGTTTGAGGAGGGGGCAGAGCCCAAAAGTTACAAGGTTTTTGAAAAGCAGCCTCGCCCCTGTGTCTTTGAATATGTCTATTTTGCCCGCCCTGATAGCGAAGTTTTCGGTCACAATGTCTATGAGGTGCGCCAAGCGATGGGGCGGGAGCTCGCGCGCGAGAATCCCATCGATGCGGATATGGTGATCCCTGTGCCCGATAGCGGTGTGGCGGCGGCTCTTGGGTATGCAAAGGAGAGCAAGATTCCCTTTGAGTTGGGAATCATCAGGAATCACTACGTCGGACGGACGTTCATCGAGCCGACACAACAGCGACGAGAGCTTAAAGTCAAACTCAAACTCAATCCCATCAGACGCCTCATCACAGGGAAACGTCTGATCGTGGTCGATGACAGTATCGTGCGCGGGACGACGAGCCGTCAAATCGTGAGAATCCTCCGTGCTGCAGGTGCTAGGGAGATTCACATGAAGATTAGCTCGCCTCCGACGATTTCGCCCTGTTTTTATGGCGTGGATACGCCCGATAAATCCCAGCTCATCTGCGCAAATATGAGCCTTGAAGAGGTGCGTTGCTTCATCGAGGCGGATTCCCTTGCGTTTCTCTCGCTGGAGGGGTTGCGTCGCAGTATTCGTTGTGGCGATGATGAGCACTTTTGCCAAGCCTGTTTTGATGGGCAATACATAGTCTAAAATGCAGGGAATCGTAGCTAAATGCGAAAAATGCTCACGTTTGGGAGGTATTTTAAAAGGAAGTTCGGCGAAAAAGTGCGCAAGATTCCCGTGAGTATTTCGGGCTTTACCTGCCCAAATATCGATGGGAGCGTCGCTAGAGGCGGTTGTATTTTTTGTCGTAACGAGAGTTTTTCACCCATTCTCTCTAAATTGCCCAAAGCTCCCTTCAGACTTCACCCGCTCAAGGAAAATCCCCATCTTGAAGCGCAAGTAGCGGAGCTGAAGCGGCAATTTTACTCACAAATTGATTTTCATCGCGACCATTTTGGCATGAAAAAATTCCTCATCTATTTTCAATCTTTTACCAACACTTACGCCCCACAGGCGACCCTAGAGTGCCTCTATAGCGAGGCTCTTAGATTGCCTGATGTGGTGGGAATCTCCATTGGAACGCGTGTGGATTGCATTACGCAGGAAATTTTGGATTTTTTGGGCGAGTATGCAAAAACACGCGAAATTTGGGTGGAATACGGAATCCAATCCATTCACGACGCGACGCTACAAGCAATCAATCGGGGGCATGATTCCTCCATGATGGAGTTTTGGATTAAAGAGACGCAAAAGCGAGGAATCAATGTCTGCACTCATCTGATTTACGGACTGCCTGGAGAGAGTAGCGAGATGATGCTCTCAACTCTTGATAAAGTGCTGGAATGGGGCGTGCAGAGCGTCAAAATCCACCCGCTCTATGTGATGGAGCACACCGCCCTAGCCCTCAAATATAAGCGCGGTGAATATACGCCCATTACGCTCGAGCAGTATGCAAAGCTCATCGGGGAATCGATGAAGAGGATTCCTAATGATGTGATCGTGCAGCGAGTGAGTGCGGGCGCGCATACAAGCGACTTGCTCGCCCCTTCGTGGTGCTTTGATAAGAATATCCAAATGCGCTATATTCGCGAGAATCTGAGGCGTGCGGGGATTGAATATTGAATTTTGAGGCGATGAGGACGCGCGATCGCTCCTTGACGTTTTTTAACAAAAAATGGGGCGAACATTACCATTCTATGAGCATGGGAGCCTATTCGGAGGCACTATACAAGCATGTTCTGCCGCCACTTTTGTTGCGCCCGGAGCTGCTTACTTTGCCTAGGATTCGGATTCTTGATATCTGCTTTGGGCTGGGATACAACACGCTTGTGAGCCTCAAGGAGTATAAGAATCGTGCCTTTAAAGGGGTGCTAGAGATCTATTCGCCTGAAATAGACAGGGAGCTTTTGGCGCAGCTGTGGGATTTTGAATACCCCGCCGAGCTGGCTGAGACGATGCTCTATTTACATCAGCTTCTAGAGAGCCAAAGTGTCTGTGTGGATGGCGTGCGCCTTGAACTTTTTATCGGCGATGCGAGGGAGTATCTTAGGGCGATTCCCGCGGATTTTGATGTCGTGTATCAAGACGCCTTCTCGCCCGCGAGGAATCCGCTACTGTGGAGTGTGGAGTATTTTACTGAGCTTCGCGCGATTCTCAAAAATGAGGGAATCGTAACGACCTATACGCAATCTTCGGCAATGCGCTATGGAGCGCATTTAGCGGGATTTAATGTTTATGAATATCACAACGGGCTTGATCGCGCAGGGACGATTCTCTCCCCTGCGCCTCTTCCTCTTAAGAAAATTAGCTTAGAGCAGAAGCTTCTTTGTAATCCTGCGTTAAAACCGCTCACCGATGAAGAATATCACCAAAAGTAGCCCCCGATTCCTTGACAAAGCGCATAAAAGCTTATATAATCACGCTTCACAAATTTTGGGCAGATTTATTTTTGGCAGGGTTTGTGCGTTCTATTTTCACTATTTTTTGGATTTGCTGGCGTAGCTCAGTTGGTAGAGCAGCTGCCTTGTAAGCAGCAGGTCGGGGGTTCGAGTCCCTTTGCCAGCTCCATTTTTCAGTGTTTGACCAGTGTTATGACGATATGGGGTGAGATACTCAAGTGGCCAACGAGGGCAGACTGTAAATCTGCTGACTATGTCTTCCGTGGTTCGAATCCACGTCTCACCACCATTGATAGTCTTTTTGCGGGAATAGCTCAGTTGGCTAGAGCATCAGCCTTCCAAGCTGAGGGTCGCGGGTTCGAGTCCCGTTTCCCGCTCCACCTGTTTTAGAGGACTGGGAGCTGATTTACTTCATCGCTAAAATTAGTTCCTCATTGACACTTTCAAACAAACCATAACACAAGATGTGCCCATATAGCTCAGTGGCAGAGCACTTCCTTGGTAAGGAAGAGGTCGGCGGTTCAATCCCGCTTATGGGCTCCAGTTTTTCGGTTAAGAGTGCGATTTGGGTAAGCGCGCTCTTATGTTGGTCTTTGGTGTAGTTAGTGTAAAATGCCCCACTTTAATTTAATTTAGGAGAGAGTTATGGCAAAGGAAAAGTTTGTAAAAAGCAAACCCCATGTCAATATCGGAACTATCGGTCACGTTGACCATGGTAAAACCACTTTGAGTGCTGCGATTTCTGCGGTGCTTGCAACAAAAGGTCTTTGCGAGCTTAAGGATTATGACGCAATTGACAATGCTCCTGAGGAGCGAGAGCGAGGAATCACAATCGCAACTTCGCACATTGAGTATGAGACGGATAATCGACACTATGCTCACGTGGATTGTCCGGGGCACGCGGATTATGTTAAAAACATGATCACAGGTGCGGCTCAAATGGACGGTGCGATTCTCGTTGTTTCCGCTGCTGATGGTCCCATGCCACAGACACGAGAACACATTCTTCTTTCACGACAAGTCGGTGTTCCTTACATTGTTGTGTTTTTGAACAAAGAAGACATGGTCGATGATGCGGAACTTCTTGAGCTCGTTGAAATGGAAGTTCGCGAGCTTCTTAGCAATTATGACTTCCCCGGAGATGATACTCCGATTGTTGCAGGTTCTGCGCTCAAGGCTCTTGAAGAGGCAAAAGCAGGGACAGTGGGCACTTGGGGAGAGAAGATTCTTAAACTTATGGCTGAGGTAGACAGCTACATTCCAACCCCTGAGCGAGATGTGGATAAGCCTTTCCTTATGCCCGTGGAGGACGTATTCTCTATCGCTGGACGCGGAACGGTTGTAACAGGAAGAATCGAGCGTGGTGTGGTTAAGGTTAGCGATGAAGTTGAGATCGTGGGAATTAAAAACACACAAAAGACTACGGTCACGGGTGTTGAGATGTTCCGAAAAGAGCTTGACAAGGGTGAAGCGGGCGATAACGTCGGTGTGCTTCTCCGAGGAACAAAAAAAGAAGAGGTCGAGCGGGGAATGGTTCTTTGCAAGGTAGGATCAATCACTCCTCATACGACTTTTGAAGGCGAAGTGTATGTTCTTTCCAAAGAGGAAGGCGGGCGACATACTCCATTCTTTAATGGCTATCGTCCTCAATTCTACGTCCGAACAACCGACGTTACAGGCTCAATCACGTTACCTGAGGGTGTTGAGATGGTTATGCCTGGCGATAACGTGAAAATTAACGTCGAGCTAATTGCCCCTGTTGCTCTTGAAGAGGGCACACGATTCGCGATCCGAGAGGGTGGGCGAACTGTTGGTGCAGGTGTCGTTACCAAGATTCTTAAGTAATTTTATGACCCCTAGGAATCGGGGGTCATTTTTGGAGTTTCTATGAAAGTAAAAATCGGACTAAAGTGTTCTGAGTCTGGTGATATCAACTATAGCACTACTAAGAATGCCAAGACCCACACGGAAAAACTGGAGCTCAAGAAGTTCTGCCCTAGATTGAATAGGCATACTATTCATAAGGAAGTTAAGCTCAAAAGCTAGGAGGAGATTCTCGTTATGAGAATCTCCAGCCTTAATATTGCTTAGGTCAGTAGCTCTAATGGCTAGAGCATCGGTCTCCAAAACCGAGTGTTGGGGGTTCGAATCCCTCCTGACCTGCCAAAATCAAGTAGAATAGAGTGAAATCGATGAAAAAATTAGTGATCTATTACAACTTATCCAAAGAAGAGCTTGCCAAGGTGATTTTTCCGACCAAAGAGCAGGTTAGGAATGCCGCAATTTCTGTTGTGGTGGTCGTAAGTGTGATTACGCTTTTTTTGGCATTGGTGGATCTGATTTTGTCTGCTTCTGTGTCCAGTATTCTGTAACCTAAGACAGGAAAGCTTATGTCATTTGAATGGTATGCGATACAAACCTATTCCGGTAGCGAGCAGTCCGTCAAGCGTGCGATTGAGAATCTTATTCGAGAGAATAAGGTCGAGAATCGGCTGGAGCAGATTGTTGTTCCGACTGAAGATATTATCGAGGTCAAGAATAACAAGAAGAAGATCACCGAGCGTAGTCTCTATCCGGGGTATGTCTTTATCAAGGTGGATTTGGACACTGCGCTATGGCATCTTATTCAGTCGCTTCCTCGTGTAGGGCGTTTTATCGGAGAGGCGAAGAAGCCGACCCCTTTGAGCGATTCTGACATTGAGACGATTCTTGAAAAGGTCAAGAATCGAGCCGCACCCAAGCCTAAGATCTCTTTTGAAACGGGCGAGGTGGTCAGGATTATTGAGGGACCTTTTGCAAATTTCACAGGCACTGTCGAGGAGTATGATATGGAGCATCGGCGATTGAAGCTGAACGTCTCTATTTTTGGGCGTAGCACACCCATAGAAATATTGTATTCACAAGTAGAGAAGATCGTATAAATACCCATTTACTAAATAAGGATTGAATTATGGCTAAGAAGATTGTTGGCGAACTCAAGCTTCAGATTCCCGCAGGGAAGGCGAATCCGTCTCCTCCCGTAGGTCCTGCACTGGGTCAGCGCGGGGTAAATATCATGGAGTTTTGCAAGGCATTTAATGAGCGCACGAAAGACATGGGAGGCTTCAATATCCCTGTGGTGCTCACGATTTACCAAGACAAAAGCTTCACATTTGTGACCAAAAAGCCCCCTGTTACCGATCTGATTAAGAAAGCTGCGGGAATCCAAAAAGGCTCTGACAATCCACTGAAAAATAAGATTGGCAAGCTAACCAAAGCTCAAGTGGCTGAGATAGCGGCGACCAAGATGGAAGATCTTAATGCCAAATCCCAAGAGGGCGCGATTAAGATTGTTGAAGGAAGTGCCCGAAGTATGGGTATTGAGATTGTGGATTAACAAAACAGAAAATATAGTTGGAGTATAAAATGTCAAAGAAAATCACAAAAAGAATGCAGACTCTGCTCGCAAAGGTAGACACGCAAAAAATATACGATATCACAACCGCTTCTGTTAATGTTAGATCCCTCGCCTCCGCTAAATTTGATGAAACAGTCGAGGTAGCATTGAGGCTCGGAGTAGACCCTAGGCACGCAGATCAAATGATTCGCGGTGCAGTCGTGCTCCCACATGGCACTGGCAAAAAGGTGCGCGTAGCGGTTTTTGCTAAGGGCGTGAAGGCTGATGAGGCTCGCAACGCCGGTGCTGATGTAGTGGGAGATGATGATCTCGCAGAAGAGATCAAAAACGGCAACATCAACTTTGATATTGTGATCGCAACTCCCGACATGATGGCACTCGTGGGTAAAGTTGGTCGAATTCTCGGTCCTAAGGGGCTCATGCCTAACCCAAAAACAGGGACGGTTACCGCTGATATAGTTAAGGCGGTCAATAACGTCAAGAGTGGGCAGGTTAATTTCCGTGTCGATAAAAAGGGCAATATCCACGCTCCCGTGGGTAAAGCGAGCTTTGAAGCGGAAAAAATCAAGGAGAATGTGCTCGAGCTTGTGAAGATGATTAACCGACTGAAGCCTGCCAGCGCAAAGGGCAAATTTATCCGACATGCTGCGATTTCCCTTACGATGAGTCCCTCTTTGGAACTTGATGCGCAGGAGTTGATGGACGCTCGATAAGAGCTCTTGTTTGTTTATCTTAGACTGATGACTGTGGGAGCGACTGCTTAATTAGGATTCCCTATCCTGCAATAGGTTATAGGTCGGAAAGGAGAAGACCATAGAATGACAAAAGCTGAAAAAACCCGAATCATTGAGACCTTGAGTGCAGAGTTTAAAGCCTCTAGCGCGATTGCCATTTGCGACTACAAAGGCTTGAGCGTTCGACAATTTGAGACACTCAGAAGCGTGGCGAGAGGAAATGGTGTCAAGGTTCAAGTCATTAAAAATACCCTAGCGGGAATCGCGTTAAAAAATGCGAATGCCGAGGGGCTTGAGCTCAAAGAGACGAATGTTTTTGTGTGGAGTGATGATCAGATTGCTCTCTCTAAGACGATCGTGAAATTTGCCGAAGAGAATAGCGACAAATTCAAGATTAAGCTCGGACATTTTGATGGCAATGTGGTGAATGTAGCGCACATCGAGGCTGTGTCCAAATTGCCTTCAAGAGAAGAGCTTATCGGTATGTTACTTTCTGTTTGGAGTGCGCCGGCAAGGTATTTTGTTACCGCTTTAGACAATTTGAAGCAACAAAAAGATGCGAATTAATCGCAAAAATCTAAAAATAAACATGAAAAACGAAGGAGAATGTCATGGCAATCACTAAAGAAGAACTTCTTGACTACATCGGTGGTCTCTCTGTGTTGGAGCTCTCTGAGCTTGTTAAGGCTTTTGAAGAGAAATTCGGCGTTTCTGCGGCTCCTACTGTGGTTGCAGGTGCAGCAGCTGGCGCGGTTGCAGGTGCAGCAGCTGAAGAGAAAACTGAGTTTGATGTCATTTTGGTTGATGGCGGAGAGAAGAAAATCAATGTCATTAAGGTTGTGCGAGAGCTCACAGGTCTTGGACTAAAAGAGGCTAAAGACGCGGTCGAGAAGACACCTACCACCGTTAAAGAGGGCGTCAATAAAGAAGATGCAGCTACAATGAAAGCGAAGCTCGAAGAGGTCGGCGCGAAAGTAGAAATTAAATAGATTTTGTAGTTTTGCCGCCTTTACGAAATCGCCTTTAATGCTAGGAGACGGGAGCTTTCCCCTCCTAGTTTGCATCATTCTTCCAAAATACTACTACGAGGTTACAGACCATGCCAAAGACTTTAAAATCAGGTAATAGATTACGGGTTGATTTTACGAAGATCCCTCAAGACGTTGCGATTCCTAACCTTCTTCAGCTTCAGCGCAACAGCTATGACTCTTTTTTGATGCCTAGTGCCAATGAAGAGAGCGGAATCGAGAAGGTTTTTCGATCGATATTCCCTATTCATGACATTCAAAATCGCCTCACGCTGGAGTATGCGGGGTGTGATTACGGGAAGCCGCGATATACCGTCAGAGAGGCGATGGAGCGGGGCTTGACCTATTCTGTTCCTCTGAAGGTGAAGATCCGTTTGGTGCTTTGGGAGAAAGATGAAAAAAGCGGTGAGAAGCTCGGAGTGAAGGATATCAAGGAGCAGAGCATTTTTGTTCGTGAGATTCCCTTGATGACCGAGCGCACTTCGTTTATTATTAATGGTGTTGAACGGGTGGTCGTCAATCAGCTCCACAGAAGCCCCGGCGTAATCTTCAAAGAGGAGGAATCGGCGACCTCTTCGAATAAGCTCATCTACACAGGGCAGATTATCCCCGATCGCGGCTCATGGCTCCACTTTGAATATGACGCCAAAGATACCCTTTATGTGCGGATTAATAAGCGCAGGAAAGTCCCCGTGACTATCCTCTTCCGTGCGCTTGGATACAGCAAACAGGACATCATCAAGACTTTCTATCCGCTCATGAAAGTGCGCTATGAGAAAGGTAAATACCTTATGCCTTTTGATCCTGAAGAGATGGTGGGCAGGATTGAGTTTGATATTCGCGATGAGTCGGGGAATCTCATCATCGGAGCGGGCAAACGCCTTACCCAAAAACGTGCCAAAACGCTCAAAGAGCAGGGGTTAGCGTGGGTAGAATACCCTGTAGAAATCCTGCTTGATCGTCATTTGGCCGAGCCAATTGTGGATAAAGCGAGCGGCGAGGTGATTTTGGATACGCTCGTGCAGCTTGATGAAGGTAAGCTGAAGAAGCTCATTGAGCTGGGAATCGGCGAATTTACCATCGCTAATGACCTTGCACAGGGGGTTGATGCTTCGATTATTCATTCGTTTATTGCGGATAATGAGTCGCTAAAGTTGCTCCGCCAAACCGAAAAAATCGATGATGACAACGACCTTGCAGCGATTCGCGTCTATAAAGTCATGCGACCCGGCGAGCCTGTAACAAAAGATGCCGCCAAAAGCTTCGTGCAACAGCTATTCTTCGACCCTGAGCGATATGATCTTACGCGTGTAGGGCGAATGAAGATGAATCACAAGCTTGATCTTGATGTGCCAAATTACGTTACCGTGCTGACACACGAGGATATTATCTATACCGTCAAATACCTCATTCGCGTCAAAAACGGGCACGGTCATATCGATGATCGCGACCACTTGGGGAATCGAAGGATTCGAGCCATAGGCGAATTGCTTGCTAACGAGCTTCATTCGGGGCTTGTCAAAATGCAAAAGGCGATTCGCGATAAGCTCACGACCATGAGCGGGAATCTCGACGAGCTAATGCCCCATGATTTGGTCAATTCCAAGATGATTACAAGCACGATTCTTGAGTTTTTCACCGGCGGGCAGCTTTCACAATTCATGGATCAGACCAACCCACTATCTGAGGTAACGCACAAGCGACGCCTTTCCGCGCTGGGTGAGGGAGGACTTCTTAAGGAACGCGCGGGCTTTGAGGTGCGAGACGTGCACCCTACGCATTATGGACGTATCTGCCCCATTGAGACGCCTGAGGGTCAGAATATCGGTCTTATCAACACGCTATCGACCTATTCAAAAGTCAATGAGCTTGGCTTCATCGAAGCTCCATATAAGAAGGTTATCGAGGGCAAAGTGAGTGATGAGGTGGTCTATCTCACGGCGACGCAGGAAGAGGGGTTGGTTATTGCCCCTGCCAGCACGGTGCTTGAGAGTGATGGAAGCATTAAAGAGGAGCTCATTGAGACGAGAATCAACGGCGAGATTGTCCTCTCTGAAAAGAGCAAGGTTGATCTTATCGACCTCAGCCCCGGTATGGTTGTGGGCGTGGCGGCGTCGCTGATTCCTTTCTTGGAGCATGATGACGCTAACCGCGCGCTTATGGGCTCAAATATGCAACGACAAGCCGTGCCCTTGCTTAATCCCGATGCTCCCGTGGTCGGCACGGGTATGGAGAAGACGGTCGCGCGCGATTCTTGGGAGGCGATTAAGGCGGATCGTGCGGGAATCGTCGAGAAAGTTGATGCAAAGAATATTTACATTTTGGGCGAAGATGAGAATGGAGCTTACATCGATCACTACTCCTTGCAAAAAAATCTGCGCACTAATCAAAATACCTGCTTTTCTCAAACTCCTATCGTCAATGAGGGCGAGGCGATTGAGGCGGGGCAAGTTATCGCCGATGGTCCGAATATGGACAGGGGCGAGCTCGCGCTGGGCAAGAATATCCGCGTGGCGTTCATGCCATGGAATGGATACAACTTTGAAGATGCGATTGTTGTGAGCGAGAAGCTCATTCGTCAGGATACTTTCACTTCCATTCATATCTATGAGAAAGAGATTGAGGCAAGGGAGCTAAAGCACGGAATCGAGGAGATCACTCGCGATATTCCAAACGTGCGTGAGGAGGAGTTGCTTCATCTTGATGAGAGCGGAATCGTAAGAATCGGCACTTATGTCAGCGCGGGCATGATTCTCGTGGGCAAAGTCTCTCCAAAAGGCGAAGTGAAGCCCACTCCGGAGGAGCGTCTTTTACGTGCGATTTTTGGAGAAAAAGCGGGGCATGTCGTCAATAAATCCCTCTACTGCCCTCCATCACTGGAAGGGACGGTTATTGATGTAAAAATCTTCACCAAAAAGGGATACGAGAAGGACAGTCGCGCGATTGCGGCGTATGAAGAGGAGAAAGCGCGGCTTGATTTGGAACATCACGATAAGCTGATGATGCTCGATCGCGAGGAGGTGTTACGCCTCACTTCAATGCTCTCTAAGGAATCGCTTGCCAGCGGCACGAGCGTCAATGAAAAGAGCTACAAAAAGGGAAGCAAGGTCGATAAGAGCGACCTCATGAAGGTCAATCGCTTTGCGATGAATGCGCTTGTGAAGTGCTATTCCAAATCCGTTCAGAATGCTTATGACCAGCTTAAAAGCAGCTTCTTGGAACAGAAGAAAAATCTCAGCGAGGAGCACGAGGAGAAGCTCTCAATTCTTGAGAAAGATGACATTCTTCCTAGCGGCGTCGTGAAGCTTGTGAAGATTTATGTCGCAACCAAGCGTAAGCTGAAAGTGGGCGACAAAATGGCGGGGCGACACGGGAATAAGGGCATTGTCTCTAATATCGTGCGCGAGATTGACATGCCCTATACCAAAGATGGCGAGCCCGTTGAAATCGTCCTAAATCCGCTAGGCGTCCCTTCTCGTATGAATATTGGGCAGATTTTAGAGGTGCATTTGGGGCTTGTGGGCAAAAAGCTCGGCGCGCAAATCGGCGAGATGTTTGAGCAGCAAAGCAAAGAGTGGATTGATAAATTGCGCGCGAGAATCATCGAAATTGCGCAGGTTTCCAAAATGGTGGGAATCGAGAAATTCGTTCGTGCACTCAATGATGAGGAGTTGATTGCCTATGCGAGGGATTGGAGCAGGGGCGTGAAATTCGCCACTCCGGTTTTTGAAGGAGTCAATGAGGAGGAGTTTGCCAAACTCTTTGAGCTTGCTAAAATCGATACGGACGGCAAGACGGAGCTGTATGATGGTAAAACGGGCGCAAAGATGCAAGAGCGCGTCAATGTCGGCTACATGTATATGCTCAAACTCCACCACCTCGTCGATGAGAAGGTGCATGCGCGAAGCACGGGACCCTATTCGCTTGTTACACAGCAGCCTGTGGGTGGTAAGGCGCTCTTTGGCGGGCAGCGATTTGGCGAGATGGAAGTATGGGCACTTGAGGCGTATGGCGCGGCACACACGCTAAAAGAGATGCTGACGGTCAAATCCGATGACGTGGAGGGGCGTGTCAAAGCCTACAAGGCGATTACGCGAGGTGAGCCCGTGAAGGAATCGGAGATTCCCGAGACATTTTATGTTTTGACTAAAGAGCTTCAATCACTTGCGCTTGATGTAACAGTCTATGGGAAGTCAGAGGAGGATTCCTTTGTGCCTATGCCCATTAAAGAGGACGATCGCCCTTCGGATTTCAACGCATTTCAGCTCATGCTCGCAAGCCCTGAGAAGATTTTAAGCTGGAGTAATGGCGAGGTGAAAAAGCCCGAAACGATTAATTATCGCACCCTAAAGCCCGAGCGAGACGGACTTTTCTGTGCTAAAATCTTTGGACCTGTGCGTGATTATGAATGCCTTTGCGGTAAGTATAAAAAAATGCGCTACAAAGGTGTTGTCTGCGAGAAATGCGGCGTTGAGGTAACTTCAGCAAACGTGCGTCGCTCGCGAATGGGGCACATCGATTTGGTTACGCCTGTGGCGCACATTTGGTATGTCAATTCGCTCCCTAGTCGTATCGGGACGCTTTTGGGCGTCAAGATGAAAGACCTTGAGCGCGTGCTCTATTATGAGGCGTATATCGTCAAAGTCCCCGGCGAGGCGTATTATGACAACGAGGGAACAAAGCCCGTCGCGAAGTATGATGTCCTCAATGAGGAGCAGTATCAGAGCCTCAATCAGCGATTTGAGCACACGGGATTCCTCGCACAGATGGGAGGTGAGGCGGTCAAGGATCTCTTAAGTCAGATTAACCTTGTCGAGTTGTTACAGGTATTGCGCGAAGAAGTAAAATCCACAAACTCCGAAGCGAAAAAGAAGACGATCATTAAGCGCCTCAAGGTGGTTGAGAGCTTCCTAAACTCAGGGAATCGACCCGAATGGATGATGCTCACTACCTTGCCTGTGCTTCCGCCGGATTTGCGCCCGCTTGTGGCACTTGATGGGGGCAAATTTGCCGTTAGCGACGTGAATGATCTCTACCGACGCGTGATTAATAGGAATCAGCGGCTCAAGCGGCTCATGGAGCTGGATGCGCCTGAGATTATTATCCGCAACGAAAAGCGCATGTTGCAGGAATCCGTCGATGCGCTCTTTGATAACGGACGCAATGCAAATGCTGTGAAAGGCGCAAACAAGCGACCACTCAAATCGCTCTCTGAAATCATCAAAGGCAAGCAGGGTCGATTCCGACAAAACCTCCTTGGTAAGCGGGTCGATTTCTCAGGACGAAGCGTCATTGTTGTGGGTCCGAATCTACGCATGGATCAGTGCGGATTGCCTAAGGGAATGGCACTTGAGCTCTTTAAGCCGCATATTTTGGCAAAACTCGAGGAAAAGGGCTATGCGACGACATTGAAGCAAGCCAAAAAGATGATTGAGCAAAGGAGCAATGAGGTGTGGGAGTGCTTGCAAGAGATTGTCGAGGGCTATCCCGTCATGCTAAACCGCGCGCCGACGCTCCATAAGCAGTCCATTCAGGCGTTCCACCCCAAATTGATTGACGGTAAAGCAATCCAGCTTCACCCGCTCGTCTGCTCGGCGTTTAACGCAGACTTTGATGGCGACCAGATGGCGGTGCATGTGCCTTTGTCTCAAGAGGCGATTACCGAGTGCAAGCTCCTGATGCTAAGCTCGATGAATATCCTCTTGCCTGCAAGTGGAAAGGCGGTTACCGTCCCTTCTCAGGATATGGTTTTGGGGCTTTATTATCTATCTCTTGCGAAAGATGGTTCAAAGGGCGAGCACAAGCTCTTTAGTAACATCGATGAGATTATGGTGGCTCTTGATGCGCAGGCGGTGGAGATTAACACCAAAATTCGCACGATTCTCGATCGTCGCCCGATCTATACAACGGTAGGGCGAATGATTATTAAGTCGATTCTCCCCGATTTTGTTCCCGCAAATTTGTGGAATAAAGTCTTGAAGAAGAAGGACATTGCGACACTCATTGACCATGTATATAAAGAGGGTGGGCTCGGAATCACGGCTAAATTCCTCGATCACCTTAAGGATTTGGGCTTCAAATACGCAACCGCAGCGGGAATCTCCATCTCAAGCGATGATATTCGTGTGCCCGATATTAAGCGCAAAAACGTTGAGAATGCCAAGAAAAAGGTCAAGGAAATCCAAGCGCAATTTGGTGCGGGTCTGCTTACAGAGCAGGAGCGCTACAACAAAATCATTGACGTTTGGACGGATACGAATAACGCCCTAGGCAGTGAGATGATGAAGCTTGTGCAGGCAGATAAGGGCGGGTTTAACTCCATCTATATGATGGCGGATTCCGGGGCGAGAGGTAGCGCGGCGCAGATCCGTCAGCTCTCTGCGATGAGGGGATTAATGGCAAAACCTGATGGAACGATCATCGAGACGCCGATTATTTCAAACTTCAAAGAGGGGCTAAATGTCCTTGAATATTTTATCTCGACGCACGGAGCGAGAAAGGGTCTAGCCGATACTGCACTCAAAACGGCGAACGCCGGGTATTTGACACGTAAGCTCATTGACGTTTCACAAAATGTTAAGGTAGTAATGGAGGATTGCGGAACCCATGAAGGGGTCGAGATTACCGATATTGCCGTGGGTAGCGAGCTCATTGAGCCGCTAGAGGAGCGAATTTTCGGTCGCGTGGTTGCTGAAGATGTGATTGATCCGATTACTAATGAGATTCTCGCAAGCGAGGGAACGCTCATCGATGAGGATATGGCAAAACGCATTAAAGAGGCGGGCGTTAAGTCCGTGATTATTCGCACACCTGTAACGTGCAAAGCGGAAAAGGGCGTGTGCAGCAAGTGCTACGGATTGAATTTGGGCGAGGGCAAAGTAACTCACCCCGGCGAAGCGGTCGGGGTTGTCGCGGCGCAGTCCATCGGCGAGCCCGGGACACAGCTTACACTTAGGACATTCCACATCGGTGGAACCGCCTCAAGGTCGCAAGAGGAACGTCAGGTCGTTGTCGAGAGAGAGGGCTTTATCCGCTATTACAATATCAAAACCTATAAAAACAAAGAGGGTAAAAATATTGTCGCGAATCGCAGAAATGCAGCAGTGCTTTTGGTTGAGCCAAAGATTAAGGCACCCTTTGCGGGCGAGCTAAGAATCGACACGGCGCACGAAGAGGTGATTGTCAGCATTGTGGGCAAAAAGGAGACGGTGCGTTATTCGCTGAGAAAGAGCGATATTGCAAAGCCCAACGAGCTAGCCGGCGTAACGGGTAAAATCGAGGGCAAATTCTACATCCCTTATGCGAATGGCACGAAGGTGCGCGAGCATGGAAGTATCGTTGAGATTATTAAGGATGGCTGGAATGTGCCTAATCGGATTCCCCATGCGAGTGAGCTGAAGGTCGAGGACAATGCGCCTATTACGCAGAAGATTTTCTCCAAAGAGCATGGAATCGTGAAGTATTATCAGCTCAAAGGCGATCATCTTGAGCGCTATCGAGAGGTAAGCAAAGGCGAAAAAGTCGATGAAAAGGGTGTGTTTGCTGTGGTGGCTGATGAGAATGATCGAGAGGCAATCAGGCATTACATCGCGCGTGGATCGATTGTCGAAGTGGCTGATAGTGCTGAAGTGAAGCCTGATACGCTGATTGCAAGCCCCACAAGCGACGAGCAAATCGTTATCGCCGACTGGGATCCTTACTCCAATCCGATTATTGCCGAGAGTGCGGGAATCGTGAAATATGAAGACATTATCCCGGGCGTGACAGTTACCGAGCAGGTCGATGAGCTAAGCGGTCAGACGCGTTTGGTGGTCAACGAGTATCTGCCCACTTCATTCAAGCCTACCATCGTGATCGCCTCTAATGATGGGAATCTGACGCGTTATGCGCTTGATTCCAAGACGGCGGTCTTTGTTACCGATGGTGCGAGTGTTGAGGTGGCTGATGTGCTTGCTAAAACGCCAAAAGCTCTCGCGAAATCAAAAGACATCACAGGGGGTCTACCCCGAGTTTCCGAGCTCTTTGAGGCAAGGAAGCCAAAAGATCCTGCGGTGCTTGCGGAGATTGATGGCGTGATTAGCTTTGGTAAGCCCATTAGAGGTAAAGAGCGTATCGTGATTACCGCAGACGATGGGCGTGCCAGCGAATATGCGGTCGATAAGAGCAAGCATATTTTGGTGCATAACGGCGAGTTTGTCCATGCGGGCGAGGCGATTACCGATGGAGTGGTCTCAAGCCATGATATTTTGAGAATCTCGGGCGAGAAGGAGCTGCACAAGTATATTGTCAGCGAAGTGCAGCAGGTCTACCGCCGACAAGGGGTAAATATCGCGGATAAGCATATTGAGATCATCGTCTCTCAGATGTTGCGACAGGTGAGAATCATCGATAGCGGCAACACGAAATTCATCGAGGGCGATCTTATCAGCAAGCGATATTTCCGCGAGGAGAATGAGCGTATCATGCGACTAGGAGGCGAGCCGGCGATTGCTGAGCCGGTGCTTTTGGGAATCACGCGCGCGGCGATTGGAAGCGATAGTATTATTTCGGCCGCGTCTTTCCAGGAGACGACCAAAGTCTTGACGGAGGCAAGTATCGCGGCAAAAATCGACTTCTTGGAAGATCTCAAGGAGAATGTGGTCTTGGGTCGCATGATTCCTGTAGGAACGGGAGTGTATAAGAATCGGAAGATTCGTATCAAAGAGAAAAGTGAGGGGGTGTAAAAGCCCTTTTGTTAAGTGAAGCGCAAGTTTTTTTTAGTAAAATGCGCTTCATTTTGTTCGGAGAATCTTATTAGGAAATTTTGATTTAAGGAAAGAGCGTGCCAACGATTAATCAGCTTATTAGAAAAGAGAGAAAGAAAGCGACTAAGAAGTCTAAATCCCCTGCTTTGCTTAATTGCCCTCAGAGACGCGGGGTCTGCACTCGTGTCTATACCACGACTCCAAAGAAGCCAAACTCGGCTCTTAGGAAAGTCGCGAAAATACGACTTACAAGCGGTTTTGAGGTCATTAGCTATATCCCCGGCGAGGGGCATAACCTCCAAGAGCACTCAATCGTGCTGATCCGTGGCGGTAGGGTCAAGGACTTACCTGGTGTGAAGTATCACATTATCCGTGGTGCGCTTGATACGGCAGGCGTTCAGAAACGAACCGTTTCACGAAGCAAGTATGGTGCTAAAAAAGCTAAAGCTGGTGGCGCAGCCGCAGGTAAGAAATAATTTAGGGTAAGGAATAGTTTTATGAGAAGAAGAAAAGCTCCAGTTAGAGAGGTTTTGGGCGATCCTATTTATGGCAATAAAGTGGTAACAAAGTTTGTCAACAAGATGATGTTCGATGGTAAAAAAAGTGTAGCGGAGAAGATTATTTACGCTACGTTTGATCGAATCGAAGAGAAAACCAAAGAGAAGGGAATCGAGGTTTTTGAAAAAGCTCTTGAGCGTGTCCGCCCTGCGACTGAAGTGCGTAGTAGGCGTGTGGGTGGTGCGACCTATCAAGTACCCGTGGAGGTTCGTCCGGCTCGCCAGCAGTCCCTCTCAATTCGTTGGTTACTTGAAGCAGCACGAAAAAGAAATGAGCGCACCATGGTCGATCGACTAGCCAATGAGCTGATTGACGCTGCGAATGATCGCGGCTCTGCATTCAAGAAAAAAGAAGACGTTCATAAGATGGCTGAAGCAAACAAGGCTTTTGCCCACTATCGCTGGTAATTGTGTAGGATAGGGGATTTTGTGGAGGATTATCCGAGATTCCCTCATGAATTACCCTGTATAATTCCTACATTGCCTCATTTTTATCTAGCTATCAAATCTAATTAAGGGAATCGTATGGCAAGAAAGATACCACTGGATCGCATTCGTAACATAGGAATTGCCGCTCACATTGATGCGGGAAAGACGACCACTTCAGAGAGGATTTTGTTCTACACGGGCGTGAGCCACAAAATCGGCGAGGTGCATGACGGGGCTGCGACTATGGACTGGATGGAGCAGGAGAAGGAGCGCGGTATCACGATCACTTCGGCGGCGACTACCTGCTTTTGGAAGGATTATCAAATTAACCTCATTGACACCCCCGGACACGTGGATTTTACCATTGAAGTAGAACGCTCCATGAGGGTTTTGGACGGGGCTGTTGCGGTATTTTGTTCTGTTGGCGGTGTGCAGCCTCAGAGTGAGACGGTTTGGCGACAAGCAAACAAATACGGCGTCCCACGAATGGTTTTTGTCAACAAGATGGATAGAATCGGCGCGAATTTCTATAACGTAGAGAGCCAAATCAGCGAGCGTCTCAAGGCTCGTCCCGTGCCCATCGTGATTCCTATCGGTGCAGAGGATGCTTTTAAGGGTGTGGTGGATCTCATCGAGATGAAAGCCTATGTTTGGAATAATGAAGCTATGGGCGCGAATTACGATGTTGAGGAGATTCCCGCGAATTTGCTTGAGAAGGCTAACGAGTATCGCGAGAAGATGATCGAAGCCGCAGCCGAGCAAGATGAAGTGCTTATGGAGAAATACCTCAATGGCGAGGAACTTAGTGTTGAAGAGATTAAGCATGGAATCAAGGCTGGTTGCCACTCTATGTCGATTATCCCAATGCTTTGCGGCTCATCTTTCAAAAACAAGGGCGTGCAGGTTCTCTTAGACGCGGTGGTGGAGTATCTCCCAGCACCTACGGAAGTTGCGGCTATTAGGGGCGTTGATGCCAAAGATGAAGAGAAAGAGGTTAGCGTCCAATCTTCCGATGATGGCGAGTTTGCAGCCCTTGCGTTTAAAATTATGACCGACCCATTTGTCGGGCAGCTAACCTTTGTGCGCGTCTATCGAGGAAGTCTTGAGAGCGGTAGCTATGTCTATAACTCCACAAAGGGCAAAAAAGAGCGCGTTGGGCGGTTGCTAAAAATGCACGCAAACAAGCGCGAAGATATTAAGGAGATTTATGCAGGTGAGATTTGTGCGTTTGTAGGACTTAAAGAGACGCTTACAGGGGATACCCTTTGCTCCGAAAAAGAGCCGGTGATTCTAGAGCGTATGGAATTCCCCGAGCCGGTTATTTCGATTGCCGTTGAGCCAAAAACCAAGGCAGATCAGGAGAAGATGGCGATCGCTCTAGCCAAGCTTGCAGAAGAAGATCCAAGCTTCCGCGTCGCTTCCGATGAAGAGACAGGTCAGACGATTATTTCGGGTATGGGCGAGCTTCACCTTGAGATTATTGTCGATCGTATGAAGCGTGAGTTTAAAGTCGAGGCAGAGGTTGGGCAGCCACAGGTTGCATTTCGTGAGACGATTCGCAAAGCAGTCAATAAAGAGTGCAAATACGCGAAGCAATCGGGCGGTCGCGGACAGTATGGGCATGTATTTATTAAGCTTGAGCCGCAAGAGGCGGGCAAGGGTTATGAGTTTATCAATGAGATTAGCGGCGGCGTGATTCCTAAAGAGTATATCCCTGCGGTTGATAAGGGAATCAAGGAAGCGATGCAGTCTGGGGTGCTTGCAGGCTATCCCGTTGTGGATTTCAAAGTTACCCTTTATGATGGTAGCTATCATGATGTCGACTCATCAGAAATGGCATTCAAGATTGCGGGTTCTATGGCGTTTAAGGACGCGGCTAGAGATGCGAGTCCCGTGCTACTTGAGCCGATTATGAAAGTTGAAGTTGAAGTGCCTGAAGATTACATGGGCGATGTCATCGGCGATTTGAATAGGCGAAGAGGTCAAATTAACTCCATGGGTGATCGCTCAGGCGTGAAAGTGATTAATGCGTTTGTGCCCCTTGCGGAGATGTTTGGCTATTCGACGGATCTACGCTCAGCCACTCAAGGACGCGGGACATATACAATGGAGTTTAGCCATTATGGTGAAGTTCCCGGAAACATCTCCAAAGAGATTATCGAGAAGAGAAAGGGCTAATCCCCTCTCTTGCTCGCCCCTATTTCTTGCTATTTTTAGCAAGATTCCCCAAAAATCCTCCGTAGTATTCTCGTGCCTTTCATTAAGGAATCCTTATGCGCTATGATTTGCATAATCACACAACCCGTTGCAATCATGCCGTAGGCACGATGAATGAGTATATAGAGCAGGCGATTAAGCGGGGAATCGACGGTTTTGGTTTTGCGTGCCATGCGCCCATGGAGTTTGATAAAGCGTATCGCATGTCGCTTTCAGAGCTTTCGGAATATCAAGATGATGTGTTAAAGCTTAAGGCGCAATACGCAGGTGTGTGCGATATTATGCTCGGGCTGGAGGTGGATTATCTACCCAGGTACATGGAAGAATCGGTGCTAAATTTTGAGTGCGATTACCTGATTGGCTCGGTGCATTTTATTGAGGATTGGGGCTTTGACAATCCCGCTTTCATCGCCGAATATGATCGGCGCGATCTTGATGAATGCTGGCGTATCTACCTTCATGAAATCATTGCCATGGCTGGGTGTGGCTATTTTGATATCGTCGGGCATTTTGATCTCTTTAAGGTTTTTGGTCATCAGCCTAGCGAGCACGTGCAGAGCGATATTTTGCGCGCACTTGAGGCGATCAAGGAATCGGGCATGACTATGGAGATTAACGCCGCGGGTCTGCGCAAAAAGGTCGCGGAAGCCTATCCTAGCGCAGAGATTTTGCGCCTTGCACACACACTTGAGATTCCCGTCACTTTTAGCAGCGACGCGCACGCCCCCGAGCAAGTGGGATACGCTAGGGAGGAGATTGAGCGAATGGCAAAAGAGGCTGGATATACGCATTATGCGATTTTTCATAAGCGTCAAAGAGAGATGATTCCTTTGTGTTAGGAATCCGCCCCTTTTTAAAAGCATTTTGCTTCCCATGTCAAAGCGACTAAAATTCCGCCACTCAGTTTGCTTATATTTCTCACATGGTTTTTGTTCAAGTTATTTTTCTAATTTTTTTTGAAGTTTTTATATCCGATTTAGCTTTTTTTGAGACAATTACCCGCGCACACGAAGAGTTATTGTTTTGACTGAAATGCGGCAATTCCCATAAGTTTTAAAAATATTTTAAGCCCCCAAAGGAGTGCCATTTATGAGCCACACAAACTTTGAAAACCCCTATTTTGGGGTATTTTTTATCTTCTTTTTTACGTTTGTTGCGTTTTTTGCGACTACAGCTTTGGCGCGTTTTGTGGGCGGGACACTCGCGCGCAAAGATACTCAAAAGCTCAAGCTCGCACCCTATGAGTGCGGTCCTCTGCCCAATAAGCAGCCCAACAAAATCTCCGCGCAGTTTTATCTCATGGCACTGCTTTTTATCCTTTTTGATGTGGAGATCCTCTTTATGTTCCCATGGGCGGTGGATTTTAAGGTCTTGGGCGCGTTTGGATTTATTGAGATGATACTTTTTATTTTACTTCTTGGCATAGGCTTTATCTACGCGTGGAAAAAAGGAGCACTTGAGTGGCACAGCATGAAGTGAATTATCTCAAAAGCGGCGGATTGCCCGTTGTTTTGACGACGGTGGATCATTTGGTGAATTGGGGGCGGAGCAACTCGCTGTGGGCTCTGACATACGGGCTGGCTTGTTGTGCGATTGAGATGATGGCAAGCGGTGCGGGGCGATATGATTTTGACCGCTTCGGGACGATCTTTCGCGCGAGCCCTAGACAAGCTGATGTGATGATTATTGCCGGGACGCTGACTAAAAAGCACGCGGAATTTATCCGCCGTCTTTATGATCAGATGAGTGAGCCCAAATGGGTCATCTCCATGGGGAGTTGCGCCAATACCGGGGGTATGTTTAACACCTATGCCACGGTGCAGGGGTGTGATCGCATTATCCCTGTGGATATTTATCTTCCCGGCTGCGCACCTAGACCCGAGACGCTTCAATACGCCCTTATGGTGCTTCAGCAAAAGATCCGTCGCCAAAAGGCTTCGCGCAAACTTCCGCCAAAAAGGCTTGTGTGATGAGAGATTTTAAGCCACAAAAAAACGCTCAAAAAAAGGTCTATTATTCCGATCGCTTCTACCAAAAGCCCACGATTCCGCGGGAATCGCTCGAACATTACGCGGAATTTGCCTCCGAATTAGCCGAGCTTACCAAAGAAGTGCAGGTGCTTGATAGCTACGTGGAGCGCGGGGATTGGGTCGTGTATATCGCCCCGAAGGATAATCGCCGCGCGCTTAAGAGGTTGCAAGATATGGGCTATGAGGTGCTTAGCGAGCTCAGCGCGATTGATTATCTTGAGTCGCGCAATGGCTTTGAGGTTTTTTATCAGCTTCTTTCGCTCAAAGGGCGGCGTCGCATGCGTGTGAAGCTCTTTTTAAACGAGGGGGAATGCTTGGAATCGGTGCAGGATCTCTATCGTGCCGCGGATTGGAGTGAGCGCGAAATGTATGATATGTTCGGGATTAGCGTGCTTAATCACCCCTATTTAAAGCGTCTTTTGATGCCTGATGATTGGAGCGGTTATCCTTTGCGTAAAAGCTATCCGCTTCAGGGCGATGAGGCGGCGCAGTGGTATGAGGTGGATAAGATTTTCGGGCGCGAATATCGCGATGTGATCGGCGCGGAGAATCGCGATTCCGCGAGAATCGACCGCTATGATACCGAGCGTTTTGCAAGAATCGGACATGAAGTGCCCTATGGGGAGGAGCCAAAAACAGAAGAGACCCCGATTGCTTATCAGGAGAACAAGGGTGTAACGTTTGTGCGTAGGCTAAAGCCAGAAAAAAGCAAGAATCTAAAGGAGCGCAAATGAGCGTGCAGATTCCCAATAAACTTCAGCCCTTTTATGAAAATCTTGTCTTTGAGCGTCATGATAATCATATGATCATCAATTTTGGTCCTCAGCACCCCTCAGCACATGGGCAGTTGCGGCTTATTTTGGAGCTGGAGGGCGAGCAGGTGGTGCGTGCCGTGCCTGATGTGGGCTATTTGCACCGCGGCATGGAAAAGATGGGCGAGAATATGATCTACAACGAGTTTCTTCCTACGACCGATCGTATGGATTATATTGCGGCTGGCTCGAATAATCACGCCTTTGCGCTCGCGGTGGAGAAGCTTTTGGGGATTGATGTGCCGCGCCGCGCCAAAGTGATCCGCATGATACTTCTTGAGCTCAATCGGATCATCTCGCACCTCTTTTGGCTCGCAACCCACGCGCTTGATGTGGGGGCGATGAGCATTTTTCTCTACGCATTTAGGGAGCGCGAATTTGCGCTGGATTTGATGGAGGATTATTGTGGCGCGCGCCTCACGCACTCAAGCATAAGAATCGGCGGAGTGCCGCTTGATTTGCCCGATGGGTGGATTGATTCCCTGCGTCGATTTCTAGAAAAGTTGCCCGAAAATATCGCGCTTTATGAGGGGCTGCTCGATGAGAATCGAATTTGGAAAATGCGCCTTGAAAATGTGGGAATCATCACGCCTGAAATGGCGAAGAGCTGGGGTTGTAGCGGTGTTACGCTGCGTGGGAGTGGCATTAAGTGGGATTTACGCAAGGAGCAGCCTTACGAGCTGTATGAGGAGATGGAGTTTGATATTCCCGTGAGCGATAGTTGCGATAGTTACGGGCGATACAAGCTCTACATGGAGGAGATGAGGCAGAGTATCAAAATCTTATATCAGCTCATCAAACTCTACCCTGATACAAAGAGTGAAATCATGGCGCACGCGCCCCAGTATATCTCCGCACCCAAAGAGCAGATTATGACGCAAAATTACTCGCTCATGCAGCATTTTGTGCTTATAACCCAAGGCATGCGTCCGCCCGTGGGAGAAGTCTATTGCGCCACGGAATCGCCCAAAGGCGAGCTGGGATTTTTCATTCGCTCTGAAGGCGGGCCCTATCCCTATCGCCTAAAAATCCGCACGCCCAGCTTCTTCCACACGGGGCTTTTGCAAGATCTGCTCCCCGGGCTTTATCTTGCCGATGTGGTGACGATTATTGGAAGCTTGAATCTTGTTTTTGGTGAGATTGACCGATGAAGCGATTTGATTTGCGCCATTTAAAGGCGGAATTTTATACCCGAATGGATGAGATTCTTAGACATGAAGTCGCGCCTTTTGAGGTGGCGATTTTTCTCTTTGAGGTGGGTGATTTTAGTTCGGTGCAAAAGAGTGCCGAGCTTGTGCATGCACGGGGCGATGAGCTACTTAATTCCCTACGCTTTAATGAGGTGGATTGGACGATTGTTGTGAGGAGAGGCGCGTGAGCCTATTTTCCTCATGGCGACTAGGTCATGAATTCTCGCCCCCACAAGGGGAATCGCTCAAGGCTTTTATCGGCTGGAATGGCGTGAGTATCTATGATCCCGAAGTTGATGTAGTCGCTTTAGCCCGCGAGTATGCGCGGCAATATCAATGCTACGCAGAGGCGTGCGGTCGGTGTGCTCCCGGGCGTTTTGGCGGGAAAATCCTCTTTGACCTGCTTGATAAAATCACTCAAGGAAAGGGCGAGCGTGCGGATATTGTGCGGCTTAAGGAGGTCGCACAGTTGATGATAAAAACAAGCAAATGCGAAGTGGGCAAGACGACTCCCCTGCCTATTTTGGATCTGCTTAGTGCGTATGAGGCGCGATTCCTCGAGTTGCTTAAAGATGTGAAAAATGCTGATAGCACGCGCGCGGATTTGAGCGATACACCGCGTGTTAGGAATCTAAACGCACCCCAGTCTGTTCAGCCATCTCAGTTTTCGCCCAAGTCCCCTCAATCTCACGAAATCGCGCCTAAAGCTCCCGCGCGCTATATCGCGAAAATTACCGCTCCTTGCATGGATGCATGCCCCGCGCATGTGGATATTCCAGCGTATATCGAGGGCGTGAGGGATCGGCTGCTTGGCGATTCCCTTGCGCAGACCCGCAAGAGCATGCCCCTAGCGCAAGTGTGTTCGCGCGTCTGTCCCCATCCTTGCGAGCACGCTTGTCGGCGTTTGGATCTTGATGAGCCTATTTCCATTATGGAGCTCAAGCGTTTGGGGGCGGATTATGAGAAAGAGCGTCATGGCGAATATATCCATCCGCGCGCGCCTAAAGCACCCGCGCGCGATAAGAAAGTCGCGATTATCGGGGCGGGGCCTGCGGGGCTGGCGAGTGCGTATTACCTCGCGCTTGAGGGGATTTTGAGCGATGTATTTGAGGCGCTTCCCGTGCTTGGGGGCGAAGTGAGTGTCGGAGTGCCCGAATATCGAATGCCTATCAATCGCTACAATCACGACATCGAGATGATAAAGAGCCTTGGCGTGCGCTTTTTTACAAATCACACCGTGGATAGCGCGCGTTTGAGAGAGCTGAACAATAGCTATGATGCGATTATTCTCGCTACGGGTGCGAGAATCTCTAAAAAGCTCGACGTCCAAGGCGAAAATGGGGGGCTTATCGGATATGAGCCTGCGATTCCGTGGCTGGATCGGATTAATCTGGCGAGCAAATTTAATATCGGAACTCTGCCCAACCTAGCGGGTAAGAGGGTCATTTGCGTGGGTGGGGGATTTACCTCGATGGACGTGGTGCGGTGTGCCGTGCGGCTGGGGGCGGAGCGTGTCATCATGCTCTATCGGCGCGATGAGGCGACGCTGGTGCAAAACACTTCCAAAGAGGAGTATCACGAGGCTCTGGAAGAGGGCGTGGAGTTTTTCTTCCAAAGGGCGATTTCTGAAATTTTGAGCGAGCAGGGCGCGATAAAGTCGCTACTCATCGATGAATACGAGGTGGTTTATGAGGCGGGCGCGAAAAAGCCCTCGCTCAAGAAAATCCCAAAAGAGCCGCTCGCCCTTGATTGTGATGTGCTGATTCCCGCGGTCTCTCAGGATGTGGATGGTAGCTTTATCCCTCATGAGTGGAACATAGAGCGCACCGCACGCGGAGGCTTTAAGACTAATGGTAAAGATATGAGCACAAACGTCCCTAAAGTCTTTGCTGCCGGGGATTGCGAGCAAGGACCGCTCACGATTGTCAATGCCGTGGGGCAGGGCAAAAGAGCCGCCTCTGTGGTGGCGCGATTCCTGCAAAATGGCGAAATTGCTTTGAGCGATGAAGAGAAAATGGAGGACTTACTTAAAGAGGCGAAGGTTTATCGACCTGATCGCGTGCAGGGCTGGCTTGCGGGAATCCCACGGGAGCAATCACAAAAAGAGCCTCCACAGAAACGCAAAAACAACTTCAAGGAAGTGAATTTCGGCTTAAAATTAGAAGACGCCCTGCGGGAATCCGAGCGTTGCATGCGATGTTATTACATCGCTATGGCAGTGGTGTGAGGAAGCTCTCATGGTGCGACTGAAAATCGATGGACACGAGGTGCTAGCGCATAAGGAGGATACGATTCTTAGCGCGGCGCGCAGGGCAAATATCTATATCCCGACCCTCTGTCATCTCCCAAAAGTCGCTCCCATCGCCTCTTGTCGCCTGTGTCTGGTCGGGGAATCGGATACGCAAGGGTATATTCTATCCTGCCAAACTCCCGCGCGCGAGGGCATGAATATCTATACGCAGAGCGAGGAGTTACGCAAATTTCGTCGGCAGATTATGGAGCTCTATGCGCTCAATCACCCGCTAGAATGTGGCGTGTGTGATAAAAGCGGCGAATGCGAGCTGCAAAATCGCGTGCATGAATTTGGCGTGAGCGAGCAGGAGTTTTGCGCGCGCGAGATTCCTAGGGCGCGCGAGCAGTGGGGCGAGCATATCCTCTATGATGAGTCGCTTTGTATTATGTGTGAGCGGTGCGTGCGCGTCTGCAATGAAATAGTGGGCGATTCCTGCCTGAGGGTGCAACCCGGGGGTTACGCCTCAAGAATCGCATTTAATGAGGCGGCACATTGCAGCAGTTGCGGTGAATGCGCTTCGGTCTGCCCTGTGGGCGCGCTCACACATCGGCATTTTCACTACACAAGCAATGCGTGGGAGCTGAAGAAGATCTCCTCAAGCTGCCATCATTGCGCGCTTTCGTGTGCTTTGGATTATGAAGTGAAGATTGCACAAAAGCACCAAAAGAGTAAAATTTACCGAGTAACTTCGGATCGGCACTTTGGGAAGCTGTGCAAAATGGGGCGTTATGCGTTTAGAAACGAGGGAGAGGAGGAGGGTTTTATGGCGGATTTGATGAGTGAGGCGCGTTTTAGCGACGCGCTAGAGGCTTTCATGCGTGCGGATACGATTGCTTTTAGCAGTTATATTACTAATGAAGAGGCACTGATTCTTCAAAAACTTAAGGAATCGCGCGGCTATAAGCTTTATAATCCCGAGGCGTGGGCGTTTGGGAGATTTTATCGCGAGGTGCATCAAGGCAGACGCGATGATACGAGCGTGCAGAGTGTGCAAAATAGCGATTGTATCGTGGCGTTGGGCGGGCGTTTTTATGATGAAGCGCCTCTTTTAAGAAGTGCAACGAATGAGGCACAAAAGACGCGCGGTGCAAAGCTGTTTGTGCTCCATCCGCTTGAGGAATCGCGCATAAAGAGTAATGCAATGTTGCGCTATGAAGTGGGCGCGGAAGAAGGGGTGGTCGCCCTACTTATGGCGAGCCTTGTAGGGGAGCATGAGGGGAGGCTGGGCGAGTTTCTCTCTTCCTTTGATGTGGGCTATGTGAGCTCAGAATCAAACCTAGGCGAGGAGGAGCTTAGCGAGCTTGTGCGCGCGATCCTCTCCTCCACCTCCCCCATTCTCATTATCGGTGCAGATCTCTACGCACATAAACGAGCAATCAATATTGCTCGCATGCTGGGAATCCTCCAAAAACACAGCAATCTAAAAATCCTCCTCACCCCTCCATCCACTAATACCCTAGGAGTATCTCTTATCTGTGATTTAGATGAAGAGAAAGGCAATTACACGATTGGCTATAACACTCAAGGAGACTATATCCTCTCTTCACTTCCCAAAAAAGCCAATCTTCTCATGCCTGCACTAAATCAACAAGAGGGAACACTCCTAAATATTGATAAACGTGTGATTCCTATCCACCCCGCTCTTCCTTATGAAGGCTATGAACTAAACGATCTTGCTAAAGCCCTGGGATTCACACTGGAAAACACCATTGATTACACCCCGCTTCTCCCTAAAGAGCAAGGATTCCTGGGAATCGAGTTTGATTCCCTGCCCAATCATTATGAAAATGATGGGACACAAAGGAGGGGGTATGGGCTTGGGATCCAAAATCCGCCCACAACCCCGCAAAATCCCGAGGAATCGCTAGAGGAAGTGGATGAGATCGATGAGTATAACGGCACGATTCTCTACACTCCTTCCATTTCGCCTGAAGCGCAGATGATTTTGCAGGGCGATAAGGCGGTGCAGCTACGCGGTGCGCGCCCTTTTGCGCTGGCGGCTAAGATTACTTCAGGGGATTTGGTGCGCGTGAGCGCGCCCGGGTTTGAATGGAGCGGCACTTTCGTAGAAGATCCCATGCTTAAGGGCGTAATCGCGATTTTAAACATCAGCGACATTCCCTATGGGTATCCATATAGACGTGTGAAAGTAGAGCGGCTGGAGAGCAGAGCATGAGCGAGGTGAGGTTGTGGATTGATGAGCAGGAAATTACTTGCCATGAGGGCGAGTATCTTTTGCAGGTCGCGCGCGCTAGGGGGATTTTTATCCCTGCGATTTGCTACCTTTCGCGCTGCTCTCCGACGCTTGCGTGCAAGCTCTGCATGGTCGAAGCCGATGGCAAGCGCGTCTATGCGTGCAACGCCAAAGCCAAAGAGGGAATGAAAATCTACACCAACACCCCCGAGATTCTCGAAGAGCGACGGGCGATTTTGCAAGTCTATGCGGTCAATCATCCGTTAGAATGCGGTGTGTGCGATAAAAGCGGCGAATGTGAATTGCAAAATTATACGCTTTTAATGCAGACGCACAAGCAGGATTATTCCATTCGCGATTCCCACAAGCCCAAGGAATCGTGGGGGCAGGTCTTTTATGATCCGAGCCTCTGTATCACGTGCGAGCGATGCGTGACACTGTGTAAAGATATGATCGGCGATTCCACGCTTAAGAGCATCAAAAGCGAGGGCGACACACCTCCTAAGGAGCTTAAAGATAGCATGCCTAAGGACGCTTATGGCGTGTGGAATAAGTTTAGCAAATCGCTTATTGGGCGCGCCAAAGAGGAACTTTGCGTGGATTGCGGTGAATGCGTCTCAGTCTGCCCTGTGGGCGCGCTCACACATCGGCATTTTCACTACACAAGCAATGCGTGGGAGCTTGAGAAGATTTGGAGCAGTTGCGTGCATTGCTCCATGGGCTGTCTGCTCGGATATGAAGTGAAGCAAGGGCGTATTTATCGCGTTTCTAATGACTGGAACTTTGGGAATCTCTGTGGTGCTGGGCGTTTTGGCTTTGATATTTGCACTCACTCTTTTAAAGACAATGCACAATTCCATAGCGCGCTAGAAGCCTTTATGCGTGCGGATACGATTGCTTTTAGCAGCTATATTACTAATGAAGAGGCACTGATTCTTCAAAAACTTAAGGAATCGCACGGCTATAAGCTTTATAATCCCGAAGCATGGGCATTCAAGCGATTCCTAAATGCCTTTGGCGAGGCTTCAGGCGAGCTGTATAATGCGACAAAAGAGGATATTTCCGCCAGTGATTTTGTGATTACCCTTGGCACAGCGGTGCGTTATGATGCCCCTGCGCTCAAATACGCGATCAATAACACGCTTAAAATGCGCAAAGGCTCACAGCTCCTCTATTTGCATCCGCTCGAAGATACGGCGATGTTGGAGCTTAGTAAAAATGTCCAAAGTGTGCGCTATGTACCCATGAGTGAAGAGCGCGTGATAGCTCTTTTGTTGCAGCTTTTTGCGCGGGGAATCAAAGGCGAATTGGCGGAATTTTTACGCAAAAATGAACGCATGGTGCGCACCACAATACCCGTGCGGGAATCGAGCGAGAAAGATGAAGTAAGCGGGGAATCGCAGCCTCAAAATGCACAAGATTATGAAGAGCGATATGAGAGCGATTTGAGTGAAGAGCTTGGAATCGGCGATATTCACGTGCTTAGAGAGAGTATCCTCTCCTCCGCCTCCCCCATTCTTATTATCGGTGCAGATCTCTACGCACATAAACGAGCAATCAATATTGCTCGCATGCTGGGAATCCTCCAAAAACACAGCAATCTAAAAATCCTCCTCACCCCTCCATCCACTAATACCCTAGGAGTATCTCTTATCTGTGATTTAGATGAAGAGAAAGGCAATTACACGATTGGCTATAACACTCAAGGAGACTATATCCTCTCTTCACTTCCCAAAAAAGCCAATCTTCTCATGCCTGCACTAAATCAACAAGAGGGAACACTCCTAAATATTGATAAACGTGTGATTCCTATCCACCCCGCTCTTCCTTATGAAGGCTATGAACTAAACGATCTTGCTAAAGCCCTGGGATTCACACTGGAAAACACCATTGATTACACCCCGCTTCTCCCTAAAGAGCAAGGATTCCTGGGAATCGAGTTTGATTCCCTGCCCAATCATTATGAAAATGATGGGACACAAAGGAGGGGGTATGGGCTTGGGAATGTGAGCAAAGAGCCCTCCGCGCTCGCGCAGATTCCCGCACCTCTTAGCGCATGCGAGTTTAATGCCTATGCACGCGATCCCGCTTCGCAATTTTCCATATTCACAGCGCAATCTTCGCTCCTAGAGTCCAAAGCGGGAATCTACGTCTCGCCAAGCTTTTTGCACAAGCTCAACGTCCCAAGCGGCACGCTTTTTGAGCTCTTGCCTAAGGGCTTAAGCGATTGTGCACCCATCACGCTCCCAATTTTCCCCGATTCCTCCATGGAGGGCGAGTGGTTAGCGGTCTCGACTTATCCGTATTTCGGCGATTCCCACCTGCTGTTTGCGCAGGGGTATCGCTTCGCAAATCTCACACTAAAAAGGGTCAATACATGAGTGCGTTCATCATTGAGACGATGATTAAAGTTTTGTTAATCGTCGCTATCTTCTCAGCTCTTGCGGGCTTTATGACCTATATCGAGCGCAAAGTGCTTGCCTTTATGCAGCGACGCTTAGGACCGATGTATGTCGGACCTTACGGGATTTTGCAGATTCTCGCCGATGGGATCAAGCTCTTTACTAAAGAGGATATTGTCCCCATTGAGGCAAATCAGACTATTTTTAGAATCGCCCCTGTAATATCCGCTGCTACGGCGTTTATTGCGATGAGTGCCGTGCCGTTTTTTCCCGAATTTAATATCGGGAATCATACGGTGCGCCCGATTGTAGCGGATATTAACGTGGGAATCCTCTTTGTTTTGGGGGTCGGTGCGGCGGGCATGTATGGACCGCTTCTTGCAGGCATGAGCTCAAATAGCAAATATTCGCTCCTAGGCGCAGCGCGCGCGGTGGTGCAGCTTCTAAGCTTTGAGGTAGTCTCGGGGCTTTCGCTCCTTGCGCCACTCATGCTTGTCGGCTCGCTCTCGCTCATTGATATTAATAACTACCAAAGCGGGGGAGGCTGGCTCGTGTTCTCTCAGCCGCTTGCGTTTTTGCTCTTTATTATTGCAGGCTATGCCGAACTCAATCGCACGCCTTTTGATCTGCTTGAGCATGAAGCAGAAATTGTCGCGGGCTATGCGACGGAGTATTCGGGCATGCGCTGGGGTATGTTTTTTATCGGTGAATATGCCAACATGATTACCCTCGCGTTCCTCGCCTCGCTCATCTTTTTGGGCGGGTTTAACCCGCTCTTTTTTATCCCCGGAGGAGCGGCGATCTTGCTTAAGGTCGGATTCTTCTTGTTTTTATTCCTCTGGGTGCGCGCGGCGTGGCCCCACATTAGACCCGATCAGCTTATGTGGTTGTGTTGGAAAGTCCTCATGCCACTAGCCCTTGTGAATGTCGTTATTACGGGCATTTTCTTAGTTTTGTAAAGGGGAAATATGGAGAAACAAAATTATATTTTAATTGAAGCGACAAGCTGCCCCCTAAGTGTGCGCAGCAGGCTAGCGCAGGTGTTTAAGCGTAGCATTAATGGCGAGCTATTTAAGGGACTTTGGCTGGTGCTGCGCGAGATGATTCGTTTTAATATCCATACGACGCAATATCCGCAGGAGCGACTCCCGCTATCTCCACGTTATCGCGCGATACACGAGCTTTTGCGGCTCTTAGAGAGCGGGCATGAGCGTTGCATTGGATGCGGATTGTGCGAGAAAATCTGCATTAGCAACTGTATTTGCATGGAGACGAGCTATGGCGATGATGGACGCAAAAAGGTGCATGAATACACAATCAACTTCGGACGGTGCATTTTTTGCGGATTTTGCGCTGAGGTGTGCCCCGAGCTTGCGATCGTGCATGGCGGACGTTATGAGAATGCCAGCGAGCAGCGCGCTCATTTCGCACTTAAAGAAGATATGCTAACACCGCTTGAACGCTTCATGGCGGGGAATCAGAGGGAATTCCCGGGCTTTGGCGCGCTTAGTTTAAATGCCGATTCCAAGGTGAAAAAGACCCCGCTTGCTTACATCGCGCCCAAAGGAGAAGAGAATGTTTGAAGCCATCGCCTTTTATCTCTTTGCTGCGCTTACCGCAGCGATGTTTCTCATCGTCGTTACCACGCACAATATCCTGCACGCGCTAAGCGCACTCGCTGCGGGCATGATTTTTATCTCCGCATTCTTTTTTCTGCTTGGAGCGGAATTTTTGGGCGTAGCACAGATCATCGTCTATACGGGCGCAGTGATCGCGCTTTATGCCTTTGGAATGATGTTTTTTGACAGCATTAAAGAGGTCAAAGAGAGAGAGGAGAGTCGCGCTAGAGCTTGGATTCTTGTGGGAATCCTCGCACTCCTTTTGCTCCCAATTCTTGCCTTTTTCTCTATCTCTTGTGATCCTGAAATAGCGACGCAATCGCCCATAATCAAAGGTGTGGGCAACACACAGACCCTAGGCTACATGCTTTTTACACAATATCTTATTCCTTTCGAGCTTGCCGCGGTGATGTTGCTTGTGGCGATGATCGCGGGAATCGTGCTTGCTGGCAAGAAGATGGATCGCTCTTTGACGCTCATGAGCGATGAGGACGCCGAAGTGCTACTTAAAAAAAGTAAAAAAAGGAGCTTTTGATGATCACGCTCAACCACTACCTATTCCTTTCGGGAATCCTCTTTCTCATCGGACTCATCGGCGTAATGAGGCGGAAAAATCTCCTCATGCTCTTTTTTGCCACGGAGATTATGCTTAATGCCACAAACATCGCCTTAGTCGCGATTAGCCACTTCATAGAGGATATGGCGGGGCAGATGTTCGCGCTTTTTATTATCGCGGTGGCTGCGAGCGAAGTGGCGGTGGGGCTTGGGCTCTTGATCCTTTGGTATAAGAAGCATGGAAGTCTTGACCTAGACCAGCTTCAGATGATGAAAGGATAAGGCGATGGAAGGAAAGTTGCTCTATATTGCCCTTTTTGCGCCACTAATCGGCTCACTCTTTAGTATGTTTTTTGCCACGCTAAAGAGAAATCTCCTCACGGGAATCTTCGCCTCAAGCCTCGTGGCTCTCTCTTTTTGCGCCTCATTTTTGCTTTTTGTGCAGACACTCACGGGCACATCAATAGAAGCGAGGCTTTTTGATTGGATTGTCGTGGGTGGCGTGGAGCTATCATTTGGATTCCTTGTTGATCAAGTCAGTGCGACGATGATGTTGGTCGTTACGTTTGTCTCGAGCATGGTGCATATCTATGCGATTGGATACATGAGGCACGACCCTGCGTTTAATCGCTTTTTTGCCTACTTGAGCGCGTTTGTATTCTCCATGCTCGTGCTTGTGATGAGCGATAATTATGTGGGGCTATTTATCGGCTGGGAGGGTGTTGGGCTCTGCTCGTGGATGCTTATTGGTTTTTGGTATCACAAGCAAAGCGCGAGTTTTGCCGCCAATGAGGCGTTTATTATGAATCGCATCGCCGATCTTGGCATGCTTCTTGGGATTTTTTTGCTTTTTTGGAGCACGGGAAGCGTGCGCTATGGCGAGGTTTTTAGCACGTTGCCTACACTAGAGCACAGCACGCTTATGTGGATAGGTGTCTTGCTTTTTATCGGCGCGATGGGGAAATCCGCGCAATTCCCGTTCCATACGTGGCTAGCCGACGCGATGGAGGGACCTACACCCGTTTCTGCGCTCATTCACGCCGCGACGATGGTTACTGCCGGGGTCTATCTTGTGATTCGCTCCTATCCGCTTTATGATCTGCTCCCTGAAGTGGGATATTTCATCGCTTGCCTTGGAGCGTTTGTGGCGATTTTTGCCGCCAGCATGGCATTAGTTAATCGCGATTTGAAGCGCATTATTGCCTATTCCACGCTTTCACAGCTTGGTTATATGTTTGTCGCTGCGGGAATCGGTGCGTATTGGATCGCGCTTTTTCATCTAATGACGCACGCATTTTTCAAATCACTCCTGTTTTTAGGCGCGGGGAATGTCATGCACGCGATGAATGACAAGCTGGACATCACGAAAATGGGCGCGCTTTATAAGCCGCTCAAAGCCACGGCGATTCTTATGATTCTCGCTTCGGTTGCACTGGCGGGAATCTACCCTTTCGCGGGCTTCTTTTCTAAAGACAAAATCCTTGAGGCGGCTTTTAGCAGCGGGCATTTTATGCTCTGGCTCATGCTCTTATTTGGCGCAATGCTCACGGCGTTTTATAGCTTTAGGCTTATTATGCTGGTCTTTTTTGCTCCCAAAAATCACGAAGAGCACCCGCATGAGGCATATTTTTATATGCTTGGCGCGATGATTCCTCTAGCGATTTTGGCTCTTGTGAGTGGCTTTTTTGAGGGCGAATTTCATCACTACATCAAATCCGCGCTCCCTTTGCATGATCGCATAATTGATGATATAACCCATAGCTTGCTCATCGCCTTGGCGAGTTTTGCCGCCGTGTCGGGAATCCTCTATGCAATCTACAAATACCGCAAAGGAGGCTTTTGCCCTTCGTGGAGAGAGAGCTTTATCTACAAGCTTTTAAGCGCGCAATATTACGTTCCGCAGCTTTATGAACGCTACGTCATGAGCCCTTATACGCGTCTTTCTCGCATTGCTTGGAAGCTTGATGTGAAGATTATTGATTTTGTGGTTGATTTGATTGCTTTGGTGCTTTATCGCAGTGGTGAGGGGTTGCGCGTGCTTCAGAGCGGGAATCTCTCCAAAATGTTACGCCTCATGCTTGCAGGTGTGGTGGCGTTGCTTGTTTTAGTGATCTTTGGGCTAAGGGGGTAAATATGGAATATCTGCTCAGTCTAATCATTATATTTCCCGTGCTTGCAGCCCTTTTGACGCTCACGCTCAATGAGTATTACAAGGCTTTTGCTGTGATTGCAAGCGCGGCGGAGCTTGTTTTGACGCTACTTTTGTGGGCAGGGTTTGATACCCAAAGTGGTGAGATGCAGTTTTTGCACCAAATACCGCTCATCGCAAGCTACGGAATCAGCTATCTTGTGGGCATTGATGGCATTTCGCTGTTTTTGGTTATTTTGAATGCGTTTATATTTTTCATCGGATTTATCGCGCTTAATGAGAATTTCGAGCAAAAGAAGCTTATCATTTCGCTCTTTTTTTTAGAGAGTATCATTATGGGGGTTTTTAGCGCGCTTGATGCGGTGCTCTTTTATATTTTTTGGGAAATATCACTCGCGCCCATGCTCTATATCATCGGTGCTTGGGGGAGTGGCAAGCGCATTTATGCGGCGGTGAAATTCTTCCTCTATACCTTTAGTGCGTCTATGATTATGCTCCTTGGGATACTCTATTTTGCCTACACTTATTATGAAACGGCGGGAATCTGGACATTCTCGCTACTTGATTGGTATCTTTTGATTCTCCCTTTTGATTTGCAAAAGTGGCTTTTCCTCGCCTTTTTTGTGGGAATCGCAGTCAAAGTTCCGATGTTTCCTTTTCATACATGGCTCCCCTACGCGCACGGGCAAGCTCCTACGATCGGTTCGATTATCCTAGCTGCCGTGCTTTTGAAGATGGGGACGTATGGATTCCTCCGATTCTCACTCCCGCTCTTTCCCGACGCGGCGGTGGCGTTTATGTTCCCCATCGCGACGCTCTGTTTGGTGATGATTATTTATGGCGCGATGGTCGCGTATGCACAAGAGGATATGAAGCAGGTAATCGCGTATAGCTCGATTTCGCACATGGGCGTGATTGTGCTTGGGAGCTTTGCGCTTAATATTGAGGGAATCAGCGGCTCAATCTTTTTCATGTTGAGCCATGGGATCGTGAGTGGCGCACTCTTTATGCTCGTAGGAATGCTCTATGAACGTCGCCATACCAAGCTCATCGCCGAATTTGGGGGAATCGCTCAGGTCATGCCCCATTATGCGAGCATGTTTGCGCTTATGAGTATGGCGAGTATCGGACTTCCGCTTACTATTGGTTTTGTGGGCGAATTCCTCTCGCTCCTTGGATTTTTTGCCGCTTCGCCCATGCTCACGCTTTTAGCAGGGACGAGCATTATTTTTGGCTCTGTGTATATGCTTATTTTGTTTAGGCGTGTGTTTTTTGGAAAGGTGCAAAACCCCGACAATCTCGTGCTTAAGGATATGAATGCTCGCGAATGGAGCGCGATTTTGCCTCTGGTTTTTGTAGTGATTTGGCTAGGAATCTACCCCAAACCCATTCTCGCTCCCATCGATTCCGGCGTGCGCACCATGCTTGAATTAATGCAGCAAAAAGTGCGCACTCCCCAAGCGCAAAAATATCTAGGAATCCTTGAGCAAGAGGACACACAAGAGAGGAGTCATTAATGCTAAATGTCATAAATATTTCGCTTGAGGCTCTAAATATCTCCACGCTTCTTCCCATGGCACTTATCATTGTGGGTGCGCTCGTGATTTTAGGAATCGACCTTTTTACAAAGAGCAATTCGCGGCATTTCTACACCGCGCTAAGCATTCTTTTTATCCTGCTTGATTTGGGCGTGGTGCTCTATTTTAAGGGATATACGCGGGGCTTTTTTGATTTTTTGCTCATTGATGGCATTGCGATTCTCGCACAGATTATTATATTGATCGCATCAGTGCTTTTTATCCCGCTAACACTCACTTCGAGGCGATTCCACGAGTTTTCCTATCCGGAATTTTACGCGCTATTTCTGTTTATGATCGCGGGATTTCAGTTCATGGTCTCAAGCGATTCCCTTGTGCTGATCTTTCTTGGGCTTGAGAGTGCCTCGCTCTCGCTCTATACGCTCATTGCGATGCACAATCGCCAAAGTGCTTTTGAAGCAGCGATTAAATATTTCACGATGGGCGCGGTGGCGGCGGGATTCTTTGTCTTTGGTGCGATGTTACTCTATGCTTCAAGCGGAAGTCTGAACATCAATGACATCGCGGAAGTTCTCATCAAACATGACTATGAGCCCTTGTTTTTGGTGCTTGCAGGGTTTGTCTTTTTGAGTGCGGCGATTGGATTTAAAATCTCGCTTTTTCCTTTCCATACATGGACGCCCGATGTCTATGAGGGCTCAAACTCCGTGCTCGCAGGCTACATGTCCGTCGTGCCAAAGATTGCGGGATTTATCGTGGCGATTAGGTTTTTTAATCTCTTTTTGAGCTTTGAAGATTCCTTGGTGCGGAGCATTCTCTATCTTTTGACGGTATTGACGGTTACGATTCCCAACATCGCTGCGCTGGTGCAAGAAGATGTCAAACGCATGCTCGCATACAGCTCGATTTCACACGCTGGATTTGCGCTTGCGGCGATTATGATTGATACGACGCAGAGCATTAGCGCGCTCTTTTTGTATTGGATTTTGTTCTTATTTACAAATTTGGGCGCATTTACGATGTTGTGGCTCTCAAGGAATAAAATCAACACGTGGAAACATCGCTATGATCACCCTTATGAGCGATTCTCCGGAATGATACAGATCATGCCCGTGGGAGCGGTTGTGATGGGAATCTTCATGCTTAGCCTCGCGGGCGTCCCGCCTTTTGCGCTTTTTTGGGGCAAGATGTATCTTCTAAGCGCGGCACTCAATGCGGGCTACGTCATTTTGGCTTTGGTGTTGGCGTTAAACAGCGCGATTTCCGCGTATTATTATCTGAAGCTCATTGTTTATATGTTTTTAAAAGAGCCGCCCAAAGTGCAAGAGCGCGACATATTTATAAAAAATGCTGCCATGCCCTTGCGTGTGGTTATGGGATTTTCCGTCGTGATGGTGCTCTCTTCGCTATTTTTTGTCGATTCCCTGTTGGAATTCATCTCACAATATGTCGAATACAGCGGGTTTTAGCATTCAAACTCGCTTGATTCCTAGAGATCGTGGCTTTAGGATATAATCACGGGCAAAAATAGAGAATGAGATCGTATGCCTCGTTGGTTATTCTGCATTTTGTTGCTGTTTGCTCCACTTTATGCGCTTGATGTCGTGATTAATAGCGCAAAGGAGGAGGGCAAGAATTTTGCCGTGCTGAATTTGAAATACGAACGCCTATTCCCGTGCAAAGAGGAGCGCGATCGCTACGGCGAGGTGGAGCGCGTGATCTGCCTTTTGGAGGGGCAGCCCCCGAGCTCTTTTACCCAAAGTAACACGCTCTTTTTTAAGCTTGCTGTGGAGCAGATCAACTCCACACTCCATCTCATCATCACTCCCAAAAAGCGCGCTAAACTTTTCGCTCTCCATGCAGACCCCAGGGAGCATGTACCGCTTCTTGGCGAAGAGGCGCAACTCTCCATGCGTTGGCAAGTGATCGGCTATGAAGATAAAATCCCTTTCCTCTCAAACAAGCCTCGCAAGGGGATTAATTTCCCCATCAAAATGGAAAACACCCGCACCCCCTTTATCGGTGCGCTTGATGTTTTCAAAAAGCCCCTAGAGGTTGAGAGCGGGAGCGATGTTCCACTCTATCTCAGTATCAAAGCCCTCATGGATCAGGGACTCTATCATGAGGCGATTAGTGCCGTTGATGACGCGTTTGTGCGCTATCCCGATACGATTTTTAAACGCGATTTACTGCTTTTTAAAATCCGTGCATTTGAGGCACTCAACGACCCCGATTCTCGCGAAGAGCTCGTTACTTTGGCGAAAAATTGGAGTCGCGCATATCCGGCGGATTCCGGTATCCCGGAGGTGCTGTATATCCTCGCGAAAACCTATGGAGATTTGCGATTCTTCGATGAGGCGCGTTACTATTATGATCGCCTTTTTAGCGAATATCGAGGCGATAATTTTGAGCTTTTGGCGCGCATAGCTTTGGGCGATGAGCTCCTGCGCCACGGGGATAATAAGCGCACCCCACAGCTCTATACCGACGCGCTCAATGAGAGCAAGAATCTCGATACCGCCTCGCTTGCCGCGCTTCGCCTTGCGGAATACCACATCTCAAAAAAGAATTTTTCTGAAGCTGAAAAGCTCCTCTCTAAGGTGCTCAGAGCCCATGCGAAATTTTTCCAAAAAGATCCGCTTAAAACCTACGCGATGATTGAGCGGTGGGCTAGCGAGGAGGGATTTTACCTTTTGAGTGCCCAGATTGCCGAGTCGATGTGGCAGGGGGGCGCAAAGGGTGAAGAAGGCGAGGGCGAAGATTTGCCTGAGAAGCTTTTGCGCCAAGCGGGAATCTGGTATGAATTTGCGGGGAATTTTGATGACGCGCACCGCCTCTATCGCCTCTACCGTGAGCAATACGAAGAACACGCCGCAGCCGCTGAGATCGCCGCGCGCGATGACAAGCTGCTCTTCGTCCTTGATGAGAGCGATGCGAGAAAGCGTCTGGAGCGACTGGAGGGGATTATCACCACCTATCCGAACTCCCCTGAGGCGCAGAAGGCTTATGAGCGTAAAGCGGAGACCTACGTGGAGCTGGGCGAATGGGAAAATGTGCTGGAGCTTGAGCGATTCTTAAAGCCTGAGAATCCGAGCCTAATTACCGCGACAACGAGGCTCGTGCAAAATGGACTAAAAGAGAATGACTGCAAAAAGGTCGCCTACTATTTGCAGAAATATCATCATCTTGAACTTAGCAATCTTGAGCGTCTTTTTGGCTTTGATTGCCTGCTGAAGGGCGCATTTTTGCCTCGTGCGCAGGAGTTAGCCAGCGAGGGAATCGCGCGAGAAAATCCCAATGAGCGGCTGGAGTGGCTCTATCGTTACGCGCAGGTTTTAGAGGCGTTGCCCAACTATCCGCGGGCTGCGGCTGCGGCGCGAGACACGCTGGTGCTCGCCGATTCCCTCAAGAGGAAGCAATTCGCGCAGGTGGCTTTCATACTCTTTAATGCGCTCGCCAAAGAGCAGCGAGAGGATGAGGCGCGCGAGGTTTTTGCGCGATTGCAGCGCGAATATCCCGAAGATCCGCGCATGATTGAGGCGTATCGAGCGATGCTTTTGTGGGCGTCCAAAAAGATGGACGAAACCGCCATTGAGCTTTATGCAAAGGAGCTTTTGCGTCTGCAAAAAGTTCATTCGCGCCCCGAATTTTCGCCATGGGCGGAGCTTACGTATGTCGAGTCGCTTTTGCGTTTGCAGCGTTTTAATGACGCGCTGGGAATCGTCGATGAGCTGCTTGCTCAAAAGCTCGATTCCCAGACGCAAATCAAGGTATTTTACCTTCGCGCCTCGATTGCGCAGAGGATTGGGAATCTCTCTCTAGCGCGGGAATCTTATGAGCGTTGCTCCAAAAGCGAGGGCGTGAGTGCATGGAAAAACCTCTGCATTGAAGCGTTAAAATTACTCAATTAAAACAAGGAGGAGGGGGGAGATGGAGCCTAGCGAGTTATACGCCTTTTTCGAGGATACCTATGCATTTTTGCACCGCTATGATGAGGAGCGATTTGAGAAGGAGCACATTATCGCGCTTTTTAGAGGAATCAAGGAGCGAGTGGATTGGCTGGAAAGGGAGTTCGCACCCAATGGGTCGAAGCTCTCCGCTGATATGAGCGGGCGATTCCTCTTTGTGTATCAAAACGCCTCGATACTCTTTAAATATGCGCTTCTTCGGATTTTAGAGCAGGATAGGGCGGGCGGAGCTTTGGGGCAGCGGGGCTTTTTAAACGTCTCATTTGCGCAGGAAAAGGCGTGCTATGCCAAGGAGTTTGGGCGCATCCATGAGGAGATTTCGCGTCTGGGGATCCGCCCGCAATCGCTCATAGGATAGGCGCGTGCAAGAGACGATTGAGGTCTGCTCCGATGTCCGCGCGACACGCCTGCGTTTGGCGAAAAAATATAAGATTTCTTCGCGCAAAATCGACTTTGAAATCATGGGAATCAGCACCTTTTTTGTGCGCGGTAAAGAGGATTTGCAGCGTCTGCCTTCTCGCGCGCTTCATGAAGTGATTTACACGCCTTATAACATGAGGCAATTTTATAAAGTGCGCTTTTTTAGCCGTGAAGGGCGCGTGCTCGATCCTTTTATTGTTTCGCTCGAAAGCAGCGATGAAGAGAGCGCGCTTGAAGGGGTTGTATCCCTTGAGCGGCTGCCTGAGCTTGATGAGCGGTTTGTCCCCACGTTAGGGCTTTTGATCCAAAAACAGATGATTTTGCAAGGCTACATAATCGGGCTGGATCGGAAGACTTTCCACGAAGAGCTGACACGATTCTTTACTACGCTTAAAAATGATCCGCATTTGTTTAAGGATTCCGCGCGTATTTTAATCTGCAAGCTCCGCGCCCCGGAGTTTGTCAAGCCCTATTCGTTGAAACTGCTTTCAAAGCCTTATGCTCACGGGCGATTAGAGGAAGATAGCGAGCTTTTGGAGGGGGCGATTCTTAAGGTCGAGCAGGGCGAGGTGCTGCTTAGCTACCGCAAGCCCACCTATCGCGCGCCGTGGAGGAATGTGCGGGGCGAGTGGTTTGGCGAGGGGAGCTATCCGATAGGAATCGCGTGCGGCGAAGGGGTGGAGCAGGACGAGGACGAAGAGGCGATTTTGTATAGAGCCAAGCAAGACGGTTTTGCCGCGATTGCAGAGAAGAAGCTCAACGTCCTTGAAGCCCCTTTGGTGAAATTCATCGATTTTAAGCTCTCGCAGCAGATTAAAAATTTAGAGATTGAGCGGCTGCAAATTAGTAATGAGGACAACACGAGCGATGCAATTGCGCAGGGAGTGGAGCTTGAGATTCCCGCGCTTTTGGTTAAAGGGAATGTCGGTCCTGCGACGCTGCGTTCGGAAAAGCTGCACATCAATGGGCAAATCCACGCGCGCGCGGTGCTCCACGCCGATGATGCGACGCTGCTGTTTTTGAAAGGTTCGCTCACTGCGCGCAATGCTTATGTGAAGTTTTGCGAGGGGGCGCATATTGTCACAAAGCAGCTGAAAACGAGCTATCTCGGGGGGACGACGACCTCGTTTGAAGAGGCGTATGCAGAGCGGCTTGGCTCAAACAACACGCTTTATGTCGCTAGAAGTCTGCGCATCACTCGGGTGTTAGGCAAGATGAATACGATCTATTTTGATCCGCTCGCTTCACAAGAGAATAAGCTTTTGCTCGCTTCACTACAGGAGCAGCGCGAATTTTTGGAAAATGTCGTGCGGGGCGAGTATTGGCGTGAAAAAGAGATTGAGTATGAGAGCGCAGAAATGCGTATTTTTCTCGCAGAGCTGGAGAAACGGGAGAACGCCTATCGGGATCTTGAGGCGATAGCTCTCTCGTTTAAAGAGGCTAGGCGACATAAGCTTAAGCAGCTTGCGCTTAGAGAGCGTGTTTTAAAGGCGTTAAAAGGCTCAAAAGAGCGACTTTCAGCCATCAAAAATAAGATTTTAACGCTTAAAGAGCGGGTGCTGGAGATTAAATTCCAGTGTGATGAGGGAATCGGAGGTGAGAATCGCCTGATATTTGCGCTTCCGGAAGAGGCTTTGGAGTTTATCCCCCCGCATAGAGTGCGCAAAGTATGGCTAGTGCGGGATAAGGAGCGAGGCTATGCAGTCCGGTATGAAGATTGATGATTTTGAGGCGGAGGAGAGCTTTGATACGTCGGTGCCGCTAGTGCGCTCAATGCCCCTAGAGCAGGTGGCTACAGTCGTGCACTCCCATGCGAGCAGCGGCTATCTCTCCGTTTTTGAGCGCGCGAGCAAGAGCTACTATCTGATTGATTACATCAACATGGTAATCAAAAACAGAGCTGCGCTTATGCTTGCCACGGGCGAGACACCGGAGTTTGGGCGCATAAGCATTGCAGAGGAGATTCCGCGCTTTGCTTACATTGAGCCAAGTGAGGAATCGGTGCAGGTGGTCGATGGCGTCACGATGAAGCCGATTGCGACGCTTGCGTGCGGCAAGGGTCATTTGGAATCGGTCGCTCTAAGCAGCGATGGCAAGCGTTGCTATCTTGGCAACAAGGACGGGCTGGTTACGCGCTGGGAGGTTGAGGGCGCGAAGCTCACGGCGCAAATTGCAAAGCTACCGGATTTTGTCTATCTGATTAAGGAGAGCCCGTGCGGGGATCATGTGATTGCGATTGGCTATGATCGCAGCGTTTATGCGTATGATTCCCATCGCGGCACGTATGGCGAGCTTGTTTACGTCACGAGCACCTTGCCGCGGTGTTTTACGTTTTTGGAGCGTGGATATGTCGCAATCGGGGAATCGCGCGGCGAGATCGTGATTGTGGATTATATTCAAGGGCAGGTGCTGAGCAAATTTCGCGTAGCGCACGAAGAGATTATCAAGATGAGTCGCCTGAGCGAAGCCACGCTTTTGTTTTTGAGTAAGTTTGGCAAGCTCGGAATCGTGAATTTTCTCACAGGCGAGGTGTTGAGCGAGGATTATTTGAGTGATAAGCGGCGATATAGTGCATTCACTTTTGATAGGGCGAGCCAAGAGATTACCTTTTATGCAAATGACGGGCAGATTAAGAGCTACGCTTTGAGCGGGCTTCCCAAGCGGCTTGAAGCACTGCTAGCGCAAAAGGAGTTTAAAAACGCCTATTTGCTGATCAATGCCCATCCGCAGCTCTATGAAGAGCCTGAGGCAAAGCGGCTTGAAGCGCGGTTTAATATCGCGCTCTTGGAGGCGCAGGGGCTCATGGAGGAGGGGCGAGAGAGCGAGGCAAACAGCCTCCTTGCGCCCTATTTGCAGATTCCGCAAAAGCGCATGATGATGCAAAAATATCTCGCGCAGTTGCAGCATATTCCGGAGCTTCGCAACTACATCGAGCGATCTTATCTTTTACGGGCGCATTCACTCATTCAGGCGCATCCGCTTTTGGGCAACACGATGATGGCACGCGAAATGGAGACTCTTTTTGAAAAAGCCCTACTAAGTGCAGATGAGTTGTTAAAAAACGGACACAAAGAGGAAGCGGAGGCGGTGCTTTTCGGACACAAAGTGATTAGCGCGCGCTCTAAGGTAATTAAGGAGCTATTAAAAGTCCCCAACCTCATTGATATGATTTATGAGGCGATTGACAAGGAGGATTACAAGCGGTATTTTGAGCTTAAATCCCTCTATCTGATTGTGCCCTTTTTGCCTGAAGCGCGTGCTTTTGAGGCGCGTGAAGAGGAGTGGTATTTTGAGCTTGAGGAGGCACTGTGTCTTGGGAATCTTAAGCGAGCTAAGGAGTGCGCCCGCGCGATTGCCTGCTTTCCCAAAGGAGAAGAGCGGGCAAAGGCGTGGCTACAAAAGCTCGCAAAACTGCAAGAGGGGGAGGGGAATCCTACTCCACCTCCGCATCAATGACGTCGTCATCTTTTTTCTTGCCCTCTGCGTTTTTTGGGTCTTTGGCTTGCGGATTCTCTTTTTTATACATGGCTTCTGCGAGCTTGTGGCTCACTTCTGTGAGTGCTTTGACCTTCGCGTCAATCTCCTCTTTGCTCGCATTTTCATTTTTGAGCACCTCTTTTAGCTCATTGATGGCAGTTTCGATTTTTTGAGTCTCCTCGCCTTCTAACTGCTCCTTGAACTCGCCGAGGCTCTTTTCTGTCTGATAGATCAGGGAATCCGCCATATTTCTCGTCTCAATCACGCTTTTGCGCTTGTTGTCTTCCTCTTTGTGAAGCTCCGCGTCTTTGACCATTTTATCAATCTCAGAATCGCTTAAGCCACTTGAGCCCGTGATTTTAATCTCCTGAGATTTGCCTGTGGCTTTATCTTTCGCTGATACGGTCAAAATCCCGTTTGCGTCGATATCAAAGGTAACCTCAACTTGAGGCACGCCCCGTGGCGCGGCGGGAATCCCACTTAGCTCAAACATACCCAGCGACTTATTATCTTTGGCTAGCTCGCGCTCGCCCTGAAGCACTTGGATCGTCACGGCGGGCTGACTATCCTGCGCGGTGGAGAAGATTTGCGACTTCTTCACGGGAATCGTTGTCCCCCGCTCGATGATTTTTGTCATGACGCTTCCGAGTGTCTCGATTCCCAGAGACAGCGGCGTAACATCAAGCAGTAGCACATCTTTCACATCACCCTTAAGCACGCCCCCTTGGATAGACGCACCAATAGAGACGACCTCATCGGGATTGACGGATTTATTGAGCTCTTTACCGATGAACTCCTTAACACGTTGCTGCACTTTGGGAATCCGAGTCGAGCCACCGACCATCACAACCTCGGCAATATCGCTCTTTTGAAGCCCGGCATCTTTGATGACAAAGTCGATTTTTTGAATGGTCTGCTCAATAAGCTCATCAATGAGCCCTTCAAATTTCGCTCGTGAAATCTTCTGCACAAGGTGCTTTGGTCCCGTCGCATCAGCCGTGATGAAAGGGAGGTTAATCTCCGTCTCATTCGCGCTGCTTAGCTCTTTTTTGGCATTTTCCGCCGCATCCTTTAGCCGCTGAAGTGCCATGACGTCGTTTTTGAGGTTGATTCCATACTCGTTTTCAAACTCTTTGCTTGCCCAGTCGATGATTTTGTTATCAAAATCATCTCCACCGAGGAACGCATCTCCCCCTGTGGCAAGCACTTCCACGACATTATCACCTGTTTCAAGCACCGTGACGTCAAAAGTCCCGCCCCCCAGGTCATAGACGACGATTTTTTCTGCATGTTTTTTATCAAGCCCATAAGCAAGTGCCGCTGAGGTGGGCTCATTGATGATTCTTAGGACATTGAGCCCCGCAATCGTCCCTGCTTCTTTGGTCGCCTTCCTTTGGGAATCGTTAAAATACGCAGGCACGGTAATGACCGCCTCACTGATACTTTCGCCCAGATACGCCTCCGCGTCCTCTTTTAGCTTCATGAGGATCTTCGCACTGATCTCTTGAGGTGTATAGACCTTATCGGCGATCTCAATAGCGCACGCACCGTTTCGATCCACAATCTTATAAGGTAGGCGTTTTTGCGCCTCTTGCGCCTTATCCTCGCTCATCATGAGCCCCATGATTCGCTTGATGGAATAGATCGTCTTTTGTGGATTTGTGATTGCTTGACGTTTGGCTGGATCTCCCACGAGCACCTCGCCTTTATCGGTAAATGCCACTATTGAAGGGGTTGTGTTTTTCCCCTCTTTATTAGCGATGATTTTGCCCTCGCCCGCTTCAAATACCGCCATAGCGGAGTTTGTAGTTCCTAAGTCGATTCCTAATACCTTGCTCATTGTTAGCTCCTTTTAAAAATAAATTTAATCAATCTTTGCAACACTGACCATCGCTGGGCGCAAAATACGCTCTTTGTAGCGATAGCCCGTTTGGAAAATCTGCACGATTTCGCCCGCTTTGTGCGATTCGCTATTCACCTGCATAATACATTCATGCAGGTGCGGATCAAACTCGCCTTCACTCGGAATCGTCTCGATTCCGTGGCGTTGCAGCACTTTAGTGAAATTATCAAGCGTAAGCTTCAGCCCTTCGATGAACTTCTCCTGAAGTGCCCTGTTCTCCTCGCTCTCCTCGCCGACGCTCTTTAACGCCATCTCCAGCGTATCAACGACGGGCAGGAGATCTGAGGCGATTTTCTCATAGGCATATTCCAGAGCTTGAGACTTTTCGCGCTCCATGCGCTTTTTGGTATTCTCAAAATCTGCCCGCATTCGCAAATAGGTATCCTCAAGCTCTGAAATTTTCTCCAAAAGCTCGGGGACGCTTTGAGTATTCGCCTCAGCTTCAGACTGCGCACCAGAGCTTTCTTGCTCCTCGCCCAGAGGCTCTTCATTTGGTGTTTCTATTGGGTTTGCATCATTCATTTTTTCTCCTTTCATAAATTTATTTATCCTAATGCTTCGCGATAAAAGCCCTCATAATCGCGATTTAGCGCACCTACGAGCATGAGCTTTGCCTCATTTTGCCCCACTTTGACTCGCTCAATCGCGGCAAGATTCCCGCGGGGAATGAGCTGCTCAAAATAGAGTCCCTCTTGGAACATATCAAGCATTTTCCCTTGCAATATTTCTCGGAAAATCCCCTCGCCCTCGTGATTTTTTAGCAATCGATCGGCTAGCGAATCTAAACCGAAGCTAAAAAACGGCTCTTGATTTAAGAACTGCTCAAGTTTTTGCGCCAGCTCATGCACGCAGAGTTCGCGCGCGACCTTATAGAGCTCGCGTATCTCAAGCCCCAAAAACTCCTCCATGAAGCGCTCCATGACGCTAGAATGCCTCAAAACCACCTCACCTTCGCTAAAGCTAAGGAGTAAAAAGCGGTTTTTTATGGGTGTAAGCTGCGTGAAAAAATTCGGATTATAGAAGCGAATCGCGCAAAAAATTCCGACTTTATGCGCAGAACGCTCAAGATTTTGTATGCTTTTGAACTCAACCTTATGGGCGCGAGGAAGCCTCTTGCGCCAATACTCTTTGAGCGCGATCTCTGTGGGAATCCGCCCGCTACTCACATGGGGCTGCATGAGTGCGCCCTCCTCAATGAGTGCTCGGAAGTGATTCCTAATCGTCGCTGATGAGATTTTGATTCCCAGCAAAAGGCGAAGCGATTCCGAGCCGATAGGCTCTTGTTGCTTTACATATTCACGGATAATCTCATCAAGTAAGAGCGATTTCCTAGGCTGCATAATGCCCCTCTGCCTTTATGTTAAGTTTGCAATAAGTTACGTGAGTGAAATTATAGCACAGAAAGCAGAAAAATTAGCACTCAAATATTCTTATTGCTTTTTTGATTATATACCTTTAGTCATATATAGTCAAGTTTTATGATTTTAAAAGTATCAGATTTGCTAAGCTTAATTGGATTATGATGTCAGGAATCGGCGAAATCAGCGTAATTTCATGCAAAATGCTACAAAAGGTAACATAAAAATTAGCTCAGCATAAAAAGATACATAAAAGAGGCACGGGGATATTCCATTTGCGCATAGGTCGCGCATAGCGGGGCAAGTTCGTAAGATTATGCCTTTACAGAGTCTCTTTGATCGCCCTAGCGACCTTTTCACCCACAATTTTTATCAGATCCTCCATGTTTGCCTGCTTGATTCCCTCAAAATTGCCAAAATAATCAAGCAGTCGCTTAAGCTTCCCGCGCCCGATTCCCTTGAGGGCTAGAAGGTCGATTTTTTGGTCGTTTTTGAGCTTTTTGTTGCGATGATAAGTGATGGCGAAGCGATGAACCTCATCTCGGATTTTTTGGAAAAATTGCAGTCGCTTATCGCTTGGGATCAGGCGAATCTCGCCCTTTTGTGTGCGCAAAATATCCCTAGCCGCGCCCTTAGCACGGTGCGCTTTGCTATCGAGCTTCTCCTTTGCAATAGCGATGATTTCGACATTTGCCCCCGTGCTTTCGATAATCTCACGCGCGATTTTGATCTGCCCCGCCCCGCCATCAAGTAGCCACAAATCCGGTGGCGATTCCCGCTCAAAGGCACTAGCTCGGCGCATTAGCATTTCGCGCATTTGTGAATACTCATCGCTGCCTGCAAGCTCGTAGCGTCGGTAGGAATCCTTCACAAACCCGTCCTCATACACCACCATCGCGCCTACGCACGATTCCCCGCGCATATGAGAAGTGTCAAACGCCTCGATCCGCGCGGGAATCGTGTCGATCCCCAGAAGCTCTTTGATGTTTAAAAGTAGCGGCATCTCCTCCTTTTGCCCCTCTAGGCGCAGCAGCTCACTTGCATTTTTTAGCGCAAGCTCTACAAGTCGCCGCTTCGCCCCGACTTTTGGCACGACAATGGGAATCTTGCGCCCGAAGATTCCCGTGAGGTGCGCCTCAAGCTCCGCCTTACCCTCAAGCTCCACAGGGAGCAGAAGCTGGGTTGGAGGGAGGGGCGTATTTTCCTTATAATAATGCAAAATCGCGCGCGTGTAGGCTTCGTTTTCATCGATTCCCGTGTCGTTTTTGAGCACCTTTGAGCTGCTTGCGATGATTTTGCCCGCGCGCATGAAAAGCCGCAAGAGCATGTGCATTCTCTCGCCCTTTTGTAGCGCGAGAATGTCGAGATCTTCGAGCTTTGCGAGGTCTATTTCCGAATAGGTCTCGATTTTAGCGAGCTTTTTAATGCGATCGCGCAGGATTCCCGCCTCCTCAAAGCGCAACTCCAAAGCCAGCCGCTCCATGCGCTCCTTTAATTGGGCGATGAGTTTATGGCGATTTTGGAGTAAATCAAGGGCGTCTTTGAAGATTTCTGCATACTCCTTTTGGCTGATTCTCTCCTCGCACGGGGCGGTGCAGCGATTAATTTGATAAAAAAGACATGCCTTTTTCTCTCTTAAGCAGCCCTTTTTTTGCACTAATTTGCAGAGCTCATAAATGCTTGCAAGCAGCTCGCTCGCCCCACTTGTGTAAGGACCAAAATAGCGTATCTGCCTTTGTGCGAGGATTTTGCGCGTCATTTCTAGACGCGGGAATCGCGCGCTCTCATCAAAGTAGATGTAGGGGAATGTCTTATCATCGCGCAGCAGGATGTTGTATTTTGGCTTTAGCTGCTTGATGAGCGAGTTCTCTAGCACGAGTGCGTCATGCTCGTTCTCGACGATGATGTAGTGCAGATGGGCTGTCTCGCTAATCATCTTGCTAATCCGCGCGGAGAGCTTGCTTGCGGGCGCGAGTGTGGGGGTAAATTGGAAGTAGCTTCGCACGCGTTTTTTGAGATTTTTGGCTTTACCGATGTAGAGGAGCTTTGAATGTGCGTCAAAATAGTGATAGACGCCGCTTGATTCCGGGAGATTTTCTAAAGATTGCTTCAGAGTTTCGGGGAACATCAGAGGAGTAAAGGCTCGTTATTTAGAGGAGCTGGCGTTTCCAAAAGCCCTCTTCACCCTCAAGATCGGACATTTTGTGATGACGCTCAATGATTGCGCGAATCTCTTCAAAAATGGCGTGGAGCTTTGGATTTTGAGCATGATTGTGAAAATTTGCCCTCGCGTGCTCCTCATAGCAAAACTCCTCGCGCACCTCCTCCTCTTCGCTCTGAAAGGCTCTGTAAGAGACAAAAGCCGCGATCTTGCTAAGCCCCACGAGCTCATCAAACTTCGCCTCTTTTTGCGCTTTTATTAATAGCGACTTTATTAAAGGGATTTTATAATTGAACTCTTTCAAAAATGCGGGGTGATTGAGCGCAAATAGGAGCGTTTGGTGCTTTATTTGCGTGAATAAAATCGCCTGACGCAGGCTATAAGGGAGCAGAAGTATAAAGTCGCGCTCTTGCGTCTTTTGTCGCAAGGGCTTAAAAGTGGGGGAATCGTGGGTAAGATTGTAGAGAATTTCATGCGCCTTTTTCATGGGGCGATTATAGCATACATGCTGGTGGCATTTTGCGGGTGCGGGTTTAAAGATGATCCCTTTTATGCGCCTGTGCAGAACACAAGTGAGCGTTAATTTAGAGGAATCGCCCCTATGGTTTATGATGTGATTATTATCGGTGCGGGTGTGGCGGGGCTGTATGCGAGTCTGCATCTGCCAAAGGATAAAAAGGTCTTAATCCTCTGCAAAGATCAGCCATGGGAGTGCAATACCTTCTACGCGCAAGGGGGAATCGCCGTGGCAAAAGATCGCGATGATGTGCCTTTGCACGTGAGTGATACGCTCAGTGCCGGCGCACAAATGGGCAACAAAGAAGCCATAGAGAGGCTCAGTCGCGATAGTCTGGAGATTTTGCCCGATCTTCTTGCGCGCGGAGTCCCTTTTGATAAGGACGCAAGCGGGAATCTGCTCTACACCAAAGAGGGCGCGCATACCATTTCGCGTATCGTGCATGCCGGTGGTGATGGGACGGGACGCGTGCTACACAGCCATCTCATCGGTCTCATCTCTCACACGTTGTGGAAAAATGCCACCGTTACCAATCTGCTCCTTGATGAGCATCGTTGCCATGGCGTGAGCGTGATGACCAAGCGCGGCAGCTACAATCTCTACGCAAAGGACGTAATCATCGCTTCCGGGGGTATGGGTGCGCTCTATGAATACCACACCAACGCCTATACGATCAGCAGCGATCTGCACGGCATGATTATCGAGCATGGCGCTCGTGTGCGCGATATGGAGATGATGCAATTTCACCCCACCGTCTATACGCAAGGGAAGCATGCGCGCAAGATTCTCCTCTCTGAAGCACTGCGAGGCGAGGGGGCGAAAATCATCAACGAGCGGGGAGAGCGGTTTTTGAGTGAGTATGATTCCCGCATGGAGCTCGCGCCTAGAGATGTGATTTCGCGTGCGATTTTTGATTACAAAATGCGAACTGACATGGATATTTTCCTTGATATTTCGGAATTTAGCGAGGAGTTTTTTAAGAATCGATTCCCCAACATTTACAGGAATCTGACCTCTTATGGCTTTAAGATTCCCCACGAGAGGATTCCCATTTCACCGGCATTTCACTACTCTATGGGGGGCATTGAGACGGATAGTTTCGCGCGCGTGCAAGGTATGGAAAATCTCTATGCAATCGGTGAATGCGCCTCTACCGGCGTGCATGGTGCAAATCGTCTGGCGAGCAATTCGCTTTTAGAGGGGCTTGTGTTTGCAAGGATTGCCGCGCGCCATATCACGGGTAAAGAGAGTAGCTACAAACCGCGTGAATTTCGCCTGATCGAGGAGATTTTGGAGCGGAAATTCGATAATGAACTTAAAGGCGTTTTGCGCACGCTCATGTGGGATAAAGTGGGAATCGCGCGCAAAAGAAGCGGGCTAAATGAGGCACTTGGTGGCGTGGAAGTGATGTTAAAGAGCGGAATCGGGCGCATGCTAAAGCTTCGACTTTTAAGCGCGCGTGAAGTGATTAAAGGTGCGCTGGCGCGCAGGGAATCGCTGGGCGCGCACTATATGATTGATTAATTCGGAAAGAGGGAAAGATGCACGGTGGCGTTTTAATTTTGGATTTTGGAAGTCAATACACTCAGCTTATCGCGCGCAGGATTCGCGAATATGGGATCTACTGCGAAATCGTCCCCTATCATGAGAAGCTAGAGGCGATCAAGGCGCGAAAGGCGCAGGGAATCGTGCTTAGCGGCGGGCCTGCGAGCGTCTATGAGGAGGGGGCGTTTCTTGTGGATCAGGCGATTTTTGAGCTCGGGATTCCCGTGCTTGGAATCTGCTATGGAATGCAGCTCATGACACACTATTTTGGCGGTGTGGTAGCAAGAGCGGATCATCACGAATACGGCAAGGCTGAGGTGATTTTTGATGGGGAATCGCCGCTGTTTCAGGGCTGCAAAAGCGGCGAGGTGGTCTGGATGAGTCATGGTGATAGGGTGGAGCGCATTCCTGCTGATTTTGCGCGCATTGCCCATTCTCTCAATTCGCCTTTTGCGGCGATTGCGCATAAAGATAAGCCCTTTTATGCGGTGCAATTTCATCCTGAAGTGGCGCATTCACGCGAGGGCGCGCTCTATTTGCGGAACTTTGCGCGCTCTATTTGCGCTTGTGCGGATAATTGGAATATGCACAATTTTGCACAGGATCAGATCGCAAAAATTAGGGCGCAGGTGCGCGAAGGAAAGGTGCTGTGCGCAGTCTCTGGCGGGGTGGATTCGAGTGTGGTGGCGAGCCTTTTGTATCGGGCGATTGGCGAGCGGCTGATTCCCGTCTTTGTCGATCACGGGCTGCTGCGCGCGGGCGAGCGAGAAGCGGTGGAGAAGATGTTTAGTGAGAATCTGCATGTGCCGCTCATCACCATCGATGCGAGCGAGATTTTCTTAGGCAAACTAAAGGGTGTAACCGACCCGGAGCAAAAGCGCAAAATCATCGGCGAAACTTTTATTGAGGTCTTTGATGCTGAAGCGAAAAAACATAACGGAATCTCCTATTTAGCGCAGGGGACGCTCTATCCTGATGTGATTGAGTCGGTTTCGATTAAAGGACCGAGCAAGACAATCAAATCGCACCACAATGTCGGAGGGCTGCCTGAGTGGATGACGTTCGAGCTCATTGAGCCGCTGCGCGAGCTTTTTAAAGATGAGGTGCGCGCGCTGGGGGGTGAGCTGGGTATGCCAAAAGAGATGCTTATGCGCCATCCCTTCCCTGGTCCGGGGCTTGCGATACGGATTATGGGCGAGGTGAATAAGGCGGATTTGGAGCTTTTGCGCAAGGCAGATGTGATTATGCTCGAGGAGCTTAAACAAAGCGGCTTTCACGACAAGACGTGGCAAGCATTTACGGTGCTGCTAAATGTGCGAAGTGTCGGAGTCATGGGGGATAATCGCACTTATGACAATACCGTCTGCGTGCGCGTGGTTGAGGCGATCGATGGCATGACTGCGACCTTTGCACGCCTGCCCCATGAGCTTTTGGAGCGAATTTCCACACGGATTATCAACGAGGTCGCGGGAATCAATCGCGTCGTCTATGATATTAGTTCAAAGCCCCCAGCAACGATTGAGTGGGAATAGTAAAACAAGGTTCTAAAGTCTCATTAATAGCTTTTGTGAGGCTCGTGTTTGTGAGAGCTTTGCACAAATTTTAGAAGCGGGTCATACCGAAGAGTAATTTTTGGATAACTTTTTGTATTTTAAATACTATGGCGAGTTCCCATAGCATTTCTTTTTATAGTAAATTACTCTTTTCCAAATCTTATCCGTGTTAGTGGTGGAGAACAATAATCCACAGACTTATCTCTCATGGAATCAAATCTGTTCCCTAGTAACAGAGCGGGATTCCAAGTCAAACAGATTATCTGAAGTTCTCCAAAATACTACACACACAAACATTAAGATGGACACTCTTTATCATCACCATAGAACACAAGCTTAGTGTTCTATTTATTTTTTATCCATTTCAACATCATTAGTAAAATTATCTTCTACGGTTATCTTGAGCCTTGCTTCTTTTTTTGTTACCAGTTCGTGTATAAATAATGCAAAATCTTCCATGCCTTGGAGGGCGTAGCCACTTCTTCCAGTAAGCCAATCCAAAGACACACGGAATTCATCGGCAATTTTTATCAACGTAGTCAAGTCAGGACTGTGCTTGCCATCTTCCCAGTCAGATATTATTGACCGTGAAGACATTCCCAAAAAATCTGCAAACTCTTTTTGTGTTTTTTCACCTCGAAGTTTCTTTAATCGTTCGGATAACGCAATTTCATTGCTCATATTGAAATCTCCTAATATTCCAATATCTTCCATGTTTAATCAAAATGTATACTAAAAGTCAAGAGGGATGAGGAGATTAAAGCTAATATGTTAGACAACTACTAGTGCAGAGTGGCATATCTAACCCTATGTTTGTAAAGAATCAGACAAACGGAAAGAAAATGGGTAATAGAAACGCTGATTTTATGCCATTTATACAAAAAATATGATGGAGTCGAAGCAAGCCACTCAAAAGTCCTGTGCTTTGTCGGTAGATTTTGGCATGGTTTTGTCCTTTTCAGCCCGCCTGCGTCAAGAATCGCAAAACCGCCATGCGCACGGCGACGCCGTTAGTGACTTGCTCGAGCACTTTGCAGCGCGGGTCATTTAGCATTTCATCGTCGATGTCGATGTTTCGATGCACAGGACCCGGGTGGAGCAGGATAACGTTACGATTCCCCAGTGCCGCTTTTGTGATACAAAAATCGCTCGCATAATCTTTCAGGCTCGCATAGATTGGGTGATCATGTCGCTCTGTCTGAGTGCGTAGGCTCATGATCGCATCGACTTCACCAATCACATCTCTAAGGCGGCTGTATTGACGCAGATTGCTCTTTGGCATGAAGTGCGGAGGCGCGACGAGGATTACCTCCATGCCAAAGCGACTTAGAAGTTCGATATTGCTATTTGCGACGCGGGAGTTGCGAATATCGCCCACAATGGCGATCTTTTTCCCCGCCACTTCCCCCAAAGAGCGGCGCAAGGTAAGCAGATCGAGCAGAGCTTGCGTGGGGTGCGCGTGCGCTCCATCGCCCCCATTCACGATAGAGCAGCTTGTGTGGTGGCTCAGGAGATTGGGCACACCCGCGTGTTTGTGGCGCACGACGATGGCACTTGGGGACATGGCGTTGAGATTAGCCGCGGTGTCAAAAATCGTCTCACCCTTAGCGGTGGAGCTTTTTGAGACATCGAGCCGTACAACCTCGCCACCTAGGCGTTTGACGGCGATTTCAAAGCTACTTAGCGTGCGGGTGGAATTCTCGAAAAAAATCGTAATCACAAGGCGACCTTTGAGGGAATCGCGATGCTTTGTATCCAAATATCCCTCCGCCTCATCAAGCAAAGCAGTAACCTCCTCCGTGTTCAAGTCTCTCGTTGTGATGAGGTGGCGCATGATTCTCCCTTATTCTAGGCGTTGTAAAATCTCGTGCGGGATTTTATCAAAACTCTCGAGAATCTCACCACCGTGATCTTTGATGAAGCCCTCCGCACTTTGGCGACTTTCAAAAGGTATGAGCTCGCGCCCCATGGGACCAAAAATATCGCTCCCGATCACATAGACCGCCTCTTTTGCATCCAGACGCCTCAGCGTGTAGTAATCGCTCACATCAATGCGCGCCACCTCTCCTTTGAAGCTTGGCAGATACTCCTTGGGCGCAGTGATAAACTTCAGAAGATCCTTAATCCCGTCAAAATAGAACGATTCCCCGCTTGTGCTCGTGACTTTAGCGGCAAAACGCGGATATTTATCGACGAACATTCCGCACACGGGGCATTTCGCGCGCGAGGGCACGGCAATTTTTTCATTACTTTCGCGCGCGAGATTTTGGATTTTTATATCCCAAATGTAATAAAGCAGCGCCTCGCGCTCTTTTGCGCTCCGATTCCCGCAAAGTCCCGAATCTAGCGCACTTTTGAGCGCGTCAAATTCTTTAAAATTGGACATCTGAAATGCCTTGCAATGACGCGTGAAAATACGCTCGCCCATAGGATAGAGACGCTTTTGCTTCACCTCTTGGGTGGGGGCTTTTGGAGCTTGCGCGCCAAAAGCAAGCAGGAGTGAAGCGGAAAATAATAACAGTGCCAAACGCATGGGAATCCTTAATTAATGATGTTTTGCAGGCGTTTTTCAAGCTCCAGCGGGGAGCTTTCGCCATAGATAATGTCGGTGATGATTCCCGCCCTATTTACAAAAAGCGTCGTGGGAATCGCCACAATGCCAAAGGTTTTTGAGAGCTTCTGTTCCTCATCGGCGATGAGCTCGTGGTGCAATTTGTGCTTTTGCGCGAAGCTTAAGAGCGTCTCTTTTGGCTCGCCGACATTAATGGCGATTATATCAAGTTTTTGATAATGCTTCTCATAAAGCTTATCAAGAAATGGCATTTCGCGCACGCACGAGGCGCAATGGCTCTGCCAAAAGCGCACCACAAGGGCTTTGTCCTCAAAAGGCACAAGAGGCTTCCCCTCCAAATTTTCCAGTGCGATTTGCGGGAATCGCGCCCCGATTTGGATAGGCGAGCGCACTTCACAGCCCCAAAATATCACCAAAATCATTCCGCTGAGAATCAGAGAAAAAGCGCGCATACCACTCCTTTTGGGCGGGATTTTATCGCGCGAGAGTTTAAAGAAGCGAAATTCTGCGAGATTGCGGCGGGGATTTGCGGTTGTGTGTTAGAATTACGCCACTTTAAGAGCGTGGAGTATGCAGTGAATATCGCAGTCGTTGGCACGGGATATGTGGGGCTTGTAAGTGGGGCGTGTTTTGCCGAGATGGGGAATCGCGTCGTGTGCGTGGATATTAACTCCCAAAAAATTGAGCGGCTAAAGCGCGGAATCGTGCCCATTTATGAGCCCGGACTCGAAGAGATGGTGCTCAAAAATCATCAAAAGGGCGATTTGCATTTCACCACCTCGCTCAAAGAGGCTTTGGAGGGCACGGAGGTGGTTTTTATCGCCGTGGGGACGCCCATGGGCGAAGATGGTAGTGCAGATTTGCAATACGTCCTGAGCGTGGCACGCGAGATTGGCGAAGAGATGACGCGCAGGCTCATCATCGTCGATAAATCCACTGTCCCTGTGGGCACTGCGAGTAAGGTGCAAGAAGTGGTGCAAGAGGCGCAGCGCGCGAGAGGTAAAACGATTGCTTTTGATGTGGTAAGTAATCCAGAATTTCTCAAAGAGGGTGATGCGATTAATGACTTTATGAAGCCTGATCGGGTGATCGTCGGGGCGGATAATAGCGAGGCGCTCGAGCGTATGCGAGAACTCTATGCACCTTTTACGCGAAGTCATGACCGATTTATCGCGATGAGCGTGAAGAGTGCGGAGATGACGAAATACACGGCTAATGCGATGCTTGCGACCAAAATTAGCTTCATGAATGAGATTGCGAATATCTGCGAAGCGGTGGGGGCGGACGTTAATGACGTGCGTGTGGGAATCGGGAGCGATAAGCGTATCGGATATAACTTCATCTATCCCGGGTGCGGATATGGCGGGAGCTGCTTCCCCAAAGATGTCCAAGCACTGGAGAAAATTGCGCAAGATGCGGGAATCGCGCCTAGGATTATCCACGCGGTGCAGGAGGTCAATGCCGCGCAGAAGCTCGTGCTCGTGCGCAAAATCGTCTCATGTTTTGGCGAGAATCTCGCAGACAGGAGCTTTGGGATTTGGGGGCTAAGCTTTAAGCCCGAGACCGATGATATGCGCGAGGCGAGCTCAATTACGCTAATTAGCGAGCTTCTTAAACGCGGCGCAAAGGTGCAAGTCTATGATCCAAAGGCGATGGAAGAGGCGAGGCAGCACTATCTCAAGGGGTATCCGCAGGTGGTTTATGCGAGCAATAAATATGACGCGCTCAATGGGGCTGATGCGATGGTGCTCGTGACGGAGTGGAAGGAGTTTAGAAGCCCCGATTTTTACGAAATCATGGGGCGGCTGCGTCAAGCGATTATTTTTGATGGGCGCAATCAGTATAAAAAGGCGCGGCTAAGCGAGCTGGGGATTGCTTACTATCAGATTGGCGTAGGAGGGGAGCAACCATGCCAAAAGTGCTAGGATTCTTGGGAATCGCCCTGCTTTTTGGTGCTTGCCAGCTCTATAATGACGCGCTCAAGCCCGATAGAATCGAAGAGCGATACATACAGGCAACGCGCAAAGGCGAGCTTTTAAATGGGCTAAAAACCGAAGCAATCATCGTCGCCACCCACCTCAATGGGTTTGATAGCGAGCACTTCAAACACGAAGAGGGTGAGCTCTTTTTCATCGATATTTATTTGAGTGATACCTCGCTAGAGCGCAAGGACAGGGGGCTTTACAACCCTCTATACAGCGTGAGGCTCTCTAATGGCGCAACTCCCCTAGAGATTACGCAGCTGGAGAAGAGCGATCTTTTGCGCTATAACATCACATTTGCCAGTCGTTGGGGCGAGTATTTTCTTGTGCGATTCCCTGTGCAGACACGTCGATACCTCAAGGAGATGAGTCTAGAGATCGTGCATAAAAACCTAGGAATCGCCAAGCTTGACTACGGATTTAAGGTGATGAAGAAAAAGTGAGGCTTGATTCTTATCTGGTGCAAGAAGGGCTTGTCGCTAGCAAGGAGAAGGCGCAAAGGCTCATCAAAGAGGGAGCGGTGCGGGTTGGCGAGGTGGTGATATGCAAGGCTGCGTATCAGATTTCGGGAGATTCGCAGGTGGAGCTTTTGCGTGATGTGCCCTATGTCGGGCGTGCAGGCGAGAAGCTTGCGCACTTTTTGCGCGCGCATTCCGAAATTTCGCTGCGAGGGAAATGCGTGTTGGACATCGGCTCAAGCACGGGCGGATTCGCTCAAGTGGCGTTACAAGCGGGTGCAGAGCGGGTCGTGTGCGTCGATGTAGGACGTGATCAGCTGCATGAAAGTCTGCGCTCTGATGTGAGAATCGAGCTTTATGAAGAGACGGATATACGGGATTTTGCTTGCACGCGCGTGAATGATTTGCGCTCCGATTCCTTAGGAATCCGCGCAGATTGCGATCCGCTTCGATTCCCTCTAATCTTGTGCGATGTCTCTTTTATTTCGCTTTCAAAAATTTTGCCCGAAATTGCGCGCTTGTGCGAATATGAGGCGATTTTGCTCTTTAAGCCGCAATTTGAAGTGGGAAAGACCGCAAAGAGAAATCACAAAGGAGTAGTGCTGCAGCAAGAGTGCGTTTTGGCGCGTCTGGAGGAGTTTTGCGCGGAGTGTGAGGCGAGTGGCTTTGAAGTGCGCTCGCGCGAGGCTTCCAAGCTCAAGGGAAAGGAGGGCAATGAAGAATTTTTTCTCTATTTGCGGCGATGAGCGCGTCTGTTCGCTTGCGCTGGGGAAGTTTGATGGCATGCACAGAGGGCATCAGGAGCTTTTTGGGCGGCTTTGCATGCCCGGAGCGATTCTCGTGATTGATGCAGAGGGCGGGAATCTCACGCCGGGTGCGTTAAGGAGCGAATTCACGAGCCTTCCTATTTGTGCGATTCCCTTTAGTGAGATTAAAAATTTAGGCGCAGAGGAGTTTATCGCGCTTCTTTTGCGTGCATTTCCTTTGCTTAAGCGGCTTGTGGTGGGCTATGATTTTCGCTTTGGCAGGAATCGAGCCTATGGGATTAGCGAATTACGCGCACTTTTTGGCGGAGAAGTGGTCGTGGTCGAGGAGATTTTCTACCAAGGTATATCGGTGCATTCAGGGGCGATTAGGGAGCGAATTTTACGCGGAGCGATGGGCGAAGCGCGGGCTCTTTTGGGTAGAGATTATTTTATTGAGGGCACAATTATACGCGGTCAAGGAATCGGGCATAATGAGCTTGTCGCTACGCTTAATCTGCACGTGGAGCGATTCCTCTTGCCGCGTCCCGGGGTCTATGCGAGCAAAACGAGAATTGCGGGCTTAGTGTTTCATTCCGTGAGTTTTGTGGGGAATCGGCTCAGCACAGATGGGGAATTTGCCATTGAGACGCACTTGCTGCAAGATACGGGGGAATCTTTGGCGTTTGATTTGTCTAGCATTAATCAAGAAGTAAAAAAAATAGCTAGGATACATTTCATAGAATATATAAGAGAAAATATATATTTTAGAGATATATCAAAATTAAAAGAGCAGATTTTTATGGATATTAAAAAGACTCAAGAGATTCTTAAGCAGGGATGAGCAATGAGGGATGAACTTTTTAATGAAGAATTAAAGAAGCAATTTGAGTTTGATGACCGTGTAGCAGGGGTTTTTGATGATATGTTAGCACGCTCGATTCCCTATTATGGGGTGGCTTGCGGTTTGTCGGTAGATTTTGCGCTAGCTTATATTGCAAAGGGTGGAATCCTCTATGATTTAGGCTGCTCAACGGGCACACTGCTACTTGATTTTGAGCGACGCATGGGTGCTTTGGATGGTGTGCAGCTCATTGGAATTGATAGCTCGGAAGCAATGCTAAAACGCGCAAGAGAAAAAGCCCTCGGATATGGATCAAAAATAGAATTTATTCATGGAGATATACTAGATTTTAATTATAAAAAGTGTAAAGTAATAATATGTCATTATACTATTCAGTTTATACGACCGATCCATCGTCTTTATCTGTTAAAAAAGCTTTTTAACGCACTGCAAAGTGGAGGAATTTTAATCATTAGCGAAAAGGTTGTGAGCGAAGATCGGCGTTTGGATCATATAATGATCGAGCGATATTATAAGTATAAGCGTGCGCAAGGATACAGTGAAGTGGAGATTATGAAAAAACGTGAAGCATTAGAGAATGTATTGATTCCATACACAGCTAAAGAGAATGAAGATATCCTTAAAGAGGCGGGATTTTCCCATGTAGAGGCGATTTTTCGCTGGGTAAATTTTGCTACATTTATTGCATATAAGCATTAAGTATTGTATAAAGGTAAAGATATGAAATATGAAATAAATAATAGTGTAATTGATATTTTAAAAAAACTTATTACTTACAAAACGATTACTCCTCATGAATGCGGAATTTTTACCTATATTCGCTCGCTTTTGCCTGATTTTCAGGCTATTGAAATAGAGCGAAACGGGGTAAAAAATCTCTTTTTGTATCAGCATTTTGAAGGAAAAAGTGGCGCAAAACATTGCACTTTGGCGGGGCACATTGATGTTGTCCCTGCAGGGAAGGGGTGGGAGAGTGACCCGTTTTCTCCGATTCTTAAAGATGGGTATCTGTATGGGCGTGGGGCGCAGGATATGAAAGGTGGCGTAGCGGCAATGATAAGTGCGCTACAAAAATTTTCACAATTATGGGGAGCAAAACAAAAGTGTTCCGACTCCCATAAGTCGCACAAAAACTGCACAGATTCTCTTGATAGCGAGGAATCATGCCCCTTTCGCACGCTTTCGCTCCTTTTGACCAGCGATGAAGAGGGGAGCGCAAAAGATGGCACGCTTGCGATGTTAGAGCACCTTAAGGAGATTAATTTTTTGCCCGATATGGCGATTGTTGCTGAGCCCACAAGTCAGGCGCATTTTGGCGATGTAATTAAAATAGGGCGACGAGGCTCGATCAACGGAAAGCTCACTGTTAAAGGCAAGCAGGGGCATGTTGCGTATCCTGGGAAGTGTATCAATCCCGTAGAGCTAATTGCTCCGAAAATACCCTATATTGCAGGATTTGATCTTGATGATGGCGATGAATTTTTCCTGCCAAGTAAAATGGTAATTACTGATATTCGCGGGGGAATCGAGGCGGTCAATGTTACACCCGATGAATTAAAGATAATGTTTAATATACGAAACTCAACTAAAACAAATATAGATAAAGTCAGGCAACATATTAGCGACGTTTTAGTGGAGATTCCCCACGTGCTCGAGTTGGAGCAGAGCTCGCAGCCGTTTTTAACTAACCAAAACAGCGAGATATTGCAGCGTGTGAATAGTGCGATAGAGCAGGTTAGAGGGAATCTTCCGAGGCTAGAGACGGGAGGTGGGACGAGCGATGCGCGCTATTTCGCGGCTTTTGGCATTGATGTGGTGGAATGTGGCGTGGTAAATGATCGAATTCATGCGGCTAATGAGCGGGTAAAAATCTCCGAGATAATGGAGCTTGAAGCGGTATTATTAAGGGCTTTAGTAAACAGGACGAGGGCGTTTGGAGCCGAAGTCAAACTAAACTCGTAACTCAACGTTCGAAAACAGACGAGAGCAACACAGAGAGAAGAATGCGCTAGAGCAGGCTGGGCAGGGGGAGCTGTGTTGAGCCTCGCAAGTAAACCCATGCAAAAGCGAGACTCAATTATGCAAACCAAAGCAAACCACAATCATAAGGAGATGTTTTTGAAATGTTTTCGATATACATTCAAAAACATAACGAGATTTTAATCGAAAAATATTCAAAAGTCAAGAGCATTTAAGCGGCATTGCAAAAATTGATAAAACAGCACAAGAAGCGTCGATTTTCTGTATTTGCCCGCGCATGGAGAGGGGGCGGAACGTGCCCCAAATGGCAGAATTGAAAGAATGACAACAATGGTCTATTTCCGTTAAAAAGCAATCAAAAATGGTTTAAAACACGCACTTTAGCCCTATACTAAAATGCATGCAAAAGTGGTTTTCAAAACTTACTTTTCGACAACCTCACGTGTGATCTCTTTACCCTCTTGTGTGATTTTCATATAGCCACCTCTACCATTTAGCCTATTGCCATTGACATAACCTTCCTTGCATGATGAAATTTCATTGTCATATCCGAGCAGGAAGCCGATAAATTCAGGGATCTGCACATGGAAAGCAAACTCGCATTGTCCGAAAATTTTCTGCGCTTCTTGCATAATCTCAGGTGAATTTGACGTGATATAGAGAGGCACTTCATAATTTGCTGCATGCGTAAAACTTCCTTTTCCACCAGTAGATTCCGTAACATGTTGCCCATGATCAGAGGTGTAGATAAGCACCCAGCGATCTTTACCAAAGCGCGATTCCACTGCATGCTTAATTTTTTCTATAATTTTATCGGTGTAGGCAACGGTATTTAGGTATTGGTTAAGGAAATTGTCATTGCCAAAGATTTCGCTCCCCTTGGGCACCTGATAGGGCTCGTGTGAGCCAAATTGATTAAGCAAAATGAGGCTCTTATCCCCTGCTTCAAAATTCTCCAAAAAAGTTAGCAAATAGATATCATCAATGTTTTTATATTTATCTTGTGTGATTTCAAAGGAGTCTTTATAGGAATCCAAATGGCGTTTAAATAGGTTTGCATAGCTATTTCCATCTAGCGATTGCACGGAGAGGAACGCTGTTTTGTAGCCTATTTCTTGCGCCATGCGATAGAGATCGCTATCGTGAGAGGTAATTTGACGGATTGCACTCGGGCGTTTGATCACATGCACTAGGCTAGGGACGCTCACATTTGTATAAAGCGCCGCACTGAAGCTTTTAGTGAGAATCGCCTGCTCCTTTGATGCTTCGCTCTCTAAAAAGGGAGTGTTTTTTACAGGGTAACCAAATGCACTTACGTAGTGGCTTGAGAGACTTTCACCGACGATGAAAATTATTCTATCCGCGAGGGGCTTTTGTGTGACTTGTGGCTTTTCTCTTGTGTAGCTTTGGACGCTGGAGATTCCCAGTATCTCCCGAGGTAGCGTTTCGCCTAAAAACCGTGCGGTCACGTAAATATATGATTTTAAGACGCTGTGGCGATCTACCGCAAATCTCCCAAGCATAACGCTAGGATCTAGCAACATCTTAATGGGATAAAAGGCTAGGGCAGCGATGATAAGCAGATCTAAGATTTTGCGACTAGACCCTTGGGGGGGGGCAGAAGCTTTCTAGCAAACTGCAATGCCATGAGACTTGCAAAAGAGGCGAGGATAATGAGCACTGTGGAGATTTTAGCTGAGATGATTCCTTTTGCAGCGACCGCGACTTCTGTAAATCTCTCAAACAAGAGCCATATATCCATAGGGCTGGCAAAATGTCCAAAAAACGACAAACTTGAGAACTCTACAACTATCCCAAAAGCGAGAAAAACAGTGAGCGCGTGGACAGAATGCGCGACTTGGCATACACAATAGAGAGGGCAAAAATCGCCCCCAAAAGCTATTCCTTCTGCAAAGTTACTCTTCTGGGCATTGATACTCTCGCGTAAAAACCACTCGCAGAGGGGAATCGCTAGGGCAAAAATAGCGATGATCATTCCTGTTTTTTAGATGTTTTGTTGGCATTGATATCCTTTATTTGCGTCACCACAGAATAGATCGAATGACGACATTTAGTTTGAGTATTTATAATAGCATCCACCTGAATCTTTGCGATATCGAACCTCGATTCCTGCCTTGTGTGCGTTTAAAGCAGGAATCGAGGTTCGATTCCCATCTGTTTTGGAGGTGAGGTTTATGTGCGTTTATGCAAAGCAAAAATCCGCACGCCAAAAAGCAGAGTAAGCGTTACGAGCAGAAGCTTGAAAACCTCTTCGGATTGACGGTGCATTGAGGCGAATTCATCGCTTGAAGTTGCGCTCTCTCCGAGTTTTTGTGCCTCTATGATGTAGGGTGTGTAGTAGAGCGTGAAGAGGAGAATTAAGCCTACACTAAGAAAGCCGAGCAGCAAGAAAACAGGGCGAGAATCGCCAAGACGCGTAGCGATGAGCTCATAGATGATGATTGCAAAGGCGGTGAAATTCAGCAGCACGCCTGATTTGATGAAAATTTGCGTCATCAAAATTCCTGAGTGAAATTTGCTTATCTCAAGCGGGTCAAGATAGAGCCATGCTTTGAAAATTACGGGTGCGACGAAGATCCCAAGCGTGATGATTGTGCCGATGGTAATCCCCAAAAGCAGGAGATAGAGCGTTTTTACGAGGATAATGAGGCGATAGCTTGGCATGCGATTCCTTTTTGCGGGATTTTAGCGTATTTTGGCACTTTTAGCGCGTGCGTTGAGGCATTACGCGGGTGTTGTGCGGGAATCGCAAGATTAAAGAGAGCGAATTTGGCAACGGAGCGAAATTTGGCGCGATTCCCTGCGAGTTGCGCGTTATTTTAAAGCTTGCTTAGGTAGAATCCTACACTCACAGATGGGGAGCGGAATCGTGGTTAAAATCACTGAAAATAGCCATAATGGCGCATTTATCGCACATGATTAAGGAATGAGCGATGAGAATGGGCGCATGGGTGCTTTAAGTGTCAGCGAGCTAAACGAGCAAATCAAGTCACTTTTGGAGGCGACTTTTTGCGCGATTTGCGTGCATGGCGAGGTGAGCAATCTCACTTATCACACAAGCGGGCACGTCTATTTGACGCTTAAGGATTCCGCTTCATCAATCCGCGCGGTGATTTTTAAAGGCAACGCCTCGCGCCTGCGCTTTAGAATCGAGCCGGGTATGGATATTACGATTTTTGGTGCGCTCTCGCTCTATGCTCCGCGGGGCGAATATCAGATTTTGGTGCAGAGTGCCGAACCGACGGGAATCGGCGCGCGGACGCTTGCTTTCAATCAGCTCAAAGAGGAGCTGCGTAAGCTTGGTTATTTTGAGGCGAAAAATAAAAAGCCCCTGCCTCGTTTCGCGCAAAAAATCGCACTCATTACCTCGGTGAGCGGCGCAGCTTTGCAGGATATGCTGAGGGTGGCGCAAAAGCGTTGGGCTTTGGTGGAATTTTTTGTGATCAATACCCTCGTGCAGGGCGAAGGTGCGGCGGAGATGATTGCAAAGAGTGTCGCCTATGCCGATGAAATGGGCATGGACGTGATTGTTGTCGGTCGCGGAGGCGGGAGCATTGAGGATTTGTGGGCATTTAACGAGAGGGTCGTGGCTGAGGCGATTTATCACGCGAAAACGCCCATCGTATCGGCGGTCGGACATGAGATTGATACGATGATTAGCGACTTTGTGGCGGATTTGCGTGCGCCCACACCCAGCGCGGCGATGGAGCTTATTTTGCCTGATTGCAATGAGTGGCTAATCCGACTTGATGGGTTGTGCGAGGAGTTTGAGCGGCTTCTCTTGCGAAGTTTTAACGCGCACGCCGAATCGGTGGAATCGCTTGTGGTGATGATGAATCGGGTCATGATTCCCGCAAAAATAAAAAATGCGCTCAAAGAGCTTCACACGCTGGAGCAGGCGTTTTCGCGGGCGTTTGTGTATCAGATTGCTAGTCGCAAGAGCGAGCTAGCGAGCCTGCCTGAGCGTTTGGAGAGCGGTTTTGTGATGGCGTGGAATCTTAAGGTGCAGTTAATAGAATCGCTCCTTGTGCATTATAGACAGAGCGATCCAAAGTACAAGGCGCAGGGCTATGTGCAGCTATCACGTGCGGGCAAGGTCGTGCGGCTGGGTGAGCTCAGGGTCGATGATGAGGCGCGACTGAGTGATGGGAGCGATTATGCGCGCGTGGGCGTGCTTGAGGTGGGCAAAATTGAGAATGTTTAAGCTTATATTAATCTTTAGCCTCTGTGCGGGAATCGCTTTCTCTAGCGAGGGAATCGCGCTTAATGGCGAGCCAAAATATCGCCCCTTAAAGCATTTTGATTACGTCAATCCGAGCGCGCCCAAAGGCGGGAAAATCAAGCTTCATAGGATTGGCAGCTTTGATTCGCTTAATCCTTTTATTATTCGCGGCAGCGCGGCGGCAGAGATTTCGCTCATCTATGACACGCTCATGGTGCAGGCTCTTGATGAGCCTTTTAGCGAGTATGGTTTGGTGGCTGAGCGCATGGAGCGGGCGCAAGATAATAGCTATGTGATTTTTCATCTTGATAAAAGGGCGCGATTCCACGATGGGGTGGGAATCACAGCCGAAGATGTGAAATTCACCTTTGAGACGCTCATGGAGCGGGGAAGCCCCGTGTTTAGGCGATATTATGAAGATGTGAGCGAAGTGCTGGTGCTCGATTCCCGCAGGGTGAAGTTTGCTTTTAAGCACAGCGATAACCGCGAGCTTCCGCTGATTCTGGGGCAATTAGCGGTGTTGCCTAAGCATTTCTATGCGGGGAGAAAATTCGATGAAGATGTGCTTAGGATTCCCATGGGGAGCGGGGCGTATAGGATTGCTTCGTTTAAAGTGGGCAAGGAGATTGTCTATGAGCGCGTGGCGGATTATTGGGCGAAGGATCACCCTGCGAGAATCGGACAGTTTAATTTCGACCGCATCACGTATGAGTATTATAAAGACGACACGGTGGCTTTGGAGGCGTTTCGGGCGGGGGCGTATGATCTGCGCGAGGAGAATAGTGCGAAAAATTGGGCATTAGGCTATGAGGGGAGGGCGTTACAAGGGGGTGAAATCAAAAAGTTAGAGCTCACACACACGCTCCCTAGCGGAATGCAGGGGTTTTTCTTTAATACGCGAAAGGAGCAATTCCGCGATATTCGCGTGCGAGAGGCGATTTTTTACGCCTTTGATTTTGAGTGGAGCAATAAGCACCTGTTTTTCAGTCAGTATCGGCGCACACGCAGTTTTTTTGATAATTCGCCCTTTGCCTCCGCTGCGATTCCCACGCAAAAGGAACGCGCAATGCTCATAAACCTAGGCAAAGAGGGCAAAATCCTCGAGGAGCCTTTTATGATTCCCATAAATAGCGGCAATGGGGATATTCGCCCTTGGCTGCTTAAAGCGCAAGCATTGCTAAAAGAGGCGGGCTATCGTATGGAGGGCGGGCGGTTAGTCGATAGAGAGGGCAAGCCTTTGGTCTTTGAGCTGCTGCTGGTGAGCCCCATGATGGAGCGTTTGGCGCTGCCTTTTAGGCGGAATCTAGCCATTTTGGGAATCACGATGAATGTTCGCCTTGTCGATGCGACGCAATATATCAATCGCCTGTTAAATTTTGACTACGATATGATCGTGGGTGTAATTGCTCAAAGCTTGAGTCCGGGCAATGAGCAACGATATTTTTGGCACTCAAGCTCTAGGAATGAGCGCGGAAGTAGGAACTACGCGGGAATCTCAGATCGCGCGATTGATGAGGTGGTGGAGCGGCTTATTAATGCGCATTCATACGAGGAGCTTATCGCGCAGACGCGACTACTTGATCGGCTTTTGTTGTGGGGCTATTATGTGATTCCGCATTTTCACAGTCGTAATTTTCGCGTCGCTTATTGGGATAAATTCGCTCGCCCCGAGGTCTCGCCGCGCTATGAGCTTGGTTTTTGGAGCTGGTGGATTGATGAAGAGCGCGAAAAAAGCCTCCTAGGGGCAAACCCCAGAGTGTTGAGGAAATAGCCCATGGGTAGATATATTTTAAAGCGTCTAGCCCTGATGATTCCCACGCTATTAGGGATCATCACGCTTAATTTTTTTATCATACAAGCAGCCCCTGGAGGGCCCATCGAGCAGATGATTGCAAAACTTGAAAGCGTGCAGAGCTCAACAATGGGGCGTTTAGGCTCTGTAAAAGAGACTTCTCACAGCCCCTCTTATCGCGGGAATCTAGGGCTTGATAAGGAGCTCATCAGCGAGCTAGAGAAGATGTATGGATTTGATAAGCCATTGTATGAACGCTATTTTTTAATGTTAAAAAATTATTTTGTTTTTGATTTGGGAGATAGCTTTTATCATCAGCGTCGTGTCCTGGATCTCATAGCCGATCACCTCCCGGTCTCGATGTCTCTTGGGATTTTTAGCACGCTTTTAATTTATCTTATTTCCATTCCGCTAGGAATCAGAAAAGCACTTAAACATGGGAGTAGATTTGATATTTTGAGTAGTTTTGTCGTCATTTTGGGGAGTGCGATTCCCGTGTTTTTGTTTGCCATTGTGCTATTAATCCTCTTTGCAGGCGGAAGCTATTGGAGCATTTTTCCTCTGCGCGGATTAGTGAGCGAAGATTTTGAAACGCTAGGAATTATGAATAAAATTTTTGATTACCTTTGGCATATTACATTACCGGTAGTTTCATTAACGATCGGAGGATTTGCCTCGCTTACCCTGCTTGCCAAAAACTCCTTTTTAGAAGAGATCAATAAGCAATACGTCTATACCGCGCGTGCTAAAGGTGCTAGTGAGCGGCGGATTCTCTACGGGCACATATTCCGTAATGCAATGCTCATCATTATCTCCGGATTCCCCGCGGCATTCATCGGTATGTTTTTTACGGGCTCTTTGCTTGTTGAGGTGGTCTTTTCACTCGATGGTTTGGGGCTTTTAGGCTTTGAATCGGTCATCACGCGCGATTATCCCGTCGTCTTTGGGACGCTCTATATTTTCACGCTCATCGGACTGATCGCGACTTTGCTTAGTGATTTGACCTACACGCTCATCGACCCGAGAATCGACTTTGAGGAGCGCGCATGAGCGAGATTAATGCACGACGTATCGCGATTTTTAAGGCAAATCGTCGTGCCTATTTTTCGGCGTGGCTGTTGTTATCTTTGGTGCTTGTTTCGCTTTTTGCGCCTTTTATTGCAAATGATAAGCCCCTTTTGGTGCGCTTTGATGGGCGATTTTATGCGCCTATATTTTCGCAATATAGCGAGAGCTTTTTTGGTGGCGATTTTGAGAGTGAGGCGAACTACAAAGACCCCTATGTTAGGGGGCTAATTGAGGCGAAGGGGTGGATTTTTTGGGCGATTGTTCCTTATAGTTATGAGACGATTATTTATGATTTGAGTGCGCCTGCGCCGACGATTCCCGATGCAAGAAACTGGCTTGGCACTGATGATCAAGGGCGCGATGTGCTCGCAAGGCTGATTTATGGGTTTCGCATTTCGCTTGCTTTTGGCTTCACGCTTACAGTTCTTAGCTCCATGGTGGGAATCCTCGCGGGTGCGCTACAAGGCTATTATGGCGGGCGCGTGGATCTGTTTGGTCAGCGTTTTATTGAGATTTGGTCGGGTATGCCGATACTTTTTCTCATCATCATACTTTCCAGCTTCGTGCAGGTGGGTTTTTTCTGGCTACTTTTCGTTATGTTGCTCTTTTCATGGATGGGGCTTGTGGGCGTGGTGCGCGCGGAGTTTTTAAAAGGGAGGAATCTTGAATACGTCAAATCCGCGCGTGCTCTTGGCGTGAGTGATAGCGTGATTATGCGGAGGCATATTTTGCCCAATGCCATGGTCGCGACGATGAGCCTTTTGCCCTTTGTGATGAGCGGATCGATTGCCACACTCACATCGCTTGATTTTTTAGGGTTTGGTCTGCCTAGCGGCGCGCCCTCCTTGGGGGAATTACTCGCCCAAGGCAAGCAAAATTTGCATGCGCCGCATTTGGGATTTTGCGCCTTTTTTGCGATTGCCTTTCTTTTGTCAATTCTCGTATTTGTGGGCGAGGGCTTGCGAGATGCACTTGATCCAAGGCACATCTCATGAGCTTGCTTAGGATAGAGAATTTCAGTGCCAAGCTGCATAATCAGAGCTTTGAATTGCAAGGGATTAATCTCGCCCTAAATAGTGGGGAATCGCTAGGAATCGTAGGCGAGAGCGGAAGCGGCAAGTCGCTCCTCGCGCAGATGATTGTGCGCCTTTTGCCCCCGCGCGTCATGAAGTCAAAAAGTGGTGGCATATTTTTTGAGAATCGCGAGGTTTTTACCCTCACAAATAGCGAGCTAGAGGAACTTCGAGGCTCTAAAATCGGATATATTTTCCAAGAGCCGCTTTTATGCCTTAACCCACTACACACCGTGAAAAAGCAGATTGCTGAAGCACTCACGCTCCATCGCCCCCTCTCATCGCGACTGCTCGCTAGAAGCGTTGATGAGTTGCTCGAAATGGTGGGGCTAGAGGTAATCATAAGCCGCCAAAAGTGCTTCCCGCACGAGCTCAGTGGCGGGCAGCGCCAACGCGTAATGATTGCCATGGCATTAGCAAATTCACCCAAACTTCTTATCGCCGATGAGCCGACGACTGCGCTTGATGTGAGCGTGCAAAAGCAGATTTTAGAGCTTCTTTTTTCTTTGCAGAAAGAGCGTGATTTAGCTCTTTTGCTCATTACGCATGATTTAGGAATCGTGCGTAAATATTGCGACAACATCGCGGTGCTAAAGGGTGGAAAAATCGTCGAACACGCGTCTGCTAGCGAGCTTTTTAGCGCGCCAAAGCATGAATATACCCGCATGCTTTTAAGCTCGCTTACCCCGAAACTACGCGGGAATCGTGTTGTGAGCGAGGAGATTTTATTAAAATGCGAACGTGTGAATGTCTCATTTGTTAGGCAAAAAGATTTTTTCGGGCGGGTAAAGAGCGAATTTCATGTGCTAAAAGATATAGATTTGACCCTCCATGCGGGTGAAAGTCTGGGAATCGTAGGCGAGAGCGGAAGCGGCAAGAGCACCCTTGCGCTCGCGCTTACAAAGCTTTTAAAGAGTGAGGGGAAAATCACACTTTTTGGGCGCGATGTGAGCGAGCTGCGCGAGCGTGATTTTAGAGCCTTGAGGCGCGGTATTCAGATTGTTTTTCAAGATCCTTACGGGTCGCTTAGTCCCAGATTAAGCGTGGAGGAGATCATCGCAGAAGGGCTAGAGGTGCACGCTAAAGGGCAGAGGGAAAGTTTTTGCGCACGCGTAGCGGAGATTTTGGAGTGCGTGGGACTTGGGAGCGAGTTTGCCGCACGCTATCCTAACGAGCTCAGCGGCGGGCAGCGGCAGAGGGTCGCGTTGGCTCGCGCACTCATTTTGCACCCTAAAATCGTTATCCTCGATGAGCCTACAAGCGCGCTGGATAGGAGCATTCAGGTGCAAGTGCTGGAGCTTCTTATAAGCCTGCAAGAGGAGTATCATCTCAGCTACATCTGCATTAGCCACGATTGGCGCGTGATTGGCGCGCTGTGTGACCGAGTGGCGGTAATGCACGGGGGCGAGATTGTGGAGAGCGGGGTGCTTCAAGAGGTAATGAAAGCCCCCAAACACGCCTATACGCGCGAGCTTTTGAGTGCGATTGTGTGAGAATCGGGCACAAAATGGGCGCGAATCTGCAAAAAGGATCAGCATTGAGCGATAGGGTAAAATCATCTAGTGCGCGCGGTCGAATATTTGCGGGAATCGCGCTTTTACTCCTATCTATTTTGCATACTTTTGTTTTGCACGCTTTTGAAGCACCGCTTTCGTTACATGCACTCCTAAAGCGCGTCCATAGCGCGACACTTTTTAGTTTTTATTCGCCCCAATATGACTACCTCGCATGCCCGCTTTTTGGCGTAGCACCCCTGCAAGAGCCCCCGGTCGACACGCCGTGCGAGATTGCCCCTAGGAGGCTTAAAGAGATGGCTTATCATGCGCGAAATTTCACGCTAGAGAGGCTATTTCTGGAGCAAAAATATCGCCTTGGATTTGCCTCAAATTGGTGCTTTTTGCAAGATGGAGGCGAGCTCTTTAACGCAGTCTTGGTGCGCGAGGGATATGCGCCTGTATATCCGATTAGGCTTCAAGGAACGCAGGGAATCCTAGAGGAGCTTTTGGAGCTTCAAGAGATTGCAAAGCGTGAGAAAAGAGGACTTTGGAAGGAGTGGAGAGCCGAGATGGAGTGCCTCTCTTCACTTGCCAGAGAGCGCGCAAGTAAAGAGTAGCGCCTCTCATCATTTGATGTAATGCGCGACAAATTTCGCGTAATTATCAATAATCTCTTCGCCGCGTCTAAAGCCCAGCGCGCACGCTTCATAGGCATAAAAAACGTTGGGCTGATAGAAAAAGTCGCGATGTTTATTAAGTGGTGCATATTCCTGATACAGCGGAGGGAAATTCTCATAAGAGCCCGATTTTTGGGCGAGGATTCCCCCGTGGGAATCGAGAATCTGCACACTCTCGCCCTCGCGTCCAAAGGCATGCTTTTTAACCTGCTTTTTGCCCATAAGCGGCTCAAAACCGCTCTCTAAAAGCAGCGGATGATTTGGGAAGAGATCCCAGAGGATTTTTAGCATGCGCTTTGATTGGAAAAGGAGCGTGTAGGCGGGATTTAGGAAAATGGTATTTTTGTTTCTTATCATCTCTTCCATGAGGTGCGCCATTTCCGGCTCATCAATGGCGATATTCTCCCACGGAATGAGTTTGAACCAAAACTCATAATTCCGATCGCCAAAAAACAGCCCCTCCTTGCTACTAAGCTTTGCCTCATGCACGTAGCAAAAGTCCGTCTCAAAGCCCGATTCTCGTGCGATTTGCTGAAGCAGGCGCACGCTCATCTCTTCCTCGTCGCTCCCTTCAATGCTTGAGAATAGGATTTTCCAACCCTCATAAACCTCGCTAAATCCGCTAGAATCGCCTCCTAGAGTAATCATGCGTTGAAAATTCTCGCGCAGAGCTTCATAGAGATTATTAAACTGTCGCGCTTCACTGAGTCCATTGGCTTTGAGTAGTGCCCATTGGATGATTGCACTTTCAAAGACCATTGTGGGCGTATCAGCGTTAAATTCAAGCAGTTTGATCGGCATGCCATCAAGCCCGCCTGCAAAATCAAAACGCCCATACAGGTGCCAATGCACCTCATTTTCCCAGCTCATTTTAATCGATTCCACGAGATTGAAGGGAATCCCGAGCTCAAAAAACAGATTGTTATCAATCACATACTGCCCCGCCTCGACATACATGTCATAGAGCTCGTTGGCTGCGGCATAGTAGCCCTCTGCCTCCTCTTGACTTATTGCAATCGCTTCATTAGCGACGTAAGAGCTATTATTCGGGTCAGTATGCCATGAGAATCCAATCCCCTCCAAAAATTCCCGCGAGAGGGGCTTTAGCTCAAGAAGCTCCACAATTAGCCTCCCATGCTTTGGCGATTATTCGATGAAGAGCTGCCGCTTTTGCCGAAGAATCCGCCCCGCGCGCTCGAGCCGGCTTTGGTTTTTGCCGCGCTATTTTGCTTGAAGGAGTTTTGACTCCGTTCATAGGCTTGAGGCGATTTGTAGGTGGTGCGCTGCCGTGTTTGATAATTTTGGTTGTTAAAGAGCTTGCTTCCGATGTAGCTGCCCAAAATCGCGCCCGCCGCACTAGCGAGAATCGTCTCACCCAGCGAGAGCCCCATTCCGCCGGGGTTGGTGAGGTTTGATGTGCCCGATTCGATTTTCATCGCCTCCTCTTTGATGAGACGATCGACCTCTTCTTGGCTGAGTATGCGTTCACTCCCCTGAAGATCCCTAAGGACGATCCGCGTCGTGTCGCTGGGATACTCCTCGAGGATTTTGTAGCCGCCGTTTTGCTGCTCTTCGATGATGACGAATGCGCCTTTCTTTTGCTCGATTTGCGCGAGGCTCTGCCCGCTACTTTGGGAATCGCACCCCGCAAGCCCCACTGCCACGAGCGCACCTAAGCTTCCTGCCACGGCGTAATCTGAAATTTTACGTAGATGTTTCATAAAAGAGATCCTTAGAAGTTTCATAAGAGGAGGAATTGTAGCAAAAGCTCGCTGTATTCCCGCAAAAGGGAAGGAAAAGGGGCTTGGTTTGGCAGATTCCCGCACCGATTCTCGCAATGAATTTCATGGGTAATTTATAAAACATTAAAATATAAAATAATATTATTACTTAAAATAATTTAAAACAAAACAGAGGAAATAAATTATGAATTTACATACAAATAAAGAATCGGAGATTCCCTCGAAAGATCAGGGGATATGCAACATGGAATCGGGGGCTTGCGCGTGCTCAGAGTGCCCCTCCAGCACCCGTCGGTCGTTTTTGAAGCAGGCGGCTCTCGGGGCGTTTTTCGTCTCAGGCGCGCAGGCTGGTGCGAAGGAAAAAGCCGCGAGCGAGGATCTGCGCATGGCTTCGATTATTGATTTGACGCTGTGTGATGGCTGCGCAAATGAGGCGATACCTAAATGTGTGAGTGCTTGCAAGGAGAAGAATCGCGCGCGATTCCCCGAGCCGCAGACGCCGATGATGGATTATTGGCCACAGAAGAAGCATGAGGATTGGTCTTCTAAGCGCGGGCTGATTTCGCGCCTCACGCCCTATAATTGGACATTTGTGGAGAAGCTTGAGATTGACGGGGAATCGGTGTTCGTGCCGCGTCGCTGTATGCACTGTGATAATGCGCCCTGTCAGAAGCTCTGCCCTTTTGGTGTGATTGGCAAAAGCGAGCAAGGGGCGATTAGCATTGATACGGAATTTTGTCTGGGGGGCGCGAAGTGTCGTGACGCTTGTCCGTGGGGTATTCCGCAGCGTCAAGCAGGCGTGGGAATATATCTCAAACTCGCTCCAAAGTTCGCGGGCGGGGGCGTAATGTTTAAGTGTGATATGTGTAAAGATTTGCTTGAGAGGGGCGAGAAACCCGCATGTGAGGTGCAATGCCCCAAAAATGCGATTATCTTTGGGAATCGAGCCGAGATGGAGCGCGAGGCGAAGCGACGTGCGGAGGCGATAGGCGGATACATCTATGGAATGGAGGAAAACGGTGGCACATCGACTTTCTACGTCTCCAAAGTCCCTTTTGAGAAGATTGATCAAAAGATTCGGAGTGAGAAGCAGGCTGCCAATGACAGGCGTCCTGGTCGTCCTCACATGCGCGTAAAGATTAAAAACCCTATGGAAAAGAGCGAAAATCTCGCTCTAGCGACGCTCATCGCGCCATTTGCGGGAATCGTCGGCGCAGGGATTGCCGTCTATAAAGGGCGCGCAAAAGAGGCACAAAAGCTACTTGCGCGCGAACGCGAAAATGTATCAGACAATGGAGAAACAAAATGAAAATAAAACGACAAAGTTTTAGCAATCGTGCGGTGCATTGGCTCACCGCCTCATCGATATTTTGGCTCATCGTTACGGGAATCGCGCAGATGCCCGTCGCGAAGCGTTACTATCTGACGGAGGTTCCGGGCTTGCGCTTTATGGGCGAATACTATACGACGCTCACACAGCACTACATCGCCGCAGCGATTCTTGTCGCAGTGGGTTTCTATCACATCGCGTATCATTTTGCGCGCAAGGAATTTGACATTATTCCCAAGCGCGGGGATTTTAGCGCGAGTGTTGCGGTAATTAAGGCGATGATTAAGGGCGAGCCCGAGCCACCCAGCGAGAAATATCTGCCCGAGCAGCGGCTGGCTTATGCCTTTATCGCGCTGGTTATTTTGCTGATGATTGTTACGGGGGTCATGAAATCGTGGAAAAATCTCACAGGCAACGACCTTTCGGATTTTTGGATCTACTGGGCGGCAATGCTTCACAATTTGGGTATGGTGTTGATTATTTTGGGGATTATCGGACACCTTGCGGCGTTTATCATGAAGCCAAATCGCAAGCTCATCGAAGGTATGGTGCACGGGGGTGTGGATGCGCATTATGTTTTGGAGCGGCACGGTCGCTGGGAAGAGGGCGTGAAGCGCGCAGCCAAAGCTCTAAAGAGGGAGGAGATCGAGAGGGATTCCGCGGATTCTTAGGAATCCTGCCGATTCCTACTTTTTGCTTGCCGCTTTTTTGTCGATTCCCGCTTAAAAACCCGTAAGAATTCCCCGGAAGAATCGGGGGAATCCCATGCTTTTAAATCTCTTAAACTCTCTTTAAAAGTCTTTTAAATCCCTCCGATTCCCTTACATCTCCTCATTTATATAATTAAAAATATTAATTTTTATCCATTTCTCAGCGGGGGAGGGACAACATTTCGATTTAATTTTATTCAAAGGAGAAAGCATGAGGAAAGTGATTTTAGGCTTGGTGGTGCTCGTGAGCTTGGTGTGTGCCAAGGAGCTGACGCAAGAGGAGATTAAAGAGCTTGATAAGAAGTGCCAAAATGGAGACAACAAGGTTTGCTACAACGTGGGTCGTGACTATATATTTGGCGAAAATGGTCTTAGTAAAGATTATCAAAAGGCAAAATTCTACTTTGAGAAGGGGTGCAGCGCGGCGCAGTCCAAAGCCTCTGGAGTGCTATCAAACTTCTTGCTCAAATGGAGAGCGGATGAAGGCTCTTTAGCTGCTTGCGCCGATCTTGGAGCGATGTATTATGATGATAGGTATGGTGTCAAGCATGATTATCAAAAAGCCCTAGAGCTTTTCACTTTAGCATGCGACGGCGGGTATGCTGAAGCGTGCCGGGGTGTTGGACACTCATACTACAATGGCAATGGTGTATCAGAAGACCTTGCCAAAGCAGCGGAATATTATAAAAAAGGATGTGATGGCGGCTATGCTATGGCATGCAATAACATCGGAGTAATGTATGATGAGGGAGAGGGGGTATCCGAAGACCCTGACAAGGCAGTAGAGTACTTGAAAAAAGCGTGCGATGGTGGAAAATGGGTGGGATGCAGGAACCTTGTCAGCTACTATCTTGAGCGTAATAAGGGCAAAGCGATGGGATATGGTAAAAAAATTTGTGAGCTGGGCGAAAAGGATCCTGACGTGCAAAATAACCCTGAAGAGAAAGAAGAGTGGCGAACAGCTTGCAAAGCATATAAGACGCTCGAGGGCTTAAATAATTTCCAGTAAGGGTTTTTAAACTTGCTTTTAGAGGGGCTCTCGAAAGATCGATAGGCATGCTCTTTGTGCATACTCGCACCCCGCGCAATCAGCTTTAAGCCTCTTGAGAGCGGGGCTGACCCAGCTTTTAGAATCGCGCACTTTTTAATCCCCTGCCCAAACTGCTTTCCTTCTTTTTCGCTACCTTTGATTTTTATCCTTTTATCCTTGCGGCGGGAATCTTAGCCCCATAGCATTACTAAACTTGACATAAATAGACTAAAGATATATAATGCCACTAAAATAAACTTTATAAAAAGGAGCAGTCGATGAATCCGTTTGATAAAATTACTCATCAGCTTAGAGAGACGCTTGAGCAGGCGATTTCACTCGCTTTGCATGCCAAAAATGCCGAAGTAGAGCCTTCTCATCTCTGCTGGGCGTTACTCATTAACTTAAATTCAATGCTAAATCAAGCATTAAATAAAATGGGAATAGATAAAAGTGCGCTTGAGCTTGAGATAAAGTCGCTTGTAGAGCGATTCCCAAAGGTATCTCAAATATCAAAAGATAATATAAAGATTTCAAGAAAATTAGCCGATTCCTTTAATATTGCGGAATCGCTAAGCGTGAAGAATGGTGATAAGTTTATCGCCGTGGATACGTGGCTCTTGGCGAATTTAGACGATGAAAATCTAAAAGAGGCTTTTGGTAAATATCTTGATGTGAGCGAGCTTAAAAAGACGCTCGAGGCGATTCGTGGTGGCGCGAAAATAGAGAGTGCAACTGATGATGAGAATCTGGAGAGTTTGCAAAAATATGGAATCAATCTCACACAGAGGGCTATGGAGAACAAGCTTGATCCCATAATTGGGCGTGATGAGGAGATTTCGCGCATGATGCAGATTCTCATTCGTAAGACAAAAAACAATCCGATTCTCCTTGGCGAGCCGGGTGTGGGTAAGACCGCGGTGGTGGAGGGGCTCGCGCAGAGAATCATCGCCAAAGAGGTGCCGCTTTCGCTTCAAAATAAGCAGCTCATCGCGCTTGATATGAGCGCGCTCATCGCGGGCGCGAAGTATCGCGGGGAGTTTGAAGATCGCCTCAAAAAGGTCATCGATGAAGTGAAAAAAGCGGGGAATGTGATTTTGTTCATCGATGAGATCCATACGATTGTGGGTGCGGGGGCGAGCGAGGGGAGCATGGATGCGGCAAATATTCTAAAACCCGCGCTTGCACGGGGTGAGTTGCATACCATTGGCGCGACGACGCTTAAAGAGTATCGCAAATATTTTGAGAAAGACGCGGCGTTGGAGCGGCGATTCCAGCCTGTGTTTTTGAATGAGCCAAGCATTAATGAGGCGTTGCAGATTTTGCGGGGAATCAAGGAGCGGCTTGAGGCGCACCATAATGTTACGATTTATGATTCCGCGCTGGTTGCTGCGGCGAAGCTTTCAAGCCGCTACATCACGGAGCGGTATCTGCCTGATAAGGCGATTGATTTAATCGATGAGGCGGCAGCGGAGCTGAAAATGCAAATCGAGTCCGAGCCCACGGAGCTAAGTCGAACTAAACGCCAAATCCAGCGGCTTGAGGTCGAAAAAGAGGCTCTGAAAATGGAGAAAGAGAGCAGCATTAATGAGGGGCGCATTAGGGAGATTGAGATTGAGCTTGCGAGTGCGAAAGAGCAGGAACGCACGCTTTTAGCGCAGTTTGAGAACGAAAAGAGCGTCTTTAATGAGATTGCAACAATCAAGGGCAAAAGCGATGCGCTGAAGCGGGAATCGGAGTTTGCTAAGCGAAATGGCGATTACAACAAAGCTGCAGAGATTGATTATGGGAAGATTCCCGAGCTTGAGGCGCGCGAAAAAGAGCTTAATTTGCAATGGGCGCGTATGCAAGAGAGCGGCACGCTGCTTAAAAACGCCGTAACTGAAGAGAGTATCGCGAGCATTGTAAGCCGTTGGACGCAGATTCCTGTTATGAAGATGTTGCAGAGCGAAAAGGAGAAAATCCTCGGCATAGAGGAGGAGCTACGCAAGGACGTGGTCGGGCAAGATGAGGCACTGCATGCCATTGCGCGTGCGATTAAGCGCAACAAAGCGGGGCTCTCAGAGCTCAGCCGTCCGATTGGGACATTTCTCTTCCTCGGTCCTACGGGTGTGGGAAAGACGCAGAGTGCAAAGACGCTGGCGAAGTTCCTCTTTGATAGCGAGAAAAATCTCATCAGAATCGACATGAGCGAGTATATGGAGAAGCACGCCGCGAGCCGCCTTGTGGGCGCGCCTCCCGGGTATGTGGGCTACGAAGAGGGCGGGCAACTTACCGAAGCGGTGCGCCGCAAGCCCTATAGCGTGGTGCTTTTTGACGAGATTGAGAAGGCGCACCCCGATGTGTTTAATATCCTTTTGCAAGTGCTTGATGATGGGCGATTGACCGATAATAAGGGCGTGGTGGTCGATTTTAAAAATACAATTATCATCCTCACGTCCAACATCGCTAGCGATAAGATTATGGAGCTCGCGGATAAAGGGGCGCGCGAAAGTGCGGTCAAAACGGAGCTCAAGCAATATTTCAAGCCTGAATTTATCAATCGGCTTGATGATGTTGTGATCTTTAATCCGCTGGGAATCGCGCAAATCATGGAGATTGTGGAGATTATGTTTGAGGGAATCAAGGACAAATTGAAAGAAAAAGGAATCACGCTTGAGCTCACCAAAGGGGCAAAAGAGCGCATTGCAGAGGTTGGCTTTGACCCCATCTATGGCGCAAGACCGCTTAAGCGCGCACTCTATGAGGAGGTTGAGGATCGGCTGGCTGAGTTTATTTTGGAGGATAAAATCAGCGAGGGCAGCCACGTGGTTTTTGACGTTGAAAATGGAGAAATCATCGCGAGATTTTAAGACAAAGGAATAATATTAACGGGTAAAATAGCACCTCAAAATCAAAAAAAGGAGGAAGCGATGAAGATTTTTGCGCTCCTCCTTGCTCTGCTTTTATCCACAGCGCACGCAGCTTTAGTGCTAAAGCCCAAGTATCATTTCAGTGCGCGAGAGATCTACTCTAACGAGCTCATCGATTCCCCGATTCCTCGCTTTGTGGTGCTTGAGATCGCCAAAGATACGCACACGTATAAAATTAAGAGTAGCGAGCTTATCAAACGTTTCGCAGATCAGGGAATCGCCGTGGAATCACAGAGTCAGATTATCGAGTTTGTGCGCCTTGTGCGCGGGGATTTTCACGAGCTTAGCGAGCACATCGGTGCGCGGTTTGTGCAACATTACGCGCCCAATCATATCCTGGTCAAAAACGTAGAAATCACGCCCATGAATTCGGGCGATAGAAGCGATTTTATGCTCAAGAAAATTGACTTTGACGATCGCTTGTTGCGCCGTTCCAGCGGGAGTTTCAGCGCGCATTTTGAAAATAGCGCAGGGGTGAGGAAGAAGCTTTTTTTCCGCTTTGAAATCGACGCGAGTTTGGAGGCGATTTTTACCAAAGAGACGCTCAAGGGAGGCGATGTCATTAATCATGGAAACGTCGAGATACGGCGCATTCCCTTTCCGCGCCTTTCCGCGCCTTTGATGGAGCGCGCGCAGGTAGGGGAAGTCTCGGTGAAATCCTACGTGAGCCAAAACACGGTGCTCACCAAAGATAAGCTCATTCCAAAAATTGTCATTAAGCGAGGCGATAAGGTGCATGTGAGGTTGATTGAAGGGGGCGTGAGCCTCGAATTTAGCGCGTTAGCACAGCAAGATGGCGCGCTAGGGAGCAAGATACGCGTGAAAAATGAGCGAAACAAAAAGAGCTATGATGCGCGGGTCGTTGATAGCGCGCTGGTGGTGATTGAATGAAGAAATTAAGCATTGCGCTAAGTGGTGCGAGTGGCGTGCGGCTGGGGCTTAAGCTTATTGAGGCGATTCCTCGCGAGATCGAGCTTTTCGTCGTGGCGACTGAGGGTGCGAAAATCGTCGCGCAAAAGGAGGAATCGCGCCCTTTTGTTTTGCTTGATGACCGTGATATTGGTGCAAGCGTAGCCTCGGGGAGTTTTGGAATTGATGCGATGGCAATCGTGCCTTGCAGCATGAATACGCTCGCAAAAATCAGCGCAGGAATCGCCGATAATCTCACGACACGCGCAGCCAGCGTCATCTTAAAAGAGCAAAAAAGGCTTCTGCTCGCCCCACGTGAAATGCCCCTAAGCGCAATTATGCTTGAGAATATGCTCAAACTCTCTCGCCTCGGAGTGGCGATTGCGCCGCCTGTGGCTGGCTATTATGCGCAGATTGAAAGCTTAGGCGAGATGGAGGATTTTTGGATAGGAAAATGGCTTGATTGGCTGGGAATCCCGCACAATCTCTATAAGAAATGGGAGGGGCGAGAATGCTAAAGATCGCAATCTATCCGGGGACGTTTGATCCGCTTAGCAACGGACACATGGATATTATCCGCCGTGCGAGCGGGATTTTTGGCGAGCTCATCGTCGCTGTGGCGGAATCCGCGGGCAAAGAGCCGATGTTTTCGCTAAAAGAGCGCAAGGAGATGATCGAGCTTGCCACGCGTGAGCTAGAAAATGTGCGCGTAGAGAGCTTTAGCACACTTTTGGCGGATTTCGCGCGCGAGAACGGGGCGAAGCTTTTGGTGCGCGGTTTGCGCGCGGTAAGCGACTTTGAGTATGAGCTTCAGATGGGCTATGCAAACTCCTCACTAAATCCCGAGCTAGAGACGATCTACCTCATGCCTTGCCTGCATAACGCCTTTATTAGCTCCTCGGTCATTCGCTCGATTCTTGCATGCAGCGGGAAAATCTCGCACCTCATCCCCGTCGAGGTGTTTGATTATATCAGCACGAGGCGCACATGCAAATAGCGCACACGCAGGGGAATCTCTACCTTGCGCTTGAGGGGATTGATACGTGCGGGAAGAGCACGCAAATTGAGCTTTTAAAGCGGCGATTCCCGCGGGCGATTTTCACCAAAGAGCCCGGCGGGAGCGTGCTTGGGAAGGAGCTTAGGGATATTTTGCTGCATGGAAATATCACGAGCAAAAAGGCGGAATTCCTGCTTTTTTTAAGCGACCGTGCAGAGCATATTGAGCGAGTGATTGCGCCAAATCTTGGGAATCTTATCATCTCCGATCGCAGTCTAATTTCGGGAATCGCCTATGCAAAGGGCTTTGATGATATATGGCTTAGGGAGCTAAATCTCTTTGCCACGGGGGGAATCCAGCCTAATTTAGCGGTGATTTTGGAGCTTAGCAGGGAAGAGCTGGAGCGCAGGCTCTCAAATAAAAAGCATGACACAATCGAATCGCGTGGGGTGGGCTACCTAATGGAGCTTCAGGAGCGCATTAAAGAGGCTGCGAGGCTGCTTAAGATCCCTAGCGTGGTAATTGATGCAACCAAGACGCCTGAAGCGATTTGTGAGCGCATTATTCGAAGAATCGAGCAAGCATGAAGTGCCTTTTGTGCGCAAAATGGTCGCTAAATGTGATTTGCAAAGAGTGTCTAAATTGGCTAGAAATCATGCCACAAAAGCGCGAAATAGAGGGCTTTAGCGTTTATAGTTTTTATGATTTTGATGAGGTGCGCGAGTGCCTGCATAGTAAATATTTTGTAATTGGGAGCAAGATTATTCATTCTTTATCGCGAAAAATGGCACAGTTTTTGCGCGATGAGCGAATTTTCGCGCGCGAGCTGGGAATGATGGGAATCGCCCTTGATGATGAGCCAAGGGGCGGGTATTCGCACACGGCGATTATCGCAAAAGAGCTGAAGTGCGCGGGAATCGTCCCTCTGTTTGGGGCATTGCGCTCGCAAAATAGAGTGAGCTATGCGGGCAAAGATTTGGAATTTCGGCGTAAAAATCCGCGCGCCTTCCGCCTTTTTAGGAATCTACAAAAAGGCGCGCAAGTGGTATTGATTGATGATTTGATTACTACGGGGATCACTATGCTTGAGGCAAAAAGAGTGCTTGAAAATAGCGGTGCGAACGTGCTTTTTGGGATTTGCCTGAGTGATGCTAGGGGAATTATAAAGGAGTAGCGATGATGTGCGTTTTTGATTGCGAGACGATTCCCGATGTGGAGCTTTTGCGGAGGTTATGGGGCTTGGAGGGTGAGGATTTGAGCGTGTGTGAGGCGGCTTTTGCGCGTCAAGCGGAGCAGAGCGGGAGCACTTTTCTTCCTTATCCGTTTCACAAAATCGTCAGTATTGCCGCGGTGATTGCCGATGATCATGGGCGTTTTGTGAAAGTGGGCTGCTTTAAGCAAGGTGAAGAAGAGCGCGAGATTTTGGGGGCGTTTTTACACTATCTAAACGCCAAACAGCCGCGATTAGTGAGCTTTAACGGACGGGGATTTGATCTGCCGATGATGCTTTTACGGGCGATGAAATATAATTTGAGCGCGCAGGCCTATTTTGAGGTGGAGAATCCTGCGCACAACAAGAGTAAGTGGGCGAATTATCGTCAGCGTTACAGCGAGCAGTTTCATCTTGACCTTTATGATACGCTTGGTAATTATGGTGCAAATCGCTCATTTAGGCTCGATTCCGTGTGCGCGATGAGCGGGCTGCCCGGGAAATACGACGTGCATGGCGATGAGGTGTATCGGCTCTATTTTGAGGACAAGCAGGCGCAGATTGATGAATATTGCGAAAGTGACGTGCTCAATACCTATTGGCTGTGCCTCAAATACGAGCTTTTGAGCGGGAATCTGAGCCTCAAAGAGTATGGCGAACATCTTGAAGCTTTGGCGGCGAATCTGCCCAAGGATAGAGGTTACAGCGAAATTTTCCTACAATACATTCAAAATGAGCTCGATTCTTACGAGTTTCAACCCTAAAGGAGTCCCTTTGCTTTCTAAAGAAATTACCCAGTTTAACGACCTTCGTTACGAGATTCGCGCCTATGCGTGCTATCTTTTTAACCGCAACATCAAAAACTACCTGCCCCATGTTGAGCTGAGCAAGGTGGTGGAGGGGTTGCATAAAATCCAAAGCGAGGTGGGAATCACTGACGCGCTCTATGTGCTCAACGCCCATGGGGAGCAGGTAATGGATACGATTTCCAACAACCCCGCCCTGAGTGGCGGCAAGGGGGATAATCTCAATGATCGTGCCTATTTTTATCGTGCCATCGAGGAGAAAAAGTGTATCCTCACCGACCCCTATCCTGCTGCCGCGACGGGCGAGCTGGTGCTCACGGCTGCGTATCCGCTCTTTAATCAGGCAAAAGAGCTGCAATACGTCATCTGTATGGATTTGCGGCTCGATCAGGCTCTGTTGCTTTCGCGCCCTGCGCCTATTTCGCGCCTTTTTAGCAATTTCGCGCAGGTAGTCTATTTCCTGCTCTCTGTTATGCTGATGGCGGTAGCGTTTTTGCTTTTTGCTAAAGGGATTTTGAGTATGTATCACGCGGTGCTAGGCTTTGGGAATCTCGATATTAAGGAGGTTTTCGAGGCGACGATTTTGCTTACGCTCTCACTGGCGATTTTTGATTTGGTCAAAGCGATTTTTGAAGAGGAGGTGCTCGGGCGTAGCAAGAGCGATGTTTCGCGCGCGGTGCATCAGACGATGATTAGATTCCTCGGCTCGATTATCATTGCGATCTCTATCGAAGCTCTCATGCTTGTGTTTAAATTTACCATCATTGAGCCCGATAAGATTATCTACGCCGTCTATCTCATCGGAGGCGTAACTATGCTTCTCATCGGGCTTTCCATCTACGTCCGCTTCACTTATGCATTAGGAGATCGCAGCTAGATGGTGGGGATCATCAACTACAACATCGGGAATCTCGCAAGCGTCTATAATGCCCTTAGCAGGGTCGGCGCAGACGCAAGAATCGAGCAAAATCCCAAGAATCTCGCGCAATATTCACATCTCATCCTGCCCGGAGTAGGGGCGTTTGGCGATGCGATGGCGAACTTAGAGGAATCGGGCATGGGCGAGGCGATTTTGGAATTCATTAAAACAGGTAAAAGTGTCTTGGGAATCTGCCTTGGAATGCAGCTTTTGTTTGAAAAAAGCTATGAATTTGGCGAACACACGGGGCTTGGAGTGATTGAGGGCGAGGTTGTGCCCTTTAGCGTCGAGCGACTGAAAGAGGGCGAAAAAATCCCGCACATGGGCTGGAATCGTATGCACATTTTGAGAGAGGATCGCCTATTTAGGGGGATTTCCTCCGAGCCTTATCTCTATTTTGTCCATAGCTTTCACGCCCTTTGCAAGAATTGCGCAGATGTGCTGGGCGAAACTCATTATGGGTATGACTTTGTGAGCGCGATTCTCCATGAAAATGTCGCAGGATTCCAGCCTCATCCTGAAAAGAGCCATGAAGCGGGGCTGAGAGTGTTAAAAAATTTTTGCGAATCTTAAGGAGTGAGCGATGTTAGAGCTAATTCCCGCCATTGATCTCAAAGGGGGTAAAGCGGTGCGCCTCACAAGGGGAATCATGGAGAGCGCGAAGATCTATAATGACGATCCCAGCGAGCTTGCAAAGTATTTTGAGGACATTGGTGCTCGGTGGCTCCATATCGTGGATTTAGATGGTGCATTTGCGGGGAATCCGAGGAATCTTGAGAAGATCAAGAAAATCCGACAATCTTGTGCCCTAAAAATCGAGCTGGGTGGCGGAATCCGCAGTGAAGAGACGATTAGACGCTATGTCGAAATGGGGATAGATCGTGTGATTCTGGGCTCTGTGGCGATGAGAGATCCCGATTTTGTCCAGGATATGGCAAGCCGCTACAAGATTGCCGTGGGAATCGACGCTAAAGATGGCTATGTCCTCGCTGATGGCTGGGCACAGAGGGGGGCGATTCTCGCGACTAGGCTGGCAGAGCGATTCCGCGAAGTGCCGCTAGATGCGATCATTTGCACTGATGTATCTAAAGATGGGACATTGGAGGGAATCAATCGCGAATTTACCCAAGCTATTGCGCGCGCTTCCGGGCACTTTACGATTGCAAGTGGGGGGCTTGCACATGAAGACGAGATCGCTCTGCTTGCACAGACGGAGAAGATCGCGGGAGTCATCGTGGGCAAGGCATTTTATGAAGGGCGGATTGATCTTGCGACGCTTTACAAAAATGGCGTTTAACCTAGGAATTAATTAAAATTTGATAGAATGACGAATTGTCGTGCGTGTGCTTAGGATTTTGTGTTATTATTTGTTTTATAAAAAGAGCGCAGCTTTCGAGGAATTATTGCAAAAGGAGCGAAATTGAAACTGTTGGTGGTTGATGACAGCTCTACAATGAGGAGAATCATCAAAAATACTCTTTCACGTCTTGGGTATAACGATGTTTTAGAGGGCGAGGACGGTGTTCAGGGCTGGGAGAAGATGGACGCTAATTCGGACATCAAGGTTCTGATTACGGATTGGAATATGCCCGAGATGAATGGGCTTGAGCTTGTGAAAAAAGTGCGAGCAGATCAGCGATTCACTGACATACCCATTATTATGGTTACCACAGAGGGCGGTAAAGCTGAGGTTATTACAGCTCTGAAGGCGGGTGTGAATAACTACATCGTTAAGCCCTTCACTCCGCAGGTTCTCAAAGAGAAACTTGAGGCAGTTTTGGGAGTCAACGAGGCTTAATGTGTGAGCTCTATCATGAGCTGCGAGTCTATCCGAGTGGCTATTTTGAGCTGTTTGCAGATTTTCTCGTCGATTTTACATCTGAGGCGATTGAAGAGATAGAGGATAAAGAGAACGGCTGTGGGATTGTCGTCCGTAGCGAGAAGGAGCTCGATTCCTTAGCGGAATCGCTCCATGCATTTGCCGCGACGCTCTCTCAAAGGGTAGGCGAAGAGGTTGGCTTCAGGCATGAGTTTGCTTGGCGACGTAATGAGGATTGGATTGAGAATTACAGGCGTTCAATCCAGCCCATAGAGTGCGCCCCTTTTTATATTCGTCCTTCGTGGCACCCTCCAAAAGACGCTCTTATCGATATTCTCATTGATCCTGCGCTTGCTTTTGGCTCGGGGCATCATGCGACGACGTATAGCTGCCTGCGAATGCTTGGCGCACTTGAGCTAGAGGGACTTAGAGTGCTTGATGTTGGGTGCGGGAGCGGGATTCTTTCCATTGCTGCGCTCAAAAAGGGTGCGCAGGTTGATTCGTGCGACACCGATGAGCTCGCGTTGAGTGAGACACTCAAGAATGCCGCGCTTAATGGCACGATTCCCGCAAAGTCTTGGGTTGGCTCGATTAATGAAGCTTCGGGCGAATATGATTTAATTGTCGCAAATATCGTCGCGACGGTTATTCTATCGCTTGCCTCACAGTTTTATAAGCGGTTAAAATACGGAGGGCGGCTAATCCTTTCGGGAATCCTAGATTCCTCAAAAGATCAGATTTTGCAGAAATTTAGCGATTTTACACTCGAAGAGGAGCTCCTTCAGGAGGAGTGGGTAACATTGCGGCTACGAAAATAAATATTTAAGGATCATTTATGGCGAATGAGGCATCAAATAATAACGAATCGAATAAAAACCAGAATTTTTTTAACCAAAATCCTTTCATGCTTTTTGTTATTTTCTCTGTCGTTGCGGTGTTGCTTTTTAAGGGATTCTCGGGCGATGATAGCGCGGGCGAGAGTCTGGGGAGCAGGCTTGGAGGCAACACGATTAATAAAAGTATTACCTATTTTGAGCTCAAAAAACTTATCGAAAATAAAGAACTAAGTCTCGTGGCGATCGGGAATAGCACGATTAAAGCAGTCTCTGAGAAGAGCGGTGTCAAGACTATCTACACTGCCCAGCGCGTCAATCCCGATAACACGCTCATTCCTCTTTTGGATAAAAATGAAATCGAATATCGAGGCTACACGGAGGGCAATTGGCTTACGGACATGCTTTTTGGCTGGGTGCTCCCCGTGCTTATTTTCTTTGCGATTTGGATGTTTCTCGCCTCGCGGGTGCAGAAGAATATCGGCGGGGGAATCCTCGGCATGGGCAGCTCCAAAAGGCTCATTAATTCTGAAAAACCTAAAGTTAAATTTGAAGATATGGCGGGAAATAGCGAGGCAAAAGATGAGGTCGTGGAGATTGTCGATTTTCTTAAAAACCCTGACAGATACCTCAATCTCGGGGCGAAAATCCCCAAGGGTGTGCTTTTGGTCGGACCTCCCGGGACGGGCAAGACGCTTCTAGCCAAAGCCGTCGCAGGCGAGGCTAGCGTGCCGTTTTTCTCTGTGAGTGGGAGCAGTTTTATTGAGATGTTTGTGGGCGTGGGCGCGAGTCGCGTGCGCGATCTCTTTGAGACGGCAAAGCGGGAATCGCCCTCAATTATTTTCATTGATGAGATTGATGCGATTGGCAAAAGTCGTGCCGCCGGGGGCATGATTAGCGGGAATGATGAGCGCGAACAGACGCTAAATCAGCTACTCGCGGAGATGGATGGGTTTAACTCCGATTCCTCGCCTGTGATCGTGCTCGCTGCGACAAACCGCCCTGAGGTGCTTGATCCGGCGCTGTTGCGTCCGGGGCGTTTTGATCGGCAGGTTTTGGTCGATAAGCCCGATTTCAACGGTCGCGTGGAGATTCTCAAGGTTCATATTCAGAATATCAAGATTGCCCGCGATGTTGATTTGCAAGAGATTGCGCGGCTTACAGCAGGGCTAGCCGGAGCGGATTTGGCAAATATCATCAATGAAGCGGCTCTCCTTGCGGGTCGAGCCAACAAAAGTGAGGTTACCCAGAGTGAGTTCCGAGAGGCGGTCGAGCGAGGAATCGCGGGGCTAGAGAAGAAATCCCGTCGCATTTCCCCCAAAGAGAAGAAAATCGTCGCCTATCATGAGAGCGGGCACGCGCTCCTTGCGGAGATTACCAAAGGTGCGCGTCGTGTAAGTAAGGTCTCTATTATTCCCAGAGGGCTCGCGGCTCTTGGATACACGCTAAATACGCCTGAAGAGAATAAGTATCTCATGCAAAAGCACGAGCTCATCGCAGAAGTTGATGTGCTGCTTGCGGGACGGGCGGCTGAGGAGGTCTTTATTGGCGAAATCTCTACGGGTGCGAGCAACGACCTTGAGCGCGCGACGGATATTTTCAAGGGCATGATTAGCTACTACGGAATGACGAATGAAGTCGGGCTTATGGTGCTTGAGAAGCAGCGTGCGATGTTCTTAAACGGGGGCATGGGCTCAAGCAGGGAGTTTAGCGAGAAGACGGCTGAAGAGGTGGATGTGTTTATTAAAAGCTCGCTTGCGGAGCGCTATGAGAGTGTCAAAAAGAGCCTTGAAGTCTATAAAGACGCGATTGAGACGATGGTAAGTGAGCTTTTTGATAAAGAGACGATTGATGGAAGCAGAGTTCGCGAGATTATTCAACATCTTGAAGAGGAGCAAGGGCTAGAGAGTCGGCTCACTCCCATAGAGAGCGAATAAAAGCGAATAACCTAAAAGGCGTGGGGCTAGCAAAGGAGGAGAGATTGATGGTGACGAGGACGGAGATTATTGCGCGCGAGGGGTGGAAGCGATTGGGAATCTGCGGCTTTTTGCTCCTATTTTTTATGGCGATTGAGTGGAATTTCTTCTCGTTTTTGACTTTTGTGGCATTAGTGTATCTTGTGATGGCGTTTAGAAATCCCGAGAGAATCCCTTCAGAGAGCGGCGAGAATGTCCTTCTGGCTCCGATTGATGCGGTGGTAAAGAGCATTCACAAGCGCGAGGATTCTTGCGTTGTAACACTCTACTCATGCCCCTATTTTGTGGGCATGATCCGTATGCCCATTGAGGGGACGATTACCCGTATAAGCGGGCGCGAGGGGTTGCGTCTCTCAGGTGTGCCAAAGAGTCTCAAAAAGGAGCTCAATGCGCAGGGTGAGCTCGCGATTAAAAGCAAGCACGGAGAGGTGATTTTGCGCCTGTTTCCTCAGCTGTTTTTGGATAATCTCCATCTCTACCCTAAAAGCGATTTCCATCTTACTCAGGGCGTTCGTATCGGCTTTATGTATAATGGCTATGTCGAGCTTTTGTTGCCTCTTAATGTGCGTTTGAATGTGTGCGAAGGCGATCGAATTGTGGGGGGCGAGAGCCTGCTTGGGAATCTCTAAGGAGTAAAAATGAGAATCAATCCGCTCTATATCCTGCCTAATCTCTTTACCGGCGCGAGCGTATTTTTAGGAATCTTGAGCGTCATTTACGCCTCAAAAGGGCGTTTTGAGGTCGCTTGCTGGCTTGTTGTGCTTGCGATGATTTTTGATGGGCTAGATGGGCGTGTAGCTCGTCTGACGGGCACGACCAGCCGCTTTGGAATCGAGTTTGATTCGCTTGCGGATGTGGTCGCTTTTGGGGTTGCGCCGGCGATGGTGCTCTATTTTTTTACGGGGCAGAGTTTTGGCAAATTCGGCGCGGTGGTCTCCGGGCTTTATGTCGTGCTCGGCGCGGTGCGACTTGCACGCTTTAACATATCCACTTCAAATAGCGAGCCAAACGTTTTTATCGGGCTTCCGATTCCCTCAGCTGCGGCGTTGGTTGTCTCATGGATTTTGGTTGAGATTGAATACGCACCCCTTCAGGATGCGCGGATTCTTATGCTTTTTGCCATGCTTGGCGTGGCGATTTTGATGGTGAGCAATATCCGATACCCGAGCTTTAAAAAGATGGACAAAACGCAGGTAAATTACCGAAAAGTGGTCGTGGTTTTGCTCTTCATTCTTGCGCTGCTCTACCTCTATCCCGCCGAGGGGATTGCGTTTTTGATCACGCTTTACGTCCTTGTGGGAATCGCTCGCGCGCTCTATTTTTTCATTAAAATCCATTTGCGTCGCCACGACGCATAATTTATATTTTTTATTGTAAGGAGCTTTTGTGAAATTTTTTTGTTGTGTGGGTCATTTTATATTTTCACTTAACGCCCATACAAAACTGCTCCTTTTTTACCCCTAATTACCGCACTGTTTTTGTTATTTTTAAAATCACTTAAGGAATAAACATGTCTGTTGAAATGATTAAAATATTTGATACTACACTTCGAGATGGGGAGCAAAGCCCCGGAGCATCGATGAATACGGAGGAGAAGATCCGTATCGCTAGGCAGCTTGAGCGGCTTGGTGTCGATGTGATTGAGGCGGGTTTTGCCGCGGCGAGTCCCGGGGATTTTGATGCGATTTACAAAATCGCTCAAGCAGTGAGTGAAAGCACGATTTGTTCGCTCGCTCGCGCGCTGGAGAAGGACATCAAAGCCGCGGCGGATTCCATTGCCCCTGCGAAACTTCGGAGAATCCACACTTTCATCGCGACCAGCCCCATTCACATGGAGTATAAACTCAAAATGAGTCCGAGCGAAGTGGTTAAACGAGCTGTTGAAGCGGTGAGTTATGCGAAAAGTTTTGTAGATGATGTGGAGTTTAGCTGCGAAGACGCGGGGCGTAGCGATGTGGGATTTTTAAAAGAGATCCTCCATGCGGTCATCGAGGCAGGTGCGCAGACGCTTAATATCCCCGATACGGTGGGCTATCGCCTGCCTCATGAGATGGGTGCGATCATCAAAGAGCTTAGCGAATTTGTCGGGAATCGCGCCGTTATTTCGGTGCATTGCCATAACGATCTCGGGCTTGCCGTGGCGAATTCGCTCTATTGCATTCAAAACGGTGCGCGCCAGATTGAATGCACAATTAATGGCTTGGGCGAACGCGCGGGAAATGCGGCATTAGAAGAGATTGTCATGGCGTTAAAAACTCGCAAAGATATTTTCGGCGCGCTTGATACGAGGATTAACGCCAAAGAGATTTATGCGAGCAGCCAAATGGTCGCGGATATTACGGGAATCCGCCCTCAGCCTAACAAAGCAATCGTGGGGAAAAATGCCTTCGCGCATGAGAGCGGAATCCATCAAGACGGTGTTTTGAAGCACAAAGAGACTTATGAGATTATGCGCGCGAGCGATGTGGGAATCCTCAAGGAGGATAGTATCGTGCTGGGCAAGCATTCGGGGCGGCATGCCTTTAAGGAAAAGGTCAAATCTCTTGGCTTTGAGGCGAGCGATGAGGAGCTAAATAGTGCGTTTGAGCGTTTCAAGGTGCTCTGCGATCAGAAAAAAGAGATTTATGATGAGGATATTCGGGCGATTCTCTCTGAAGAGACGTCGCATATTCCGCGTGTCTATGAGCTTTTGGGAATCCAGCTTAGTGACTGCTCTTTAGGGCGTCCTTATGCGGCGATCACGCTGAAAAAAGAGGATGAAGAGATTGTCGATGCGGCGATTGGGAATGGAAGCGTGGATGCGCTCTTTAAGACGATTGATCGGATTAGTCAGATTCGCGGAGAGCTTAAAGATTACAAGGTCGAGGCACTTACACAAGGGAAAGACGCGCTCGCAAAGGTGGTCGTGAAGGTTGAGTTTGAAGGAAGTGCGCAGGCAATCATCGGGCATGGGCTTCATATCGACACGATGTTAGCGAGTGCCAAAGCGTATGTCAGCGCGCTTAATAGCTACCTTTCCATGAGGAAACTAATCACGCGTAAATAGCAAGAAAGGTAGGGGAATCTAGCCAAGTGCCCTGCGCTCTTGTTGCGATTTCTCATGTTTGCATTTTGGGGATTTCCTGCCTATTTTTGCCTTACAAAAGGGATATTAGGCAGGGGCGCTTTGGGGTTATAGCGCGTGAATTGCACAAATAAAGCCCCCTCTCGATTCCCGTCACCTCTCAATCCTGAGCGTGCAGGTTTATCGCGCGTGACTGCGCTTGTAGCTATTTGAATATGTTTTTAAACGAGTCCATGATATTTCCAAATCCTTGCTGCTCTACGCTCTCGTGTTTTAGCTCTTTATTACCACATTCGGGGCAGATTCTTGGTATTTGCTCTAGCTCTTGTCCATTTAGGCAATCACTTTTAAATTGAATGGTTTTTTTAAAGCCACACTTTTGGCAGTAGATTTTGAGTGGTTTTGGTTTTATAGGCACGCTATTTTCTCCTTTTCTTTGCTTTTTAGTCAAATCACACAACCACGATTCCCGCAATTATAAGATTATTAATCCGTAAATACATTACTTTGACACAACCTGTCGCAAGCATTGGCTAAAGTTTCATTGATTTCAAAAACAGAGGAGCAAAAATGCTAACGAGGATTATCGGTGGAGTGGCGTTGGTAGCCGTAGGGTATGGGCTTAGAAAATGGTGGGAGAATGTAGATTTTTTCACGCCCAGTGAAGATTATCAGTCTAGTTATAAAAAAGAGGATTTCTCAAATTCTAGCGATTCTGATCAAAAGGACTTCTACAAAACGATTAGGTCTTATGGAGCGATTGGGTGTCTTTTTGTATCATTAAGAATACTTCAAGATAGGCTCTTAGAGATAGAGAATTTGCATGAATTGGTGCAAACATCAGGCAGTGATGAAGTTTTGACATTTGATGGTATAGATGTAGTGAATATTAGTAGGTTTGTTGCAGCTCATCCAATTATGCTCTCAGAGCGGCGTTTGGAGACATTAGGCAATCTGATGAGCATGATTGAACAAGTTTTACAATACTTTACAGAAAATAGTGTATCTAGAATTGATATAGAAAATATTAATGATGAGAGTGATGAATTTAGAAGCGAGCGAAACGCATTTATTGTCAAATTATTTGAGCTGAATAATAAAATAGTGCGAGCATTAAAAGGGATACAAACAGACGAGATTGTGGCGTTGTTTCAAGATGCAGAATTTGCCTATGAGACATGTTATGATGAGAAGTATTTTAAGAACAAAGTGCAGGAATCTGCTTAAAATAGGCGAGGATTTTTAAGCTATTTTTTCAAAAATTTGCCTAGAATAGGCGCAGAATTTTAGGAGTAGGTGTGCATGCAAAAAATAAAACTGAGCGGGGGGGGGGGCAAGCTTAAGTGAGAAAATTGCCGATAATGATGAGAGCACCCAAAAATCCACAGATGGCAAGGCTTTAACAACCACTACAAATGCAGGTATATCTACAGGGTCTGCAGAGACGGTTACTCGCTATGGTAGAGCGGGTAAAGAGTTTTTGGTAGCTCTTGATGGTGTGGATAATGCCACAGGTAAAACGCTACACAGAAGCCTTAAAGACGTAAGTAACTACAAAATCAACCCAAAGACCGCATCGCAGAATATCAAGCAGCAGGCGGGTTATTCTGCGGAAATATCAAGTGTTGCCAAGAAAAATTCCGAAAATATTATTGACAAAAAACCCACAAGATATGCGAGAACTGACGATCTCGGTAGGGTTAATGATCCATTTGCCGATATTTTAGACTTGAAGAGTGGCAAAGCTATCCAGATGAAAATGATAGGGAACAATCCTCAAGGTTGCTTAAGTGGGCTTGCAAAAGGGAAATATGAGAAGTATCTGTATAGCAATGAAGTTTCAAAAATAGAAATTCCAAAGGAATATTTTTCTGATGTTAAAAGTCTGTGCGAGGACAAAATAGGGAGCCTAACAAAGCAGATTAAAACCATGAAGGCAGAGGGCAAGAGCCTTGAAAAGATAGAAAAAGCTCAAAGAGAGTTGCATAAATACGAGCAGATAAAAAAGAAAATTTCCCCCTCTGAAGTAACAAAAAAAGAAGCAATTGAGGCTAGGCAGAATCCGGGAACCTACACTGCTAAGGAAATAGGTAAGATTTCACACAGAGCAGGTAAACAGGGAGCTGTTGTTGGTCTTGCTGTGGGCTCTGCGGTGTCTGCAATAAGTAATATTTTTGCTGTTTGTAAAGATGAAAAAGAGGTCAAAGAGGCTTTAAAGGATATATCTTTTGACACGGCAAAAAGCGGCTTGATCGGATATGCCACCGCATCTAGTGGTGCAGCTGTAAGCGCAGTGATGCAAAATTCAGGGAAAGCAGCTACAAGAGCCCTTGGCAAAAGTTCGCTACCCTCTATGATTGTGATTGTTAGTGTTGAAGCTTCAAAGAGCTTTTATAGGTATTTTCATGGCGAGATTGATGGGGTGCAGTTGGCTCAAGAACTGGGCGAAAAAGGCGTTGGACTTACAAATTCCGCGCTATTTGCAGTTGCTGCACAGGTTGCGATTCCTATTCCAGTAGTTGGGGCAATGCTTGGTGGAATGTTGGGATACACGCTTAGTTCTATGTTTTACCGAGATGTTGTGGAGTCTCTCCAAGCAGCAAAGGATGCGCGAGCAAAGCGTATTAAAATCGAAGCTGAATGCAAGCATTTAATCAGTGAAATTTTAAATTACAGAAAGGAGATAGAGAATACGGTCGAAAAGTATTTCAATGAACATCTTGGCTTTTTCAATGAGAGCTTTAGTGAGCTCGATGAGGCTCTTGGGCTAAATGATGTGAATGGTGTGATACGCACAGCAAATGGGCTTACAAAGAAAGTTGGCGGAAAGACTCAGTTTGAAACATTTGCTGAGTTTAAAACCTTCATGAATGGTGAAGGAAAATTTAATCTTTAAGAAGGAGTAAAAATGGCACAGCCTAGTGTGATGAGTTGGTTGTTTAATGCGGGCAATCATGAGTGTGATTCTAGATTCTATGAGTTGGCAATAGCTTTACGGTTTTTACAAATGGGTGATAAGGAGCTTGTGCAGGCGGAGAAAGATAGGTTTATTGAGCTTGCAAATAAACTTGAACTAGACGTACAATTGCATAGTTTTGATGAACTTGTAGGCATCGTCAAGTTTAAAATCAATGAAGCCCACAAAGAGGATAATTTTTTCAGTGGTGTGCTTTTGGAGGGTATTGTCGGGCTTATACAGGCTGGTTGTTTTGGTGAGTCAAGAATAATTCATACTATTTGGACACTTATAAACTTAGCTTATGCCGATGCTAATTTTAGCAGTGATGAAGATTCTGTTATTAATGCAATCGTAAAGCGATTTGAAATTAAAGACAGTATTGCTGAAGAGCTAAAAGATTGTGCCAAAACTCTTGTTTGTCTAGAGAGCAAGAGCGAGTGGGCAGAAGCCACTAAAAAGCCTTATAAAGAGATAAAAGCTCTCAAGGATGAAATAGAGAAAGACGAGGCTTTGGTTGCCAACATGGTGGCTAATATTATAAATGACGGTAACGTAGCTTAAATAAAGAAGGAGACAACATGCCATTACCATTAATAATACCGATAGCATCATTGGGTGGAGCAGCACTTGTGGGAGCGGGAAAAACTATAAAAGCAGTGATAGATAGCGGAGAGGCTGATGATGTAAACGATCAAGCAAGGGATGTTTTGGATAACGCAAAGAGCAGCTTAGAAGCTGCAAAGAATCGGTGTTCAGGTGCTCTTGAAAGTTTGGGATACAAAAAAGCCTACGTTTTAAATGATTCGGTTAGTAAATTTGTAACTTCTTTTGAGAAGCTTAAAAATGTAAATTTTCAAGGCTCTGTCGGTATGGACGAGTTAAATAAATTTTTAGCCGAGAAAAAATCTTTTGAGGAGATAAAAGAGATTTCTATTTTGGCAAGTTCGCTCATACAAGGAGTTGGCGGAGGGCTTGGAGCTGGAGCTGCATTAGCTTTTGGAGCATATAGTGCGGTAGCAGCTTTTGGGGCAGCTTCAACCGGGACGCCTATAGCCGTTTTACATGGAGCTATAGCAACGAAAGCAACTTTGGCTTTTTTGGGCGGTGGCACGCTTGCTGCTGGTGGCTTAGGGGTAGCTGGAGGTATGGCGGTATTGGGAGGTATGGTAGCTGCCCCTACACTTTTCGTCGTAGGTTTGGTGTCTGGCGCAAAAGCTAGTGCAAAGCTTGATGAAGCTAAATCAAATTTACAGCGAGCACGAACAGTGGCTGAAGATCTAAAAAATATGAGAATCATGGCATACGCTATATCAAGACGCGCACAGATGTTTAGTCGCCTTTTAATGAAGCTTGATAGTTATTTGGCTCCGCTTGTTTATGAAATGGAAAATATTATTACAAGCAAGGGTGAAGATTTTGCAGAATTTGATGAAAGCGAGCAAGAAACAATTGCAAAAGCGGCAAGTTTGGTAAAAAGTATAAAAGCAGTCCTTGATACGCCTATCATCAATGATGATGGCGGTGTTACCAATGAGTCTTTGCTGATCGCCCAAAGCATAGAGGCAAATATCTAATTGCAAGGAGACATAAGATGGGTTTTTGGGATGCAGTTAAAGAGGTCGCCATTGCAGCCAAGTGTGGGATTGGATTCCACGCGGGCGAATATCAACAAAAAGAAGGCAAGCCTGCCTGCTTCTGGTTTAAAATTTGCCCTGATTGTGGCAAATATGTAGTAAAACATGAACACGATTTTGATCAATGGGAATATCGATCCTATGGCACATGTAACGCAGTAAGAGAGTGTATTCATTGCAGGAAAGAAGAATACTCCATAGTGCATAACTATGAAAAGGTAGAGAAGGATGCAAATTGTCATGTAATATCAGTTTGCTCAAGATGCGGAGATCGAGTGATTGGTGGCGCTGAACACAATTGGGTAAAAAATCCTTTCACGGGTGAAGCTTTGCTTATTGATGGAGGACGACGATGCAAGGACTGTGGTTTTTTTGATAAAAAGTCATAGCCGATATAACAAAGCCGTTGTGCAAGCGAGATTTAAGGCAGGGAGTTTTAAGCGACCTGCTCTTGGGAATCCAAAGCCATAAATGGCAGCTTTTAAGTTTGTGGCTTTGGATTATCACACGCCTTTGGTTTAGTTTCTTACTGCCTCCAAGTGTTTTTCTACTGTTGCGATTTTTTCATCATATGCTTTAGCTACGGTTTTTATCTCTTTAGCCGCAATGTGCATTTGCTCTAGCGATTGAGCTGAAATTTTAAAATAAGTTTCATAGCCATCAGCTTGTCTAGCAAGCACACCAAATTTGTAGAACTTTAGAATAAAATTATACCACCTATAGTACATACTCATGAGGCATCCTTGTAGTTCCATGGCTAAGTCTAATAACATCCATTCTTCATCAGAAGAAGGCTCCATAGTACTTTCGCCAGAAGGAAGCTCCATAAGCCATAGAAGCTCGCTTGTCACCATCCGTGCATCAATGATTTTATTAAGTTCTTCAAGTATGGCGGGGAATCTATTGTCAAAATAGTCCTCTTCCTCTTTATTTGTAGGCGGCTTTTTCATCAGTTGCTTCAGCTCCTGAATTAACTGAAGTATTTGATCCGCAAAATCAAAATCACTCATCTTAAACTCCTTCGCCCTAGCGATCTCCTTGCTAGCTCTTTGGATAAACTCCACACTTAAACTCATTTTCTCTCCTTTTTGATTTAAACTATGGACATGAATTTAGCATTGCGCCATGACAGGTTGCGTCATAAAAGCAAAAATTTGTCAAAATATGTGAATTTCAATAAGCCAAAAGGAGCCGAGGTGCGCTCTCACGATAAAATCGCCATAAGACTTTCTCAAATTCTCATCAAGCTCAATGATGGTGCGAGGCTGAGCGTAGAGGAGTTGGCAGAGGAGTTTAATGTCAATAAAAGGACGATTCTTAGGGATTTTGAGCGACTGAGTATTTTACCTATCGAGAAAGAAAACACCCAGTATTTTCTAGCCGATTATGCGCTGGGTAGGCTTGGCTTTAAGGATATACAGACTTTTGCGATGTTAAGCGGGGTAAAGACGCTATTTCCGAGTTTAGATGATCGTTTCATCACGGATATTCTCAATCAAAAGTTAAGTAGAGCTTATCTCATCAAGAATCAGGGCTTTGAAAATATCCAGATTCTCCGAAAGGATTTTGAGGCTCTGAGTGCGGCGGTCGTCAAAAATAGAGTTGTGGAATGCGAATATCACAACAAAGCGCGTCAGCTATCCCCCTATAAGCTCATCAACAACGGTGGTGTGTGGTATTTGCTCGCAGATGACGCGGGTAAGCTGAAAAACTTCACGCTATCAAAAATACAAAATATCAAGATAGGAGATCATACTTTCACGCCAAAAGCCGAGTTTGTAAAACGTATCGAAAAAAACGACACAAATTGGTTCTCCAGCGTGGAATCTGAAGTCGTGCTTGAGATAAAAAGCGAAGCGATGGACTATTTTAAGCGTAAGGAGTTTTTGCCAAATTATCAAATAAAGCATGAAGATAGCGATAAAATCATCATCAGCACGCTGGTCGCTTATGATGATGAGATTTTGCGCGTGGTTAAGTATTGGCTACCTTTTATCAGGATACTTGAGCCTGCGAGTTTGAGGGAAAATTTTGAGCGACTATTAAGGGATTATCTAAAATGATACGATTCCCTCTGTGCGGGAATCCTGCGCGAATATTTTGCCCAAAATCAGGAATCGTAGCTTTTTTGGGCGCAGTGCATGAGTGAGAATGCCCTAGATTCCCGCCTTTTAGAGCTTCTATCTGCCCATCATTTGTTGCATCTTGCGACATGCACAGAGGGTGTGCCGTGGTGTGCGTCTCTGTTTTATGCGCTTAACAAAGAGCAAGCGCGCTTAATTGTCGCGAGCAATCCAAATACGCGCCATGCTTTGAGTGCGAATGCGCATTCTCGTGTTGCAGGCTCAATCGCGCTTGAGAGCGAGATGATAGGCGAGATTAGGGGGGTGCAATTTGAGGGAATCTGGCAGAGGGCAAAGCGGGAGGATAAGCGGTGCTATTTTGCGCGATTCCCCTATGCACGCGCGCTTTTTCCGACACTTTGGGCGATTGCGCTTACTTATGTGAAGCTTACGGATAATCGCCTAGGCTTTGGGAAAAAGCTTGAGTTTTTCTTTGATTAGACAAGTGCGCAGGTCTTGGCGATTCTCTGTTTTTGTCCTCTTTTTTGCTACACTGACGCATTTTGAATGAAAAGGAACATCGTATGAATAAGGCGAGCGCAGCAATTTTGGGAATCGCCCTGTTTTTGGGGCTTGTAGGTGCAGGGTATATCGTGAGTAGCGGCATTTTGGAGCTTAAAAAGATGGAGCGCACAGTCAGCGTGAAAGGGCTTAGCGAGCGCGAAGTGGAAGCGAATGTCGCTTTGTGGCCTATCGAATACGTGCGTGCCGGCAATGATCTAAGCGCGCTCTATTCGGCTCTTGAGCGCGACAGGGCAGAGATTGAGCAGTTTTTGCTCCACGCAGGGTTTAAGCGCGAGGAGATGAGTCTAGGGAGCAGCGAGATTATCGATAAGCTCTCTCAAGATTATGTGAATTCCCCGCTCCAAGGATTCCGTTATATCGGATCACAGACGCTCACGCTCCGCAGTGAATCTGTAAAGCTTGTGCGCGAGAGTCTCGCAAAAGTGGGCGAGCTAAGCAAGCGCGGAATCATCTTGCGTTCAAATTATGGGAATCAGGTGCAATACCTCTATACAAAGCTTAATGAGATTAAGCCCGTAATGATCGAGGAAGCGACGCATAATGCGCGTCAAAGTGCGCAAAAATTCGCCGAGGATTCCAAAAGTCAATTAGGCAAGATTCGCCACGCTGCGCAGGGGCAGTTTAGTATCAATAATCGCGATGAGAGCACGCCCTACATCAAAAGCGTGCGCGTGGTTTCAAGCATAGAGTATTATCTGAGCGACTAGAGCGCGTTTGTTATTTTAAAAAGCGGCGCATATATTGCACACTCAGGAGATCTAGCGCGCTGCCGCGCTCTTGAAGTCGCTTAATCAGGGTTTCTTGTCGCTCTTTGCTTTGGTTTTGTCCAAGCTTAAGTTTGAGTGAATATTCCGAAATTTTTAGGGCAAAAACCGCAGTGCGCTTCAGCGCGCCCTCATAGCGGGAATCGCCCTCATCTAGGGGTGCGTAACCTCCTTCGGGCTGGAGCTTTTGCATAAGTGCGTTGAGTGCGTCTTGTTTTTCCTGCGCCGTCTCTAGGATTCTCACTTGACCCGTGATATGTGCAGAGATGAACATCGCGCTGGCTGCGCAAGCTAGGGGAGTGTCGCTAAAATATGAGGGGAGTAGCGAGAGCGCGTGCACGACGCTAAAGCTCGCGCAGGGATTTTGCGAAATGATTTTGAATTTTCGCCCCGCTGTTGCGCCATGGAAAATAATCTCATTTTTAAGCGGAGCGAAATTGATGGGAAACGCATAGGGCGCGGTGTCAAAAAGCGCGAGCGTGCCAAATTCGCAAGTTAAAAGTAGCTCCTCTAGCAGTTTTGGGTCCTCTGAGGCAAATTCGTTGCGGCGCATGATGATCCTTTTGGTCAATGGGACGTTGGTGGGAATCAGAGCAAAATTGAGCAAGGGCGCGGTGGTAAGCCGAGTTCTGTTAAAAATGGCTATTCATCTACTCGACTATTTTGCAATAGCGATGGAGCGAAGGATTCCCATCTTGAGACACTAACCGGATCCTTCTTGCTGCGGGTTGGGTTTGCCTTGCGATTCCCATCGCTGGGAATCCGGTGGTCTCTTGCACCGCCGTTTCACCCTTGCTTGAATGCTCAAGCGGTCTCTTCTCTGTTGCACTTTCCCTTATCTTGCGATAGCTATCTGTTAGATAGAACCCCGTCTCAATGCAGCTCGGACTTTCCTCTTTTGAGAGCTCAAAAGCAGCCATTTTCCGCACCCTGAGTGCAATTGTAACATAATGGGGCGTGTTGCGCCGCTTTGTTTTGGTTTTAAAATTTTGGGGCAGATTGTTTGGCGAAATTTAGGTGCGAAATAGCGGGAATCCTCGCGCAGAGTGCGCTGTTTATCGCAATAAATATCTTATAATCACACGCAAGCTTTGGAAAAAAGGGATTAATTATATGAAGCTTAAATGGTTGCTTGTGTCGCTCTTATGCGCGGGAATCGCCTTTGCACAGGAGCGTCTCTTCGGCGTTGTGAGCAGCGTCGTAAAAGAGGGGAGCATAGAGGCTCTGAGCTCGTTTGTCGGGACGCTCTATTTTGAGGAGCGTTCGCTCCTTGCCTCTGAAGTGAGTGGCGCACTTGAGGAGAATTTCGTGCAGGCGGGCGCGAGAGTGAAAAAGGGCGAGCCGCTCGCACGGCTAAATGGCAAGCTTTTGAGCCTTGATCTTGCAGCTAAGGAGGGGCTGCTTCTTGAAGCGCGAGCTAGAGCCCTGAAGGCGACGCAGGAATTTGAGCGCATAGAGAAGCTTTATCGCAGTCAGTCCGTGTCGCTCAAAGAGTATGAAGATGCGCGCTTTGATAGCGATTCCGCGGCGGGGAATCTTAAGGCGATCAAGGCGCAGACGGAGCGCATTAAAGCGGAGCTGGAGCGCAAAGTGATTAGAGCCCCTTTTGATGGGATTATTTTACAAAAGCTTCTAAATCGTGGCGAGTGGGTCGCTGTGGGTGCGCCTGTTTTTAACATCGCGAAGCTAAATCCTATGGAGGCGCGAGTTGAGATTCCCTATGAGGTGCTGCGGACTTTGCGCGTGGGCGAGGAGCTTTTTGCCGAGGTTGCAGGCGAGAGCTATCCTGCGCGCATCACCTCGCTCATTCCCCTGGGCGAAGCAAGGGCGCGCACTTTTCCGATTAAGATTGCGATCCAAAATCCTAGGGGAATCCTAGCTGAGGGGCTCTCTGTGAATGTCAAAATTAAAAAAAGTAGCGCAACCTCAGGTCTATTAGTGCCTCGCGATTCGCTTGTGCCGCGAGAAAACGGATATGCGATTTTCCTCTTAAAAGACGGAATGGCTAGGGAGGTTAGAGTCGAAGTTTTGGGCTTTGGCGCGAATCTGGCACTCATTAAATCTAGCGCGATTGCTCCGAATGAACACGTGATCATAAGGGGGCAGGAGCGATTGAAAGACGCTCAAAAGGTGCGCGAGATTACAAAATGAGATGAGAATACAAGACAAGATAGGAAGCGCGCATGATTAAATATGTCATCACAAAACCCGTCGTCATCATCGTGGGAATTGTGCTCATCGCGCTTTTTGGCGTGCTGAGTCTCTATCAGATTCCCTATCAGCTCACGCCCAGCGTGACGCGTCCGGTTATCAGCGCGACTACCACGTGGAGCGGGGCTACTCCTTATGAGATTGAGCGTGAGATTATCGAGCGGCAGGAGAAGGTGCTAAAGGGGCTGGATAATCTCGTGAGTATGGAATCGCGCTCAAGGAATGGGCGCGGGAATATCACGCTTGAGTTTCGCCTTGGCACGAGTCTCACGGAGGCGATGCTGAAGGTCTCAAACAAGCTTGATGAGGTGAAGCGTTATCCTGATGGCATGGATCGTCCTATCATTACCTCCACGGGGGAATCGACCTCGCCGGTGGTGTGGATGTCACTCAAGACTAAAGAGGGCAACGCACGGCACATCAACGAATATCGCACGTTTTTTAACGAGCGCGTGAGTCAATATTTTGAGCGCGTCGATGGGGTTGCGGAGCTCTTTTTTCCCTCAGGCACGGAGCGCGAAATGCACATCATCGTAGATCATGAGAAGCTCGCGGGGTATAAAATTACGATCCCTGAGCTTCTCGCAGCCCTCTCCGGCGAGAATGTCAATACCTCCGCAGGCACGATGGAGTATGGCACGCGCATCTATCGCGTCCGCATGGTGTCGGAATTCAAGAGTATTCAGCAGATTGAAGATACGGTGATTTGGAGCGATGGGGAGCGGCGTATTCGGCTCTCTGATGTAGCGCGGGTGCAGGAGGGGTATGCGCGCGCGAATACCTATGTGCAGCATAATTTCGCCCCCGCGCTCATGATAGGAATCAAGCCCGAACCCGGGAGCAATATCCTAAAACTTAGCGATGAGATTGAGAAGGTCTATCTGAAACTAAATGGGGGAATCCTCGCCAAAGAGGGACTGGTGCTCGAATGGACGTATGATCAGCGAGACTACATCAACGGCGCGATCGATCTTGTGCGCCGGAATATCCTCATCGGGGGAATCCTAGCCATCGTCGTGCTGTGGGTATTTCTGCGCAGTTTTGCCTCTACGATTGTGATTGCGCTGGCGATGCCTATTAGTATTTTAGGGACGTTTATCGTGATGAATCTGCTCGGACGCACGCTCAATGTCGTCTCCATGGCGGGAATCTCCTTTGCTGTGGGTATGTTGGTCGATTCTGCGATTGTGGTGCTCGAGAATATCGATCGTCATCGTCGCCTAGGCAAGGGAATCTTCCAAGCAGCCTATGAGGGGAGCAGGGAGGTGGTGGGCGCTCTGATTGCTTCGGTGCTTACGACCGTGGCGATTTTTATCCCGATTCTTCGCCTGCAAGAGGAGGCAGGGCAGCTCTTTAGGGATATTGCGCTCACTGCAAGCAGCGCGGTGCTCTTTTCGATGGTGGTTTCACTGCTTGTGATTCCCATGTTTAGCTACCAGCTTTTGAGGTTTTTTGGTATCTCTCAAACAGAGGCGAAAAGTCACTCTTTGGGTGAGAAGATTGCTGAGATGATTATGCGACTGGTGGCTTATTGCACGGCTTCTTTGTCCCGTCGTATCATTACGGTGGCGGCATTTACGCTGCTATCTTTCGGGCTTTCAATTCTACTTTTTCCCAAAATGGAATATCTGCCGCAGGGGAATCAAAACTTCATCGCCACCGTGCTTAATCCCCCTCCCGGGCTCTCTTATGAGGAGCGCAAGGCGATCGGTGAAGAGGTCTTTAATCTTAATAAAAATTACTTCTTAAAAGAGGGCTATACTAAAGATGTCGCGGGCGAAATGCCGCCCATTAGGCACATGTTCTACATCGGTGGCGAGACTTTTATGTTTTTTGGCGCAGAGACGAATATCGAGGATCGCGCGAAGGACATGATTCCGCAGCTTCAGCGCGCGATTGCGGGTATTCCGGGGATTACGGGCATTGTGATGCAACCCGGGATTTTTGAGCGCGGGATTGGCAAAGGGCGCACCATTGATGTCGATGTGAGTGGCGCGGAGATTGAGTCGCTCGTGCGCACAGCCGGTGCGTTGCAGAGCTTAATTAGGGAGCGATTCCCGCGAGGTACGCAGGTGCGTCCTCTGCCAAGTCTTGAGCTTACCTATCCTGAGGTAAATCTCTATCCCGATTCGGATTTGCTGAAAGCGGCGGGACTAACTCCGAGCAGCCTTGGAATCACGCTTGATGTGCTGACGAGCGGGCGCAATGTTGCTGAATACAAAGAGGAAGGGCGCGAAAAGGTCGATTTGGTGCTGAAGGTCGAAAACGGGGGCGATGAGACGCCCGAGTCGCTCTATGATTCCCTCATCTACACGCCCAACGCGGGAATCGTGCCCCTCTCCATGCTCTCACGCCTTGAGTATGAATACGGCATGAATGAGATTCGCCATTTTGAGCGCAGGCGGACGATTACGTTGCAGGTTACGCCACCCAAGGATCTCTCCTTGCAGGAGGCTATGGAGCGCATTGAAGGGGAGTTTGTGCAGGAGCTTAGAACGAGGGGAATTATGGGCGAAAACGAGCTGCGCCTAAGCGGAATGGCGGACAAACTCACGCAGACGCGCCTAGCCCTAGAGGGCGGATTTGTGCTCGCAGTCGTGATTATTTACCTGCTGATGGCGGCTTTGTATGAGAATTTCATCTACCCGCTTATTATTATTTTTACCGTGCCTTTGGCGGTGGCGGGCGGTTTGATTGCGCTTAAGCTTGTCAATTTATTTTTGGTCGCGCAGCCGCTGGATATTTTGACGATGTTAGGCTTTATTATTTTGGTGGGCACGGTGGTAAATAATGCGATCCTCATCGTCTATCAGGCAATTAACAACGTCCGCGCAGGGGTTGTAAGCCACTATGATTCCGTGATTCTTGCGGTGCGAACGCGCCTGCGCCCGATTTACATGAGCACGCTCACTTCGCTTTTTGGCATGCTTCCGCTCGTGCTCGCTCCAGGTCCCGGGAGCGAGGTGTATCGCGGATTGGGGGCGGTAATTTTGGGTGGAATGACCTTCTCCACGCTTGTCGTGGTGTTTGTGATCCCTGCGCTGCTCCTGTTTGTGATTGGACGCGAAGGGAAACGAGTCGATATGGAGAACCGATAGCTTTGATGAGGGAATCACATGAATGGGTGGCAAAAGCTAGCGATCGCCGTTTGCAGCCTTTAGCTCAAGGGGCACTAAGAGCGTGAATATCGCTCCTCCGCGCTCCCCGTCCTCTTTTTTGTAATTCTCCACAAGAAGCTTGCCTTTCATGTTTTTTTCGATAATCACCTTGCTCATATATAGCCCGATTCCTGTCCCTTTACCCTGCTCTTTGGTCGTAAAATAGGGGTCAAAAATCTTCTCCATCACCTCTGCAGGCACGCCCTTACCTGTGTCTTTAATCTCAATTTTCAAAAATTCCCCCTCAAGATTCAGGTAAATATCAATACGCCTAGGGGATTTTGGCTCATGAGCAATGTGCTCTTCAATCGCGTCGGTTGCGTTTTTGAGAAGGTTTAAAAGCACCTGTTTTAGCTCATTTTGATAGCCAACCATCATAAAATTATCGGGGAGCTCCGAATGCACCTCGCAGGCAATCTGCAAGAGACGCGTCTGATTTTGGATCATCGCGATACACTTATTGAGCTCTTCAAGCACTCTGAAGTGGGTGGTCGTTTTTGAAGGGCGGAAGAAGTTGCGAAAATCATCAATCGTATGCGACATAAAGTGAATGAGCTCCATGGAGGAGTGCACAAATTGCTCGACATACTCTTGCGTGATCTCTTTCTCCTCAAAGGCAAGCTCAATGTCTTGGATTTTGACCGCGAGCGCGTTGATGGGCTGCCGCCATTGATGGGCGATCGAGCCGATCATCTCGCCCATACTCGCGAGCTTACTTTGCTGCACAAGTAGGCTCTGCTGGCGGATTTGCTCCTCTTTGATGCGATATTGCTCGGTCAGATTCCTAAAATTACAGAGCAAAAGCTGGGAATCTTCGCTTGCAAAGACATTGAAGCTCAGCTGCCCCGAGAGCGTTTCGCCCCCTTTTGAAGCAAAGCTTACGTCATAAATCTCGTATCTATTTTGGACGATTCCCTCCAAAATAGGCTGGAATGTATCCTCGTGCATGGTGTTGAAAAAGCGATAAAAAGGCATATCATAGAGCTCCTCCCTAGGGTAGCCCGAGAGCTTTTGAGCCGTTTTGTTGCAGTCGATGATCTTTTTTGTTTGGTAATCAATGAGCAAAAGCGCGTCATAGCTATTTTCAAATAACTGGCGAAACTGCCGCTCCGAACGCAGTTTGTTTGAGACCTCTTGTTTTACTCGTGCTTCAAGTTCGAGGTTAAAACGCACTAACTCATTGCACAGGAGACGATTCTCCGTCACATCGACCATGACCCCGCAGACCTTTTCCACGCGCCCTTTGGTATCATAAATCGCACTATAATTCGCGCTAAACCAGCACGTGCGCCCATCATGCGTAATAATCTCAAACTCCATATCGATGGGGGTTGAGTGCGGATTATCAAAGAGCGATTGGCGTTTGTGCGCTAGCTCCGTGCGATAGGGCTCAAGAATCGCGCTAAAAAACGCTTCACGGCTGGGCTCTATTTCACGATGTTTATAACCAAGAATTTCATAGAGTCCCTTAGACCACCAGAGGGTATTTTGGATTAAATCCTCCTCAAAACTGCCTATTTTAGCCATCTTTTGCGCATCATCAAGACGTTTTTTCAGCATTTCCACTTCGGCTAAACGCGCGCTAATTTCCTTCTCAGCGTGGGAATCCCTAATCAAATTCTCCGCGCGTAAGATGACCTGCTCGATAGAAAAAGGCTTGCTAATGAAGTCATTTGCCCCGTGTTTTAGGACTTTTGCGATGTGATCGTTATTGAGCGTAGAGGAGAGAGTAATAATTGGAAGCGTAGTATTGCTGCTATCTTTTCGGATTTCATAGAGGATCTCAAGCCCGCTGATATCGGGCAAAAAGAGGTCAAGAATCACAAGATCAACCTTCTCTTTTTGGATTAGCTCCAACGCCTCTTTGCCCGTGTCAGAGAGGAGCACGCGATAGTTGCGCATTTCAAAAATTTCGCGACACATCTCACGAATCGCATGGGAATCATCAACGATAAGAATTGTGTAATTGCTGTTAAATTCTATCTTTTCTATCAAGTATTCAATCTGCTTGCAGACGTAATCCATCGGATTGTTTTTGGAGATGTAATCAAGAACGCCAAGCTTAAAATAGCCATCTCTGGTGAGCTGATTTTCATTAGAGGTAAGAATGATAATTTTTGTATCTTTTATTAGCTTAACGATGAGATTTTTAGCGTTTCCATCAGGAAGCGTGAGGTCAAAAACAATATAATCAAAATGCTCCTCCTTACTCGCTTCTTGCGCCTCTTGCAGGGAATAAGCCGAGTGCACTGCGAGCCCTTGCTCGGTGAGATATTCACTCAAGTAGCGGTTAATGGAGCGGGAATCTTCAACAATCAGAAGCCTTTTTGGTGTCGTCATTATGATCCTTTAAAAACACGCGCGAAAATTTTTTCAACATTTTTTGTATAGTAGCCATAATCAAAACAAGAGCGGATCGCCTCCTCGCTAAGTTTTGTGCGTAATTCAGAATCGCTTAAGAGATGTTGCAGGTATAGGCTCTCTCCCGCCTCATTGAGTGCGCTTTTGCCCTGCTGCAAGTCTTCCCAGACTTTCATGGCGTTGCGTTGCACGATTTTATAGGCGTCTTCGCGGCTCACACCAAGGAGCGGAAGCTCGAGTAAAATCCGCTGTGAGAAGACTAAACCGCCCGTGAGATTGAGATTTTTCATCATGTTGTCAGGATAGACAAGGAGTTTGTCAATGAGCCCCGTGAGGCGTTTTAGCATAAAATCGCTCGTGATGAAGGAATCGGGCAGAATAAAACGCTCTACCGAGCTGTGCGAAATGTCGCGCTCATGCCACAGGGCGACATTCTCCATAGCGGGAATTACAAAGCTGCGAATCATGCGGCATAATCCCGTGATATTTTCGCTAAGCACGGGGTTGCGCTTATGCGGCATGGCGGAGCTTCCCTTTTGCCCCTCTGAAAAATACTCTTCGGCTTCATAGACTTCGGTGCGCTGAAAATGGCGGATTGCGAGGGCGATTTTTTCGCAGCTGCTTGCCAAAAGCGCGAGCTCGCTGATGAGGCGGGCATATCGATCGCGCTGAATGATCTGATTACTCACGCTTGCACAGGAGAGCCCAAGCTCCTCGCAGACGTATTCTTCCAGCTCCAGCGGAGCGTGCGCAAAATTCCCCATCGCCCCGCTGATTTTCCCCACAGAGATGACTTTCATGCTCTCGGTAAGAGCCTCTAAATGGCGGCGGATCTCATCATGCCAAATCGCTAACACCAGCCCAAAAGTGATAGGCTCGCCATGGATTCCGTGACTTCGCCCCACCATGAGCGTGTATTTGTGCTCCAGCGCGCGCCTCTTAATCGCACCCAAAAGCTCGCCTACATCTTCAAGAATAATATTCAAACTATCGCGCATCTGGAGCGCGACCGCCGTATCGATACAGTCTGAGCTCGTCATGCCGTAGTGAATGAAGCGCGATTCCTCGCCAAGTGACTCCGAAACCGACGTGAGGAAGGCGATTACATCGTGTTTGGTGGTCGCCTCAATCTCTGCGATTCTCGCAATATTAAAGGTAGCGTTTTTGCAGATTTTCTCACACGCCTCACTAGGCACGAGTCCGAGGCGATTCCACGCCTTGATAGCAGCTTTTTCGACCTTGAGCCATGCCCCATATTTCGCCTCTTCGCTCCATAGACGCTCCATCTCCTCGCGCGCGTATCGCTTAACCATGCAGATCCTCACATTAAGACTTTGATAAAATTACGAAACTTACCAAAACTTTACTTAATCTTAAGGTGCGGGCAGTGTCTTTTATTAAAAAAACATTTTATATTGAAGAAAAAATGAAACTTTTTATATTTCTTATGCGTGAGTTTAAAATTTCGCAAAGAGAGGCGCAACGCTGGGTTGATAAAGGGCGAATTTGCACGCAAGGCGCGAGAATCACAGAAAAAGGAGCGAGTGTAGAGGGGGAGATTGAAGTGCTCTATTTTCGCCCCGATTCATGCAATTTATCGCCCCTTTTTATCACGCCAAGTTTTGCGATTTTTGATAAGCCCGCGGATCTGCTTGTTCACCCTAGAGGGACTTTCGCCCATTATACGCTCATCGATGAGGTGCGTTTTTGTTTTGGGAATGAGGCAAATCTCGTTCATAGAATCGACAAAGAAACAAGCGGAATCGTGCTTATTTCGCGAGATAGAAGGAGTGATTTGGAGCTTAAAAATAGCTTTAAAGAGCATGAGGTTAAGAAACGCTATCTCGCTCTTGTGCGCGGGAGAATCGCTTCAAAAATGGAGCTTCATTTTCCTATTTTGGCGCAGGATAAACGCCAAGATTTGGGAATCAGAATGAAAATAGACCGCGCGGGCAAGCCTTCATTTACGCATATTACGCCCTTGTGCTACGATCTAAAGAGTGATACGACGCTTATTAGTGCGGAGCCGCTTACGGGCAGGACGCATCAGATACGCGTCCATCTCGCGCATGCGGGATTTCCCATCGTAGGCGATCCTCTCTACGGCGCGAATGATGAAGATAGTCGCGCTTATTTGGAGCGGAAAATGCCCAAAAGTGTGCGCGAGAGATGTTTTGGTGCGTCAAGGCTAATGCTCCATGCAGAATATTTAAATTTTAACTTTAAAAATAATATATATGAAATATATAGCAAGCAAGATTTCATAGAGGAGGTAGAAGCAGTGCAAAAACTATTTAAAAATAGTAAAGCAGAATAAAAATATGAAAAAAAGAATAAATAATCTAAAATCACGCGGGCTTTTTGAAGAGGATCTCTATAAGCTCCCTGTTTCTGATATTTGTGGAATTGATGAGGCAGGGCGCGGATGCTTGGCAGGGTCGCTTTTTGTTGCCGGCGTGGTGCTCCAAAGAGAGGTTATTGGGGTTAGGGATTCCAAGCAGCTTAAGCGAAATGAGCGATATGAATTATATGAAGAAATCACTAATAATTCTACATTTCATATCGTCCAATGGAGCGCAGAGCAGGTCGATTCTTGTGGGCTTAGCCACTGCTTGAGGGAATCGCTTCGTCAAATTTATGAAGCATTGAATGCTCGCATTTACCTATTTGATGGGAATACGACCTTTGGTGCGGCGGGAATCACCCCAATAATTAAAGGCGATGCGCTTTTTGCATCGATTTCTGCGGCAAGTATCCTCGCTAAAGTCTCCAAAGATCGCGAAATGGAAGCCCTTGATACGCTCTATCCTGCGTATGGATTCGCGCAAAACTGCGGCTATGGGACGCGCGCACACCGCGAGGCGATTTTGCGCCATGGATATTCAGATGTGCATCGCAAAAGCTTTATTTTAAAAAATAAGCATTAATTCACGCTAGTCCAGCCATATTCAAACCCCAAGAGCTCTTTATATAAGGCTCTATAAAGCCTATGCCATTCCCCAATCTTTCGCTTTTTCTCTTATCATTTTAGATTTGCGAACTTTTTTAGCTTAAAAATGCCCCTTTTTGGTTAAAATCCTGAGAAATAAGTTCGCAAATGTATCAGTTTCAAAGAATACTCCTTGAGATTTGCGAA
>CAUTMV010000005.1:0-164775 GCA_963540505.1 uncultured Wolinella sp.
TACAAGAATCGCTCATTTCAACCCGCTTTAAAGAGGTTGAAATGGTTTTACCCTATAATGTGCCGTGAATTTTTGCATTTCAAAGGGATAGGGGTTATGGATAACAATCTGCTCGTCATCATTGTGGGAATCATTCTTTTTTTAACCTTCAAGAGCTTCAAAGAGTATTTCGCCTCCCCGCAAGGAAGGGGCTCGCCCCACAGGGAGGAAACCTACGAAGACCCTTACGTAAATATCACTAAAAAGAGTAAAGTCGAGGAATCGGAGTTTGGGATCATCGCAATGCTCATGGCAAAAGTGGCGCGCGCTGATGGGCGTGTTTGCGAGCTTGAGAAGCAGCTTGTAGAGAATATGTTTGATGATTTGGCGCGGGAATTTCGCGACCCAAAAGAGGCAAGAGCGGAGCTACAAGAGCTTTTCACGCGGGAATCAAAGAGCGGCGAGGGTGTGGAGCTGCTTGCGCTTGATTTTGCCCGCCTTACCAAAGGAGAGTATAAAAAACGCCTCAAGCTCATCGAATTTCTCTTGACACTCGCCTATGCCGATGGGACGCTAAGCCACAGCGAGAGAGAGGTTATTATTGATATTGCGGCGTATTTGGAGCTTGAGAATGAGGATTTTAACCGCATATATGACGCTTTTGAGAACTATTTCGCCTCGCGAAGTGCGGGCACTTCCACGACCCGCAAGGCGGCTTTGGAGCTCTTTGGGTTGAGCGAAGAGGAGGCGAGCAGCGAGCGGATTAAGCAGCGATACAGGGAGCTTGTGCGCGAAAATCACCCGGATATTATTCAGGGCAAGGGGTTGGGTAAGGATTTTATCGAAAGGGCGACAAAGAAGCTTCAAGAGATTAATGACGCGTATGAAGTGTTGCGTTTGGAGAAGAGATGAAAGAGGCGTTTTATAACGATTTGGCGCGGCTTTATGCTCTCCTGAAGGAGCGCGATGAGCACATTAATAACCTCTATCACACACTTGAGCAGAGTATCAAAGGTGGCAAATATGCGCCCGAGCTTGCCCCTTTGCGCGAGCTTCTAAAATCCCTTAACCTTAAGGAATCGCCCGAATATCTTCTCGCCCTTGCTGCACGTTTGGTGAATCTTCAGGAGGGCGCGCTTATTTTGCTCCTAAAACAGGAGGGGAAAGAGGCACAGCTGGTTGAGATTAAGCGCAAAGTGTTGCATTTTGTGGAGGATTTTCACATGCGCGCGCATGAAGAGGTGCTGCGCAAAATGGAAGATGAGGAGCTGCTCACGCCATTTTATCGTGCGCTTTTGCGGGGTATTCATCACGCGGGAATCGCCATGAATCGCCTCTATGAGTCGTGGCAGTTTGGGCTTATTGATGGGATTAATGCCGAGCTTTTGCGCGAGTTTCACGGCGATATGGGGCGGATTTTGGAGGTGCTTCAAAGCGCGCAAGAGGTGAGTGAAACAGGCGAGGTGGGCGATCGGAGTTACTCGATTCCCAGTCGAGATGAGGCGGGGGAGTTTTGCGCACTTCCCTATGCGAAGGCGTTTCCAACTGAAATTACGCGCATCTCTAAAGAGCTTTTGCGTCTTATTAGAGAGCTCGAAAACGAGGGAGATCCGCTGTTTCAGGCTAAAGATGCGTATGTGAATTATTTTAACGCGCTTAGGAGTGCCTTTTTGGAGGGCGATTCCCGCAGGCTTTTGGAGCGATGGCGAGCAGTCGATCGCGCGTGGATGGAGATTAAAATGCCCCTTCAGCCCGCCCATCCGCTTGAATATTATGAGGATCGATTCCGCAAAGCAGTCGCTCCCGAGTGGGATTTGCGCCTCTCTTTGCCTAAAAACAGTGCGACGATTCCCATTAAAGAGCAGACGAAAGAGTGCTTTAAGCACCTTTTAGACGAGCTTGACCCAAAAGGGCATTATGAGAAGTTGCGTCAAATTTGCCTCAGTTCTTGTGAGCGCACGCAGCTTTACATCGGGATTCCCGCGTTTTATTATGGTGCGGAGCTGGGCGGGCTCTTTTCCGCGCAAGTCGTGCCCAACGATGAATGTGTCTCCAAAGCCCTTGGGAAGAAGATTTTCGCCTTTCCCGAGCGGGTGCTGGAGAGCGCGAGGCATAAGCCTTTTATGAAGCTTGCAGGCGAGATTTTTCCGCGCGAATTTTTGCAAGAGAGCCGAGAGATTCTCTATTTTCACGCGCCGCTGTGGCACCGAGTTTATGAGATTTGCACCATTGGGCATGAGTTTGGACATATTTTTTTCATCGATGAAGACACCGAAAATGCGATGAATACAAAAGGGCAGTTTAAAAATATCGAGGAGTTTAAGGCAACAAGCGGCGGGCTGATGAATTTCTTTTTGCACGAGGATTCCTCGCTTATTCGCGCGCTACTCATCGATCATATCAAGCGCGCTGTGGGCTTAGTTGCGTGGATGGAGCAAGATGAGGTCATGCCCTATTATTGCGAGGGGTTAATGCACTTGGGAATCCTCTTTGATAGCGGTGTGCTCGCATTTGGTGGCGGCTGCTTGGATGTTGATCTTGGAGCGGAGGCGTATGAGAGGCTAAAATCCCTCTACACAGCCAGATACAACGAGCTTGCGGAGCACTATTTGCAAAAGCGCGAGGCGGGGCTGTTTTTGGAGCGATTCCTCTATCTTGATGAAAATCGACGCTATAAGCCCAAAGAGGAGCGTTGCAGAGCCTTTGTGGAGCATTATTGGCGCAGGTATCAGGAGGTTGGGCAGCTCATCGATGAGGAGCAGAGCTCTATGGAGTGGCTGAGAGCAAGTCAAAATAAGGTGGGGTAATGGCGAATTCTATGAAGGATATTTTGGAAAAGGTTCGTATCGAGCTCTATAAAATCACGGGAATCCATCTTGCGGATAATAAGGATTCCCTCATTTTAAATCGCATTGAGAAGCTTGCGCGTGAACTTGGGATTTTGGATTATGAGCAGATTTTAAATGAGATTGCTTCAGGGAAACATCATCAGGAGTTTATCAACGCTTTCACGACCAACAAGACCGATCTTTTTCGGGAATCGTTCCATTTTATGGATATGTTTAATCGGGTTTTGCCTCGCCTTTTTCAGGGGCATGCGCCCATTAAGGTCTACTGCTCGGCGAGCTCGACGGGTGAAGAGCCCTATTCAATTGCCGCGACGCTCCTGCACGCCAAAGAGAGCTACCATGGCGAGGGCGTAAATATGAGTGTGGTGGCGACGGATATTGACACGGCGGTGCTGAGAATTGCGCAAAAAGGCGAATACAAGGTCGATACACAGATTAATAAACTGCCGACGTGGATTGATCTTGCGCGCTATTTTGACGTAAAGCCCATCGGAAGCTCCCAGAGGGAGATCCAGATGAATGCAAAAAGCGCGCTCAAATCGCTCATCACTTTCAAGACACTCAATCTCTTTTCTGAGCGTTATCCTTTCGCGCGCAATGAGTTTGACATTATTTTTTGTCGCAATGTGCTCATCTATTTCAAACCCGAAGATCAGAAGAAAATTTTAGAGCGACTTTTTGTTCATCTTAAAGTCGGAGGGACGCTTTATCTTGGGCATTCGGAGAACATTTTATCCCTGTATGATCGCGTCGATCGACTCGGTCAAAATATCTTCGTGAAGAATCGAGAATAAGATAATGAAACCTGAAGCAAAAACAGTGAATTTGGAAGTGGAAAAGAAGCACCATCCTGATCTTTTGCTCCCCTCTAATCCGTATAAAAAGGACGGGAAGAAGCTCATTTTAATCGGCTCATCAACGGGCGGTGTTGAGGCTCTGACGAGCATTTTCCCTGCGCTTCCCATGGGTTTGCCGCCCATTGTTATTGTGCAGCATATCCCAAAGGGCTTCTCCACTTCATTTGCCCAACGCCTAAATGCGATCTCGCAGCTGACGGTCTTAGAGGTGACTTCACGCGAGATTTTGAAAGATTCCCATGCCTATCTCGCTTCAGGCGATAAGCATCTAATCATCGAGAATAGTGGGGGAATCTACGCAGCAAAATGCCTTGATGGCGAGCGTATCAGCCGTCATAAGCCCAGCGTTGATGTGCTTTTTAGGAGCGGGAATAACGTCGCGGGCAAAAACGCCATGGCGGTCATCATGACGGGTATGGGCGATGATGGGAGTATCGGAATCAAGGAGCTTTTTGACAACGGTGCATACACGATCGCGCAAGATGAGGCGAGCTGCGTCGTGTTTGGAATGCCCAAAAAGGCGCTTGAGAAGGGGGCGATTAGCGAGGTTGTGAGCTTAGGAATGATTCCTAAAAAGATTATCGAATATGCTGCGAGAATTACCCCGGTGCAGGAAGAGTAAGGGGCGCAGTGGAGGATAAGCTCTCCGTTATTTTGGAGGAATCGCACGGTTTTTTTGAGGAGCGGGGCTCGAGATTTTTGAGCTTTCTCTTTTGTGCGAAAGATTTTAAGAAGCGACTTTCAGAGCTTCAAGATTCCCACCCAAAGGCGGTTCATTTCGTGAATGCCTCGCGGGTATTTAATGAGTTTGGACACATTGAGGAATCCTTTAGCGATGATGGCGAACCGCGCGGCACTTCGGGAATGCCCACGCTCAAAGTCTTGCGCGGGTATGGGCTTATTGAGAGTGCGCTCATTACGGTGCGCTATTTTGGCGGGACACTCCTTGGGAGTGGCGGGCTCGTGCGCGCTTACACACAAAGTGCCAAAAGTGCCATTTTAAACGCACATCTTCTTGCCTACAAACCGACCAAAACGCATGAGTTTATGGCGGAATATCCCAAATTAGCGCGCATAGAATACCTCGCCAAAACTCTAGGAATCGCGCTGGAGAAAAGGGAGTTTCTGCCTCTTTGTGTGCACTGTTTCGCTACGGGAGAGGTGCGGAATCTGGAGTGTTTCCTCGAGCTTGCGGGTCGCTTTTAGGGCGTTTGATTTCCCTTAACGCCAAAACAGCCTTTTTGTAGTAAAATCGCGTAATTTACCGCTAGGAGCGTGCCATGTTTCCTTTTAGTGATGATGATTTGCTAAAACCCGTCGAGCGGGCTTTGGATAAGGTTCGTCCCATGCTGGCTCTTGATGGCGGAGATGTCTCCTTGGTGGGAATCGCCGCGCCCAAGGTCTATGTGCGCCTAGAGGGGGCGTGCAAGGGCTGTGCGAGCAGCACAATCACGCTTAAGAAAGGAATCGAGCAGCAGATGCGTATGGATATTCACCCCGAGATTGAGATTGTGAGTGTGCCTCATGGCATGGAGAGTCAATGGAGAAACCTATAGACAGCAGGCTTTTGCGCAGGCTCGCGCTCAAGGCGGAGCAGGCGTATCTGCGGGGGAATTACGATGAGTCGGTGCGCTTCTATTCGCAGATTCTTATGGAATCGCACGAAGATTTGCCTTCGCGTGTGGGGCTGCTACTCGCGGATATGGCGCGAGATTATGAGGAGGAATCCAAAGCATTTTATGAATATTATCAGCTGTTAAAACGCCACAAACACGAAGATGCACATAAAATTATCCTTGAGATGATTGAGAATTTCGATGGGAATGTGAGTGAAATCGTCTCTGTGGCGCGCTTTAGCGATGGGGCGAATGCCGATTCTGTGCCCGGGATTTTGTATAGCGACTTTAAGCGTTTGGTGCAGGAGCGCGGGGATTTTAAGAACACTTTTGAGGATCTGCTCTTTAGCAGCAAAATTATCATCACTGCCAAAGGGGATTTTTTTGACATGCTTGAGCAGCTTTTGGAGCATGGCTTCAAAGAGATGGCGATGAGCTATCTTGAGACGATGAGCCGCGAGCTCGCCCATGAGCCGCGACTTCAGAAGCTCTACAAAAGGGCGATGGGGACATGAGAATCCAAGTGCGCAATGCGCCTTTTGAGTATATTAGCGATGATTCTAGGGAGTGTGATTCCCATGGGGCGTTTTTGCTAAGCAAAAGCTCGAAAAGGTATGAGGAGTCGGCGCGTCAAAACGGCTGTATCCATTTTATTACGCCCAAAGACCTTGCGCGATTCCTGCAGCTTGACGTGCAGATTGTGGGAATCACAGGCACAAATGGCAAAACAACTACAAGCGCGGCGATCTACTCCATGCTTTTGGATTTGGGCTATCAGGTGGCACTTTTGGGGACGCGCGGGTTTTTCATCAACGAAGAGCTTATTGCGCCCAAAGGGCTGACCACTCCGCCGTTGCTTGAGGTGTATGAGCATGTTGACCGCGCGAGCAGGGCGGGATGTCAATTTTTCATCATGGAAGTGAGCTCGCACGCAATCGATCAGGAGCGCATTGAGGGGCTTAAGTTCGCGCTCAAAATCCTCACAAACATCACGAGCGATCATTTGGACTATCACAAAAGTATCGAAAATTATATCGCTGTGAAAAATTCATTTTTCAGCGATGAGTCACCAAAGCTCATTAATAAAGACGAGCTGCGCGCGAGGTTTAATCCCAAAAATGCGCTCACATACGGAATCGAGCACCCTTCAAGCTACCAAGTCAAAGCCTATTCTTTAAATGGGGGAATCGACGCGCAAATTAGCTTCATTCAGGAGCAAGCCTCGCTCTCTTCGGGGCTTTTTGGTCGGCATAATCTTTATAATCTGCTTGCTGCGGTCGCTGCGGTGCATCGTCTTGTGGGCGGGGATTTGCAGAGGATTTGTGAGGTGGCTGAGCATTTTGGCGGCGTGGAAGGGCGCATGGAGCGAGTGAGCGAAGATCCGCTCATTGTGGTGGATTTTGCACACACTGAAGATGGCATGAAACAGATTTTTGAATCCTTTCCCCATCGAGAACTCGTGGTGGTTTTTGGTGCGGGGGGCGATAGGGATAGGAGCAAGAGACCTCGAATGGGTGCGATGGCGGAACGCTATACAAAACGTATATATTTGACGAGTGACAATCCAAGAAGTGAAGATCCGATGAGGATCATTGAGGAGATTGAGGCGGGAATCACACAGAAGGGTCGTTGTATAAAAGAATCTAATCGTCCTCGTGCGATTTTCCGCGCAATTAGCGAGCTTAAAGCGAATGAGGTGCTTCTAGTTTTAGGCAAGGGCGATGAGAGTGAACAGATCATGGGGGGTGAAAAAGTTCCCATGAAGGATAGAGACACGATTCTTGAGGTGTTGCGGGAGCTTCATGCGAATCGAAAAAAATAATTCGTCATACTATGCAAATAGTTATCATAATGTAGCGAAATGCCAAAAAGTAAAAAAATTATAATAGGCAACTTTAAGTGAAGTGGGTTTACACTTTCCCTTTGCTGAATGATTAAAGGGAATTTAAACTAAACAGAAGGAGTGGATATGGACAAGACAAAAGAGCTTTTCAATCAGGCTTCAGAACGTCTGCAAAAGCTATCTTTGTTGCCCTCAATGCGCGATGATCAGACGATTCCTGAGATGCTTAAAGAGAAGGGAATCGCTCGACGGGATTTCATGAAGTGGGCGGGTGCGATGAGCGCAACCTTGGCGCTTCCGACGACTTTCACGCCCCTAGTCGCTAAGGCTGCGGAGCTTGCGGATCGTTTACCGGTGATTTGGCTTCACATGGCGGAGTGCACGGGCTGTAGCGAGAGTCTCATTAGGAGCGAGGGTCCCAGTGTGGATAGCCTGATTTTTGACTACATCTCCCTTGAGTATCACGAGACGCTGATGGCGGCGGCTGGATGGCAGGCTGAGCACAATCTCGAGCATGCAATCGAGAAGTATAAGGGTCGCTATGTGCTCATGGTTGAGGGCGGGATTCCTGCAGGGGATAGCGAGTTTTTCCTCACTGTGGGTCCGCATGGCACGACCGGTGCGGAACACGCACGTCATGCTTCAGAACATGCCGCGGCAATTTTTGCGATTGGGACATGCAGCAGCTTTGGGGGAATCCAAGCCGCTAAGCCCAATCCGACGAATTCAAAACCCCTAAGCAAAATAACGAATAAGCCCGTTATTAACGTGCCGGGCTGTCCTCCGAGCGAGAAGAATATCGTGGGGAACGTGATCCACTTTATTCTTTTTGGAACACTTCCTGCTCTTGATGTGTTTAACCGACCCACATGGGCGTATGGGCTTCGTATCCACGATCTTTGCGAGCGTCGAGGGCGATTTGACGCAGGGGAGTTTGTCCAAACTTTCGGCGATGAGGGCGCGAAGAAGGGCTATTGCCTCTACAAAGTGGGCTGCAAGGGACCTTACACCTTCAATAACTGCTCCAAACTTCGCTTCAATGAGCACACCAGCTGGCCCGTGCAGGCGGGACACGGTTGTATCGGCTGCTCTGAGCCCGATTTTTGGGATACGATGGGACCTTTTGAAGAGCCCGTGGCTAATCGTCTTTATGACACGACTTTTGATGGTTTAGGGGCGGATAAAACGGCGGATAAGATAGGAATCACGCTACTTGCGGCGACAGCGATCGGAGTTGCGGCGCATGCGGTGCTATCGATGACGATTAAAGACAAAGAACAGCATTAAGGAGGCGCATCATGACAAAACGAATCGTAGTCGATCCTATCACGAGAATCGAGGGACACTTAAGGATTGAAGTCATCGTAGATGAGAGCAACGTCATTCAAGACGCCTTTGCGACCTCTACGTTGTGGCGCGGGCTGGAGACGATTTTGCGCGGGAGAGATCCGCGAGACACGGGCTTTATTACTCAGAGAATCTGTGGCGTGTGCACCTTTTCTCACTATAAGGCGGGAATCTGTGCCGTCGAAAATGCGCTAGGAATTAAGCCTCCGCCCAATGCCGAGCTCATTCGCTCTTTGATGAATATTTCGCTTGTAATGCACGATCACGTGGTGCATTTTTATCATTTGCATGGGCTTGATTGGTGCGATATTACTTCTGCACTCAAAGCTGATCCCGCAGCAGCGAGCAAGCTGGCTTTCAAATACAGCAAGAATCCGATTGCCACAGGAGAAGATGAGCTAAAAGCGGTGCAAAAGCGTGTCGCAGAATTCGCTTCCAAAGGGAATCTCGGACCGTTTGCGAATGCATATTGGGGGCATAAGACGTATCGATTCTCCCCTGAGCAAAATCTCATCGTCCTGTCTCACTACCTTAAGGCGCTTGAAGTGCAAAGAAGCGCGGCAAAAATGATGGCGATATGGGGTTCGAAGTCCCCGCATCCGCAAAACCTCACGGTGGGGGGCGTTACTTGCGTCATGGATATGCTTGATCCCAGCAGGCTTGCGGATTGGCTCACAAAATACAAATACGTCGGGGATTTTATTAACCGCGCGTATTACGCCGATGTCGTCATGGCTGCGGAGGTCTTTAGGAACGAGCCGAGCGTCCTTGGTGGGTGCAATATAAAGAATTTCTACTCTTTCCAGGAGATTCCTCTAGGCAATAATGAGTGGATATACAGCACGGGAATCGTCATGAATGGCGATCTTAGCAAGGTGCACGAAGTCAATGAGGACATCATCACAGAAGAGGCGACGCATTCATGGTATAAGGAGAATAAGGCGCTTCATCCGTATGATGGCGAGCAAGAGCCCAACTATACGGGCTTTAAAGAGGGCGATACGGTTGGACCTGATGGCAAAATCGTGCGAAGTAAAATCATTGATGAGAAGGGCAAATATAGCTGGATCAAAGCTCCCAGATATGGCGGGAATCCGCTTGAAGTCGGGCCTTTGGCGACGATTGTGGTGGGGTTGGCAGCAAAGAATCCTCGCGTTGAGAAGGTGGCGACTCAATTTCTCAAAGACACAGGGCTGCCTCTTGAGGCACTTTTCACAACACTGGGGCGCACAGCGGCGCGAATGCTTGAGTGTAAGCTCTCCGCAGACTTTGGAATCGAGGCCTTTAATGCACTTGTTGCGAATCTCAAAGTCGATCAACGCACTTGCACTCCTTACACAATTGATAAGGATAAAGAATACAAAGGGCGATATATGGGGAGCGTGCCACGAGGCGCACTTAGCCACTGGATAAGAATCAAAAACGGTGTTATTCAAAATTACCAAGCCGTCGTCCCCAGCACATGGAATGCAAGTCCGCGCGATGCAAATGGTGGTAAAGCCCCCTATGAGGCGGCGCTTGTGGGGATTAAGATGCAGGATCTTACCCAGCCTCTTGAGATTGTGCGAATCATTCACTCTTTTGACCCGTGTATCGCGTGCGCGGTGCATGTGATGGACACTAAGGGTAATGAGCTTAGTCAATATCGTGTAGATCCCATCACATTGGGCTGCAACCTCTAAAAGGAGCTAGGATGGAATACAAGGCAAATGCGAGCGAGAAATTTGGGCGCGAGCTGGAATTTACCGCGCTTACTCGGTGGTTTCACTGGGTGAGAGCGATTGCGATTTTTGCACTCATTCCCACGGGATTTTACATCGCTTACCCTTTTCTTACCCCTTTTGTCGGGGGTGAGCCGACTAATTTCTTGTATGCGCTAATGAGAAGCTGGCATCAGATTTTTGGATTTGTCCTCATTGCGGTGACCATTTTTCGGATTTATCTGCTTATTTTTGATAAAGGTTGCAGCGCGGAGATACGTTCGTTTAGGGACATTATCAATCCGATTATTTGGTTTAAGCAGGTGCGAAACTACCTGCTTTTAGGTTCTCACCCACACATGAAAGGGGTCTATAATCCCATACAGCTTGCGGCGTATATTGCGCTGTTTGGGCTCATTGCGCTCATCTCCATTACGGGAATCATACTCTATTACAACGTCTATCACGACGGTTTGGGGGCGGTTCTCATGGTGATTTTCAAGCCTCTTGAGCCGATGTTCGGCGGGTTGGCTAATGTCAGAGCGATCCATCACATTACGACGTGGGCGTTTGTGATTTTTGTCCCCGTGCATATTTATATGGCGACGTGGAATTCCGCGCGCTATCCTAACGGGGGAATCGACTCGATTTTTAGCGGATTCCGTTACCATAAGAAACACGACTAAAGCGGGTGTTTTTGAGGATTCTAGTTCTAGGAATCGGCAATATCCTCTTTGGCGATGAGGGGATTGGGGTGCATCTCTCCAATCTCCTTAAGCTTAATTATCGTTACAGCGGCGAGCACAGTGTCGAGATTATCGATGGCGGGACACTCGCACAGCACCTTATTCCGCTCATTACCTCTTATGATCATGTCGTGATTCTTGATTGCATTGACACGGGAGGGGGCAAAGTGGGCGAGGTCTATTTTTTTGATTTTAGTAATGTTCCCAATTTCATCACATGGCAGGGGAGCGCGCATGAGGTTGAGATGTTGCAGACTTTGCGGCTCATGGAGATGAACGGGGATCTTCCTAAGGTCAAAATCATCGGCGTGATTCCCGAAGTGATCGGCAGCCAAACGGCTTTTGACCTCTCAGGCGAGGTTATAAAGGCTTCTAGCGTGATGGAGCAGCTCGCTCTAAACCATCTGCGCGAGCTGGGTGTTAAGATTGAGCGCGTGAATGAGCGCAAGATTGAGGAGATCGCCCCGCTCTCCTATCGTGGATTTTAGACTAGGAGCGGGGAGTGAGGCTGGATTTTCTTTTTTCTAGGAAGCAGCAAGGAGATACGCGCGCGTTGGAGGCGATTTTGCACCAAGAGGCAAAGAGCCATAATCTCGTGTCTCAAGTTTTGCTTACCCCTGTGCAATACCACTTCATCGTGCAAGGAAGTGAGGAATCGCTCCTAAAATTCTCTCAAAGTATCGCCCTTGCTCTGCCTATTTCGCTATTTTTTACCTTTGAGTGCGTGGAGAAGCTCGAAGACTCGGCGGAGTCGCTAGCCGCCCCTCATGATGAGATTCCTACACGAGCTGAGACGGAATTCACACCTGCCCAGATGAGCGCATATCTGCAATCCATCAAGGAATCGTGCTACGCCCCAAAGCTTCCTTGCGACCTTCATTTTACCCTTGCAGGAGAATCGGTCGATTCTCTGGAGCTTTATGACGCATTCAGGGCACTTGCTTTGGCGATTAAAGAGGGAGAGTCAGTAGAGCTTGATTCTCGCTTAGGCAGGATTATTCTAGCGCGCGAGGTATCGAAATTACCCCATATTTGCCAAAATGAGCTCTATTTCATGCCTTTAGATGTGGCGAACGTCGAGACGATTTTTCGCGTTACAAAAGAGGAGCTTGAGATTCTTGCAACATGGGAGAAGCCTTGCGTTAAGCTCGCGTTTAAGGGGATTTTTGCCGAGCAGTTTGCACCTTTTTTGCGTGCACAGGCGAGCGTGAACGTGCGATTGCCCTATGATGTGCCACTTGTTATTTTGGCTCATTTTTTGGCACTTTTAGAGGTCGAAATGGTCGTATTTGCGCCCTTTTTTGCACAAAGCGAGGCGCAAGAAGGAAAAGAGAAAAGAGTGAAAACGTATGCGATGGATTATCCCGTGCATGCGCCACTTTTGCCCCTTTTTGCGTGCGTGACGCCTAGAGTCGCGGTGCTTGGGCGTCAAGGGGAGCAGCCCATGGGGAGTTATGCGGAGCTTTTGGAGCGGCTTTGTGCGGAATATTCGCTTCAAAATACCCTCGCGCTTCATGTAAGCGAGCATAATCCAACGCAATTTTGGCTCTTAAAAGAGGGTGAAACACGGCGCGTTATGAATTTTGCGTGCGAGCTTAATCCCGCGCTCATTTTTGAACAAATCGCCCAAAGCGATGAGGGGGCGCAGCGTTTGGTTGAGAATTTTTCCGCTCAATTTCCGGAGATTGTGCAGCGTATCAAAAGTGCCTCGCCTAAGCAAAATAGCGGGAATCTCAGCAATTGGATTGCGATGGCGGGATTTTTTTCCGCTTTGGGTGGCGAGTTTGATTTGCCTGCGCTGCATGAGGCGGTGCTAAGGGGCGCGCAGGGATTCCTCGGGAGCAAAGGACCTCGCATTGATTTTGTGCTTAGGCGCGGTGAAAGCGGAAATATCGAGCTTGATTACTTGCGTGTGCTGCGCTCTTGCATGAGCTTCAAACTCGCGGGAATCGACGATGAGACGCTTAGTTTCGGTATTATTGATAGCTATGCGGAGTTTTTCGGGAAGCTTATCGGCGATATGAGCGAGAATTTTGCCCTACACTCCGTTGTGTTAAGCGGCTCCATGATGATTCAAAAGCCCTTTTTATCGCGTCTTGTGAGTTACATACCAAGCCCCATTGCGCTAGCTACGCCTTTTCTCTCGCCCCTTGAATTTCGTGCCTAACGCGCGAAATATGATAAAATTTTCGCCAAATCCCTCACGAGGTAGTGAAATGAAGTTTGATATGCTCTATAGCAAGATTCACCGTGCGCGCGTTATGGATGCGAATCTCAACTATGTCGGCTCGATAACCATCGATGAGGAGCTTATAGAGGCGGCTAAAATCCGAGCGGGGCAGAAAGTCGAGATCCTTGATGTGAATAATGGCGAGCGTTTCAGCACGTATGTTATCAAGGGTGAGCGCGGTAGCGGCGCGCTGTGTATCAACGGTGCGGCGGCGCGTAAGGTCGCGGTGGGCGATGTTATTATTATTATTGCTTATGCGCAGTATGATGAGAGCGAGCTTGAGAGTTACCGTCCCAATGTGGTGCTGGTTGACAGTAACAACGCGATTCTTGAAATTAAGCATGAGGTTTGAGTGATGTTTGATCCGAGTAAAATAGGCGAAATGCTAAGTGAAATGCAAAGCAAGGCAAAGGAGCTGGAGGAGAAGAATCAAAGCACCATTTTTCACGCAAAGAGCGGTGGCGGGCTTGTGAGCGTGAGTATGAGCGGTGTGGGCGAATTGCTTGATGTGCTGATTGATGATTCTCTGCTTGAGGATAAGGAATCGCTGCAAATTCTCCTTATTAGCGCGATTAATGATGTCTATAAAAGTGTCGAAGAGAACAAGAAAAACACGACCTTGGGCATGTTAGGCGGGATTAATCCCTTTGGCTTCAAGGATCGCTCATGAAATATCTGCTCTCTATGCTGCTTGTTTACAGCACGTTATGGGGCTATGATTACTCTCGATGTGGCGAGCGTATCGCGCTTTCGGTCGAGAAGGTGGGCGATTCCTACGGGATTGCCATTGATAAGCGACGGCTGCTTCACTATTCCAAAACGCCGCCTAAAAGCCATAAAATCCTCAAATCCGACCCTTTTATCGGCTTGTATCTTCTTGAGGCAAAACGCCCAAAAGTCCCTCTGGAGCTTCGTGATATCACCTCTGAAGTGCTTGAAGATGGGCTTGGTGTGGGAAGTGTGAAGGGCTTTAAAGAGGGGAAAATTACTAAGCGAATGAGTGCGCTGCTCTCTTATGCGCAATTTAGCCAAAAAACGCCGCCAAACTCCGTAATCAGCAGCATTTGCTATCAATTTTACGGGCTTGGAATTGGTGGGAATCGCTTCATTGAGAGCGGATATATTAAGCGATTTTTAGAGCAAAAGGGTGCGCTTTATGGCGATTTGGGCGTGCGTTTTGCAAAGGGGCAAAGTCCTAGCGCTCAAAAGCCCATTGTCGCGCTATTTGATCCATTTGCGCCCGATAATAAATTTCGCATTGATGATGAGTTTATAAGCATTAATAATCATAAAATCTCATCAGTCGAGCAATTGAATAATTACGTCTATACGCTCGCGCCTAATTCTTATGCGCACGTGAGTGTGAAGCGTGGGGATAGCATTGAGGTGTTTGATGTTTTGGTGCAAAAACGCACGGGGGGCATGCTGCTTCCCGATAATTTCATGGAGCGATTTCGTGTGAAATTCTCTTCAGATTGGCGGCTGCTCGAGATGAACGAAGCACCGCTTAAGGGTATGGAGAAGCTCAGGGTAGGCGATCAGATTTTGCGTATTAATGGCATGGATATGCCCCTTGGCGATGAGGGGTGGGCACTTTTAGCGCGGCAAGCACATGGAGCGATGAAGTGGCTTGTGCGCCGCGGAGATTTTCAATTTTTCCTTCAGGTTAATAAGCCCTCCAGCGGGATGGAGCGCACATCGTGGTAGCGGGGGTGCTGCATAGCAAAATCTCGGGAATCGAGGCGGCGATGGAGGATTTTGAGCAATTCTTGCTCGCGAATGCCCCGAAATTTGGAAGCTTTCACCCCTATTATGATGATTATTTGTGGGAAATGGTAGAAAATGGGGGAAAGCGACTGCGCCCGAGGATGCTGCTTAGCGTCGTGCAGGCGTGCGCTCCGCTGCTACTGCAAAACGCCTATTTTCCCGCTTTGGCGCTAGAGATTTTGCACACCTATTCGCTTATTCATGATGATCTGCCCGCGATGGATAACGCTGCGCTTCGGCGATCTTGTGCGACGTTGCATGTCAAATATGATGAGAGTAGCGCGATTTTAGCGGGCGATGCGCTCAATACGCATGCTTTTTGTCTGCTCGCAAGCGCACCCTTGCGAAGTGATGTGAGAATCGCCCTTGTTAGCGAGCTCGCAAGTGCGGGTGGAGCAGGGGGAATGGTGCTTGGACAGGCTCTTGATTGCCACTTTGAGGATCAGAAGCTTTCATTAGAAGAGCTTAGATTTCTGCACATTCACAAGACGGGCAAGCTCATGGCTGCTGCGCTAAAAATGGGCGCAATCATCGCAAATCTTCCTAAGAGCACTCAGGAATCGCTCCAAAAAATCGGGCTTACGCTCGGGCTACTTTTCCAAGTGCAAGATGACATTATTGACGCGACGTGGAGCGAGGAAGAGGCGGGGAAAAGCACGCAAAAAGACAGCCTCAAAAACAGCTATGTGAATCTTCTAGGTTTAGAGGGCGCGCGAGGTGAGTTTGTCTTCCTCAAAGAGGAGGCAAAAGCCCTGATAGACGATCTTCCCGTGGAGCTTTCCTCTTTGCTTTTGGAGCTTTTGGAAGCGCACTTTAAAATTTCAAACTGAAGGCGAGCTTAATGAAGCGAATTTTAATCACGAACGACGATGGCTTTGATTCCCCCGCCCTTTTGGCTCTCAAAGAGGCATTGGGCGATATTGCTCAGCTTACAATCGTCGCTCCAGCAAGTGAGAAATCCGCCTGCGGACACGGTCTGACGCTCACAAGCCCGCTACGTTTCATAAAGCTCGATGATGATGTTTATAAGCTAAGCGATGGCACGCCCACGGATTGTATCTATCTTGCGCTAAATGCTCTGTATGATGAGAAAAAGCCCCCTGATTTGGTGCTTAGCGGGATTAATCTGGGCTCAAATATGGGCGAGGATATTACCTATTCGGGCACGGTAAGCGGTGCGATGGAGGGGGCGATTCACGGTATTCCCAGCATTGCTTTTTCGCAGGTTTTAAGGGATAAAAATCACTTTGGTTTTGATTTTGCGCTCGCAAAAAAGGTGGTTCGTGAGCTCGTGCTCAAGGTGTTTGAGGGTGGATTCCCGCTAGAGGGTCGGCAGCTGCTTAATGTCAATATCCCGCAAATTGGCGTGAGTGAGTGCAAGGGCTACAAAATCACGGAGATGGGCTATCGGCTCTATGGGAATGACGCTCACGTGCACCGCAATCCCCGTGGCGAGGAGCACTACTGGCTTGGGCTGCACCCGCTCGCGTGGAATGAGCGTAACAACGCGCGGGAATCGGACTTTAAGGCGGTCATGGCGGGCTATGTGTCCATCACGCCCATCAAGCTTGATCTCACGAGCTACGAGGAGATTGCGAGGCTGGAATCGTGGATTTAGAGGATCGTTTTGCGCGCTCGCGCGCACTTTTTGGCGAGGATTTTGCGAAATTGCAGCGCGCTAAGGTGGTCATTTTTGGCGTGGGCGGCGTGGGCGGTTTTGCGCTTGATTCCCTCTATCGCACGGGAGTTGGCGAGATTACGATTGTAGATTACGACTCTTTTGAACTAAGCAATCAAAATCGTCAGATCGGCTCAGAAGCCCTAGGCGAGCGCAAGGTAGAAGCACTCGCACGCCTATATGGGGGAATTGCAGCGGTATGTGAGCGCGTGAATGAGGAATTTTTGAGCGGCTTTGATTTAGGTGGCTTTGATGTGGTGATCGACGCGATTGATGATATTAGCGCAAAGGTGGCTTTGGCGAAGCGGGCGTATCCTAAGCTCATCAGCTCCATGGGGAGCGCAAAAAAGCTTGATCCGCTCCAAATCAAGCTTGATTCCGTGTGGAAGAGTTATGGCGATCGATTCGCGCGAAAATTTCGGGAATCGCTCAAAAAAGAGCAGTTTTGCGGGGATTTTAAGGTGATTTTCAGCCCAGAGCCTCCCGCATGTAAGGAGCTCGGGAGTTTTAGTGCGGTTACGGGCAGTTTCGGGCTTTTGCTCGCGAGTGAAACGATAAAAAAAATCTTAAACAAGGAGTAGAAATGCAATCGGAGAAATTATGGGCTTACGATGATGATGAAGAGCAGGAGTATGACGAGGAGTATGACGAGGATTTTGATGATGAAGAGGAGTATGATCGCCATAAATATGACGATGATGATTACAGTGACCCAAGCAGCGAATACGAAGATGAGACCTACTAGAAGCGCGCGATGAAGGTAGCACTCATTCAGCAGGCATATCACGGGGGGCGTGAGGCGACAATTGCACGCAGTCGCGAGCTGGTCACGGAGGCAGGCGCGCTGGGCGCGGAGCTTGTGGTAATGCAGGAGCTGCATACGAGCGAATATTTTTGCCAAAGCGAAGATCCATGTTTGTTTGATTATGGGGCGCATTATGAGCGTGATGTGGGAACCTTCAGTGCATTGGCTAAAGAGGCGGGAATCGTGCTGGTGGGGTCGTTTTTTGAGAAGCGAAGTGTCGGACTCTATCACAACACCGCCGTGGTCTTTGAAAAAGATGGCACTATCGCGGGAAAATACCGCAAAATGCACATTCCCGATGATCCGGGCTTTTATGAGAAATTTTACTTCACGCCCGGTGATCTTGGATTTGAGCCCATCAGGACGTCAGTGGGGAATCTTGGCGTTTTAATCTGTTGGGATCAGTGGTATCCTGAAGCGGCGAGGCTTATGGCGTTAAAGGGCGCGGAGATTCTCATCTATCCTACGGCGATTGGCTGGTTTGATACCGATAGCAAAGAGGAGAAAGAGCGTCAGAAAGAGGCGTGGATTGCCGTGCAGCGCGGTCATGCCGTGGCAAATGGTTTGCCTGTGGTGGCGGTCAATCGTATCGGATTTGAGCGCGATCCCAGCGGCGTAATGGAGGGAATCCGCTTCTGGGGGCAGAGCTTTGCCTTTGGCACACAAGGCGAGCCGCTCGCGCTTGGGAGTGTGGATAAAGAGGAGGTCATTATCGTAGAGATTGATCGCGCGCGCTCTGAAGAGGTGCGTCGGATGTGGCCCTTTTTACGCGACAGAAGGATTGATTCCTATGGCGGATTACTGAAGCGATTCCTCGATTGAGTATCGATAAAAAGCGCGCCCGCGCGATTCTCGCCATCGCGATCCCTGCGGGGCTCAATTCGCTTCTTGACATCATTAGCATCGCGATTGATTTGCTTATGGTGGGTAGGCTTTGCGTGGAAGCGAGCGTGGCTTTGGGCGTGGGGCTCAACTATTTCATGCTCATTTACATCTTCAGCACGGTCTTTTTTGTCGGGACGAACGCCCTTGTTTCGCGCTTTTTTGGCGCGAAGGATTTAGAGAGCGCGAATAGAGCCCTTAGCTCCATATCTTTGGCTGCATTGCTGTTTGGATTCCCGCTGTTTTTCGCGGCATTTTATACGCACGAGAGTTTTTTCGCATTTATCGGCACGAGCGCGCGCGCAAGCGAGCTTGGGGCGCAATATCTAAATGTACTCATCTACATCGTGCCGATATTTTGCCTGCGTGTCGTGATGACCGCCTCGCTCTCGGCGTGCGGCGATACGAAAACGCCCTTTCAGATTAAGGGAATCTCCGCGCTTTTGAATGTCATTTTGAATTACATTTTTATCTTCGGGGCGTTTGGATTCCCCGCTCTTGGCGTGGCTGGAGCCGCACTTTCTACGCTTGGTGTGGGAATCATGGAGGTGCTAATCCTCATCTACCTCCTCTCGAATAATCGTCGTGCGATCTCGTGGAGCAGGAGGCTTGAGCTCTCTTATGTGAAGCGTGCTTTTAGGGTCGGATTCCCCAGTGGCGTGGAGCGCGCCTGCACGATTGTGTCCCTTCTCATCACGACAAAACTGATTGCGCTCTATGGCACGCCCGAGCTCGCAGGTTATCAGATTGCTTCAAGAATCGAGGGCTTTGCCTTTATGCCGGGCTTTGGCTTTATGGTCGCGTCCATGACGCTCATGGGGCAGAGTCTTGGCGCGAAAGAGCCTGAAGAGGGGATTAAATACGTCCTTCACACGATGATTTTGGGCGCGATATTTATGGGAATCTTGGGGCTTGTGATGATTGCGATTCCTGAGGGGCTGATGTGGCTTTTTATTAGCGATGAGATGACGATTAAAATGGGCGCGCTCTATCTTTTCGCACTTGGGTTTTCGCAGATTCCCCTATCTGTGGTTTTTGTCCTTGATGGCGCGCTCAGGGGGGCGGGAGCGACGCGCTCGACCTTGCTTATCAATTCGCTGTCGATATGGAGTTTGCGGATTTTGCCCGCCGCACTGATCGCGCATAATGGTTACGCTCTGTGGGGGATTTACGCGCTCATTAGCCTTGAGACATTTTTTAGAGCGTGGGTATTTTGGAGCTTTTTTAAGCGCGGAAAATGGAAAAATATTAAGCTCTAGCTAACCCGCGCGGATTTTGCGCTAAGCGCAGGAATCGCGCTACATTTTTGCCTTTTTGCTAATGCTTAAAATCATGCCAATGGCGATGGAATTCGCAATAAGCGAGCTTCCACCGTAGCTGTAAAAGGGGACGGCGATTCCCTTTATGGGTGTGATTCCCGTGATTCCGTAGGCATTAATGATAAAGGAGAAGGCAAGGAGCGTGCCAATTCCCACGCAGAAGAGGTAAAAGACGTTGCTTTGGCTTCGGTTGGCGATTTTGAAAATGCGATAGATGATCGCGCAAAAGAGAAGCGTGCAGAGGAATACCCCCACAAAGCCTATCTCTTCGGCGATTCCCGCGAGCACGATGTCGGTATGCACCTCGCTTAGGAATCCGAGCTTAATGAGCCCGTTGCCTAACCCCTCACCCAGCATTCCGCCGTGTTGTATGGAATTTAGCGAGTGGTGAATCTGATAGGGCTCGGGGAGATTGTCGATACGAAGGGGTGTGGCGATTCTCTCGGGGAGGAATGAAAGCACGTAATTTTGGGCATTTGCCCACCAAAGCTTGATACGCAAAATACGATGATCGCTACTTGCAATGACGACAAAAGCGAGCATGAGCGCGCCAAAGAGGAGCGAGATAAAGAGGCGAACGCTGCTCCCGGCAAAGACCACCATGAGTGCGAGCGTGATTCCTAGGAGGAAAATTTGTCCCAAGTCGTTTTGCAAAATGGCAATCAAAAAAACGGTAAAGATGAAAAATGCCGCATAGGGCGCGAAGATTTTCAGTTCAAGAAGGAGCGGGGCTTTGGTAGAGTGTGAAAATTTGCGCGTGAAGCTCCACGCCAAAAAGAGGACGAAGCCCACTTTGAAAAACTCCACAGGCGTAAGGGAGAGAAAGGGCAGTCGTATCCATCTTTTTGCGCCCCCCGCGCTGCTTGCCATGTTTTCGGGCAGATAGTGCATGATGAACATCAAAAACATAAAGAAAAAGAGCAAAGTAAATCCAAGCCTCACGATAAGCCTCTCGGGATCGGCGCGTGAGAGCTGCCACATGAGGTAGATTCCTAGGATTCCCGCGATAAGCTGACGAATGAAAAAATGAAACTGCCCATACCCGTAAAATAGCGTCGCATAGGCTGATAGCGAGTAGGAGAATAAAACGCCGATGGTAATGGCGAGTGTGGCAAAAAGGAAGAGAAATTTATCAGCCATGGCAAACCCGTAACGAATTTTTGTGCCTATTTTAGCAGCTTTGTAATCTGTTTTTGCTTTCCAGAGCGACCATTTTCAGATAAAAATGGAATAATAATTGCTTAATTGCGAGTAGTTTTACTCGAAAAAGAGGTCAAAAATGAGCGTTATTTATAGCTATTCCGAAGCGCGAGAGCTTGCGTATAAGGCGTTGGATTATCGTTCGATCAGGCAAGATCTTATCTCCTCAAATATCGCAAATGTCGATACTCCGATGTATCGTCCCAAGGATGTAAGCTTTGAAAAAGTGCTCGCAGATGAGAGTGCGAAGCTCTTTTCTAACAAAAAATCAACAGAGCTAAAACTGGGCAAAACCAACGCAATGCACCTCGATCCGCTGGAGCAGGAGAGCGGCAAGGGGACGATATTTTTCCGCGATGGACACATGGCGCGCAATGATGGGAATAGTGTCGATCTTGATGTGGAGACGAGCGAGCTTGGGAAAAATAGCGTGATGTATCAAGCTCTGACTGCTTCACTAAAGAAGCATGGAACTATTTTTGCTTATGCTTTGGAATCGAGTCGGTCGCTCTAAAATAGGCTAAAGGAGAGGTTATGGCGTTCTTATCGAGTTTTGACATTAGCGGATATGGGCTTTCAGCGCAGCGATTCCGCGTGAATATGATCTCTTCAAACATCGCAAATGCGAACACTACACGCACCGATGAGGGGGGACCTTATCGCAGGCGTGGAGTGATTTTTAAGGCGTTTGATTTCAATGAGGTGCTCAATAAAAAGCTCGGAAAGGATAATAATCTGCTAAAATACGAAGATCCACTTGATGAGGAACGTCCGGGGCTTGAGCCTAAGCCGCCGATCATGAGCGTCTATGTGGATAAAGTGGTGCGCGATGATTCTCAGCCGCGCATGAAATATGAGCCCATGCACCCTGATGCCAATAGCGAAGGGTATGTCGCCTATCCGAATATTAATCCCGTCGTGGAAATGGCCGATTTAGTGGAAGCGACGCGGGCGTATCAGGCGAATGTCTCTGCGTTTCAAAGTGCAAAGAACATGGCAAACAGCGCGATCACAATGTTTCAGCAAGGTTAATTAGATAAAGGAGTAGGTCATGGCAGAGATTAATGCATTTGATAAAGTCCCAAGCCTCAACCTAAAAAGCACGACCTCCAGCTCCGCTCAAGGCACTCAAGCTCACGGCGGGAAGAGCTTCGCGGAGTATTTAAAGAGCTCTATTGATGAAGTGAATGTTCTTCAAAAAGGTAGCGAGAAAGCCCTTGCAGATGTAGCGAGCGGGCAGGTTAAGGATCTGCACCAAGCGGCGATTGCGATTGGCAAAGCAGAAAACAGCATGAAGCTTATGCTTGAGGTGCGCAATAAGGCGATTAGTGCCTATAAAGAGATTCTCAGGACGCAGATTTAATCCAAATTGATCGATGGAGCAATTCACTAAAGCGAAGAAAATCGTCGTCCTCTTTGGCTTTTTGCTCCTAGGTTTTATCCTCTTCCTTGCGACGGTCTATCGCACAATTCTCGCAGAGCGCAAGCTTCCGGAGCTTCAGACTAAAAAGCTTGAGAGTGCGATCAGAGGGGCGATTTACAGTCAGGACGGATTCCTGCTCGCCTCAAGCAAGAAGCTCTACAAAGCGACGGTTAATACGCACAATATTGACCCTGATAAGCGCGAGCTTTTCATCAATCTTTTTGCGATTTACAGCGGGATTCCTAAGGGCGAGGTGGCGAAGCGTCTGCGCAAAAAAGGGCATGTTGTCCTCTCTTATAATATCGACTCAAAGAGTGCCGCAAATCTTAAGCAACTTGCGTATAAGCTTAATAATTACGGCGTTTTTCGCGAGTATGAAGATGGGAATGGGCGGGTTTTTAAGCACGGGCTTTCGATTTTAGAGAGTGGCGAGAATCGCGACTATCTTTATGGCAATTCGCTTGAGCCGCTGCTGGGATATGTGCGTAAAAGCGAGGATCGCATTACGCGCGTGAGCGGTGTGAAGGGGATTGAGAAGTCTTACAATGAATATTTAGAGCCCCTTAGCGATGGCGTGATGCAGGGTATGCGCGACATAGGCTCGAATATCGTGCTGAATAAAGACGCGCTTTTTAAAGAGCGCAGTGATGGTTTGGATGTGGTTTTGACGATTCCTTTAAAGCTTCAAAAAAAAGTCGAGCGTATCGTCGATAAGGGGAATGTGCGCCTTAAAGCGCGTGAGATTGTAGCAGGAATCATGGAAGCACAGAGTGGCAAGATTCTGGCACTCGCGAGCACGAGCCGCTTCAATCCAAACTCAATTAGGCAGCGCGAATATGCATTTTTAAACAGCTCGGCGATTGAGTATTCTTTTGAGCCCGGGAGTATCATTAAGCCCATGATCTTCTCGCTGCTTTTGGAGAAAAATCTCATTCAGCTTGAAAAGTCGATCGATCTGCATAACGGGCGGTATAAGATTCGCAATTTCATCATCACGGATACTTACAGGGTGCAGGAATCGAGTATTCGCGACGTGCTTGTCCACTCGAGCAACATCGGTATGGCAAAGCTCGCACAGCCGCTCTCCTCGAGCGAATATTATGCGGGGCTGGAGCTTTTTGGCTTTGCCTCCCCTACGGGAATCGATCTCCCTTACGAGCGTAAAGGGACGATTCCTAGCGTTTCGATGCTCTCCAGCGAGGTATATAAGGCGACCGTGTCCTATGGATACGGGCTTCGCGCGACTTTCATGCAGATGCTAAAGGCGTATAATGTTCTAACCAACGATGGCGTGATGGTCGCTCCTTATGTGGTGGATCGAGTGGTCGATTCCCGTGCGGTGAGCTACATTCCCAAGCGCGCGGCGAGTGAGGCGATTATCTCTGGGGAAAATGCACAGAAAATGCGCGATTTGCTTGTTGAGATTGTGGTGCGAGGCACGGGAAAGGGTGCGAATGTCGAGGGGGTAATCGTCGGGGGCAAGACGGGGACGGCACATATCGCCGAGGGCGGAAAATATGTCAAGAAATACAATAGCTCCTTTTTTGGGTTCGCAAGCGATGGCACGAAACGCTACACGATCGGCGTGGTCGTCTTTGAGCCTGATGTGAATGAAGAATATTTCGCCTCGCGCACCGCAGTGCCTATTTATAAGGACATCGTGGAGCTGCTGCTTCAGGAGAGGTATCTTAAGCAACCGGATACGGGAATCCCCGCGTCCGGCGCGGATTAGCAAGAAGGGACGTTGCCGCTGTCGCTTGCAAAGTGAATGCAGAAGTCTTTGAGTTCAGGCAGGATCTTTGTTTTGAAGTTGTCGCTGTTAAAGAAATCAACCAAAGCGGGGAATTTCTCAGACATTTCCTTAATAAAACCTGCGCCCTCATCGGCGAAAAGTTTTTCCCATTCTGCTTGGGTGTGGAGTGCCGCGAATTTATCTCCCTTCAGACCTGTCTGTTTAGACATGGTTTTTAGGTAATATTTCTGACCTTTAACAGGGTCAGCCATCGCGACGCTAGACATGAAGGAGAGCGCAACAAATCCTGCGAAAACGAGCTTTAAGAGCTTCATGGTTTTTCCTTTTTGTTTAAGATTGAATGCGTAAGAATCGTATCGAAACATTTTTAAAATAACTTTTAACAATAAGTTAATTTTATAAACGGAGGGTTGGATTGCTCGGTCGAATTTCTATCGATTCCTGCGCAGGAATCGGAGCGATACTTGTAGAGAGTTGCCTATGACGCTTCAAAAACGCGCTACATTGATTGCAAGCTTGAGTGCCGCATTTTTGGCGATTTCCAAGCTCATTGTGGGAATCGCGAGCAATTCGGTGGCGATTCTTGCTTCAGCGATTGATTCGATTCTTGATTTGGGCGTTTCGCTCTTTAATTACCTTGCACTGCAGCACTCCGAGAAGGGAGCTGATGAGACTTTTAATTATGGTAGAGGCAAGGCTGAAGCTCTTGCGAGTGTCGTTGAAGGGGTGATTATTATCCTCTCCGGATTTTTGATCGTATATGAGGCGATTTGGAAATTACGCGAGCGCGAGGAGGTGGTTTTTCTCCTCCCCAGCGTGATTTTGATGGGAATCTCGCTGCTTGTTACGTCGATTCTCGTCATTTTTCTGCTTCACGTTGCGCGCAAAACGGATAATATGATCATCAAAGCGGATGCGCTTCATTATAAAAGTGATCTTTTGAGTAACGGTGCGGTGCTGCTCTCGCTGCTTTGTGTGATGTGGTTTGATTTTCATGCGCTAGATTCGCTGCTTGGGATTGCCATGGGGGTCTATCTCGCCTACTGCGCGTTCTCTTTGGTGCGCGAGGGGATAGCCATTTTGCTTGATAAAGCGATGCCCCGCGCGCTTGTGGAGAAGATTACTCACGCGATTAGATCGCACAAGAGCGTGCAGGCTTTTCATGATTTAAAAACCCGCGAGGCGGGCGATGATCGCTTTGTTGAGGTGCATTTGGTTTTTGAGCGCGGGATTACGCTTTTGAGCGCGCATGAAGCTTCCGATGAGGTGGAAGCGGCGATTCGCGCGCTTGATTCTAGGAAGCGGTGGAATCTGACGATCCATCTTGACCCCTATGATGATTCTGTGAAAAAGGATTAAGTTTGGAACATCTTTTTGAGTTTATTTATGCACCCGATCTTTCTAAAAGTGCCATTTTTCCGCATTTAAAATGCTCCATCGAGGAGGCGGAAATGCTTCGCTTCATGACCAAAGAGCTACTAAATGGCAATGAAGATGTGGCGGTGATTGACGCGCTCAGTGCGCTTTTTGATAAGAATTGCACGCGTAATTTTAAAAAGCGATCCCATGCGTATGAGCACGTAGGATTCCTAAAAAATATCAGAAATCTCATCGAGCTTGGCTGGGTGATCCAGAGTGCTCTTTTGCACCTTAAGCTCGATGATGTGGCGATGCTTGAGCTGCTCAATAATCCCATTTCGCTTAGCCCTGCGTTTTTAAAGCTCCTTGAGGAGGGCGAGCTTGTTTTGCAGCTGCCTGAAGTGGTGGCGTATAAGGATCATTTGGAATACCTAAAAGATCAGTTTTTGCGTATCGATCTTCTCGCTCAGATTAATTCGCTTAGGCGCAATCACACGCAAAATTCCCCCTCCCAGAGTCTCGCAAAATACAAGCTAAAGCTGCTGCAAGAGCGCATTAAGGAGAGAATCGCGCTTACCGATAGGGAGACTACGGGGCTGGAGGGATTTTTCCGCGAGGGCGGGCTTGATGAGAAGGAGCAGATTATCTTCCTCGCGCTGCTCAAGGAGGAGTATTCCGGCGGGATTGATTCGATGCGCGATATGAATAGCCTTATTGATTTGGTGAGCGAAGATGAGTCCGATCGTATCAGGAATCGTGCGCTTTTAGATGAGCGCAGTAAGCTTGTGGAGGGCGGGTTAGTCGATTATGATGAGATTCTCACGCCTTTTGGGGGAATCTCGCGGACGTTTTTTATCCCTGAGGAGATTTTGCACAAGATTATTTACCCGCAAAAGAAGAAAAAACATCAGAAAATTAAGCTTGAATCGCTTATTAAAACACAGGATATTTTTGAGTTTATCGAGCCAAAGAGTACGCTAGATGATGTGGTTTTGCACGAAAATACTCGCAAGACGCTCGAGTATCTGCTAAAGCAGGTCGATTCTCGCGTGATAAGCCGCCTTAAAGCATGGGGAATCAAGGACAAACGCAAGGGAATCGACGCAAAAATCATCTTCTATGGCGCGGCGGGGACGGGTAAGACGCTGAGCGCACTCTCGCTTGCAAAATCGCTCAAAAAGCCCGTCCTTAGCTTTGATTGCTCGAAGATTCTCTCGATGTATGTGGGCGAGAGCGAGAAGAACGTGCGCAAGATTTTTGACACCTACAAAGAGCTTGCGCAAAAGAGCGGCAATGAGCCGATTTTGCTCCTTGATGAGGCGGATCAATTCCTAAGCCAGCGCACGTCCGCGCTCGCTGGTGGTGCGGAAAAGATGCACAATCAGATGCAAAATATATTTTTGGAGCAGATTGAGAAATTTGAAGGGATTTTAATCGCCACAACCAATCTCATCGAGAGCTTTGATAGCGCGTTTTCACGGCGTTTTAATTATAAAATCGAATTTAAAAAACCCGATTTTGAGCAGCGTTTGGAGCTTTGGAGGCGCATGCTTCCTAAAAATGCAACATTCCACGCCGATTTTTCAATTGAAAAGCTCGCTAATTACGCACTCACGGGCGGTCAGATCCATTTGGTGGTAAAAAATACCGCCTATCAGGTTGCGACCAAAGAGGAGCCGATTTTTTTACTTCAGGATTTTGAAGAGGAGATTAAGCGTGAGCTCTCGGGTAATTTTGATGGCGAAAAGTCCATGGGATTTGGCGTATAGCGCGGGAATCGCGAGAAATTAGAGAAGATTTACGGAGGGGAAATGGAGTGTGTAAAAAAGGGCGCAAATGAGGGAATCATCACGCAAACTGAGGCGATTCTCGCCAAAATGCAGGGTGCGCACCTTAGTTTTCCTTTTGGTAGGGATATAGCGACCTATAAAATTGAGGGTAAAATATTTGCGCTTTTGTGGCGCGATGAGAGCGTGCGGCTCAATCTCAAAGCCCATCCGCACGATTGCTGCGCGTATCGTGAAATCTATCCCTTTATCACGCCCGCTTATCACATGAATAAGCGTCATTGGAATAGCATTGACCTTAGCGAAGCGCGTGCTCACGAGGCGTTACTAAAAGAGATGATTGAGGAATCGTATCAACTTGTTTTTTCCGCATTAAGTCGTGCAAAACGCGAAAAAATCCTCGCACGCGGGTGAAATATTTTCTCTACCAATTAAAGAGATAAGCGCGGATTTTAGCTTTTACTTTCACGCAAGAGAAGAATCTCTATAATCCCCCTAGCTCTAAGATCGAATCTGCATTATTCATCTTAGGCAAATTTAAACTTCGGGGGTTCATATGGGATTCTTGATTGGCTTAGGCGAGGGCACGCAGTTTGCGTTGCAATTAGCCGTTGTTTTGGTCTGCCTCTTTTATGGAGCGAAAAAGGGCGGAATCGCTCTCGGGCTTTTGGGGGGAATCGGGCTTTTGGTGCTGGTTTTTGCCTTTGAGGTGCAGCCGGGCAAGCCATCAATCGCCGTTATGCTTACGATTTTGGCGGTCGTGGTCGCGAGCGCAACTTTGCAAGCGAGCGGCGGGCTTGATGTGATGTTGCAGATTGCCGAGAGGCTTTTGCGCAGGAATCCGCGATATGTTAGCATTCTTGCGCCCTTTGTCACCTGCTTTTTGACGATTCTTTGCGGCACGGGGCATGTCGTATATACCATGCTTCCGATCATTTATGACATCGCGATTAAGAATAATATCAGACCTGAGCGACCCATGGCGGCGAGCTCGGTCGCTTCGCAGATGGGAATCATCGCCAGTCCCGTGTCCGTCGCGGTAGTCTCGCTGACTGCGTATCTGCTTAATGCACAGAGCAAGCTCGCGGGCTTTGATGGCTATTTGGATCTTTTGAGCATTACGATTCCTTCAACGCTCATTGGCGTGCTTTGTGTCGGTATTTTTAGCTGGTTTAGAGGTAAAGATTTGGATAAAGATGAGGAGTTTCAAGCGAGAATCAAAGACCCTGAGCAGAAGCACTATGTCTATGGCGATACCGCTACACTCCTTGGCAAGACGCTTCCGCGCTCAAATTGGGTTGCGATGTGGATTTTCCTCGGGGCGATTGCGGTGGTGGCGATCCTTGGTGCGTATCCTGAATTGCGCCCGGCGTGGGAAGTCAAGGGCAAGCCAAAGCCCCTTAGCATGGTGGATACGATCCAGCTATTCATGCTTTTGGCGGGCTCATTGATTATTATTTTTACCAAAACCGATGCGAGCAAAATCAGCAAAAATGAGATTTTTCGAAGCGGTATGATTGCGCTTGTAGCAGTGTTTGGTATCTCATGGATGGCGGATACGATGTTTGCTGTGCATACGCCCATGATTAAGAGCGCGCTAGGAAGCGTGGTGCAGGAGAATCCATGGACGTATGCGGTGATGTTGCTTTTGATTTCAAAATTTGTCAATTCCCAGGCGGCGGCTCTAGCGGCATTTGTCCCCTTGGCTCTGGGAATCGGCGTCTCTCCGGGCGTGATTTTGGCGTTTGCCCCCGCGTGCTATGGTTATTACATTTTGCCTACCTATCCAAGCGACTTGGCGGCGATCCAGTTTGACCGCAGCGGCACGACAAAAATCGGCAAATACGTCATTAACCACAGCTTCATTATCCCGGGGCTTTTGGGCGTTTTTGTCTCTTGCATGTTTGGCTACATTTTTGCCTCCGTTGCAGGCTACATTTAATCCTCACAACACCGCTTCGCAGGTCTCTTGCGGGGCGTGTGCTATACTTGCGCTTTTAGATTTTTCTTAGGATTCCCATGAAGCCAAAGCTCCATCTCATTTCGCTTGGTTGCACGAAGAATCTCGTAGATAGCGAGGTTATGCTCGGGCGACTGCAAGAATATGCCCTCACGCAGGAACTAAGCGAGGCTGATGTGATTATCGTGAATACTTGCGGCTTCATCGAGGCGGCTAAAAAGGAGAGCCTCGGAGTGCTTTTTGAGGCGTTGCAAGAGCGTAAAAAAGGCGCGATTCTCGTGGCGAGCGGCTGTTTGAGCGAGCGATACAAAGAGGAGCTAAAAAGCGAGATTCCCGAGATTGACATCATCACGGGTGTGGGGGATTATGACCGTATCGATGAGATGATTAGGGAGCGAGTTTCGTTGCAAACTCATCGCGTGTTTTTGGCGAGTGAGGAGCATAAGCGCGTCATCAGCGGCTCTAGCGTGCATGCTTATGTGAAGCTTAGCGAGGGATGCAATCAGAGCTGCAGTTTTTGCGCGATTCCCACATTTAAGGGTAAGCTTCACTCCCGCACGTTGGAATCGACCCTAAAAGAGCTCAGGAATCTCATTGCTCAAGGGTTTCGTGATTTCTCTTTTGTGGCGCAGGATTCTAGCTCCTACCTTAAAGATCATGGCGAGAGCGAGGGGCTAATGCGCCTTGTGGAGGCGTTAGATGAATTTGAAGGAATCGCCACCGCGCGCATTCTCTATCTCTATCCTTCAAGCACGACGACAAGACTCCTTGAAGCGATTGCGTGCTCGCGCGTGGTGCAGAACTATTTTGACATGCCGATTCAGCATATTTCTGAAGCGATGCTTAAGCGCATGCGGCGAGGTGCGAACCAAGCCAAACATAAGGAGCTGCTCTCGCTCATGCGAAGCTTGCCTAACGCATTTTTGCGCACGACGCTCATCATCGGACATCCGTGTGAGAGTGAAGCGGAGTTTGACGAGCTTTGCGAGTTTGTAGAAGATTTTGGCTTTGATCGGATCAATCTCTTTGCCTACTCCGATGAGGAGGGGACGCACGCCTATGACATGGAAGATAAGCTTAGTCAAAAGGTAATCAATGCGCGGCTAAAGCGCATTGATAAAATCGTGCAAAAACAGCACAAAAGCTCGCTTCAGGCGATGATAGGGCGGGAGATTCCCGTGATTTTGGAGGGGAAATCGCGCGAACATGAGTTTTTCTACACCGCGCGCGATTTGCGCTGGGCTCCTGAGGTCGATGGCGAGATTTTGATTAACGATAGCCTTTTGCCCACCGCGCCTATGCCCGGGCACTATTATGCTAAAGTGAGCGAGGTGGCGGGCAAGCAGCTGCTTGCGACTTTGGCAAAGGGGAATTCATCGCTGCGGGAATCTAAAGAATTTAAAATATAAAGGCGCGCATTTTGCGGCTTCTGCTCTGTATTTGTGGGCTAAGAATCTTAAAAAGTGCGGAATCTACCAAAGGAGGCATGAAAGAGCATGGATTCTCCCATTAGGCTGGCGTATCTTGAGGAGTTGCAAAAGGGTAAAAACCTTCTTGGATTCTCCGCTGGGGTTGATTCCACTGCGCTGTTTTTTTTGCTTTTGGAGCGTAAAATCCCCTTTGATATCGCGCTTTTTAACTATCAAACTAGAGCGCAATCAAACGAGGAAGAGGCGTATGCGAGGGAGCTTGCCGCGCGCTATGGGAAGCGTTGTTTTGTGGCTTCGCTCGCGCTTCCTAGGGCGAATTTTGAGCACCGCGCCCGTTTGGAGCGATACACCTTTTTTGAGCGCGTGATCGCGCAAGAGGGGTATGAGCGGCTGTTGCTCGCGCACCATTTGGGCGATCGCTTGGAGTGGCTTTTGATGCGTTTGGCGCAGGGTAGCGCGCTAGGGACGTTGCTTGGATTTTCCTTAAAAGAGCAGCGTAAGGGCTATGAGATCGTGCGCCCTTTGGGCGAGGTGGATAAGGCGATTCTTTATGATTATCTGCATGAGCGCAAAATACGCTATTTTGAAGATGTGAGCAATCGCGATTCTCGCCATTTTAGGAATCGGATCCGACCGCTCAGCGAGGCGTTGTTGCGGGAATCCGCACGGGGAATCCGTTCAAGCTTTCGCTTCCTTAAAGAGGAGCGCGAGCGGCTTTATGGCGAGGATATTCGCACGCAGATCGGCTTATTGTTTTATTTCCCAAAACAGCAGGAAAATGCGCGGAATCTGCACTTCATCGATCTTTCTTTAAAATCTCTTGGTTATGTGATGAGCCAAAAGCAGCGTGCTGAGCTGCTCAGATGTCAGTTTTCATCGATTTTAGCGGACAAATTTGCCATTGATTGCAATCCAAATCAGATTTTTATCGCCCCATTTTCACGCGTGCAGATTCCCAAAAAGGAGCGCGAGCGCATGCGGAAGGCAAGGATTCCCGCGAAAGTGCGCCCTTATTGTGCGTCGCTAGATTGGGCAGATTTTTGGTTAGCAGGCAGGGCTTCCGTGTAGACTTCGAGATTCACTTTGAAGCGCAGAGCGTCATCGTTGTCCCTTGCAATGGAAATCGGGAAGTTCACTTTCACGATACACCCGATACGCCCGACCTCTTGAATGAGGCGATAGATGAGTGCGGAGTTTGCGCTTTTGCCCTCCAGCGTATATCCCGCGACTTCAAAGCCCTTTCTATCGGCATTCCAAAACATATCATGCAGGGTAAATTCCTCAAAAAGTCCCGCAAACGCTTCAGTAATGACCTTTTGTTCCTCATACTCTCTCAAAGCTGCAAGAAGCGCGGCATTCTCATTTTTAAAGGCGTTAAGTCCGCTTCTGCGCCCCTCAAGCTCTTTTTGCGCCTCCTTGTAGAGGAAATTAGACTTGCGATATTCGATATTGGCGCGTCGAAACTCATCGAGCTCGGGCATGACCCAGTTCATAAACAGGAAAAACACGCTCGCTATGTAGAGGAAAAACCACAGGGTGTTGCGCACCCAGTCGATCTCTTGAAGGATTTCACCGAGCTGCTTCATCACTATGCTCCTCCTGTGCACGGCTCACCGACACGAAGCTAAACCAGCCGTTAGATAGCGGATAGAAGTCCGCGCGGGAATCGTGAAATATCGACCGCAAGGGCACTTCAAGTAGGAATCGATAGAGCTCCTTTGAGGGGGTAATTCCTTTTAGGGTCAGCATATCGTGCTTAACCTCAATGGAGCTCAGCGTGATCTGATCGGGAACAAGCTCAAAGAGATTCTTCACACTCTCGGCAAGGAGGGCATTTTGCACGCTCAAATCCTCGGCAAACTCCTTTTGAAACTTTATCCGCTCCATCTCTCTGCGCACATCATCGCTCTCTTTCATGAGGGCTTGGCGATTCGCTTCGTTTTCAACGGCACTTTGGATCATGAAGCTGCGCTGAAATTGCAAAAATGAGACAAAAAGCGAAAGGGCTAAAAAGGTAAGCGAGGAGTATAAAAGCCAAATGCGCGTGAGCTTTAAAAAAATCTGCTTGGGCTGCGGGGCGATGAAACTATACATTAGCGCGACTCCCGTGATGTATTCTCGGATAGCTCCATCTCCGCAAGGGCGACAAGTGTAGCCGTCGTCTCCAGCGGAATCGCCTTAACATCGATGAGCAGGGTGCCTCTAAGGTGTGCGAGTGCGCCGCTTGAAATCCCATAGGTATCCAAAATGACGATTTCACTCACAAAATCACTCTCATAAATCTCATTTTTATAGAATTCCGCGAGTGAGTTGTGGATAAACTTCTCAATGTCAAGAATCCGTGCAAAATCATCAAGCGAGCTCTTCTCGTCATTCTGCGGAAGAGGCGCGCTGTGCTCCTCAAAATCCTCCAGCGTTATATGATCATCAAGCTCCTCGAGCGCGCCGATCTCACCCAGCTCATTATCGAGCATTTCAAGCGCGTCGGTGATATTGGTCGAAGAACTTCTGCCGCTCATATTCTCCTTGAGTCCATCTCCTCGAGAATCCCCCTCCAGTTCACTCTCAAGGACGAAGAATCCTCCAAAATAGAGCTTTTCCTTGTTCATGACCGCCAGCGTGAGATTGGAGCGTTGCTGCAAGATGTAGAGGCGTTTTTTTGAATCAAGTCGCCCTTTGAGTGCCTGATGAAGAACCAAAAACGGCGAGAAGAGGAAGTCTATGCCCTGACTTTTGGCAAATTTTCGCCTCGATTCTGCTATCCCTTCTTTAGCAATGTAGGCACTCCACATTTTTTGTACGCCTACCGTCTTAACATCACGCGCAAAGATACCAAAGCGGATAAAATCCCCCTCTTTTACCGTCCCAATCGCCCCTTGCTGGATTGAGTGGCTAATCGTCGCTACATAGGTGAAAGGATTTTTCTTGCGCAATCTCCTAATGAATTTCGCCGCCTCAATGGGGACATCGCCCTGCACGGTTTTAAACTCATGCAGCTCATCGCGCGTAACCTGCCCTCTTTTGCTCACTTTAACGCGCACGTAGCAGTTGCGAAAATCGACATTCACACCGATGATAAAAGTGGAGAAAAGCTCCCTAATGGCACGCCGAATATTTGAAAAAAGCCCCAAAAAATCCCTCCTAGATATTGCGACTCATCTTAAAATATCTTTGCTTAAGGTTGCGTCAATGTCGCGAGTTCACGCTGAAGTTGCGCAAACCACGCCTGAAGCTTTGAACGCTCTTTTTGATACTCTAGCGGTGATTCCCCGATAGAATCAAACTGCTCCAAACTCATCTTGCTAAGCCACTCCAGCCGTCTTTTTTGCTCGATACTCATACGCCCTGTGAGCGATTGCTCGATTTCGCGTTTGCGTTCATTCATTTCGCGCAAAAAGCCCTGCCACACCTCCTTGCGCTTTGTTTGGGCTAAAACTTTCATGGCAAAGCGGTTATACGGGTCAAGCAGGAGCGATTCCTCCGCGAGGTATCTAGCCTCCTTAAAGTCCCCTTGGGCAAGGTTGTAGCGCGCTTTTATGGCGAGCACATAGGATGGGTTGAAATAGAGATAGAGCACAAATACGCCCAAAAATAGCGTCACGATGGCAAAGATTTTAAATTTCACTCCGGTAATCCTTGCTTCACGATTCCTCGCCTTGTGCGTTTTTGCGGCGATTTTTTGGAGTGCAATCCATCTTCTCTGCGATAAGCTCTTTAGATTGCTCCAAGGTTAGATTATGGAGGTAGAAAGGGTCGTGTGCGATGAGGGTGATGGTCGAGAAGGGCTTGGGAATCGCGAACTTATCCCAGCTTCTCAGTCGCCATGCGTTTTCAAAAACCGCCTCAAAAACGATAATCGGTGCGTCTGTTTTTTGCGCTAGGAGCACGATCCCATCGGCGATTGAATGATACGGACCGCGCGGACCATCAGGGGTAATCGCCACATCTGTGCCGTTTTGAAGCTCCCTAATTGCGTTTAAAAGCACGCGTTTTGCGCCTCTGGTGCTGCTTCCGCGGATTGTTTTAAAGCCAAAAAAGCCGATGAGCCGCGCGATAATTTCGCCATCAAAGTGGTCGCTAATCATCACGGAGATGTTGGGAATCGCTCGTATTTTACGATACAAAAAGGGCTGCATAAGCAGTTCGCCATGCCAAAAGGCGATCAAGATTGCGCGATTCTTCGGGAGTTTTTCGCTGATGACGTATCGTCTTTTACAGCTCCACGCAAGCAGGTGGGTAATGAGGAATCCAAGCGCGGGCGCAAGCCACAGTAGCGCGATTTGCTTAAGTTTTTTCACAGCGATTCCCCGATGAGAAATGCCCGATAAGCCTGCTTGATTTTGACTTTTGTGATGTGAGCGATGAGATTTGGGGCGGATTCTTCGCTTTTTAGACGCACGATTTTGCCCGTGTCCGTGCGCCCCTCATATTCGCCCGATTCCCCTCTGTGCGATTCCCATAAAACCTCATGAACGCGCCCGATTTCAGCTCTGTTTAGTTCCTCGATAACCTCCTTGTGCCGTTTTTGTAGTCGCGCCAGACGCTCGCTCGCGATCTCTTCATCGACGAGATTCCCCCAAGAAGCGGCTTCTGTATGCGGACGAGGCGAATAGACAAAACTATACAGGGTCTCAAATCTGACTGCTTCTAAAACCTTCATCGTCTCCAAAAAATCCTCTTCTCCCTCCCCCGGGAATCCGACGATAATATCCGTCCCAATGCTCGTCTGTGGGGCTAGTTCCCGCAGTTTTTGCACACGGTCTAAAAACCACTCCTGTGTATATCCACGCCGCATGAGCTTCAAAATCCTTGATGAGCCGCTTTGTAGGGGCATGTGAATGCTTTTGCAAACCTTAGGATTCCCTGCGAACTCCTCTAAAAAGCGATCGTCCATGTGGAGCGGGTGGGGCGAAGTGAAGCGCAGACGCTCGATTCCCGCGATGTTGCTTAATTGCCTGAGCAGGTCGCTAAAGGTAATTTTTGCATGATTTGATGAGAATCGCCTCCCGTAATGATTGACATTTTGCCCAAGGAGCAAAATCTCTTTTACCCCCTTATTTGCGAGCTTTTCTGCTTCGCGTAAAATCAGATCGCTAGGGATGGAGATCTCCTCCCCGCGGGTGTGCGGGACGATACAGTAGGCGCATTTTTTATCACAGCCAATGGAGATGTTAATCATCGCTTTAACACCGCTCTGATTCCCAGTAGCAAAGACATACGAGCTGTCATCGTAGTCCGTGGCGACCTCGACCGCGCCCTCTTGGTGAATGACGCGAGAGATTTTTGAGACATTGCGCGCACCCAGCACAAAGCTAACTGCGGGGGATTTTTTTAAAATCTCGCCCCCGAGATGGCTCGCAGTGCAGCCACAAACCCCGATTTTCGCGCCGTGTTTTTTATGTTTGCTAAACTGCCCGATTTCAGAAAATAGCTTGCGCTCGGGCTTCTCTCGCACGCTGCATGTGTTAATGAGAATCAGATCCGCCTCTTTTGGATTTTGTGTGAGTGTGTAGCCCTCTTTCTCCTCCAGTTCGGCGATGATGTGGTCGCTGTCGCGGACATTCATTGCGCAACCAAGCGTTTGGATAAAAAGCTTTTTACTCACAAAATTGCCTCGACAAACGCTCAAAACAGCCCAAAAAGGTGCAAATCACGCAAGTGTGATCCATTAAATTATATGCACCTCATACATATAATCTCCTTCATCAAGCCCATAGCGAATCTCGCGAAAATAGACGCTCTTTCCGCTTTTTTCAAAGTGGTCGATGAGCCCCATCATGTCTTTATGCGAATTTTCCTTGTCGAAGTAAAATATTTTTTGCCCTTTGCTCTCTAATCGCTCTTTAAGTTTTTCTACGGAGATTTTTGTGCCTTTCCCCTCGATTTCCGTGCGTGCTAATTTAATATCCATAACGTCTCGCTTTCCTCTATCAAAAATGTCTCGATTCTATCTATGCTTGGCTTAAATTCCTGCATTTTGGCTCTCAAGGCGTCATCAATAAGCGTCTGCTTAGTAAAAACACTATATAATCCAATGCATTTTTTGATACTATATTTAGTGTAAGGGATTGTGAATTGGAAAAAATATTAGACATTATCGAGCTCATTGCTTATGAGAAAGGTCTCAATATTGATAGCGTTGAGAGTGCCGTGAAAGAGGCTATTATCATCACCGCAAAGAAGAGCCTGGATGAGCATATCAATTATGATGTTGAGATTGATAAAAAAAATAAAACATTAAAATTGTATCAAAAAATTTTAGTATGCGCCGCAGATGATGAGCGTCTCTCTGAAGATCGCGATAATTATCTTTCGGTGATTGAGGCGAAGAAGGTTGATCCGGGCGTGGAGATCGGCGATGAGTTGCGCTATGAGCTTAGTCTTGAGAATATGAGCCGAAGTGCCGTAAACACACTTTATAAAGAGCTTGAGTTCCATATCCAGCGACTCATCGAGACGCAACTTTTTGATAAATATCGCTCGCAAGTGGGGAAAATCGTCTCGGGAAATGTCGTGAGAATCGATGATGAGGGGAATACTTTTGTCGAGATTGATGAGATTCGCGCCATTTTACCGAAGAAAAATCGCATAAAAGGCGAGAGTTTTAAGGTGGGGAGCGTTGCGGGGGCGATTTTGCGTCATGTCTCAATCGATCGCAAAAATGGCATTCAAATCGAGCTCTCACGCACGACACCCAAGCTTTTAGAGGAGCTTTTGCGCCTTGAAGTGCCCGAGATTAAAGACGGCGATGTGGTGATTGAGCGGTGCGCGAGGATTCCCGGTGAGCGCGCTAAGGTCGCCATTAGCTCCACGAGTGCGAAGATTGATGCGGTGGGTGCGACGGTCGGAGTGAAAGGCGTGCGGATTAATGCGGTGGGTAGGGAGCTTAAGAATGAGAATATCGACTGTATCGAATATTCGCCGATTCCCGAGATGTTTATCGCCCGCGCACTCTCGCCCGCACTCATCTCAAGTGTGAAGATTGAGGGCGAGAATCGCGCCCTTGTCACACTTCCAAGCGATCAAAAGCCCAAAGCCATCGGCAAAAACGGAGTGAATATCCGCCTTGCTTCCATGCTCACGGGCTTTGAGATTGAGCTTGTTGAGCAAGACGGGCTTTTTGGCAATGCGCCTTTAAGCACTACCGCGGAAACACAGGAGAAGACGGATATTAGCTCGCTCGCTTCGCTCTTTAAAGAGTGAGTTTAATCGAGGCAGGCACGTAAAAAGATTGCGCGATAAAGCGCGGAGTGTCTGTAAGTTTGCTAGAGACAAATTTGTTTTGTATCCGAGCAAAATAGGGCGCGCGATTCCTGCGCGGGAATCGGCAAGAATCGACGCTGCGAAAGATGAGAGAGGATTACGCAAAAGTAGCGTAAAAACAAGGGGTATGCACGGGAATCCGGAGTTCAGATTCCCGCACTGCTTTGTATTAGCTTCATTACTCCTTCATGATTCCGTCTTTTGCGAAAGCTTGTAGGAATCGGAGCAGTCGATCTCGCTCCTCATCATTAATTTTTGCAAAAGTTTGCATCGCGAGCAGATAGGCTGCCCATTCGCTCATCAGGTGCTCTTTTGGCTTATGCGCCGCATGGCAGGAGCTGCACGTATCATAATACATAAGCTCAACCTCCTCCCATGCGCCATTCCCATCATCGCTAAGCTTTTTGGAGCTAATGAGGAACTCCGCTTTTGGAGTAGCCTTTTTGTTGTGTAGCTTATAGAAGACCACGAGTGGCTCTTTTTTTAGAGCCACTGTATGATCGTCCCCCTCGATGATCTCGCCACTAATGGAAATGAGCGTCATTTCGCCCATATCTTTTATGACGGTGATGGGTGTCCCCTCATAGATCTCGCCCACGACCTGCTTAGTGTCCTTGTCAAGGAGGTCTGCTTTAATGTCATTCACAAAGAGATTCTCGCCCAAGACAAAGCCACTTGTTAGCGTAATCCACAGCAACACCCTCATCATCTCTATGCTCCTTTAATCTTTGGTGCTTTAATACCCTTGTAAGGGGCTACATCAACCTTTTTAATCGCAGCAAGGCACGTATTTACCGAAGTCGCTTGCGCCATTTTTGATATAGGTCGCGCGCTAGTTAGGATATTAATGTGCCCTGCGTTGCATCGAGGTTGTGCGTCGTTAGTATTCTCGGGATCATACCATGCCCCCTCTTCGACGCTAATCACGCCTCGCATGATCTCATTGCTCACGATCGCCTCGCACAAAATCGCGCCTCTGTCGTTGTATATCTCGACTGTATCGCCATTTTTAATGCCATAGGTTTTCGCATCTTCATCGTTAATGAGGACGGGCTCTCGGTTAGCAATTTTGTAGGAATCGCGCACTCCCGAGTTATCCAGCTGAGAGTGGATTCTTAGCTTTGGATGTGGGCTTAGGACGTGGAGCGGATATTTTTTTGTCATTTTTGTATCTCCGAGCCATTCCGCAGGAGTGAACCACATCGGGTGCCCCTTGAAATCATCAAGCCCAAATGAGGCAAATTTTTCAGAGAAGATTTGGATTTTTCCACTCTCGGTTGCGAGCTTGTTTTTGATCGGATCGGCTCTGAAATCTGCGTGGCGGACGAATTTATGCGCCTCTTTGCTTGGTTCAAAATAGATATAGCCTTTCTCCCAAAACTCCTCAAAGCTCATCACATTGGGGCAGTCGCTCTTCTCATAAAGTCCCTTGATTAGCTCCATTTGCCCTTTGCCTTGCGTGAATCTCCTATATTCTTTTTCGCCGACCATTTTTGCCATTTCTGCGAAGATGTCATAGTCATTTTTTGCCTCATAGAGGGGCTCAATGACCTTTCTCATCGCATAGACATAATCTTGCGAATATGATCCGCCATAGCTAATATCATCTCTCTCAAGCGGAGTAGTTGCAGGCAGCACGATGTCTGCCATTTTTGCCATAGGAGTCCACCATGGCTCATGGACGATGACGGTATCAAGCGTGCGGAGCGCCTTAATTAGTTCGTTGGTATCAGGGTGATGTCCTAAGAGTGTCGCTCCGGTCATGTAGAGCACTTTTATATCAGGATAGGTCATCTCCGAGCCTTTAAACTTAATCTTCTTTCCGGGATTGAGGATTGCCTCGCTAATGCGGGAAGCAGGAATATTGACATCGACCTTGTTTTTTCCCTGCGCTAGACCGCCCGGAAGTGTCGCGCCGGAGAATGCCTGTGCGCCTCCGGAGTAGTGCGCGGAGAATCCGATTCCCCCACCGGGAAGTCCGATCTGACCGATCATGGAAGCGAGCACAATTAACATCCAATCAGCTTGTTCGCCATATTGCGCCCTCTGCATTGCCCAGTTACCCGCGATGAAAGTGCGATTCCTAACAAACGTATCGGCAAGTCTCTTGATGACATCTTCGGGAATCCCTGAGATTTTTGCCGCCCACGCAGGAGTTTTTGCCACTTTATCTTCAGTTTTGCCCAAGAGATAAGGGAGGAATTTATCAAAGCCATAGGTATATTTTTCGATAAATTTTTTGTCGTATTGCTTGCTTGTGTAAAGATAATGGCACATTCCAAGCATCATTGCTACGTCGGTATTTGGGCGGATTTTGATCCACTCTGCGTTGCAACGTTTTGCAATGGGCGTGTATTGCGGATCAATAGCGATGAACTTGATTTTGGATTTTGCGTATTGATCGAAATAGGCGTTATCGCCACGATTTGCGATTTTGTAGTCGATTTGATTGCACTTAAAGAGATCCGTGCCCCACATCACATACACTTGGGTGTTATCAAGGATTACCTCGTGGCTAGTCTGAAGCGAATAGACCTCCAAATCGCCCATGATAGTCGCATTGACTTTGCCCGCTGCGCCGTTACTGTATTCGCCATCTGTCCCTACAGCTCCGCCGATGACGTTGTTAAAGAATCGACCTGCCAGAGCTCCGCAGTTATGCAGTAGTCCCGGGTGTCCCCAGCCACTGTAGCTTCCATTATAAACTTGCTCGGGTTTGACACTCTGAAGCTTTGTAAGCACGAGCTTTAGCGCCTCATCTCAGCTTACCCGCACGAACTCCTCTTTCCCGCGGAGCTCCCCCACACCTTTCCCCGCTAGGAAACTCTTCCGCACGCAAGGATATTTGATACGAGTCTCCGAATAGATACGCTCAATCCACGCCTTATTCCCGGGGAATCGAGCGTCCTTATCTGAATCCCGCGCTCGGATTCCTACGATTTTCCCATTCTCGACGTCCGCATAGAATGCGCCTAAGTTTGAAGCATGCGGGATAGTTTGTTTATCCTTAACTTTTGCAAATAGCGGGTTTGCACCTAGAGCAAGCCCGTAGCAGCCGATGATTTCAGAAGCGTTCGTCTTGATAACGACATGTTCTCTCCTTATGGTTTAGATTGTGTGAGATTTGGTTTGCTTGTCGCCTGAGCGACATAAAATAATAGCGATTCTCAACAATTAAAAACCTCCAAAAATTTTATTAATTTGTAAAATTTATACCCCATTAATGCGCCGTATTTCCTGCATTTGCGCCCCAAAATTAAGCTACAATCCCACCTAATTATTTAGAAGCGCGAAAAGGAGCGAGGAATGAGATTGACAAGGGCGAGTTTGGCGGTGGCATTTTCTCTGTGCGTTTTTGCGAATATAAGCTTTGCAATTTCCCTGCAGGAGGAGATTAAAGATGTGGATATGGATATCTTCCTGCGTTACCGCTATACAGGAACTCGTATGAGGAATCAGGATTTTGGAGCGTCTCATCTGAAGAGGAATAGCACCGTTTCTTCTCACGCATGGCGCGCGAATGCTGATTTTAAGAGCCCAAATCTTGAGGGAATCGAGCTGAATTTGGGGATCGTGTATAACAACTCAAGCATTCAAGCAGACAGAAGCAATGTGTATCCGAATGTGGGGCGGGGATTGGGTGCGGGCGAGGATAGTGCTTTTGGTGTTTCGACCTTTTTTGCGACGCTTCATCTAGAAGCGATGAGCACGGTGGTTCATCTCGGAAAAATGAGGCTGGATACGCCACTTAATGACACACTTGATGATCGTGGCACGGGAATCTACGCATTCAATAGCGATATACCGCACTGGACATTTAAAGGGGGCGCGTTTGATACATGGTCGCTTGATGATTTGGGTAAAGATTACAGCTCTTTTAATGCTCCAAGCGGGAACAATAGCATCACTAACGAGCTTGCTACGGTGGGTGCACGGGCGGATTATGACAACTTCAGCGCGCAGTTGTGGTATTTTCGCGCGGGTGGTCTTATAGATCATGCGCTTTTTGCCGAGCTTGCGTATGAAAATGAGCTCTTTGCGCTAAAAGGACAGTCTGTCCTCTCATCTCTTGATAAAAAGGGCGAGTTGCTAAATGGCGTCCCAGCGGGAAATCTGCTCTATACGCTTGAGGCACAGGCGCGCATTGTGGATCAGAAAACAAAGCTAAAAGTGGGTTATATCGGATCAGGTGAAGAGGGCTATCGCGTTAGCCTTGATAATCAAGCAAGCTTTAATATGGGAGGGAAAATCTGGAATGATCATAGTATCGCTGAAGTGAATTATTCCATTTATGGGGCTTTCCCAAGAGCGCAAAATAGGCTCGATTCCCTGAAGCTTTCGGTGTTTTATGTCGGTGTGGATTATGAGGTGGAAGAGGGGCTATATGCGGGAATCGACTACGTCAGAGGCGAAAATAAAAAGGCTCTCTACTCCATTAATTTCCAAGAGATTACCCCGATGATTACGTATAAATACAACAAAAATGTTGATTTTCTCGCCTATTATGCGATGCTAAAAGCAGAGAATACGGGGCTTAAAAAAAGCTTGACTACCTACAAAGACGCTCATCAAAGTCGCCTCCGTTTCCAAGCGACGTATCATTTTTGATGAGCTCGCTTACCTGTGGGGAATCGTGCGCAAAATACCCGATGTGAGTGAATGTTTTAGGGCTTTGGAAACTTTTATTATAATACTCGCTTCCTTCGTGGAGCGAATTAGCACAAAAAGGAGCACAGATGAAATTAGCAAAAATTAGCCTAGCTGCGATGACGGCACTCGGAGCACTCTCCAGCACAGGCTTTGCCAAGCCTATAGAAGAGGCGATTAAAGGTGTGGATACCAGCGGATACCTCCGCTACCGCTATGATGGCGATGAGTGGGAAAACAGGGGAGGAGCGAAGAATAGCACGCCTAATAGCGAGGCAAAGCATAAATATCGAGCTTTGGCTAATCTGAAAATCCCTGTCGCTACGGGTATGGCGTTTAATCTAGGTGCGCTCTATATTAACGAAAATGCCACGGCTAATACGAGCGGATCAAGCACGGGCACGGGTCTAGGTGCAGGCGAAGATGGCGATTTTGGAGTGAGTAGCTACTTCATGAGTTTCACGCCCGAATCGACTAAAACTACACTAAAAGTCGGGAAACAGCTCCTTGATACGCCCCTCACCGATGCGAGTGATTTTGACCGCGGCACGGGAATCTACGCACTAAGTAGCGATATACCCAACTGGACATTCGCATTTGGGGCATTTGATACTTTTGCCCTTGCTGATGTGCATAGATATGGGAGTGATGCGTTGCCAAATTCCTCAATTACCGAGGCATTTTATGTCGCAGGCGCGATGGCAAAATATGATGCGCTCTCCGCTGGAGCATGGTATTATCGTGTCAAGAATCTTATGGATAGTGCGATCTATGCCAATCTTGATTATGAAATGGGACTGAGCGAGGGTATGGGACTGGGAATCTCCCTTGCCTATGCAAGAAATGAAGTATATCAGAAGGCTAGTTTATGGCATGCGGGCGCGAAGAGAAACGACCTTTATAAAGCACAGATTGATGTGAATGTCGATCCGATGAGATTTGCCGTGGGATATTTGGGCAATAGTGCGGATGGGTATTCTGTCGCTTTTGATTCTAATGCAAAAGGGCTCATCACTCCCATGAATATGGGGCAGCTATGGTGGCAAAATTCCTATACGGGCATTCGATTCTCTCCATTCTCAGTGAGTGGAATTAAGGTTGAGGGAAATCAAAGAGATGCGCTTAGTGTCCTTTATGCGAATTTCGCATGGGATATTACAGATAGCGTGAGAGTTTCACTTATCGGTGTAGGCGGCAAAGCAGAGTTTGATCGAGGTAGTGGCATACCAAAATACACACGAGAATTTATCGAAATCACGCCCATGGCGGAGTATAAGCACACTGAAAATCTTAGCTTCCTCGCCCATCATGCGATGCTTCAAACCAAAGTGGCTAGAATAAGCCTCAAAGAGTATCGAAATCGCTTTCGATTCCAAGCTCTCTATCGCTTCTAAAACCCTTGCGCCCCGGCGGGATTCCCGTGGGGCACCCGAGCCCCGCTCTTTACATAACTTCGATATAATCTAGCCCAAAATTTCGCCCAAAAGAGGCTTCATGCAGCTTACCTCGATTCTTGAAAATGGCACTAGAGAGCAGATTACTGATGCGCTAAAAGAGCGTTTTGTTGGGAATCTTCAGTTTTTTTTCTCTTATAGCGAGCCTCTAGCACGGCGTTTGCAGGAGAAAGCGACGCAATATAATATTTGGCTTGACGAAAAGGGCGTAAATATTCTTGATATTACGGAGAATCGGCTGCTTTTCCCCGAGATTGAGGGTATGCATGGTTGGCTTAAGAGTGCGCAATATGTCGCTAGCGAGCCTTTTTCACACCCATCATGGAAATTTTACAGCAACGACATCTCCCCTAGCGATATGGACGAAGCGCAATTCCCCCATACGGGCAAAATGCATAATCGCCTGCTGCAAGCCTTTTATGCGGAGATTGCAGAGCATTATCCGCAGTGGCAAGAGCAGCCAAACAGGCTCAACATCCCGCATGGATTCCTGCCCTCTGTGACGATGTTCGGGCTTTTGGGCGGGCTTCATCTCGAGTGTCTGCGCGAGCGATATGCGCGCATTCATTCGCTCCTCATTTTTGAGGAATCGCTTGACCTTTTCCGCATTTCATGCCATGTCGTGGATTATCCCGCGCTCTTTTCTCAAGTCTCTAAAAACGCCTGCTATCTTTTCATTGAGAACCTCATGGATCGGAAGTTTGTGAAGCATTTTTTTGAAGCGCGTCGCATTAGTGCGAATTTTTTGCGCCTTGAGCTTACGCTTTATGATTCTCCCAAAAATGAGAATGTCCGCACCATTATTGAGGAATCTCATCGTGTCAATGCCCGTGGTTGGGGCACTTTTGAAGATGAGATGATTGGGATTAATAACGCGTTAGAGAATATCAACTATCTTGCGCCCGCGCAAAAGCACCCTATTTTACTCAAACCTAAGCGAATCAATGCCCCCGTGTGCGTGGTGGGAAATGGTCCGAGCCTAAATGCACTTTTGCCCTTTATCAAAGAAAATGCGTCGCGTATGATTATCCTGAGTGCGGGCACGGCTCTAAAACCGCTCCTCTCTGCCGGAATTACGCCGGATTTTCAGGTTGAAATCGAGCGAATCGACTATCTGCACGAGGTGCTGCAAGCCGCGCCTTTAGGCTCGATTCCCCTTGTAGGCGCGAGTGTGCTTAATCCAAAGGCTCTTGGCTTAAGCGTGGAATCCTATCTCTTTCAGCGTGGAGAAAGCTCCGTGAGCAATCTGCATGCGCCAAAATTTATTTTGCAATTTGCCGCGCCTTTTGTGGGAAATGCCGCCTTTGCACTCGCGGCGTTGTTCGGGAGTGATGTGCTGATTGCTGGGCTTGATTGCGGTTATATCAAGGGTGAGAGCAAACACGCGCAAAACTCCTTCTATGGTGAGGAAAGCGAGGCGATTCCCGAGGGGTGCTTCAGAGTGCAGGGGAATAGCACGCAGGAGGTCTATTCTGATTCGATTTTTTCGCTCTCTAGGGAGAATATCGAATATGCCATTAGTCATTTTAAGCCAAAGAGCGTGCTAAATCTCGGCAGGGGTGCGTATATCAAAGGGGCGAGAGCGACGAGGGTTGAGGAATTTGAGCTGCGCAAAATCAACAAAGCGCGCGCACTCGCGGAATTCAAATCAGCTTTTTCGCGTCAAAGTGCGAAGCTTTTTGGAGCAGAGCGCGATTTTCACATGAATGAGTGGAAAGTCATGGAGAGCGAGCTTTTGAGGTGCTTTAGTCAGGAAATCTGCACCAAAGAGGAGCTTTTTAGGTTTGTTGATGAGCTTTTTGCCCTTTGGGGGAATCTAACGTGCCACTCCCCTTATCTGGGGATTTTGCTCGGGGGGAGCCTCTCGCACTATTTACAAGCCCTGCTCATTGATGCGTTCCATCTGCCGGGGAATGATATTTCAACTCTTTTTGAGCGCGCGAGAGATATATTTAGGGACGGTTTTTTGGAGTATTACCGAGAGTATGCGAGTGCGATTGTGAGGCACAGACTCAAAAATGGAACAGGTATTGCTTGAGTGTGAGAAATCAGTCTAAAAAGGAATTGCAATGACAAGAAAGTTTTTCTCCTCAGTGGTAGCAGGGACGCTTCTCTTAGCGAGTGGCGCGGTGGCTTCAACAAATGATAGCGCGATGAGCGTAACTTCAAATGTGCAGAGTAGCGGTGTGGAGACTTATCCAAACCGAAACTCCTATAAATCCACGGAATTGCGTGGTAATGAGGTGCAAACCGATGAGGTGGTGATCCCGAATGCGCCGATGATTACACCCTCAAGTATTATTGAGATTAGCGCGGTGGGTATGGGGGTCGCGCCTGAGAGCACCATCTCTCCTGCGCAGGCTCTCGCACTAGCCAAACGTGCGGCGATTGTCGATGCGTATCGACAAATCGGGGAAAAAATGTATGGTATTCGCGTCAATGCACAAGATACCGTGCGTGATATGGTGCTTAAGAATTCGACCGTCAAAACTAAAGTGCTCGCGGTCATCAGAAATGCCGAAATCATCGAGACGGTCTATAAAGACGGGCTATGCCAAGTCAGCATGGAGCTAAAGCTTGATGGTAAACGCTGGTATCGAATTCTCACGGGTGAAGAGTTCTGATTCCTAAGCGATTGCGCGGGGTGCGATGCCTCGCGCTTTTTACTCTTTTCCTTCCGCTTATTTTTAGTGCTTGTGCCCCAAAAAGCGGCGCACTCTTATCCAGCACACCTAAAATCCTCCTCATTAATGTGCCGCAGTTTAAATTCTACGACTTAGGCTTTGTGAAACATTATGAGAATCGGCTCTCTTTGGAGGCGCATTCCCTCGCGCAGGCGGGCATTGTCATTGACATTTGGAGTGATTCTATTTGTATCAATGGTGATTGTTTCAGTAAAGAGCGGGTTAATCGCGAGATTTTTGGCGCGCGCGTGGGCTACAAGACGCTTTTAGAAGAGATTATTCTCGGGCGTGATATATTCCAAGGCAAAGGAAAAAGGCAGATGGGCATGGAAGGTGATTCTCACAAGGCGATCCTCCAAGAGATAAAAACCTCAAACTATCATATTTTTTATGAGAGGTCGCAGGGGGGGATTATCTTTCAAGAGCGAATGCGGAAAATTACTTTTGCGATTAAGGAGATTCCTCGAAAATGAGAGAGAAATTTATCGGCGCGCATGTGAGTGCGGGCGGCGGTGTGCAAAATGCCCCGCTCAATGCGCAGAAAATCGGCGCGAAGGCGTTTGCGCTCTTTACCAAAAATCAGCGTCAGTGGAAAGCAAAAGCACTTAGTCTCGATGAGATTGAGGGTTTTAGGAATAATCTCGCCCTCGCGGGAATCACCCCGCAGCACGTCCTACCCCATGATAGCTATCTCATTAATCTGGGGCACCCCGATAAAGACGGGCTGGAGAAGTCGCGCGAGGCGTTTATCGATGAGCTGCAGAGGTGCGGAATGCTCGGGCTTGATCGACTCAATTTCCATCCGGGTAGCCATCTGAAGCAAATTAGCGAAACTGAATGTTTAAGGCGCGTCGCGGAATCGATTAACATCGCGCTTGATGTTACTGAAGATGTGATTGCTGTGATTGAAAATACCGCGGGGCAGGGGAGTAATGTCGGCTATGACTTCCGTCATCTAAGCGAGATCATCGATCAAGTCGATGATAAATCGCGCATAGGAGTCTGTATTGATACTTGCCACATGTTTAGCGCAGGGTATGATATTCGCACACTTGAGGCATATGAGGAGAGTATGGCGATTTTTGGGCGCGAAGTGGGCTTCACCTACCTTAAAGGTATGCACCTTAATGATTCCAAAGCAAAGTTTCAAAGCCATGTAGATCGTCATCATAGCCTAGGCGCGGGCGAGCTGGGGCTCAAGCCCTTTGAATTTATCATGAATGATCCGCGCACTGATGGAATCCCGCTTATTTTAGAGACGATTAATGAGAAGCTTTGGGCGCGTGAGATCGAGCTGCTTTACTCGCTAATTAAGGCGGATTGATAAGGTTTTTATCAACATCTTTGAAGTATATTCACGCCTTATAGCCCTTGTGATTTTTCCTAAGAGGTGGAGTTTGAGACACTTTTTGACTTTGAAAGATTTTAGTGCCCGAGAGATTTTAGAGATTCTTTCACTTGCAGCGGAGATGAAACACAATCTAAAGCGAGGAATCCGCCCTTTGCTTTTGGAAGGGAAAATTTTGGGCATGATTTTTGAGAAGAGCTCCACTCGCACGCGCGTGAGCTTTGAAGTGGGAATCCATCAGCTTGGAGGCAAGGGAATATTCCTCTCTAGTCGCGATATTCAGCTGGGGCGAGGCGAGGAGATGAAAGATACGGCGCGTGTGCTCTCACGCATGGTCGATATGGTGATGATCCGCACTGCAGGGCATGATCGGCTCGAGGAGTTTGCGCGCTATTCAAGTGTGCCTGTGATTAACGGACTGAGTGACTCCTACCATCCTGTGCAGCTCATGGCGGACTATATGACGATGATGGAGCAGGGAAAGGGTAAAAATTCCATTGTAGCGTATATTGGCGATGGCAATAATATGTCCCATTCGTGGCTCATGCTCGCGAGCAAGCTCGGGTTTGAACTAAGGATCGCCACTCCAAAGGGTTATGAGCCTGATGAGGGGATTTATAATTGCGCGCGTGAGTTTGCTAAGGAGAGCGGCGCAAAGATCACCCTCACAAATGATCCAAAGCTCGCCGCAACGGGTGCTGATGTCATCACGACCGATACGTGGGCTTCTATGGGGCAGGAAAATGAGAAAGAGCGGCGCATGCGGGATTTCGCGGGATTTTGCGTCGATTCCCCGCTCTTGAGTCTCGCAAAGAGTGATGCAATTTTTCTGCATTGCCTGCCGGCTTATCGCGGACAAGAGGTTAGCGAAGAGGTGCTGGAGGGTGCGCAGAGCCTCATTTTTGATGAGGCGGAGAATCGACTTCATGCCCAGAAAGGAATTATGGTTTGGCTAGAGCAAAACAGATAAAACCCGCGCCCAACATCGATGAGGTCATTCGTGCGTTTCAAAAGGGGCAGAAGCGTAACCGAGCACTTTTGCACCGCTTGGAGGGGAGTGGGGCGATTTTGGAATTCATCAAAGGCAAGCTCGGAAGCGAGGAGCTCTGCTATATCAAGGACGCTCAGGCAGGCGATGAATACATGATGGTGCCCGCGCCGCTCATTTTTTCGCTTTTGCTTGCGCTCAATAATGGCGACAAAGAGCGCGTGAAGCTGCTTCTTGAGCGCGATATTATTCAGCAAATGCCCATTGATTTTGATGATGTGTGGGAGGTAGCGATTCGCGAGATTGAGGCGCGGGAATCGAGATACGCCGAGGTGGATACGAAGCGTTTGGTGCGCGAGATTAAGCGGCGGCATCCTAATTTGTTCCTTCAGCTTAGCGATCTTTTCATGCGTAAAGAAGATGTATTGGAGTAGATGATGGTTGATTTTGAGAAGTTTGCCCGCTATTCTAAGGCTGGTCCGCGCTACACAAGCTACCCTACGGCAAATGAGTTCAACGAGAATTTTGGCGAGGCGGAGTATCTGGGTGCGCTTGCTAGGAGCGATAGGAGCGTGCCTTTGTCGCTTTATGTGCATTTGCCTTTTTGCCGCAGTGCCTGTTATTTTTGCGGCTGTAATGTTATCTACACGAGCAAAGAGGATAAAAAAGCGCGCTATATCGGCTATTTGGAGAAAGAGCTCACACTTTTAAGGAGTGCGCTTGATACTTCGCGCGCGGTTACGCAGCTTCATTTTGGGGGCGGGACGCCCACTTTTATGGATGATTCCCAGCTTGCGAGGGTGCTTGGGCTTATTCACGGGACGTTTCCTAATTTTGCGACGGATGCGGAGCTTAGCTGTGAAATCGACCCGCGATTTTTTACAAAAGCACAGATGAAAGCTCTAAAAGAGGGCGGAATCAATCGTCTCAGCTTTGGCGTGCAGGATTTTGATGGGAATGTGCAAGAGGCGATTCACCGTGCGCAAAGTGTGCAGCTCGTGGGAGAGGCGGTCGCTTTGGCGCGTGATTTTGGGATCACTTCGATTAATTTTGATTTGATTTATGGGCTTCCTTGTCAAAGTTTTGAGAGCTTTAAAGCTACACTGGAATCGGTTGTAAAGCTTAACCCCGATCGCTTGGCGATTTTCAACTACGCCCACGTCCCGTGGATGAAAAAAACCATGCGCAAGATTGATGAGACGACGCTGCCCTCGCCCAAAGAGAAGCTCAAAATTTTGGAGCATGCGATTGGATTCCTCAAAGAGAAGGGGTATGAGATGATTGGCATGGATCATTTTGCAAAGCGCGAAGATGAGCTCTTTAGAGCGATTGAGAAGGGCGAGTTGCGCCGCAACTTTCAAGGATACACTACCAAAGGAGGCAGTCAGACGATAGGAATCGGGCTGACTTCTATCGGCGAGGGGCTGGATTATTATGCGCAAAATCACAAAGAGATGAGCGAATACGAAAGTGCGCTTGATGGCGGTCATCTGCCCATTTGTAAGGGAATCGCTCTAAGCAAAGAGGATCGCTTGCGCAAGGAGGTCATCATGTCGCTTATGAGTAATTTCAAACTCGCGTATGCACCCATTGAGGCGCGTTATGGCATAGATTTTCAGAGCCATTTTGAAGAATCGCTGCAAGAGCTCGGCGAATATGTGGAGGCGGGGCTTGTGGAGCTTAGCGAGCAGGGCATTAAAGTCTCGCCCACGGGGGCAATGCTGGTTCGTAACATCGCGATGGTGTTTGATACATTTTTGAAAAAGACTCCGCCCTTAGAGCGCAAATTCAGTAAGACGGTGTGAAATGTTTGACTATCAAAAAATAAACAATACCTGTGTGAAGTGTGGGAAATGTATCCCTGTATGCACGATTTATAAAATTCACCCCGATGAGACGACCTCGCCACGGGGGTTTATCGATCTTTTGGGTGCGTATGAGCGCGGCGATTTGGAGCTTAGTAAAGATGCAAAAAAGATTTTTGAGACCTGTTTTTTGTGCACCTCATGCACTTATGTCTGTCCAAATAAGCTCCCTACCGATCAGATTATTGAGAATGTGCGGCGCGATATTGCCGAGAAATTTGGCATAGCGTGGTTTAAGCGCGCCTATTTTTTCCTCCTTAGGAATCGTAAAATCATGGATTTTGCGTTTAAATTCGGCTCATATTTTACGCCCCTGCTTTTTAAAAACTTACCCGAGAAACAGTCCATGCAGCCGCGATTCCCGCTCCCCTTTGTGGGGAATCGCGTCTTTATATGGCTACGTCCAAAGAGCTTCATGGAGCGTTATCCTGAGGAGACGCGCAATAGCGAGGACTCTAAGGCGCGCCGTGTGGCGATTTTTATCGGCTGTTTGGCGAATTACAACTACACGAGAATCGGCGATTCTCTCATGGAAATTTTAAAAGAGCTGAAGATTGACGCGTTTATCCCCAAAGCCCAGCAGTGTTGCGCTGCACCTGCCTATTTTACGGGGGATTTTGCCACCGTAGATAAGCTCATCAAGCAAAATGTCGAATATTTTGAGAGCTTTTTTGATGAAATTGAGGCGATGATTATCCCTGAGGCGACCTGTAGCGCGATGATTTTGGAGGATTGGGCGCATTTTATGCACGATCAGCCCTTGTGGCGCGAGCGCATTGAGAAGCTGCTGCCTAAGATTTATATCGCGAGCGACTGGCTCTATCATAAAACGGATCTGCTGGAGCGTCTGAAGTCCCTTAACATCAGCATGGAGCGCACTATTACCTACCATGACCCCTGTCATGCGCGCAAAGTTTTGGGGATTTTCAAAGAGCCGCGCGAGCTTTTGCGTGCAAACTATCAAATCATCGAGATGAGCAATCCTAATCAATGCTGTGGTTTTGGGGGTGTGACGCTCCAGACGGAGCGATTCGCCCTTGCAGAGAAGGTGGGGGATGCGAAGAGTGAGATGATTAGGGAGAGTGGTGCGCAAGTGGTGAGTGCGGAGTGTAGCGCGTGCCGTATGCAACTCACAAATGCCCTCATGCAGGCGAATGTGGAGGTTGATTTTGCCCATCCGCTTGAGCTCATTGCCGATGCGCTAAGGAGTGCAAAGGTAATGCGGGAATCGCAAGAATCTTAGGTGCGCGCGACCCTTATCATAGCGCAGATTCCTGCATTTTGTTTTTCAGTGCGATTACGCGATTCTCATATCGGGAATCGGAGCTAAAAGGTATCTCACGTCCTCAAGCTCTGCACGAAAGCTTCATAAATTTTCTCAAGCTCTTCGCCTTGATTATCGAGATCCGACGGAGGGCAGCCGTTTTTAATCGCATGTTCCAGCAGGGCGACGCGCTTTAGCAGGTAGATGAAAAGCTGCTTGTCAATATCGGGAATCTTAGAGAGGTCACTTTGATCTTTGCTGCGTCCTTTTTCAATAACCCGAGCGGGAATCCCCACTGCTGTGGAGTTTGCAGGGACATCGCGCACGACGACGGAGTTTGCTCCGATTTTGGAATTCGCTCCGATGGTGATATTGCCCAAAATCTTCGCACCCGCGCCGATGACGACACCTGATTCTATCGTGGGGTGGCGTTTGACTTTCTCAAGACTTACACCACCGAGACTCACGCCCTGATAGATTGTCACATCATCGCCCACTTCGGCGGTCTCTCCGATGACTACACCGATTCCATGATCGATGAAGACGCGCCTGCCGATTTTTGCGCCCGGGTGAATGTCGATATTAGTAATTAGCTGGCTAAAAGCCATGAGGAAGCGCGCGAGAATGTGCCATTTGCGAATATAAAGCGCGTGAGCAAAACGATGAAAAAAGAGCGCGATGAGCCCCGGATAGCTAAAAAAGAGCTCAATCTTCGAGCTAATCGCAGGATCGCGCTCAAAAATGACAGAAAAATCCTCCTTGAGAATCCTCAAAAACTGCATCATAATTTGCGCTCTCCATTTGTAATCGTGCGAAGATAGCCATTTTCGCTAAGCATGACGTAGAGCTGCCCCAGCACCTCCTTGCGCACCTCATCATCAATCAAGGCGGAGTCCTCAATCTTTTGCTTTAGCCTCCGCTCAATCTCCTTGGTGTCATAATCTAAATCATCAAGCACATCAAGAATCGTCTGAGCCTCAAGGAGATTAGTGATGAGGTATTTGCCCTCTTCGTCAAATTCTACGCTAAATTCCGTCGGGTGCGTGAAGAGATTGTGCCGCATACCCAGCACCTCCTGATATGCGCCTATGAGGAAAAATCCCAGAAAATACTCCTCGCTCGTAACATCGACATCATGCAAAAAGAGCGGTCTTTTAACATCAAAGCCAATCTCGCCATCGCTATCGCACGTAATATCCCAAAGGCTCGCAGAGCGTGTAGGGCGTCTGTTGAGCCGATCCAGGGGCATTACGGGGAATCGCTGAGTAAGCCCCCAGTAATCGGGTAGGCTTTGGAAAAAGGAGCAATTAAGCAGGTATCGCTCCTGCACCTGCTCTTGGATTCTTAAGATTTCGCTGTGATTCTTGTGCTTGAGAATTTTGATGACCTTTTTAATGATGAGATGGACGAGAATTTCTGTATTGCTGCGATCTTGCAGGTCAATGTAGCCAAGATCAAAGAGTGTTAGGAGCGATTCCATGTGATCGAGGCTATCATGCAGATACTCAATGGCGTATTTTTCATTGACAGTATTATAAAGTTCGTGCAGTTCTTCGATGAGCGGCGGATTCTTCTCTTTTAGGTGCAGCGCGTGCTCGTCATACTCTTGGGAAAACAGTTCAAGCACAGGAGCGATCAAAAGCGCGTGACTTGCGGCGATATAGCGTCCTGATTCGATATAAATATCTGGCTCGGGCTCTTTTTTGTTTTTTGCAATCTCTTTGAGTGAAAAGACCACGTCTCCCGCGAACTCATTAAGCGTATAGTTACGATTTGTTACACCTTCGTGCTGTGTATATTCGACGGCTAATCCCCCGCCGATATTGACGCTTTTGAGATTTTTTGCCCCCATTTTACGCAGTTCCGCATAGATATTCCCCGCCTCGCGGATTGCTTTTTTGAGCGGAGAGATGTCGCTAATCTGCGATCCGATATGAAAGTGGATCATGGTGAATTTATGGAGCAGATGATGTTTCTCCAGCAGATGAATCGCCTCAAGAAGCTCGGTAGAGGTGAGCCCGAACTTGGAGTTGATTCCGCCGCTTTTCGCCCAGATTCCTATACCGCTGCTATGCAGGCGGATACGCAGACCGATGTTGGGATAGGGCTCGCCCATCTCCTTAGCGACTTCGATAATCGTCTCAAGCTCGTTTAGTCCCTCAATCGTTAGCGTGATTTCATGTCCCATATTTGCGGCGATGAAGCCTAGAGAGATCATCTCCTTGTCCTTAAAGCCATTGACCGTAATAGGCGAACCGTTGTTAGTGTATGCCATCGCGATGATGAGCTCGGCTTTGCTCCCCGCTTCTAGCCCATAGCAGCGATTTTTCGAGAGCTCGACAAGGGGCAGGACGAAATTGGGAAACTGATTGACTTTAAGCGGGAAAACCGCCTTAAAGTGCCCTTTGTATTGATATTGCTTGATGGAGTTTTCAAAGTGAGTGAAGATTTTATCAATCTGCTTTTTGACTAGGTGCGGGAATCGGAGCAGTAAAGGTCCGCGGTATCCATCTTCGCGCACTTTTTTGACAATATCGATGATTGCGGGTCTGCTTTGGTGATTGACTTTGACTTGACCATCTTCGATAATGAAGTCATTATCCGACCAAAAATTGATTCCATAATCGACCATGACCTCTCCTAGGGGAATGTCGTATTGCAAGAGTGCGGATTATAGCACTTTTGTGTGCGATGAGCACGCCGAGGGGAGAGGCAATGGACAGGCGATATGGCGGGGCGGTCTGTTTTGTGATAGGATTCCCGCGCTTTTAAAGGAGAGGTGTGGGGCGGATTTGGTTATGATTTGCGCTATTTGTGTGGAGGCGAGGTATGGTTGATGTCGATAATCAAACGCAAAGTGCCATAGATACGACACTTATAGAGGAGATTGCGGCGTTTTTATCACCTAGAGACGTGGAGCTTTTGCTTGTGAATGATGAGAAAATCCACGCGCTAAATCTCGAGTATCGTGGCGTGGATTCCCCTACAGATGTGCTCTCTTTCCCGCTTGTTGCACCCTTAGAGCTTGAAGGTGCGCAAATTCCACTCGGATCGATTGTGATTTGCGTAGATAAGGTGCAGCAAGAAGCGCGGAATCGCGGGCATGAAGAGCGTTTTGAGACGGCTCTTTTGTTTATTCATGGAATGTTACATCTTTTAGGTTATGACCATGAGCGTGATAACGGCGAACAGAGGGCAAAAGAGCGCGAGATTATTGAGCGTTTTGGCTTGCCTCTTAGCCTCATTGAGCGAAATGAAAGGGTGGATAATGCGTGAAAGTGTCGATCAGAAGCTCATTGCGGAGATGGGCAAAATTTCTCTCTCCATGTTTCGTAAAAACTTTTTTGGCGTGTTTCACGGCTCCATTTCGGCGAAGCTCGGAGACAATCGATTCCTCATCAATAAACGAGATGCAATTTTTGATGAGATTAATGAAGATTCCCTCATTACACTTTATCATGCGCGCGATTATCGCTGGAGAGAGGCGAGTCTTGATTCTCAAATCCACTCAAGTATCTACCAAAATATCAGCGAGGCGAAATATGTCGCCTACTGTTTGCCCCCCTTTACGATGGCGTATGCGCTGCGTTTTAATAAGATTGTTCCGCAGGATTATTTCGGATCGATCTTTTTTCGCTCCATTGAGGTCTATAATCCGCGGGATTTTGAGACGTGGTATGAGCGCGCCGATGTGGAGATCTATCGCTATATGAAAGAGAAACGCCTCAAGGCGATGGTGATCCGCGGCTATGGGGTCTATCTGCTTGAGCGCAATATCAATCAGCTCGCCAAAGTGATGGCGGTGATTGAAAACAGCTGCCGTATCCTCTATCTCGCCGCGACGCTTGATGGCACGCACGGGGTGCAGAGCTGCGATGTCCCTTATGTGACTTAGGTTTTGCACGCAAAGGCGCAATCATCTTCATGATCATTGAAGATTCCCGCGCTTTGCAAAAACGCATAGAGCGTTACCGAACCGACGAACTTAAATCCTCGATTCTTCATATCTTTGGCAAGTTCATCGGAGCATTCATTGCGCGTCGGCGCATCTTTGTAATGCTTGATTGAGTGTTTGATAGGTGTTTTCCCGCGCCAAAAATATTCACTAAGCGAGCCAAACTCCTTGATGATTTGAAGCGCAGCCTTTGCATTATCCCGCACGGAAAAGATTTTTGCACGATTCCTAAGAACTTCACCCTGCGCAAGAATCGCCTCCAGTGCCTCATCGCTTAGGTTTGCACAATACTCAAGGTCAAAATTTTTAAACGCCTTGCGATAACCCTCGCGCTTGTGTAAAATCGTCTGCCAGCTTAATCCCGCCTGCTGCGTCTCAAGCGCGAGTAGCTCAAAAAGCTCGCGATTCCCATGGAGCGGCTTGCCCCATTCATTGTCGTGATAAGCGATATAGAGCGGGTCATTGAGTTTCACCCAGCCGCAACGTTTGCTATTATTCCTCACAGATTTCCTAGTTTTCTGGGAATCATAGCAAAATTAGGGCGAGCCCCTGCTTTGTGCAGACACGGCTTTAAATTCACAAACATCGGAGTGGTATGCGATATATTATTTGGATTACAGCCCTTTGTAGCCTGCTTTTTGGGGCACAGAGGCATTTTACGTTTCATGAATTGCTAGGCGAGGAATCGGGCAATCGCCTTTTGGTCATCGGCGGGGTGCATGGCGATGAGCCGGGGGGCTATTTTGCTCCGGCGATTCTCGCGCAGCATTATCGGATCAAAAAAGGCTCGTTATGGGTCGTGCCTAACCTTAATTTTGACAGTATTGTCGAGAATCGGCGCGGAATTTATGGCGACATGAATCGCAAATTTGCCTCTATTAAGAAGAGCGATAAAGATTATCAAATAGTCAATGATATTAAAAAAATCATTACGGATAAGAGTGTCGATTTTGTGATTAATCTTCACGATGGGCATGGCTTTTATCGTCAGAAATGGCAAAACTCCATCTTTAATCCGCGCGCATGGGGACAAGCTTATATTATCGATCAGAAGGGAATTGATGAGGTAAAATTCGGGAATCTTGATGAGATTACGCTCCAGATGACTAATAATCTCAATCAAAATCTCCACAAAGATTATCATTCATTTAATATTAAAAATACTGAAACAAAATTTAAAGATGAAGAGATGCGCATGTCGCTTACGTTTTTTGCGATCACTCATCTAAAGCCCGCGCTTGCGATTGAGACGAGCAAAAATATTAGCGAGCTCGATCAGAAGGTCTATTATCAGCTTCAGTCCATCGAGGAGCTGATGAAGATTATGGGAATCGCTTTTGAGCGCGATTTTGAGCTAAAAGTGAGCGAGGTTCATCGCCTGCTCGCGCAATATGGAGACGTGCGGATTAATGAAAACATTATCCTGCCTCTTAGCGATATTCGTCCTGTTTTGCGCTATATCCCGCTGCTCCCCTCAGGCAATCGTTTTGAATTTTCCCATCCGCTCGGAACCTTTAAGCGCGTGGGCGATCATTATGAGATGATTGTGGGGAATCGCGTGCTTAGCAGATTTTATCCGCAGCGTTTTGGTAGCACACAATGCAGGGTAAAAAGTGCTGAACTTGCGGTCGATGGCACAGTGCAAAGCTATCCTTTTGGCGCACAGGTCGAGGTTGGGGAGCGATTCCTCGTGCGCGCACAGGAGGGAATCCGCGTGAATGTGATCGGGCTTGTGGATAAAAATCACGCTTCACAAGATGAAATCGAGGTGCGGCGCGAGATGATTCTCCCGCGATTCTCAGTTGATAAGGGAGCGCGCACTTATCGTGTAGAGTTTTATGAGGGTGGGGCTTTTTGCGGCATGGTTACCACGCATTTTGCAAAATAACCGGGAAATAATAAGGAGCAGATGATGCAGATAATCAACACAGAAGATTTTGAAAAATTTGTGAGTGAATTTCGCGCACACACGGGATTTCGTGCACCTCTTGGATTTGGGATATGTCGAGTCGATTTGGGCGCGGAGGGCAAGGTGCTGCAGGCGACCTATCCGATACTTAACTGGAGTGCGGAGAATCTCGGTTCATTCGCGGTTTTTAGCGATTCTAGCGCGCTAGGTAAGCCTCTAAGCAGAAGCGAATCTGAAGAAATTGTAGGAATCACGCCCGAATTTATAGAGAGAGCCCTTGAGCTTTATGCGCCCTTTGTGGCTCAGACGCTGGCAGATTCCTCCAAACACAAAAATATTCAGGTGCTCTTAGAGCTTGTCGAGGCGCAAAAGCAGGGGCGGCTTTCGGATTCCCGCGGTGAGTGCCTTTATCGTTTTGTGGCGATTTATTGCGACGCGAAATGCGAAAGTGTCGAGAGCGGATATATGAAGCTGCTCGCCCTCTCTCTAGGCAAAGCTCCGCTACGAAGTCTCATGCTTGATGGGATTTTTGGATTGCTTCAGAATGTCGCGTGGAGCGGGAATAGACCCTATGAGCTTGCGTGGTTGCGTGAAAATGAGATCCGCTTAAAAATGCGAGGTGAGTATCCCGCGATTGATTATGTGGATAAATTCCCGCGCTATTTGATGCAAGTGATCCCTCAAGCGGATAATATTCGCCTCCTTGATACGGCGAAGACGCGATTTGGAGCGTATTTGGGCAAGGGTGGATATACGCAAATGCCCGGAGCGAGCTATATCAATTTTAACGCCGGAGTTTTAGGCGCGTGCATGAATGAAGGACGTATCAGCTCCTCGGTAATTATCGATGAGGGGAGCGATGTGGGCGGTGGAGCGAGTATTTTGGGCGTGCTAAGCGGCGGGAATAGTGAGCCCGTCAGTATCGGGAAAAATTGCCTTCTTGGGGTAAATAGCTCGACGGGAATTAGCCTAGGCGATGGTTGTATCGTCGATGGCGGGATTGCGGTGCTGGCGGGGACGGTGTTTAAAATTAGCTCTGAAGAGGCGCGCAAAATCGCAGAGATTAATCCCGATTTTCTCATCAATGAGAGCGGGCTATATAAGGGGCGCGAACTCTCCAAAAAGCACGGAATCCACTTCCGACAAGACTCTAAAAGTGGCGCAATGATTGCTTTTAGAAGCAATAAAAAAATTGAGCTAAACGCTGCGCTGCACTAGGAAGTTCGTATGCAAGTGGTGTTAAGTATTGCAGGGAGCGATAGCTCCGGAGGTGCGGGAATCCAAGCGGATATCAAGACTGCTGAGGCGTTTGGGTGCTTTTGTGCCACGGCGATCACGGTCGTTACGGCGCAAAACACTTTGGGCGTGCACTCTGTAATGCCCATGAGTGCGAAAATGGTGCGCGAGCAGATTGACGCGGTGATGGAGGATTGCGAGGTGGGTGCGATTAAGATTGGCATGCTCTATGACACGGAGATCATCGAAACAGTGGGCGAGTTTTTGCTCCAAAATTCTCTAAAGATTCCCGTCGTGCTCGATCCTGTGGCACTCTCTCAGGCGGGCTCAAAGCTGCTAAAAGATGAAGCGATTGAGAGCCTGAAAAAGCTATTCCCACTCGCGACGCTCATCACGCCCAATTTAGAGGAGAGCAGGCTTTTCTTTGGGCTTAATCAAGTGCCGACACTTGAGATGATGGAGTGCGAAGGTGCACGTTATACGCGTGAATTAGGGGTGCATATCGTGGTGAAGAATATTCGCAAGGGGAATCAGAGTATCGATTATCTCGCCCAAAAAGGTCATGCAAGTAGCATTTATCGCACGCAATTTATCCAAAACGCTCAGCGTCATGGCACGGGTTGCACGTTTTCCAGTGCGATTGCGTGTCTGCTCGCAAAGGGTGCGAGTGTGCAAGAATCGGTGCAGAGGGCGAAAAATTATGTCCATGAGGCGATGATTCATGCGCCGATGATTGGGCGCGGATCAGGTCCGATTCTCCACCGCGTGGGGAGCCTAAGTGCAAGAGAGTAGCACGCCTCTTGCGGGACTCTATGCGATTAGCGAGCAGGGGTGGCATGAGCGTCCCATGAGTGAGGTGGAGCAGCTGGTGTGCGAGGCGTTTTTGGGAGGGGTGAAGGTTTTTCAGCTGCGCCAAAAAGGCGTGAGCGATGAGGAGCTTTTGCCTTTGGCGCGATTTTTGCGCAGGTTGTGCCGTGAGTTTGGCGTGCTTTTTATCATAAATGATCGCTTGAAACTTGTGCAAGAAGTGCGGGCTGATGGGGTTCATTTGGGGCGTGAAGATACGGGAATCGTGCAAGCGCGCGAGATACTCCCGCATGCAATCATAGGAATCTCCTGTTATGGCGATATGAAGCGCGCACGCGAAATGGAGCGGCAGGGGGCGGATTATGTCGCGTTTGGCGCGTGTTTTGCCTCGCCTAGCAAACCTAATGCGCCGGTCATTGGCACGGAGATTTTTGCGGAGAAGTTGTCGATTCCTCGATGCGCAATTGGTGGAATCAGTGCAAAAAACGCACATCTTCTTGCTTCAAGCGAGATGATTGCCCTTATTTCAGCTCTGTGGAGCGGAGGGGCAAGGGAGGTGCAAGCAAGGGCGCGAGCGATTTTATGTGCATGGCGCGGGGAATCGCTTTAGATTCCCTACGGGTAGGCGATCCCCATAAAATCAGCACAGCTCATCTTCGGGAATCGGAGCGTCGGCGGTAAAGGGCGATTCCCACGCCTGTGAAAATCAAAAGGCAGGCAAAGGATTGCGTGAGATTTAGACGCTCATCAAGCAAAAGGTAGGCAAAGAGGAGCGAAAAAATCGGAATAAGATTGACAAAGCCCGCCGCCACGCTTGCGTTGATTTTGCTTAGCGCGTAGTTATACAGCCCGTATCCGCCAAAGCTCACAGCGATCCCTAGATAGACAATCGCGCCCAGCGCGCCTAGATGAAGCTCCTCATGCCCCATGCCCTGAGCGATGGAAAGTGGGGGGTTAAGAAGCAAAAGGAGTGCAAAAAAGATTGCCCCCGCAAGCGACTGGAATCCTGTGAGAAATAGGGCGTTGTAGCGACTGCTTAGGTGCTTTACGATGATGGTAAAAAGCGCAGCGCAAAGAACTGCGATAAATTCGAGCAGATTCCCAAGGAGCGGATTGGGTGCGTAGTCGTTTCCGCTTGAAGAGAGGCTAAGCCAGCAGGCTCCGAGCATTGCAAGCAGGAATCCTGCAATCATCTGCTTCCTGATGCGCTCGCCCAAAAACAAAAAGGCAAAAAGTGCTACAAGCACGGGCAACATCGAAGAGATCATGCCCGCTTGCGAAGCAGTGGTGTTCTCAATGGCTTTGGACTCGAAAATAAAATAGAGGCATGGTTCAAAGAGTGCCATGACTAGGAGCATGCCGCTATCTTTTAGGCGAAAGTTGCGCAGATTCATCTTTGGGATAAAGAGCGCGAAAGCTATCGTGGCGATGAGTAGACGCCAGAAGATGACCCACGTGGAATCGTAGCCCATGAAGGCGTATTTGAGCGCGACGAAGCTGCTGCCCCAAAAAATCATAGCCAAAAGTAGCGCGATATAGGGGATAAGAGCGGGGCGCATGGGGGAATCCTTCAAAAGTGATGGGGCAGAATCGGCTGGAATCGACTCGCAGGATTGTATCAAATCCTAAGCGAAATAGCGGCGAGAATTAGGCACAGGAAAATGGAGCGCGTCAAAATGACTGTCCAAAATGGTATCATTACGACCTTTTAGTGCGACAAACTAGCACGATTTCCGCACAAAGGAGCACTCCCGTGAGAGCCGATTTTACAAAACAAATCATCAATATCATCCTGCTGCTATCCCTCTCCTTGCCTCTGCAGGGCGCGCCTTTTGAGCGACTTATCTACATGGTCGATCGGCACGATAGCTACGAGCGTTTGTCGCGCAATATCGACTCTTTTGATGTGATTGCTCCTCAGGTTTTTTCGTTTAATAGCGATGGCGTGCTCTATGGTGAGGTTGATGAGCGCATTGTTAAACTCGTTCAAAAACACCGCAAAAAGCTCATGCCTCTGGTCGCAAACGAGGACTTTGATAAGGAAAAAGTGCAGCAATTTTTAAAAGATGAAGAGGCGAAGAAGCATTTCATTGATGCGCTTGCAGAGGTTGGGAAGCGATATGGATTTGCTGGGTGGCAGTTGGATTTTGAGCATTTGGGGAGGGAGAGCCGCGCGCTTTATACGGATTTTATCAAGAAGCTGCATACGCGCCTAAGAAAACATCGCATGCAGCTCTCCATCGCCGTGACTCCCGCGCGAGGTGAGGAGTCGCGCAGTGCTCATGACGCGCAATTTTATGCAGACTGGATCGCCTCGTATGATTTTAAAGCTTTGGCAAAACATAGCGATTTTTTAAGCGTCATGGCTTATGATCAGCACACGGGCAAGACGCCTCCCGGTGCGGTCGCGAGCTATCCTTGGGTGGAGCGGATCATAAAGGAGATGCTAAAGGAGGTCTCAAAAGATAAGATTTCTCTGGGAATCCCACTCTATTCGCGCCTTTGGTATGCGGGGAATCGGGGCAATTCCCTCGGTTCGCATGCGCGCTCGATGAGCTATATCGCCGCGCAGGATTGGATGTTGCGCCGAGGTATTACGCCTATTTATAGCGAATCGGAGCGGATTTGGTGGGGATTTGGCGAGCATGGGGGTGTGCGAGAATACCTCTTTTTGGAGGAGGTCGATTCTTTTACAGAGAAGCTTTCACTCGCAAAACACTATAAACTTCGAGGGGTCTCGCTGTGGAGATTGGGTCAGGAAGATGCGCGAATTTATGAAAAACTACAAAAATAAATTATAAAATCTTCACTTATTCATAAGATTGAGGAGGATAAATTTGGTTAAACCAAAACCGACGCAGATAGAGAAATTTTTTGAGGGAGAGCAGATTATCGTCTCCAAGACCGATACGAAGGGGATTATCACGTATGGTAATGACGTTTTTATCCACCTCTCGGGCTATTCGGAGGAGGAGCTTTTGGGCGCACCGCATAATATTATTCGTCATCCGGACATGCCAAGAATCGTCTTCAAACTTCTGTGGGACACGGTTGAGGCGGGGAAAGAGATTTTTGCCTATGTGAAAAACCTCTCAAAAGAGGGACATTTTTACTGGGTGCTCGCTAATATTACTCCTTCTTATGATTCTAGTGGCAAAGTGATCGGCTATCACTCGGTGCGCAGGCGTCCTCGACGTGAGGCACTTGAGGTAGTTGCCCCGATTTACAGGGAGCTTCTCAAGGCTGAGGCAACGGGGGGCATGAAGGAGAGCGGGAGAATGATTAGCGAACTTTTGGCGAGTAAAAATATGAGTTATGAGGAGTTTGTGCTCTCTATCTAGGGTGGTGTGATTGCGTGTGACAGGTATTTGTGGCAAATCTTGCATTTTGATGAGCGGGCAGGCTTTTGTGAAGGATAAACTCATAAAAGGAGCAGGCAAGCTCTGAAGCACGCGTGTAAAGCGCGTTTAAAGAGGCATTTTGGTGCACGCGAGAGTGAGAGTTCGCGGAGCAGGCAAAATGCAAAGCTCAATTATCTCACGCAAACCACTCTTTGATTTTGTCAAAAACGCGTTCAAAGCCTTTCTCGTGGCATTTTCCCTCAATTCCAAAGGAGTGATTGAGCTTTTCCAAAAGTTCGCGTTGCTCCTCATTGATTTTGCTCGGATAGACGATTTTGACTTGTGCGATGAGATTCCCGCGCCTAGTGGAATGGACGTCCTTGATTCCCTCGTTTTTGAATATGAATTGCTCTTTGTCTTTGGTATTTGCAGGGATTTTTAGCTCAAGCTCACCGTGGAGCGAAGGGACTTTTAGCGTTGTCCCCAGAGGAATCGTCGTGAAAAACAGCGGCACTTGGATGTAAACATCGTTGTGATTCCTGATGAAATGCTCATCTTCATCGACCTGCACCACAAGATAGAGATCGCCGCGCTCGCCGTTTTTGCCTATGTTTCCTTTCTTGCTCACGCGGATTTGATTATCCGTGTCGATTCCCTCAGGGATAGACACTTCGATGCGCTCGCTCTTCTCATTGTAGCCCTTGCCCGCGCATTCTGGGCATTTCTCCTTAATTTTCTTGCCCTTGCCACCGCACGCAGGGCAGGTTTGTGCAAAGGTCATAAACCCTTGACGGATATAAATTTGCCCGCGCCCGCTGCATTCGGAGCAGTTCTCGACTTTGCCGTCTTTTGCACCGCTTCCCTTGCACTCTTTGCAGCCCTCTTTATAGCGCACGTTAATCTCTTTTTTGCAGCCAAAAACTGCTTCTTTGAAGCTCAGTCTCACATCAATGGCTAAATCTAATCCATAGGGTTCATCGCTCCTGCGCGCATTCCCTCGCGAGAATCGCCCGCCAAAAACGTCCTCAAAAATTGACCCCAAATCGCCGAAAATATCTTCAAAATCGCGCCCGGAAAATCCGCTGTATCCTTGGCTCTCAAGCCCTTTTTTGCCATATCGGTCATAGAGCTGACGTTTGCTTTCATCGCTGAGAACTTGATAGGCTTCGTTGACGCGCTTAAACATCTCTTCAGCTTCACTGCTCCCCTCGTTGCGGTCGGGGTGGTATTTCATCGCCATTTTTCGGTAGGCTTTTTTGAGCTCCTCGCCGCTTGCGTTGCGCTCTACTTCCAAAATTTCATAATAATCAAACTCTTCCAAATTGCTTCCTCATAAAATCATTCTCTAAAAGTGCGTAAATTGCGGATTCTATCAAAAGAAAATTTATGACGCGTTAAAAGAAACTTGGCTATATTCCGCCCCATGAAAAAGGGAATGGAATCGTTTTTGACCCTCGTGGAATCGCTCGAATCGCTCCCCTCCATCGGGCACAAATCAGCTCTAAGGCTTAGCTATTTTTTGAGCGTGGAGGATAAATTTGCCGCACTCAAAATTGCCCATGCGCTCGAGGAGGCGGTGCTCAAAGTCAAGCGATGTGAGCACTGTGGCGCGTTGTGCGAAGATGAAGTGTGCGAGGTGTGCGCTGATGAGGAGCGTCTGAACGGACAGCTCTGTATCGTGCAGCATCCGCGGGACATTTTGATTTTGGAGGAATCGGGACACTTTTTGGGGCGATATTTTGTGGTTGATTCCCTTGAAGAGTGCGATTTTACCGTGCTTAGGAGGCGCATTGCAAAAGAGGGGATCAAAGAGGTGATTTTTGCTTTTTCGCCCTCTGTTTTGAGCGATTCGCTTGTTTTATACATCGAGGATAAGCTCCAAGATCTCGCGCTCTCTTTTTCGAGAATCGCTCAAGGTGTCCCTACGGGCGTGAGCTTAGAGAATGTCGATCAGCTCTCGCTTACCCGTGCGTTTGACGCGCGCACCAGGCTCTGAGGTGAACATTTATGCGAATATTTCTCATCTTCAAGAAAGCTTAAAATTAAGAAGTTTTAAGCGGGAATCATGGTAATATCAGCCCAGTCTGAGCGGGAATATCAGCGAGGACAATGCAACAAAAGAAAGGAATATTTCATGAAAAAGATTGCTCTTGGATTAGTTTTGGCTGCTGCAAGCTTGATGGCAGCTGATGGCGCAGCTCTTTACAAAAAATGTGTCGCCTGCCATGGCGTCAAGGCGGAGAAGCCTGCCATGAACAAAAGCGAAGTGATTGCAGGCTGGGATAAGGCGCGGCTGGTCGCAGATCTCAAAGCTTACAAAGCGGGCACGCTCAACCGAAAAGGTATGGGTGGGCTTATGAAGGGTCAAATGGCGTCTTATAGCGACGCGGACATCGAAGTGCTTGCCGAATATATCGCAGGTCTTAAGTAAATTCCTAAAAGTGCTCGGAGTCCTCGATTCCGGGCGCGTCTCCCGCTTCTTCTTTTAGCTTAATATTTTGGATAAAAAATGGCAGAGATACGCCTTAGTTCCCGCGCGTTTTTTCACAATGTCGATCTTTTGAGGGAGCGGATTCCCCCTTCGTGCGAGCTTGCCGCAGTGCTTAAGGATAACGCTTATGGGCATGGGCTGCCAGAGATGGCGCGTTTGTGCGAGCGTGCGGGAATCCGCAGTGCTTTTGTGAAAAATAGTGCGGAGGCTTTGCAGATTAGTCCCTATTTTGCGGAGGTTAGCGCACTTTATGGCGATATAGAGTGCGATTTGCCGAGTAATATTCATCTGGCGGTGCATTCGCTGGAGCAAATTGCGCAAATGCCGCAGAATCGGAGTGTTGAGCTAAAAGTAGATACGGGAATGTATCGTAATGGAATCGCGATGGATGAGCTGTATCAGGCGTTGGAGCTGCTTAGGAATCGGGGAATCGCGTTGCGAGGCGTGATGGCGCACAATGGCTATGGAGATGATTTTGGAAGCGAGTTTTTCACGCAATGCAGGCGTTTTGACGAGGTTCGGGGAATCGTGCTTCAATATGTCTCTCGCCACGCTTTGGCGATTCCCAGATTTCATTCGCTTAGCTCCAGCGGCATGTTCAGGAGCAAAAAAGAGGGTATTAAAGATGATCTTGTGCGCGTGGGAATCGCTTTGTATGGCTATTTATGCGCCGATTCTCGCGTGGTGGGGGAGGTGGATTTGCGCCCGATTCTTTCGCTATGGGCTAAGAAAATCACAACCAAAAAGCTCGCACAAGGCTCTAGGATAGGCTATTCAGGCGTGAGCACACTAGAGAGAGAGGCGCGCGTATCGACGTATGATTTGGGCTATGGAGATGGATTCCCGCGATTAAGGGAAGAGCAGAGCCTCATGAGTGCGGAGGGCGAGCAGATATTGCCCCGCGCGTCGATGGATTGTATGAGCGTGCTTAGCGAGCACAATGAAATCTGTGTGATGAGGGATGCGCGCTATGTCGCTGAGTGTTTCGGGACGATCCCCTATGAAATTTTGGTTCATCTTTCGCCGTTTTTGCCTAGAGCGATTGTGGAGTGAAACTCACACAAAAGATTAAAAAAGAGGAGCTAACCCCCTAAACATGAAGCACAAAAGGGCGACCGGCTTATCAAGCACATCAAACAGGCAGCCGGCTTGCGCGTAAATTTAAATTAGGCTTGCCCTATATCTTTGCCCTTAGCTCTTCAGGGCGGGTGCAGTAGCGCAAAGCGTCTGCACGGCTGATAAGCCCTTTCTTATAGAAACTCTCCAGCACTTGCACCTGCGTTTGCATACCCGACGTCCCTTGCCCTATCATCATTTGTGAGGGAATCTGGTGGATTTTATTCTCTCGGATAAGATTCCCGATGGCGGGGATTCCTATTAGAATCTCTGGAGCACATACGCGCCCGCCGCCGATTCTTGGAATGAGACTCTGCGAGATGACGCCCTCAAGCACGACAGAGAGCTGGGAGCGCACTTGAGCCTGTTTATCGCCTTCAAAAACGCTGACAATCCTATTCACCGTCTGTGCAGCGGAATTGGTGTGGAGTGTGCCAAAGACGAGGTGCCCTGTCTCCGCCGCATTAATCGCCGCACCGATAGTCTCAGGGTCGCGCATCTCACCCACATAAATTACGTCGGGATCTTCCCTGAGCGCCGCTTTTAGGGCATTGGCAAAGCTCTTAGTGTCCTCGCCCACCGTGCGATAAGAGAAGAGAGATTGCACGTTTTGATGGATAAATTCCACAGGGTCTTCAATGCAGAGAATATGCTTTGCGAAAGTGTGGTTAATCTCATTGAGCATCGCCGCCACGGTGGTTGTTTTACCGCTACCCGTAGGACCTGTGACGAGAATCAGACCCTTTTCGCGACTGATTAGCTCTTTGTAAATGAGCGGGGAGTTCAGATCCTCTAGGCTCGGAATATTTGTGGGAATCGTCCTAAAAGCAGCACCGATCGCTCCCATGGAGATGTAATAATTGACCCTAAAGCGTCCAAACTCGGGAATCGTCACGGCAAAATCAAGCTCTTTGGTCTCTTCAAAGACACGTTTTTGCTCTTCAGTCAGAATGCTATAACAGATGTCCTCTGCGTTTTTTTGCGAGACGGGGGGCAGATCGAGCTTCACAAGCTGCCCGTCTATACGGATTTGCGGTTCGCTTCCCACCACCAAGTGGAGATCTGAAGCTTTGTGCGCGAGAGTGGTTCTTAAGAGAACTTTAACATCAAGATTATCCATGAATAGGCAAGATTCCTTTCTTCTTATGGTTTGACAATATGCCGCGAAACGCTCGTGTGAGGGACTTGATTTTCCCAGCCGGGCGGAGTAACGCTCCCCATAATATCGAGGCGATAGATTGCCCCGCGGGCATTAATGTCATCACTAAGTTGTGTGGCGTGAATTTTAAAGCGATAGCCCCCCTCAAAGACGCGCTCGCTCAACATGCGGCTATGGGTTGCGCTACTGTTTTGCAGCTCGAGAATCGCAAGCTCCAGTGCGCTTTTTTCATAGAGCTTGAGCTGTATCTTCGCATGCTCGGCAATGCTTGAGTTGTATGAATTCGTGGAAAAATAGAGCGAGAAAGCAAGAAGCGTGGAGATTACGACGAGTATGGAGATTGCATAAACGATCCCAAATCCTTGCCGTTTCATTGAATCACCACGCTTTCTTTGCAAAATCCCATGCTGCAAAATCCTGTGGTCTTGTAACCACAATCTAACAGGTTGCGCAGGCGATTATCCGATATACATAGACGCACGCGCACAACACTCCCCTCGCCCTCGACCCAAAAATCCAGCCTTTCAATCTCGTATTCTCCCGTCACAGGATAACTTATCTCAGAGGAGGGCGAGGAGGAGCTTTTTCTAAGTGTTAGCTGAAGATCGTCGATCACAAAAGAATAGAGCTCGCGCTCGACCATGTAGACAAGCTCGGGGAGCTCTTTTGCACTATATGCAGGAGAGGGGTATTGAGGCTTGGTAGTGAGGTTATTTTGCCCTGCAGTTGTTTCGATCACTTGCAGGTGGTCTCTGTAAGAAGTGGCATTATGTGCGGCAGGCAGGAGAAGTCTCTTTGGCGCACTGCTTCCATCATTACGAGGCAGATCCAGTCTTGAACCTAGTGTAGCGATCTCGATATTACCCGGAGTGCTCGGGCTTGCGTGAGATTCCTCTAGCTTTATCACTCCGCTGAAGCGCGGCGTGTTGCTTGTGCCATCAAAGCTACCGTAGTAGTTTTCCATGTCTTTGCTCACCCATGTGACGCGGTGCGGTTGCTCATACATACTCTTTGTTGAAACTTGGATCGATTCCCATACGGCATATTCCAAATGGCGGGTTATGAAATTCAAAATACGGTGTGTTTCAAGCTCTACGCGTTCAAAAGAGCGTTGTATGAGGTAATTGTGAAAGATACTACGAACCGCTTGAGTCCCCGCTACACCGGTTAGCCCCAGCATCACAATCACAAAAACCAGCTCGACCATGGTAAAAGAGCGACGATTCTTTTTCATGTTACAGATCCTTCGATGCGATGGCGTCCGTGCCGATATTGGTCGCATAATAGTAGTAGCGCGCAATCAGCTCGTTGGTTTCAGAGTTGCGCAGTTCAACGGTAATCTTTTTCGTGTTGGTTGTCCCGCTCGCTACCTCATTAAGCGTGGAGGAATCGACATATTTTACGCTCGCATTCAGTGTGAATTTATTCTCACCCGAGGCGTCTTCTTTGATTGCTTCGCTGTATTGAGCGAAATTAATCGTCTCCAAAGAGCTGCCCGCAATGGCATTTGCTTGCCTTTTTTCCTGCGAGCAGACGCGATTCCCCTTGAAATTGCGCGCAAACATTCCCTCACGACGGAGAAATCCAAAGCCCCCTATATCTTTGCAATCATAAGCATTCTCATCGGTATCAAGAACATAATAGAGGTCTGAGATGTTCATATCTTCCTTATTTGCGCTATCCCATGGCTTTACTCTGATGATTTGCATAAGTGCGAGCGCATGATAGTAGCCCTGCACATTGTGCGTGCTCTTTAGCTGTCGAGTGCTTTGGGCGATTAGCACGGGAATCGTGAGGATCGCAAGCCCTATAATCACGATTGAAAAAATCACCTCAATCATCGTAAATGAACGACGTAAAAATCCCATAATCCTAAACTCCCCTTCGGATTTAGAATAGAAAACCCGACTAAGTATACTCATTTTTCGCATTTTAGTAAGATTATCGCAAAAAATATTATAGAATGTTTACTAAATTTTAAGACTTGGTCGGAGTAATTCTCTGTAAGGGCGTTGCTCACGGCGCGAAAGGGGTTTTTGGTGTTTATGAGGAAACGTTCAAAAGGGGCGGAAATGTTATTTTTTGACTCCAGAAGCTCGGTTTTTTATGATTTTTCTGGGAATAGGGTCAATCAACCAAGCTCCTCTTCAACACATATTGTGAGTGCGATTCCTTCACTTTCCACGCTCCAGACGGTTGTCGAAGTCGCGCGAAGTGTTGATCCCGAGATTTTGGAAGATACACTCATGGAATCGACCTATTCGCAGCTAAGCCTTAATCTCGAAGATGAATATGTCGTGCAGTTTCAAAAGCGGCACAACTCCTATGATATGAATCAGGACGAATACGATGTGTATGCGCTCCCTTACGGCGCGATCGCAGATCGGTTCGCTTCGTTTGTGGCGCGGCACTCTTATGTGGATTGTTTGATTCCCTACCATCTGATTCCGCAGGTTCTTTATAAGCACGAGCTGATTCCCTCAAGAGGGGCGCAAGCCTTTGTCTATATCGGCGATGATGATGCTTTTTTCGTGCTTTTCCGCGAGGGCGAGGCGATTTATTCAAAATCCCTTCAACATAAGCTTGAGAATCTGCACGAGATGTTTAACGCGCGAATCGGACAGGATCTTACATACGGGGAGTTTGCCAACTACTTAGCGGGGACCGCCAGTGATCAAGCGAGCCAAAGAGAATCCCTAGAATATTTGTATCGCATGATTTATGATGAGATTGAGGAGACACTCTCATTTGTCCACAGGCTTCATCAAGATGTCCAGTTAGACACGCTTTATCTCGATTCTTCGACGCGAATCGCAGCGGATCTTTATCGCTATCTCGGAGAGATGATAAGGATTGTTTGTAAAGCGGCGCACACGATTCCTTTGGAAGTTGAGACGCAGCCGGAGAGCTACTTCGCTTCACTGGCGATTTTGTATGCAAAAGATGTGGAGCGGGACGAGAAGCTGCCAAACTTCACCATCTACAAGCGTCCTTTGCCTTTGCTTCAGCGAGATGGCGGACGGATGTTGGCAATAGGTGCGGCTGCCTTGATTCTCTCGCTGCTTTATCCCGCTTATGAGGTCTTTTATTGGTTGAAGCTCGATCATGAGATTCAGGTCTATACGGAGGAGAAGATCATCGTGGGGCAAAAAGAGATCGCCTATCGGACTGAGATTGAGAAGCTTCAAGCGGAGAAAAAGCAGCTTGAGGACGCAATCGCCGAGCGCGACAAGGAGTATGAGACTTATTTGGGTGCGCTTAGGGATATTTACGCGTGGCAGCGCAATTATATGCTTAAGAGCCGTGTTTTGAGTGATTTTTTGAATGCGAGCTCGACGCATGCGGTTTTTCTTGATGAGTTTGCGCTAACTCAAGAATCGGAAGCTCTAACCTTAAAAACGCTCACCAACGCGCGGGATCAGCGAGCGGTCTCAGGATTCCTGCGCGCTCTTGGCGAGAGCGGTCGCTATGTGGAGGCGATTACCGAGGAGATTTATAAGGACGAAGGGCTATATCAATCCAGTATTAAGGCGACTATACGATGAGTGAGCTACAACCTAATAAACGAGCTTTCGAGGGGTTTTTGAGGGCTGTTGACAGCTATTTTGCAACTAAGGAGGAATCGGAAAAACGTGTCGTTTTTATGATGCTCGGAATGTTGATTTTCTTTGCGTGCTATTTTTTGCTCTACCCAGACATTGAAGGGTGGGTTTCGCAGAAAGAGGCGATGCATTCGGAGGTTTACACTTCGCTGCAAAAGAGTCGGCAGTATGTCGATGAGATCGATCGCACCGGAGGAGTCCAAGCAAGGCGCGATGCGGTTCAGAAGACTTTGGAGGATTTGGGGCGAGCCGAGGAGAGGGCACTTAAGGCTCAGGTTACGCTCCATAAAGTTTATGAGATGAGCTCTACATGGTATTTTACGCTTGATTTTGCTATGAAATCAGCGACGAAATTGGGACTTGAGGTGCTCAATTCTTCCCTTGGAAAGAGCGAAGAAAAGGGCGTGGGCGGATTGGAAAAGTCATGGATGAGGCTCAAAGGCAGAGGAGCAAAGCGAGCGATTCTCGATTACATCTATTTCTTGGAGCAGTATGGGCCATTTGTCTCCTTGGAGCACATTTCGCTCATTCCCACTCACGGCAATGTGCTTGAATTTGAGATTCTCGTTGAGAATCAGAAAGGAAATCTATGAGAATCCTCTGGCTTATATGTATGAGCGCACTTTTTGTATGGGCAAATGACGAACTTGACGACTTATTTGTTAAGATTACGACGTTTGAGCGCAAGGGAATCACGGCTGAAGAGGTGCAAGCTTCAAGAGATCCCTTTGATTATCGGTGGCGCGGTAAAGATGATGGGCGCGGTGGTGTTGCTGCCGGGCGCGCGGGTAGCGGTGTCGGTGTTGCCGGTGCCGCGACACCCGGTGTAAGGACAGCTAATACAGCCCCTGCGCGCCCTAAGGTGCTTGCCGTGCTGAATAACAAGGTCAAAATCGGCAAGAAGTGGATTAAGCTTGGTGGAATGTATGGGAGCTGGAAGGTTGTTTTGATTGAGCGAAAAGGAGTGCATTTGGAGAATGCGACGGGGGAGAAGCGGTATTATGCGATTTATGAGAAAAACACAAAGGTAATTCGATGATAAAAAGGACGTTGATTTTTGCGGGAATCATGGCAATTTTTGCCCTAAACGCAGAGGCTTCGAGTTGCGAAAACAGGGTGTTTACACTCTCCACTCGAGATAGTGGCGTGAGCGCAGGGGAGATTGTGAAGCAGCTGGCTTTGGAATGCTCTTATAGTGTGCTTTTGCGCGATGAAGAGGCGCGGGCACGCCTAAAAAGGAATATGCCCTCGGTTAATATCAAAAAGGCTCCTTTGAGACGTATTTTTGATTTGGTTCTTCGAGAAAATGGGCTTTATTATGAGTTTGATGGCTCGATTCTCCGAATTAGTTTTTTGGTAACCAAGACCTTTAAGATCAATTATGTAGGGACAGATCGAAGCGGCGTGAGCAATACCGAGGTCTCCATTAGCCGTGATGATGGGCTAAGCAGTTCCAACAATACGGCAGGAAATTCCGGGAGCGGCAGCACAAAGGTGGGCTCATCAAGCACGGGACGCTCCGGGATTAATATCAAAGCAGAAGATGGTTTTAGATTCTGGGAGGGAATCCAGGCGGAAATCCTCTCGATTCTTAATCGACCGGGGGATTCTTATGCGCTTGCGCGAGATCCTAAGGCTCTTGCCAATACAAAAATTGTCGGTGCTTCCTCTGCTTCACAAGGAAACAGCGCATTTGATTCCGCCCAGCAAGCGCGCTTGTCCGCTTCACAGCCGGGGACTGTGGTGGTCAATCGTGGTGCAGGGCTTGTAACGGTTACGGGCACGAGCGATCAGATTGAGCGCGTTTCACAATACATCGACGCGCTTCATGAGCGTTTGCAAAGCCAAGTAATGATTGATGTGAGCATTCTGACTGTGCGCCATAGCTCAGGGAACACGACTGGGGTGGATTGGAATCAGCTCTACAACCTTCAAAATGTCGCACTGTTGCCTAAATCAGCTTCAGGTGGCTCCGGTTCCGGCTCGGGTGGCGGCTCAACTTCAAAAATCGCTCCCGGCGAGGTTCAATTCGGCACGGAAAGCGGCGCGCTAATCCTGGGAGCCGGAGGTAAAAAAAGTTCGGGATATGCGCTGAATATATTCTCCCAAGGGGTAAGTTTGACGCGCGTGGTGGAGTTTTTGAAAAGTTATGGAGAGGTCTCTTCGGTCTCTAACCCCAAGGTGCTTACTCTCAATAATCAGCCCGCCATGATTAGCGTGGGCAATATCATACGCTACCGCAAAAGCACGGTCTTCCAAGTCTCCGGAGGAAGTAACTCGACGAATACCAACATAGACACGGAATATCCATCGGTCTTTGCGGGGGTGCTGCTTGATATTACTCCGAGCATTCACGGGGATGAGATTATGTTAAAAATCAATCCGTCCATCACGCAGACAAAAGGGTTTGATGTCGATTCGGCTCCAACAGCTCTTGAGACCCCTCCAAACCTTTCGACCAATCAGCTCTCTTCGCTGGTGCGTGTCAAAGATGGCGAGAAGATTATTTTGGGAGGATTGATTAGTAAAAACAATCACAAAAATGAAAATAAAGTGCCACTTTTAGGCGATATTCCGCTGCTTGGATATTTCTTCTCATATAGCTCTGATATCGAGAGCACCGATGAGATGGTTTTGGTTATCACACCCCATGTCATCAGAGGCGACCAAAAGCCCTCCTTGCAGGATTTGGGCTACAGTCTTATGAGTAGAAGCCCTGAAGGCAAAGAGAAAGAAGGCAATCAAGGGGAGGGGCTTGAGTAATCGATTCCTAGCCCTCGAAGAGCGATGGCGATCGTATAGACGGGCTCTTTATCTGCGCTTTGGTGCACGAGCTTTTTTGGGAATCGCTCTTATCTGCGCAGTCTATTTTGGCGTGGAAGGACTGTTTTTTGAAGATGGGGTATTTTCGCGCCAAGAGATTCCCGCTAAGGTGGCGGCAAATCCCGTGCAAAAGAATACAAATAATAGCAGCCAAGATACCCCAAACACTCAAAACATCATAGAAACTCCTATGCAAGGTCAAAATTCCGCGCAGGATTTCCTGCAGGATTCCGCAAGTAATAATATGGAGATAAAGCAAAGTCCGTCTGTTGCACCGGAGCAGAGTGTTGCTGAGGTTAATAAGGAGGATGAGTCTTGCTTTATTGTGAAGGCTATGATTTTAAATATTCGCGAGGAGCCAAAGCTGGGGGCGAAAGTGCTCAGTCGGTATGTGCGAGGCGATAAAATTTGTGCGAGAACTATCCAAAAAGATTGGATACACAGCGGAATTGGCTGGGTAAATAATTCAAAAGATATTCTTACCCCGCTGCCAAAGAAGTCTCATACTCTTGTTCAGAATGTTTCAGAAGTAAAGGAGATAAGTGCTCCTACTATGATAACATCAGGGGCGTCTTCTTTAAAAAGATCCTCTGCTACCTCAGGGAGGGCTTCAAAAACTAAAGAAAAAGCCTCGAGCACTCCTTCAAAAAGACAAAAAATAGGTAGGGAGAGCAAACCTGCCGTTTCAGAGAGTGTCGATGATCGTATTAATGCCTTTCGCCTCTCCTCTGTGCCCAGCTCGCCTAAGGAGATGAGGGCATTTCAGCTTGAACGCTACAATCGCGAGCCCTCGTATGACCCCGCGATTGAACTGGCGCGCGGTTATTACGCGGAGCGGGATTTTGCTCACGCGCGCGAGTGGGCACTTGTTGCCAACAATCATCAGCGAACCTCCGTGGAATCGTGGTCGATTTTTGCCAAAAGTCTTTACTTCAGCGGCAACAAAGACGAGGCGATTCGCGTGCTGGAGCGTTACAAGGACTTTGATACTTCAGGTGCGCTATCTCGGCTGATAGAGCGTATGAGAATAGATAAACTAAAGGAATAGACGCGTGAATAGACAGAGAATCGGCGATCAATTAAAAGCCGCAGGGCTAATCACACAAGAGCAACTGTCTCACGCCTTGCAAGAGCAGAGCTCGCAGCAGCGCAGGCGTAAAATCGTTCGTGTGCTCGTTGATTTGGGCTACGTTAACGAGGGTGATTTGCTCGATTTTTTCGTTGAACAGTGCAAAAACGGCTCGCTTGATATGGAGTCGATTATTGAGGATTTCCCCGCTAGCGAAGATGACATTTTGTGTCAAATTGCCAAAAAGCTCGATATGGAGTTTATCGACCTTGATTTGGTAAGTATCGATCCTAATGTGGCGGATTATGTGCCTTTTGCGCAGATTAAGCGGCTGCATGCTTTCCCGATGATGGAGCGCGAGAACGAGATCGTGGTTGCGCTCATTAACCCTTTTGACTTAACTGCCAAAGAGACTTTTCAGCGACTAATTCGCAAGAAGCCCCTTGCTTACGCGATTGTGAGAAAAGAGCAGTTTGTCTCAACTCTCGCGCGTCTTGAGCTTCACGACGGGATTAAAGATCTTATCGTGCGTATTCGGCGTGAGATTCGCAGCGGAGGAGCCAGCGCAGGCGATGATTCCTCGAGTATCACGCAATTAATCGAGGTAATTTTTGGTTACGCGATCAAACAGCGTGCGAGCGATATTCACATCGAGGCGAGCGAGGCTCACTGCGTCGTGCGGATACGTGTCGATGGGGTCATGGTGGAGAGCTTTCGCTTCGAACAGGATCTTTTTGCGCCCCTTGCTTCGCGCCTTAAGCTTTTGAGTAATTTGGATATTGCGGAGAAGCGCAAGCCCCAAGATGGGCGATTTTCGTTGGTGATTGATGAGCGGGGATATGACTTTAGGGTCTCTACGCTTCCGATTATCACGGGGGAATCGATCGTCGCTAGGATTTTGGATAAGAGCAAAGTGCTCGTGAAGCTCGAAGATTTGGGGATTTCTACGGTCAATTATGGGCGTTTCAGCAAGATTATCAAAGCTCCCTATGGCATTGTGTTTGTCACAGGTCCGACGGGAAGCGGTAAAACCACTACGCTTTATGCGGCGATTAATGCCATTAAAAGCGTGGCGCAGAAGATTATTACCGTCGAAGATCCCGTGGAGTATCAGATGGGACTCATTCAGCAGGTTATGGTTAATGAGAAGGCTGGGTTGACCTTTGCCGGGGCACTGCGTAGCATTTTGCGTCAAGACCCGGACATTATCATGGTAGGGGAGATTCGCGACCAAGAGACCTTGCAAATTGCAATCCAAGCGGCACTCACGGGACACCTTGTGCTCTCCACACTCCACACTAACGACGCAATCAGCGGAGTCACGCGTTTGCTTGACATGGGAATTGAGAGCTTTTTGATCGGCTCAGTCATCAGCGGAATCCAAGCCCAACGCCTTGTGCGCAAACTTTGTCCGCATTGTCGCTACGAAGTGGAAGTGCCTCAGACGCTCCTTAATGAGCTAAAACCCTATCTTCCTGAGGATTATCGATTCTACAAATCGCACGGTTGCAAGCAGTGCAATATGATCGGATACAAGGGGCGTGAAGTGATTTCGGAGGTAATGGTGGCAAATGATGAGATTAAGCGGCTTGTCGTCAACGGCGCTTCTAAAGATGAGTTTTTGAAGGAGGCGAGGCGGAGCGGCTTTGTAAGCATGTTTGAGGATGGGATTGCTAAAGCTCTTGCGGGCGTGACGAGCCTTGATGAAGTCTATCGTGTGGCGAAATTCTCATGAAGTATTTTAGAGTTACGCTACTTGCGCGGGGTAAGCGCGAACATGTGATTTTGCAGGCGCTTTCAAAAGAGGACGCGATGATTCGCGCGGGCAATGAGAAGCAGGGCAAGCCCGTGCTTGCTAAGGAGATTGAGGCACCTTTGGATCTCAAGCTAAAGGAGATGGCTGTTGAGGTGCTCTACATTATCACGGGCAAGAATCGCGTCAAGCTTGATGATATGATTCCTGCGTTTCGTCAGATGTCGCTCATGCTCAATGCGGGAATCTCAATCCACACGACACTGGAGGATCTTGTTACGTTTTCAGCAAGCGAGAAATTAAAGGAGATTTTCCAAGAGGTGCTTTTGGGGATTAATAGCGGTAAGAGCCTAAGCGACGCTTTTCGCACGTTTGAAGATGATTTGGGAAGCCTTAGCATTTCGCTCATCTCTTTGGGCGAGCAGACGGGAAGTCTCGCGCACTCTTTGGGAATGCTCGCAGAGACGCTTGAGGAGATACGCAATAACACGGTGAAGTTTAAAAAGGCTCTGCGCTATCCGACGATGGTCATTGTGGCGATGATTTTGGCGTTTGTGGCGCTGATTCTTATCGTAATTCCTAAGTTTAAAGCGGTTTTTGAGAGCTTCAATGCAGAGCTTCCGCTCCCGACGCGGCTTTTGTTGCAGACGGAATATATCCTCTCAAATTATGGGATTTACGTTCTTCTCGGGCTCGTTGTTTTTATTGAATTATTGCGCCGAAGGTATCGTGCTTCGCCGTCTTTCAAGCATCAAGTCGACACTTACATACTTAAGGTTAAGCTCATCGGCGACATTATCTTTTTGCATACCATGAGCCAATACGTCTCCTCGCTTTCGTTGCTGCTTCGCGCGGGAATCTCGCTTGAGGAGGCGTTGAGTTCAGGCAGCGGGATGACGAGGAATGACTTTTTGCGCGAAAAATTTGAGGGCGTTAGCGAGGCGATTAAGCGCGGGGTGGGGCTTACCGATGCTTTCAGAGCGACCGAGATTTTTGAGCCCACGACGCTTCAGATGATTAACACAGGCGAGCAGAGCGGGGATCTGGATCAGATGTTGGGTGTGGCGGCAAGCTATTACAAAATGCGCTATGACCATCTGATTGACAACCTCTCCGCCTATATCGAGCCAATTCTTACGGCGTTCATCGCGGTGCTGGTGTTAATGCTCGCGCTGGGAATCTTCTTGCCGATGTGGGATCTCGCAGAAGCCGCTAGAAATGCGGGATAGGTAGGTAAGCGAAAAAAGCTGGGGCAAAACAAGCCCTCGCTTTTTTTCAAAGCGGAGCGCAGAGAGCGGGAATCTGTTGGGCGCGTGTGGGAATCTGAAGCAACTTTCTCGCATTCGCCCTTGCATTTACTCTAAAGCGGCACCACAGAAAAACTCTAAATGGAAAGGGAAGCGAGATTATTTTTTAGGCGAGGAGCCGTTTAAGGATTGACACGCAGGGCATACGCCGATCATCGCAATGGAGGATTCGCGAAGCGCATAGCCGCTTTCTTGCGCGCAATTTTGCATTAAAGGTTCGTAGGGGTAGTGCAGATCTTCGACCTTCCCGCATTGTTCGCAGATGAGGTGAATGTGCGGGTGGCAGCAAAGCTCATATTTTTGTTTTTGATTGGGGATTTTAACCTCGCGCACAATATCGACTTCTTGCATGGAGGTGAGATTCTTATAAACCGTTGCGAGCGACATTGAGGGGTAGAGACGCCTGATATTCTCATAAATATCTTCGATATTGATATGCCCCGCCTGACTAATCTCATGGAGAATCGCCATGCGCTGCGGAGTTACTTTGAGATTATGTTCCTTTAAAAGCTCTTCAAAATTCATCGACTATTCCTTAGATTTGGCGCGCTCCGATAGATAAACCGGGAATCGCAACCACATTTGTGAGGAAAGTTTATAGCAGAAAGGGAAAAAATTGTCAATGATAAAAATTATCCATAGAGATTCGGTTATTTTGTGTTTTTATTGAGTTTTAAAGCTCCATACCTGTATAATCGCAGATTTTTAGCGATTTTAAAAGTTTTAATTTCAATAATCTTAGGAGCGAGCTGTTGTTTGATGCACTGAGGGAATCTTTCCATGGAGTGGTGAGTAAAATACGCTTTCACGACGATGAGAAGGCTCTAAAAAAGGCTCTTGAGGAGCTGAAAAAATCCCTACTCAAGGCTGATGTGCATTACAAAGCGACCAAAGAGCTTCTAAAAGTGGTCGAGCTTGAGACGCGGAATGCGGGAATCGGCAAGGAGAGCTTCCTCTCCGCGCTGAAAAAGGGGTTGCTTGAGATACTCTACACGGGTGGGGCGCAGGGATTTGTGTTTGCTCCCAAGCCCCCCACGATTGTCTTGATGGTGGGATTGCAGGGGAGCGGTAAAACAACGACTACAGCGAAGCTCGCTGCTTTTTTGAAATCCAAAGGCAAGAAGGTGCTCCTCGTGGCATGCGACCTTCAGAGGCTTGCCGCAATTGAGCAGCTTAGGCAGTTAAGCGCACAAATTGAGGTTGATCTCTATTTTGAAGAGGCGACCAAAGATCCCGCGAAAATCGCTCAAAATGCCATAGCAAAGGCAAATCAAGGGCTATATGATGTGCTTTTGGTTGATACTGCGGGGCGGCTGGCGATTGATGAGCCGCTCATGGAGGAACTAAAGGGGCTCAAAAAGGCTCTTGCAGCGCATGAGACGTTTTATGTCGCCGATAGTTTGAGTGGGCAAGATGGTGTGAAGAGCGCGGAGCAGTTTCACAAAGAAATCGGGTTGAGTGGTGTGATTTTGAGTAAGTTTGATGGCGATAGTAAGGGTGGAATCGCGCTTTCAATTGCCCATCAGATCGGGATTCCCGTGCGCTTCATCGGAAGCGGGGAGAAGATTCCCGATCTTGATCCTTTCGTGCCTGAGCGGATTATCAATCGTCTTATGGGTGCGGGGGATATTGAGTCTCTTGCAGAGAAAACTTCGGCGATTATCAGCGAAAAAGAGGCAAAAAATATCACAAAAAAGATCAAAAAGGGCGAGTTTAATTTCAATGATTTTCTCGCGCAGATGGACAATATGAAGAAGCTCGGCTCGATGCAGTCGGTCATGTCGCTGATTCCGGGCATGGGGGGTATGGCGAATGCGCTTAAGGATGTGGATTTGGATAACTCTCGCGAAATCAAGCAAATCCGAGCGATGGTCTCCTCTATGACGCCAAAAGAGCGCGAAGAGCCTTCGATTCTTAATGGCAGTCGCAGGAAGCGTATTGCCCTTGGGTCGGGAGTGGACATCGCTGATGTGAATCGAATGATTAAGCAGTTTGATGGTGCTGCGAAGATGGCGAAGCGATTCTCGGGCAAAAGGGGAATGCAAGACCTCATGAGCATGATGAATCAGTCAAAAATGGGGAGATTTCGTTAAGTTTTAATCCAGAATATTCTATCTTTTGGCTTAAGATTTAAGCGATTAAATCTATGAATTTTAATTCAATATTTTAGGAGTAGTAACATGGCGACCGTTATAAGATTGACACGACTTGGACGCAAGAAAAAGCCCTTTTACCGTATGGTGGTAACCGACAGCAGGAAGCGACGCGATGGCGGCTGGGTCGAGGCGATTGGCTATTACAATCCGCTAGCAGAGAATCCTGTGGTGAAGTTTGATGAAGAGCGGCTTAAATATTGGGTCAGCGTGGGCGCGAAAATGAGCGAGCGCGTCGCTGCGCTCACAAAGACGAAGTAGTCGAGGTCTTTGTATTGATTGAGGCATTCATCGAGGAGTATGCGAAGAAGATTGCCACGGATATTGACAAAATCAGAGTGGTGCGCAGGGAGATTGAGGAGAATTTCTCCGAGATTACGATCTTTGCTTCAAGTCAAGACGCAGGCAGGCTCATCGGCAGAAACGGGCACATGATTGGTGCGCTCAAGACGCTCGTTTCAGGCTGCAAAGCAAAAGACGGCTGCTCTTATAAAATCATCGTTAAGACGGTGGAATAGCGGTAGAGGGTGCAAAGGGGATAATGGAAAGGGCAGTGGATGGGATTGAGGTCGCGCGTTTTGGGCGTGCTGTGGGAATTAAAGGGGAGATTAAGCTTCATCTCCTAACGGATTTTCCCGATTCCTTGAAACCCGGAGGCTCGTTCTTTTGGGAGGGGGGTGCGCTTACCCTGCACACTTTTAATCCCGCCTCTTCACTCGCTTGTTTTGATGAGATTCCCCACAGAGAGGCAGCTGAGGCTCTCACGAACAAGATGCTCTATACCACGCTTGAGCGCACGCTTAGCGAGTGTCCTTTGGGCGAAGATGAGTATTTTTGGTTTCAGATTGTGGGGTGCGAACTTTTTGAGGAGGGCGAACATCTTGGCACGGTCGCGGGAATCGAGCGTCTTGGCACAATCGATTATCTGGTGATTAAGAGCGAGGATATGCTGGCAAAATCGCTCAAAGTGAAGCAGTTTCTCGTGCCCTATCTTGAGCATTTTATCATCGCGACCGATGTGGAATCTCGACGGATTGAGAGCAAGGGTGCGAGGGGAATCGCCGAGGCAAGCTAGTGAAATTTACCTTTTTGACGCTTTTTCCTTCGCTGATTTCGGGCTATTTTTCCGATTCTATTCTAAAGCGTGCGCTAGAAGAGGGGAGAATCGAGGTGGAGTGGGTCAATCCCCGCGACTTCAGCCGCGATCGCTTCAAAAAGGTCGATGACTATCAGGTGGGCGGCGGTGCGGGGCTTGTTATTGAGCCGTGCGTGATGATAGACGCGCTTGGGGCGATTCGCAAGGAGAGCCCCGATTCCCACATTGTATTTTTGCTCCCCGCGGCAAAGCCCTTTATGCATAATGACGCACGGCGTTTGGCGCACAGGATCTCGCATATCGTGCTTGTGTGCGGGCGATACGAGGGAATCGATGAGCGAGCCATGGAGGAGTGTGCCGATGAGCTTTTTTCTATGGGGGATTATATCCTCACGGGAGGCGAGATTGCCGCGCTTGCGCTTTGCGACGCCGTCTCGCGGCAGATTGAGGGTGTTTTGGGCAACGAGGAATCGCTTCAAGGGGAGAGTTTTGAAGCCTCACTGCTTGAGGCACCGACCTTTGCGCGCACTAAGACAGAGGATGGAATCGCCCCTCCTTCAGAGTATTCAAAGGGTAATCACGCTAGAGTTTCGGCTTTAAAAAGGGGATTGTCGCGGGCGAAGACCCGATATTACAGACCGGATCTCTACATAAAATACAAATCCAAAAATCACGCAGGGGAAAAATATGAGAAATCGATATATTGAGAGCTTTGAGCAGGCACAAATCGCACAAAAGAAGATCCCACAATTTAAAGCTGGAGATACGTTGCGCCTAGGGGTGAAAATCCACGAGGGCGAGAAGACGAGGGTGCAGAACTTCGAGGGAATTTGCATTGCGATTCGCGGTAGTGGGACAGGGCGCACTTTTACCATTCGTAAAATCGGTGCGAATGGCGTAGGTGTGGAGCGGATCTTCCCGATTTATAGCGATAGTTTGGAGAGCATTACGCTTTTGCGTGTAGGGCGTGTGCGACGCGCGAAGCTCTACTATTTGCGCACTCGAAGCGGCAAATCCGCAAGAATTAAAGAGATTAGAAAATAATCCCCCCTCCGCATAAATATATAGCCATCGTTTCCTTTTTTGGTAAGCGATGGTATTTTCGTGAATGCTTGACTTTGCTTTGGGCAAGTCTTCAAACCATGCTTAATAACCGTTTTGTGTTCAGGTGTTCTCAAACATAACCGCAAAGTTTTGAGTGAATTTTGCGAGAATCTGGCTGCCCAAATCACGCGAAATCCTGCACAGAAAATCGCCAAACTCCGCTTGTATTTTTTGATTCCTTGCTTGATTCCTCACGCTATCTAATTTTTCCCCTCACTTCCAGCCTCATCTATTTCCTCCACGATTCCTATCTCTATTTGCATTGCATTAAAACTCTCCGATTCCCGCACAAAAGCCAAATAAAGATTAACTTTTTTGTAGGAATCAGGAATCCACATTTAATTTGCATTTGATTCCCATCAGGAATCAAACTCCATTTTGCGCCCCGATTCCCGCTTAAAAATTCTTAAAACCTCACAAAACAGCTCCCATTAAAACAACCTTCATTTATCATTTATTCAGCGGGGGGGGGGGGCACAATATTGATTTAAATTCATTGGGAAAGGAGCAAGTTTGGAATAGGGCACAAAAGAGATACAAGAAGCGAAAATCAATGACGCTTATGTCCAGCTTACTTATCTATCTTTGGCGTGTTGGTATTGATAGCAGTGGCACTGTTTGTTTGTTTTGCTTATTGCATAAAAACAGCTTAAAAAGGAGAAAAAATGAGAAAGATGATTTTAGGTTTGGTGGTATTGGCGAGTTTAATGTGTGTAGAGACATTGGGACTCACGAAAGGCAAAAATGAAAATCTTGATAAAAAGTGTAATAATGGAGATAGCGAGGCGTGCATGGAATTGGGCTCCTATTACAGTCAAGAATTTTTTAATAATGATAGAGATATTAAAAAAGCTATATCCTACTATGAGAAGATATGCAAAAAGGGCAATGAAGGAGATGAGAATTTCCTTAATGCTTGCTATTTGCTTGGGAAAATATATAGAGATGGTCCTCGTATCCAAGAAAACTACAAAAAAGCTCTAGAGCTCTTCACTATGACGTGCAGCAAGGACTATGGCTATTTTGGGGAAGGAGGATGCGGAGAGGTTTTAGAGCTGTATGCTAAAGGGCGTGGGGTGCAAAAAGACCCCGATAAAGGAGCAACCCTCCTTAAAAAGCTATGCGATGGAGGAAACGCCATTTATCCATGCCACCATGCTGCCGAGTATGAGCTTAAAAAAGGCAACAAGAGGGAGGCGATACGATATTATAAACAAGCTTGTGAGCGCGGTAATGGCGAAGGTTACCCCTCTGAAGAGGCTTGTGATAAGTATGACGACCTAAAATAGCTCGCTCAAGAACCCCCACTCACGTAATTTTATAATTTCAGCGGCTTTGGTGGTGTAAATGCGCTACCAAAGCGCGCTAGCTCACCTTTGCCCCCTCTTTTGACCCTGCTTTTTACTTGCCCCTTTTTGATGTGCGATGATTTGTGAGAATAGGGCGGTGATTCCCGCTCTTTACGCTTTGCTCTGGATCATCGGGATAAAGTGCTGCATCATCTCTTTAAATTTCTGCTCGCTTATGCCCTTACGCAGGGGGATACAATGGTATTTCTCTTTTAGCGTTTGCTCCCGCTCCTCATCGCTCCTTGCGCTAAAGCCAAAGATGATGGCTTTTTGGCTGGGGGTGTGCTTGATAAAGTGCTCAAGCCATTCATACGCCTTTATGGAGCGTATTTCCGTGTCCATAAATACTGCATTGACTTTCATACTTTTGACCATCGCAAGGGAATCGACCGCACGTAAAAACGTATAAACGATCACATCTTTTTGCGTTAAAAATAGGCGACGTTTTAGTGTCGCGATAAATTCGGAATCCTCGCCCACTATGAGGAATTTGAGCGCGTCCTTTTTCTCATAATCATAAAAATAGCGATAGAGGGCTTTATCCTGCGCGCTTAGGCGATGTTTGTCTAATGGTTTGAGATAGTATTGCAAAAAGGTGAATGCGTTAAAGCCTCCCTGAATGCTCTGCGTATAGAAGCTATTTGCGATATTGCTTGAGCGTGAAGCACTCTGCCAAAGTGCTAAATCAAACATATAGCCAAAGTGATCTAGCACACGTTTTAGATAGGCGTAGAGCTTTTTGCGCTGATCCTCAAAATGATACGCGCCCATGAGCTCTTCAAAGTTTTTCTTTTTAAAATGCTCTATTTGTGCTGTGAGCGATTCCTTATTGCTTGTCCTCTCGGCGACTTCGCTTTGGCAGGCGATTCCCTCGGATTTTAGGGCATTTAGTTTCTCATTAAGTGCCCCATGTTCGCGCGGATCGGTATTTTTAATCTTTTGCCTAAGAAGCTCCGCGTCAAAAGGGATTTTCTTTAATCTTCGCTCCAGCTGTGAAATGCGCTCTTCTTCGAGCTTCAGACGCCTGCATGCGCGCAAATAGGGAATCTGCGCACGCAAAAACATCTTCTCAAAGATTATCTCTATATCCTGCGCAAGAATTCGTTCCATATCGGCAAATAGTGTCTCCGTGCGGCGAATCTCCTGCTCAAGCTCGCTAAAAGTCTCATGCCTAATTGAGGAATCCGCTCCCAAAAGGTGCGTCTTTGCCTTTTGCAAAAAAGGCTTAAGCTTAAAGTAATCCACGATGGGATAATGCGCGGGATTGGCAAATAGATCTTCATAGCGCTCAAGCAGGGCGAGCTCTTCGGAAAAATAGAGGTCAAAACATCGATCCATAGAGAGCCCCACGGGAATGGGCATGTGCGGGTCGAGCATGGAAACTCCCTGTAAGATGAGCGATTCCTTGAGCCCTTCTGCGCGCTCTTTGAGTTTCTCGTCATCATCGGTGAGCCAAAAATCGCTCTCGCTGATTGGGTGGCTTTTGTGCAGTCGTTTGAAGCACGATTCCTTGCAGCCGCTCACATCTCCTCGCTCATCGACGCGGAAATCCACCAACATATCGCGCTCAGGGAGGCTGCGCCGATCATGCCAGCTCTGTCTGGTAAATTCAAAAATCCGACGATGTTGATTAGTGAGTGTGCCCGTCCCCATTTCTTCGTTGTAGTAGAGAATTTTCCCGTGCAAGTTCCAACCTTTATTTATGAAATACTTATGAAAATATACTGATTAATTGTTTAAAAACGCCCCTGCGGTTATACCATAAACCAAATCGCAGGAATCGTGTCCGCTTAAGTTGCGTCATTAAGTTGCGCACCGTTCTTATTTGGAATCCGCTTTGAGTGTGATAGCATAACGAGAAATTTTTTCGGAGGTTTATATGCAAACGGCGGAAAATATGCTGGAGAGGTTTCATAGTTGCGGCGTTGCGTCGCTTTTGTTGCGCATTTTTTTGGGAGCTTTAATGCTCCTTCACGGGATACACAAAATCAAACACGGAATCACAGGTGTGGAGAAAATGCTCACTGGAGCGGGATTCCCCGAGTTTGTCGCGTATGGCGTCTATCTCGGAGAGGTGGTCGCGCCCATTATGTTAATTTTAGGAATCTACACTCGCCTAAGCGCGCTGGTGATTGCATTCACGTCGCTTATGATTATTTATGTCGCGCACGGTGCAAACCTCCTAGCCTTGAGCTCATACGGAGGCTTGAAGGCTGAGTTTCCGCTGCTCCTTTTGGTAAGTGCGGTTGCGTTAATTTTTATGGGCGGAGGGAAATGGGAGCTTAAGCGGTAAGCAAACCTTTGTTTAACACAAAGGTGCTCAGGATGTCCATGGAGGCGATTTTCCGAAGCTTCCTGATCAAGTAGCCTACGCAGGCTCGCTATTGCAGCGATTCCGTCGCGACGTTCCGCGGATCGGGTGCTTTTAAAAATCCGATTGAGATTTGCCTCAATTAATCACACGGGCAAAAGCCCCATGATTTTGGCAAGTTTGGGGAGTGATTACGGAGTGGTAGGAGGCGATTCAAGCGAAGCCAAAGAGCTTCGCTTGAATTTTGTGCCTTAGTGAGTTAGGAAATATTCCCAAATCTTTGCTTTGTCCTTTGTGTGCGCGAGCGCGACCATGAGCAATACACGTGCTTTTTGCGCGTTGAGATTGTCGCTTGTGATGAAGCCGTATTTCGCGTCATCAACCTCGCCATTCATAGTAGTTTCGCCGCTTCCTACACGGGAATTTCTCGCTACGATTACGCCCTTTTTGCTCGCATTGCCGAGTGCCTCAAGCACACTTGGGAAGGGATTCCCATTGCCCATACCCGCGTTGATGATTCCTTTTGCGCCATTTTTGAGCGCGATATCCACAAAGTCCGGATTGTCATTGGAGTGGTTGTAGATAATATCCACGCGGGGGAGCTCTTTAATCTTGTCGATATCAAACGCCGAGCTTGTTGTATGCTTCCTGGCGGGGTTCATGTAGAATTTCACATTGCCATAAAAGACTGTGCCGATTTTACCGCTATTAGGCGATCTGAACGTCTCAACACTAGAAGTATTGGTTTTTGTTACTTCACGTGCAGCGTGAATTTCATCATTCATAACGACCATAACTCCCTTACCAACGCTGTTTTTGTTTATCGCGACATTGACGGCGTTGAATAGGTTGAGCGGACCATCGGCACTGAGCGAGCTGCTGCTCCTCATCGCTCCCACCATGACAATCGGCTTATCACTTTTGATGACGAGATTTAGGAAGTAGGCAGTCTCTTCCATTGTATCCGTGCCGTGTGTAATGACGACTCCATCGGCTTTGCCACTTTTTAGAAGCTCATTGACACGCTTAGCTAGCTTGAGCCACACTTCGTTGTTCATCTCTTGTGAGCCGATTTGTGAAATCTGCTCGCCCTTAATCGTCGCGATTTTGTTGATCTCAGGGACTGCTGCGATGAGTTTATCCACCGTTACCGTGCCTGAAGTATAGCTTGTATCAAGCGCATCAGAGCCGCTTCCAGCGATTGTCCCGCCGGTTGCCAGGATATAAATCGTCGGCTTTGCCATAGCCAATGTCGCACCAAGAAGCATTAAAGCCACCACCTTCAAAGAAAACTTCATATTCTCCTCCTTGTAAATTAAAATTGACAAGGAGTATAGCACTCACATTGCAGTAACTTTTCTTAACGGCAACAAGTATCTGCAAAAATTAAGAGCACGCTTCTAATGCGCGCCATTTCAAGTGCATCTTTTGGTTATGATCGAGCAATCTTTGCGGGAATACACAGTATGCAAGAGAGTTTTCAATCTCTTTATTATAATATTTCATATAAGGATTTTTGCGTCGGATTCCGTCATTTATCCGACTATATGTTCGAGCATTTGATATTGTGTGAGGGGGAATCGTGAGGCAATTTATCGATCTGTTAAAAGAACACAACCAGTTAAAAATCATCGATGAGCCGCTAGATATTGCTCTTGAGATTCCCCACGTCGCGTATGTGGAGGTGAAGCGACCCGATAGCAAGGCTTTGCTATTTACACACCCGATTGATAGGGAAAATAATCGTGAGTTTGACATACCCGTAGCGATGAATCTTTTTGGCAACAAGGAGCTTGTGCGCATTCTGATCGGCGATGTGGAAGAGATTGCAAAAAATGTGAGCGAATGGGTGCGCTTTAAGCCCCCACGGGGAATCGCCGAGACTTTGGATATGCTTCCGCGACTTGCTTCTTTGCGCCATGTTCGCCCTAAAAGAGTAAGCTCGCGCGGGCTTTGCCAGCAGGTAATTTGCGAGAAGGCGGAGATCGATCTCTATAAACTGCCGATTCTTAAGACGTGGGAGCATGATGGCGGGGCGTTTATTACGATGGGGCAGGTATATACGCAGAGCCTTGATGGAAATATCAGGAATCTCGGCATGTATCGTTTGCAAGTCTATGAGAAGAATCGCCTCGGGCTGCATTGGCAGATTCATAAGGACTCCATGCACTTTTTTCACGAATACCAAAGGGCGGGGCAGAAAATGCCCGTCTCTATCGCTATTGGCGGCGATCCGCTCTATACGTGGTGTGGCACAGCTCCGCTTCCTTATGGGATCTTTGAGTTATTGCTTTATGGATTTATTCGCGGGAAGCGACCCGAGGTTGTGGAGTGTATCACTAATCCGCTCTATGTCCCTTTTGATGCGGATTTTGTGATTGAGGGCTGGGTGGATCCTAGTGAAGTGCGCCTTGAAGGACCTTTTGGCGATCATACGGGATTTTATACGCCTATTGAGCCCTATCCCGTGCTTGAAGTGAGCGCGATCACGCACAAGCAGCACCCCATCTATCTCGCTACGGTTGTGGGCAAGCCCCCTTTGGAGGATAAATATCTCGGATTCCCCACAGAGCGCATTTTCTTGCCTTTATTGCAGACGAGCGCGCCTGATTTGCTTGATTATCACATGCCTGAAAATGGCGTATTTCACAATCTGATTTTTGCAAAAATCGCCCCAAAATATCCCGCTCACGCCAAGCAGATTATGCACGCGTTTTGGGGTGTGGGGCAGATGAGCTTTGTCAAACATGCGATTTTTGTCGATGAGCGCGCGCCCTCATGGCATGAGAGCGAGGCATTTGCGGAGCATGTGCTGGAGCGTTTCAGCCCCGCTTCGCTTCTTTTTAGCGAGGGGGTTTGCGACGCGCTTGATCACGCGAGCCCGGAATATGCTCAAGGGGGCAAGCTCGGAATCGACGCGACAGGCAAGAGCCTTGCGCGCGATGATTCCTTTGAATTGCTTTCTGATAAGAGGCTTTTAGAGCAGCTTAAAGAGGCGATTCCCGAGGTGGTGCGCATTAGGCAGATTTTTACCCATACGCCTAATCCCATCGCGCTTGTGGGGATCAAAAAGGATCGCTCCGTTGCGACATTTCTCCATGCGCTTGAGCCCTTTGAGGCGCATTTACGGATTGTGATTTTTGTCGATGAGGCAAAAAATGATTTGAAAAATCTTTATATGCTTGTGTGGCGAATCGTCAATAATATCGACGCAAAGCGCGATGTGAAGGTGCTGGGCAAAATCGTCTCTGTCGATGCGACGGATAAAAGCCCTCTTGATGGGCATATGCGCGAATGGCCTCTTGAGACAAACTGCACCAAAAGCGTGATTGCTTCGCTTAAAAAGCGGGGAATCATCGAGATAGATGAGGCGTTTGAGCGAGAGTTTTGCCTGTGCGATTCTTACAAAACGCGATGAATTTTGACTATTTTCAGACGCCCTTTGGCTGGCTTGAGATTGCCGTGAGCCAAAATAGAGTGGAGCATGTTCGCTTTGTTTGCGCGCCTAAAAATCCCACGCCAAACGCGCTGAGCGGGCAGGTTGTAGAGACTTTGGAACGGTTTTTGCAAGGCGAGTCCTTGCACCCGCTCCCTTTTGAATGTGCCTTTGTGAGCACGTTTTCTGAGCGTATATTGCGCGAACTCGCTAAGATCCCTTTTGGAGAGAGTATCAGCTATCAAGAGCTTGGGAAGCGCGCAGGAGGCGTGCATCAAAGGGCTGTGGCGCGCGTGATGGCGAGTAATAAAATCGCGCTTTTGTATCCTTGTCATCGGGTTGTAGCCAAAGCGGGAATCGGCGGCTACAGTGGCGGTGGAGCGGAGCGCAAGCGGGCGATTTTAGATTTTGAGCGCAGGCTTATACAAAAACAAAAATAACAGGAGGACCTTTGGAGACATATAAATTTTCATTCATAGGAAAAGGAAGCGAATATTTTCGTATATGGATTGTGAATCTCTTTTTGGGCATTATCACGCTAGGAATCTACTCTGCGTGGGCTAAAGTGCGCACGAAGCGATGGTTTTATGAGAATACCCTGCTTGATTCCCACGGTTTTACCTATCTTGCTACGCCATGGCAGATTCTTAAAGGGAGGCTAATCGCCGCTACATTTTTTATCATCTATACCATCTCTTCAGAATTTTTTCCGCCGCTTGCAATTTTGCTTAGCTTGATTCTCATGTTGCTTGTGCCGTGGATTATCCGCAATTCCTTGCGCTTTAATGCAAGAATGAGCAGCTATCGCGGGATTCGCTTCAATTTTAAGGGAAGCATAGGTGAGGCGTATAAAGTCCATTTGCTCTATCCGATTCTCTCGGTTTTGACGCTAGGATTGTTACTTCCTTACTCAATCTATGCGCAAGTGCGATACCTAGCCTTAAATTACACTTATGGCGATCTCTCCTGCCGATACGATACGAGCTCATGGTCTTTTTGGAAGCTCTTTTTGCGCGCGCTTTTATTGAGTGTGATTCCTGTGGCGATTTTGATTGCACTTGGCGCGCGGCTTCTTATTGGTATTAGTGCTGAAGAGCCCGATGAGATGATTCTCTCTATCAAAACACTCCTTAATGGCACGACCTTGCTGGTTTTGCTCTTTTATGTTTGGATTTTTTGCATTTTTTCATTTATTAAGACACACATTATTAATCTTTTTTATAATCATATTATCTCCGCAGATATGTGCTTTGTCGCCTCTTTGCGTGCGAGAGATGTGGTCTGGATTCAAATTAGCAATCTTGTGCTTACTGTATGCACGCTTGGGCTTTTTATTCCCTTTGCCAAAGTGCGTTTGGCGCGCTATAAAGCCGAGCATATCGAGCTTTCTGCTACATCGCTAGAGGTGCTTAGCGGCAAAATCTCCTCACGGGTGGGTGCGCTTGGCTCTGAGATGGGCGATCTTTTTGACATTGAGATGGGGGTTTAATGCACGGGGAATCGCCCGCTTTGTGTGCTTCATGTTTAAAAGCGCGCTATTTTGATGGCACAAGCTCTAGGGAGAGGCAGGTTCGCCTTATGCTTTTGGAGCACGGGTGCATTCGGGTGCAGGGCGATGAGTGCGACTTTGTGCTGGGGCGTGGAGAGTTTAGCGTTCATACAAACGCACAGGGTGCGAGCAAAATCCTCTTAAATGATGGGCGCGAGATATTGCTTGAAGCAGAGGCAAGCAAAACCCTAAACACTTGGTATCATCCCACTTTAGTAGGATTCCTTGAGGGGCGATGGCGATATGCGCTCCTCTCTCTTTTGCTGAGTGCGCTCTTTTTAATTTTTGGCTATTTTTATGGGTTGCCTTATTTAGCCCATGTCGCTGCTAGGGCGATTCCCGATTATGTGAGTGAGAAGATTGACCAAAAAAGTGCAGAATTTTTAGACCAGCTCTATTTTTCCGCTTCCAAGCTCCCTTTGGAGCGACAGAGGAGAATCAGCGAGGCGATGGAGCGATTTTGCCACGCAAATGAGTGTGCGCCCTATACGCTACTCTTTCGTTCATCAATCCTTGGCGCGAATGCCTTTGCTTTGGCAAAAAGGAGCATTGTGCTTACCGATGAGCTGGTGCTAAAGAGTGCAAATGATGAAGAGGTTATCGCTGTTTTGGCTCATGAGATGGGACATCTCAAACATCGGCACATGCTCGCACAGATGATCAAGGGAATCGGCACAACACTCGCAGTCTATGCGTTTATCGGTGATGTCGGAGGGGTTTCTGATATGATTGCAAGCGCAGGTGTGCTCATCTTAGAGAGCGGGTATTCTAGGGATGCGGAGCGCGAAGCGGATCAATATGCACTCCATTCGCTTACCCGTGCGGGAATCGCACCTAAACGCTTTGCAGATATTCTCCTGCGTCTTACAGAAGAGAGCGAGGGCAAGGATTTGGCGATTTTTCGCACCCATCCAGAAACTAAAGAGCGCATTAAGATTTTCTTAGAGGTGAAATAGCAAAATCGCGGGAATTCGCGCAAGCAATCGCATTCCCCTCTCACACGATTCTTTACTTTATTTGGTTTTTTGTTTCAAGCCCCCGATTCCCGTTTGGATTCCCCGAGGATTCTCGCTCCGATTCCCTGCGGATAAGCAGATATACAAACAACAACCACAGTCCAAACACATTTCAATCCACCTAGTCCAGTCATTTAAGAATCTTTACAGTATCATAGAGCAGACGTCTAGATTCCGACCCTCTCTCTGCGTAAGATGGCAGGGGGGGGGGGCGAGCTTTTAGATAGCTTAACCCAAGGAATACAAAATGAAACGACACGCTTTTACGATGATAGAGATCATCTTCATCGTCGTCATACTGGGGATTCTCGCTGCCATTGTGATCCCTAAGATGGCGGCAAGCAGGGAAGATGCAAAGATCGCCACTCTCAAGCACGACATCGCGACGCTTACGCAGGCGATCCCTGCGATGGGGATAAATATGAATACTGATAGCTCAGAGATATTGTTTGAGGCGGCTAACTTGGTTGGTTTAAACTGGAAGTTTGACATGCTTGACGAAGCGGGGGATGACGTGGCCATGCATAGCACTTTGGCAGGCGATGGCGGGGTTGCCAAGAAACCTAGTGATTCATGCGCTGTTCTGTGGCTACGTTATGATCCAAAGGATGAGCAGATCCCCAACAACCCAAAGCCGCTTGTAGAGAGAGACTATGGTCTTATGGTTTATATCAAAGATACCCCCTTGTGCAGGAAGCTCAAGCTACCAAAAGAGACATTTATCCCCTTTTACCGTCCTAATGGAATGGTGAAATTTTAATCTCACCTTAAAAGAGTGTGTGCTTGTCGCATGGGGCAATCCGTGTGGAATCGGGGTTCGTTTTGCACTCGGATTCCCTCGATTCCCAGTTTTGAGGCATTTTTGCGCTCGATTCCTTAATCCCCCCTCAATTCGTGCGGATTCCACGCTTGATTCCTGTGTTGATTCCCAACCCGTGCAGATAAAATCCGCGCGGAATGTTCGCCCGATTCCCTGCGGATTTGGGAATCCACGCTTAATTTGTGCTTGATTCCCGCGCAGAGGGGGAAAATAGCTAAAAATCGCCAAATTTAAAAAGTGGAGGCTCGCTCTAAAGTCCAAACAAAGGGCTTTTTAGATAAAATCGCGCGTTTGTAAAACTTCCCCAAAAGGCGCACATCACTCATGAAAAATATCCGCAACTTCTCGATTATCGCCCATATCGACCATGGCAAGAGCACGCTTGCAGATCGCCTCATACAGGAGTGTGGCGCGGTCGAGGCGCGTGATATGAAAGCGCAGCTCATGGACACGATGGACATCGAAAAGGAGCGGGGAATCACCATAAAAGCGCAGAGTGTGCGGCTCAAATATCACTCTTTGGGCGAGGAATATATCTTAAATCTCATCGATACGCCCGGACATGTGGATTTTAGCTATGAGGTGAGTCGGAGTTTGGCGAGCTGCGAGGGCGCGCTTTTGGTTGTGGATGCGAGCCAAGGCGTGGAAGCGCAGACGATTGCAAACGTCTATATCGCGCTGGATAATGATCTTGAGATTATTCCTGTGGTGAATAAAATCGATCTCCCTGCGGCTGACCCTAAACGCGTGGAGAGCGAGATTAGCCAGACAATCGGGCTTGGTTGCGAACATTCACTCCATGTGAGTGCAAAATCGGGAATCGGGATAGAGGAGCTTTTGAGCGAGATTGTGCGCAGGATTCCCGCGCCAAGCGGTGATGAGAATGCAAGCACAAAAGCGTTGATTTATGATTCGTGGTTTGATAATTACCTTGGCGCACTTGCGCTGGTGCGGGTATTTGATGGCAGCATTAAGGTGGGGCAGAATATCCTTGTGATGAGCACGGGCAAAAAGCATGAGGTGTTAAGTCTTATGTATCCGCACCCGCTCGCTCCGCAAAAGACGAGCGAAATCAAAACGGGCGAGATAGGAATCGTCGTGCTGGGGCTTAAGAATGTTACGGATATTGCCGTGGGCGATACGATGAGCGATGCGAAGATTCCTACAAAAAAGCCTGTTGAGGGGTTTCAGCCGGCAAAGCCCTTTGTTTTTGCGGGACTATATCCGATTGATACGAATCGCTTTGAAGAGCTTAGAGACGCGCTCAATAAGCTGAAACTTAACGATTCCTCGATTCAGTATGAGCCTGAAACGTCGATTGCTTTGGGGTTTGGATTCCGCGTGGGGTTTTTAGGCATGCTCCATATGGAAGTGGTCAAGGAGCGGTTGGAGCGGGAGTTTAGCCTTGATTTGATTGCTACGGCTCCGACAGTAGTCTATCATTTGACCCTCACAGATGGAAGCGAAGTGAGCGTGCAAAATCCTAGCGAGCTTCCGCTTGAACAGAAAATTGCCCGCATGGAAGAGCCCTATGTGCGTGCGACAATTATCACGCCCAGCGATTTTTTGGGCAATGTCATTACGATGATAAGCAGGCGGCGGGGAATCCAAGAGAAAATGGAATATATCAACCAGACGCGCGTCATGCTGGTGTATGCGATTCCTACCAATGAGATTGTCATGGATTTTTATGACAAGCTAAAGTCCGGCACCAAGGGCTATGCGAGCTTTGATTATGAGCCCATTGAATACCGTGAGGGCGATTTGGTAAAACTAGATGTGCGTGTGGCGGGCGAAATTGTCGATGCACTTTCGATTATTGTGCCAAAAGATAGGGCGTATGAGCGAGGCAAGGAGCTTGTGGAGGCGATGAAAGAGATTGTGCCGCGCCAGCTTTTTGAGGTGGCGATCCAAGCGAGCGTAGGGAATAAAATTATCGCGCGCGAGACTGTAAAATCTATGGGTAAAAACGTAACGGCGAAGTGCTACGGGGGCGATATTACGCGCAAGCGCAAGCTTTTAGAGAAACAAAAAGAGGGCAAAAAGCGCATGAAAGCGATCGGGCGTGTCGAGCTGCCACAAGAGGCATTTTTAGCGGTGCTGAAGATTGATTAGATTCCTAGGGTTGGGAGCTAATCGCAAAAAGTATATAATCGGGTTTATAAATCCGTAAAATCACCAAAGAAGGAATATCATGAAAGTAGTCGTCATTCAAGGTCCCAATCTCAATATGCTGGGAATCAGGGAGCAGCGTCTCTATGGGGTTATGAAGCTAGAGCAAATTCATCAGAATATGAAGGCATTTGCGGATCAAAATGGACTTGAGGTGGAGTTTTTTCAGAGCAATTTGGAGGGCGAAATCGTCGATAAAATCCAAGAGTGCATGGGCGATGCCGATGGGATTATTATTAATCCTGCCGCCTATTCGCATACGTCTATTGCCATTAGAGACGCGCTTGTGGGCGTTTCGCTCCCTGTGATTGAGGTGCATATCACAAATATTCATGCGCGTGAGGAGTTTCGTCGTCATAGTATCACAAGCGAGGTTGTCGCGGGTGTGATTGCGGGATTTGGACCTTTTGGGTATCACATGGCGATGGGAGCAATGCATCAAATCTTAAATGAACTTAAAGCTCTAAAAGAGGCGCAAAACAAGGCTCAAGAAGGTGCGAGCGAGGCGTGAGATGGAGTATTATCTGCTTTGCGATGAGAACGCGCTCTATTATGAATGCGGATACAGTTGCGACCATGCGATTTTGCTGCGCTTAGGCGAGGAGCGTTATTTCATCACCGATGGTCGCTACACGCTTGAGGCGAAGCAGAACATCTTAAATGCCGAAGTGATCGAGAGTGATAATCTCATTAGGAGTGTGCGTGCGCTACTGAAGCGTAACGCGCCCAAAAAGATTTTCTACAACCCTTTGGAGCTTAGTATCGGGTTTTTTAATCAGCTGACCCACGCGCTCAAAAAGCCTATTTTTGTGCCCGAGGCGAATTTCCATCAAAAGTTGCGGATTATTAAGACCGATGAGGAGATTGCGCTTATTAAAAAGAGCCAAGAGCTAAACACCAAGGCATACGATGAGTTTGCTAAATACCTCATCAAAAAGGGCTTTGGCAAGCAAGAATCGCAGCTGCATTTTAAAGCGCGCGGATTCTTGGAGCAAAAGGGCAAATATGAGCTTAGTTTTAATCCGATTCTAGGAATCAACGGCAATGCTGCCAAACCTCACGCACTCCCGAGTGATGATCGGCTCAAAAAGGGCGATTTGCTCCTTTTTGATGCGGGGATTAAGTATCGGCGTTATTGCTCGGATCGCACCCGCACGGCATTTGTTGGCGAACATCTTCACTTTAGCAAAGAGCAACATTTTAAAGACAAAGAGCTGCAAAAAATCTATGATGTGGTGCTAAAAGCCCAAGAATACGCCATCTCAAATGCCAAAAGCGGTATGAAAGGCAAGGAGATTGACGCGCTGGCTCGCGATGTGATTGAAAAAGCGGGCTATGGACGCTATTTTGTCCATTCTACCGGGCATGGAATCGGGCTTGATATTCACGAGCTGCCGATGATTTCAAGAAAGAGCGATACGGTTGTGGAAGAGGGCATGGTTTTTTCCATTGAGCCCGGAATCTACCTCCCCGGGCGTTATGGCGTGCGTATCGAGGATCTTGTGGTAATGAAAAACGGGAGAGCGGAGGTGTTATGATTGCCCTCCCCATCGATAAAGAGCGCGCGTTGATCTATTCGGATTCTTTCCCTGCGTATTTTGGCGATTCACCTAAGAGATATGAGGTAATTGTGGGAATCGGCGGGAATCTCGGCGATGTTGCGCGCACATTTCAGGGGCTTTTGCGGAGCTTTCAAAAGGCTCAAAGAGTGGATATAATTTCAACTTCACCGCTCTATCTCAATCCCGCGTTTGGCTACACGGAGCAGCCGCCGTTTTATAATGCCGTGATTCGCTTCGGCTGGAGTAGCGGGTATAACGAGCTTTTTGCCTATACGAGTTATTTGGAGCGACGGTTTGGACGCCCCAGGAAGCGGGCTTTTAAGAATGCTCCCAGGAAGCTTGATATTGACATTCTTTTTTTTGGCGATTTAAAAATTAAAAGAGAGAGCCTAGAGATTCCCCATTATGCTTGGGCGGAGCGCGATTCTGTCTTGGTGCCATTACTCTTAGATTCTTATAACAAAGGGCGGAGATGAAACTTTTTACCTACAACGGCGAAACTCCAGGGGAGGCATTGCGGGTCGCGCAGCAAAAGCACGGCGAGGATGCGTTGGTTGTCAGCACCAAGGAGATACGCAAACGCTCGATGACGCAGAGCGGGCTCTATGAGATTGTGATCGCTGTAGATGAGGAGCAGGCAAAAAAGCAGGCGGAAAAAGAGAGCGAAAGCCCTGTATCTAAGAGCAATAAGGTGGCTGAGCGCCTTGAGGAGATTGCAAAAAAAGAGCGCGAGCGACGTAAGATTCCACAATCTCCAATAGGGCGGCTTGATGATGTTTCGCTGCAACTCTCCGATGCGGTGCGTCAAATCTCTAAAATCGCCAATGTAGCGACGGCGCAACCTCCTAGAGAGGAGATTCCCGCGGGGGGGAATCCGTCTGAGGATGGGAAGCGCACTCAAGGGAAACTCGTGCACAAGCCCAAAGATGAGGGCAAGGAGTTTAAGCTCATTAAAAGCGAGATTGATAAGCTTAACGACAAAATCAAGCTCATTCAGAATATGTTCTGGGAGGAGAAGGGTCCAAAGCATGAAGGGCTTGTGATTCCTCACGAATTTGCCGAGATTTATCGTATTGCAAAGAGCAGCGGAATGCACAAGGAGCATCTGGATAAGATTATGCAGCTGACCTTAGAGCTCATGCCCCTTAGAATGCGCGAAAATTCCGTGCTTATTAAGCGATATTTCCGCGAAGTGCTGCGTAAAATGGTCTATTGCCGTCAGGAGAATTTAGAGAACGGTGCGCGCAAAATCATCATGCTCGTGGGTCCTACGGGTGTGGGGAAAACGACCACTCTTGCGAAGCTTGCGGCACGTTATTCGCGCCTTATGAATAAAAACTACAAGGTGGGAATCATTACGTTAGACACCTATCGTATCGGCGCGGTCGATCAGCTGATGTTTTATGCGAAAAAGATGAAGCTGAGTATTGATACTGTCGTTGATCCTGCGGAATTTAGTGGGGCGCTTAATTCACTGAAATATTGCGATTATATTCTCATTGATACCGTGGGGAGCTCGCAACATGACAAGCAGAAAATTGATATGCTGAAAACCTACATCAATGACGATCCGCACTGCAGCATCGATGTGAGCCTTGTGGTCGCAGCTACGACGAAGTATGAGGATTTGCGCGATATTTATCATACGTTTTCCACGCTCAATATCGATACGCTCGTGCTGACTAAGCTTGATGAGACGCGCGGTTTTGGGAATATTTTTTCGCTCATTCATGAGACTAAAAAGCCCGTGAGCTACCTCTCTATCGGTCAGGAAGTCCCCAGTGACCTAGTCGTCGCGACGAGTGAATATTTGATTGATTGCCTGCTTGATGGGTTTAAAAAGGCTGAGTAATGCAAAATCAAGCACAAAAGCTCGATGTGCTCATGCAAGAGGGGGCGATTCCCAGGAGCGGTGCGACGAAATTTATTGCTGTTGCGAGTGGCAAAGGAGGCGTGGGGAAAAGCACCATGAGCGCGAATCTCGCCTATACACTGTGGAAGCTCGGATTTAAGGTGGGAATCTTCGACGCGGACATCGGGCTAGCCAATCTTGATGTCATGCTCGGAGTTAAGAGTGAGAAAAATCTTCTGCACGTTCTTAAGGGCGAATGTGGGCTTCAAGAGATTATCGTGAGGGTTGAGGAGGAGCTCTACTTGATTCCCGGCGAAAGCGGGGCGGAGATTTTGCGCTATTCAGGCGAGGTGCTTTGGGATCGCTTCATGGAGGAGAGTGCGATTCTTGATGAGTTGGATTTTATCGTCGTGGATATGGGTGCGGGAATCGGCGAGCACATTCAGGCGTTTTTAAATAGCAGCGATGAGGTAATCGTCCTCACCGTGCCCGATCCTGCGGCGATTACGGATGCTTATGCGGTCATCAAGCTCATGGCGCGTCAGAGGCGACGGGTTTTTATGGTGATGAATATGGTCAAAAATGAAAAAGAGGCAAGTGGGATTTTTGAGAAGATTAAAAAAGTCGCGGCGAGCAATATCGGAGATGGCTTTACGCTCGAGCTTTTGGGGGCGATTTTGCACGATTCCGCCATTGTCCGTTCGGGTAAGAATCGGCAGCTTTTTGCCAAAGAGAATCCCTACTCAAAAGCGAGCTTAGAGCTTCAAAACATCGCTCGTAACATTACTCATCAAATGGAACGTAAAGTGCTTACTACCGAAGATAGACGCTTTGGGCGATTCTTCGAGAAGATTCTAGGGCGTTTTTAGGAGCTAGGAGAGGCGATGAAGCTGGATAATTACGTCAGTTTTGCGATTGTGAATGGATTTTTCATCGGGCTGATACTGGCGATTTTGAAGTTTGATATGCCTGAAATGATCGTCATTTACACCTTTTTTGTAACGATGGGGCTTTATCTGGTGATTCTCCTCTCAGCGTCCTTTTTTATGTTCTTTTTTGATCACAACAGCAAGAAAATGGATAAGCGCAGGCACGATTCCACGCTTGAGTATTTCGCCCATGAGTTTGATCGGCGCGAAGCCATAGTCGATCGCGTGAGGGAGTTTATTCGCTCTATGGAGCTTGGAAATAGCGAAGATGAAGAGCGAGTGGGCACAGTGGAGAAGGCGTAGATATGGCAAAACAGGAGGGGTATGGGTATTCACAGCAGCTCAAATATACTCAAGATGAGCTTGCAATCTCCTATCTCCCCGCGGTTAAAGCCATGGCGTATCGTCTCAAAGAACGGCTGCCCAGCTCGGTGGATACGGCGGATTTGGTCTCTATCGGTGCAGAGGAGCTTATCAAGCTTGCGAGGCGTTATGATGAGGCACTCAACGATTCCTTTTGGGGTTATGCAAAGACGCGCGTCTATGGGGCAATGCTCGATTATTTGCGCAGCCTTGATGTGGTCAGTCGCGGGAATCGAAAGCTCATTAAGCGCATTGATTTGGAAACTTCGCTCTATCTGAATGAGCATGGAGAAGAGCCCAGTGAAGAGTATCTAGCCGAAGTGATCGGCGAAGATGTGGGCAAGATTCGCGAGGCGATGATCGCTTCGGATATTTATGTGCTGATGCCTCTAGAGGAGCAGTTAAGCGGCTTTGGCGATGATGACACGCAGGTGCAAGTCGAGCAAGAGGAGCTTGTTGAGATTATTCAGGAGATTTTAGAGAAGCTTGATGAGCGTGAACAGCTCGTAATTCAGCTCTACTATTTTGAGGAGCTGAATTTAAAAGAGATTGCCGAAGTGCTCGAAATCACGGAATCGAGAATTTCACAAATCCACAAAGAGATTATTAAAAAAATCCGAACCAAATTAGGAGGAGCGCATGGCTGATATTCTAAGTCAAGAAGAGATTGACGCGCTGCTTGAGGTCGTCGATGATGACGGCGATGCGGAAGTTTTAGAGAAGCATGATATTTTAAATCAGCGTCAAGTTACGCTCTATGACTTTAAGCGTCCAAACCGCGTCAGCAAGGAGCAACTCCGCGCCTTTAGGGGAATCCACGACAAAATGGCGAGGAATCTCAGCAGCCAAATCTCTGCGATCATGCGCTCCATTGTCGAGATCCAGCTTCACTCCGTCGATCAGATGACTTATGGCGAATTTTTGATGTCGCTCCCTTCACCCACGAGCTTTAACGTCTTTTCCATGAAGCCCCTTGATGGCACGGGGGTTTTGGAGATTAACCCAAGCATCGCCTTTCCGATGATTGATAGGCTTTTGGGCGGCAAGGGCGATCCTTACGAGGCGACGCGCGAGTTTAGCGACATTGAGCTGAACCTGCTTGATACGATTTTGCGCCAGATGATGCAAAATCTAAAAGAGGCATGGGCTCCCGTGGCAGAGGTGTTTCCTGCGGTCGATGCGAAAGAATCCAGCCCCAATGTTGTGCAGATTGTTGCACAAAATGAGATTGTCATCATGGTCGTCATGGAGATTATTATCGGGCACTCCAGTGGAATGATGAATATCTGCTATCCTGTAATCTCGCTGGAATCGGTGCTTTCGCGTCTTGCAAGTCGGGATTTGATGCTTTCAGAAACAAGCTCCAAAAAGAGCCGAAATAAAGAGCTTCAGGCATTGCTCGGTGGTGCGGTTGTGAGTGTATCTGCGGTGCTTGGGGGCACAAGCTTGGATTTAAAAGAGGTGCTTGAGCTTGGTGTAGGCGATATTATAAGGCTTGACAGACCCGCTGATGATACGGTAATCGTCAATGTCGATGGGCGGGAAAAATATGTCGCTACAATCGGACTTCAACGCTACCGCAAAACGGTTAAAATCAAAGAGATTATCAAAACCGAAAAAGATCAAGTCAAAGAGATCCTTGAGATGCTTGAAGCGCAGAGAAAGAGCCGTGCGAATGAGGTCAAAGGGGAGGAGAGTGAATGAAAGAGTTTATCAAGCACATAACGCAAGAAGCGATCGCCACAATTGAGGGGCTCACAGGCAATGCTCCTGAAGTGAGCTATCTTGATGAGGCGGAGGTCGCTACTAAGAATCTCGCTGCCCCTATGGCTTTGGTGCATATCAATGCCACGGGTGAAGGGAGCGGACAAATCGCGCTTTTGATTCCCCCATCTCTAGGGAGTGCGCTTGCAGATTTGATGTTGGGGGGCGAGGGCGAGAGTCGCGCGGATATGAGCGATGATGATGTCGATGCGACCAAAGAGATCGTCTCAAATATCTTTGGCGCGATCTCTACCGCGCTCGCGGCGCAAAAGGAGCTGCCGAAATTAAACTTTACCTCCGAAAAAGCGGAGTTTGTCCCTGGTGGCGCGCTGGATCTCTCGGTATTTAAGAAAATTTTCACATTCACATTTTCCCTAAACACCATTCGCGAGGAGTTTTATTTAGCGACCAGCGAGGCATTTTTAAGCATTTTTGAGCCAAAAAATACAAAAGAGGGAGAGGGGGCTACCTTAGGAGCGATTCCTAATGTGCATTTAAGCGAGCCGGAGATGAAAAATATCGGCATGCTGATGGACGTGAGGCTTCAGGTCAAGGTTCGAATCGGGCAGAAAAAAATGCTCCTGAAAGATGTCATATCGATGGATATAGGGAGCGTGGTGGAGCTCAATCAGCTTGCAAACGATCCGTTAGAGATTTTGGTCGATGATAAGGTCATCGCTAAGGGCGAAGTGGTCATCGTCGATGGGAACTTCGGAATCCAAATCACCGAGATTGGCACGCGTCGCGAGCGTCTTGAGCAGCTGCGGGGATAGCGCGCGTTTGAACTTCAAACGTATCGGGAAAGAGAGCCGATGAAGGTCGCGCTGCTTTTAAGTGGCGGGGTGGATTCCTCGTATTCGGCGTATCTTTTGCAGCGTTTGGGGCATGAAGTGGTGGGAATCTACCTGAAACTTCATGATGATGAGCGCAAACACGAGCAAAATATTCAAAACATTCAAAAAGTCGCACAAAATCTGGGAATCGCCACCCATATTTTTGATGCGCGCGCGCAATTTAAAGAGCGTGTGTATGATTATTTCGTGCAATCTTACAAGGCAGGGCTCACACCAAATCCTTGCGCGCTATGTAATCCTGCGTTGAAGTTTGGCTTTGGCATGAAGCAGGCTTTAAATTTAGGCTGTGAAATGCTCGCCACAGGGCATTATGCGCGCATTAAAGAGGGCAAAATACAAGAGGCGCTCGATTGTGATAAAGATCAGAGCTATTTTCTCTTTGGACTGCAAGAATCGACTATTAAGCGTCTGATTTTCCCATTGGGCGAGCGCGTCAAAAGCGAGCTGAAGTCCGAGGCTTTCGCACTTTTGCCGTGGCTTGGAAGCCTAGGGGGTTATAAGGATTCCCAAGAGATCTGCTTTGTAGATCGTAGCTATATTGAGGTGCTAAAGAGGCATTTTGATGTAGAGCAGCAAGGAATCGTTACGGATTCCCGTGGGAGGGAGATCGGCGAGCACAAGGGCTACATGCAATATACCATCGGAAAGCGCAAGGGATTTAGTGTGCGTGGCGCACATGAGCCCCATTACGTTCTCTCGATTAATCCCGGCGAGAATCGTCTTGTCGTGGGAGGCAAAGAGGAGCTAAAGCGTAATGTCATCACGGCGATTCCCGTTAGGATTCCCAGCGATTCTTCCGCTAGGGAACTTTATGCGAAAGTGCGTTATCGGGGTGCGAAAGTGCGAGCGAGCATAGAGATGAGCACAGAGGGAATGCTTATTGCAAAGCTTAAAGAGCCCGTGTATGGCGTGGCGAACGGTCAGGCTCTTGTCTTGTATGATGATGATTTGGTTGTGGGTGGAGGTTGGATTGTGGATTCGACATTTTCTTAAGAGATTTTTGAATACAATTATTCTCCTAACACCTTAAGATTTCAAAATTACTTCCAAAGGATCTCTTCCGTGCGAGGCTATAAGATTTTTACGGGGAGTGCTCACCCCGACTTCTCCAAAGAAATTTCCGAACATCTGGGTGTTTCGCTCTCGGGCGCGATTGTGAATCGCTTCAGCGATGGCGAAATTAATGTCCAAATCTCAGAGAGTGTGCGCGGATTGGACGTTTTCATCGTCCAGCCTACCTGTGCTCCGGTCAATGACCATCTTATGGAGCTGCTTATCATGATTGACGCGCTCAAAAGAAGCTCGGCGAATTCCATTAGCGTCGTGATTCCCTATTTTGGTTATGCGCGTCAGGATCGCAAGGCAGCACCGCGTGTGCCCATCACAGCGAAGCTCATCGCCGATCTTCTCCAAAGAGCGGGCGCGAATCGGATCATCACGATGGATTTGCACGCAGGGCAGATACAGGGATTTTTTGATATTCCCGTGGATAATCTTTATGGCTCGATTGTTTTTCGCGATTACGTCCGAAATAAGGCTCTCCCAAATCCCATCATCGCCAGTCCGGACATTGGTGGCGTGGGGCGTGCGCGCTATTTTGCCGATCAGCTCGGATTGGAGCTCATCGTAGTGGATAAGAGGCGCGAGAGGGCGAATGTCAGTGAAGTGATGAATATTATCGGTGAGGTTGAGGGCAAAGATGTGATTTTGGTCGATGACATGATCGATACTGCAGGGACGATTATCAAGGCGGCTGAAGCTCTCAAAAATAAAGGCGCAGCGCGCGTGATTGCGCTTGGGACGCATGCGGTTTTTAGCGGGAATGCCTATGAGAGAATCGAAAAGGGCGCGCTTGATGAAATGGTCGTAACCAACACGATTCCCCTGAAACAAAACTCGCCAAAGATTACCGTCATCAGCGTCGCCCCTCTGTTTGCCGAAGTGATTAAGAGGGTCTATCACAACGAGAGCGTCAATTCGCTTTTTGTATAGCATTCGCTTTTTGCGCCCATTTTTGTATCACTTCTCGCATCAATGCGGAGTGTGCAAAAGAGCGTGGTGTCGATTCCCGCATGGGGAATCGTGTGTCTCACTTGCTTTTTATCTTCTATTTGGTCGTGTATTCAAAGACACCATCAAAATCTTTAGGCTGCGCGATGATGTAATGCTCGCACCTTTTTAGATACAATTCATATATTTTTTCATTATATTTATCGTTTAATGACTTAAATATCTCTAATGAGCCTTTAAAGTCGCTATTTCTGTATAGTTTTAATGCCTCTGCAAAATCACTAGGATTTTCTTTCCATATATTATTTTTATAGCCAAGGCACTCATAGATTCGCACGGGTTGTGTTTTGCCCTTAACTCGCACAAAATCAATCTCTCTAAGCTCGTATTTTTCGCACTCTTCTAGCTTTTGGAGCGTGAATTCGGAGAGCAAAATCTGCGCGCCATAGCTTTTGCAAAGCCCCTCGATTCTTGAGGCGAGATTGACCGCATCGCCGATACATGTGTAGTCCGAGCGTCCCAGCGAGCCCATCTCACCCACGACACAAAGCCCGCTATTTAGCCCGATTCCGATACGAATATTCGGACGATTCGCGCCATTAAATTGTTCGTTGAGCGGAGCGAGCGAAAGGATCTGTTCAATGGCTGCGCTTAGAGCCTTATCTGCGTGTTTTGGAACACTTTTTGGAGCATTCCAGTATGCCATGATCGCATCGCCGATGAATTTATCAATCGTGCCGTGATGGCGCGCGATGATTTCGACCATGGGTGTCATGTAGTCGTTGAGTAGAGCGATGAGATCCCGTGCAGAGTGGAGTTTTTCAGATATTGATGTGAAGTCGCGCACATCGCTAAAAAAGACTGTAATTTCCGCCTCTTTACCTTCAAGTGCGAGGTTTTGCGGATTTGCGATGAGCTCATCGACGACATCGGGTGAGACTTTGCGAGCGAATTTTGCCTTGATGAGCTCTTTTTGGCGAGATTCGAAGAAGTAATTAATGAGAATTCCACCAAAAAACAGTGTCGTGAGCGATACTAGCGGCGTGAATGTATGCACAATAACCCCGTGTGAAAACATCAAGTAGTAGTGAGTAAATAGTAGCGAGGCGAGGAGCAAAATCATGAGAATCGAGCTTAAGAATACGCTTGAGACGAATAAAACTGCACCTCCGATGAGCGGGAGGATAAGAAGCGTCAGGAGATCTGTGCCTGTGCTCCAAACCCCTCGTGCGATGAAGTTTTGCGTTAGCATGTTATCAAGGGCGTTTGCATGCACTTCCACGCCCGGGTAAGCACTCTCAAATGGAGTGCTTCGCAGATCCAAAAGCCCTGTAGAAGAAGTGCCAAAAAGTATCATTTTGCCCTCAACCAGTGAGGAATCGAAGCGGTTTTCATAAATATCTAAAGCCGAAATATAGGGATAGCTTTTTGCGCCCCCGCGGTAATTTACCCAAAGTCGTCCCGAAGTATCGGTGGGAATCACAAGCTCGCCCACAGTGATTGCGAAGACTCCGTTATGGTCGTATTCCACCTCGATGCGTCCGCTCCCTAGAGCCAAGCGGATCATCTCTAGCGAAAGCGCGGGGTAGAGCACACCATCGTATTCCATGACAAGAGGCACGCTACGCACCACGCCATCGCGGTCGGGAATCGTGTTGAAATAGCCGCTTGAGTAGGCACTTTGCTGGAGCAAAGGTGTGTTTAAAATCGTGCGGTAGGGCTTAGGCAGGTAGGAATCCGCAGGTTTGTTGCGCTCGATGATGAGGGCATTGGTCGGTGGGGCGCGGTGGGGCGCGATTCCATCATCGTGCATTGCAAAGACATACCCCGCGACTAGAGGTGAATTTGCAAAGCTGTGCGCAAGTGCTTCATCGAAATTGGGCGCGTCTTTTTTCTTGATCCCGAGCGATGCGAGCACGCGATGTGGAGAGCTTGCATCCTCTTCGGCAAAGACAATGTCAAGCCCTATGATTCCCGCGCCTGCTTGAGTGAGGTTATTTAGGATTTTTGCGATTTTGTCGCGACTCCAAGGCCACTGCCCCAACGCCTCCAAACTGCGCTCATCAATGTCCAAAATTGTAATTGCCTCGTGTGCCTTTTGCTCTCCGCGCCACAGAAACATCGCATCTTTAAGCTTGTATTCAAGCTGCGAGAGGAGGGCTGAGGGGGTAAAATAAAGAAGCGTTTCAAAAAAGAAAGTCACTAAAATAAGCGTGAGGAGCAAAAGTGTTTTGGGGCGGAGTTTCACGGGCGATTCCTTTGTTTTGAGTGAATAATTTTGTGTATTATGGCTTAAATTCGGGTAAACTTCATAGTCGGATCTTCATATCTTCTTTTTTATGGGAGGTTTCATGGTAAAGGGAATCAAGCTTCTTGGTGGCGCGGGAGGGCGTGATGAGACGAGCGGGACGACCTGTATCGAGGTGACGCCGAGCACGGCGATTGACGCGGGGAATCTACTCAAAGGCTTCAAGGGAAACGATCCCACGCTTGAGCGCATTTTTCTCACCCACGCGCACCTGGATCACGTGCTTGAGATCCCTTTTTGGCTTGATTATTACTATACGAAGATGAAGCGTCCCCTGCGCGTTTATGGCACAAAAGAGACGATTGAAATCGTGAGTAATCATCTCTTTAATAACGAGCTGTGGCCTGATTTTCGCAAGATTACCCTGCCTAGATCGAATGAATGTGCGCTGGTCTTTGAGGAGCTTAAGATCGGAGAGTGCTTTACGCTTGAGGACGGGATCACTCTTGAGGCGGTGCCCAGCGACCACACTAGGGGCTCGGTGGGGTATTTGATTAAATGCGGGAAAGACTGTATCTACTTTACCTCCGATACGTATAGCTTCAAAGAGATGTGGGAGCTCATCGATTCTCGCGAAGAGATCGCTCAGGTGCTTATTGATGTCTCTTTCCCTTCGGATTTTGCCACTTTGGCGAAAAATAGTCGCCATCTCACGCCCAAAATCCTTCTAGAAGCAAGGAATCGCCTCAAGCGACAGGATGTGCTTTTCCATCTTTTTCATCTGAAGCCCGCCTTTAGGGAGGATATTATTCATGAAGTGCATGAGATTGGGCTGCTTCGCTCTAGGGAGCGCATTTGCGGTGAGAGGGCATTTTTGCCTTTTGATGTGGGCGAGCTTGCTGCGGGGGTCAAAGAAGAACCCAGCAAAGAGGAGATTTTATCTATCATCTTTGAGCATGTGGGCAAAATCGTCCAAGAGCGCAATTTAGAGCATTTGCTCATGTTAATGGCGGATATGGCACGGCAGATTGTCATGGCAGATCGGTGCACGATTTGGGTCATTGACAAAGAGAAAAATGAACTATGGACAAAAGTGGCGCATGGGATTGATGTCGTGAGAATCCCGTTAGGAAGCGGAATTGCGGGATCTGTGGCGAGCAGTGGCGAGACGCTGATTGTCAATGACCCTTATAGCGATTCCCGTTTTAACAAAGAGGTGGATAAAAAGACAGGTTATTGCACGCATTCGATTATTGCTCTGCCGATTCTTAGCAGCGAGGGGGATATTATCGGCGTGTATCAGGTCGTCAATAAAACGACCCTCTCACAAGCTTTTAGCCGTGAAGATGCGCGTTATCTTACGCTCGCGGCGACCTATACGGGTAGCGCGTTGGAATCGGCTATGCTCTACGCAGAGATCGAGGAGACGCAAAAGGAGATCATCTACACGATGGCAGAAATTGGGGAATCGCGCTCCAAAGAGACAGGGTATCATGTGAAGCGCGTGGCGGAATATTCAAAGATTTTGGCTTTGGGGATTGGTCTTGGCGAAATGGAAGCAGAGCTTATCAAAATCGCTTCACCTATGCATGACATCGGCAAAGTGGCGATTCCCGATTCGATTTTGAATAAGCCCGGCAAGCTAACACCTGAAGAATTTGAAGTGATGAAAAATCACACGCAAATTGGCTATGAGACGCTAAAGCATTCAAATCGTCGGATTCTTAAGGCTGCGGCGACTATTGCGCATGAGCACCACGAAAAATGGAATGGCATGGGCTATCCTAGCGGAAAAAAGGGCGAAGAGATCCATATCTATGGGAGAATCGTCGCGCTCGCCGATGTATTTGACGCGCTTGGAAGCGACCGTTGTTACAAAAAGGCGTGGGATTTGGAAGATGTTTACGCGCTATTGCGCAGGGAAAGAGGGGAGCATTTTGACCCCAAAGTGATTGACGCCTTTTTTGCGAATCTTGATGAGATTTTGAGAGTCAGAGAACGCTATAAAGATGTGCCCTGAAAAAAGGGCACTTAAAGTAGGAAGCGCGCGTAAAATGCGCACCTTTCCGCAAATCCTGCATTAGCCCGCTTAAACCTGCGCAGGGAATTTACGCTCTCGCACTATTAAAAGCAGTCACCTGCTCTATTTAATCCCAAGTTCCTTAGCGAGGAATCTCCCCGTGTAGCTTCCGCGCGATTCCCAGCGTTTTGCCACCTCTTCAGGTGTGCCGCTATCGACGATTTTCCCGCCTTTACTCCCACCTTCAGGTCCGATATCGATGATGTAGTCGGCATTTTTAATCATATCAAGATTGTGCTCGATGACAATGACGCTATTGCCCAGCTCGGTGAGATGGTGCAGCACTTTTGTTAGGCGATTCACATCATCAAAATGCAACCCCGTCGTCGGTTCATCAAGCACATAGAGCGTCTGTCCCGTATCCTTGCGTCCAAGCTCCTTTGCGAGCTTAATCCTCTGCGCTTCGCCTCCGCTTAGCGTGATAGCATTTTGCCCCAAAGTGATATAGCCAAGCCCCACATCATGCAGTGTTTGGAGCTTTTGAGCGATTTTAGGAATCGTGCTAAAAAACTCGAGTGCCTCCTCCACGCTCATATTCAGCACATCGGCGATATTTTTACCCTTGTAGGTTACCTCGAGTGTTTGGGCGTTGTAGCGGCTTCCATGGCAGCTATCGCATTTGACCATGATGTCAGGCAAAAAGTGCATTTCAATCTTAATCTCACCCTCGCCCTGACACTTCTCGCACCGCCCACCTTTGACATTGAAGCTAAATCGCCCTACGGAATAGCCACGAATCTGCGCCTCTTTGGTCTCAGAAAAGAGTGAGCGGATCTCATCCATCACGCCCGTATAGGTCGCCGGATTGCTTCGTGGAGTGCGTCCGATGGGGCTTTGGTCAAGGTAGATGACCTTATCGAGCCGCTCGATTCCCGTAATCTCCACACCATCGACCTTTTTTACCTTACGCGCGTTGTTTAAAATCTCTTGTGCCACAGGCAGCAGTGTTTGCAAGATGAGCGAGCTTTTGCCGCTCCCGCTTACGCCCGTGATACAGACGAAATTTGCCAGCGGAATGCGCACGCTCAGATTTTTGATGTTGTTGATGGTTACGTTCTTGATGGTAAGCCAATGCTCTTGATTCCTGCGATAAAAATATTCGATTTTACGCTTACCATTAAGGTATTGCGCCGTGAGGGAATCGCTTTTTTTAAGCGCGTCCAGATTCCCCGCAAAGACCACTTCCCCGCCGAATTTCCCTGCCTTTGGACCAATATCCACGACAAAATCCGCATGCGTAATCGTCTCTTTGTCATGCTCCACGACGATGACGCTGTTGCCTTTTTCTTGCAGACTGCGGAGCGTCTTAATAAGCTTAAGCGTATCGCGCTCATGTAGCCCGATACTGGGCTCATCAAGCACATACATCACGCCCGTGAGCCCGCTCCCAATTTGGCTTGCAATGCGAATCCTCTGCGATTCCCCGCCGCTGATGGTGCGCGCGTCGCGCCCGAGCGTGAGATAGCCCAACCCCACATCATAAAGGAAATAGAGACGCTCTTTAATCTCCTTTAAAATCGGTTCGGCGATCATGCTTTTTTGCTTGCTTAAATATTTGAAATTATCCATATTATTAAAAAATTTATAGCATTCTTCAATGGGCAAATCAAGTAGCTCACTAATTCTCATATTCGCCACTTTAACTGCAAGTGATTGAGGACTGAGACGATGTCCATGGCAACTATCGCATATTTTTTCACTCATGTAATCATTTAACTCTTTATCATCTTTAAACATATCATAAGCAATCTGAATGACCCCCTGCCACGGACGCACGAGCTTGGAGCTGCGCCATGTGAAGCTCACTTCGTTTGCGCTCCCGTGTAGAATCTGCTTTTGCTGATACTCATCAAGCTCCTCAAAGCTCACATTCGGGTCGATTCCCTCAATTTTGCAAAAGGCATGAAACAGATCGTTGTAATAGCCTCGATTGTAGCCGTAGATGACCTTGATTCCGCCTTTGTTTAGCGGTAAATGCGGATTAATGACCTTTTTTATGTCGATGCTATAGCGGATTCCCAGCCCATCGCACTCGTTGCATGCACCTTTTGGGGAGTTAAAAGAGAAGCTCAGCGGCTCGAGTGGCTCAAAGCTCACCTTGCAATCAAAGCACGCCAAATGCTCGCTGTAATGGATAAGCCTGCTCGCCTCTTCGCTCGTGCTGCCAAGAATCTCAATCTCTACTTCGCCATAAGATTCTTTGAGAGCCTTTTCCACATCTTGCGCGATTCGCTCCTTGTTGGCGTCATTTATGATGACGCGATCGATGATGACTTTAATCGTGTGTTTTTTGGTTTTAGCAAGCGTAATCTCCTCATCAAGCCGCACCATCACGCCATCAATTTGCGCTCGCACATAGCCTTTAGCGCGGAGCGATTCGATTTTGTCGCCAAACGTCCCCTTTTTCTCCTTGATAATGGGCGCAAGAATGATGATTTTAGATTCCTGTGGAAGCGAGAGCACCTGCTCAATGATGTCGCTCGCACTCATCTGCGAGATTGGTTTGCCACAAATATGACAGTGCTGATTCCCCACGCGGGCGTAGAGTAGGCGCATGTAGTCATAAATCTCTGTAATCGTTCCCACAGTTGAGCGTGGATTCTTGCTTGTTGTCTTTTGATCAATGGCAATCGCGGGCGTGAGTCCTTCGATTTTATCGACATTTGGCTTACCCACACGGTCTAAAAATTGCCGCGCATAAGAGCTTAGCGACTCGATGTATCGCCGCTGCCCTTCCGCATAGAGCGTATCAAAGGCAAGCGTGCTTTTGCCGCTCCCGCTAAGCCCCGTGAAGACGACGAGCCGATTCTTGGGAATCTCAAGATTAATATTTTTTAGATTATTCTCTTTTGCGCCGATGATGGAGATGTGATCAATCAAGGTCTAGCCCCCTTTTTAAGGATAAAGGGCTGGATTATACCACTTTGCCCTTACAAAAACACGAACACGGGCGCGATTCTTGGGGCGGGCTAGATTCCCAGAATCTTCCTTGCCATGACGATAAGCACGATGATATACATTGCTAAAAGCGCGTATTTATGGCGTTTTGCGTCGATTCTCTGAAGCAGGGCGATTCCTAATTGCACGCCGATGATTGAGGAGATTCCCACGATAAATCCGTGCTTATAATCGACATAGCCGTGGTATGCGAGGCTTAGGAATCCCGAAAATGAGGAGAAAATTACAAAAAATAGCGCGATGGGAATGACGCGTTTGGAGCTATATCCGAGGTAATAGCCAAGAAGTGGCGCAAGAAGCATGCCTCCGCCGATCCCAAGCGAAATGGCAAAAATCCCCACAAATGCGCCAAGAAGCACCAAAATGGCGCGGTTAGGGACTTTAAGTGCACCCTCTTTTTGAGTGCTTTTATTGCGCGCGAAGCGATAAATGGAGAAAATCACAAGGAAGAAAAAGGTAATTTCAAGGACTTTTGATGGGATATTCGCGACGAGGAATCCGCTGAAAATCGCCCCGATGAAGCCACCGATTCCCACATAGAGCCCGTCATTAAAATCAAGATTGCGCTTTTTGAAGTTAAGATAAGAGCCTGCAAGCGAGGAGAAGATCATCTGCATGATGGAGATTCCCACGGCGGTCTTGATGTCATGCCCTAGGAGCATCATCATCGGCACAATGAACGTCCCGCCGCCAATGCCAAAAAAGCCCGCGAGCGTCCCGGCAAAAAGCCCAAGTAGCAGGAGAAGGATATATTCCATTTGCAGCTCCGAGGTAAATTTGGAATGGTAATTATAGCGGGACTGGGAATCTTAACGCGAGAACCTTGTTATAGAGAAATCATCATGTGGAAATCTTGCATAACTTTTGAGAATCTCACACCCCTCTTGCAGACACCCTTCGAACCTAGCGTTTACCCCTCTTTCTTAGGCTATCCCTTGGAACATTCTTTGCTTTTTATCATCTAGTGGATAGAATTACGCACAAAGAGACTGGGAAAGATCGAGGAATCGTAGCAAGGATGGAGCCGGCGAATGAAAGTTGAGCTGTTTGAGAAATACATTCAGATTACCATTGAGCGTCATTCAGAATTCCTAAAGCGCGCAATCACATTTGCTACGCGGCATTTCTCGCAGAGCTACCAGCTTTCCAGCTCGATTCTCATATTAGATGATGGCGAGCGTTTGAAGAAAGATTATTTTCTCAACTGGGCGTATCATGTCGGCATGCACAGGGAATCGCGCGAAGAGAGCGTCCCTTTTGATTTGCTTTTGCAAAGCAGCTACATGCCCATTCGGATCAAAATCATTGAAGAGAGCGGTGTTTTGGAGTATGTCAAAGTGGCGATGCGCTTTATCAAAACAGAGCGGATCGCCCTCACGCTTGATCGCCCCTCACGCGTCGCGCGCCGCTATTTAATGTCGCTCTTTGATGGATATGTGCTCGGATACAGCACGCAGGAGATCTATCTTGATAGCACGCTTGATCGATTTTGGGAGAAGCTTATGGGGGTTTTGCGACAGCGAGTGATCCATAATGTCGTGCTGGATTTTGATTATGATTCCTTTAAGGCGCACCATCGATTCGCCGCTTTTGAATCGCTGGAAGAATCGCTCTATCTTACCAAGGAGGAGCGCGAGTTGCGTCAGGGGCTAAAGGTGCTCTCGTGTGATATTCACGATGATTGGAGTGTGATTAAGAATCGCTACTTGGAGCTTGTGCGCGAATATCACCCCGATAATGTCTATGGGCAAGATCCTGAAATCATCGAAGGATACACCGAACGTTTTCGGGGAATCCAAGAGGCATATGAGAAAGTAAAGGCAGGGCTGCACCGAGGCTCTAGCGCGTAAGTAAGCCCATTCAAGGAGGGGAAATCATGAAAGAGAATGAGGTCATGGATATTATCGGGAGAGATAGACAGGGCTCAAACGCGCTTTTTTATGTATTGCTTTTTGTCTTGTTGCTCCTAATTGCGCTTGGGAGCGTTTATTATCTCTTTTTCATACAAGAGCAAAACCGCTCTGTAGGGTCGCTGAAAAATGCGCAAACCTCCGTGACCGACAGCGTCTCTGCTAAAGAGATTGAGCGTTTGAAAGCCGAGCTGGAGCAGCGTCAGCAGCAAATCGATCGGCTCGTGGAGACGCGCAGGGCGACCGAGGCAAATCCCGTGCTCTCCTATATGATACACCCCAAAGAGGCTATTATCACGGAGTGTCGCACGATGGAAGTGGGGAAGTGGGCGATTCCCGAGAATTGCGCTATTTCAGTCGCAGCGAACGTCCACAAGGAGCTTGAAGCGGATAAGCGCGTGGTCGTGTTTGAAGTGCAGGGGATTGTCGATTCCTCGCCCTATGGAGGGTTGAGTCCGGAGCTTAAACAAGAGGGGCTGGCGAGCTTCAGGGCACGCGAGGCGATTAGAGCGATCGCCAAAAAGCTTCCTAATGCCGTCGCTTTTGAGGGGCCGAGCCTGCAAGAAGCGTCTCATCGCGGCTATCGTATCAAAGCCTATTACGTAGAATGATCGCTCGCCCATGTTAAGTAAGCTCGAGCGCGTAGGGATTATCCTCCGTCCCTCATCGCCGATTCTTAAGGAGTTTTTCCTCAAGGTGCGCGCGCTCTTTGAAAATGAGGGAATCGACGTCATGCTTGATAGTATTAGCGGGGGCATGATTGGGGTTTATGGGAGCGATTTTCAGCGACTTTGTGCGGAATCGGACATGCTTATCTCTATCGGCGGAGATGGGACGCTCATCTCGGTGGCGCGGCGAAGTTATGGGTATGGCAAGCCGATTCTGGGGATTAATATGGGGCGGCTTGGATTCCTTACTGATGTGCAGCAAGATGAGGTGGCGGAGTTTATCAAGGGGCTAAAAAGCGGGGAATACCGCATGGAATCGCGCCTAATGCTTGAGGGCGAGCTGCTTTTGAAAAACGGGGCGCAGAAATTCCACGCGCTCAATGAGATTATCCTCACGCGTCGTCCCACTTCGGGCATGATTCGCATTCAAGCCTCCATTAATGGCGCGCCTTTTAACACCTATTTCGGCGATGGATTGATTATTGCCACGCCTACGGGCTCGACGGCGTATAATATCAGTGCAGGCGGGCCCGTAGTCTATCCCTATTCGCAAAATCTCATTCTCACGCCCATTTGTGCGCATTCACTCACGCAGCGACCTCTGATTTTGCCCGGCGAATTTAAGATTGAGCTTGAGCTTGAAGATGGCGGGTATGCGAGTTTGGTCATCGATGGGCAGGAGGTGCTGGAATTTACGCACAATGAGTGCCTAAAAATCTCCACAGCTCCGATTCCTGCGGTGCTAATTCAGCGTAAAGAGCATGATTATTTTGATGTTTTGCGCAAAAAATTTAATTGGGGGAATGGGTGATTGCACGACTTTTGATACGGGAATCGCCCGCTTTTAGGGAGGAGAGCTTAGAGTTTGACGCGGGGTTTAATATCTTTAGCGGGGCGAGCGGAGCGGGGAAATCGCTTCTCATGGAGTCGATTCTCGCGCTTTTTGGGATTAAAGAGAGCAATGCGGGACTCATTGAGGCGACCTTAAAACTTCCTTATTCGCTGCAATCGTGGGGAATCGACGCGGAGGCGGGCGAAGAGGCGGTGTTTTTGGTGACCAAAAAGGATAAGGTGCGCTATTTTGTCAATTCACAAAACCTCCCCAAAAAGCGTATGCGTGAGATTACGCAAGGGTTCGTGAAGCATGTCAGCCCCAAAAATGCTCCCGAACTTGAGAGTAAGAGGCTACTGGCACTGCTAGATTCCTGCGTGAGCGCGAATGAGCCTGAGTTTGCGGGAATCATGCAGGAATATGGCGCGCTTTTTGCGCAATATACGCGCGCTCAGAGCGAGTTTGAGGAGCTTTGCAAAGAGGAGAGTCGCATTGAGGAGCTCAAGGATTTTGCGCGTTTTGAGATTGAGAAAATTAGCGCAATCAACCCCAAAAAGGGCGAATACGAGGAGCTGATGAACCTCAAAAAGAGCCTCTCTAAAAAGGAAAAAATCAAAGAGCTCATGGGCAGAGTGGAGCGATTCTTGGAAGGGGAGCGCGCGGTTTTGAGCTTTTTGGAGCTCACTTCGCGCGAGAGTGCGCTCTTTAGCGAGGCGATGAGTGAGCTTGCGCTTGCGTTTGAGGAGGAGAATTCACGGCTTTTGGAGCTTGAAGATATGGATATTGAACGGCTTTTAGAGCGACTGGAGCGACTTTCAGAGCTCAAACGTCGCTATGGGGGCGAGGAGGAGGCGCTCGAATATCTCGCTAAAAAGCGCAAAGAGCTCGCGGAATATGAGAATATCCATCTCTCCATCGAGACGCTTCAAAAGGAGTGCGAGCGGCTTTTGCACGCGTTAAATGAGTTTGCAGGGCGCATTCATAGCTATCGTGAGCGGGCGATTCCTGCGCTTGTGAATGCGCTAAATGCGAAGCTCTCGGAGTTATTGCTTAAGAATGCCTCTTTGGTTTTGCGCGCGATTCCCTTAGGGGAGTTGGGGAGCGATGAGGTGGAGCTAAAGCTTGGAGACGCGCTCAAAGAGAGTGTGAGCTCGGGGGAGTTTAATCGCCTTCGTTTGGCATTTTTGGAACTTGAGGCGAGCTACTCGGAGCGACTTGGGATTTTGATCCTTGATGAGATTGATGCGAATTTGAGCGGAGAGGAATCAGAGGGCGTAGCCAAGGCGCTTAAGGAGCTTTCGCGCTCTTATCAGGTGCTTGCAATTTCACATCAACCACACATGCCCTCCTATGCACATCGGCATTTTTTGGTTAAAAAAGAGCTTGAGGGCAGCGTCATCAAGGAGCTTGATCGTGAGGGGCGCATGCATGAGATCGCGCGCATGGTGAGCGGGAGCGAGGTGACCAAAGAGGCGCTGGAATTTGCCAAAAAGCGTCTGGAGGGGTAGCGCATGAAGCTGGCACTGCTTTTGAGGGTGGCAGAACTGCTAAAAGAGCATAAGTTGCTAGTGAATCTAAAGCGAATAGGCGATAATCTCTTTAAGCTTGAGTGCGATTCCGTCATTTATTATGTCGATTTGACGCGCGCGCATTCGACGATATTTACCGCACCTGCATCGATTTTAGGGACGAAACACTATCAAGCCCCTTTTGATTTGTGGCTAAAAAGGGCGACTTCGCGGGCGGAGATTTTAGGTGTGGAGGTGGAAGACGGGAATCGGATACTGCGCCTGAAGCTCCTTAGTCGCGGGAGCTACAAGGCACTTTGCACCACTTTGCAGCTCGAATTCACTGGGCGCAATACCAATGCGATTTTGCTTGATGAAAATGGGATTATCCTTGATGCGTTGCGACATATCAGCGACAATCGCTCCTTTAGAGAGGTGCGGATTGGTAAGCCCCTTGCGCCGCTTCCACCCCCCAAAGAGCCTCTGTGTGAGAAGCCTCTGTGTGCGGGATTGTCCGTGCAGGAGCTCTTGAGATTGGAGTATCAAAAACGCCTTGAGCGCGAGCTTGATGAGAGGAGAAACTCAGCTCTGCAATCCATAAAAAAGCGAAAGGAGAAGATCCTCGCTCTGCTTGATAATCTGGGCGATGAAAGCGAGCTTTTGGAGGAATCGGCGCGCCACAAGGAGGATGCGACGCTCTTGCTTGCTTCGCTCTACAAGCTTACGCGCTTTGCACCAGAGGTGGAGCTAGAGAGCGAGAGCGGGTGCAGGGTAGTGGCGATTCCTGCGCGAGCACGGAGCTTCAGTGAGGCGGCTCAGATACTCTTTGAGAGTGCGAAGCGACTTGCGCAAAAGGCGCAGAATCTGCATATTGAGCGTGAGTTTTTGGAAGGGAAAGCAGCTTTTTATCATCGGCAAATTACGCTAATTAGCGAGTGTAAGAGCCTTGAAGATATAGACATACTCGCGCCAAAAAGACGCAATAGCACGAAAAATGAGGGTAAAAAAGAGGAGTTTGAGAGCTTTTTTATCGAGGGGATTAAGGTCTCTTTTGGCAAGAATCAGCGCGAAAATGTGAAGCTTTTGCAGAGTGCGCGCGCTGAAGATATGTGGCTACATGTGCGTGAGATTCCTTCTTCGCATATGATTATCCATTCGGGTAAAGGGAAAATCCCTAGGAGTGTGATTGAGAAAGCTTCAGGGATTTTGGTGGGATTTTTGGAGACTCTAGCGGGGAGTTATTTGGTCGATTTTACCAAAAGGAAGTTTGTTAAAATCACGGAAGGAGCACAGGTCGTCTATGCCAAACACGAGACGATCACGGTGAAAAAGGAGTGAGTCATGGCGGTTTCTCCATTGGGCAATATCACATATATCAATCAAAACATGCAGAGCTCATCTATCCAGCATGCCAACGCGCAGCAGCGTATGGACTTTCAAGCCTTAGTCAATCTGCAAGAGATGGACGAGAAACAGCAGGAGATCGAGGAGGTGCGACCTGCCGAAGAGACGGACGCGCTTAATGAGGATCGGGAAAAGGAAAAAGAGGAGTTTCACAGTCAAGAGCAGGAAGAGGAGGCGCAAGAGAGCGAGCAAGAAGAAGAGGTAAAAAGCTCGTCGCATATTTTGGATATAAAAGCGTGAATTTTGTGATCAAAGTGGTGCGCTCGAAGGGATTCGAACCCCTGACCTACAGGACCGCAACCTGTTGCTCTATCCAGCTGAGCCACGAGCGCATGAAGTTTTGTGTGAAGTCTGTCAAAAGAGGCGAATTTTATTTAAACATTCCTTGATTTAGCTTAAATTCCCGCGCATTCGGGTGATAAAAAGCTTCTAAAAGTCCTGCGATTTCCCTGATTCCCGCGAGATGTCTTAAGAGATAAAGTGGAGGCAAAGGCGTAAAAATTGTCCCTTAAACTTGCAAAACGCGCTTTTGTCCCACAGTTTATTGCGCACAAGCTTCAGAGAGAATTCGCATTCATAATGATTTTTGTCGCTTCTTTGGAGCTGATTTTTGGATTTTGCTCGCCTGAGTGCATGTTTTTGAGCGTCAAAGTGCCGCTGTTTAGCTCCTCTTCGCCAAGAATCGCAACAAATTTGTGCCCCTTGCTGTTCGCATAATTTAGAGATTTTTTGAGCTTGACCGCTTCAGGGTAGGTTTCACTCCTGATTCCCAGCGTGCGGAGCTCTTGCGCGATTTTGTAGCCATAGGCAAGCGCACAATTTTCCATGCAGATGATGAGAATTTGCGCGGGAGTGGCGCGCGTTTCAGTGATTCCCAGCTCTTCTAGCGCGGCGAGCAGGCGATCGATTCCAATGGACGCTCCAACGCCGCTCATGGGCTCTTTCGCGAAGTTTTGCGTGAGGTTGTCATATCGCCCGCCCGAGCAGACGCTTCCGATACCAGAGAGCGCATTTAGCGTCGTTTCATAGATGATTCCCGTGTAGTAACCAAGCCCGCGCGCAATGGAGAAATTTATTTTTAGGCATTTGGGATTAATCTTGAGCAGAGAGAGGAGATTAAAAAGCTCTCTAAGCTCGCTAATACCCGTATGAAGCGACTTATTAAGCGTTTCATAGGGCTTGATGTTTTCAAAAAATTGCGCACGATCCCCCGCCTCTTTCAGCAGGACAAAATCCAGCAGCTCTTGTGCCTTTTTTTGCGCGATTCCAAGCTCATTGACCAGCTCATCGATAACGGATTCCTTGCCGATTTTATCGAGCTTATCAACGATTCGCAACGCGTCGTTTGTTTGCGCCCCTATCCCCAAGTGCTCGCAGATTCCGTTAAGTATTTTGCGGTTGTTGATCCAAATAGTGAAATCCTCGATTCCGAGGGCTTTTAGCGAGGCGTAGATCACCTGCACGATTTCGGCGTCCGCACCGATACTATCGCTCCCGATGAAGTCAAAATCACATTGGGTAAATTCCCTGTATCGCCCTTTTTGTGCGCGTTCTCCACGGAAGACATTACCGATTGCATAGCGTTTGAAAGGCAAGCCCAAAACACCTCTGTGTTGCGTGATGAAGCGCGCGAGCGGCACCGTCTGATCAAAGCGCAATGCCACATCGCGCCCCCCGTGATCTTTGAAACGATAGAGCTCCTTTTGTATCTCTTCGCTCCCCTGTTTCACGAGAATTTCGGCGTATTCAAGATGAGGCGTCTCAATAGGAGCGAAGCCAAAACTCTCAAAAACATCGCTGAATGTGCGTAAAAGTCGGCTTTTTGCCATCGCTTCGTGAGGAAGTCTATCTTTAAATCCGCTTAAAGTTCGAGGGGTAATGAGGGGCTCCATGTCTGCTCCAAAAGGTTAAAATGGTTTATGAAAGGGGCTATTTTAGCCATTTGAATGTAAAATCGCTATAATTTTTATGCGAAATTCTAAAATCGCGCGGGTTGGTATCGCGGGCTTCAGATGGGAATCGTAGCGGGAATCTCAGCAAAATTAGGAGGAATCGCAGCGAGGAATCCGCGCAATCTGCATGCCAAGGAGTATTCATGAGAATCCTAGTCAAGCTACCCACGTGGCTAGGTGATGCAGTGATGGCGACGCCCGCGTTGGAGCTCTTGCGCGCGCGATTCCCCGAGGCGCACTTCACCTATATCGGCTCGAGCGCAACCTGTGCACTTTTTGAGCGCGATTCCCGCATAGAGAGGCTTATTGTCGATGATAGCAAGAAAGCCAAAGGGCGTATCAAGGGAATCCTTATGCTCGCAAGGAGGGCGGGCAGGCACGACCTTGCAATTACGTTTCAAAATACCTTCCTCTCGGCTCTCCTGCTCTTTTTGACCCGCTCAAAAACGCGCATAGGTTTTGCAAATGAGGCACGCTCCTTTTTGCTTAGCTATGCGCCTAAGATTCCTAAAAATATTCATCAAGTCGAGCGATATGTGCGATTGTTGCAGCCACTGGGAATCGGTGCAAAAAGCCTAAGTAGCAAGAATCGGGCGGAATTCTCCGAAGCGATTCCAAGTCTTTGTGTGTATTCAAGGGCGATTCCCCCGCTCCTTCATGCACCTAAGGTCATCGGGATAAATCCCGGCGCGGCGTATGGGAGTGCGAAGCGATGGACGCAGGCGCATTTTAGCACGCTGATTTCGCTGCTTCTTGAGCGCGGATATGGCGTGGTGATTTGCGGTGGGGAGGGCGATAGAGAGGGGAATGAGAGAATCCTCGCTACACTTAAGCCCTCGCCCTTGCTGCTTGACCTCACGGCGAAAACTTCCTTAAGCGAGCTTATTGACACGATTGCGACTTTTGATCTTTTTATCACAAATGATAGCGGACCCATGCACCTTGCTTGCGCGCTCAAGGTGCCTCTGATTGCGCTTTTTGGCTCTACCGATCACACCGAGACTTCGCCCTATAATCCTAGCGCGCCCATGATTTTGCTCTCTAAACATCTCCCTTGCTCCCCGTGTAAAAAGCGCGTCTGCCCGCTCTCTCACCACAATTGCATGGAGCTTTTGCTGCCTAGCGAGGTCATGGAAGCAGTGCGGAGCATTTTTGCTCAAAGGGAATTTGCCTAAAAGGAAAAGTTTCATCACTTTTATTTGAATATTAAATTTTTAATCTAAATACTGTTTTGGGTGCACTTATCAGTTTGAGTGCGTTATAACTTTCGCGTATCCAAATTCATCAAAAGGAGAATCGTTATGGGAACGAGAAGGGAACACGACTTCATAGGCGAGTTGGAGATAGCTGATGATGTCTATTACGGGGTGCAGACTTTTAGGGCACTTGAGAACTTCCATATGAGCGGACGACCGCTTAAGGATTATCCCTATTTTGTCAAGGCATTCGCTCAAATCAAAAAAGCCGCAGCCTTAGCCAACAAAGAGGTTGGCGTTTTGGATGCGCAAAAAGCCGATGCGATTGCAAAAGCGTGCGATGAGCTGATTGCGGGCAAATATTTGGATCAATTCGTAGTAGATATGATTCAAGGGGGTGCCGGGACGAGCACGAATATGAATACCAATGAAGTCATCACGAATATCGCACTTGAGAGCCTGGGACACAAAAAGGGCGAGTATCAGTATCTTCATCCAAACGACCATACGAATTTGGGACAAAGCACTAATGACACTTATCCAAGCTCTATTAAAGTCGCGACTTACGCGAAACTAACCGACCTGCTTAAGGCGATGGAGCTGCTCAAAAACGAGCTGGAAGCTAAAGCAAAAGACTTCAAAGACATCATCAAAATGGGTAGAACCGAGCTTGAGGACGCCGTCCCTACGACTCTTGGCAACACTTTTCACGCGTTTGCAAGCTACATCAAGAGCGATATCGAGAAAATTACCGCCGCTCGGGAATCTATGGCTGTGCTAAACATGGGTGCGACCGCTATTGGAACGGGTATTAACTGCCACCCTGACTACAAAGCCGCTGTTCATAAGATTTTGAGCAAGATTACAGGCGTTACGTTTAAGCCCGCTGATGATTTCATCGCTGCTACGCAGGATACGGCTGATTTTGTCCATGTTAGTGGTGCGCTAAAAACCGCAGCAGTGCGTCTAAGCAAAATTGCAAATGACCTAAGATTGATGAATTCAGGTCCAAGATGTGGTCTTGGCGAGATAAATCTGCCTCAAATGCAGCCGGGAAGCTCCATTATGCCCGGTAAAGTAAATCCAGTTATCGCAGAGGTAGTGGGCGAGGCGTGCTATGAAGTCATCGGTAATGACGTAACGATTATGCTTTGCAGTGAAAGGGGCGAGTTTGAGCTAAACGCATTTGAGCCCGGTATTGCTTATGCGCTGTTTAATTCAATCTTCATTCTTGAAAACGCGATGAAGACTCTAGCCGAGAAAGCGGTCAAAAAGCTAACCGCAAATCCCGAAGCTTGCCTAAAATCCGTGCTCGGCTCTGTGGGAATCGTCACAGCGTTTAACCCATACATCGGATATGAAAAGTCTGCCAGCATCGCTAAAGAAGCACTCCAAACAGGTAAAGCCGTCGGTGATATTTGCCTAGAGAGAGGATATTTGAAAAAAGGAGAAATAGACAAGATACTAGAGCCTAAGAATATGCTAAACCCTCACATGGGCAAGTAATTTAGCGGGTCATTTTGAGTGAAGTTGGAGCATGTCGGAGCGAATTTGGCATGCTCTTGGATACGTGAGTTAAAAATCTAATACAAGGGGTTTTCCTATGGATATAGTGCTGATTTTGCAGGTTATAGTCCTATTCGGCGGTATCTACCTAGGTGTTAAGCTGGGGGGTATGGGTGTCGGTTATGCGGGCGGTCTTGGTGTCATTGTTTTGGCGATGTTGGGCATGAAGGTGCAGATGAAGGACATTCCGATGGATGTTATTCTTATCATCGCATCGGTTATCTCGGCGATCACTGCGATGCAAGTGGCTGGAGGGCTTGATTATTTGGTTCAGGTCGCATCAAAAATTTTGCGCAAAAACCCAAAACAAATCAACTACCTAGCTCCCATCGTTACCTATCTTCTTACGATACTAGCGGGCACCGGACACACTGCATTTTCCATGATTCCGGTCATTGTCGAGGTTGCTAAGACACAGAACATCAAGCCTAGCGCGCCTCTTGCGCTTTCAGTCGTTTCATCTCAGGTGGCAATTACAGCTAGCCCGATATCTGCGGCATTTGTCGCAATGACCGGTGTGTGTGAACCTCTTGGCGTTAGCTATCCTATGCTACTTTTCATCTGCATTTCTACGACTTTTGTAGCTATGATTGTTACCGCGTTTGTCGTGAATAAATTCTACGACCTTGACCTCTCAAAAGATCCTATTTATAAAGACAGACTAGCTAGAGGTGCCGTCGCTGAGGTCAAAGAGGTGGAGTATCAAGAGCTTAAACCTTATGCGAAAAGATCAGTTGCAATCTTTGCTATCGGTGTTTTGATTGTCGTTTGCTATGCACTTGCAATTTCAAAGAGCGTGGGGCTGGTTGAGAATCCTATTCTCACTAGAGATAATGCAATTATTAGCTTTATGCTTACCATCGGATTCCTCATTGCTACGCTTTGTAAGATTGACACAAGCAAATTGCTCTCAACCAGCACTTTCCAAAGCGGTATGAATGCATGCATCTGCGTCATCGGTATTGCATGGTTGGGGACTACTTTTGTGAACGGACACATCGATGCTATCAAAGATGTAGCTAAGAGCGTCGTTACTCAGTATCCGTTCGTGTTGGCTGTCGCGCTATATTTCCTAAGCTGCTTGCTCTACTCTCAAGCCGCTACTACGCGCGTTATGATGCCTGCAGTCGCTGCTGCACTTGGAATGACCAGCCCTGAAAATTCAGGTCAAATTTGGATCTTGGTCGCCTCATTTGCCGCTGTTTCAGGACTATTTGTGCTTCCTACATACCCAACCACTTTGGGTGCTATTGCTATGGATGATACCGGGACAACAAAGGTTGGTAAATTCGTATTCAACCACTCATTCTTTATGCCCGGCACCATCATGGTCGCACTTTCAGTCGCATTTGCATTTGCGATAGCTCCGGTTCTTATCTAAGAATTTTTGAGCTACATCTAGCCGAGGCTCTGCTCTCGGCTTTTAAGGGTTTTTCGTGAAACGAATCGGGATTTTGGGCGGCATGGGACCGTTGGCGACGATTGATCTGTATGCAAAAATCGTCGAACTTACGGGTGCCATAAAAGATCAAGACAACATCCCCATTGTCATCGATAATTACCCGCAGATTCCCGACCGCACGGCGTATATTCTGCACAGAGGCGAAGATCCGTTTCCTTTCATGAAGGATTCCGCAATGAGGCTAAAAAATGCGGGCTGCGAGGCTATCTGTATCGCTTGCAACACGGCGCACTACTTTGCAGAGAGGCTTACAAAAGAGTGCGATGTAAATATCCTGCACATTGCCAAGATTACGACTAGGTCGATAAAATCAAACTTCCCGAATGCCAAACAGGTTGCCATCATTGCCACCACGGGCACAAGCGTGGCTAAAATCTATGAAAACGAGCTAATTGCTGCGAATTTTGAATGTGTAAAAATCCCCGAAAACCTGATGAATAACATAATGGACTGCATTTATAAGGGGGCGAAAGCGAATAAACTCCATGAATACATCGAGCTTTTTAATGACACGATGGCGGCAATCGAAGCTGATACTTATATCGCTGCATGCACGGAGATACCGCTGTTTTTGCCCCACGCCAAGAAAAAAGACAGGTTTGTTGACGCGACTTTGGAGCTTGCCAAAGCCGCGGTTGAGTTTGCTCTTGAGAAATAGTTGAGAGTAAAGTTTAAATATCTCACGCTAAGATTCTCTGCGTTGTTTTCTCTTTCATAGAAAGGGATTAAAGGAGTTTTCATGAAAAAGAGTTTTGAGGTTCTCAATGTCAAATGCGGCGGTTGCGCTAAGAAGCTGCGGGAATCGCTGGAAGGCGATTTTGGGGCGATTGATGTGAGTGTGGAGGAGGGGCGAATCACGCTTGAGATTGAGGAGAACGGGGAGAAAGAGCTCGCTCAAAGGCTCAACGCGCTTGGCTATCCACTCGTCAAAGAGGGGAATGGATTGTTAGCGCGCATAAAGAGCTTTGTTGCGTGCAAGTTGGGGTGAGTTTTAGCCAAAGTAGATAAAAGTGCGAAGTCTACTCTGATTCTCGCTCTGTTTTTTGACTTGATTCCTCGCGGCATTTTGTCCCGATTCTCTTACGATTCTCCGAGGATTTTCATTTTTGGTAAATGATTGATAATCTCCACGCTTCGGACACTCACTTCGATAATCCTTAAAAGCAGATCCAAAATATAGCGCGGATTGTCGCTAAAGGTATTTGGATCGTTTAGAATTCCACTATCCCTGTCCGTTTTGATTTGGTAGCGTTCCATAATCCATTCAATTGCACTTTTGCCGTTGACAACATATTCATAAGCATGCAATGGGATATTAATGAGCACAATTTTGGAGTTAAATTCGATGGAACTTTTATCGACTTTGCTACTCTTTTTAGCGAATCGCATTTTTGTAACTTTAAAATCCATCGCTTCCAAATCGCTTAAATCCCTTGTGAAGATTCCCGCATTTCTTTCAGATAGCTTGATAACTTTTGTGCTTTTGTTTAGATTTTCGCTCTCATAGTTTAGATGGATTCCCGCTAGATTTCGCCCTGCGTGAGAAAATCCCCAAAAGTCCTTGCAATAAGGAATCCGTGGCAACATTTTAGAGAGATTATCCGCATAGCGTGTTTTGTATTCATTTGAGTGAAACAGCCCGTAAATGTAATAAAAAATATCTTCCTTACCGATCGTGTTATCTTTATAAACTCGCTGAAATTCCCCTAGCGCCCAGTCGCGAATCGCGTCTCTTCGCTCATAGCCATTTGCCCTTTTCACGTTCGCTGTGATTTTTTGTCCGTTCTCTAAAATCATTTAATAGGTCATAAAATGTCATTTAAATGCCTTTTAAAGGTGGAATATCAAAGGGGAAGGCTAGCGATTCTTAAGTATCTCCGAGATGAGGAATGCAAGCTCCAGTGCTTGAGTGGAGTTTAGCCTCGGGTCGCACTGCGTGTTGTAATTGCACGCAAGCTCCTCTTCGGTAATCGCCTGACTTCCGCCGATACATTCGGTAACATCTTGCCCCGTCATCTCTAGGTGGATTCCCCCCGCATAGGTGCCCTCAGCTTTGTGGATCTCAAAAAATGAACGCACCTCGCTTAGCACCTGATCAAAGACGCGTGTTTTGTAGCCGCTGCTCGCCTTAATCGTATTCCCATGCATCGGGTCGATACTCCACAGGATTTCGCGCCCCGATTCCTTGATGTTTCTAATAAGTGTCGGCAGACGCTCGCCGATCTTCTCAGCACCCATGCGGACAATGAAATTGAGCCGTCCCGCCTCGTTTTCGGGATTTAAAATATCGCAGATTCCGAGCATTTCATCTTTGGTTGCGTGAGGTCCGATCTTCACTCCAACGGGGTTTTTTACCCCGCGCAAAAACTCCAAATGCGCGCCATCAAGCTCCCTTGTGCGTTCGCCAATCCACAGCATGTGCGCAGAGCAGTCATACCAATCTCCCGTGAGGTGATCGCAGCGCGTGAGAGCCTCTTCGTAATTCAGCAGTAAAGCCTCATGCGAGGTGTAGAACTCCGTCTCATGGAGGATAGGCGTGTTGTTTGAGTTGATTCCGCAAGCCTCCATGAAGGAGAGTGCCTCAGTGATGCGGTCGCCTAGGGCTTGATACTTTTCACCAAAGGAGCTCTCGACAAAGCCGAGATTCCAGCGATGAACCTCATGCAGATCCGCCAGTCCGCCTTGCGCAAAAGCGCGAATGAGGTTGAGTGTCGCGGCACTCTGATGGTAAGCCCTCAGCATGCGCTTTGGATCTGCTTCACGCGCCTCTTTGCCAAACTCCGTCGCATTAATAATATCCCCGCGATAGCTCGGGAGTGTTACGCCGTTGATACTCTCTTCATCGCTGGAGCGAGGCTTGGCGAATTGCCCCGCAAGTCGCCCTACTTTAATCACGGGGCAGCTACCCGAAAAGGTCAAGACTACCGCCATTTGCAAAATCACTTTGAACATGTCGCGAATGTTAATGGCGTTGAATTGCGAGAAGCTCTCCGCGCAATCACCCCCCTGAAGCAGGAATCCATGCCCTTTGGTCGCTGCGGCTAGGCGTTTTTTGAGCGCGCGCGCTTCCCCTGCAAAGACCAGCGGAGGATAGCTTCTAAGCTCCTCTTCGACGCTTTTTAGCAACCCTTTGTCTTTGTAAATGGGCTGCTGTTTGATGGGCTTCTCGCGCCAGCTTTTTGGATTCCACGCATTTTGCATTAGGCACCTTTTAAAGAGTTATTTTCCGATATACATTTGACGCGGGCGCGTGATTTTCATGTTGGGATCTTGCAAAAACTCGAGCACCTGTGCGCACCAGCCGGGCATTCTACCAACGGCAAAAATCGGAGTGAACATACTTTTGGGAATCTTGAGTGCGGTCAGAATGATTCCTGAATAAAAATCCACATTAGGGTAGAGATTCCTAGAGATAAAATATTCGTCTTTGGTGGCGATTTCTTCAATCTTTTCGGCGATTTCTACGAGGCGTTGATCCATCTGGACACCCTTTTTATCCAAGTCATCTTTGAGCTTTTTTAGGATTTTTGCACGCGGGTCATAGCTCTTATAAACGCGATGTCCAAAGCCCATGAGCCTGAAAGGATCGCTCTTGTCCTTAGCCTTTTGTATGAAGTGCTCGACACGATTCACATCGCCGATCATCTCAAGCTGATCCATAACCGATTCATTTGCGCCTCCGTGTGATTTGCCCCACAATGCGCTCAAACCAGCTGAGAGTGCCGCATAGGGATGCACGCCTGTGGAGACGACATTTCTCACCGTCGCTGTGGAGGCATTTTGCCCATGATCTGCATGGAGTATGAAAATCGTATCAAGCGCGTCGATCTCAATCTGCGTAATCTCCTGTTTTAGCTTGCCATGAGGCAGTGCGCGGAGCATATAGAGGAAGTTTTCCACATATCCGCGCTCAATATCGGGATAGATGAAAGGCAATCCCTCCGAGCTCCGATAGGCAAAAGCCGCTAGAGTCGGAGTTTTGGCGATGATTCGCCTCGCCATGGTTTGATACTCCATCTCATAATCCGCGTCGATGTGGTTGTAATAAAAGGTCGAGAGCGACGCGACCGCAGAGGAGAGATTCGCCATGGGGTGCGCGCCATCGGGGAATGCGTCGATGATTTTACGCAGCCCCTCGTGGATATAGGAGCGACGCACAAGCTCGCGCTCAAACTCCTGCGATTCCTCCCTTGTGGGGAATATATAGCCCGAGCCGATGAGGAGCTTAATCACATCGATGAATTTATATTTTTGCACAAGCTCATTAATGGGATGCCCAAAGTAGATGAGCTCGCCCTTTTTGCCATCAACAAAGCTGATCTCGGATTTGCAACTCGCAGTAGAGCCATACCCGGGGTCATAGGTAAACATCCCCGTCTGCTCGTAAAATTTAGAGAAATCGACCAGTTTTGGACCGCGCGTGGGCTCTAGGATCTCAAACTCATACTTTTCGCCTGTTTGGTTGTCGGTCAAAGTAACACTACCCATTGCTTCATCTCCTTGTGCTCTCTGTTAAGCGATTTAAAGGGGAATAGTGTAGTTAAACTTTTTTCATAATCTGCTGAATTGGTATTTGGAATCCGCCGATTCCCGCAATTCTCGATTCCCATGTCCGATTCCCACAGCTTAGTAAGATTAATCTTTTTCCTAAATGAAAAAGGCTACAATCCCTGCCAATTACAACTCCAAAAAGGAATTTTAGCTCATGGGACGAGCCTTTGAATACCGACGTGCAGCCAAAGAGAAACGCTGGGACAAAATGTCCAAACTATTCCCAAAACTGGGTAAAATCATCACAATTGCCGCAAAAGAGGGTGGGGGCGACCCCGAGATGAATGCGAAATTGCGCACCGCCATCGCCAACGCAAAAGCGCAAAATATGCCCAAAGACAATATCGACGCTGCGATCAAGCGCGCAAGCGGCAAAGACGGCATGGTGATTAGCGAGGTTAATTACGAAGCCAAAGGACCGCACGGCGTGCTGCTTTTTATCGAATGTGCGACGGACAATCCCACGCGCACCGTGGCAAACATCAAGAGCTACATCAACAAAATCGGCGGGCAGCTGCTGCAAAATGGCTCGTTGGAGTTTATGTTCTCGCGCAAGGCGGTTTTTGAGATTCCCTTAAGTAGCGTGAAAATCGACCTTGAAGAGCTTGAGCTTTCGCTCATTGACGCGGGGCTGGAGGAGCTCGTGAGGCAAGAGGAGAGCATTTATATTTATGGAGACTACACGCAGTTTGGCTCGCTAAGTAGCGCGCTGGAAGGTCTTGGAATCGCCCCCAAAAAGGCGATTTTGGAGCGCAGCGCAAATACCCTTGTGGAGTTTAGCGAGGAGCAGCTCGCAGACATTGAGAAGCTTATAGACAGAATCGAAGATGACGATGACGTGCAGGCGGTTTTTAGTAATATAGCTTGAGCGTTTTTATGCGATTGTGCATGAGAATCTATGGAATTCTGCGAAAAGCCGTTTATTTTAGATATTTAGGCACCAAGCTTTAAGGGGCTTCTTGTGAGTGATTTTGGAAACAAAATAAACGAATTCTTCAAATACAAATTCGAAGATATTTTCGGAACTATCGCTATTTTCGGCTTTTTTGCCAGCGTGGTATGCCTCGTAGTTGATTTGATATTCGGCACCGAGTGGGCTATTGTCTTCCTTGTGAGCTTTTTTGCTATCTTCATCGCTTCCATATTCCTTGCTCTCATCGCAGGGCTAATCATCTATGATATTTATGTGCTATGTATCGCATGGTGGTTAGAGGATTGAGTGAAAAATCGAAAATAATTTTCAGCGGGGACAGAATAAAGCTTATCAAGAGGGAATCGCGCCACAAAAAGGGGCGCGCAGGTGTTGAGATTCCGCTGATTCCCGCTTTTATCTATTACATTTGCTCAATAATGACCTCGGCAAATTCGGAACATTTGACCTCTTTTGCCCCATCCATGAGCCTTGCAAAATCATACGTTACCTGCTTGGAAGCAATCGCGCGCTCCATGGACTTCACGATGAGATTCGCAGCCTCGATCCAGCCCATGTGGCGCAACATCATCTCGGCACTCAAGATGAGCGAGCCGGGATTGACTTTATCCAGCCCCGCGTATTTTGGCGCAGTTCCATGGGTTGCCTCGAACATCGCAACCGTGTCGTTGAGATTTGCTCCGGGCGCGATTCCTATGCCGCCGACCATCGCAGCGAGCGCGTCTGAGATGTAATCGCCATTGAGATTCATCGTTGCAATCACGTCATATTCTGCAGGGCGCAGCAGGATTTGTTGTAAAAACGCATCGGCAATGACGTCTTTAATGATGATTTCGCGCCCGGTTTTTGGATTCTTGAAGCTACACCACGCCCCGCCATCAATCTCGCGCGCACCAAATTCGCGTTTTGCAAGCTCATAACCCCATCTCATGAAGCCACCCTCGGTAAATTTCATGATATTCCCCTTATGCACGAATGTAATGCTCGCGCGGTCATTATCGATTGCATAGGCGATCGCCTTGCGGATTAATCGCTCGCTCCCCTCGCGACTTACGGGCTTAATCCCTATCGCGCTACTTTCCGGGAATCGGATCTTTTTCACTCCCATCTCATTTTGCAAAAAGCTAATGACCTTTTTCGCCTCATCGCTTTGTGCGCTAAACTCGATTCCCGCGTAAATATCCTCGCTGTTTTCGCGATAAATTACCATATCGACCTTGTTTGGCTCTTTGACGGGGCTTGGGCTGCCATACCAGCGCACGGGGCGGAGGCAGACATAGAGATCAAGCATTTGGCGCAAAGCGACGTTGAGGCTGCGAAATCCCTCTCCCACGGGCGTGGTCAGCGGTCCTTTGATGGAGACTTTGAAATAGTTGATCGCCTCAAGCGTATCGGGCAAAAGCCACTGCTCCATGGGGCTTAGAGAGGATTCGTCTTTGAATTTGTTGTAGCACTTTTCACCCGTGTAGACCTCATACCATGCGATTTTTCGTTCGCCTTTATAGGTTTTGCGCACCGCCGCATCCACGACATTCATCATCGCAGGAGTGATATCCACACCGATTCCATCGCCCTCAATGTAGGGAATCACAGGGTGGTTTGGAACGCAAAGTTTCCCGTTATTATCGACACTAATCGCCTCGCCCTCGCTAGGAATAGAGAGGAATTTGGGGCGATACCCTTCAAAATTTGCCATGATTGATCCTTTTTTATTTCATGTTTTTGTTTCTATGGTGGGTAGTGTATCAGAAATTCTTATGTTTGCGGTTTTGCGAGCGATAGGCGACTGAGAGTTAAATCTTAAAGTAGATTTAACTTTTTATCGTATAGAATAGCCGCTCCCTTTTTCGGGACATTTTACACCAATCATGGAGGTCTGTTATGGCTTTAGATTCGGCAATTAAGCGTGAGATTATCTCAAAATTTGCTCGCAAAGAGAAAGATACGGGTTCGCCTGAAGTGCAGGTTGCGCTTCTTAGCCGACGTATTTCCGATTTGACGGAGCATTTGAAGGCGAATACCAAAGATCACTCAAGTCGTTTGGGGCTTTTGAAGCTCGTTGCCAAGCGCAAACATCTTCTTCGATACCTCAAAAAGAGTGACTATACAAAGTATAGTGAACTCATCGATACACTAGGAATCAGAGACCGATAGTTTTTGCTTCGATTCCCGTGAAAAATGCGGGAATCGCTCCATTAACTTATTTTTTATCATTAAACTCTTGGTAATGTATGGGTTCCTTCGATCTGATCCGTATCGAGTTTCAGACGGAAATATGGAACATCGAACAAAGTCTGCTATAATCACAACTTATTTAAGAATAACTTTATTTATGTTTTACCCATCATATCTTCAGGGGGGTGCGGGTAATGTCGGAAGAATTTAAACGCTATTTTGAGACTTTCGATGTGGTTTATATTCAAGATTCCTGCGGAAGCTCGGAGATTCTTCCCATTTTCCATGAGATTTGCTCAAAGTTTCATGAATATCGCCTATACGATCCGGCGCTCCTTTCCAACACCCTTGATACACATCTGATTGTCTTTGAGGTTCCGCGTCCGATTGAAGATGACGTGACCAAAATCCGCGAAACGCTTCAGCACGCAAACTACTGGGAATGTATCATCTTGAGCGATGATTACCGCGGGAATTCCCTTGCCAGACTTGCCCTTTCATACTCGATTCTTGACATTTTGCCCAGGAGACTTAAGGATAGCGACGTGGACAAGCTCGTGAAATTTCTCATCGGCAAGCTTGTCAATCGGCGTAAAGAGCGCTTTATGCAGGAGTATCAGAGGCGAATTTTGGAGCATGAGAATCACTTCTATTTCGTCCGTCATGACGGGCACACGCTCTTTGCCAATCCCTCATTGCAGAAGTTTTGCGGTGTGAAAAATGCTTCGGAGATTGACACGCTTCATAGCGAAGATGTGCCACTTCTGGGCAAGCTTAAAGAGTATCAGGGGGCAGGGCGCAAAATATGGCAAGATCCTCGCAATCGAGATACATTTTTGATTGACGTGAGCGCAGAAGATGAGAAAGGTGCCGTGCTTGGGAGTTGTTTTCGGATTGATCCGAGCTTCTACCGCGAGCACACGCATGAGCCTCTAAGCCGTATCCGCTTTACGGAGATATTTAAGAATCGCTTAGTCGTGAATAATGTCAATGACGAACATCTCTTTATCATGTGTGTGAAAATCGAGAATGGACAGAAGATTCTCGATGATTACGGTGCGCTGGCTTATCATGAATTCAGCAAGGAATTTACGGAATATTGCACCCAGTTTGTCGACGAAGAGCAGCCTATTTATAGCTTTTGGCGGCATGATTTGCTCCTGTTTTTGCTCTCCTCGCAAGATGTAGCGGAGATTAAAAGGCGCACTATGGGCTTTTTTAGCGCGCTCTCTTCGCATGAATTTTCGCAAGGAATCGTCTCATTTGTCGAGCTCGCGGTAATTGATTTTCTCTATCTTGAGCCCAATAACGCGCTTTTGTTTTTAGAGCAGTTTTATGAGAAAAGCTACTCACCTAGGGAGGGCAAGCGTATCGCCGTGCGCTTTAGCAGTGCAGTGCAGGGCGAAGGAGGAGAGGGGCGTCAGGTGATGTTCTATCTGGAGATGATCCACAACAAAGAGCAGGTCATTCGGGCGCTCAACCTCTACAAAGGGCTTAGCATACGCGCCAATACGAAGATTCTCAAAATTCAAGACGGCGACATTTACATCAAGGCGGAAAAGACGCAACGCTACTTGATGAATCTCGAGAAAAAAGTCGTTATCGAGTCTGCAGACCTGCCCGGCGATATTTTGGCAGATGTGAAATATGTCGATAGGGAGCGTCCTTTTGCCATTATTAAGAATCCGAGCTTCATAGAATTTTCCGTCAACCATCGCCAATACGTGCGGGTGGAGTGCGACGTGCGGATTCCCATTACACTCTCAAGCGGGAGATATGCTTATACAGGCGAGATTCTCGATCTTTCCATTCAGGCGATTGCGATTCGCTATCGAAGCATGATTAGTAAAAATATTCTTCAAAGTCCCGTGAAGCTCTCTTTTGCGCTGCCCAATGTCTCGTTTGAAAACAGTCTCGCAAAGCTTACAATCAATGGCAAGGTTGTGGCGATCAAGCCCGATGAGGAGCAGGGCACGCGCGTGGTGGTGATGATTAAGCCCAAGTCGCCCGAAGATGGCTATCTGCTCGAATACATCTATGCGCGCCAAAAGGAGTTGATGCAGGAGATTAAGCGCGTGGGAGGCATGGCGTTTAAGTGAAGAGCACAAGAGATACTCGTGCGCTTTCCCGATATTTGCGAGAATTGCCTATTTTGGAACACTTTAAACAGACGTCAAAATGAGACACCTGATAGAGAAAGTATGGGAATCGCGCAGGAATTTTGTCTCGGTTTGTGAAGCATGAGCAAATACAAGGCGGTTGGGAGTTTTGTCAATATCAGCGAGGGCGATAGGCTCTTTGGCGGGTGCGATTCTTGCGGAGGGAAGTGCTGTGATGGCGTGAATGGCTTTTGTGCCGCGCCCCTTGTGCTCGAGGATTTCGCCCAAGTGTATGAGCGATTTCCCATACTTTTTTCGCTCGAAGATTCCATTAAAGCCCTTGTCGTTCTGAATAACGGTTTAGGCTATTGCCCCTATTATCGGCACTCGCGCTGCTCCATCTACGAACACCGCACGCCCGCGTGCAAACTCTATCCTATTTCGCCCTATTTTGATGAGATTTTGGTCGATACGGCGTGCCCTGCGGTATTTTCAGCCGATGCGCGGGAATCCCTGCCCCTATCCGATCGGAGTGCACGTGATTTTAGGGAATCATCAATGATAAAAATCTGCACCAAAGGGCAATTAGAGCCGCATTTTTTCACTAAACGTTTGGAAGGATTTTTACAGAAGCGGCTGGAGATGGAGCAATTTTGCGCGCGTTTAAATAAAGAGGCATTTGAATGCGTGGGAATCGTGCGAGGTATGCGCCTGTATCGCTATATGAAGCAGAGCGATGACCCCTATTTGAGGCTTCATCAAGAATCGCTCAAAGTGCTGTCTTTATGGGAGCTTTCACCCGCTTTTTAGGCGTTTATATTTCGATGAAATTTCTAAGCACGTGGCGGTATGGGAGTTACAATTTTAAGAATTGTTTTTATTTTTTTGAAAGCTAAGCAGGGTTAGAATCCGTGCGATTTTTTACGAAATGGTGCAGATTCCCAGTCGGGGTGTTTAGGGTTTGTGCCGTTTGCGAAGCGAATTTTGGAGGTTTTATGAGACTGCTTATACGATTCCTTGCGATGTTGTTGCTATTTGGTGCGTTAGCAAATGCAAATGAATTGGACTATGCGGATTTGGTCGCGAGGATCAAGCAGACGTTTAAAGAGAGTATCGCGCTTTATGAGAGCGGCAAGCAAGATGAAGCGCGTTTGGTCGCTCAAAGTGCCTATTTTGAGCTATTTGAGAATCTTGAGGGACCTATTCGTATTAACGTGTCCGCGCGTAAATCCTACGCAATGGAGTCGAAGTTTGTAAAGATTCGCAAGCTCATCGCCAAGGGAGCTCCCATAGAAGAGGTTCAAGCGACGATTGATGAGCTCTCAAGCGAAATGGACGAGGTGCTTCCAAAGATTGAAAAGGGTGCGAGACTGGTCGCTGAGAAGAGCGAGCCCGAGCAAGAGGCGGCGAGCGAGGAGACTTCAAATAGTGCCGCAGAGCAGCCCATCGCGAGTGAGGAATCTTTGCAGGAGCAGGTGCTTGAGCCACAATGGCTGGAGCTTTTTTCAAGAATCGAGGATAAATACGCGGGTGCGCTTCAGGCATTTAAGACGGGTGATCTTGAAGAGAGTAAGCGGCTTATTATCGCGGCGCAATTTGAAGATTATCGCAATGGAATGATGGAGACCGCGATTCGCCGGTATGTGTCGCAGATTCGCGACGGACAGATCCAAGGAGAGATGGGGCGAATTGTGCGTGCGATTAATGCTAAGGAGATCGAAGAGGGAGCAGAGCTGGAGGACGCGCTCACACGGCTTAAAAATAGCATTTACCTCGCGCTATCCGATCTTCCTAAAGAGGCAAGTGCGCTCGCTCAAGGGGTGGAGGCTCCCAAGGAAGAGAGCTCAAAGAAGGATTTTTCTCCCGTTGTTATCGAGCTTGAAAAGCGCATGAACAGCGCAATTCAGAAATATGAAGCGGGCGAGAGAGCACAGGCGATGAGTTTGGTGCAGGATTCTTACTTTGATGTCTTTGAAGAGAGCGGCATGGAGCTTAAAATCGGTGCAGTGGATAATACGCTCAAGACCGCTATCGAAGCGACTTTTAGTCAGATTGTCGCCCTAATGAAGACAGAGGGCAATCTCGCAGCAATCAAAGAGGCGATTGCGGTGCTCAATAGCCAGCTAAAAGAGGGCGTGAAACGCCTAGAGGGCACCGATACGACCATGCTTTTTATCTATTCGCTTACCATCATTTTACGTGAGGGAATCGAGGCTCTGATTGTCATCACGGCGATTATCGCCTACTTCATTAAAAGCGGTAATGCCCATCGCTTGAATATCGTTTATAGCGCACTTTGGACAGCGATTGCCCTAAGTTTTGTGAGTGCTTTTGTGATGAATTATCTCTTAAAAGTTTCGGGCGAGGGGCGCGAAATGCTTGAGGGAATCGTCATGCTTGTGGCGGTATTTTTACTCTTTTATGTCGGTTTTTGGTTGCTCTCAAGTGCGCATTCAAAAGAGTGGAACAGAATGATTGCGCAGAAAGTTGATATGTCATTGAATAATGGTGCGATTTATTCGCTGTGGTCTACGGTGTTTTTAGCCGTTTATCGCGAGGGAGCGGAATGCGTGCTCTTCTATCAAGCTCTTTTTATTGACGCGGGCGAGGCGAGCGGATATGGTGCGGTTATTTCGGGGTTTGTGCTAGGGGTTGTGCTCTTGGTGGGGATCTTTTATCTGCTTAAAACAGGTGCAGTGCGCATACCGATCCGACCGTTTTTTATTGCGACGAGTGTGCTTATATTCTTTATGGCACTCATCTTCTCAAGCAAGGGAGTTATGGAACTCGTCGAGGCGCGCGTTTTTGAGCCGACACTTATTGAGGGCATGCCTTCTGTGATTTGGCTGGGAATCTATCCCTATCTTGAGCCGCTTATGTTGCAAGTCGTCATTTTGTTTGGCGCGATTGCGAGTGGAACTTATATTACGCTTAAATCAAAGCATAACGAATCTTAAAAAGGAGGAAACAGGAATTTTTAAGATTTTCGAATTTTTACCTAAAATTAAGGAGGACATTATGATTTCATCAATGTTGCGCTCGTTGTTGGCGTTGAGTGTTGTTTTTGCTATGGCAAATGCGGAGGAGATGCAAGAGTTTCCTATCGGTGAAGAGCAGGAGATCAACAATATGAGTATCGCTGCGGTTTATCTAAAGCCCATCGATATGGAACCTAAGGGAATCGACCTTGCTCCTTCTCAAGCGGATATTCACCTTGAAGCAGATATTCACGCTACTGAGGGGAATAAAAATGGTTTTGGTGCAGGAGAGTGGGTGCCCTATCTTACAGTGAAATATGAGGTCATCAACCTTGATACTAAAAAGAGTAAGAGTGGTGCATTCATGCCTATGGTCGCTGCAGATGGACCCCACTATGGTGCGAACATCAAAATGCTAGGTGTTGGAAACTACGAAGTAAAATTCCACATCGACAACCCTTCTAAGCAAGGTTTTGGACGCCATGCGGATAAAGCTACCGGTGTGGGCAAGTGGTTTGAGCCTTTCACAGTCTCTTACAAATTTAAATACACTGGCGCACCTAAGTGAGAAATTTTTAAGCTAGCTGATTAAGAGAGGGCGGGAATCTTTCCGCTCTCTCTTTGATAAGATTTTTGATTCTCTATTTTGGTGGCGAGTCCAAAATTTTATGTGAATAGCAAGGAGTCTTCATGCCTATCTATTTAGTGCATGTGGTGCAGGCATTTTTTGGCGCGTTGCTGTTTGTATTCTTGCTTGAGTATCGCCTTAGTTTTTCAAAACGGGTGCTCTACTTTGCGTTTGGCTCACTTGCGGGAATCCTCCTTTTTGAGCTCTCAAGCCTCTATCTTTTTGAAAAGAGCCTGAAGCTCGGATTTAACCTCGCGCTACTCGTGCTTATCCCCATGGGAATCTTGCTTCCCATATTTGGACGATTCTCTGTTTTTGGGCTTTTTGAGAAGCTATTTTTAATCATTCTCGGACTGGGCAGCGGTGTCTCTTATGGGGTGCTCAGTCAAGATTTCCCGCTTTTAAGCGGTGAGCTACTTGATACGCTCTCGCTTTTATCTTTGGGCTTCGTGCTTTTTGCGCTGCTTCTTTTGGCATTGCTCGCGTGGGGGACAAAAGGGCTCCTTGGGAAAGAGATACTTTTTCAGCGAATCATGCTGGGAATCCTTGCTCTGCTCATCATGCTCACACTCCTTGGAGATGTGGGGATTACCCTCATGCGACTCGATATTTTGCCCGCGCACTCCATACTTCTATCGCTTGTTGCAAAGATTTTGCATTACACGTTTTTACTCCCCTACATTAGCGCGGGAATCCTCTTTGCGCTCGTGTCCTTGCGTTTTGCTTTTGCTCCAAAGCTCCCTAACAAAAGTGAAGTGGGCTCGATTCCCTTCCGAAAGCTTAAAGCCCTGCGCGAGGCTCTTGCACGCTCTTGCGGAATCTCTGCTGCGTCGCTGCTCGTGCTTCTTTCGCTGATGCTCTATTATGACCTCTACGCGTCGCGTGCGCCACAAATCTCCACACCCACGGTGCTTGAGCCTGTAGATGGATATTTTGCGATTCCCATGGAGCGGCTAAGAGACAATGAATTGCACCGCTTTGCTTATATTACGGACGAAGGCAATGAGATACGCTTCTTCTTAATTAATCGCTTCCCCGACAAAGATTCTCCTGTGGCGGTTTTTGACGCGTGCATGATATGCGGAGATATGGGCTATGTCAAAAAAGATGGCGAGCTTATTTGCATTGCCTGCAATGTTCGGATTTTCATACCCTCAGTGGGCAAAGAGGGTGGGTGCAATCCGATTCCCTTCCCCTTTGAGTTTGATGGTAAAGATGTAAAAATCACGCTGGATACGATACTTAAAGGAGTGCATTACTTCTCTAAAGTAGTAGAAAAAGAGGTAAGTGATCCCGTGGGTGGGGCGAAGCTCATTAATCTTAAAGCCCCCAAAAGCTATCTTTTTGGCGGCAAGACCTATTACTTTGAAAATGAAGAGAATCTTGAGACTTTCAAGCGAGATCCCGAGCGTTTTGCAGGTGAGATGACCCAAGCATATTACCGCGCACAGGGTTATAGAGCATTACAGGAGCAGTGATGGAGCTACGGATTATTAAAGGGGCGATTATAGGGAACAAGATACAAAAATCCCTCGCATTTTTGACGATTTTTCTCGCTTCAATGCTGATTGCGACAATCTTAAATCTCACGCTGGGAATCGGCGATCAGGTGGCAAAAGAGCTACGGAGTTATGGCTCAAATATTGTCGTGTTGCCTCGTGGAAACTCCTTGAGCGTAGAGATTGATGGACGAGAGTTTCGCCCTTTGGCAAGCGATTCCTATCTTGAAGAAGCGAATTTGAAGAGTGTTAAGGAGATTTTTTGGCGCAATAATATTGTCGGATTTGCACCATTTTTAGAGGGCGAGATTGGCGATGATGAGGGGCGAAAATGGGCGATTCTTGGGACATATTTTGACAAAAATGTCGCCATTGAAGATGAGCCAAATTATCGCACAGGTGTGCGCGTGGTCTATCCTTTTTGGAGCATTGAGGGGGAGTGGATTAGTGATGATTCCTCAAATGAAGTGCTCCTTGGCGAGGAGATTGCACGTTCGCGTTCGCTCTACGTGGGCGATTCCATAAAAATTGGCGGGGAAGAGTTTGTCATTAAAGGTATTTTAAAGGGTGATGCGGAGAACAAGCTCATCGCTCCGCTTGCCCTTGTGCAGAAGCTCTTGAACATGGAAGGGAAAGTAGCTCGCGTCGAGGTCTCTGCGCTCACGATTCCCGAGAATGACCTCTCAATTAAGGCGCGCCGCAATCCCGATGCGCTTGATGCACTCGAATATGACGTATGGTATTGCACCGCGTATGTGAGTTCAATTGCCTATCAGATTGAGGAATCTTTCCACGGCACGAGCGCAAAAGCTCTCATGCGCGTGAGTGGAGGCGAAAGCAGCGTCGTAAAGAAGATTCAATCTCTTATGGGGGTTGTTACGATCATTACGCTGCTCGCCTCATCAATCGGGATTGCCTCGCTGATTGCCACAGAAATCCATCGACGCAAAAAGGAGATCGGTCTGCTTAAAGCCCTGGGCGCGAGCGCGCTTTCCATTTACGCGCTCTTTATCGCCGAGTCGCTGCTCATCGCGCTATTTGCGGGAATCGTAGGCACAGTCGCGGGCTACTTCCTCTCAAACCTCATGGCGGTGGGAATCTTCAATCACGGCGTGGGGGTGAGCTATATCGTCCTGCCTCTTAGCGTGAGTTTTGCCCTATTTGTGGTTGTTGTAGGCTCGATACTCTCGATGCGTAGTGTCGTGGAGCTATCCAGCGCGGAGGTGCTTTATGGGCGTAAATAGCAGGTTTGCACAAGCGCGATTCCTCATAAGAATGCTCTCTTTTAGCCTTTGGTGGAGTGGCACGCGCACTTTGGCGATTTTTATCGCAATCATGCTCGGAGCGTGTGTGAGCGGGGCATTTGTCAATGTCTATTTGGATATCGATTCCAAAATGCGCAAAGAGCTCAAAGCCTATGGGGCAAATCTCATCATCGCCCCACAGGAATCGCAATCTTCTATAATTGCGCAAGATCGCTATGAAGCGATGATCCGCAAGATTGATTCCTCCAAACTTTTGGGGCACGCTCCCTATCTTTTCGGGCTCGCGCGATTGAGCTTGGGCGAGGCGGTAGTTGTGGGGGTGGATTTTGCAGGCATGAAGATTAGCAAGCCCTTTTTAGAAGTGCTTGATGGCTCGTATATCAATGTCGATTTTGATGAGCGCAATGCCCTTGTGGGGGTCGATCTTGCGAAAAAAATGGAGCTTCACGTCGGATCGCTCGTGGATCTCACACATGAGGGGCGAGCGACAAAGATACGTATCAAGGGAATCGTCTCTAGCGGGGACAAAGAGGATAACATGCTCTTTGTGGCATTGCCTTTGGCGCAGAGGATTTTGGGCAAAGAGGGGGCGATACACTTTGCTGAAGCGGTCGTTTTGGGCGATTTTGACGAGCTCAGCTCTCTTGGAGCGAGGCTTAGCGATGAGATGATGAACATCAAGCCCTTAGCGAGAATCTCGCTAAGTGAAGGAATCGTCATTGATAAAATTCGCCTACTTATGGCACTTGTGGCGTTTATCGTGCTTCTCATCACATCGATGTGTATCCACACAACCCTTGGCTCAATCATCTTTGCCCGCTCTAGCGAGATTGCGCTACTGCGCTCCTTAGGGGCGTCTAAGGGCGATATTGTGTGGCTTTTTATTGGCGAAATGCTCCTGTTGACGCTATCCGCCTCGCTCTTTGGGGCATTTTTGGCACTGCTACTTTCACAGTGGATCGGCGTAGCCGTCTTTGGATCGGGGATTGATGTGCGTGCCTTGAGTATCCCGCTAGCGATGGGACTTTCGCTAATCTTTGCGATGGGCGCAGCTTACTATCCTATCAAACGCACATTGACACTACGCATCAGCAATATTTTACGAGGGGAATGAGATGTCAGCAGTTTTGGAATTGAAAAATATCGGGAAACGCTTTGGCGATGTGGTGGCGTTGGAGGGGATCAATCTCGCGGTTCATCAAGGAGAGTGGGTTAGCATTATGGGGCCCTCCGGCTCGGGAAAGAGCACGCTTTTAAATATTCTCTCGCTCATGGATCACCCAAGTAACGGTGAATATTTGCTTCTGGGCGAGGAATCGGGCTCGCTAAATGAGCAGCAACAGCTTTTAGTGCGACGCGAGAAAATCGGGCTTATTTTTCAGCAGTTTCATCTCATCCCCTATCTTAATGCGCTCGAAAATGTGATGATTGCACAGTATTATCACAGCAGCATTGATGAGGAGGACGCTCGCAAGGCACTTGAGCGCGTGGGGCTCTCTCATCGGCTTACGCACCGCCCCAGCGAGCTTTCAGGCGGGGAGCAGCAGCGTCTGTGTATTGCTAGGGCTCTTATTAATGAGCCTGAAATCGTGCTTGCCGATGAGCCGACCGGGAATTTGGACGCACAGAATGAGGAGATTATTTTGGAGCTTTTTTGCAAACTCCGCTCCGAAGGGAAAACGCTTGTGCTGATTACACACAACCCTGAGCTAGGGAAATACGGCGATAAAGTTGTTCGGCTAAGACATGGGAAAATGGAGCAATAGAGTAATGACACAAGTCCAAAGAGCCAAAAGTGCTCTCGGATTTCTAGCGGGGTATGCGAAGCGATGTCTTAGACCTTTTGCCCTCTATTTTTTGAGTTCGCTCGCACTTGCGGGAATCCTCGCCGGCTGCATGGAGCAGGGTGTGGCTTTGGGCGAGAGTGCCCCCAGTATTTCTGCTAAGGATTTTCGCGGTAGAGCGGTGAGTCTTGAAGATTTTGCGGGCAAAGCCATCATTATTCGCTTTTGGAATCGCGGTTGCACCATTTGCATGCGTGAAATGCCCTATTTGGAGAAGCTTCAGCGCGAGCATGAAGGGAAGTTTGTGGTGCTGGCAATCAACGCGCACGATTCCCCCGCAGAGATTGAGCGAGTGAGAGCCTCGCTGGGTGTGAGCTATCCATTGCTTCGCGATGATTTGGATATTACGACGCGACGTTATGGCGTGGTGGCGATTCCCACAATGTTTCTCATTGATAAGGAGGGAAAAGTGAGGGATAAAATTTATGGTGAACAGCCGTGGAATAGTGTCCGCACGAGGATTTTAGGAATATTATGAGGCGGATTTTTTTAGCGCTCATTTTTCTTTTTTGTGCGTGTGGCGATACACTGGGCACGAGGAGTCATCGTGTGCTAAATGATGACAAGGAGATTGTTACAACTATTTTCCCGCAGGAGAAGCGTCTGCAAAACTCCTTGCATAAGCCCACGATTTGGTTTTTCTTTACTGAGAATTGCGGGGTGTGCAAAGAAGCGATCCCTCATCTTAATGCGCTGGCAAAAGTCTATGAGGGCGAGATCGAGGTGCTTGGTGTGTTGGGGCGGGGTATGGGCGAGGCGAAAGATCGCGCCTTTTTGGAGCGTTATGAGATTGGTTTTAAAGTCATATCCGAGCGAAATTCCGCTGAATATTTGAGCCGAGCTTTTGGCGGTGTGAGGGGCGTGCCCGCGCTCTTTATGCTTGATGAGCTAGGGAGGATAAAGCGGCAATATTTTGGACTAGTTCCGCGCGCTATGCTAGATGAGGGCGCGAGGGTTTTGCGACAAGGCGGATAAATCAGCGGCATTAAAGAGCATTAAATACCGTTTAATGTGAACTTTCCTTAATCTAGAGAGGTTACGATTCCTTCAAATATTTTTCCGGCGCATTTGTGATAAACTCAAGCTTCTTAAGCCCTAGAATATCCTCATCTTTTAGTCCGATTCTCCAAAGGCGTTCATTTTGAAAGTCTCTTGAATCTCGCGCAGATACTGCTCTTGCAGCGCGTAGTGTTTCGCAAAAAATGGATCATTTGTGCTTGGAAATATCTTATTCATGATGAGTGCATACGCCCTGAGTCCCTCATGTGTGAGCGAGTGCAGCGCACGCTTAGTCTCTTCTGTGGCGAGATGTTCAGGGTTAAGCACGAAAATAATACCGCACCCCAAAGATGGAGCAGTCTTTGCTCGAGCTTATAGAGAAGCTCGAAGCGGTTAGGCAAGCCACAGAGTAAGCGAGAGAAGCGCTATAAGTGAGTTTTAGCGCGCTTATGCTTGCTTTGGATTGTTTTATAAAGCCTAAAAAGCATGAAGCAAAAGAGCCCATGCCACATATACGATTGGTTCCATCTATTTTAGGCTTGCGCTATCCGTCTTTTTCTTCGGCTCTCTTGTGATATAGAGCGCAAATACAGTCAAAAACGCCACCGAAACCCCTGCATAAATCGCCGCTAGCTCCATTTATTCCTCCTTGTTTTTTGTCAAAAGTGCAACAAAAATAAGCAAATAAACACCAAAGAATAGTATCACGCTTGAAGCAAGCGGACTTTTATCATCAAGCACCAACCCAAACAGTCCGCCCGCCATCAATGCCACACTATAATTCATCAGTGCTCCAAAAAACAACTCATGCCATTTCTTCATTTTTTACCTTTTGTTTTCATGCATGCTAAAAGAAGTCGCTTTAGCCCTCGCTTAAGACACCATAAGCCCGCGCATTCAGACGCAAAACCTCAAAGCGCAAACAAGCGCGGGAATCCGCCCGCCCGCCCATGCAACCATCTGCCTTAGCCACGCACGCAAGCTTGATTGGTTTTTTGCAAAAGGTTCAAAAATCCTCATAGTTTCTACAAACGCATTACGGGGAAAAATTTAGGACGCGTGGGTCTCATACCCCCCCATCGCGCCCGAAAAAACGGGGCTTGCCTCTAGCCGTTAATTTTTCCCGCCTCGCTAGCACTACAATCCGCCCCCAAAATACCCCGCCTGTTTTTACGTCATCTTCCTCGCAAGGGGTCGCGCGGGATTCCTGCCTCGCTTGCCGATAAACTCCCGCGCTTCTTTCCCCGCCCGTCTCCATCGTGCCCGCGTGCTGATGATTCCCGCCGCCCTCTCTCTATCTCCTTGCCTCTTCCGCACTTGCCCGCCGATGATTCCCCTCCGCGTCCCCATCTCTCCCCGCGTCTCATCACCCGCTTGCCCCTCCAAAATCCCCGCTCTCTCTCGCGCTCTATTTTTCAGCTCCCTATCAGTTTTTGCTTAAGTTTTCTTTCAAAAAAGGCTTAAGCTTTCGCGCTTTTGACACAATTTTGGCACAATCGCCCTTATGACACTTGCGACAAACCACGATAACAGCGAGCTTTATCGCACTTCATGGCGTCGGGTAGGCTACCCGTTGCCCTCTCTTAGTCTTAAAGCACGCTTAAGCAATCCTGCGCCCTTAAGGACGAGCCCATGTCGCTTTCTTTTGCGCCCTAATTCTCCTGCGCCCTTTTGCCCGATTCCCGCCCGCCTCTTGCTTGCCATTGCTCGCTCCTGCGTTTTTGCAAAACCTGCAAAACTTTTTAAAACTCCAAAGAGCAACCGCACTTTTACATCAAAAACCACGAAAAACCTTTTCTTTATCTCGCTTTTAGAGTAAGCAAGAGGGCGAGAAAATGAAAAATTCTCTCTGTGGCGCGTGCAGGAGTGCAAGAGGGCGCGCAAAAATAGCGCATGTGGCGCGGGGAAGCGGACAAGCGTGAAGCAAGGGAGCGAAATGCGGACATATGGTAATAAAGCAGCACTTGAGTAGGCGCGATGGGGCAAACCCGGACGGATAGAGTAAACCTTATTACAAGAGGTGAGCCCGGATAGACTTAAATAAACCCGCCCTCGCGCGTACGCGCGTGATTCCTGCAGGAGGCAAAAAGGCGAAAGCGGAAGCGATGAGGCAGGGAGAAGTGCGCAGGAATGGACATGGCCAAGGGTTGGCCAAGATGGCTGAACTTATCCTAAGCGCGCTCGTTTAAAATGCCTTGCCGTGTCCGGGCGGGGGAGTTAAGATTGTAGGAGCGACAAAGAGTCATCGACAGCCTAGGTATTGACTGTTTTCCACGCATGTAATACAATTGTATTGCACAGCAAAAAAGATAGTCAAGGAGAATGGGCATGTCTACAATTAGCTTGAGAGTCCCCCAAAAAGAGCTGAACATCTTCAAAGCCTACGCAAAGCACAACAACAGCACCTTATCGGAAATCATTAGGGTTGCCTTGCTTGAACGTATCGAGAATGAATACGACCTTAAAGTATTTGAAGAATATGAGGCACAAAAACAGGCGGGAATATTAAAGACAAGACCGATTGATGACCTTTGGAAAGAGCTTGATTTATGACCTATCAGATTGTTACGACCAATAAATTTGATAAGTCCTTTAAAAAACTTGATAGGCAAACGCAAAAGATTATCAAGGCATGGATTGAAAAGAATCTTCTAGAGTGTGAAAATCCCCGCTTGCACGGAAAAGCACTTAGTGCCAATAGAAGCGGACAATGGAGATATAGAGTAGGCGATTATAGGATTTTGGCGGAAATACAAGATGATGAAGTTGTCCTGATACTTGTTGATGTAGGACATAGAAGCAAAATCTATTAAAAAACCTATAATCGCCTATGGGCATAATGGCGCAAGGAGCGAGGATTGAGAATAGACAAAAATTGTTATGCGGCAAACCCGGACGGATAGAGTAAACCTTATTACAAGAGGTGAGCCCGGATAGACTTAAATAAACCCGCTCACGCCCAATCGCTCCAAATTCCTAACCGAAGCGGCGCGTATGAGGTTATCACGGGGGGAGGCATGATTTCCGTGTGTCCTAAAGGTGGGCGCGGCTAAATGGTGGTGTAAAATAGCAGGTTAAGCCCCGTTTAAAAGGGTGTCCAATACTATTTTATAAAATTTTTAAAGGAAAGAATTGCTGGAGCTTATATCTTCTACGGTGCGAAATATCGGGCTAGGTATCTTTGTCAATGGCGCGTTTGCATTGCAATTTACCGAAGCAGGAGAGCGCGCTTATGGCGCAATCTTTGAAGGTATTGTAGTTATGCTTCTAGCAGGTTATGCAGAGCTGAGAACAAGGAGAAAAGATGGATAAGTTGTTGATTTTTGGTGGCGTGATGGTCGTTATCTCTGCGTTTCTTGCTGTTTATGCGCATTTTAAAGCAAAAAAGCCTAAGCAGTCATGCCCTAAAACCCCTAATCTAGCGTGATTCTCTAGCTTTCTGTGCAAAAAGTGGGCGCAAGTAAAATAAAAGGAGCTTTTCATGATTATCAATGCGGTCATCGAAAAAGATGAATTTGGCTATTTTTCCTATGCTCCAGCCCTAGAAGGGTGCGTATCGCAAGGGAATTCATACGAGGAAGCAATCAAAAACATCAAGGAAGCAGTGGAGCTATATCTAGAGAGTCTAGCGCGTCCATGAGAAGCCCAAATCATGCAGATGAAAAAAGCCTCAAAAAGGCTTATGAACTATTTGAGAGCGGGGCGATTGATGATATTGAAGTTGGTTCTTTAAAAGGATTGTGCGATATTCATAGATTCCTCTTTGATGGGATTTATGACTTTGCAGGCAAGATTAGAGAGGTCAATATCTCCAAAGGGGGCTTTAGATTTGCTAACTCCTTATACTTAGAGGATATTTTGCCAAAGATTGAAAAGATGGCAGAGGGGAGCTTTGAGCAGATTATAGAAAAGTATGTTGAGATGAATATTGCACACCCGTTTTTAGAGGGAAATGGCAGAAGCCTGCGAATATGGCTGGACATGATGTTAAAAGCGAGGCTAAAGGCAGTGGTAGATTGGCGCAATGTGGATAAGGTGCGATATTTACAAGCGATGGAGCGAAGCCCTGTTAATGATCTGGAAATCAAGGTGCTTTTAGGGGCAAGCTTGACCGATAAGGTTCATGATAGAGAAGTAATTTTTAAGGGCATAGAGCAGTCTTATTATTATGAGTGCTAGAGTAGTGCCGTTCTGTTGTGCTTTTTAGGCGTTTATCTGCCTTAATGCGCGTGAGTTTTATCTTGCAGGAAAAAGGTGGCAGACTCGAAGTGCCCCATTAGAGATAACGGGGAATCTATCTGCCGAATGACGGAATAATTCTACGATTTTTATAGATTTTTTTCTTAAACTTATGTGCGTGTTACAATGTCGCTATCCCCAATTGCAACGGATAGCGATAGATGAGTAAGTTTTCCCAATAAAGAAGCATGCTAGAATAGTGCCCAAATAGAAGCAAGGAATAAATCATGAAAGCTTTAGATGTTGCTGGCTATGTAGTCACAAAATGTATCAACGATAATAAACCTATCAGCAATTTGCAATTACAAAAGATACTCTATTATATTCAACATGAGATACTTAAAAAACATGACATAGCACTGATTGATGAGGATTTTCAGGCGTGGAAGTTCGGACCCGCTATTCCTATCGTCTATTATGAATACTCCTATTGTGGGGCGTCTAAGATACATCAAAGGCTAAACAACTTCGAGGATGTCGAATTTGAGCTAGAAGAGCTTTTAGAAGATATCGACCCCATTATCGAAGAGAAGAGAGAGATTGACCCATGGGGGCTGGTTGATGAGACCCATAAGCCGGGAAAAGCATGGGCGGTTGTATTTAAAGAGGGCAAGGGCTTTATGAATATTATCCCCAAAGAGCAGATAAAAAATGCTGCCTTCTGAGCTGGATTCTCTTTTAGATAACGACCATAAAATTATCAATGAGGTTCTTTTCTCTTTGGCAAAAAGGGGAGCCCTTGACAAAAACAGAGAATATAGACTTAAGGGGAATCTGGAAAAGTTAATCTCTATATACAATCAAAAGGACTTTAGGCATAAATACTCCATGCTCTATCTAAGCCTGACAAGAATAGAGCAATCCAGTCAAATGACCTTAGATGATTTAATGGCGGGATTGCAGGCTTTGAGTGAATACGCGCAAGGATTGCCTGATAAAACTAAAGGTGCTACCTTTTTGCCCAAATTTTCAAAACTCTATGACCATATAGACTTAGAGATCCGTCATATCAAATATCTTGGAGAGGTGCAAAGCAGAAGTCAAATAGAGAGAGAAGAGCAGTTTAGAGGCATAAAAGAACGGATGGAAAAAGAGTCCGAAAAAGCCATCGTAAAAATAGCCTCTGTGGAGAAGAAGCTAGATTCTGCGCAAAAAGACCATATAGCTATTTTAGGGATTTTTGCCGCTATTATCATGACATCCTTTGCTAGCTTCTCTCTCCCCTCTGCTATATTTGCTACGATAGACAAAAGTAACTTTTTCTTGCTTATTGTTGTTGTCTGCTTTGTTGTGCTATTTGTAATGAATATTTTACATAGCTTATATGAATTTCTTAAGGATATGCACTTTGGCGAGCAGAGAGAAAAAACTCAATGGACGCCTATATTCATGCTTAACATATTTGTCGGTATCCTTATAATTATATTGCTCTATCGAGCTTAAACCCCCCTCGCTCTCCCCATCTCCTCTCTTCCCTCTCCTACCTTTTTGAGTGCGTCTGCTTTGATTCTTGCAATCTCCGCCTTAAGCTTCTCAAGCTCTAGTTTTGCTCGCTCTAGCTCTAGCTCTTGTGCAGGATTTCTTTGCTGTGCCTGCTCTTTTTGTGCTCCTAAAAGCTCCTCGATGTCTCTTGCCACTGCGCTATCAGTATCTCTTAGCATAAGCGGAATAAGTGGCTCAGCGAGGCTTGGATTAAGCGGTAAAATGGTCTTAATAATCTCACCCCAGCTTTTCAGCATATCCTCACGCTTAGTTTTTACATGAGGCACGGTATGCAGACTAATATCATAAAAGCCTACATCAATTCTATTTTTCACACCCACGCGCCCATCTTGATTGATGATGAGATTCCCCGCTTCATCTCGCTCACGCTCATTAATCGTAAAATATCGCTCGCTGCTATCACGCTCAGCAATCCTAAAGACCTGTTCAGCGTCAAAATAGTGCGTAATAAGCATAATGGCGCGAGAAAATATCTCCTTATCAATCGCTTCACTTGCAAGCAGGAATCTCTGCAAGCTCACTACTCCTGCGTTATTCCTCTGCTCAATCGCGCTTCCGCTAAGCCTGCTAACCGCTAGCCCCAGCGTCTCATCATTCAGCCCGCTTAGACGTTGTGCCGTCGCTCTAGCGTCTGCAATCTTTGCACTGAGGGCTGCGATTTGAGGTTGGTTATTCATCACCTGCACCCGCTTACTTGCAATCGCTCCATCTTTGACACGCACCACGGCATTATCGATATTGACATCAGTGGCAAACTGCTCGGCATCATCAACCGCCCCGGCTTCATAGAGAATCTTAGAGCTGCCAATCATATTTGCCATGCGGTTTTCTGCAAAGTTGATAAAGTCAATCTGAGGCTTTAGATTCCTAAAAAAGCCATACCATGCATTCCCCTCTGTGGCATACTTTTGGATACAAAAGGGGTGAATCCCGCCCTTAAAAGGCTTTTTCTCATAGCTTAAGAGCACATCAATATCGCCTAAAACATAGCGACTCCAAAAGCTCTCGCTCTTTTCGCGCTCTTTAATCCAAAACTCATAGATATTGACCCGTTTTCGATAGTTTGAGACGTGATAGGTTCGCAAAGATTGCGCCTTTGCTCCAAAGGCTTCTAGTGCGTCCTCATAATCCATTCCCATGCACTTAATGAAATATTTCGCATCACTTCCATCGCTCTTACGTGAAAAGGGGTCAAGCAAAAAGCTTGTAGGAGAGATACGGCTAATCTTAATCGCTTTCTCTTTTATGCCAAAGCTATCAGAGGAATCTAGCTCCTTGACATAGATTTCCACTACTGCTAATCCAAGGAGCAAATCCGTATCGCTTGCGCGCTTCTCTCTAATATATTCGGGTGTATCGCTAATGCTCTTAAGCACATCACTTAGCACTTCAGCCTTTTGCCTATCCTCTCGCTGCCTGCCCACTACCACCATATCCTGACGCGCCATGCTTTTATAGCCCTCAATCTTCTCCATAATCATCGCTAGGATATTCTCATGGATAGGAGGTTGTCCTCGCTCTGCTAGCACAGCAATCACATCACTAGGGAGCTGTTTGCCTGCATAATAGTCCCGAGCGATTTTAAACTCTTTAATAGAGTGCAGACTCCCGCTCTGTGCCAAAGCGAGCATATCCTTTAGCTCTTCGATACTTTTTTGCTTCATTGTGCTTCCTCTCTTAGTTTTGGATTCTTAAACTCCATAGGTTTATTTAGATTTCTATCAGAATAAAAGGTTATAATGCTCTTCACGCGGGTTTTTAGTAATTGTGGAGAGTGGCTAGCCTTTGGCTTGCCTTGTGTTCCTATCCCCGCTTCTTTTCTAACTACTAATCGAAACCTTACACCCCCTTTGTCCCACTCATAAATCCTCGCTCCGTTTCTATCGATAAATGGCTCGCCATGTGTTTCTATCCCCGCGTAAATCCCCTTTAAGCTTTCTTTTTGATTAAAAGCACTATAGTTCCCCCGAGGCATGGAGTAAATGTAAGTCAGAATATCATTTTCTGTGCCATGTCTCATATGAGGCACGGGATAAATGTAAGCCTGGATATCATTTCCAGCCCCAAAGCCTCTCATCGTTCCGCTCTCCTATCGCTATAAAACGTAATCACCTTTTCTAACTGACCTTTTTTGCCCTCTCGCTTTCCAATCACCACCCTAAACCTTACTCCCTCATCATTGAAATAGGTATAGACGCTTTTGCTTCCCTTGATTTCTTTCTCTTGTGCGTTTCGCATAATTTCGCCTAGATTAAGTAGCTCCTCTTTGCTGACCCACCCCCCGCGATTCTTATCTAGGTGCTTTTGAATATGCATTGCACCAAAGCCTTTACCTTTAGCTATATCTTCCGCCCCTTTCTCATACTTCAAAAAGTCCTCTACCACCTCTAAATCTTTGTAGATTCGGCTAGATTTCTTCTCATTAAACGTTACATTGTAAATCCCCCGCTGCTCCTTTTGCTTAAGCACTCTTGCTAGGCTCTCTAGTGCGCCTTTAGGTAGTGCGTCTGCTAGCTTTTTAAGTCGCTCGCCGCTAATCTTTCGCCCCGCGAGCGAGCCTAGTCCTAATCCTAAAAGCACTAAAACGGAGGATTGATTCTCTAAAATAAACTCATCATCTCCTACGGGGATAAAGCCTAAAAGCGGCGCAAGGACAAGGGCGTTGCTTTGCATAACCGTGCCTTGGTTTTCTCTATGCTCTTTTAGTCGTGCAATTACCTCTCCCAGCTCTTTTTGCGCGCTCTCTAGCTCCTCTTTTTTGCTAAAGCTCGGTGCGCTAGTGCCCTCTAGCTCTTTTAGCCTTGTTTGTGCATTTGCCAGCGTAGATTCGTGCGTTTTAATGCGCTCAGGCAAGCTCTTTAGGAGATTTTCAAGTCGTGTGAATATTCCCGTGCTGATTTCTTGATATGCAAGGACAGGGAGTTCATAGCTCTCTTTTCCTTGCAGGCTAAAGACTACTCCATGTTCGCGAAACTCGACCATAAAATCAAAGCCTCTGTAGCTTCCTAGAGGATCACCGGGGTGGTTGTAGTTCATCTTATAAAGTATCTCGCTTAGTGCCTTTTGCTTTTGCTCCTTGTTAAAGTGGTTGCCTTTAATTTCAATTAGCTCATCGCCCTTTTTATGCGCTTTTAGAGCTTTTATATCCTCTTTGATATTCTCAATGACTAAAGGCAGCTCCTCTATCGCCTTTTTATGTATTTCAAGCTCCTGATTGCGCCTGCGTGTTTTATTGAGATAGTTTGCCTCCTCGCTCCTAAGCTCTCTTATGATTTTATCTAGCTCAGATTTTCTTCTTAGGTCATTATTCCCACTTGCGACAACAAAGGTCTCTAACATCTCCTCACTGAGGCTATCATCGCCTCTAAGCGTGCGTCCTGTTAGATTCCCCGTGCGTAAATCATCGCTCATCTTTGCCTTGCGTGCCAGCGCGCTTAAGTGATAAATATCACTTGTGCCCTCCATGATGTAGGTAAAAATCTTGGGTGTGTATCCCGGAATTAGCTCGCTAATGAGATTCCCGCCTCGCTCAATGCGCCCGCGTCTTTGAAGCATGGCATCAGGCTTAATGGGTATATCTATCTCGTGGATTCCCGCCAGTCGCTCCTGCACGTTTAATCCCGTGCCCATCTTTTCCGTCGAGCCTAAAATAATGCGAATATCGCCGTTATTGATAGCCTTGTAGAGTTTTTCCCTTTGGTTGTCATAATCATGGATAAAGGCAATCTCCTCCTTTTTCACCCCCGCTTCAATGAGTTTGTTTTTAATGTCGCCATAGAGATTAAAATGCTCCCCGCTTTTAGGTGTAGAGGAATCAAGAAAGACGAGCTGTGTTCCCTTAACCTTTTGCGTATCTTGGTAGATTTGAAGAGTATTCTTTACCACGGCATTAGCCTTAGAACCTGCATAATCTCCATAGGCTTCATTGATTAGACGCATATCAAGCGCGGCGTTTTTTGCGTCATGGATAATCTTAAACATATGGTCGCCTACGCTCTCGCCCTTTTGGTAGGCTTTAGGGTTGGCTAAAACCTCTTCATGACGGCGCGCAAGGTCATTATAAAGAGCCTTAATCTCACCGCTTGGTTTTAGATAGATATTCTCTTGTGCGACTTTTGGCGGTAATATATTTTCTCTTCCGGCTTCTTTTAGCTGTTGTTCCATGGTTTTATTGGTAATGACATCAGCAAAGCCTTTATACTCTCTTTGAAGTTCCGTGACGTTTCCTATCTCTTTGAGTGTTGAAGCCTCATTGTATCCGCCCGCGGCATTGGGCTCAAAGTCATTGATAATCCTTGCATTGGCTGAAATCCACTCATCAAAGCTGTTCTCGCCCAAAGCCTTCAGTCGCTCAGGAGCAAGGTATCGCTGTAGCGTGTAGAGCTCTGCTAGAGAGTTGCTTAGCGGTGTGCCTGTTGCAAATACAATCTTCCCGCCTCGCTCTTGAATAAAGCGCACTTTGTTAAACATATCATTCGCGCGCTCACTCCCCTCGACATTACCCAGCCCCTTAACCTTTTGCATGTTGGTAAAAAAGCGCAGATTCTTAAACTTATGCGCCTCATCGACAAAGAGCGCATCTACTCCCAAATCCTCAAAGTAGATTTCATCTTTGCTTCTCTTTTTTGCATTGAGCTTTAACAGCTTCTCTTTTGCTTTTTTAAGCATTCCTGCAAGCTCTTTTCCTCTTTTGCCGCTCTTTCTTTGCGCCTCTTCAATCTGTGCAATCTCTTCATTGATGAGCTTTTGATGAAACTTCGGACTTAGCTCGATGTTTTTTAGATACTCATGCGTGATAATCACGCCATCATAATCGTTAGTCGCGATACTTGCAAGCACCTTTCTTCGATTTTTGGGTGTGAATTCCCGCGGTGTTAAGATATTTGCATTAGGAAAGAGCTTCATAAACTCCCCGCTAAATTGCTCTAAAAGGGCTTTAGGCACGGCAATTAGAGGCTTTTTAGCAATCCCTAGTCTCCTAAGCTCCATGGCTGCACCAATCATCGTAAAGCTCTTCCCCGTGCCCACGGTGTGGTCAAGCAGAGTGTTTGGCGTGGCGATAATGCGCTTAATCGCATTCGCCTGATGAGGCTTAAGCTCAATGAGGCTGCTCTGTCCTTTAAGCCTTGTCGCGCCCCCGCTAAACTTTCTATCTATGTAGTTATTAAAGCGCGCGTTATATTCTGCACTCAGAAGCTTACTTAGCTCACTATCTCCAAGCACAAACTCTAAAAAGCGATTTTTCATGCGCTCAATAGCACTGCTCACGGCAATATCGCCCTGTGTATCTCTATGGAGGACTTTATCTTTTTTGACGGACATACTGATGTGGCGATTATTGAGTGCCGCTTCATATATTTCAGACGGACTGACGCGCTTATATTGACCTTCTACACCATAAAGAATATTAACATCATAAGGAGCAAGAAAATCCGTATCTACCCTCCAGCCTTGCAAGGTAGAATACTCACTCGCGCCCCCGAGCTTATTAGGATGAAGCCCCAGCACCTCTTTTTCAAAGCGCAAATAGACCTCTTTGGGAATCCACGGACTCCCTAAAGAGAAGTGAATATCATCAACCTCCAATCTCTTTGGTAGCGTTTTTTCCAGCTCACTTAATGCCTCTTTTTGGGAAGCACTCAACTCTTTTCCTTGAAAGCTTTTAATCTTTTCTGCAATATCGCCGCTTAAAAACTCATCTTTTGCAACAATCTCCCCACGGGAATCCCTAAACGCCTCTTTGCTCTCTAAAAGCTCCTTAGCAACATCGCTTTCCTCTTTTTTCAGGAGTTTTGCCATGTATTGCGTATCCACGCCTCCGGTTTGTGCAAAACTTATCTCTAAGGCTTCTTTAGTATTCCTTGCAGAGGTGGGTTCGACATAGGGGAAGAGCGTGCGCTTTGTGAATATATCAGCCTTTTGCGCTCTCTTAACGCGCTTGCCCTCAACCTCAAAGCTCTTGTAATCTTTCTCTAGCGCGCTTAAGTGCGCATAGGTGGGGTCGTCTTTATAAAGACGCGCTATTTCGTTATCACTTAAATATCCATGCTTTCCTTTAAACTCATCATAGAGTCTATTGAGTCTCGCGCGCTCACTTCCAATCGCCGCTTCACTTGCAGCGGAATCCATCTCAAGGCTCTTAAGCCTAAAGAGGCTCTCACGTAGCGGCTCAATGCTTTTAATAATCTCTTTTGCCTTTTTTGCCTTGCCAATAAGTGTCGCCTCTTTGTAGCTTGAAATCTCCCTATCTAAATTTAAAAACTCATACCCCTCAACCTTCCTATCTCCGTGTGCGTCTCTTTTATAGAGCTCTCCATCACGGTAAAAAGTCGAGCCGTTTTTAAGGTAGGGAATCTCTAAAGCGGGCTCTAATGTCTCACTGCTCTTTTGCGCAAGTGGAGCTAAAGTCTCTTGTGCTCTAAACTCTATGCGCCCTAGTGCGCCCTCTAAAAGCTCATCAAGATTCCCCTCTTTTAGAGAAACTCCGAGTGCTTTTCTGCCATTCATACCGCTAAGTAATCCAATATCCCCAAGTATCTGCTCTTTATGCTCGGCAAAATAGGGGTGAATCTCTATGGTGCTTCCATCATCGCCTTTAATACTTACTACTTTTGCACCCAAAAGCTCATCGGGGGCTTCGCTCGCGCCTTTTTTACGCAAAAATAGAATATCTGTCGTAACGCTTGTATCTTTAAAGGTGCTGTTAGGGAGCCTAATTGCGCCTAAGAGCTCTGCACGTTTTGCTAAAGCCTCTTTAAAGCGCGCGCTTGAGGAATCAAGCAGATTTGAGGTTACCACTGCGACGTTAATGCCGTTCTCTTTGGTCAAATCAAGGCTTTTAAGCACGAAATAGTTATGAATCATGTGCCCATTAAGCTCTTTGTTGCTTTTATCATGGATACGCAAATCACCATAAGGCGGATTCTCCACTACCAAATCCGCTCCGCTTTGTAGTCTAAAATCTCTAAAATCCCCATGGGTGATATTTGCCTGCGGATAGAGCCTTTGTGCAATATCATGCGTGATATTATCCAGCTCCACTCCATGAAGGCGCGAGCTCTTTGCTATCTCGCGAGGCATTAAGGCAAAAAAGTTCCCCACTCCCATGCTGGGCTCTAAGATGTCCCCGCCCTTAACCCCGCTTGCTTCTAGCTTATTCCATATCGCCTGAACTACCTTCTGCGGAGTGTAGAAGCTATCAGTGGTGCTTAGAAATGCACTCTCATACTCTTTCCCTAAAAGCTCTCTAACTCTCGCGCTCTCCTTGGTGCCCTCTTCAAGATATTTGCTTAGTCCGCCCCAGCCGTTATAGCGTGCCAAAATCTCCTGTTCCTCTTTGGTATGGAGCTCATCTGCGCTTTTACTTCTTAATATCTCCAAGGCTTTAATATTCTCATTAAGACGCGTCTTCTCGCCACCATATTCGCGAGGCTCTGTGGTGTGGAAATTAGTGCTTTTCTCTGTAATTTGCTCTAAAGGCTCTTTGCTCTCTGCTTGCGCGCCTTTGCTCTCCTCTTTTACCGCGCTAGGCTCAAGCTCTTTTAGTGAGCTTTTTGCTCTATCCTTTTTGGGTGAGCGCTTATCAAAAAGCAATCTAAAACTTGGAGACTGATAGATTATTTGTCTGTTTTCTAATCTTGCTTTTAGAAGTTCTATTCCTCTCTCGTCTAGAGTGAGTGTTTTAAGTCTAGGCTCATCTTTCTCTGAAAGCTTTATAGCATACATCTTCCCCTCGTGCTCTTTGGCAAAAACCAAAAGCCTCTTGTCTCTAAAAACCACACTCGGATTCTCCATGGTTTCCTTGATAATAGGTAAATACCTCGCAACTGATTCGCCGAAAAATGTTCGATTAAAAGAGGCTAAAAAATCACGTGGAAGCTCTATCTCATCTCCTAGCTTCTCTTTTAGCTCTGAGGGCAGATTTGGTCGCCATGCTTCATCGTTACTTTTTAGGTTAAAGATTTTTGACCACGATTCCTCGATAGATTCTTGAGTGGGAGAATTTAACTCTTTTGGTGCTATACTTTCGCCAAGCTCCTCTAAAGACGGAGCACTTTTACCGCTGGCAGGGAGATTGACCCCACTCTGCTCTAAATCACTACTTGGTCGAAATTCTGAGTGAGGCGGCTTTTTAGAGTTGGTAGCAAGACTATCTGCTGCTGTAAAACCCTTAGATGATATACTTAGGGGTTGCTCTAACTCATAGGCGGTTACCACCCAGTTATTATTTAGTTTCTCTCCGTTCCAGTTGCTCTTTAGAATAACCTTGTATCCATCTTTTTCAATCCTTATCGCTTCATTTTGCTTGAAAGTCGCCTCTCCGTTTTTGATAATATGCTCTAGTGCTTCAGGTGTAACCTCTGGGTGCTTCTCAACAATATGCCTTAGCCCGAATTTCTCATTTCCCCAAACCAAATCAATATCACCCAAATCATCGCGATAAAATGCCCCGGCCACCTGCCCGTTTCGCTCTTTTAAAAGTTTTTCCACTGCGCCTTTTCCATCGTGATAAAACTCAGGAAAATTCTTGCCAAAGGCTTCTAGTGGCTTTTGGGAGCTATTTTGAAGCTCCTCGCTCAGACTCCTTGGCTCCTTTTGTGCTATACTTCCCTCGGGTATACCCATGGTGTTACTATGCATATCGTGGCTAGAGTTCGGTCTAGAGTCGGTTTTCGGACGTTGTCGATGGGGTAGTAACACCTCTTTATTAATCTTTCCCTTCCCTTTCCACATCGTTACCAAAGAGACTCTGTTTGTCTTTCTTAAAGCTTCCTCGATTACAACATAGTGCCCATTAATCTGCTTTGCGTAAATAATCCTATTATCGCGGACAGCCCTAAGTGTTGGGTCTTTAATAAAATCTTGATAGTTAGCTATATCCTCAAGAGTAATCGCCTTTTGCCCTCTCTGTAGCTCCTTAAGCTCGTCTCCATGCTCGTTTAAAATATGCTTTACGCTCCTGCTTCTAATCTCTCTCACTAGGTCAAATGAGCCTTTAAAATTAAACTCCTTTTGAAGCTGCGCCAGCTCCTCGCCCTCTATCTTTTGGGTAAAGACTTTTCCTTTTGGGTTATTTAAAAATTCAATATCACTAAGACGCTCTAAAAGGCTTTCGCGTGTTACAATACCGCTCGGATTTACTACTCCACTGCCTCCATCGCCGGGATTCCCTCCACTATCTCCACCGCCTCTAGGATTGCTGCCTCCATTTGGATTGTTGCCTCCACTAAATCCATCGCTTCCGTTTCCATCATCACCGCGTTTATATTCAATCTCTGCACGCTTTGCCTCACTCTCAAACTCCTCTGCACTTCTTAGGAATGCACGCAGATTCGCTCTAATCCCACGCTCCAAGTCCGGGCTTTTTGCAATGTGCTCTAGGTGCGCTCTAAAGCCCGTGTAGCTCTTTGCACTTTGGGCAGCGATACTTAGATGATGAAGCAGTGCAGGTTGGTCGCCGATAATGGGAAAGAGCCTAAAAGCGTTTTTGATAATGAAATTTGCCTTTTGAGTCGCAAGCCTTGCCATAGGGTCTTGAGAAATCCCTTGAGAGAGCTTTTTTTGCTCTTTAAAGCCTCCGATACTCTTAGCAATAGTGCTGTCATTACCAATTAGTCGCTCAAGCTCGCCTAAGAGCTCATTAAATCCTCTTGCCTCAGCACTTTGAAATTGCACGCCCTTTAGCGTGCCTAGAGCCTCTTTCAAATCAAACGCACGCACCTCCTCGCCCACTAGCTCGCTGTTTTTTAGGACGCGCTCAATAAACTCAAGCTCAATGCCTGCGCGATTTTTGGGCGAGATTCTCATGAGTAGCTCATTCACACTAGAGCTCTTCTCTACGGTATTCTCCGCGCTTTCCAAAAAGACTTTTAGGGCTTTATTGACGAGGGCTTCATTGCCAATATCAGGATTCTCTACACGGTTTTTATACCAGCGCGACTCCTCGATTCTCTTCATCGCTTTATATTCTGCGACGCTCTCTTTGTAGAGATTCTTTGCACGCTCTGCTAGGGGTAGCTTTTCTAAAATGCTTTCAAGCACGTCGCCTTCTAGGTAGTTTTTCGTCCGCCTCGCCGCCTCTCTTGCCTCAAAGAAGTTGCTATTTTCTATGACACGGTTTAGCTCGATTCTTAGCCTGTTAATATCTTTAATGCTTAGCTCGCGCTCTAGCTCAAGCTGCTGCCATAGCCCTTTTAAGCGAGGAGGGAAATTCGCTCCCCATGCCTCCTCTTTGATAGTTTGCAGATCCTCTAAAAGCTCTGTAAATCTTCTCCCCTCTGTGAGCTTTGCACCCTTGCCCTCATAGACGCGCTCAAGCTCTTCGAGCATCTCTCCAAAGCCGCGTTTAGTATTGATGACATACTCTTTGGCTGCCGCTCGGATACCCGGCTTATCGCCTCTCAAACGCTCCAGCTCAGAAAAGAGCCTCTGCCTATCGGTATTGATAATATTCTTTAGATTTTCTGCGGCTTTTGGCTCGCTTTTAACAATAGAACCAAGCATTTCTGCAAGACGCGGATTTGACCTTGCAAGGGTTAAAATCTTATTGTGCCCCTTATTGACCTCGGGGCTAAAGAGGAATTTCTCGCTTGCCTCAACGCCCAACTTACCATACCCTGCAAGTTTCCTGATAGGCTCATACTTGTTGCTTTTTTGAGAATCCAAAAGCCCCTTAGCTATATCGAGCATTTGGCTCCTGCTTGAGCTCTCTAGCTCCGTGCCCCTCTTTTGTGCCAAAGCCAAAAGCTCCAGCGTCTTCTCTTTTGAGCCAATCTGCTTCTCAAGCTCTCTTAGTGCCCCATTGATGTTCTGCTTCCTAATCGCTCCAATCACGGGCGTATAATCAATTACCTTACCTGAGAAGCGCGGGACAGATTGCACCGCTTTCATAATCGCTTCTCCGATTCCCACCCCTAGAGCTTCATTCCCCGCTCCGCCTAAAATAGCCTTAGTGGTTCCTAGCGCACTCGGAGTCTCTCCTGCAATTTTGCTATTAATCAGATAATCGCCTCCGGCTCCTGCTGCACTTCCCGCTACACCATAGGCAAATCCTTTTCCTACCGCACTGCCCAAGGCAGCTCTTGCTGCACTCCCTGCTGCGGCTCTTGCACCAGCCCCCGCTGCTGCGGCTCCTAGACCCGCTAAAGAGGCTCCACCTGTAAAGGGAATCGCCGCAATGCTTGCTAGAGATAGCCCAATCTCAAGTCCATTGCGCGCTAGAGCGTCTAAAAAGCTTGGCGTTACATCATGCACTGCTCCATCAATCTCCACGCCAAACTTCAAGCCCCCACCTCGCTCCTGCATTACCTTAGGCTTATAGCCCATCTTAGAGACGCTAGAGGCGAAATAATTCAGTAGCTCCTGTTGCTTTTGCTTTTTGCTCTCTTCTGAATCAAAGAGCGGATTAAGCGCAAATGTCCCGTTATGAAGTGCCTCAAGCGCAGAAATCTCTCGCTTAAGCTTACTTAGATTCTTCTCCTGCTCATTGGGTGCTTTAAGGCTTATGGGCATTTCATCAAGCATAACGCCTTTTTCTCTCTCCGTTCCGATAATAGAGCTCAAAATCTCATCGCCCGCTTTTTTGTAGTTATCAATCTCGCTTCCTTGCTGCTTAATAGTGCTCTGCAGCGCGTTTTCCTGTGGAGATTGTTGCGTAGGGATAGGAAGCGGGGAGGGCTCTAAAACAGGCGCAGGAGTGGATTCTTCATTTGGGTTAAGAGCGGTTTTGGGGCGGGAATCAGAGCACCCTGCTGCTCTGAAACTGCACTGTTTTGCGGGGCGGGGGCGGGCGATTCCTCTATGCTTTGATTTTTTGGAGTTGTGTTCTCTTTTAGCTCGTGTGCGGGCGTCTTGAACTCATCGGTGAGCTTTAGCACCTGCGCGGCGACGAATTTTGAGTAGATAAACCACCCAAATAGGTATAGCAACACCCCCCAAGCATATTTGTAGAATACAAAATGCAAGATGAAAGGTGTCGTTTTATAAACAAACTCTTAAAAAATCCAAATATTGTAAGGGGGTAAAAATTTATTGACTTTATCCCTTTGCTGGGCTATCATTGCCCGTTTTTTGGCATTAGGATAGAGCGAAAATTCGCAGGGCGAATTTTATTCGTCTGCCATTTGCTTGCGGTTCCTTGCTTTTTCTGAAGGAATGCGCAAGATAATCTTTTGTCATCAATTTTAAATTTTTACTTGAAGATATATTGAGGATATTACGATGAATCCCTTCGATTCTCATGCAATGGAGTGGGATAAGAATCCCGAAAATTTACAAAGAAGCAGGCAGCTAGCCGAATATCTGCACGTCAAAATCCCCTTAGGTAAGCACTCTCGCGTGCTTGATTACGGCTGTGGGACGGGAGAGCTTCTGCTCGCGTTACAGCCCTATGTCCATCAGCTCTTGGGTGTGGATACGTCTGCGGGCATGATTGAGCGTTTTTTAGAGAAGATTAGAGGGGCGAAACTTAAGAATATCAGCGCACAGGTGCTGGATTTTGGTGCGATTCCCGGAGGGGAGTTTGAGCTTGTGATTTGCAGCATGGTTTTGCACCATATTCCCGATCCGATTCTTTACTTGCGCGAGCTTGAGCGGCTTCTCGTGCCTGGAGGGCATTTGGTGATTGTGGATTTAGCCAAAGAAGATGGGAGCTTCCACCCCAAAAATATGGGTGGAGTCTTTCATGAAGGGTTTGAGAGCGAGGAGATTCGCGCGTGGCTTGAGTATTGCTACCTTGAGGAGCGCGAGCATAACGCGTGTTTTTACACGATTTCCAAAAACGCGCGGGAATATCCCATCACGCTTACAATCGCGCAAAAGAGGGCGTGAGAGCGGTTAAAAAAACTGCCCCGCACTTTTTGGCTTTTTTAAAACTAGGAATCGGAGCGGGTATGGGAATCGTGCGCTTTTTGCGGTGAGACGAAAATAATCGCGTTGATAATCCCCAAAATCGCCCCCGCAATGGTCGCAGAAATCGTGTGCATATCAAGCATTACGCGCGCATACATCGTCGCGATCATGATAAGAATCAAAAGCAGCGCAAATAGTTTTTTGGGCGCGCTATCCATACCATAGCGTCTGATGATAAACCCTACCGCGCATGACGCCATGGAGGAGTGTCCCGAGGGCATATTGTGGCGGCTTTTGGGCTGCTTGGGTCGCTCGCCCAGCCTCACCCCTCCGGTGGTGTGCATATTGCCATAGATGGCTTTGAGAGAGTGAGTGGAGATGGTGGTGGTGATGGACATGTTGAGCATTTGTGCAAATCCTACGGCGTCTTTTGCGATAATGGGCATAAGAATCTGAGCTGCGGTGTTGGCAAAGCGTAATTTATCCTCGATAAAATTCACAAACTCTGCCGTGCTCTTGTCCCTTTCTTGCGCGTAAAACTCCTTTGAAGAGGGATAGAAAGAGATAAGAATCGACAGGGCGAATAAGAACGAAACGACATAGGGAGAGAAGGAGAGCTCGCGTATGCTCTGTTTAAAGATTGCGGAGATACGGCGTTTCATCGGAAAATATCCAAAGAGGGATTGTATTCTTGCGAAGTTGCGCTAAATGCGCCTAGCACGCTGTGGAAAATATAATCTTGCGAATATGCGTCTTTTTTTTGAAGCGGAGCGTTTAGATTCCGCATGGCGCGAAACTCATCACTCATCCAGACAATGAAGGGAATCGCGCGCTGATACGAGGGCGCTATGGCGTTAGGAGCACCATGCAGATAAAATCCGCTCTCTCCCAAACTCTCGCCATGATCGGAGATATAGAGCATTACTGCGGGAATCGTGAGTGTTCGGAGCGTTTTAATCAATTCGCTAAGCAAGTAATCCGTATAGACGATGGTGTTGTCATACGCGTTGTTGAGCTCTTCGCTTGAGCAGCTCTTAAGCTCCACAGAGCGACACACGGGCGAGAATCGCTCAAAAGAGGGCGGATATTTGGCGTAATACTTCGGACCGTGGCTTCCTGATTGATGAAGCACGACAAATATTTTGTCGCTCTGAAAATTTTCAATACGCTCTTTAAGTCCGTAAAGCAGAAGCTCATCATGCCCTGAAGCGACGCTATGTCCGTTTTGTGTGGCGGAGTTTTGTATATCTTGAACCCGCTCATACGCGCTAATTTCCAGTGGCATTTCACCCCAGTTATTTGACCTCCACAACACATCAACACCAAAGCGATGAAGGTAGCTTGGTAGCGGCTCATCATAATCAAACACTCCTCTAGAAGTGCCTTTGTGAGACAATATGCATGCCACACTTGCCGTCGTATAGGTCGCGCAAGAGGTGGCATTGGGGAAGAGCTCGATTCTCTCTTGTGATAGCCGCTCGTTGGTGGCTTTTTGGTACCCATATAGTGAGAATCGATCCCTCCTTGCAGCTTCTCCGATGACGAGGACTACGATTTGTTTTTGCTGCGGATCTTTAAAGGTGAGTGCGGAGAGCTTTTTGACCTCTCGTGGCTTCATGGTGTCGATTCCGTGGCGGATTCCGTTAATCACATACGCCCAAGGAAGGGTCAAGCCGCCGATGTTTTTGGAGTTTTTATCAAACCAAAGCCACGTATGGGAGTTTACAAATCCCCATGCGAGCGCGATCCCCAGCACACCTGCTAATACGCCAATTTTGCGCAGGAATCGGGCAGGGCGGATAGGGATTTTGTAGAGGAGTATCGCGGGAATGATTCCCAAAAATAGTAGATACAGGATCATACCAAAGCTAAAAAGCTCGGTGCTTTCGGCTTGATTTGTGTTAAAAACATTTCCCATCATCGCCCGCGTGAGAATGACTTTGTAGGTTAGAATGAAGTAGAGTGCTACGGAGTTAATGAGGGTAAAAATTATGGTTAATCCTCGCATGAGTCTAACAGAAAGTAGCCCGAATATTCCTATTAGGAAAGCACTCAATAAAATCGCTGCAATTGCTACAGTAAGGAGAATTAAGACACCGCTTCCATTGAGATTCTCAATATGTGCGACGCTATATTTCATCAAGGGGAGGTGGTATAGTGCGAAATTTATTACTCCAAATAGCAGGATAAACCCTGCAAAACTCATTTGACTTTTGCCCCAAAGAGCCCTAACTCTCATGTATTCCCTTTTTGTAAAGTCGTAAGAATTGACGTGAATGATTCAAGAAAATATATTCTAGCAAAATCTTGAGCGGAGATGGTATCATCGCTGTGCTGATAATGGGTGGCAGCTGAGGGGTTTTGTATTATGTAGTGTGTGCGAGAAATGTTTCATGAGTTTAATTCCTGTTTTTTATCGATGTATCCCCTAATCTCCCCTTAAGCTTCCATGACTATAATTCCACTTCCTTTTGTCGCGA
>CAUTMV010000006.1:0-150103 GCA_963540505.1 uncultured Wolinella sp.
ACTAAATAAAAAAAAAGGGGGGGGGAGGGATTTGAACAATAAGATGAAAAGCAACAGACGGGAACATATCGTTGACGATAGAGGTCTTGTTTTATTTTTTGAGAAGTATTTCGTAGACAGCAGCTTCTGCCGTGCATTCTAATGAAAAGTCGTATCGGATAAACTATTTGATGGCTATTATGATGAACTGAGAGAAAACACTACGTTGTGGATGGAGTTTGGGAAAGGCATGAGATATATAAATTTTGATGATATTGCAATAGATAGAGAGTGGGCGTTTGATACGGCTCGTTCTACAATGCAATGGACGCATGGTTATCATAGGTATCCTGCGAAATTTTTACCTAATGTAGTAAAAAAAATAATGGAAAGTTATGCTCCCCAAAATGGCGTAATTGCAGACTTATTTGCAGGATGTGGTACAACATTAGTCGAGGCAAAAGCGCACGGTAGGAATTCGATAGGAATTGATATTAATCCTGTAGCAACTCTTATTACTCGTGTAAAAACTACACCTATTAAACCAGATATTTTGCAAACGGTCTATAACCAAATTATCATTCAATTGAGTAATTTCAATGCTGAAGTTGATATAAATATTAAAACACACGAGCGTATCGATTACTGGTTTCGTCTTGAAGAAAAACAAAAAATAGGATATTTGTATCAAATAGTTAACGATATAAAAACTAGAGTTGTTAAGGAGTTTTTTTTAGTTGCAGTGTCACATATTTTAAAGAACTGTTCGTGGTGGTTACAGTCGAGCACCAAGCCTCAAAAAGATCCAAATAAAAATATATCAGATCCTTTTGATTCTTTTAAACGCCATTGTATAAGTATGATGAGTGCAAATGCCAAATTCTACATAGAATTAAAAAATAAAAAATTCCTTAAAATTGAAAGTAAAATTTATCAAGCTGATGCCAGAGAAACTCGGATTGACGATACAAGTATAGATGTCATAATAACATCTCCGCCATATGTAACTTCTTATGAGTATGCAGATATACATCAATTGACGGGCTATTGGATGGAATATTTTTCTGACATAATGAAATTTAGAAAATTGTTTATAGGAACTTCTTACTCGGGCAATACATCTTATAAAATTCCGAATAATAAATTGGGACAAGTTGTTGTGTCAAAGTTGTTGGAACAAGATACCCGCTTAGCACTTGAGGTTGCCAATTATTTTAATGACATGCAATCGGTTTCAAAGGAGATGTTTAGAATATTAAAACCAAATGGGCATGCTTGTATCGTGATAGGTAATACGACCCTTAAAGGTGTGCATATAAAGTCAGCAGAGTTTTTTTTCGATTGTCTTAGAAAGACCGGCTTTAAAGAGGTGAATATAATTAAACGAAACATTCCCAATAAACTGATGCCAACATTACGTGATCGTATTACGGGAAGATTTACAACACTAAATAACAGAGACTGCAAACAAGTATATCCCGATGAATATATAATCATAGTAAGAAGGTGACATATGACTGCAAAAATTTTGAAGGTCAGACCGTATGCTCGCTTACTAACAATGCTTGGTGAGCAATTAATTAAAAATGAACAAATAGCATTAGCAGAACTTATAAAAAATTCCTATGATGCAGATGCCGATTGGGTAAAAATAAATTTTATCGATTTTGGCGAAGATGATAAAGCAGACAAGCTTGTTGTGTTGCCACAATCAAAAATCGTTATTGAAGATAATGGATGCGGAATGACTATGAACGTTATAGAAAAAAGTTGGATGAATCCTGCAACGCCGCATAAAAAAGTGAAATCAAATGAAGACACCAAACAAACCCCAAGTGGAAGAATAATTCAAGGTGAAAAAGGAATAGGCAGATTTGCTATCTTAAAGCTTGGTCGTAAAATTACCATTACAACAAGACCTAGCGACGAAAATATAGAATACGTAATTGACTATGACTTATCACAATATGATGATGATTTTCTAACACAAAATGGCGAAGAAAAAGATTTGTTTATAGATGATATTAATATTACTGTGACAAAAAGGCTTCCACTGGAGATCGTCAATAGAGAGGTTATTGTTAATAATATTTTTTTTAAGGAAAAAAATGACAAAGGGACAAAAATAGAGATTACTAATTTGAAGGGAAGTTGGGATAAAGATAAATTGGAAAAAGTAAGCACTGAATCCCAAAAATTAGAATCTATTTTTGATAAGATATTTAACCGAGAAAGAAATAATCAATTTGAAATTGGTTTCGAACTAAATAGCAATAGAATCGATTTATCTGGTCAAACTATTCAAAAACTTTCCAGTTTGCTGGATAATTACGCTGTATTAAGAATAACTGATGGAAAGTATGATGAAAATAAACAAGAATTTTCATATAAACTTAATGATATACAATATTTTCTTCCTATACAGGATTCACAGATTTCTGGATTATCTGTCTTTAAAACATACTTTATGAAAGAACAAGACTTATTCGGAAGCCCGATTGTTAGAAAGTCAGAATGCGGTAATTTTAAATTTAATTTTTTTATTTTTGATTTCGCTGCTGATAAGGAAAGTAATTACTATTTAGATTCAAAGGAAAAAGAGATAATAAGAGATCATAGAATATATCTATATAGAGATAAAATCAGAGTGGCCCCTTATGGTGATTCTGATAACGATTGGCTTGAAACAGATAAAAAAAGAGCTACTGGTAAAGCGGGTGGCTATTTGAGTAACGACCAAATTGTAGGATTTGTTGACATAACAAAAAAAGATAATCCAAAATTAAAAGATAAAACAAATCGAGAAGGTCTTATTGAGGAAGGCAATGCTACTCGTGATTTTATTATGCTCTTGCACTCTTTCTTGCTATATATAAGACAACATCCTTATAAGCAATATCAAGAAAGATGTAAACAGCAAAATGAACAAAAAATTAATAGATTAAAAAATATTGAAAATAAATTTCTAGAATTAAAAGCGGTTATTGGCGAAAATAAAAATGCATTACATATTTACAATGATATCGTCAAATCATACAATATAGAGCGAGCATTTTATAAAAAAAGTCTTGAAACGACTGAAGATTTGGCTGGCGTTGGTCTTTCTGTTGAAACATCTTCACATGATATGATGATGATGCTTTCAAAAGGACTTGATAGTATTGACAAGCTGGTAAAAGATATAAATGGTGATATTCTAACTGGAAAAAAACAAATAGAAAAAGAGTTACTAACGGTCAGAGGTATGTTTTCATTTGTTCAGGATCAAATGAAAGATATTCAGTTGCTATTTAAATCTTCAAAACAAAGAAGACGAGATATTAAATTTTCTGATTTACTGGAAAAAGTTGAGAAAATTTATACAAAAACTCTTGCCCGCAGGGAGATTAATTATAACGTTATAAAAAAAGGCAAGCCAATTATAACTAAGTGTACTGATGCTGTAATACTACAACTTTTAATAAATTTATTTGATAATTCAATTTATTGGTTGGCATCTCCTGGTATCTTCGATAAAAAAATTATTGTAACCTTAGATGGGAATAATAACCGAGTCATCTTTTCTGATAATGGTCCAGGTATAAGTATTGATGATAAACCGTATATATTTGAAGCATTTTATTCTGGGAAAGAAGATGGAAGAGGCTTAGGCTTGTATATAGCTCGGCAGCTTTTGAAACGAATGGGGTATTCTATTTCTTTGGCAGAATTAGAATCAGATCAAATACTATCTGGAGCTAATTTTGTAATAGATTTTACAAAAGAGGGAGAAAATGACTGATATATTAGAATTGTTTCCAGGTATTGCTGTAATCATTGATGATGAAATAAATCGAGATATAACATCGCTGAATGGTATTCAAAAAATACTAAAGTCTCTAAGAGAAAAAAGTATTCCTTTTATTTCATATTCCGAACTTCCAAATGACGAAATGATTAAGAATTTTCATTCTGCTAGTTTTATCTTACTTGACTGGAATTTAAGCGGAATCCAGCCAATTCCTGAAGCTATAATTAATGATAACGTACAATTTATTAAAACTTTAAAAGCAATTTGTTTTCTTCCTATATTTATATTTAGTGATGAAGATCCCCATGCTATTGAAGTAAAATTACAAGAGGAGAGTCTATATGACAATGAGGACAATAATCATATCTTTATAAAAAGAAAAATCGAACTTGATTCTTGTGAAAAATTATTTTCCGAGATTGAAACTTGGTTAAAAAATACTCCTTCTGTCTATACTGTTAAGGAGTGGGAAAAAGCTATCAAAGATGCAAAGAAGGAGATGTTGTGGGATCTGTACTTAATATGTCCAGAATGGCCGAGAATACTCTCGGAGACAGTAAAGGCGGATGGAGTTGATATAAATTCTGGATTAACGGCAATATTGCAAAATAATCTCGCCGCAAGAGTTGTTCCACCTTCATTTGATGAAGAGATAATCAGCAAAGAGAAGGGAAAAGTAAACAAGGAAGACATCAGAAAACTAATAGAATGCGAACGTTTTATAAGAAACAATTTACTGCCTGATTATCCCTTCGCGGGTGATGTATATGTGCTTGATGACGCCTATTATATTAATATTCGTCCCGACTGTGACATAGTTAGAGAGCCAGGAGATTTGTATTTATTAAAAGGAAATGTTGTTGATGAAAGTAGAATCAACCCAGATGCCAAAAAGGCTATTATATTCGACAGTGGGGAATTTATAGAGAAGATCAATTTGTGCTATATTGCTTTTATTGATGAAAAGGTTATTGAGTTGAAATTGAGAGATTTGCGGGTCAAACAATGGAACGAGATCAAAACTAAAAGAATTGGCAGGCTCCTACCTCCACACATTACAAAGATTCAGCAAAAATATTCCTTTTATTTACAGCGACAAGGATTACCGGCGGTTCCAGAAGTTGCAATCAGATGATACTTCGTTTCGATGTAATCCTTGATTGTAGGGTAGACAACAGTCGTATCTGCTATTAGGGCTATTCCATAGTAATTATTTGCCGTAGGATCGATAGACTCTCGTACTGCAGATGGGCGATTGTTGCCCGGTAGGGTCAAAGGTGGATACTTAAAAATATTTACGAGTTGTGCGCAGATATTTTAAATCTTACACAAAACCACCCGTTCATAGTGTGTGATAGTACGGGGGTATTTTATTGCGTAGTTTTGTTTGAGGGATTCCATGCTAGTCATACGGTGAATTTAATGGCACACGTGGGACAAATTTGGCAAATTCGCGTACTACTTGCCCAGAAAAATCTTCTCTATAAAGCTACCGAAATATAAGGAAAATCCTTTAGATACTTAGATGATTTTGCTTTTGAATGTGGGAACATGTTTCACGGTTGTAAAATTTATAAAAGACAATGATATGAAGTTAATATTACTTTATCTTCTTCCGAGAACTATTATGAAGATAGCTGTGGACTTGTAGACGATTTCCCGTGGTGGATTGTGAAACCTAAAGCTACAAATTTAGTTTTCTATTTCGTATTCAAAAGATAAAAAAGTGAAAGAGTATTTTATAAAGTGCACTAGAGGTTTACTAAAAATAATCTCAAGATTTCTTTTTTAAAAGGTAAAGTATTTTTTAAACTTTTGAGGAATTTTTGCCCCCGATTCTGTAAAAAGTTAAGAAATATTTTACCTTATTTTATGCACAATACGAACATCTTTTTATTAGAAAATCTAATTCAAGCTTTTGTGCTGAAGCGCGAGAAAGAGGCTCGGAAGATGTCGGATTTCCTCTATGTCGATTGCGAAAAGTTATGGGATTTGGGCGCGCCAAACTGGCTATCTTTTAGCGATTCTCCTGAGGTGCTTATCTCAAATACCCAAGGCACAGCGGAACTCTACGCACCTGAGATTAATTGGTATCTCAAAGTCTCCAAAGCTAAAAAAGAGGAGAGGCTCGCTACGCTTCATCGGCTCTATGAGGCGCGCGCAATCAAATTCGATCATGACACTCGCCAAAATCACGAAGAACGCGTCGCTTCCACGCTTTTAGTGATGGGCAGCGATTCCCCTGCGGCGGGCGAGTTTGGTGCTTTAGCAAGCAAAGAAGGGTTTAGTGTGGAGCTAATTCCCTATGAGGAAATTGCGAGAATCGAGGGGAAATTAGGTGCATTTAGCGCGTTTATGCACGATGGAAGTGAGCGGATTTTTGCTCAAGGTGTGTTGTTTTGCGAAGATGAATTTTTAGCTAAATATATGGGAATCGAGCGCGTTTCAGACTATGAGGATGCGCGAGAGCTTCTTGTAACGCTTAAGAATCGCCTCGGAATCTACCGCTACAAGACGATAATCAGCTACGATCCTGATGTCTGTCAATATCACCACCGCAGAGAGGAGACCTGCGCGAAATGCGCCTCACTCTGCCCGACTTTTGGCGTGGTTTGCGAGGATTCCCGCAGGGAGCTTCACTTCTCGCAGCTTGATTGTATCGGCTGTGGTGACTGTGTCGCTGCGTGTCCCAGTGGGGCGATTGATTATGCACCCTATTCCAAAGAGGCATTTTACGAGGTTGCGCGACTTTATAGCGATACGACGCTACTTGTTATTCCTGAGCCATTTTTGAAAGATCTTGAGGAGATTTCGCTCCCTGCGGGAATCGCGCCCTTGATTATTGATAGGGAGAAATTTCTTTCCGAGCTTCATTTTCTGACGCTTCTCCAAGAGAGTGGAAGTTCGATGATTTTCTATTCGCCAGCCCTTTCGCACCCGAGTGAGGAGGCGATTGTGATGTTGAATGAAATCTATGAGCGCGCCTATCAAAAGCGAGGAATCTACACCGCTCGCACGATTCCCGAGCTCCTTGAGGCTTTTTTGGAGGTCGGAGCGATTGAGGGCAGTCGCTATCGCTACAACGCCACTCCAAGCGAGATGAGGCGCAAAAGCTTTGGCGAGCGGTTGCGCTATGTGGTGAAAGATCGAGAATTAGGGCGGATTCCTAGCGGCGAGCTTATCCGTTATGGCGAAATCAGTATCGATTCCTCAAAATGCACACTTTGTCTCTCCTGCGTGGGGGCGTGCAATGCCCGTGCCCTGAGTGCGAATGCGAACACTTTCACGCTTGATTTTAACGCCTCGCTTTGCACGACCTGTGGTTACTGCGTTTTGAGCTGTCCTGAGGACGCCATGACGCTAGAGCCAAAGGGTATTAATCTTGCACCAAGCTGGTTTGAGAGGAGGGTGCTTGCAAAAGATGAGATGTTTAAATGCGTTGAATGTGGGAAACCTTTTGCTACGAAAAAATCCGTGCAGAAGATTAAAGAGATGATAACACCGCTATTTGCAGGCAATGATTTTAAGCTAAAGAGCCTTGAATGCTGTCCGGATTGTAAGGTCAAGGTGATGATGGGCTTTAGCGAGGCAGCGGCTGCTGCAGGGGTGGGGCGATGAGTGAGCATGCGCCTAGGAGCGGGAATCGAGGGATTGAGAGTGCGCGCGCACTTTTTTATGACTTTTTTGCCGGGCTGTTTCTTTATGATTTACTCAAGGAGCGCGAGGAGCTTATTGCAAATCAGCTGGGAATCTTAGCGCAAAATCCGCTTGAAGAGGGGCTTGAAGTGCCGCTTCTGGAGATTTTGCAGATTATGAAAAGTGAGGGAATCGGGGCATTTTTGAGCGAATATACAAATCTTTTTATCATGCCCTTTTCTCATCGTCGCCTTCATCTGCTGCTCTCTCACTATAAAGAGGGCTGCGTGGGCGGGCAGGCACTCCTTGATATTCGTCAGAGATTGCGGGATTTTCCCGTGCGTATGAATAGCGAACTCTGCAAAGAGAGCGAGGAGCATATCGGCTTTTTGATGATGTTGATGCGCTTTTTGGTCGAACATCAGGGTGAAGTGCCAGAAGGTAGCGAAAAGAGGCTTTTTACGGAGTTTATAAAGCCTTATATTTTTACGCTTGCTAGTGAGCTTATGCACCATTCCGAAGCGAGAATCTACTCCAAAGTAGGGGTGATTTTGCGCAGTTTTATGGAGTTTGAGCAGGAGTTTTTGGAGTAATTTTTCGCCCTAAGCTTCGTTAAGCGAGGTTTAAGGGGAGAAATCCCAAAGCAGACACCAAACATAAGGAGAAGCGATGAAAGCAGGAGAACAGGAGAATCCTAGGCGAAAATTCATCGTGAATGCGGGTAAGACATCCGTGTTGCTTGCTTCCGGTGCGGTCGCACTGAGTGGTTGTAGCGACAAGGAGATGGCTCCGGAGCTCACGCGTGGGAAGTCGCCCAAAAAAGAAGTTTTGTATCAAAAGAGCGCGTATTGGGACGCGTATTACAACATTGCACACTAAAAATTACCAAAGGAGGGTTTCATGAGCGAAGCATTGAATCATCGCGGGAATCATCGGAGAAGATTCCTAAAGATGTCGGCTCTAGCTGGGGTCGCGGGCGTGAATCAAGCCATGGGCGCGGACACGCAGAAAGTGCTAAGATCCGCAACCAAGCAGGAGCTAAAAGAGAATTTCCCCACAGCTAAAAAGGTCAAGACAATCTGCACGCACTGTTCTGTAGGGTGCGGGATCATTGCTGAGGTGGTCGATGGAGTGTGGGTGCGCCAAGAAGCGGCGCATGATCACCCTTTTAATCAGGGCGGACACTGCTGCAAGGGTGCGGATATGATTGATAGGGTGCGGAGCGAGACGCGGCTTCGATACCCCATCGAAAAGGTCAATGGCAAATGGGTGCGCACTACGTGGGATAGCGCGATGGATAAGGTTACAGATAAGCTCAAAAATATTATCGCAGAGAGTGGTCCTGATAGCATTATGTGGGTTGGCTCGGCGAAGCTCTCTATTGAGCAGTCTTATTACCTTCGCAAGTTTGTCGCCTTTATGGGGACGAACAGTATCGATCACCAAGCAAGAATCTGACACAGCCCGACAGTCGCCGGTGTGGCGAATACAATGGGGTATGGCGGTATGACCAATCACCTTGCGGATATGATGAATTCCAAGGCTATTTTTATCATTGGAGCGAATCCCGCGGTCAATCACCCTGTGAGCATGGTGCATATTTTGCGTGCCAAAGAGGCTGGAGCGAAGATTATCGTCATTGATCCACATTTTAGCCGAACCGCAGCCAAAGCCGATCATTATCTAAGAATCCGAAGCGGCACGGACATTGCGTTTGTGTATGGCATGATTCGCTATCTTGTGAAAAACAATCTTCATGATGAGGAATACCTAAAAGCTCGAGTCTATGGATATGAAGAGATCATTAAGGAAAGCGAGCGATATACGCCTGAAGAGGTGGAGAATATCACGGGAATCCCGGCTCAAAAACTCATTGAGATTACCGAATTGATGGCGCGCTCCAAACCTGCGGCTTGTATCTGGAATCAAGGCTTAACGCAGCACACGGTCGGATCAAGCAACACGCGTATTATTCCTATTTTGCAGATGTTTTTAGGCAATATGGGTAAAGCAGGTGGCGGGGTAAATATCCTGCGCGGACATGATAACGTCCAAGGCTCGAGTGATATGGGGAATCTAGCCGATACTCTGCCCGGGTATTATGGGCTTTCTGAAGGGACGTGGAGGCATTTTTGCCGTGTTTGGAAAGTGCCTTTTGAGGATATGCAGAAGCGATTTGCCGATAGCATTGAAGCCGATGGAAGCAGGAAGCCTCATGGCATGATGACCAAAAAGGGCTATGCACTCTCGACTTGGCGTTTTGGTGTTTTGGATGAGCAGAATATAAATAACAACAGTGGCAGTAAAATCCGCGCACTTGTGGTTGTAGGGAATGGAATCTCGACCACCTCGATGGCGGATAAGACTAAAGAGGCGTTAGATGAGCTTGATTTGGTGGTGTTTATCGACCCGTATGTCAATGACGCGGCAGCCCTCACGGATAGAAGAGATAACCTCTTTATCCTGCCTGCGGCAAGTCAAATGGAGACGGAGGGAAGCGTCGCTGCGACGAATCGAAGCTATCAGTGGCGTTATCAGGTCATCAAGCCTATGTTTGAATGCCGTGAGGATCATGAGATTCTCTTTGATTTTGCGAAGCGATTTGGATTTTATGAAGAGTTTGTCCGCGCACTTGGCGATGGGAAGGGCAATTTTGTATGGCCTGATGATGCGACGCGCGAGGTGGGCATGAGCGTCCGATCTATTGGCTTGCAGGGGCGCACACCCGAGCGACTTAGGGCGCATACGGATAATTGGCATCTGTTTGATAAGCGCACTCTTTTGGGGCATGGAGTTGTAGAGGGCGACTATTATGGTTTGCCGTGGCCTTGCTGGAGTGAGAAGCACCCGGGAAGCCCGATCCTCTGGAACAACGATGTCCCTGTTATGCGCGGAGGTATGGGCTTTAGGGTGCGTTGGGGTGATGTCGCGCCCGATAAAGCCGGGGGCGGGAGCATGCTTGCTGCTGAGGGGAGTATCCCGCCTGAGTCCAAAAATCAAAATGGCGGATACAGCATGCTTACCGATAAGAATGTCGAGGCGATCACGGGAATCAAGCTCACAGAGGAGGAGAAGGCTTTGGTCGCCGATCGGACTTGGGCTACGGATCTTAGTAATACACTCGTGGAAAAGGCTCTCAAGCAGGGGCTCTCGCCGATGGGTAATGGTCGGGCTAGGATGATTGTTTGGGAGTGGCATGATGAGGTTCCCAGACACAGAGAGCCGCTCCATAGCCCACGACTTGATATGATTAAGAAGTTTCCGAACTTCCCGGACAAGAAGGATCACTTCCGAGCGAATCTCAAATACTTCACTCATCAGACCGAGAAGGATTGGGTGAAAGAGTTTCCGCTTAGTATGCTCACAGGGCGACTTGTGGCGCACATGGGGACGGGCACGGAGACAAGATCGGCTAAATATCTTGCAGAGGTGCAGGGTGAAATGTTTGTTGAGATCCACCCAAAAACCGCGCTAAGTCTAGGAATCAATCACGGCGACATGGTATGGGTGCATGGAACCAATGGGGCGAAAATCCTCGTCAAGGCGCGCCATAGCTACAAGGTCGATGAAAAAAATGTCTTCTTGCCTCAGAATTTCTCCGGGGTATTCCAAGGGCGTTCTCAGCTTGATAACTACCCCAAAGGGACAGAGCCATTTGCAATCGGCGAGACGGTCAATACCATTGTCAATCTTGGTTTTGATTACAACACCGCTTGCCCGGAAACCAAATGCGGTCTTTGCCGCATAGAAAAAGCGTGAGGTGAGCCATGGAGATGACTGCAAGAGTTAAGTTCTATTGTGATGATTTGAGATGTATCGAATGTCATGGGTGCGATGTGGCGTGCAAAGAGGCACACCATCTCCCCGTGGGAATCAACCGCCGAAGGGTTGTAACGCTCAATGAAGGAATCGAGGGCAAAGAGCGGTCGATTTCCATTGCATGCATGCACTGCTCGGACGCTCCTTGCTCGCAGGTATGCCCCGTGGATTGCTTTTATATCCGTGCTGATGGGATTGTGCTGCATGATAAGGAGAAGTGTATCGGATGTGGATATTGCCTTTATGCTTGTCCGTTTGGTGCGCCACAATTCCCTAAAAACGGCGTATTCAATTCGCGTGGGGCGATGGATAAATGCACCTATTGTGCCGGAGGACCCGAGGAGACGCACAGCGAGCGAGAATATCACCTCTACGGACAGAATCGAATCGCCGAGGGCAAAGTCCCGATGTGTGCGGCAATGTGCTCGACCAAGGCACTTTTAGCGGGTGATTCCGAGAGTATTTCATTAATCGTCCGCTCGCGCGTGCTTAAGCGAGGTGGAGAGGTCTCCACCCCTTATACATGGTCGCAAGCCTACAAGGATCAGCTATGAGATTCCTGTTTTTTTCTCTCCCCTTTATCGGGGGAATCGCAAGTGCAGTCGAGGAGTTTAAAGGTCCTGTGGATCTTGGCTACAACACCCATGTGTATGGTAAGCCCATGATTGAGGCGATTCCCACATGGGGGAGCGGTGGGATTTTGGGGCTAGGGGACATCGCGGGAATCGGCGGGCTAGGACAGCTTTTTACTTTTTTGCAAAATGGCTATTTTGCACTTATTTTCCTAGCGATTATTATTGCCGTGCCAAGCGTATTTGCGCTCCATTATCTCATCATCGGACCTAAGCGATTCTCGCATGAGGGCAAGAAGATACGGATTTTCAGCGGCTTTAATATATTCATTCACTGGGCTGCGGGCGCGCCTTTTGTGCTCTTGTGCATTACGGGGCTGCTTATGGTCTTTGGTGATAAGCTTGGTGGGGGTGCGTTTATCCGATTTGCGCGAGATGTGCATGGGCTCTCGACGATCTTATTTGCCATTTTTGGACCCGTGATGTTTCTCATGTGGGTTAGGCACGCGACGTTTAAGATGTATGACATTGATTGGATGCTGATTTTGGGCGGGTATTTGAGTAAAGAGAAGCACCCGATTCCCGCACACAAGTTCAATGCGGGGCAGAAGATGTGGTTTTGGGTCTGCACGGTGGGGGGATTTTTCATGGTGTATAGCGGCTATGTCATGTTCTTCCAAAATGCAGGAATCAACACGTTGCGCCTCATGGTTATTTTGCATAATGTCGTGGGTTTTGCCATCGTCGCGCTTTTGATGACACACATCTACATGGCAGCCTTTGCAATTGAGGGTGCGCTTCATGCGATTCTTGATGGACACGCAGGAGAAGAAGAGCTAGCGATTTTACATAGTTTTTATTACAAAGATCTAGTCGCCGAAGGGAAAGCATGACACACGCAGATCGTTTCGTTAAGAAGGTCGTTATTGAGCGTATCGGCGAGGAGCGTATCCTCACAGAGGAGGAAGATGTCGTTATTAAAGAGGAGCGTGTAAGCCTCTATCTAAACGGCACGAAGCTTCTCTCGGTAATGTCGCTCCCAGTCGATCAAGATGCGCATGCAGTGGGCTTTTTGATGAGTGAGGGCGTGATTGAGAATATTGATGATTTAAAGAGCGTGCAAGTCTCGCAAGATGGGCTTTGTGTCTATGTTGAGGCGAAGCTTAATTACGAGAATATCGCAAATCTTTTTAGAGAAAAAACCCTCACTTCGGGGTGTTGCGTGGGCATAACGGGGAATCTCGAGGGCAATATCCTGCGTAAATTTGTCGCCACACCCATGCAGATTCCCTTAGAGCGAATATGGGAGGGGATTGAGGAGTTTGAGCGCAGTAGCCAGCTTTTTCACGAGACGGGTTGCGTGCATAAGGCGACACTACTTCTTGAAGATGGCGGGGTGTTAAGCAGTGAGGATATCGGGCGGCATAATGCCATTGATAAGGTCATTGGCAAAGCACGCCTAGGCAGGATCGATACGCGCAAGGCGGTGCTTATCGTGAGCGGGCGTCTCTCTATGGAGATGGTGATTAAAGCCGTTATGCACGATATTCCTATCGTCGTTTCTCGCGCTGCGGCGACTTTTTTAGGCATTAAGAGCGCGCAGGAGCTGGGGGTCACCATTGTGGGGTTTGCTCGAGGCGAGAAGATGAATATCTACACTCATTCCGGGCGTATCGATCTGCGCACATGCGCCAGAGCTTCCAAAAAATCTCCCAAAATGCTCTCAAGACGGTCACATTTGTAGGGGGAGTTATTTTCAGAAAGTATTTTTTGGAGATGATTTAACCTTAAATGCGCGGGCATGCCCCAAATGTGCGTTAAAATTTGTAATTCACGTAAAACCAATACCCTTCTTGCGCGCTACTTTCCTCTTTGGCGACTTTTAACATAAGGTTGAAAGCCCTGTTGATGTAGGCTGTGATGTAGCCCTCAGCGACGTTATTGCTCGGCTTGTGAAGATAGATGTTTCGCTCATAAAAGGCTCCGATTTTAAAATTCTCAAAATAGTTTATGTTAAAGCCGACTTTAGGCGAGATTCCCCACAGGGAATCATCTCGAATCGCTACAGAGCCTTGAGGTATGAAATAGACGAGAATCGCTTCATTTCCCAAAGTTACGCCGCCACCCGCTTTAAGCCTCGTGTAGAATTTATTCCCCTCAAGGCGGATTCCCTCAAGGCGAACTTCCCATGAAATGGGCTTATGATAAAACGTCTGAGCCGCATAGGAGCGAATGTCAAGAATCGAGGCTTTGTATAAAAAGCTCTCATTGCGCCTCCTGTCGTGTCGCGCCTCAAAATCAAAAAAGCTAATATATGCACCGCTGATAAATCCCCGCTCAATATCATAAATATCGTGATATGCAGGGCGATAGCTAAGCGAAGTGAGGTCTTTTGAGATTCCCAGACTAATGCGATTGGAGAGATCGGAGCGCAGGGGATCGAAGGGCTCTTTGGGCGTGTAATCAAGCTTAGGAAGTTTACTGCGCTCTTTAAGAATCCTAATAAAATCGCGTGTATAGCTCTCTTTGTCGATTTTGTGTTGGATAAACTTAATCATCAGATCATTGCTAGCAATGTCTAAAATCTTTGTTTTCTCGGATTCTGAATTTTCTCTGAGGGAATCCATCGGGTAGTGATCGCGAATGAAATTTTTCGCCAGATTCTTGTCTTGAAGTGAATCAAAAATGGTATTCACCAGCTTCATTTTGGAGTGGCGATAGAGCGAGTTTTTGATTAATCCATGTTTCTGCAGCGTGCGAATCGTATCAATAGGCGTAGCGGTGATATGAAAGTCGCTCACCAAATCAAAGCGGGAATCCTTGGCAAATTGCAAAATCCACAAAATATTGTAGGAGCAATTTTCGCTAAAGAAAAAGTAATCCGAATAAAAGCGTGAAGTCTCAATAGCATAAAGGAGGGCTTTGGCGGTTTCCGCAGGAGTAAAGTCAAGCTCATATTCCCATATATCGCGGTTTTCTGTGCCATTGTATTCGTGAATTTTTTTGTAATAGGGCACGACTGAGTAGTGTCCCTCAAAAAATCCAAAAATCCCTTTAAAAGCGAAGATAAAGCCATTTCTTTCATCTGTGAAAGCTGCGTAATTGATCGCATGTGAAGTGAGCGATGTATCATTGCTGCCATCAATCCGTAATAGCGTGTGTCCAAACATTGAAGCGGGTGAATTGATATGTGCGGTAGGGAAAGAGAGAATGAGTTTTTGCGGGTCGATTTCGCGGATTGTGCGATTTAGTTTTTCGCATTTTTTGGGCGGGATCTCCACGCCGCTCTTTTGTAAGAACCATGCCCGTGCGGGGAATCGACAGGCATAGGAATCTTCATCATCACTTGGATCATTGCGCAACGCGTCAATTGTGGCAAGCAACTCGGCTTTGGGGTCTTTCTTGCCCGTAGGACTTAGGAAAAATTTCGGATCATCAACCTCACTACGACCGTTTCTAAAATGTAGAAGCGTGTGCCACTGCGGATCTTTATGCAATTGCTCGACTTCATAAGGGTGCGCAAGTAGGGAGAAAGGAGAGAGGGAAAGAAGCACGTGCAGGAGGATTCCCGCACGCTTAGTAACAAGCTTAGCCAATTACTTTTGCAATATTGTCAAGAACTGCTGCGGAATTTACACTTTCGCTTGTGTAGATGTTATCGAAGTTTGCTTGAAGTTTTTTCGCAAAACCTTCTTTATCTTCGATATTCATGAGGCTTGCAAGAGTGCTTAGGCTCTCACCTTGACCATTAGCGATATCAAGTGCAAGTGCGTCCATGTTTTCGCCTACAAACATGTTGATTTTGTCGTTAGAAGCGAAGCTTTTAGGAGCTTGACAGTTGAGTGTTCCTGAAGTGATACCAAATGTTTGGTTTCCTGATGTAACGTTTAGAGTAGATGCAAGAACTTGCATTAGTGTGGTGTCTTGATTTTTAAGCACTACTGAACCAAGACCGCAACCTGTATTTGGGTGCGCAAATGCAACGCTAGCAAGCGCTCCAGCCAAAACCACTGAACCTAAAACCTTTTTCATACACAGATCCTTTGAAGTAAGATAATTGGAAGTCGTCATTACATCTAAAAGTAGCTTAACTACGAATAAATGGAAGCTAGAGCCGTTACAACTTCAGGTGCGAATCAGGGAATCGAGGGGGGGGGGGAGGGCGATTCCTCTTTGCTATTTTGTCCTATCGCCCACATGACCGCTGTAGACAATGTCTTTAGCATCAATATCCTCGCGAGTAAGCACCTCACTAATCCCGTTACTTGCGGCGAGTTTCTCAAGGCTCTCTTCGAGATCCTCTTGATAGCTGTATGCCATCACCACACTATCTACACCATCGAGCTTCTCAAGCTGCTTAAAGACTGCAAGCTCATCATCGAGATTCTCCGCACTGATTACGACAATGATCCGCCCCTCATCATGAGTGATGACTTCGCACTTTTCATGCGCATTGAGTGCCTCAAGCAGAGCCTCGCGTTTGCAGGAATCGCCAAAATTAATCACCACACTTGAGATATTCATAAAAACCTCCAAAACTTTACCTTTTTTTCATATGCGACGCTAATAAGCTCGGAATCGCTCAGGAAATGTAGCCCATTTAGCGTGCTTTGCTCTGTTTTGATACGAGCGATTATCGCGCGGGTTTGAGTGTCAAAAAGATCAATATCACTCTGTTCATCACTCATAAAAGCCCCAATACTCGCATTCTTATTGAGCGCGACGGCATAGACGAGGAAGTCTGATTTCATCATGTAGGTTGATCCCGTGAATACACCCGCATGGCGATCCACTCCCCCTGAGATGATTGCACCTTGTTTGTAGTCGATGTCATACATGTTGTCTTTATGCAGCTGGATTTCTTGCAGCACTTTGCGATTTTTGTGGTCAAAAAGATAGACGATTCCGCTTTCACAACCAAGTGCAATGGTGCTTCTATCCTCGCTAAGCTCAAAATCAGAAAGAGCTGCGATAGAAAATTTGTGCGAGAAGGTAATCTTTTGTGTCCGCAAATCCATAAAATATATATCATTGCTTAGCGATCCGATCAGCACGGTGTTTTCGTCCAAAAACAGAGCTTTTTTGATCGACTCATTCTCAAGATGAATGCTTAGCGTCTCAGTCCGTTTGCCCTTCACGTCCTCAAAAATATGCAAAATGCGCTTCCCATAGCTCGTTTCGCTTAAAACCATCAGCTTGCCCGCGAGCTCATCAATGCTAAAAACTTTGGCAAATTCATTATCCGTGAAGTGCGTTTTAACCCTAGGCAACACGATAGGTTCGAGGAATCGCTCCTTTTGCAGGTCATAAATATCCACCCGACCGCTATCGGTGCCCAGATAGAGCCTGTTATTAATAAGCGCGGAGCTAATAACGTTCGCATGCGCTTCAATCACTTTATAAGGCGTGAGAATCTCTCCAGAAAATAGAAGCGTGCAAAGCATAAAAAATGGGATAAAAATTCTCATATTCCCTCCATGATGATTGAATTTACAAAGCAGGCTTCAAGGCATTCCGCGCAGCCCGTGCATTGTTCGTTGATAACAGGATTGAAGATTCCTAAAAAATCAATCGCTTTAAATCTGCAAGCCTCTTGGCAACTATAACAGACTGTTTTATTCCACGCAAGACAACCTTTGGGATTAATCGTAACTTTTGCTTGAATATTAGGCGGATTCTTGAGGCTTAAAACCTCTTTGCCCAGTGATTCGCAAGCTTTTGCGCACTCTTTACAGAAGTTGCAACCTAGATTTTTAAAGCTAAAAATGACCCTCGCTCCATCAAAGTGTAAAAGTTCTCTTGTGCATGATTTTACGCAGGGTGCGGGGCACTCTTCACACGCAAATGTCCCGCCAAAATAGGGTGGGGGGATCTCTCCTTTTAGCGCGCGATTCCCGCTGCGATTCCCGCCTAGGAATCGCCCCAAAAATTCGCGGCGCGCGAGAGATCCATCTTGCATTATTTCACTCCATCATTGAGCACATCAAGGAGATTGGATCTGGATTGACCATTCTCTTGTCTAAACTCTGGGGCGAAATTATTCTTGACTCGTGGGGCGAGATTCGCCTGATGTGCGTGGCATGTGGTGCAGACGTAACGTTCATCGCTAAGCTTATCGCCAAGATCCTTTTGGAAGCGAATGCTATAAAAGTGAGATTTTGGGATCGGCGTGGCTGCCATTGCTTCCGCGACATCAGGCATGTGGCACGTAATGCACGCATTGGAATCAAGAGTTACGGGTAACATTCCCTCCAAATCATGAGGAATCATGGGCGGTGCATTCTCAAAAGAACGCTCAAAGACGACCCCGCTTCCTGCGGCATTAGAGATAAACTCAATCTCCTTGTGTTCTACACTACTTTCATCAAGCACATCGGAGTTTCTGAGAGAGTGAAGCTCCTTGCCCTCCTTATTAGAAAATGCCGCACATCCCATGACAAGGAGCATAGCGGCAACAATGCTCAGGGTAAGTTTGAAATGTTTCATTTTGTGGTTCTCCTTAGGTTTCTTATACTGAACTTCAATGCATTATCCTCGCAGACTTCAATACAACGTCCACAACTAATGCACTCGCTAGAGGTAATTAATCCGCTCTCTTTCCCTATGATTTTTAGGACTTGCGTTTCCGGGCAGGTGGTGCGACATTTCATGCACTTGGTGCAATTCTGGGAATCGTGCTCAATTCTTATCATCGCAAAACGTCCGATGAGCGCATAAAGTGCTCCTAGCGGACAGATTTTTGAACAAATCAGTCGATCTCCCAAAAAAGCATCAACGGCAAAAACGCCAAAAGCGACGAAAAGCCACAAAGAACCCCCGAAAATAATCCCTCGCTGAATGATTCCTATAAAGCTCACGCTCTCAAAAACAGGGGTTTGCAATGCTAATGAGGCGATAAGAACAAATGCCAAAAGGTAATAGCGCAAATTGCGCGAAAGAGTAATGACCTTGGAATCGTGATCATAACCGAGCCTAAGACGGAAAAAGCGCGCAAAATCGGTAATGATATTCACCGGGCACACCCATGCGCAAAAGGCTCTAGGCGCGATTAGTGCATAGATTCCCACGACGACGAGCATACCAAGGAGCGCACCGCTTGAGAGGGTAAAGCTCGCTAAAAATAGCTGAAGAATTGCAAGCGGATCGCTCAAAGGAATGACCCCAAAAATGAGCGAAGAGCTTAGATTCCCCTGCAGCACCTTGAGTCCGTAGTGATTCCCCAAAACAAAAAGCGTAAGAATCGCCACCTGCACGATTCGTCTAAGGATTAGATATTTCATTAGAACTCCTCGCTATTTAGGTAGTTTTGCGCTTTATTGCGATCGAGCTTGATCTCGGTGTTTGCATTTTCTAATCGCGTGTCATCGCCCTCAACCCAGCCTTTTACGTAGTTATCACCCACTTTTCCTAGCCCAAGCTCCAGAGGTAGCACGAAAATGGCGGGCTTTTTGGTTACGCATTTAAGCTCGCACACACCGCAACCCGTGCAGTGATTCGCATCCACAATAGGGAGCAAGAGCGCGTGTTTTTCGGTGCGTTCGTTGCGCCGATATTCAAGCTTCAACGCCTTATCAATCAGCGGACAAGCGCGGTAGCAGGCATCACACTGGATTCCGTCATAGGCGATGCAGCTACTCGTATCGACCACGGCGATTCCCATACGGGATTTGTTGATGTCTAGCTTCTCGTTACTCTTAAGCGTCGTAATATCAAGCGCATCTGTGGGGCAAGCCTCCGCACATGGAATATGCGTGCAAAGATAACAGGGAATCTCCCTAGGGACAAAATAGGGCGTTCCCAGCGCGATTCCCTCGTGTAAAGTGGCGAGCCTCAAGGTATCAAAGGGGCATGCTTCCACGCAAAGTCCGCAGCGAATGCAGCTTGCAATAAAGTCTCGCTCCTCTTTTGCTCCGGGTGGGCGCAAAAGCAGGGCGTGGGCTTTGACGTTGGTCTGCGTGCTCCACAGGAATCCGCCCGCCACAGCCAAAGCCGTAGCTTTAAGTCCGAGCTTTAATACTTCGCGCCTCTCTTTCATCTCTATACCTTATAGACTTTGACTGCGCACTTTTTGTAATCGGTCTCTTTAGAGAGCGGGCAAGTCGCATCTAGGCAGACTTTGTTGATGAATACGTTCTCATCAAACCATGGCACATAGACAAGCCCTTTTGGCGGTCGATTCCGCCCTCGTAAATCCACTCTTGCTTTAACTTTTCCGCGTCTGGATTCCACCCAGACGACTTCATTTTGCAAGATTCCTAGAGCCTCCGCATCTTGTTCGTGCATATAGCAAAGAGCCTCAGGCACGGCTCGATATAGCTCAGGGACACGCATGGTCATCGTGCCTGAATGCCAGTGCTCTAGCACACGTCCTGTGCATAGCCACAAGGGATAATTTTGATCAGGCATTTCGCATGGATCCATATAGGGTCTGAAGAAGATTTTCGCCTTGTTTGCAAGAGAGAATTTCTCCGTTGTCGTGGCTTTGAGCAGATCCCCTCGTGGAAGAGCGGCATTCTTATTTCCATAGAATGAGAAAGGAAGCTTGGAATCCGCTTTTTTTGCGTATGGATCATATTTTGCGTTGAATCGCCATTGCGTCTCTTTACCATCGACGACGGGCCAGCGTAATCCACGCACTCGGTGGTAGGTGTCAAAATCCGCCAAATCGTGTCCATGACCCAGACCAAATTTGCGATAATCTTCCCATAGGTATTTTTGGACAAAGAATCCATACCCCTCAAAGACCTTTCCATCACTTCCTACTACCTTGCGGGAATCGCCGAAAACTTCGGTGTTGTCATAGTCTTCCATGATTGGATCTTTGCTTGTATAGCTTCGCGCTTCAGCATTTGCAAAGAGCACATCAAAGAGCGTATCCTCTTCGCTGTATCCCATTGCCTTTGCCTCTTCAAGGACATTAGGAAGCGTGAGCTTATCATCGACCTTAATCTCCTTCCACACTTCCTTAAGCTTGAAGTGCTTGGAGAATTCCATCATCTGCCATGTATCACTCATCGCCTCGCCCACAGGCAATACCTGCTGTCTCCAGTGTTGCGTCCTGCGCTCGGCATTTCCGTATGCGCCCCACTTTTCATAGATCATCGCAGTGGGCAGGATCAGATCGGCGACTTTTGCGCTGATTCCCGGATAGGGATCGGATACGACGATGAAGTTGTCCATCTCTCGTGCCGCTTTGATCCAGTGATTCGCATTTGCGGTATTTTGCCATGGGTTATTGACATGCACCCACGCCCATTTAATCTTGCCATCTTCAAGATTCCTCATCATCTGCACGAAGTGAGGACCCGGCTTTGGATTGAGCGTATTTTTTGGAAGTTTCCAAATCTTCTCGGAAATTTCGCGGTGCTTTGGATTGTTGACGAGCATATCCGCAGGGAGTCGGTGAGAGAATGTCCCTACTTCACGTGCTGTCCCGCATGCACTAGGTTGTCCTGTGAGCGAGAATGCCCCCGAGCCCGGAAGTGCCTGCTTGCCAAGCAGCAAGTGAATCATGTAGGCTTGTTCATTGACCCATGTGCCCCTTTGATGTTGATTAAAGCCCATCGTCCAGAAGCTAACAACCTTGCGATTCTTCTCAATGTAGAGATCTGCTAATGCTTTAAGTTTCTTTTTAAAATCCTCAATACTTTCGCTTTTATCGCCCTTTGCTACTTTTGCAACAAAATCAAGCGTATAAGGAGCGAGAGCCTTTTTGAAGTCCTCAAAGGAGATTTCCCAGTGGCTTGTCGCCTTGGCATTATTTTTATTCTCAAGCGTATCGCCCTTTTTTAGCCCCATGTATGCGAGCGTTACCCCCTCAGCTTCGCTAAGAACTTTGCGCTTCTCCTGCTCAAGCGTATCGCGCTCGGAATCGGTATATTTCGGATGATTAGGGCTAGGGCGCAGACCATACCCGATGTCCGCAGGACCTGTGGTGAAGATGCAGTGATTCTTCACAAATTCCATGTCAATGAGCTTTGGATGGTTATAGACGAGCTCGCGAGCGATGTAGTTAAAGATCGCTACGTCCGTTGAAGGAGCGAAGATAATCTCAATATCCGCTAGGTTTGAAGTCCGAGTGGAGTAGGTAGTGAGATTGACGACTTTGACTTTGTTGGGGTCAGAGAGCTTCCTATCGCTGACGCGTGCCCACAAAACAGGGTGCATTTCCGCCATATTTGCGCCCCACGCAATGATTGTATCGGTAAGCTCAATATCATCAAAGCAGCCTGATGGCTCATCGATTCCAAAGGTTTGCATGAATGCCACAACCGCACTTGCCATGCAGTGGCGGGCATTTGGGTCGATGGCATTGCTTCTTAGCCCTGCTTTTATGAGCTTGACTGCCGCAACACCCTCTAAAATCGTGTATTGTCCTGAGCCAAACACACATGTTCCATGCGGTCCAAGCTCGTTATACGCCCTCTTGTATTGCGCTGCCATGACCTCAAAAGCCTTTTGCCAGCTTACCTGCTTGAATTTACCCTTTTTATCGAATTCGCCTTTCTCATTTACGCGAAGCAGCGGATGCGTGATGCGATCTTCGCCATACATGATTTTGGCATTGAAATAGCCCTTGATACAGTTGAGTCCTCGATTGACCGGAGCTGCCGGATCGCCCTTGACTGCGACAATTTTGCCCCCTTTTGTGGCGACCATAATCCCACAGCCCGTCCCGCAGAATCGACATGCGGCTTTATCCCATCGCCAACCCTTTTCGCCCTCTTTTGCTTGAGCTAGAAGCTGACTTGGAACTGCCATACCTACTGCACTTGCAGCACTTGCAGCGGCTGCACTTTTTAAAAATTCACGCCTTGAAAATGTCATCAAAGCCTCCTTAAATGTGGTTTGCATGGATTAAGCATTTTTTAGAGTCATCTAAAGAACGCTAACTAAATTCTATATCCCCAAATTTTCCTTTTCCTTGACTTCTGTCAAGTGGTCAAATATGAATTTTTGAGAGGAATCGATACAATTACGAGGCAATTTTTACCACGGAGGAATCTATGGAACTAGGGCTTGAAATCGTGCTATTTTTGGTGTTTTGCGCGTTTGTTGCCGGGTTTGTTGATGCGATTGCGGGCGGGGGTGCGCTCATTACGATTCCCGTATTATTATCAGTGGGAATCCCACCCATACAAGCACTTGGAACAAATAAAATGCAATCAACTTTTGGTAGTTTTTCTGCAGCGTTATATTTTTTTAAACATAACCAAATCTCCCTCAAAGAGATGAGAGGTTCTATCATCGCCGTCTTTATTTTTGGTGCATTTGGGGCGATTTTGGTGCAATACATCAATGCAAAAGTGCTCTCAAGCCTCATTCCGTTTTTGCTCATCGCATTTGCCTTTTACTTTCTCTTCTCTCCTAAGATGAGTGATAGTGAGAGTAAGCGTGTTTTGGGGAATTTTGGCATGATGGTAATGACGGGAATCGTGGGCTTTTATGATGGCTTTTTTGGACCCGGGACGGGATCATTTTTCGCCCTTATTTTTATCGCACTTGGGGGGTATGGAGTGACGCGTGCTACGGCGAATGCGAAACTCTTAAACTTCACTTCCAATCTCGCCTCGCTACTGTTTTTTGCCCTCGGAGGTGAGGTATTGGTAATGTTGGGAATCCTTATGGGAATCGGACAGTATTTCGGCGCACAGCTTGGCTCAAAAGCAGCACTAAAGCATGGTAGCAAACTCATTAAGCCGCTTATGGTAACGGTTTCACTTGCGATTTCGTGCAAGCTTTTGTGGCAACAATACTTGGCGTGAATTCTCCGCTAAATTTACGCCAAGTAAAACAACAGGCGCGAGTCTGTCGGGTCTTGAAAAATAGAGAGGCTATTTTTGGGAATCCCTGCCATTGTGCGTGGGCTTTGGATAGTGCTTCGCGATATTATCCAGAGATTCCCGCAGTCGCTCAAGGAGCTTAGCCGTAGCGATGAGACGCTCGCTGGACTGAATGGCAATATCCTCGGAGCGGTCGATTTCGTTACTGATTTTGCGCTTCTCTTCTTCGCTTAGGTTGAGTTTATCAATGTTGCTGAAAACCTCATCGGTGATGAGCGCGATCTCCTCAGTAATGCGCTCGCTAAGCTCTTTTGCACGGTTGGAGCTTTGCCGTGCGCCCTCGATACGCTCGAAAAATTTCGACAGATTCCTAGAGACTTCGCTTAACTCGCCATCGCCCTCAAAATCAAGAAGCTCACGCGCCTCATCTTTGGAGCTAAATTCCATCTGTGCGAGCTTTTTGCTACGATTGATAAATTCATCAAACTGATTTTTAATCCCCCGAAGCACAAGAAGCGAATAGAGTGCGACTAGGAGCAGGATCGCCGCTGAGCCATACTGAAAATGCTCAAGATAGTTGCGCCTGCTCGTGGATCTAATGGTATAAAATTCCACGCTTTTGTGAATCTCGGCAAGGAGCTTGGGATTTTCCAGTGCGATGACATCAAGAGCCTCAACCACGCGTTTTTGATTGACCAGGACATTGTTGATATGTTCGGAATAGAGCTTCCAAAGTGCATAAGTCTCCTCAATCTCTTTGCGCAGGGCGGGGTGTTTTTTGTATTTTTGCTCCATAAAAAGCCCCAAAATCGTCTCCCCGTAGAGCTTGAACGCCGCGAGCAGCTCGTCATAGGAGTGCGCGTCCCATTTATTCGTGTATCGCATGAGATGATACGCCATGCGCTGCGTGAGCATGCGTTGCAGGGCGATCGGATCCACCTCTTTGCTCGCAAAGCGGCTATTTACCATCGCTTGGACGACTTTATCGGTGTGCTCCAGAAGCTTGTCATTATTCTCATCAAGGAATCGCTTACCCTCATCAAGTGCCTTGCTGGCGGATTTGAAAATATCCACATAATATTTAAAATCCCTCCAACGTTGCCCGACGCGCTCAAGCTGACTAATAAATTCCCGATAGATCGGAGGGTTAATTCCCATCTGTTTGTTCCCAAAACGCAGCGCAAGCAGAGCTTCTTCGAACTCAAAAACCGCTTGATCCAGCTCGGCGAAATCAAACTTATCTTGTGAATTGATAATGAAAATTTCCTTAGCGATTTTTTGGCTCAGCATACGCTCTCTTCCGGCGATGTTAATAACCTGTCCATCGTTGATTCCTCGCTCATTGATGAGAATCGTCGAGAAGATTACCGTGCCTACGGATAGGATTGTTACTAATCCTACGATGATAAGTTGCTTTACAATTTGTTTCATAAGATTCCTACTATGTTACTGATGTATTTCGTTTAAACGCTGAGGATTCAAAATCTCGATTTGCCCTGAGGAATTCGTCGTAATCACCCCGTCTCTGTGGAGCTTTTTTAGGATTCTTGAGAGCGTTTCAGGTTGAATATTCAGAATATACGCAATCTCTTGCTTTTTTAGCGCATTAAACTCGCCCAGCTCCTGAGCCAGCATGTGCGCGACTTTCGCTGTGCCATCAAAGACGATTTCGCGGTTGATGATCCGCTCCAAAGAGTCGATCCTTCGGTGCGATTCCTCCAAAAAGGTGCACATAAGGCTTGATGAGGCGAGAATGAGCTTTTGTAACGAGGTAAGCTCGAGACTCAAAATCTCGCAATCCTCCGTGCATTCGGCGTTCTCAAAACAGACAATCTCACCCTTGTGTGTGAGCTTTGTCAGTAGCTCGCCCCCTCTCAGAAAATAGAGAAATATCTCATTATCAAAGCGATCAACCTTATACGCTTTGATGACCCCGCGCACGAGGATGTAGGCACTCGTGAGCGCGTCATTTTCGTAGTATAAAATGGTGTTTTTCGCATAGCGACGCACTTTGCAGATCGGGAGCAAAGTCTCCAACGCTTGCTGATCCGCTCCCTTAAAAAGCTTTAATGCGCGCAGCTCCTCTGCGGTATTCATAACTAAGGACGATTCTCCTATGGGTAGATTGTGGTGCTTTGGAGTATTTTATCAAAAAGAGACGCTCTACAAAAGTTGAAGATAAGAATTAGCGTCAAAGTGTCCGTTCTTAGAACCTTGACGCCAATTAGTCGGGGAATTTGGAGTGGTTTTAGGGAATCTACCTCCCCTGCGTGATTGCATACCCCTCAATCTCATGAAAATTGAGATAGCGATAGATTTGTGCCTCTTTTCCTGCGATTTTTTTAGGAATAAGTGCTAGGTATTCCTCTTTGCTGGGTAATCGCCCAAGCAGCGCACACAGCGCGCCCAGCTCGGCACTGCCAAGATAGACTTTCGCCTCTTTTCCCATACGGTTATTGAAGTTCCTCGTGCTTGTGGAAAATACTACAGCATTATCCCGCACGCGTGCTTGATTCCCCATACAGAGGCTGCATCCGGGCATTTCGATTCTCGCACCCGCCGCACCGAAAATCGCATAATAACCCTCGTTTCTTAGCTGCTTTTCGTCCATTTTGGTCGGAGGCGCGATCCATAGTGTCGTAGGCACGGCTCCCTCGCCTTTTAGCACCTCGCCCAGCGCGCGATAGTGCCCGATATTTGTCATGCAGCTACCGATGAAAACCTCATCAATATGGCGCGCACGCTTTGGATCTGCGAGAATCTCGCTCAGACTCGCCACATCATCAGGGTCGTTGGGGCATGCAAGAATCGGCTCGGTAATTTCGGAGAGATCAATCTCAAGAATCGCCGCATATTCCGCGTCGCTATCGGGTTCAAGGAGTATTGGATTTTTGCACCACTCTTCCATCTTTTGTGCGCGCCTTAAAAGCGTATTTTTATCCTCATACCCTGCGTCAATCATGGCATGAATGAGTGCGATATTTGAATGCAGATATTCGATGATAGGCTCTTTGTTTAGTCGCACCGTGCAGGCTGCCGCGCTCCTTTCCGCACTCGCATCGCTTAGCTCAAAAGCCTGCTCGACCTTAAGATTAGGCAAGCCCTCAATCTCGAGGATTTTCCCGCTGAAGATATTTTTCTTGCCCTGTTTTTCCACGCTCAAAAGCCCTTGCTTGATTGCATAATAGGGAATCGCATTGACAAGATCTCGGAGCGTGATTCCCGCATTTAGCTCGCCCTTGAAGCGCACCAAAACCGATTCGGGCATATCAAGGGGCATGCTTCCCGTAACCGCGGCAAACGCCACAAGCCCACTCCCGGCGGGGAAGCTAATCCCTATGGGGAATCGTGTGTGGGAATCGCCCCCCGTGCCGAGTGTATCAGGCAGGATCATGCGATTAAGCCATGAGTGGATTACCCCATCGCCCGGGCGCAAAGCAACGCCCCCACGCGTGCTCATGAAGCTGGGCAGGCTTGAGTGAAGCTCCACATCGGAGGGCTTTGGATACGCCGCGGTGTGGCAGAAGCTCTGGAGCACGAAAGGTGCGCTAAATCCGAGACTCGCAAGCTCTTTGATCTCATCACGTGTCATTGCACCCGTGGTATCTTGACTTCCCACGGTGCTTACGCGCGGTTCGCAATAGGTGCCCGCGCGGATTCCCGCTACGCCACAGGCTTTGCCTACGATTTTTTGCGCAAGCGTAAAGCCTCCCGCGTGATTCTCGCTGTTTTTTGGCTTTGTAAATAGCGAATCGTCGTGGATTCCCAGTGCTTCTTGAGCTTTTTGTGTGAGGGTGCGTCCGATGATGAGATTGATACGCCCGCCCGCTTGGATCTCATCGGCTAGAGTATTGGGTGTAAGCTCAAAGCGCGCCACGCTCTCGCCCGCCTTCTCAATCCGCCCTTCATAAGGATAGAGTGTGATCACATCGCCTTCATTCAGACGGCTCACATCTGCGATGATAGGGAGCGTGCCGCTATCTTCACAGGTGTTGAAAAATATCGGAGCGATCGAAGTGCCGATGACCACGCCGCCGCCTTTTTTATTCGGAATGCAGGGAATCTCATGTCCGATATGCCACACAAGCGAGTTACAGGCGGATTTGCGCGAGCTTCCCGTGCCAATCACATCGCCCACATACACAAGCGGGAATCCGCGCTTCTTGAGCTCCTCTATTCGCTTGAAAGCCTCTTTGGTGCGCGCTTTTAACATACTTTGAGCGTGCAGAGGAATATCGCTCCGCGTAAAGGCATCGCTAGCAGGCGAGAGATCATCGGTATTAGTCTCGCCCTCGACTTTGAAGACGCTTAGCATGAGCTTTTCAGGGAGCATGGGGCGCGAGGTGAACCACTCCGCTTTTGCCCATGATTGCAGCACCTCTTTGGCGTAAGCATTGTGTTTTGAGAGCGTGAGAATGTCATTAAATGCTTCATAGACAAGGAGCGTATGTTTGAGGCAATTTGCCGCCTCTTGCGCCAAATGCGGTGCTAAAGAGAGGGAATCGACGAGAGGTTTGATGTTGTATCCGCCCAACATCGTGCCTAGGAGCGAGATGGCTTCTTTTTGGCTGAAAGCCTCGCACACAAGCGTGCCTTTAGCGATTTTTTCCAAAAATTCCGCCTTGATTTTTGCCGCTTCGCTGACCCCCGGGGAGACGCGCTGAATGAGCAGCTCTTTAAGCATCTCAAGCTCCGTTCCTTGCGCATGTATGAGCTCATTTAACAGCTCGCTTGTTTGCGAGGCATCAAGGGGCAAGGGTGGGATATTCTCTTTTGCGCGCTCATTAACATGCTTTTGGTAGCGGACTAAGAAGCTCATGGATTGTCCTTAAAATGGGGTTCTACAAAGATTTATCAGGCGGTATTTTAGCAACAGTGCCCTAACTTTTTCATTAGTTTGTTTCTTTCAAGCCTTTTTGGGGAATCTGCGTTAAGATTCCCGCGATTAGGAGCGTGTAGCCAGATGATAGGCGCAGATAAAAGGGCACGTTTGAGCGGCTTGATTTTTGGCAGTTTTGAAAGTGAGGAGATTTGTGATGAAAATAGCGCAGAGCGTGCAGGAGCTCATCGGGAAAACCCCGCTAGTGAGGCTTAATTTCGCCTCAAATGAGAGCGGGGCGGAGATTATCGGGAAGTGTGAATTCATGAATCCGGCGGGCTCGATTAAGGATCGGGTGGCTCTTGGCATGATTGAGGGCGCGCTTAGGGAGGGGAAAATTACCAAAAATACGACGATTATCGAGCCTACCAGCGGAAATACGGGAATCGCCCTTGCCGCAATCTGCGCGGCTAGGGGCATTAAGCTTATCCTGACAATGCCTAGCTCCATGAGTATCGAGCGGCGCAAGCTTTTGGGTGCGCTTGGAGCGAAGATTGAGCTCACTCCTGCGGAAAATGGCATGCAAGGCTCGGTGGATAGGGCTTTGGAGCTTACTCGTGAGATTGAGGATTCTTGTTTGTTGCAGCAGTTTGAAAATCCGAATAATCCCGAGTCTCACCGCCAAAGCACGGCTTTGGAGATTTGGGAGGATTTGGACGGGGAGATTGATGTATTCGTGGCTGCAGTGGGGACAGGCGGCACGCTCACGGGAATTGGCGAGGTGCTTAAGGCGAAGAATCCGAGCCTAAAAATCTACGCGGTTGAGCCCTCCGATTCCCCTGTTTTATCCGGTGGCAGCGCAGGGGCGCATAAAATTCAGGGAATTGGCGCAGGATTTGTGCCTAAAGTGCTAAATAGTGCGCTTTATGATGATGTCATTACCGTTACAAGCGAGGACGCCTATTGCGCCTCAAGACGCATGGGTAAAGAGGAGGGAATCTTGGTAGGAATCTCCTCAGGCGCGAATATCTGGGCGGCTATGCAGGTGGCAAAAGCCCATCGTGGCGCGAGAATCGTAACAATCCTCTGTGATACGGGCGATCGCTACCTAAGTACCGAGCTTTACAGGTCTGATTTTTGATGATAAATTCCCTAAAAGCGGAGCTTTTCTCTGCGTTTTTGCCCAAAGGGTGCGATCTGCTCGCGTATCTTCGCTCTAAAATGGTGCTTGAATCGGACACTGCGTATCTTGATTTTACCGCCTCCGGGCTTGCGTATAGAGAGATTGAGAGGCGTATTGCTGCGGCGTTGCCCTATTATGCGAACACTCATTCGGAGGTGACGCGCCATGCGCTTTTGATGAGCGAGCTTTACGAGCTTGCGCGCACACACCTTAAAGAGGCGTTGGAGCTGGATGAGAATTTTGCGCTTTTCCCCGCGGGTAATGGCGCAACAGGGGCGGTCAAGAAGTTTCAGGAATTGTTAGGAATCTACCTCCCGCCCCGCACCAAAAAGCGTCTGGGGAGTGTCCTTAATGCAGGCGGATTCCCTCTTGTGATCGTGGGTCCCTATGAGCACCACTCCAATGAGATTAGCTATCGCGAAACTCCGTGTGAAATGGTGCGTTTGCCGCTTGATTCTCGTGGTTTTTTTGACCTTAAAGCTTTGGAAACGGAGCTTAAAAAGCACCATGGACGTGAGATTATCGGGGCTTTTTCGTTTGCTTCTAATGCCACGGGAATCCTGACCCCTCTCAAGGAGATTTCCACGCTTATGAGGGAGCACGGGGGAATTCTCGCCCTTGATATGGCGAGCGCGTCGGCTTATATGAATGCGCCTTGCGAGCTTTTTGACGCGGCGTTTTACTCGCCTCATAAGCTTTTAGGGGGTGTGGGGAGTTGTGGTGTGCTAGCGATGAGGCGGGAGCTCATCGATTCCTCCATATCGCCGACTTTTGGCGGGGGTGGAAGCATAACGTATGTTTCGCGCGTCGATCACTACTATCGAGAGGATCTTGAAACGCGTGAAGAGGCGGGCACTCCAAATGTATTTGCGCTTATTCGTGCCGCGCTTGCGTATAGATTGCGCAATGAGATTGGGCTAGAGTGGATTGCAAAACAAAAAAGTGAGCTTTGCAGATGGCTTTTAGGCGCGCTTAGCGAGATTGATGGGGTGCAAATTTATGGAGATAGGGAGTGCAGCCAAAAGATGGGAATCATCGCGCTAAATCTTGAGGGAATCTCGCCCTATGAGGTAACCAAGCGGCTTTCGCATGAGTATTTGATTGAGACCCGTGCAGGCTGTAATTGCGCGGGACCTTATGGGCACGATCTTTTGGGGCTGAAGGATGATGGGCGATTCCCTACACGCCCCGGGTGGGTTAGGATTAGCGTTCATTACACACATACACAAGAGGAGCTAGAACGCCTTGTGAGAGCTCTAAAAGAGATTGCCACGCGGGGGAATTAAGGGTAGAGGGAATAATCACTGTGCAAAAGGGCTCAATTATCGGTGTGGATAGAGCACGCTTAATTAGGAAGTTTGACCTCTCTTAAAGCATTTGCAATATTCTTTAAATTACAATCGGCACTCTCATAAACAAAAGGAGACAGGATAAATGTGTGTGCTCAAACACTCCGAAAAGGCGAAGCTCCCGAGCAAATTCGGGGATTTTACCATTCAGGCTTTTAGCGATGGGAAAAAGGAGCATTTGGCGATTTTTACCGAGCCTTTGGAGGAGATTCCGCTGTTTCGTATCCATTCTGAATGCCTAACCGGCGATGCTTTAGGAAGTCTGAAGTGCGACTGTAGAGGCGAGCTTGAGATTGCTCTGCGGAGAATTGCCAAAGAGGGTGGTATGGTGCTCTATCTTAGGCAAGAGGGCAGGGGAATCGGACTTTTAAACAAAGTCAATGCCTATGCACTGCAAGACAGGGGCTATGACACGGTTGAGGCGAATATCGCGCTTGGCTTTAGAGATGATGAGCGCGACTATAGCGTTGCGGGCGAGATATTGAAGTATTATGGGATTACTTCAGTTAGGCTACTTACAAACAACCCTAAAAAGGTCGATTCCCTCGCTGGGTATGTCAAAGTGGTAGCGCGCGAGGAGATTTTGGCGGATAAAACCTGCTACAACGAAAACTACCTCAAAACTAAGCGCGACAAGCTCGGACATCTCCTATGAATGGGGCAAACATGGCTAAAGAGACTAGGCGCGGTATCACTTATGAGGAGGCGGTCGCAATATTGCGAGAATCAGACGTCAAAATTAAGGGCGAGGAGAAGCTGTTTTTGCACGATTCGCTTGGGCGGATTCTCGCGCGCGATGTGCTCGCTAACGAGGATATGCCCCCTTTCCCTACGGCTGCGATGGACGGATATGCGTGCAGGAGTAGCGATCTGGCTGAGGGCGTGCCCCTATGCGTGCTGAGCGATAATCCGGCGGGGAATCCGAGCGTTTTGGAGCTTACGCCACAGAGTTGTATTAAGACTTTCACGGGCTCGCGTATGCCTAGCGGGAGCGATAGACTTGTGATTGTCGAGGATACGCAGGAGCAAGCGGGGAAGCTTTATATAAAAAATTTCCCCCCAAGCGAGGGGCTTTTTATCAGGCAGAGGGGCGATAATTACAAGGCGGGCGAGGTTTTACTAAAAGCCGGGACGCTTATTAGCCCCGCGGAAATCGGACTGCTCGCAAGCCTGAATAAGGTCTTTGTCCATGTGCGTAAAAAGCCCATTGTGAGCATACTTAGCGGGGGTAATGAGCTCGTAGAGCTGGGCGAAGAGCGGGAATCGGACAACATGTTAAGAAGCTCGAATAATCATATGCTTAAGGCGTTAGTCGATTCCCTCGGGGGCGAGGGGCGCATTGTGGATATTTTGCCCGATGAGCCTGTGAGCATCAAAGACGCGCTTACCCTTGCGCTTAAGGAATCGGACATCGTGCTAAGCACTGGGGGCATGAGTATGGGTGATTATGACTTCACGCAGAGAGCGATTTATGAGCTGTGCGATGAAGTGCCTTTTCACGGTGTGAAGGTCAAGCCCGGCAAGCCCATCGCATACGCTAAAAAGGGCGATACGCATCTCTTTGGGCTGCCCGGATTCCCCAACTCCTGCTTTGTAACATTTTATCTCTTTGGGAGAATTATTCTTAATAGAATGCTGGGAATCTCGCCTAATCTTCCAAAGCTCAGAGCAAAACTTAATGAAGATCTAAAAAAAGAGGCAGGCAGGGCGGAATTCCGCACATGCACGCTTAAGCTCATTAAGGGCGAATGGCAGGTCGATTTTGTCGGTAAGAAGGGAATCCAAAGCTCAATCATCAATAATCTCTGCGGCTCTAGCGCGCTAGTGATTTTGGAGCAAGAATGTGTGGCAAAAAGTTGCGGCGAATACGTCGATGTGGTGCTTTTTAAGCCTTTAGAAGCGATTTTGTAAAAAGGAGCGATCGTGGCAATTGTTGAGTTTCTAGGTCCCATAAATAGGGAAAAAATGGAGCTAGAGGTGCAAAATCTTCGCGAGCTAAAAGAGGTGTTAAAAAGCGATGAAAAGCTCGCGGGTTGGCTAGCTGATTGTGCTGTGGCGGTCAATGATCGGATTGTGAATTCTCTTGATGTAAAGCTTGGCAAAGATGATAGAGTAGCCCTTCTACCGCCTGTGTGCGGGGGCTAGGAGCGAGGAAGCGATGCTGGAGATTTTTGATGGGAGCTTAGATACTCGCGCGCTGTATGAGCGATGGGAGCGTATGGCGAGCGAGCGCAATTTTGGCGCAGTCGTGATATTTGTGGGAATCGTGCGTGATGAGGCGGAGATTAGTGCGCTTAGTTTTGATATTTATGAGCCACTTTTGCGTGCGTGGTTTGAAGGCTGGCAAGAGTGCGCAAAAGCGCAGGGCGCGCTCATTTGTATGGCACATTCACGGGGCGATGTGAGAAATCATACAAGCTCCTTTGCCTGCGCGATTCTCTCCTCTAAAAGGCGCGTAGCTCTCGAGATGAGCGATATTTTTGTCGAGGATTTTAAGCGCAATGCTCCGATTTGGAAATATGATGTTAGGAATGGCGAGCGCATTTATGCTCGTGCGAGAAGTCAGAAAATCGATGGTAGCGGGATTCTCGCGTAGGAGATGGCAATGAAAAATCTTGCATGCGCCTTTACGGGTCGCTCAAATAGCGGCAAAACAACGCTCATTGAGAAGCTCTCAAAGCACCTCGCGCCTAAATACAAAGTGGCAGTCATCAAGCACGATCCCAAGGATAAGGCGCGCTTTGATACGCAAGGTAAGGATAGCTATCGTTTTTTTCAAAGTGGTGCTAGTGTGGCGGTCGTATCGGAGGTAAAAACGACGATTATGCTCCATGAATCGCGCACAATCAAGCGCATTGCTGAGGATTTTGGCGAGGTGGATTATCTTTTTGTCGAGGGACTAAAGGAGCTTCCTCTGCCGCGTCTTGCCATCATGCGTGAGGAGATTGAGGAGCGACTCTTTCCCTACATCAAAGCTGTGGCGGTTGATGAGAGTATTGATAGGGCGCACATTCCTGCAGGGCTAGAGATTCTCAACCTAAATGACATCGAAGAGATTTTGGCATGGATTGATAAAAACGCCATGAATATAAAGGAGATGGAGTGATAAAGATAGGAATCATCACGACTTCAGACCGCGCGAGCGCGGGAATCTACGAGGATATTTCGGGCAAAGCCATTGAGGCGACGCTGGGAGAGTATCTGGAGAGCGAGTGGGAGGCGGTGTATCGGCTGATTCCCGATGAACAGGCAAGAATCGAAGAGGCGATGAAGGAGCTCTGTGATGTGGAGGGCTGCTCGCTCGTGATTACCACAGGGGGCACGGGGCCTGCGGTGCGCGATGTGACGCCTGAGGCAACTGAAGCGGTGTGCGAGAAAATGCTGCCCGGCTTTGGCGAGCTCATGCGTCAAGAGAGCCTAAAGCACGTTCCCACGGCGATCCTTTCGCGCCAAAGTGCGGGAATCCGCGGCAAAAGTCTGATTCTAAATCTCCCGGGCAAGCCAAAATCGATACGAGAGTGCCTTGATGCGGTCTTCCCCGCGATTCCCTACTGTATTGATCTCATCGGTGGAGCGTATATCAAAACCAACGAGGCGGTAATCAAAGCCTTCCGCCCCAAAAATTAAGGAGCAGGCGATGGAGCTGACACATTTAGATAGGAATCACAACCCAAATATGGTCGATGTCTCGGAGAAAAGCGACACAAAGCGTGTGGCAGTCGCTCAAGGCAAAATCACGATGAGCAAAGAGGCGTTTGAGGCGGTCATCTCGCAGACAAACAAGAAAGGTCCTGTGCTCCAGAGCGCCATCATCGCCGCAATCATGGGTGCAAAGCGCACAAGCGAGCTAATCCCGATGTGCCATCCGCTGTTCCTCTCCTCGATCTCTTGCGATGTGGAGGAGCGCGCGCAAGAGTGCAGCTTCATCCTTAAGGTTATCGCAAAAACAGAGGGCAAAACTGGTGTGGAAATGGAGGCTCTGACAGGCGTATCCATCGGGCTTTTAACGATTTATGATATGGTCAAAGCAATTGATAAAAGCATGCTCCTTAGCGACATATTTTTGCTCGAAAAGGCAGGAGGAAAAAGCGGACATTTTAGGAATATGCATTAGGTTTTTGTGCACGTGGGGTTTTTCAGTTTAAGCTAAGTCTCCTGCTTCGCCTTAAAGAGCACTTCAAAACGCACGGCGAATCATTTCATTCTCATACTCTGTTTTTGACCTTGCTTATATCTTTTCTCTTTTAAGAATAAAACAAAAAATAATAATTAAAATTGCTTCTTGTAATTTTTTAGAATCAAAAGGAGACGAAATGGAGTTTTTATCGTTTCTCTTTCTCGCTTTAGCGGTGTTTATCGCATGGAAAAAGCCTGAAAAAGAGGGTTTGGCATTTGGTGCATTTGCGGTAGGAACGGCGATTTGCTTTGTCATGTTTTTTATAGCCAGCTGGACATCCCTGCTGCCCTATGCAGCGTATTAGGAGGCGAAGATGAACTGCTTTAATGAGAAAAACTTCGACTTCATCATGGCTACGGCGGTCTTGCTTGTGCTTGCCATACCTGTGGGCATTGCAAACATCTATCTTGGATATTTCGTAGGAGAGGGGCCTTGCACGCTTTGTTGGTGGGAGCGTATCGGTATGGTCGTAGTCGGTGTCGCGGGCATTTTGATGTTGCGCTATGGGTTAAAAGCGCGCTACATCGCTGCAGTGCTCTTTAGTGCGGCATATGGGCTATTTATGACGCTTCGCCACGCTAGCTTTAGCGTTTATAGAGACGTCGGCATGGGCTTTGGCGGCGATATATTCGGAGCGCACACTTATACTTGGGGTATTTTGGTGTATTGGGTCGTGATCGTGGCTATGGGAATCATGATACTTTTTGCCAAAGATAAGGTCGTCTCAAGCGACATAGCGCGCGCTGACACTAGGGTAAAAACTCTGAGCGGATACTCCAAATTCGTCATCGCCCTAAGCTTTTTGGTGATCGTCTCAAACGCCGCTCAAGCCCTTATTTCAGCGGGTGTTCCACCCTTTAGCGGCAAGGGTGATCCCGAGCGGGTAAGCCTGCAAAATACTTGGACGGCAGGCGTTTGGAAGAGGTTTTCAAAGCCATTTTCTTTTGTCGGCTCAAACATCATCGAAGATCCCTTCATAGCAGGCGAGCAAAACCAAGTGAGTATCAAATTTGAGAGCGATCCAAATGCGGGTGCATTTGCAGAGCTCAAGCCTGCTTTGAATGTGAAAAATAGCTTCCCGCTTCCGTTTGAAACCAAAGGGATTTTTGGCAAGGGTGTAACAAGCGGGCTTGCCTATAACGCAAAGAATAATACGTTTGGTATCTCAAATACCGAGGGTGGCGTGTATTTTACCGATGCAGAGTTTAAAGAGATCGCTCATGCGATTATCGATAAGCCAAACGGTCGCAATATCAAAAAGGCGGTGGCTTCGACGTTTGTCGGCGATATGCTCGTAACTACGGGCTTTAACAAAACTACGTTCGCCCTTAAGCCCGTTGAGAAAGTGGATAGCTATCATGAGTGGAGATATTTCCGCGAAAGCACCGGTGGGCTGGAATCCGCATGGAAATTCGACCGTCCCGCACTTTTGACTATAAGGGCGAAAAAGCAATATGTCCTAACGCTCGCAAAAGACCCGCTAAGCAGCTTTATGTATATGATTTCGGTGCCCAATGAGCGCGTCAAGGGGATGATCCTCATCAAAGTCGACAGCAAAGATAAGATGTTAAGCGGCGAAACCATCATAACCTCGGGAATCGCGCTAAAAGATAAGCGCGATGTGAAGGACTATTACATCACGGCGGGCGATGTCGCGGGGGGTAAATTTTTAGCCTATTCCAAAAACTACAACACCTTGCTTGTGATCGACCTTGCAGACGCGAGGATTATCGATGCCTACGCAATGCCACAAATCGGCGATATTTCAGGCATGGCAATCAAGGGTAGTAGTATCTTTGCTCTCGCACATAAGGATGGCAAAGTAAATGTCGTGGAGCTGGAAAGCCCTCTGGGCGAGTAGATTTGGCTATTTTAGGGCGGATTCTTCCGCTCTAAAATGCGCTGGATGGAAGCGGCTAATTTTGAAGAATCGGCGGGGTTTGTTGGGTTTATTGCGTGGATTCCCCGTATATTTGAGATAGGTCGGCTAGACATTTCACGAGAGTTTCTTTGATAGAATAGGGGGTCAAAATCAGATTGAGGGGGGTTTTCGTGAGAGGTGCAGTAAAGGTGTATCCACCCGACAGGCAGTATAGGTAAAAAATAAAATCCGCAGAAGCTAAAATTTTAGACACTTGAGGAATAGCGGTGCAGATACGAATCTATTATGAAGATACTGATTGTGGCGGGATTGTTTATCACGCGAATTATTTGAAGTTCGCCGAGCGTGCGCGAAGCGAGCTCTTTTTCGCGCGTGGCATGAAGCCTGAAGTAGGCGGTTATAGTTTTGTTGTGCGAAATATTCAGGCTCGATTCCTAGCACCTGCGAAGCTAGGGGATCTTGTGTGGGTAGGGGCGATTCCCATGGAGATTCGCGGCGCGTCGCTAAAGCTGCTTCAGGAAGTGCGACTGGGAGACGCGGAGGGCAAGGAGCTAGCGATTCTTGAAGTGGAGGTTGTGTGCCTCAAAGAAGGCAAGGTAGCAAGAATCCCTGAGGATTTTTACTCGCTGTTTGGAGAACAAGAGTGAAAATATTAGAAGGAGAGCCTGAGATTAGCTATCCATGTGAATGGAGCTACACGATTATTACGCAGAGCGAGGAAGATGCGCGTTTAGCGAGCTTTGAGGTATTGGAGGGTGAGCATGCATTTGCACCTTCGCACAAGAGTCGCACGGGAAAATATCAGAGCTTTAATATTAAACTCCTTGTAGAAAGCAAAGAGAAGCGCGATGAAATATTTCAGAAATTTCGCGCGCACAGCCTAATCAAAATGGTGCTTTGAAGCTAAGATGCGCACGTGTTGGCGGGCAAATTTTTGCGCGTGATGTGCGGTGTGTGTTGCGTTTGGTTTTTTAGAGCGGTTTTATTCGTTGCGCAAGACGCTGAGCGGGTCGATTTTGGTCGCTTGATGTGCGGGGTAGTATGAAGAGAATAGGACGATAAGGATACTACCCGAGACAATCGTAAAAAAGTCGATTCCAGAGAGCTCCAAAGGGAGCTTAGAGCTGCCATAGACATCAGCAGGGAGCGAGATGATCGGGAATGTGCCCAAAATCCACAGTGAGAGCATTGCGAGTGCGATTCCTAGTGCGATTCCGCTTAGTCCGATGGTATTGCCTAAGCGAAAGAATGTGCGCTTGATTTCCCCCTTGCTTGCGCCAAGTGTAAGCAGGAGGGCGATTTCGCGTCTCCGATTCATCACGGTCATCAGTAGCGAGCTGATGATATTGAGTGAAGCGATGAGGATAATCAACAAAAGCACGATAAAAAGCGCGCGTTTTTCCAGTTCCAGTGCAGAGAAGAAGTTGCCGTTTTGCTGCCACCAACCTATGATTCCCGCATCTTTGGGGAGCCATGAAGCGAGTGTCTTAATCTCATTCATCGGGTCATCGGTGTAGATGTGTATCCCGTTGTAGTAGCCCATAGCCGTCTTTTTAATCGCTCGCACCGCCTCGATGGGGGCAAAAGCATAGGTTTTATCATACGCGGAGAGCCCGGAGTGAAACCACGAGCGGACGTCAAAACGCTTCATTATGGGGGTGAGCCCGAGTGCAGAGGGCTCAAGTCGCGTAAAAATGAGCGTAAGCTTGGAATCGCGCTCAAGAAGTAACTCTTCTTTGAGCTCTTTACCGATGATTAGGTCGAATCTCCCTACAGAATCCACTCCATGCAGGGCACGATCAAGCACCTCGTTAATGCGCCTTTCACGCTCAAAATCCACACCAAAAAGTAGCATTCCCTCCATGGAATCGCCCTTTTTGGAGATGGCTTGTGCGCGCAAAAACGGCGAGAATCGTAAGTGCGGGAATCGCGCCTCAAGCTGCGCTAGAAGTTCGTCATTCACGCCATAAGCGGATTTTGGATAGATCGTGAGCGGGTAATTCATCGTAAAAAGCTTGCGCTGAAAATCTTTATCAAAACCATTCATAATCGCCATGGCAACAATGAGCACCATCACTCCGATCGCCACTCCAAAAAACGCGAGAATCGCAGCAATCGAGATGAATGGCTGACTTTTATCAAAGCGCAAATAGCGTCTAGTTAAGAATGCAACGAGCTGCTGATTTCTACGCATTATTTTGCGAAGATTCCCTTCTTTGGACCACTCCGACCACAACAATTTTTATACTTTTTTCCACTTCCGCATGGGCATGGCTCATTACGCGCCACTTTGACTTCGGCGCGCTCCTCCTGATGGCTAAAATGCAGATTGCTTTTTGATTCACTCTCCATTTCGTGAAGTAGTCGCTTCATCGCCTCTTCTTGCACTTTGCGCTGCTCATCTTGCTCCTCCTTGCTTCGTAGCTGAATGCTGTGCAAAGCCCGAGTTGTGCTGATTTTAATATTGTCGATGAGCTCCATAAAGAGGTTATAGCTCTCCTTTTTATACTCCACCAGCGGGTCTTTTTGATTGTAGCCTCGCAGCCCGATTCCCGTCTTTAGATTGTCCATAAGATAGAGGTGTTCTCGCCAGAGGTTATCAAGCACCTGCAAATAGATGAGCTTCTCAATCTCATGCCTTTGCGCCTCATCGACAAGCCCCATCTTTGCCTCGTAGCTCTCTTTGAGGAATTTCTCAATCGTTTCTAAGAGCGCGTGATAGTCCATATCTTGCAGGGTTTCTTTTTTAATATACACGCCGTATTCTTCGCTTAAAAGTGCGGCGAGCCGCTCCAAATCATATTCCTCGCGCTCGAGATGTTCCAAGATATCCGCCCGATCTAACATATATACTAAGCTATCGTGGCGGTTGTCATTGATTTTTTGTGTAATGTTAAAATCCTTATCCAAGAGCTCATTACGGAATTTATAGACCGCTTTTCGCTGCTCGTTCGCCACGTCGTCGTATTCAAGCAGATGTTTTCGCGTCTCAAAGTAGTGGCTCTCGACCTTCTTTTGCGCGTTTTCGACCGAGCGTGTGACAAGCGTCGATTCGATATGCTCACCCTCAGCTAATCCGAGCTTATCCATGATATTTTTAATTTTATCGCTGCCAAAAATACGCAAAAGCGAATCTTCCAAACTCAAATAGAATTGACTCATACCCGGATCGCCCTGACGACCGCTTCGACCTCGAAGCTGATTGTCGATTCTTCGGCTCTCATGCCGCTCCGTGCCGATGATACAAAGTCCGCCAAGCTCGCGAATCTCATCATCAATTTTAATATCCACCCCGCGCCCCGCCATATTCGTAGCGATTGTTACCGCGCCCTTTCTGCCCGCGTCTTTGATGATTTCCGCCTCTTTGGCATGCTGTTTGGCATTGAGCACCGTATGGGGAATCCGCTCTTTTTGTAAAAGCGAATGAAGCAGCTCACTGCGCTCGATGGAAGCCGTTCCCACGAGCACGGGCTGTCCTTTTTGGTGTAGCTCTTTAATTTTTTGTATAACGGCGTTAAATTTTTCTCGCTCCGTTTTGTAGATAAGATCGTTAAGATCCTTGCGCATGACAGGGACATTCGTGGGAATCGAGACGACTTCAAGATTATAAATTTGCAAAAACTCGCTCGCCTCAGTCTGAGCCGTGCCTGTCATGCCCGCGAGCTTTCCGTAAAGTCTGAAGTAATTTTGAAATGTAATATCCGCAAGGGTTTGCGATTCCTCCTTGATTTCCACGCCCTCTTTGGCTTCTAACGCCTGATGTAGCCCCTCGCTGAAGCGTCGCCCTTCGCTCAGTCGCCCCGTGAATTCATCGACGATGATCACCTCGCCATCGCGCACGACGTAATCTTTATCAATCGCAAAGAGATGATTAGCCTTGAGAGCCTGCTCAAGATGATGCGAAAGTATGGCATTTTCGATACTGTATAGATTATCCACGCCAAAGCCCTCTTCAGCCTTGGCGATTCCCGCTTCGGTAAGCAAAATGACGCGATTCTTCTCATCAACACTGAAATGCTCCTCTTTTTTAAGCGAGAGAGCGACCTTGTTTGCGATTTTGTAGTTATCAAGCTTACGATTCGCAGGACCGGAGATGATGAGCGGAGTGCGCGCCTCATCGATGAGAATCGAATCCACTTCATCGACAATCGCAAACGCATGGTGTTTTTGCACCTTTTCTTCGAGCGAATATTTCATATTATCGCGCAGGTAATCAAAGCCAAATTCGTTATTCGTCCCATAGACGATGTCGCACGAATACTGCTCTAAGCGCCCAGAATCGCTCTGTAAATCATTCGTAATCACCCCGACGCTATACCCGAGGAATCGATACAGCACGCCCATGTCATCGGCGTCCCTGCGCGCGAGATAGTCATTGACGGTAACGACATGCACACCCTCTTTGTTCATCGCATTAAGCGCGACGGCAAGCGTAGCGACGAGGGTTTTCCCCTCGCCTGTTTTCATCTCGGCGATTTTGCCCTCATGAAGCACCATTCCTCCGATGAGCTGCACATCAAAATGGCGCATGCCAAGCACTCTTTTGCTCGCCTCACGGGTAATCGCAAAGGAATCGGACAAAACATCATCTAAGCTTTTCTCCCCACTTTGCACGCTTGCTTTTAGCGCACTAAACGCGCTCTTTAACGCCTCATTATCCATGAGCTGGTATTTCGCCTCAAGCTCGTTGATTTTTTGCGCCCTCTGGCGATATTTCTTAATCAGCTTGTCATTTTTTGTGCCAAAAATTTTTCGAGTTAATTGCGTTATCATGTCAGCTTGAACCTTGCAGTATCGAAGTTGTGAAACGATAATCTTATCATATTCCACGCGCTAACTAGCTAAAAGCGCGGGAATCGCCGCTGTTTTGAGGCGATAAAATCATTCAAAGGATCAAAATGAGGTGGTTGCTTTTTTTTGTAGGTTTTTATGCGCTTGCTTTGGGCGCATTTGAGGGGATTAGCTCCTATGAAGCGCGCTTTGTTCAGCGGGTTTTCTCCGAAGATGGAAGCACACTTGAATATCAAGGGAAAATCTACGCCAAATCCCCGCATTACGGACTTTGGGTCTATGAGCAGCCGCTTTCTAAAGAGGTCTATATCGCAGGCGATGAAGTGGTGGTGTATGAGCCATTTTTGGAGCAGGCGACCTTCTCTAAGCTTCAGGATTCCCTTGAGTTTTTGAGCCTCCTTAAGAGCGCAAAAGCCAAAGGAGAGGGAATTTATGAGGCAGAAATTTTAGGGCAGAAATATGAAATCTCCAGCACCAAAGAGGGCATGCCTAGTGAGATTGTATTTTTTGACAAGCTTGGGAATCGCACCGAGATTGTGCTCTTTAATTCGCAGAAAAATATTAAGCTTAGTGATGAGCTGTTTCGCTTTACCCCCAAGGAGGGAATCGACCTTATCCGCCGATAGAGCGGATTTTCTCCAGCCACTCCTTGAGTCTTTTTTCAAACCCGATGGGAATCCATTTCACAAGCTGCAAGGGACGCTCAAGGTATTTTTGCTCCACCCAGCCGCCAAAATCATGCGGGTAGCGGTAGTTTTTGTGAAATTGCAAAATGTGCTCCGGAATCGCAAGGTGCACCCCCTCACGCACAAGCTCCAAAGCCTTGTTAATTGCCAAATATGCGCTATTTGACTTGGGTGAAGCACTAAGATAGATGACGCATTGAGCGAGGATAATGCGTGCTTCGGGGTAGCCGATTTTCGCAACTGCGAGCATAGTGCTTGTGGCGAGCGTGAGCGCGTCCGGGTTGGCATTGCCGATGTCTTCACTGGCTAAAATGACCAATCTTCTAGCGATGAATTCGGGATTTTCCCCGCCCTCAATGAGGCGCGCAAGGTAGTAAATAGCGGCATTTTCATCGCTTCCTCGAATGCTTTTAATCATCGCGCTTGCCAAATTATAGTGGGAATTACCCTCGCTAGAGCCCTCGTGCAGGGAGATTGGGCGGAAGCTCTTGAGTGTTTTAAGTGTGATGGGCGATTCTCCGCTTCCCAGCGCACAATCAAGCAGATTTAACATTGCTCGCGCATCTCCCTCGCTAGAGCTGAGCAGATATTCGCGCGATTCCTTATTTAGTGCAATTTCATAGCGTTGCACCGCGCGATTTAGGAGGATTTCCAGATCCGCACGCGTTAAGGGCTTAAACTCAAAAAGCATAGAGCGCGAGCGTATCGCCCCTGTCATCGCAAAATAAGGATTTTCTGTCGATGCACCGATGATAATTGCCTCATGATTTTCCATGATGGGGAGCAGGACTTCTTGCTGATTTTTAGAGAGGCGATGGACTTCATCGATGAATAGAAGTGGCTTAATTAGGGAATTTTTGAACTCTTTTAGATAGGTGCGAAGCTCTTCAATTTTAAAAGTCGTGGCGTTAAAGAATGAAAAAGGACGATCCAAATGCCTCGCAACAAGCCTTGCAGCCGTGGTTTTACCCGTGCCGGGCGCACCATAAAAAAAGGCGTGAGGAAAATCACCCGATTCCAGCAATTTTCTCAAAGGCGCGTCGCTGCCAAAGAGATGCTCTTGAGCGATGAATTCATCAAAACTCTGCGGGCGGAGGAGCTGGGCGAGCTGTTTCATTGTTTAATGCCTATTTTAGGCGCATTTGGGATACACTTGCGAAGAATTTCGTCAATAAGGAGTGCCATGAAACAGTATTCACCTTTAGTGATAGGAATATTAATGATCGCTTCAATTCTTTTCATGATGTTTGGATTAAACAATCCGTTATTTCATTAATCTTTTTCAAAAAGAATTATCTCATAGGAGCTGCGTTTTGCGACAATTGAGCCTTTGGAGTTTTCTCCATTTTGCGAGAGCTTCTCAATATCTTGTCGCAGCTCTTCAATCTCATTATCCATCGCATCAAGTCGTTCTTTTAAGCGCAGCACAATATCCACTCCGGCGAGATTCACGCCAAGATCGCGAGTGAGGCGGAGAATCGTTTTGATCTTGTCAATATCGCGTTGCGAGTAGAGGCGCATTTTGCCATCTGTCCGCCCGGGCTCAATCAGCCCTTCTCGTTCATATTGTCGTAAAGTTTGCGGATGAATGCTAAGAATCTTAGCGACAACGCTAATTAGATATACCGGCTCATCATAGCTATACATTAATCACTCCTTTTAATGGTCGGGTAGATACTTCTTAAGTGCCTCAACAAGCGCGTTATCAAGCGATTCCAGTGGAGGAATAACCACATTTGCCTTGAGATAGAGATCACCCTTCACGCCGCTCTTCCGATTAGGTGCGCCCATCTCTTTGACGCGAAATTGCTGCCCGTTTTTCGTGTTTGTGGGAATCTTGAGCGAAATCTCTTTATAGAGTGTGGGAATAGTGATTTTTCCGCCAAATAGCGCGATTTTAAGCGGAAGATCAAAGCTCTTTGTGAGGTCATTCCCCTCGCGGACATACTCAGGGTGCGCACTCACCTCGACTTTGAGGAGCAAATCGCCCGTCGCGCCATTCCTAGAGCGACCTTTAGAGCGCACTCGCAGCGTCTCTCCGCTTGAGATTCCCGCAGGAATCTTGACTTCAAAAGAGTCGTGCTCAAGATTAATTTTATGCTTCCCGCCCAAAATCGCCACAGAAAAGGGAATGCTAATACGCGCGTTTAGATCGAGATTCTGGCTAAATCCGCCGAAGCCGCCAAAATCGTCAAACGCTCCTGCACCCGAACTAAAACCGCCACCCATGCCAAAAATTTTGCTCAAAATCTCATCAAGATTGATATTCTGGCTGTATTGATTGCGCGCAAAATCGTGGAAATTTTGCCCGCCAAACATCGAATCGCCGAATTGATCATACTGTGCGCGCTTTTTTGCGTCGCTCAAAATCTCATAAGCAGCATTAATCTCCTTGAACTTCTCCTCCGCGCCCGCCTCTTTATTGATGTCCGGGTGGTATTGTCGCGCGAGCTTACGATAGGCGCGCTTAATCTCCTCGGCAGTGGCACTCTGATCCACTCCCAAGGTCTCATAAAGGCTTTTAGACATATAAAACTCCTCATTTTCACTTTAGGATTTTGGGAGGGCAAACGGCGCGCGATTCCCAAAAAATAATAAAACTTTCGCATAAAATATTAAGAAACCTTAATGTGATTATATAACTAAACTTTAGCATATGTCAATCAACTTTTAAAAATCCAAAGATCATTATCGAGAATCGGGCGCAATAAATGCTCGATTCTCGACCATTTTGCGGCTCTATCGCAGCGCAAAATGCGATAAAACATGCACAGAAAAATGAAATAAAGTCAATGTGGCTATAATTTCCGAATGTCAAATCCGGAGAAATCATTGGGGATAGATGAGCTTTTAGCCTTTAGGGCGAGTGCGGGGAGCGGGAAGACCTTTTCGCTTGCGTTGCGCTACCTTACGCTGCTTTTTGCGGGCGCACAGGCAGGGGAGATTCTCGCGCTTACTTTCACGCGCAAGGCGGCTCTTGAGATGAAAACGCGCATACATGAGGCACTTTTGGGGCTTTTGGAGGAGAAGAATCGTTACTTTGAGCCTCTGCTGCAAGAGAGCAAAATGGATGCGGAGTTCATCAGAGAGCGACACAGCGAGGTTTGTGCCCGATTCCTCGCGGGCGATTTAAAAATCATGACGATTGACGCTTTTTTGCATCACGTGGTTAAGAAATTTTGCTGGTATGCGGGAATCCCGTATGATTTTGAGATCTCAAGCCTCGATTCTGGGGCACTTATGGAGGAATTTTTAAGTGAGCTTTCGCCTTTTGCGTATTCGCGCCTTTTAGAGCTCTGTTTGCGCGAGGATAAAACCTTAGAAGGGGCGTTTTCTTTGCTTAAAAATCTTGCACAGCGAAGGAGCGAATTCGCCCCTGATTATATGCCTCCACTAAAGGATTCTGATTCCCAATCACTCATGAAATGTGCGGAGAATATTAAAAGGCGGGTGCGAGAAAGCGATGGAGCTTCATCTCGCGCGCTTAATGCAGTGGAATTCTCTAATCCTAGCGAGCTTTTGGAGCGAGGGAAGACATGGCTTGCTAAGGATTCCCTCACAGAATATAGCTATTTTAAAAAGCTCAATCTCTCGGATTTGGACGAGGATTTCCGCGTGCTTAAGGGGCATTTGAAGGACTATTTTTGCGCTAAAGAATCGCATCTTTTGCGCGAGCTTTTGAGCCTTTTGGAGCACTTCAGGGCGAGCCTTTGGAAAATCATCAAGAAAGAGAAGCGGTTAGGTTTTGATGAGATTGCTCAAGGGGCGTATGAGCTGCTTGGAGAGGGGATTATCGAGCGGGAGTTTCTCTATTTTCGGCTCGATTCCCGCATTACGCACCTGCTTATTGATGAGTTTCAGGACACAAGTCTGCTGCAATACCGCATTTTAGAGCCATTAATTGCCGAGATTAAGTCGGGAATCTCGCGCAAACTGCACCGAAGCTTCTTTTATGTGGGCGACCCCAAGCAGTCTATTTATCGATTCCGCGGGAGTCATGCGGAGCTTTTTGAATGGGTCGCGCGCGATATGAAAGTGCGCGATTTGCCCTACAATTACCGCAGTGCAGGCGAGATTGTGAAGTTTGTGAATAGGGTTTTTACCCCTTTGTATGAGAATTATTACGCGCAAGAGCCTAAAAACGCAGGCGGATACGTCAAGGTGCGTGCCGATGAAGAGCCTTTAAGCGGGCTTAAAGCTGAGATGCAGCGTCTCCTAAGCGCGGGAGTGAATGCCGATGATGTGGCGATTCTTGTCTTCAATAATGATGATGTTTTGAGCGTTGCGGAGTTTTTGAAAAGCGAATTTAGCGCGATTAGAATCGTAACGGAAACAAGTGCAAAGCTCATCAGGCAAAGAGAGGTTAGGGCACTGCTACGCGCTCTAAATTACGCACTTTTTGGCAAAGAAGTTGATGGAGTGAGTTTCCTTGCTATGGTCGGAGAGCAGGGCAAGAAGGGCGGGAATCCGACCCCTCAAATCAACGACGCACAAGCTCCAAAATCCCCGTGCAAAGAGGGCTTTTACCTCGAAGTGCTTGATTTTTTGAGGCAAAATTCAGGGCGCAAAAGCAGCGAGCTCATCATGGAGATTATGGAGCGTTACGCACTTGCAAGTGCGTCTGCTCGCCGATTCTTGGAGATTTCGCTGGAGCATGCCGATTTGGGCGAGTTTTTGGAGTATTGCAAAAAGCTTGAAGAGCCGCTTAGCACGGAAGAGCTCAGTGGCGTTCGGGTGCTTACCATTCACAAATCCAAAGGGCTTGAATTCCCCTATGTTTTCGTCCTTGATCGCCTCTCACGGGGCTCAAATCGTAGCGACACGATTTTTTATGATTACGCGGGAATCAAGCTTAATGAGGTTTTTTATCACCTCAAGGGGCGCGAGAATTTTGATCCCGCTTATGCAAATGCGCTCAAACGCGAGGAAAATCTCAAGCAAAAAGATACGCTAAATATGCTTTATGTCGCTCTTACGCGCGCAAAAAGCGGGCTTTTTGTCCTGCTTAAAGAGCAAAATAGCGCGATGGCTATGCTGGGAGTCTCCGCGCAAGAGAGCGGGAATCTGAGCGTGGAATCTCCGCGCAAAAGCGAGCTTGCAAAGGAATCGAGCATTAATGATTTAGACGGGCAGGAAGATTTGAGTCTTTGGATTGCCAATCTTGGGCGGCAGAGCGATTTTTTGAAAAAAGAGCGCGCGATTCCCGTGGGTGAGAGTGCCGATTTGATGGCTGGAGAGGCGTTTCACATGGCGTTGGAGCATTACATCGGATTTTGTGCAAAAGAGGTGCAAATTGAGGCACTTCTTGCGAATCGGTATGGGTATTTTCTCGAGGCACACAGATTGAAGCAGATTGTCAAACATGCGCGAGAGATTGTAGAGGGCGAGCTTTTAGGAGCGATTCTTAGCAAAGGTAGGGTAAAATGTGAAATTCCCTTTTTGGAAAAGGGTAAAATGCGTCGCATTGATCTGCTTGTTGAGTGCGAAGAGGAGATGATTGTCGTTGATTACAAAAGCACGCTGGGCGCGCAAGAACGCTACAAAGAGCAGGTGGAATCTTATAAGAAATTTGTCTTTGAAAGGACACAAAAGCCTACGCGAGGGTATTTACTCGCTTACAAAGATCGGGCGTATTTGCTGGAAGTGTAGTTTGAACTCTGATTTGAAGGATTGAAATATGACGGAACATGTGGATAAAGTGGGCGCGAAAGAGGTCTTTTTGAACTTCGTCCGTAGCGAGTCTTTTGGGGGAATATTCCTCTTTTTCTGCGCGGTAATTGCGATGATCGTGGCAAACTCTCCGTTAGCGGAGGGGTATTTTCACCTTTGGCATGTGAATATGGGCTTTTTTATCGGTCAGACTTTCATTGGCATGAGCCTTCATCACTGGATTAATGACGTGCTGATGGCGTTTTTCTTTCTTATGGTGGGGCTAGAGATTAAGCGTGAATTGCTTTTTGGCGAGCTTGCGGGAGTGAAGCGCGCGGCTTTCCCTGCGATTGCGGCTCTTGGGGGTATGATCGCACCCGGGATTATTTATAGTCTGTTTAATATCGGCACGCCCTCGGCGCATGGCTTTGGTATCCCCATGGCGACGGATATTGCATTTGCACTTGGGGTATTGCTTATGCTTGGGGATCGTGTCTCTTTGGCACTCAAAGTTTTCCTCGTCTCGCTCGCAGTGGTTGATGATCTCGGCGCGGTCGTGGTAATTGCGATTTTCTACACTGAGGATTTGCAGATTCTCTGGCTGCTTGCTTCGCTTGTGGTGCTTGGCGGATTGATTGGGCTTAATAAAATGGGTGTGCGTGCGTTGCTTCCTTATTTGGTGCTTGGCGTGCTTTTGTGGCTTACGGTGCATAATTGCGGAATCCACGCGACGATTGCGGCGGTGGCTTTGGCTTTTACGATTCCCGTGAAACCCAAACTCGAAAGTGCGAGCTTTGCCAAAGAGGCTGATGAGCTTTTGAAATATTTTGTGGCGCAGGATAAGGAGCGGGCGAGTCTTTTGCTGCTTAATGAGCAGGTTCACAGCATCGAGCATCTTGTGAAGGATTCTAAAAGTGTGCAAAGTCCCCTCGTGCGACTTGAGCATGCGCTTAGTCCGTGGAGCGCTTATCTTATCATGCCGCTTTTTGCATTTGCGAATGCGGGTGTGGCGATTAATGGTGATGTCCCCTTTGGTATCGATGGTGTCATGCCGGGCGTCATGCTTGGGCTTATTTTGGGCAAACCGATTGGAATCCTCGGACTGACTTATATTGCGGAGAAGATAGGGATCGCTGCGCGCCCTCAAGGGGTAATGTGGATTGATATTTTGGGCGCGGGAATGCTCGCAGGAATCGGCTTTACCATGTCGATGTTTATTACAAATTTGGCATTCACACACCCAGAAGCGACCGATGTAGCGAAGATCTCGATTCTTGTAGCTTCACTGCTCGCGGGAATCATCGGGGCATTTTTCCTTGCGATGCGAAGTCGTTTTAAAAAGAAAAAGGCGTGCTGCGCCGCAACTAAGGGCTAAGTGCGGTAGGATTCCCGCTTTTGGCTCAAATATGAATAAATAAACTCAAAAGGAAATATCATGCAAGAGATTCTTGGTTCAATACTCCCACTCGTCGTGCTTTTTGCCATTTTTTATTTTCTCATCATTCGTCCGCAACAAAAGCAACAAAGGCAACACAAAGAGATGGTTGAAAGCCTCAAAAAAGGCGATAAAGTGGTTGTTCAAGGGGGCTTCATCGTCGAGGTGCTTAAGGTGGAAGAGGGGCATTTCACAGTAAAAATCAACGACGATACGACAGCAAAGCTGGTGAAAGATTTTGTCGCTTACAAAGTTGATGGCGAGCAGTGTTGCGCATGAAAGATTTTTTCAATATCAAGTTGGGGGCGTTTTTTCTCGCTCTTGTGCTGGGAGTCGCGCTTTCACTCCCCTCATTTTTCCCCTCGATAGCGGGGGCAAAAATTACGCTGGGGCTGGATCTTCAGGGCGGGCTTCACATGCTTTTGGGCGTTAAGACAGACGAGGCAATCAAGGTAAAATACAAGTCTCTTGCCTCTTCGCTAGGCTTTTACACCCAAGAGCAGAAGATTCTCATCGATTCCCTAAAAGCCTCTGATAATGGGGTCAGTTTTGAGCTTCTTGATCCTGATGAGAAGGGCAAAATCGATGAGTTTTTGCACAAAAACGGGCACTTTAGTATTCAAACACAGGGGGGAATCTACCAAATCACTCTGAGCGAGACTGAGGCTCAGGCGGTCAGGGATTTTGCCATCGAGCAGGCGATTGGCACGATTAGGAATCGTCTCGATCAATTCGGACTGGCTGAGCCAAGCGTTACAAAACAGGGGCGAGAATATATTCTTGTCGAGCTTCCGGGGATTAAAAATGCGCAAGAAGAGCAGCGAGCCAAGGAGCTCATCGCAAAATCCGCACACTTGCAGATGATGGCGGTCGATGAGGCGCGCAATGATCGCGTGGCGAGCATGAGTCCCGAGGAGGCGGAGCGTCTGGGGAGTGTGATTTTACCCTATGCGCAAAACCCGCAAGCCAAAATTTTGCTTAAGGCAATCCCAATTCTTGATGGAAGTATGCTCACAGATGCGCGCGTAGCGTATGATCAAAATAGTCAGCCAGTAATTAATTTTACGCTCGATTCCCAAGGGGCGAGGATTTTTGGCGACTTTTCGGGGAAAAATGTCGGGAATCGCATGGCAATCGTGCTTGATGATAAAGTCTATTCCGCGCCTGTAATCCGCGAGCGTATCGGCGGTGGGAGCGGGCAGATTAGCGGTGGATTTAGCGTCGAGGAGGCGAGCGATATTGCAATCGCACTTCGTAGCGGCGCGCTCCCTGCGCCCATTGAGCTTTTGGAGAAGCGAAGCGTGGGACCAAGTCTGGGGAGTGATAGCATCATGGCTTCGATGGTCGCGCTGCTATCCGGTTTTGCTATGGTGGTGCTTTTTATGATGCTCTATTATGGCGTGGCTGGGGTGGTGGCAAATATCGCGCTTGTGGTTAATATCCTGCTGATTATCGCCGTCATGGCTCTTTTTGGTGCGACGCTCACGCTTCCAGGAATGGCGGGAATCGTTCTCACTGTGGGTATGGCGGTTGATGCGAATGTCATTATTAATGAGCGAATCAGAGAGGCTCTGCGCGAGGGCAAAGGTGTAATTAAGGCGATTAATGAAGGATATGCGAATGCTTCAAGGGCGATTTTTGACTCAAACCTTACCGCGCTCATCACCTCCGTACTCCTCTATGCGTATGGGACGGGTCCGATTAAAGGCTTTGCAATCACCATTAGTATCGGGATTCTTGCCTCGATTCTCACGGCAATCATCGGCACGCATGGGGTTTATGAGTGGCTTGGAGCGAGAATCGCGAAGAGTCAAAATACCGCTTTTTGGTTTGGATTTAGGAGATAGGGGCAGGGTATGGAATTTTTTAAAAATGAGAAAATTTATGACTTCGTGGGCTGGGCGCGCTACACCTCGATTCTCTCCCTCTCCCTTTTTGTGCTCTCTGTGGTGTTTTTTTTCACTAAAGGGATTACCTACGGCATTGACTTCACGGGTGGGAGTGTTTTGCAACTTCAATACAAAGAGAAAGCCCCGCTAGCAAAGATCCGTGAGGCTCTTAACCAAAATGAGCTTTTTAAGGGCGCGCAAGTGAGCGAATTTGGTTCGCCCCAAGAGGTGCTTATTAAAATTTCGGCCTCAAGCGATTCAGTCGCGCGCGATGTGGGTGATATCGCCTCTGAGGTGCTTGCCGGGAGTGGGGATTTTGAGGTGCGTCGCGTGGATATTGTCGGCCCTAAAGTAGGCGATGAGCTCCGCACCAAAGGGACTCTTGCGCTGATTCTAGCAAGTCTTGGGATTCTTGCTTATGTGGCGTTTCGCTATGAATGGCGTTTTGCGATTGCTGCACTGCTCGCACTCGTTCATGATGTGGTGATTACGATGGGCGCAGTCATACTTTTTGAGATTGATTTTGGCTTGGATGTGATTGCTGCGCTTTTGACGCTTATTGGTTATTCGATTAATGACACGATCATTATCTTTGATCGCATTCGCGAGCGACTGAATGCAGGTAAGCTCGACACGCTTTCAGAAGTGATGAATGAGGCTCTCTCGCGCACACTTTCGCGCACACTTCTCACCTCTTTGACGACATTTTTCGTCGTATTTACGCTCTATATGTTCGGTGGGGAGATTATTCGCGCCTTTAGCTTCCCCATGCTAATTGGTGTAGTTATCGGCTCGTATAGTTCGATTTTTATTGCGATGAAAATTGTTATGTGGCTGGGATTTGATTTGCAAAAGTATTATCAAAAGTTATCACAAGAGGCAAAAAAGCGAGCGGAGAAAGAGCGTCTGCGCGCGATGTATGAGAAGGGAATTGTATAAAAGGAGCGTATTATGGATTGGGGCAAGGTAACGTTTGTATTTTTTAGTCTTATGAGCTTGACTTCGACGATGGGATTCCTCTATGAGCAGAATGCCACGATGCTTTTTATCGCTGCGGGAGTGAATATCATCTCCACGATTTTAAAAATCGGCGTAAAAAATCTCCTCTCTGCCGAGCTTTTGGCGAGCTCTTTGGTGGCGGATTTACATCTTATCCCCGCGTTTATCTATTTACAGGTGCTTGATGGTGCTGATGTGGCGATCGCTTTAGCGTTGGGCGCGCTTGCGGCGAATTTGTTTTCAGCCGCCCTGCTTGTTGTTGAGAGCACCAGGGTGCGAGATACGGATTATTAAGATGAGCTAGGAGCAATAGGCAATGGAATACAATCCAAAAGCCATTGAGAAAAAATGGCAAAGTTACTGGGAAGAGCACCGTCTGCATGAGCCACAGACACAAAAGAGCACCCCGAAAAAATACATTTTGAGTATGTTCCCCTACCCGAGCGGGCGTATTCACATGGGGCACGTGCGCAATTATTGTATCGGCGATGCGATTGCTCGCTATTTCCGTCAGCAACGCTATAACGTGCTTCACCCAATCGGCTGGGACGCCTTTGGCATGCCCGCTGAAAATGCTGCCATCAAGCACAAAAGCCATCCCAAAACATGGACGTATGAAAATATCGAAAACATGCGCAAGGAGCTGCGTTCGCTCGGTCTCTCCTTTTCCACAGAGCGCGAATTTGCGACATGCGATCCGCTCTATTCCAAATGGGAGCAGAAATTTTTCATCGAAATGTGGAACAAAGGGCTTATCTACCGCAAAAAGGGCTTTTTAAACTGGTGTCCGAAAGATCAGACGGTGCTCGCAAACGAGCAGGTCATTGAGGGGCGTTGTTGGCGGTGCGACACGGAAGTGGTGCAAAAAGAGATGTATCAGTATTACATCAAGATTACGCAATACGCGCAGGAGCTTCTGGAGAGCCTCGATTCCCTTGAAGGGCGATGGCCTTCTCAGGTTCTGAGTATGCAGCGCAACTGGATTGGACGCTCTAGCGGGCTTATGTTTTTCTTTCATCTAAGCGAGGATTCTCGAGAGAAACTCGGCGAGGCAATCGATTCCTTTGAAGTGTTTACCACAAGGGCGGATACGATTTTTGGCGTTACTTATGTGGCATTGGCTCCGGAGCACCCCATTGTCCGCGCTTTGGCTGAAAATGGGGCACTCAAAGGCGAAGCTTTGGAGCAGCTTACAAGAATGCAAAACATGTCCGCTAAAGATCGCTCCATGTCTGAAAAAGAGGGGCTTCCTCTGGGAATCAGCGCGATTCACCCACTCACACAAGAGCGACTTCCCCTTTGGGTGGCAAATTTTGTCCTAATGGATTATGGAAGCGGGGCGGTAATGTCCGTGCCTGCGCATGATGAGCGTGATTTTGAGTTTGCCGCAAAATATCATCTGCCGATTAAATATGTCATCACAGCAGAGCAGCAAAGTGCAGAGGGTGCTTACACGCTTGAGGGCACACTTGTTAATTCCGATCAGTTCACGGGGATGCAGAATCAAGAGGCGAAAGAGGCGATTATTAGGCACTTTGAGGAGAATGAGCTCGGGAAGCGGGTGGTCAATTATCGCCTGCGAGATTGGGGAATTTCGCGTCAGAGATATTGGGGCACGCCCATACCGCTCATTCACTGCCCAAAGTGCGGAATCGTGCCTGCGAGTGAGGAATCCTTGCCCATTACGCTCCCTTCTGATGTTGTGATTGATGGCGAGGGGAATCCGCTTGAGAGGCACCCAAGCTGGAAGCATTGTAATTGTCCAAAATGCGGGGCTGAGGCGTTGCGCGAGACTGATACGATGGATACTTTTGTGGAATCGAGCTGGTATTTTCTGCGCTACACCACACCCAAAGAGGAGTGGGAGCAGCGCGCTCTGAGCGAGGAATCGCAACGCTACTGGATGGAGGTTGATGAGTATATCGGAGGAATCGAGCATGCGATTTTGCACCTGCTTTATGCGCGATTCTTCACAAAAGTCCTGCGAGATCTCGGATATACGGAAGTTTCTGAGCCGTTTTTAAATCTGCTTACCCAGGGCATGGTGTTAAAAGATGGGGCGAAAATGAGCAAAAGCAAGGGTAATGTAGTCGATCCCGATGAGCTTATTGAGCGATTTGGCGCAGATACGGCGCGGCTTTTTATCCTTTTTGCCGCTCCTCCTACGCGGGAGCTTGAGTGGAATGACAGTGCAGTGGAAGGGGCGTATCGTTTTATTAAACGCCTATGCGATAAGGCGCAATTTGTAGAGCCTTGCGCACAGATTCCCGCAATTGAAACGGCAAAGCTTAATAAGGAAGAGAAGTTTGCGCGCAAAAAAGTGTATGAAGTGCTGCTAAAAACCAAAGAAGTCTATTCGCGCAAGAACGGATATGCGTTTAATACGCTCATTGCCGCGTGCATGGAGGCACTAAACGCGCTAAGCGATCAGGAGAATCCGCTCATCTGGAGCGAGGGATATTTTATTCTTCTAAGCGCGCTTGAGCCGATTATTCCGCATGTTGCGTGGGAGCTTAGCCATCACTGCTTTGATTTGAGAAATCTCGCGCCTTTGGAGATTGATGAAGAGGCGCTAAAAAGCGATTCCATTACAATTGCGATCACGGTGAATGGCAAGAAACGAAGCGAGATTGAAATGCCCATAGATGCGAGCAATGAAGAGCTTTTGGAAACAGCAAAATCTGAAGTGAAAAAATGGATTGAGGGTAAAGAGATTGTTAAAGAGATTGTGATTCCTAACAAGTTGGTGAATTTGGTCATAAAAGCATGAGATTTTTTTGGGCTCTTTTTTTTCTTTTTCTCTTGCAGGGGTGTGGCTACAAGCCCATTTCGCAGCTTAGCAGGGAGAGCCTAGGCGAGCACATTTATGTGGATATTGTCATTGATTTGCGCGACCCCGAAAATAGCGTTTTGATTAAAGATGCACTTTTGCAGGCGATTCTTGCGCGCTTGCACGGGAATCTGGCTTCATCCAAAGAGAGTGCCGATTCCTCGGTGCGTGTGTCGCTTGATTCCGTCTCTTTCTCCTCGCTGGCGGATAACAAAAAGGGCTTTACGCTCTTTTATCGCGCGCGGGTTGTCTTGCAATTCTCTTATGAGGATAAAAAGGGGCAAATGCACCAATTTAGCGCACAGGGAAAGCATGACTTTTCGATTGAGGATTCCTCGATTTTGAGCGATTCAAAGCGTTTTGAGGCAATCAAAAGAGCTTCCATTCAGGCGATTGACGCCTTTATCTCTCATGTAGCTCTGTGGGAAGCAAAACGTGTCGAGCCTTAAGGGTGTGGTAAGAAAAACCCTTTTGCGCTTGCAAAAGAGCGGGCAGATTGCAACTCCTAGAGCGTATGCTGAGGCGTTTTGTATCGAAGCCAAAAGTGCAGGGCTTGCGGTGGAGGATTGCCAGTGGCAGGTGCGTTGGATACAGAAATTTGACCCGAAAACCAAAAATCAAATCCAAAACCATCTCATCAAGACCCCTGATGAGTTTATCACGCTGCTTGCGGGAATCTTGGCGCGCATGGGTAGCGCAAATGATAAAGAATCGCCCTTGGCACAAAAAGAGCTTTTGAAAATTCTCTTGCATTTGCATGTTTTTACTCCTGAAGTCTCTGAACTTGCACACGAGACGCTCTTAAAGCTTGAGGCACTGAGCGACCCCAAAGTGCTCGCGCCTCTTAAAGATCGCTGGAATAACGCACTCAAATCCCGCACGGAGCAGGGCGATACAAATAATGATTTTGCCAAAATCCTAGACCCGTTTCTAGCCCCCTCGATTTCGCCCTTTATGCCTGCTGAAGTGCTTGAAGTGCGCTCCATGCTAAATAGCACCCCTTCTGTGCTATTTGATGAGGCGAGTGGAGAAAAGCTCACATCAGCCCTCTTAGCGCGCATTAGCGCGGATAAGCAGGAATCAGAGCGCAGGAACAACGAGCTTGGGGAGATTATCGAAGTGTTGCTTGCCAAGCTCTCTACGCTTACGCAGACAGGGACGTATTATCAAGATGAGATTAGCAATATTCATGAGGCGTTGCAGGAGATGAATTTTGACTCTAAGTCATTTGAAAAGGCTAAGAATCGCCTCATCGCTCTAGGCGAAAAGATTGATGGAAGCATTCAAAAGCTCAATCGCGAGGTGGAGGAGAAGCGCAGTGAGATTGCGATTTTGGGCTCAAAAATCGAGGAGTTGACTCGCGAGCTACGCATGGTTCAAGAGGAGGCGAATACCGATTTGCTCACGACTGCCCACACGCCCTGCTATATGGAGGAATCGCTCCATCGGCTCGAGGGGCTGTTCACGCGCCATGAGAGTTGCTATTCGGTGGTGTTTTTTGACATTGATTATTTTAAAAAGATTAATGAGCAGTATGGGAGCGAGGCGGGCGATAAGGTGCTTGCGACGCTGGGAAGGCTGCTTGGGCAATCCGTGCGGAGTGAAGATGTCGTGGTGCGCTATAGGGGCGAGGAGTTTGTTGTGCTGTTGCCTGAAATGCGCAAATTTGAGGCGTGGAGATTGGCTGAGAAGGTGCAAATCCTTGTAGAAAAGAGCGTCTTTGTCTATCAGGATTTGCGCATTCGTGTGAGTATCAGTGGTGGAATTGCCGATCGAAGCGAATGTAATGAGCCAAAATCGCTGTTAAACCTCGCTGCTTCCCGACTTCATGAAGCCAAAGAGAGCGGACGCAATCAGATTCGCCCCTTGTGCGAGCAAAAGGCATAGAGGTGGATCTTAACTCTTACCTTGCCTCAAAAAGCGCGGAATATGCGCCCTTTGACCCGCTGCGATTCCCTAAAATTTATGAGAGATTTTTGGAACATTTTGCGCTTAAAAAGGCAAAGGTCATTCATATCGTCGGCACGAATGGCAAGGGGAGCACGGGACGATTCCTAAGCCTAATGCTAAGAAGCAGCGGTGCGAGTGTAGGGCACTTTAGCTCGCCGCATATCAGCGAGTTTAGGGAGCGTTTTTGGATTAATGGCGCGCTAGTTGGAGAAGAGACGCTGGAGCGCGCTCACAAGGAGCTTTCAGACACGGGGTTGTTTTATGAGGCGAGCTATTTTGAATACGCAACCCTGCTGGCGGTTTATCTGTTTAAGGAGCTTGATTTTTGGGTAATTGAGGCGGGGCTTGGCGGGGAGTTTGATTCGACCTCCTCGCTGGAGCGCGATCTTTCGCTTTTTACTTCCATTGGGCTTGATCATAGGGAGATTTTGGGCGATTGCATTGAAGATATTGCTGCGACCAAACTCCGTAGCATGGCAAAATACGCAATCTTGGGAATCCAAAGCGATGAGCGTGTGGCTAAAATTGCGCGAGGGATTGCAAAAGAGCGGGGGAGCGTGCTTGAGGAAGATTCCCGTGAAATCGACCTCTATGAGGAGCGATATTTCGCGCGCTACCCTATGCCGCAATATCAACGATATAATTTCCGCTTAGCACATAGAGCGATGAAAGTGCTCGGAATCGCAAGCAATGAAATCGGTGCGCTTTGTATGGGCGGGAGGTTTGAGCGGCACGGTCGCTTAATTTTAGACGTGGGGCATAATCCGCTTGCAGCCCATGCACTGGCGGAGTCGCTCCAAGGAGAGCCCTTTAGACTCATCTACAATAGCTACAAGGAGAAAGATGTGCGGGAGATTTTAGAGATTTTGCGCCCTTTGGTCGAGAGAATCCACATTTTACGCGTGGAAAATAATGAGCGAATCATAAGCGAAAATCGCCTTGTAGAGATTGCTTCTAGGCTTCAAATCCCCATAAGTGAATTTAACGGAGTGCTGGAAGAGGGCGTAAAATATGTCGTCTTTGGCTCATTCAGCGTTGTAGCGAGCTTCAAAGAACGTTATAAAGCACTGCTACAAGAGGAGGACAAATGCAAAGGGAGAAACAATGAAAGATAGGCTGGTCATCACCATTACCGATGTGAATGGCTCAAAACAGTATAACCTCCATCAGCTCGCGCGACGGGTGGTGCTCTATGCCGTGCTTTCGCTTCTCACGCTGCTTTTTCTTGGCGGCGTGTCCATTCGCCTGCTCCTTTCGGAGGTAAAGCACATTCAAGAGCGACGAGATAGCTTAATGAAGGAGCATGCGGAGATTTTGCGCAAAAATGAACAGCTGCACGCGGAGATTGAACAAAAAAGTGAAGAACTCATCATCATTAGCGATCGCGTAGAGGATCTTGAGGGAATCGTAGGGGTGCAGCGAGGCGAGCAGGGCGAGGACGTGAGCCTTATGGAGCGCGTAGATTTGGCGAGCATTACGGGAATTCACAAAAGTTTTGTCATGCACTTAATCCCCAACGGTCCGCCCATACCGGGAATCATACAGATCTCCGCCCCGTATGGATTGCGTATGCATCCCGTGTTGCAGCGCAACGGAATGCATACGGGAATCGACATACGAGCACCGATTGGAACGCCCGTATTTGCGACAGCTGATGGCGTAGTGGAGTTTTCTCGAAGCGAATATAATGGCGGCTATGGGAATCTAATCAAAGTGGATCACTCTTTTGGTTTTAAAACTTTTTATGCACATTTGAGTAAACTAGTCGCTAAGAAAGGGGACTTTGTTAAAAAAGGTCAAATCATTGCTTATAGTGGGAATACGGGGCTGAGTTCAGGTCCGCATCTCCACTATGAAGTGCGGTTTCTTGGGAATCATATGAATCCTAAGCCCTTTTTAGACTGGACGATGAGGGACTATACCGAGATTTTTGAAAAGGAGAAAAGTATCAAATGGCAATCTTTGCTAACGGCGATAAATCAATTGATGGAGTTTCTACGGGCACTACAATCGTTGCCGGCGGAACAAAAATAAAGGGTGAAATTATCATCGGTTGCAATCTGCATATCGATGGTGAGTTTGAGGGCACGATTCGTTCCAAAAATGGTGTTACTATCGGCAAAGGTGGCAATGTAGGGGGCGAAGTTTATGCTGAGAGGCTGGTCGTGAGCGGGAGCTTCACGGGACTTTGTGATTGCGATGTGATTGAGATCCTTCCACAAGGGCGCGTCGATGGGCAGATTATTACAAAAGAGCTCGTCATTGAGCGCAAGGGCTGCTTCACGGGAGAGAGCAAGATTAAAGAGGACAATCAGCGAGATCTTCAGGGCAAAGTCAGAAAGGTAGAGCGACCTGCAGAGAAGGAAAAGGCAGAAAAGGTAGAGAATTCGCTTGATCCAAAGTAGCCTCTATGATGCGCTAAAGGGCTCTTTTCCCTATTCCATTCTCATCACACAAGATGAGAAAGAGAGCTTCTTAGCTTCTGAAGTTGCACGTTTTAGGGGCTTTGAGACGGTTATTTTTCCCGATTTTCGGGCGCAAAAAGGCGAGGATCTTCGCAGCTACAAAGAGGAGCTCTCATCACTTCTAAGCGCGCTTGCTCGCTGGTATGAGCTCCCTAAAGAGCGCGCGTTGCTCATTGCGCCCATTCGCTCAATTCTCTATCCGCTTCCAAAGCCTAACCTGCTTCAGGGCTTTTCTCTAAATTTTGGCGATACGCTTCTTTTGCACGAACTAAAGGAGCGATTCCTCCGTTTTGGTTATGAATTCGTCGAGATTATCGAGCTCCCGGGTGAAGTCTCGTTCAGGGGCGATATTATCGATATTTTCCCCACACAAGAGCAGACTCCCTTACGTCTTAGTCTCTTTGACACACAGATAGAGAGCATTCGTCGTTTTGATTTAGAGACGCAGATATGTCAAAAAGAGGAGCTTGACTCGCTTTACATTTCACCCGCACTTTTTTCACTCTCGCCCACGGCGCAAGAGGAGCTGGAATCGCGCGTGAATGCTTCGAGTCATGAGGCTTTTTCAAAGGATTTGATGAGCCTTGGTTTATGGCATTTGGAGAGTGATGCCGAGCTTTTGAGCGAGCATTTTCGCTCGATTCTTACTCCCGCTGCCAAAGAGGAGCTAGCAGAGCTTATGAGCCTGCGAGCGAGTGAAGATTTTAGCTTTTTGGACGCCCTAGATGTGCTGAAGATTCCTGAGGGGCATAGCGACATTGTGATAAGCGCGCAAAATTTTCTCTCATTCCTTACACTTCATGCGAGCAAAAAGATTACGCTAATCGCCCGTAATGAGGCTCTTTTTAGAGGAATCGACGCACAAGGCTATGAGCGCGTGATAGGGGATTTTTATCTAAATATCCTAACTCCTACAGAAGCGATCCTCTCGCTCAATCAAAAACCCCGCAAACAGCGCAAAAAGCACCAACACCCTACACTTGCGATTGATGAACTTCGCACGGGGGATTACGTCGTGCATAAAGATTATGGCGTCGGCATTTTTAAGGGAATCGTGCAAGAGCGTATTTTAGGTGCTTTGAGGGATTTTATCCTTCTCTCTTATCAGGGTGAAGATAAGCTGCTTCTACCCGTTGAGAATCTTGATTACATTGATCGATACGTTGCGGATAGCGGCACGATTCCCGCCATAGATCGTTTAGGTAAGGGGAGTTTTGCAAAGCTCAAGGAAAAGGTGCGCTCAAAGCTCCTTGAGATGGCGAGTGAGATTGTCGCGCTTGCGGCTAAACGTGAGCTCATACAAGGGCGCACTATTGCGAGCGATTCTGCGGAACTGGAGATTTTCAAGCACTCAAGCGGCTTTCTATACACCAAAGATCAAGAACGAAGTGTGGCAGAGATTTTTGCTGATTTAGGCAGCGGGAAGGTGATGGATCGCCTGCTTAGCGGTGATGTGGGATTTGGGAAGACCGAAGTAGCGATGAATGCGATTCTTGCAACGGTGTTAAATGGCTTTCAAGCGGCTTTGGTTGCACCCACTACGCTACTGGCGCATCAACATTTTAAGACCCTTTCAGCGCGCTTTGAAAGTCAGAGAATCCGTCTTGCGCGACTGGATCGATTCTTGAGTGCCAAAGAGCGTCAAAGTCTCATGAATGCGCTATTAGATGGGAGTGTTGATGTGGTCGTGGGGACGCATGCGATCCTCTCAGCGCAGTTTAAAAATCTCGCTCTGATTGTCATTGATGAGGAGCATAAATTCGGCGTAAAGCAAAAGGAGAGAATCAAGACCCTCGCGCAAGATGTCCATATGCTCTCCATGAGCGCGACGCCGATTCCGCGCACGCTTAACATGGCTCTTTCGCAGATTAAGGGCATGAGCACGCTTATGACACCGCCTTATGAGAAGCTTCCCGTGCGCACTTTTGTCAAGGAATACAACGATTCCCTGCTTAAAGAGGTCATGAGTAGAGAACTAAGGCGTGGCGGGCAGATTTTTTACATTCATAATAATATTGCCACGATTCAATCATGCAAAAAGGAGCTTGCTGCACTTTTACCCGCGCTAAAAATCGCAGTGCTTCACTCGCAGATTCCCCAAAAGGAGAGCGAGGATATTATGCTTGATTTTGAGCGAGGAGAGTATCAGCTGCTTCTCTCAACCTCCATCATTGAGTCGGGAATCCACCTGCCCAATGCCAATACGATCATCGTCGATTCCGCAGATCGCTTTGGGATTGCTGATTTGCACCAATTACGCGGACGGGTAGGGCGCGGAAGCAGGGAGGGATTTTGCTATTTTCTCATTCGCGATAGGGAATCGCTCACACCCGATTCCAAAAAGCGTCTTTTAGCCCTTGAGAGCAACTCATTTCTGGGTAGTGGCTCGGTGCTCGCGTATCATGACCTTGAGATTCGCGGGGGCGGGAATCTGCTCGGAGAAGCGCAGAGCGGGCATATTAAGGGAATCGGATATGCGCTGTATCTCAAAATGCTCGAGGAGGCAATCCATTCGCTTAGCTCCGGCGGCGTGAATGAGCGTGAGGACGTCGATTTGAAGCTCACCATCAGCGCGTTTCTCTCGCCTGAGCTTATCGGGAGCGACCGCTTGCGTCTGGAGCTCTATCGTCGGCTCTCGCACGCCAAAGAGCCGGGTGAAGTGCATGAGATTGAGGTGGAGATTTACGATCGCTTTGGTAAGCCCGATCTTTACACACGGCAGTTTTTGGAGCTTATTAGGATTAAAATCCTTGCGCTGAAAAATGGAATCAAAACTATCACAAACTACCAGCAAAACGTCACATTCATCTATCAAAATGGCGACAAAAAGAGCCTTGTTGCAAAAAGTCGCGATGAGGAGGATTTGCTTATGGCGATTTTAGGTGAATTACAAGGGAAATGCGCGTGAGAATTGGCTTTATCGGGGATATTGTGGGCAAACCCGGACGGAAAATGATTGCCCATCATCTGCCTAGTATCAGGGAATCCGAGCGGCTTGATTTTGTGATTGCAAACGCTGAAAATGCAAGTCACGGCTTTGGAACGACGATAAAATGCGCAGAAGAGCTCTTTAGCGCAGGGGTTGATCTCCTAACTGGTGGGAATCACACGTGGGATAAGCGGGAGATTACCACTCTCCTGACACAGGAATCGCCACGTGTTTTGCGTCCGCACAACTATCCTTTGGGCGTGGCAGGTAGTGGCGTGGGAATCCGTGAGGTGCGTGCTCAGAAGCTCGCGGTGCTCAATCTCATGGGGCACTTTGCGATGCCTTATGTGGATAATGCCTTTTTGTGTGCTCAAAATAGTGTGCGAGAATTGCGGGAATCGGGGATTAGGCACATTGTCGTTGATTTTCATGCTGAGGCGACGAGCGAGAAGCGTGGCATGTTTTGGCTACTTGCAGGCAGCGTAAGTGCGGTGCTTGGGACGCATACACACGTAGGGACTGATGATTTGGAGATTAGCGAGGGGACGCTGGGTGTGAGCGATGTGGGGGCGAGCGGCTGCATGGACGGAATCATCGGTATGGATAGGCATGCGCCTTTGGAGCGATTCCTCACGGGTATGCCCGCAAAGCTTGAGATTCCCAGTCAATGTCGCTCAATTCTTCAGATGATTATTTTGGAGCTCGATAATGAGGGGCGATGCGTGGAGGCGTATAAGATTAGGGCGGTTGATAATCATGCACCCTGCAAGACGATAGAGGCATTCATATATTAATAGTATGAAAAATCTTATAGTGTATGGAGATATTCATGGTTGCTTTGATGAGCTCGTATCTCTTCGCAAAAAGATCGCTCCTAGTTTTGGCGATATCGAAGTGTGTGTCGGAGATGTAATCACCAAAGGCACTCATTCGATTAAAGTCCTTGATTATCTCATCTCTTGCGGTATTCTATCAGTTTTAGGCAATCACGAATTCAAGATTATTCGCTACCTGAAACAGCGAGAGAAAAAGAGAATCAAAGGGGAGAAAATCTCGCTAAATAGTGATGAAAAAAATATAGTTAATAGTTTAAATGATAAACATATTCACTATTTAAATTCTATGCCACTTTTTCTGAAGTTTAAAAATATTGTTATTTTGCACGGGGGATTACAAAATCACATGAGCCTTGAACATCTCTCAAAAAGCGATGTCAGGAGGATTTTGCGTATGCGCTATCTGAATAAACAGGAGAAGTTCCTAAAACGTGGTGAAGAGTGTGAAAGCTCACATTTTTGGGCAGATGTGTATCGAGGAGGCGAGGGGTTTGTTATCTATGGGCACACACCTTTTAGCGCGCCTAGAATAAGCCTATTTGCACTAGGAATCGACACGGGATGTGTCTATGGGAATCGCCTCAGCGCGGCAGTTTTTGAGGATTGTGAAGTGCCTGAGCAGCACAAAATTTTCCAAGTGGCAAGTGGATTGTAATTTGAATTAATTAGGGCAGGGGTGGTGCGGATTTTTGGGCGCGATTCCCCAAATGGTGCTCAAAAGAGCCGCAAAAAAGAGAGGTCAAGCGTAATGCGTTACAATATGGAGGCTAAGTAAAAAGGGCAGAGAGGGGCTGCAAAGAGAGATGGAAGCACTGTTTAGAAGGGTTGCGGAGCTAGACGAGGCGGCAAGGGTAAAATTAGGAATCTCATCGGAGATTTTAATGGAAAATGCCGCACGAAGCCTGAGCGAGATAATTAGGGCGCGATTCCCCACTTCAAGCGTCGTGCAAATTATTGCAGGGAGTGGCGATAACGGAGCTGATGGAATCGCGCTGGCTCGCATGTTGATGGGAGATTATCGCGTGCGCCTCATCATGCCTTTTGGAGTGAGGAGCGAGCTTGGGAAGCTACAACTCGCGCGAGCACGAGCATGCGAGATAGAGGAGGGCGAGGAGCTGCTGGAGAAGAGCGATGTGCTTATTGATGCACTTTTTGGCTCTGGGCTCTCTCGTCCTTTGGATTGCGCTGCGCTAGAGATCCTGCACGCGATGAATGCCGCAAAAAGCTACAAAATTGCTTGTGATATTCCTAGCGGGATTAATCCTAAGGGAAACGCTGATCCTGAGGCTTTCAGAGCGGATTTGACGTGCGTTATGGGCGCGATTCCCGAGGCGATTTTTAATGATGGAGCCAAAGAGTTTATCGGCGAGCTCATCGTGGGGAATCTGGGAATCTCCCGTGCGCTGTATGAGAAGCTCGCGCCCCCCAGTGCCTATCTTTTGGAAGCTCACGATATTTGCCTCCCGCACCGCCTGCACGCGGACACGCACAAAGGGAGCTACGGGCATGTCGCGGTGGTAGCGGGCGAGCAGGGTGGGGCGAGCGTGCTGAGTGCGCTCTCTGCGCTGAATTTTGGCGCGGGACTTGTGAGCCTCGTGGGAGAGGTGGAGAATGCACCGCATGAGCTTATGAAAAAGCGTGCGATTCCTGAAAATACGAGCGCAATTGCGTGCGGTATGGGGCTGGGCGCGCGGGAGATTCCCGAGGAAATTTATGCGCTTCCCAGCGTAATTGATGCGGATATGTTTCATCGCTCTGAACTGATTAGACTTTTGGAGCAAAATCAAAATCTCATTCTTACGCCCCATGCGAGGGAATTTTCCTCACTTTTAGAGCGGACAAATCTAGCAAAAGTGAGTGCAAGCGAAGTGCAAAAAGATCGCTTCGCTCTGGTGCGGAAATTTGCAAAGGCTTATCCGCATGCCACGCTTGTGCTTAAGGGCGCAAATCCACTTATTGCGCAAAATGAGAAGCTTTATGTCAATCCGCTTGGGAATCAAGCCCTCGCTAAAGGCGGTAGCGGCGATGTTTTATCAGGAATCATCGCTGCTTTGCTCGCACAAGGGTATGCTCCGATTGAGGCAGCGATTCACGGCTCTTTGGCGCATACGCTGGCGGCAAGAAAGGTCAATAAGGCGGATTACGCGCTCACACCACTTGATCTTGTGAATGCGCTGGGAAACCTTTAAAACGGGCTTCAATCGCTATTTAATCGCTCCACAAGAACGAGCGTGCTATAAGGTTTTATTTTGACAAAAAGGCTTTAGATATGGAAGATTTATTGAGAATTGGAAAACATCAATTCAAAAGTCGTCTCATCGTGGGAAGCGGGAAGTATCGCGATTTTAAGACAACTTTGGAAGCCACACGGGAATCGGAGGCGGAGATTATCACCGTGGCGGTGCGCAGGGTCAATATCACCAATCCTAATGAGGAAAATTTAATGGATTATTTTAAGGATTCCTCGGTGCGATTCCTTCCAAACTCCGCTGGATGCACGAGTGCAGAGGAGGCAATTACGCTGTTTCGCCTAACCCGTGAGGCGATTGGGATTGATTTTATCAAGCTTGAGATTATCGGCGATACGCAAAAGACGCTCTATCCCGATGTGCTCGAGACGCTAAAAGCGTGCGAAATCCTCGCTAAAGAGGGTTTTTGCGTGCTTGCATACACAAACGACGATCCGATTGTGGCAAAGCGTCTTGAGAGTGCCGGAGCAAGCGCGATTATGCCCTTAGCTGCGCCCATTGGTAGCGGTCTTGGAATCCAAAATCGCTACAATATTGCTTTTATTAAAGACGCCATCAAGGTGCCTCTCATCGTCGATGCGGGTGTGGGCTGCGCGAGTGATGCGGCGATTGCCATGGAGCTCGGGGCGGATGCGGTGCTGACCAACACCGCCATCGCACAGGCGCAAAACCCGCTACTAATGGCTCGTGCGATGAGAGACGCCGTGCGAGCAGGGCGGGCAAGCTATCTTGCAGGGAGAATCCCAAAAAAGCCCTATGCAAGCGCAAGTTCGCCACTTGAGGGTATGAGCGAGCTTTGAATCTCAAGAAAACAGCACGTGAAAAAGGTAAATATTGTAGGATTTGAGGGGCTTACGCAGGAATCCGCTTAGCGCAAAGGACGCGTCTCTATGTTTTTTATTTTAAAGGAAGCTCCCGTTAAAGAGCTTCCTTGCCTTACCTTATTTTTTGGGGGCATTGTTTCCTCTACCGCCACCGCAGGGTAAAAATATTTTATTTGAAAATTCTTGTTTTCAATACTATAATAGTTTTTAAAATCAAAAATCCGAAATCCGATTAAAAGGCTTTAAATGAACTATCCGCTGGATTTTAAAGATGATTTCAACAAGACGCTTCTTTTTTGGCTTGAGCGATTTCTGCGCTACAAGCTAATCACGCTTTCTAATCATCAGGTCAAGGATACGCAGCGGCTTGATGAAGTGCTAAAAAAGCTCGCGCATGGACTGGAGAATATTAGCGAGCTTGAATGGTGCGCCAAAGAGGCTCGTAATGCCGGTCTAATCGGGATTGGAACGTATATTAATCCACTTTCAAAGCTCTATGAACGCCTGAGTTTTTTGGGGCTTGCCTCAATGCGCGAGATTGATGAGGAGATGATTAGCGACTGCCTAGCTATCGCTACAAGCGGGCTTGCAGACGCGTCAAAGAAAAATTACAGGATCGCCCTGCTCTCCTTTTTTGGCTACATTGATAAGCAAAATCGCGATGATGAGGGGCATACGCACCTATTTAATATCGAGCTGAAAAATTGGCGCGGACTTAGTGGAAAAAGTGGCGAGAAGCTCCCTGCTTACATGAATGAGGGCGAATTAGCGCGATTCCTAGAGGGGATTGAGAGCTATCCTTTTTCGCCCAAGACTGCCGCGAGGAATCGCCTCATTATTAAGCTCATTTTGCATACGGGGATTCGCATTAGTGAGGCACTGGCTTTAAGAGAGAAAGATTTTGCGCTTGAGCAGAGCGAATATCTCATCAAAGTGCGTGGCAAAGGGAATAAACAGCGTGTCGTGATGATTCACTCAAAGGCGATTGAGGCGGAGTTACGTGAATGGCTCATGGAGCGCAAGCTCCTGCCTAGTGCAAGCGAGTGGCTTTTTTGCAATCAAAAGGGCGCGCAGCTCACGCAGGCGTATGTGAGTCGTGCGGTGGAGCAGATCCTTATGAGTGTGGGAATCCGCAAGGAAAAAAACGGTGCGCACATGCTGCGACACTCTTTTGCGACCCTACTTTATCAAAAGAAGCGCGATCTTGTTTTGGTGCAAGAGGCGTTGGGGCATGCAGATCTCAACACCTCAAGAATCTACACTCACTTTGACAAAGAGCGGCTAAAGGAGGCGGCGAGCGTGATGGATCATCTTAAAAAGAGGTAATATGTGGGAATCGGGGCTATTTTTCGATACAGTTTAGCTACACATCTGCGCCTTGCACGCGCATAGTATTTAGAGTAAGTGCTTTTGCAAATAGTCGCTCAAGCTTGTGCAAAAGCACAGTGGAGCGAGCGTGCTTAGTGCGTTGGCTGTGCTTAATTAATGGAAACTTTACTAGCAGGCTACTCTAATTTTCATACCTATCGCAAGCGTATTGCCACGCCTCTTCAAACTCAGGGACAATTTGCGCACTCGGATCATCTTTACCCAGCTCGCAAGCTTTTTTAAAATAGGACGTGGCTTTGCCCTTATCGCCATGATTGTAATGGTGTTGGGCAAAGTTACTGCATGCCATCCAGCTTCCAGCAACGCATGCTTTCTGAAAATACTCTGCCCCTTTGGCAAGGTCTTGTGGCACCCCTACCCCGCTATAATAGGTCAATCCAATAGTTCGGCATGCATCAGCGTCTCCAGCGTCACACGCTAGATTAGAAAATCCAAGGGCTTTTTCATAGTTTTGCTTGACGCCATCTCCTCCAAAGGCATAAATGATTCCAAGAGCCGAGCAAGCTTTAAAAAAGTATTTATCTTTTTCATTGTCTTTTTTGCACACTTTTTTGTAATAGAATGCAGCCTTTTTGAAATCTCTGCTACTGATACCATTATAGGGTAAGAAATAGCTCTCGCCCAAAAAAGCGCATTCACGAATGTTTCCATCTTTGCATTTTGTGTCAAGCTCTTTAGTTTGCTCTTGTGTGAGGATTATCTCCTCCTCCGCATACGCCAAACCTATGAATACTACTAAAGCTAAGATAATTTTTCTCATCCCGTCCCCTTTGTGAATAAACCTTATTCAGTGCCCCATTTTGCCCCAAAAGGAGCGTGATAAAGTCTATTTAATCTCCCTACCCTCAACGATTTCCGCCCTGCTCTGCCTCTTTATGTTCTTTAGCAAGTAGCGCGCTAAGTTGTGCCTCAAGATTTTCCACACGGCGGATCATTTCGCCCTTTTCTCGGCTCATCTGTGCAATTGCCGCAGTCTGATTGAGGAGCATCCAGCCTGCGATACTTCCAATTATAAGCACCGCGAGCACCGATCCTAGGGATATTTTCACTGCCCTTAGGGCGATTTTTTCTGTTTGGTTCATCGTTTGACCCTTTTATATAGAGTTTGCCCCACAAGGAGCAGTATAAATGCAAAGGCTGCGACCATGATGATGACCGCTCCGCTGGTCAAATCATAAAAATAAGAGAGTGCAAGTCCGATAATGATGAATGTCCACGACAGCAGCGAAGCGAGGCACATCATCTCAAAAAGCGAGCGCGAAAGTCGCTCCGCCATGTAGGCGGGAATGCTCAGAAGCGCGATGATTAGGATCAGTCCGACTGCGTGCATGCTAATAACGACGCCAAGTGCGATGAAAAGCAAAATAAGCAGAGAGAGGAGCTCGGTATTTATGCCTTTTAATCGCGCGAAATCCACATCATAGGAGAATCCGAGAATCGCGCGGTAAAAGAGTGTGACAAAAAGAAGCAAGGCAACGTCATAAAGTGTGGCGATGTAGAGGTCTTCTTTGGAGATTGCCATAATACTTCCAAAAAGATAGCTCATAAAATCGGCGTTATAGCCGGGTGTGAGGTCGATGAGTATGATCCCTAATGCCATGCCCACTGCCCAGATGACCCCGATAAGTGCGTCGATTCTCTCTTTTGCATAGAGGAGCAAATAGGAGAGAATCAGAGCCAAAAACAGGGTGAAGATGGACGCGCCCAGCGTAATGGAGAAGCCAAAAAAGAGCGCGATTCCTATCCCGCCGTATGCGCCATGCGCCAAGCCGCCCGCAAGGAAGACACTCTTATTCACCACACAGAGCGTGCCGATGATACCGCTACAAATACTAATAAGCAGCGAAGCAAACAGCGCATTGCGAATAAATTCATACTCCAAAAGCTCCATCATGGCTTAGATTCCCTTTTGATTCCTCTGAAATGCTTGCAAAAACTCCACCTCACACATGTGCCCGCTAGGAATCGCACCCTTAATATCCTCGAGCGTATGCATGACTCCTTGTTTGTTGATATAGAGGGCTTTGGTCGCGTATCCAAGAAGGAGCGAAACATCATGGCTAATAATAATGACACCTTTGGTGTGGCTTAGCTCTTGTAAAAATTGATAAATCTCCCTCTGTGTGGGCGCATCAATGCTCGCTGTGGGCTCATCAAGGAGCAACACACTAGGATTACCCGCAAGCGCGCGCGCGATGAGCACTCTTTGGCGTTCGCCTCCGCTTAGATCGCCGATTCTCCGCAGGGCAAGCCTGCTAATTCCCAGTCGTTCTAACAGCTCGTGCGCCTGCGCTTTTTGTGCATTTTGGGTGCGATTCCCATAGGGTTTCAAAAATCCCATAAGCACCACATCAATCGCACGAATAGGGAAATCCTTATTGAGCGACGTATCCTGCGGCACGTAGCCGATAAGCATATCCTCTTGATAGAATCGCACCCGCCCCTGCTCGGGCTTTAAAAGCCCTACGATGATTTTGGCAAAGGTGCTTTTCCCACCACCATTAGGACCGATGATCGCGCACAGCTCCCCTCGCCTAAGCTCAAGATTGACGCCCTCTAAAACACGATCTCTGTGATAAGCGTAGGAGATTCCCTCGCAAGAGAGCAAAAGTGGCGAATTTTTAGCTTCATTCATGGCATGATCCTTTTATCTTGCAAAGAAGGAGCAGGAGGATTTGTAAGGAGGGGGAAATTATATTCTTTTAAAAGTGGGGGAATCGCGTCATTTTTGTTTTCAAATGGCAGATTCTGACTCTCCAGCATGCTTGGTGGGAGCAGATTCCTAAAGCCTTGCACGCGCTTTAGCAAAAGTCGCTTCTCATCTACGCTCTCTACCCCCTCGCCTACGCTCAAATCCGTAATCACCACACCGCCTAAAATCCACCTTCCCCCGCGGCTCTTCTCTTTGGTGCGGATTCCCCATGCGTCGTGGATCATCATCACTCGCCCTTGCCATTCGCCGATGTAGAGCGTTATGTGCCCGGGCATGTAGATGAGGCTCGCCCATGGCAGTGCCTCGCTAAGAATGCGCCGCTCTTTTTCTTTATCTTCGAGCGTGCTCAAATCAACATACGCTTCGTGGAGTTTGCCCTGTGCTGCGGAGTTTCGTGGGAGCCATACACCCATACTCCCCGCAACATCGCGTGTGAAAGCCGAGCAGTCCCGATTCCCATACATTCCGCCCCAGCCATACTTCTCGCCGATGATTTGCGCCGCGATTTGCGCGATTTGCGTGGGGTTGTATTCTAAAGGGAAAGGCGCGACATGCTCTTTAGCGACGCGAGATTTTTCAAAAAATGCCTTGCCTTCGGGATTGCGGCATGGGATTAAAAGCGTAAAATCCTCTTTGAGCACCTCAGAGAGGGCGTAAAGTTTGCCAATGCGCATACGATCCAAAAACGTCCCGCGCGAATCATAAAGCGCAATCTCATCGCCCAGCGGAATAACCCACTCGCTCGCACGCATGCGCTTCATAAAATCCCCAGAAACATGTGCTACATGGAGGCTTCTGACCCAGCCGCTCACATAAGAGGACTCGACATGTAGCCACTCTTTGTCGCGCGTCTGATGGGTGATTAGAAGCGGTGTGCCGCTGAAAATATAGGAATTTTGCCAGTAATCAAACGGATAGCCCTCGCCCGAACGCTCAAAATTGTAAAATCGCGGCTTGTGCGTAGGAAATGCGCGCACATCGGTATCCTGTGTGATAATCGCGGGAATCGCGAGGCTTGGATAGCTGGATATGTCCATATTTTCGATAATTTGCTCGACTGCTTCTTTAGAATTTGGGAGGCGATTCTCGCCATATCCAGGATTCTCTCTTGCGAGTGCAACTGCCCAAAAGGGCTCTTTTTCCGCTGCACTTTCTCGATCCCATGGAGAGAAAAAACGCGCTAGATAGCTCTCTTTAAGCTCTTTAATCACCTCTTTTTTTAAACTCCACTGCACTTTTTGAGGAATCTCAAGATAGAAATGGGGCTCTTGCGGGTAGGATTGAAGCGTTTTTGGAGGTTTATGGGTGCATGAAACAAGCAAGATTCCCACAAGGAGCAAAAAGAGAGAAAATTTTACGTTTTTTTTAATCATTAAAAATTTTCTCATAATTTTTAATATCAAATCCAACAAGAATCATGCCATTTTCACACTCAATTACGGGGCGTTTCAAGAGGCGAGGTTCTTTAAGAATCCACTCTATTTTGCCCTCATCATCAAGGGATAATTCTTTAAGATTAAGTGATCTGTATGTGCTGCTTTTTGCGTTAAATAGGCGATCTATCGGGTGAGATTTGAGCCATCGCTCCAAATCAGAGCGCAGCGGATTCATAAGCTTTAGATCGATAAAATCATAGGCTATTTTACGAGAATCAAAGAAGCTCAATGCTCTTTTTACACTGGTGCAGTTTTTGATACCATAAATTTTCATTTTTAATTTACCTTAAAATAAATGTAAAGTAACCATATAAAAAACAACCCCCGAGAATATACTCAAAAGCGCATTGCGAAACCATAAAAAACTCGCCATCGTTAGGGCAATGCCTCCAAGCTCCCTCCAGCCGTAAGTCTCGCTCCATGCGACATCTTTAAGCGCGTAAAATACGAGAATTGTCATGATTGCCACGGGCATATTTTTCTGAAGATAAAAAAGCCAAGGCGATCCCTTGTGATTCCTGAAAATCCAAAACGCCAGAATTCGCGTCGAATAGGTCGCAACCATCGCGCTTAGCGTGGCAAGAATCAGATATTCGGTGCTCATGGTCGCTCCAAATAAGGACGTAAAAGCATTAAAAGTCCGACACAAAGTAGGATAGAGAGGATCAGCATGTGCTCGCTCGGGAGAAATAAAAGGGCTAGGATTCCCACACCTAGCGCGAGATAAAAGGGCTTTTTGGACGGGGCTTTAAGCAGGAGTGAGAGGGTAAGCACAACAAAGAGTGCGGTCAAAGAAAACTCCACGCCCCGCCATGAAAAGCTCGTCAGCTCGCTCACCAAAATGCCAAGCGCTCCGCCCAAACACCAGTAAAAATGGTGCAAAAGTGCCATCCAAAAGTAGCTCTCCTCGCGTATCTCTTCGGGGAAATCCGAGCTCTTGAGCATCGCATATGTCTCATCCGTCAATCCAAAGATGATGTAGTGCTTGCGCCAGCCAAAAGAGCGCAAATCTTCCATAATGGAAAGCCCGTAAAATATGTGCCGCGCGTTGAGCAGGAAGCTCGCAAAAAGTATCTCCCAGTAGCCCGCATGTGCCGCTAAAAGCGCGACGAGTAGGAATTGCCCCGAGCCTGCATAGACGATTATGGACATCAGCACGCCATAATACCATGGGGCATTAAGCTGCCCATAAAGCAGCCCAAAAGCTATGCCAAGCGGTATGTAGCCCATGAATACAGGGAGTGTTTTAAGCAGTAGCGAGAGATTGAGCGCGCGCATTTAGATGATTTTGTAGTGCTTAAAAAGGGCTAAAACACCCTCGTGAATCATCTCAAAAACCTTGATAAAGCCCTCCTCGCCGCGAAAGTGATAGGGATCGGGCACATCTGCGCCCTCATGGGCAAAATCACCTAATAATAAAAGCTTCTCTTCGGGGAATCCTAGAGCCTTTAGGTCGTCCAAATTGCGGGAATCCATCGCGACAATGAGGTCAAAATCCTCTGTGTCTTTGCCTTTAATTTTGCGTGCGCGATGAGCGGAGAGGTCGATTCCCCGTTTGTTTGCGATTAAAATCGAGCCCTCACAAGGAGGTTCGCCCACATGCCACGCTCCAGTCCCAGCGGAATCGAGCTTAAGTTTGAGCGCATGCTCTTGGCAAATCTTTCGCGCGATTCCCAAAGCGAGCGGTGAGCGACAGATGTTACCCAAACAGACGAAGATAATAGAGCGAATCGGCATTTCCCCTCCCCTTTTTCAAAGAAGATACAATAGCGAAAATATTTTTCGTTTATACTTTCTCAAGGGTTAAAAATGACTCAAAGCCTCTTTCCCCTCATCGCAGTGAGTGTGTTTGCCCTAATCCATTACATCGCTTACGCGATCTTTAGTCGCGTGTTTCCCCCTACTGCGCGCGCAGTTTTAAAAATATTTCTGTGGTCTAATCTATTCATGGTTTTTGGCTACCTTTTGAGCTTCCGATTCCTCTCTGTGCCCCCTGCCCTCTATTTTTTATTCTCGCTCTCCATTGGCATGGGATTTATTCTTTTTGTAAGCTCAATATTTTTGGCAATTTTTCTTCTGCTTTTGCGCCTCCCATGGAATGTAGGGCGTAGAGAGGCTTTGCGCAGGGGATTTGGCTATGCGGGAGCTTTGTTTGTGGGCGGATACACTGCCGCAGCCCTCACTGAAGCACACCTTCCTCCGTGCCTTGTGAATGTAAAGCTGAAATTTCCCCATCTCATTCGCGCATTTAAAGCGGTGCAGCTAAGCGATATCCACATCGGCGGGCTGATTGAGGAGCATTACATACGCGCGCTTGTAGAGCGAGTCAATGCGCTTGGTGCGGATTGTATCTTCTTAACGGGCGATATTGCCGATATGGACGCAGATCGGATCGCTACTCCCTTGTCTCTTCTAGGCGAGCTTAAGGCGCGCTATGGAGTCTATTTTGTGACGGGGAATCATGAGTTTTTTCATGGAGTAGAGAAAACTATGGAGCGGCTACGTGCTCTAGGAATCATCGTGCTGGAGAATGAACATCGCACCATCAGCGAGCTTGGGCTAAATATCATCGGTGTGCATGACCTCTTTGGACGTCGCGCGGGATATCTTAAGCCTGATTTGCCCGGCGCAATGAGGGGAATTGATGCGCGATTCCCGACCATTTTGCTCGCACATCAGCCAAAATTCGCCCCCGAAGCCCTGAGCTATCCTATAGATCTTATTTTGTGCGGACATACACATGGTGGGCAGATTGCTCCTTTTGGGATTTTCGTGAAACTCGACCAGAAGTATCTTCGCGGGCTTTACCAGCTTAATGATAAAACCACACTCTATGTTAATCCGGGGACGGGCTTTTGGGGACCTCCCATGAGGCTACTTGCCCGCGCGGAGATTACACTTTTTGAGATTAAGCCTAAAAGAAGCTAAAGGAAGCCAGCACGGAGAGAGGGGCTGTTAAGGGAGATTTAAAACCGCCACCGCCCTTTTTTCGCGCTTTATAAAGTGAAACGAGTGGGGGTGGTAGTTTATCTTAAATGTAATTTATCGTGATTGCGTTTTCTCTTCAATCATCGATTCCATGAGGTTAAAGAGCTGCGTGCTTGCCTTTTCAACCCCTTTGAACTTCTCAATCACATGGGCGTAGTCGCATGTTTTACTATTTAGTGTGCACTCCACCGCATCGATAGAGTCTCTGTGGATCAGCTGATGTGGTGCTGTGATTAGCGCAAAGCTTGGAGTTTGACCGTAGATTTCTTTACCCACTCCGTTATACCATTGGCTCAATCGGCACTTTGGACTGTCGCTATCTATGAGCTGATGCTCGCCATTACCCGACGTCGCTGCATGATAAGCGTTGTCTTTAAAGACGATGTGATCGATCATGACAAGGTTAATAAATAGTCGCCCCTTAATATCCTGAATGAAGCCATCAATCTCGACGGTTGTGCCATTGAGCCCGCGTAAGGTCTGCTCAAAACCCTGCATAATAGTGTTAAACTGCTCGATGACCTCGCTCATCTCTTCTGAATTTGTGTGAATATCGCCGCTATCTTGTTGGAGAATCTGAATGGAGGCGCGAATCTCACCCGTAGCTTTTTGCGTCTTTTCAGCCAGCTTCCTTACCTCTTCGGCTACCACGGCGAATCCTCGCCCATGTTCACCTGCCCGCGCAGCCTCAATTGCAGCGTTGAGCGCGAGAAGATTGGTCTGATTGGAGATGTCGTTGATAAGATCGATGACGGAAGTGATTTCTGAGGAGCGATCAAGAAGCATTTTAGTCGCTTCTTTATTGGAAGCGATAAGCGATGTAAGCGAGTGCAGGCTATCGACTACTTGCTGAATTTCGCCGATTCTCCCCTCAGATTCCCCCGCAGCACTGCTAATATCGCGGGCAATCTCCTCAAGTTTACTGACACTTTTCATGACGCTTTGTTGCAACTGTCCAAGCTGCTCTTTGTTTTGATTTACCTCGTGAAGCTCGGTCGTAACGTGCTCCTTAATGGCATTGAGGTGATTCTTATACATGACCTCGACCGTGTCGTTGGTCTTCTTCCCTTCGCGTGCAAAAATGGAGTTCATGCCCTCAGTGTTGAATTTTCTAAAGAATCGCTGAGTAGCCGCATAGCGGATCGTCGTATCACTTTCGCGAATAAACGTCTCCACTTGGTCAAGGAGGTTATTGGTGCTTCGAGCGATACTCCCCAAAAGTCCAAAATCCGTAATATTTGTAGCGCGAGGTTCGAAATTCCCGCGCGTTGCCTCATCCATGACATTTTTGACTTTCAAAATCAACGCCTTACTTTTTTGAAGCTGATCGACGAGCACGAATCCCACGGCGATACACACAAAAAGTTCAATCAAGGTAAACCAATGAAGCCCCTCTTGCACGATCTCCAACATAACGCCAAAGAATAATAATGCGATCAAAATCCAGCTAAGCAGCGATGCATTAGATAGATAGGACGAATTCTTCATAAGAAGCTCCTTGATTGTTTAATATCTCTTGAAGATGTTGCTCTGAGCCCTTGATTCCGCTACTTTTTTCAATTTCAATGAGCTTTTTATAAAGCGCGCTAATCATATCGATTGCCTTTTGAGCAGGCTTGCGTCGCACGGAATAAAAGCCGATGATTTTGTTGTTCTGATCAAAGGAGGGGGTAACATTGGCGAGCACCCAATAATACGAGCCGTCTTTGGAGAGATTTTTGACATAGGCGTTGATCTCATCGCCCCTCTGGATATACTCCCATAGGAGTTTAAATATGACGCGAGGCATGTCCGGATGGCGGATAATATTATGAGGCGCACCCAAAAGCTCTCGCTCGGAATACCCGGAAAGCTCGATAAATAGGTCATTGCCATAAATGATATGACCGCGCGTGTCCGTTTTGGATACGATGATCTCGCTCTCATCAAAAGTTCGTTCATTTCGGGTTGGAATTGGCTTACTCATTCGTGTTCCTTTATGAAATCAGAATCTTACACGTTATCTTTTCTTATCTCTTAATGAGCTTAATTATTAGATTTACACATTTTACTTAAAAACTTAAAAAATTTCCTTTAACAAATTTTATTCTCACCTGTCCATTTTTTTAAAAGTCTGCCCGATTCCCGCTATTTGACGAGAATCACACCCCCATTTGAAGGTAAAAGGAGTATAGAGCTCATCTTTTGCTAAACTCGCGCCATGGAAAATCTCATCGTCTTTGGAATTATCTCGATTCTCATTGTTGTCTCGCCCCTTGTGAGTGGACTTCTGCGCTTGCCTTTGGTGGTGGTTGAAATCTTGCTCGGCATGATGGCATTTTACACGGGAATCATGGAGCATTCAGATGTGCTTAAGATTGTAGCAAAAATCGGCTTTTTGTTTTTGATGTTTCTTGCGGGCATGGAGGTCGATCTAAAGAGCTTCCTCACGATGGGGCGGGCATTTTTGAAGCGAGTCGCACTCTACTTTTTTATTCTTTACGCATTCGCGATTGCACTCGTGCTCTACATGAACCTGCCCGCGATTTATGTCGCAGCTTTCCCCGTGATGTCCGTGGGCATGATGATGACGCTTATTAAGGATTATGGGCGCGAACAGCCATGGCTCAATCTCGCGCTCAAGGTGGGAATCATCGGCGAGCTCATCAGCATCGCGATTCTTGTGATTATCAACGGTGTATATTCTTTCGGACTCACAATGAACCTTTACAAGACCCTTGCGGTGCTCCTTATCTTTTTAGGCGCGATTGTGGTGATATTTCGGTTGGCGAAGATTATTTTTTGGTGGTTTCCAAACCTAAAGCTGCTCTTTATTCCGTATGAAAATTCGATGAATCAAGATATTCGCTTCAGCATGATGCTCTTTTTCGTCATGATAGGAATCGTGCTCTATCTCGAGCTTGACGTCGTTTTAGGCGCATTTTTGGCGGGAATGTTTCTCGCGACATTTTTTCAATACAAAAAGGAGCTACCCAAAAAGCTTCATGAATTTGGTTTTGGATTCCTCGTGCCTCTCTTTTTTCTCTACGTCGGCTCGACGCTTGACCTGCGTATCATCATCAAGAATCCGAATCTCCTTGCCCATGCGTTTTTTATCGCCGCTTCAATGGCGAGCATGCACTTTTGCGCAGCACTCATCACTTATTTAGGGTATTTCAAAACACTTCGCAATACGCTGTTTTTCGCATTTAGCAACTCCATGCCCCTCACCTTCCTCGTCGCCACTGCGACGCTAGGAATCCAACTTCAAGCAATCACACAAGAGGATTATTACGCCTTTGTCATTGCAGCCCTTTTAGAGGGGGTGCTCTTCACGCTTGCGATTAAGTTTATCCACACAAGAGCACATAAAAACGCAAGCGAGAGGGGTGCTACAAAGTAATAGGCTCCGCCTCGATAATAATGCGCTCTTTTATGTTGAGTCCAAAGCCGGAAAGTCCGATATACTCGCGATTCTCCTCGCTTGAGAGGAGGCGGAAATCGACGATTCCCAAGAATCGCAATATCTGAGCCCCGATTCCCAGATTGCGCACCTCCAGCGCACTATTTTGCTTCCCATCCATAAAAATTATCAGCCCGCCCTCCTCTTGAATACGTCTAATCGAGCGCATAAGTATGGAGTATTTTTTCTCATTCTCCAAAAGCGACAGATCATCGCTGATAACGTGGTAGCGCACGAGCGGATTTTCTAAAAAGTTGCCAAATCCATAGAGCACATGCTCGCGCTGCTGATGATCGACAAATAGATACTGCTTTGCAGGCTTGCCCAAAAACTCGCTTGCACACTGACTTTTTAGCGTAAGGAGCGTCTCATGACGCATGCGATATTCGACAAGATCCGAGACGTAGAGGATTTTGAGCTGATGCTCTTTGGCAAATTCCAAAAGATCCTCTCGTCTTGCCATGTGCCCGTCTTTTTTAGTAATTTCACAAATTACCGCCATAGGGGCGATTCCCGCGAGTTTGCAAAGATCCACAGAGCCCTCGGTATGCCCCGTGCGCACGAGCACCCCACCCTCTTTTGCGATAAGTGGGAATATGTGCCCCGGACGGACAAAATCTTCGGGCTTGCTCGTGCTCTCAACCATTTTACGAATCGTCAAATCACGCTCAAATGCGGAGATTCCCGTAGTGCATGCTTTGGCGTCAATCGTTACGGTAAAAGCCGTCCCGTGTTGTGAATTATTCTCCTCTACCATGGGCTTTAGAGCCAGCCTCTGTGCGTCTTCACTGCTCACGCTCACGCAGACCAACCCGCGCGCTTCGGAGATCATGAAATTAATTTTTTCAGGGGTGCAAAATGCCGCTGCACAGACCAAATCGCCTTCGTTTTCGCGATCTTCATCGTCCATCATGATAATCATCTCGCCTTTTTTGATGGCATCGATGGCTTCATTAACCCTCTGAAACTGCATAGAAAATCCTTTGAAAGTGCGAATATAGCGCAAATTATAGCCAAAATTGCTTGACAAGTAACAAAAAAGATACTATAATCCCCGCTCTGATTATTGGGGTATCGCCAAGCGGTAAGGCAGCTGGTTTTGGTCCAGCCATTCAGAGGTTCGAATCCTTTTACCCCAGCCACTTTCCTTCACATAGCGCGGGATAGAGCAGTTTGGTAGCTCGTCGGGCTCATAACCCGAAGGTCAATGGTTCAAATCCATTTCCCGCAACCAAACTCTTGCTTCTTTTTAGTTTCTCTGCTTTTTAAGTCACTTTCTTTAGCCTTTTACATCTTGACACTATAAAAGTTCATCTACATTTTCTCATCTCAAGGAATCCTCTTAAGCTTATCCTTGGAGGAATTCTTAGCGATTTTTCTCCATCTCTACATATCGATCTTATCTTGCTTTTAGACATCATGGTAATGACGCGCTCCGTATAGGGCAAGATCTAAAAAGTATGAATATTATCAATTAAAGGAAATGAAAGATTTGCGGGGTAGTGATTTTTAGAAAGAGACCGCCTTCCTCCGCGCCCCCACACGCGGGAATCGGCGGGGGAATCGCGCACTATAAAAGTGCATGAGAGAGCACTAGAGGGCTTTCTTTGCAGCCTCTACAATTTTTGCAAAATTAGCAGGCTCATTCATTGCCATATCAGCGAGGATTTTTCTATCAAGCTCGATATTAGCGAGCTTCAAGCCGTGCATAAACCTAGAGTAGCTAATCTCATTAATTCGGCAAGCGGCGTTGATACGAGTGATCCAAAGACTTCGGAAGTCTCGCTTTTTCTGCTTACGATCACGGAACGCGTAGCAGAGGCTTCGCTCGAGCTGCTCTTTAGCCTTGCGGAAGTGCTTCCTGCGCCCGCTATAAAAGCCTCTAGCTAGCTTTAAAACTTTCTTGTGTCTTTGTCGTCTTACGATACCGGTTTTAACTCTTGGCATTTTTTATCCTTTACCTTTTCAATTTTTCTTAAGGTGTAACCCAAAAGGGTTAAACTTTCCCTAAAAATAGGGGTCTCAAACTCCAAATAAACAGCGGATTCCTGCTGGATTCTCACTATCTACGCCATGCAAAGCATTTTCTTAACAGAGTCAATATTTGCATCATTTACATATTTTGGCTCATTAAGACCTGCTTTGCGCTTCGCACTTTTCTTGGTTAGGATATGACTTTTAAAAGCCGATCCTCGCTTGATGAGATTTTTTTTGACCTTAAATCTCTTCGCTGCACCACGATTAGTCTTCATCTTAGGCATGAACGTCTTCTCCTTTCATAAGTTTAGATTCTTAGACACTACTTTGTCTTTTTGGGCTTAGGAATCACCGTCATATTGATATATCGCCCCTCTGCTTTGGGCTCTTTATCCATCACAGCCACATCTTCGATGAGCTCCCAAACGCGCTTTAACACATCGATTCCACTCTGTGGCTCGCTCATCTCACGCCCCTTTAGAAAAACGCGGAATCGCACATGCTTATCCTCTTCCAAAAACTCCTTGGCATGCTTTATCTTATAATCAATGTCGTTTTGAGCAATCTTTACAGAAAGTTTAATCTCTTTAATTTCAATCTGTTTTTGCTTCTTTTTTGCCTCTTTTTGCTTCTTTTCCTGCTGATAACGGAACTTGCCATAGTCCATAATCTTGCAAACAGGGGGTTTTGCATCAGGTGCAATAAGCACCAAATCAAGCCCCGTATCTTGTGCAATCCTTAATGCCTCACCTGACGAAATCACGCCATACTGCGTCCCATCATCTCCCAAACATCGCACTTCCGGGAATCGAATCTCTTCATTAAGAAGCGTTACATCACTACTTTTACTCAAAAGCTAACCTCACTCATTTTCTCCTTACATTGTTTGATAAAATCCGCCTCGTTCAGCTCGTATTGAAGTTTCTCTCGCCGATCCCTGAGTGCGACTTTCTTCTCGCTCACTTCACGTTCGCCAAGCACAACAATCATCGGCACTCTCTGCTTCTCTGCCGTGCGAATCTTCTTATTTAACGTCTCGTTTTTGTCATAGACTTCGGCATAAACGCCGACATTCTGAAGCTCTAATCGCAAATGTTTCGCATACCCCAACTGCTCATCGCCAATGGGAATAATCATCACAGGCGTAGGTGCAATGAAGAAAGGAAACTCCCCGCCAAAGTGCTCCGTCAAAATCGCTACAAATCGCTCAAATGAGCCAAGAATCGCACGATGAATCATTACTGGACGCTTAGGGCTATTGCTCTCATCAGTGTAGGTTAAATCAAATCGTTCGGGCAAATTCATATCAATCTGCACCGTGCCGCACTGCCATTTCCGCCCGATCGCGTCGGTAATCTTAATGTCAATTTTCGGACCGTAAAATGCCCCGCCACCCTCGTCGATTCCATACTTTAGCCCCTGCGAATTTAGCGCGTCTTTGAGCGCTTTGGTCGCCTGTTCCCAAATCACATCATCGCCGATAGACTTCTCCGGACGGGTCGAAATCTCCATCTCATAATTAAACCCAAAAGCACCCATAATTTTATCGACAAAATTGACAATGTCGGTCACCTCGTCTTTAATCTGTTCGGGTCGGCAGAAGATATGCGCATCATCTTGCGTGAATTCCCGCACGCGCAAAAGTCCGTGCAACACGCCACTTTTTTCATGTCGATGCACGACGCCGTATTCGTAGAATCGAAGCGGAAGCTCGCGATAGCTCCTTACGCCGCTACCATAGACCTTTATGTGTCCGACGCAGTTCATCGGCTTAATGCCGTATTCAACATCATCAATCTTCGTAAAATACATATTCTCTTTATAGTTTTGATAGTGTCCGCTTATCTTCCATAGGTCGCTTTTGAGGATTTCAGGACCACGCACGGGCTCATAATTGCGCCTGATATGCGCCTCGGTCAGCATACTTTCCAGCCGTCGCCTAATCCTAGCCCCGGCAGGCAACCATATCGGCAACCCCGCACCCAAATCCTCATCAAAGGTAAAGAGCCCCATTTCCATGCCGACTTTTCTATGATCGCGCTTTTTCGCCTCTTCCATTTGATGTAGATAACTCTTTAGAGCTTCTTTGTCCGCAAAAGCAATACCGTAGATTCTCGTAAGCATTTCGGAATTTTCATCTCCGCCAAGATAGGCACCGGCGATCTTTGTGAGCTTAAAAGCGTGGAGAAATTTCGTGTTCGGGAGGTGCGGACCGCGACACAAATCCTCAAAATTGCCTTGAGAGTAGATAGAGAGGCTACTATCGGGAATCCTAGAGATGACCGCCTGCTTTAAATCGTCTTTGGCGAATTTCGCAATCGCTTCAGCTCTTGGAAGCGTGTATTTGATGATTTCAGCTCCCTTTTTTGCAAGCTCTTTCATTCTCTCTTCAATTTTTGTGAGCTCTTCATCGCCGATTTTACTATCCACGCGAAAATCATAATAAAACCCCTCTTGCACCACAGGACCGACGAAAAATTGAGCTTCGGGATAGAGCTCCTTAATCGCTTGAGCGAGTAGATGAGCACAGGAGTGACGAATAATCTGAAGGGAATCGGGGGAGTTGTCAAAGAGGATCTCTTCACCCGCGATTCCCATGGATTGCGCGGTCTGAAGGTCGTATATTACATCTTGATGCTTGATCCCTATAATATCTTTTGTCTCTTGCATTGCTGTTTTTTGCACCGTCGTCTTTTGCCTTAATATTTATTTCAGTTTGGTTGCAACACGCGGAAATGGTGGCCACGAGAGGACTCGAACCTCCGACCACTACCATGTCAAGGTAGTGCTCTACCAACTGAGCTACGCGACCAAAACAAAGAGTGGGATTCTACTTAAAATTTTTTCATTTCCGCTTAAATATTACTTGCGCGACAAAAAGCACTACCGCTAGATTCAGCATTACATCGGCGAAATTAAAAATGGCAAACTCAAAGCCATAGTGCCAATAAACATAATCCACCACGCCCCCGTGGAGGAATCGATCCAAAACGTTTGAAGCCCCAGCAGATAGGACGATTCCCGCAGGCAAGTAGCGCGCTGCGAAAAATGCCCTATCCCGCGCCAAATAGAGTGCGATTCCCGCTAGGATTGCTATCTGAATGTATTTCAGCGCTTCGCCCAAGGAGGCAAACATCGAAAATGAAACCCCTTGATTAATCGCGAGCGTAATGGAAATTATCTCGCTCTCATAGCGGAATCCTGCGAGAATCTGCGCTTTTAGCCACTGATCCATGGCAAAAATCAAAACAGCGAGAATCGCCACGCGCCACAATACTGTGCGCAAGCGAGGCGAGGCTACTTTATCCATCGAAGATTCCGTCATTTAACTCAGCGATCGCTTCAAAAAGCCGACTAATTCGTCATTGCACACCTCAAGCCCCTTTTTCTCCCGCCCTTCAAGCAGGATTCTCAGCTTATTTTCCGTGCCAGAATAGCGAACCAACGCCCTAAAACCCTGCGCACTAATGCGATCAAGCAGCTCCTGATAACCGCTAATACTCTGAAGCTCCTTCTTTTCCTTCACGGGGAGGTTTGTGAGCATTTGCGGATAGAGTTTGAATAGGTTGAGGGCTTCAGAGCTCTTTTTTTCACTCTTTAGGATAAAAGCCATCGTCTGAAGCGCGGAAAGTAGCCCATCGCCCGTCTTTGCAAAGTCGCTAAAGATGATATGCCCGCTCTGCTCCCCGCCGAAATTCGCCCCCGTCTTTTGCATGAGCTCAAGCACGTATTTATCACCGATATTTGAGCGCAGAAGCTCGATTCCCGCGCGCGAGAGAAACTCCTCGAGGGCTAGATTGCTCATGAGCGTCGCTACGATTTGCGGTTTGCTTAACACACGGGAATCGTGCAGATGAAGCGCAAGCGCACCCAGTAGCTGATCTCCATGCACCACCTCTCCGCGCTCATCGACCACAACGAGCCGATCCGCATCACCATCAAGCGCAAAGCCGATATCCGCCCGCACGCGCCGCACCTCTTCGCTCAACATTAGCGGCTGCGTCGCACCGCACGCCTCATTGATATTGTATCCGCTGGGTTCGTCGTTGATGACAAAAATTTCCGCACCAAGCTCGCTAAAAATCGTCGGAGCGACCTTATACGCCGCGCCATTAGCTGTATCAATCACAACGCGCACCCCATGAAGCGAAAGGTCTTTGGGGAAGGAATTCTTAATATGGACAATGTAGCGACCGATCACATCATCAATGCGTTTGGACGCACCGATCTCCTTGCCGCTCTTTTGGCTCGCCTCAAGCAGGGAATCATCAAAGTAAATCGCCTCAATCGCGCGTTCGCCCTCTTCATCAAGCTTGAAGCCAAAGCGGTTGAAAAATTTGATTCCATTATCATCATAGGGATTGTGGCTCGCGCTAATCATGATTCCCGCATCACAGCGCATATCCTCCGTGAGATACGCAATCGCAGGCGTGGGCATCGGACCTACCTGTATCACATCATACCCCACCGCTGTGAGCCCGCTGACAAGGGCGTTCTCAATCATATATCCGCTGCGCCTTGTGTCCTTGCCCACGAGAATCTTATTGGTTTTAGAGTGCGCTCGGAAGTAGATCCCCGCGGCTAATCCAAGCTTCATCGCCGCAATCACCGTAAGCTTTTCGCCTGCCCTACCTCTTATGCCATCTGTGCCAAAAAGTCTCATCTTGCGCCTCTTATTTATCTACTTTTAATGAATTTAGGGGCACAATTCTGCCCCAATAATATTTACAAAAGGATTAACACTCATCATGGCTAATCACAAATCCGCTGAAAAACGTATCCGACAGACCTTGAAGAGAACCGAAAGGAATCGATACTACAAAACGAGAATCAAAAACATCACGAAGGCTTTCAAAGAGGCGGTCGCGAGCAACGATCTTCCCAAGGCTGAAGAGGCTCTAAAAATCGCAAATAGGGATCTGCATAAGTTTGTCAGCAAAGGAATCCTCCCCAAAAATACCGCCGCACGAAAGGTAAGTCGTCTGCACGCGTCTTTCAAGAAACTCTCCGCTCAGAACGCCTAGTTTTGGTGTTTTGAGTGCCTACTCTATTTTCTGTTATGACTTCATAAATCATGTTAAGTTCCAAACTCGCCCCGTTTATTCAACGTTTTGATGAGATTTCTTCGCTTTTAAGCTCAAACGAGGTTATCTCCGATATCAAGCGAATGACGGAGCTAAGCAAGGAGCAAAGCGCGCTAGAACCCATCGTCCTCAAGGCTAGAGAGTATATCTGCGCGCTGAAAGCGATACAAGAAAATAGAGCCCTTTTTGATGACAAGGAGCTAGGCGAGCTCGCCAAAGAGGAGAATAAGCTCTTAGAGGAGCGGCTGGAGAGTCTGGAGGGTGAGATCAAAATACTCCTAATCCCCAAAGATCCGAATGATGAGAAAAATATCTATTTGGAAATCCGCGCGGGCACAGGCGGAGATGAGGCGGGAATCTTCGTGGGCGATCTCTTTAAATCCTACTGCCGATATGCCGATCTCAAAGGCTGGAAGGTCGAAATCATCAGCTCAAGCGAAAACAGCGTGGGCGGATACAAGGAGGTTATCGCGCTTATTAAGGGCAACAGCGTCTATTCACGCCTGAAATACGAAGGGGGCACACACCGCGTGCAGCGCGTCCCCGAGACGGAATCGCAAGGGCGCATTCACACTTCCGCCATCACAGTCGCGATCATGCCTGAAGTCGATGATGTGGAGGTAAATATCAATCCAAACGACCTAAAAATCGATGTTTTTCGCTCAGGTGGTCATGGAGGACAGTCGGTAAACACGACCGATTCTGCGGTGAGGATTACCCATATCCCCACGGGCATTACCGTCTCTATGCAAGATGAAAAATCGCAGCATAAAAATAAAGACAAGGCGTTAAAAATCCTCAAAGCACGCCTCTACGAAGCGGAGCTTGAGGCGAAAATGAGCGAAAATTCAGCAGCGAGGAAGTCTCAAGTGGGAAGTGGCGATCGGAGCGAGCGTATCCGCACCTACAACTACCCGCAAAACCGCCTCACCGATCATCGTATCGGACTGACACTTTATAGCCTTGAGGAGATTATGTTAAGTGGGAGCTTTGATTCCCTAATCGACCCAATCATCGCTCATTATCAGGCGGAAATCATGCGGGAATCGGAGGATTAACCCCCATGTATTCAAAAATAGGGAAACATGTGTCGTATTGTCTTTTAAAAAGTCCCATATTTTGTGCGATTCCTCTAATTAGTCGCGTAAAATCACTCGCGTAGGATTCCCATGAGAAATCAGCCAAAATATAATCTTTTTAAAAACAGCTCCTACGCACTCAAAGGTTTAAGGGATTTAGTCCAGAATGAGACCTCTTTTAAAGTTGAGTTGCTGCTCATTGTTGCAGCGATTCCCGTGATTTTTATTCTGCAAGTGGGTTTGGTGGAGAAGCTGCTACTTTTTGTAACCCTTATGGGAATCCCGCTCGCAGAGGCAATCAACAGTGCGATTGAGCGCATAGTGGATCTTATAACGCTTGATTACCATGAGCTTGCCGGTCGCGCTAAGGATCTTGGAAGCTGTGCAGTCCTTATTAGCGTAGTGATTTTTCTCATCACGTGGGGCAGTGTGCTGGCAAGTGTGATTTTCTAATCCCTAAAAGAGGATTGAAAGCATGGATAATACTCTGGGTGGTTTTTAAAATCTATCTAACTTCCACAACACTGTTTTCTGTGAGAGAGTTACTTTTTTATCGCTAGATTCCTACACTTTCCCTCTTAAATGTATATACAAATGCAGCGTATCAAGGGCGGCGGGGGTAATCCCGCTAATTTCGCTCGCAGCAAAGAGCGTGGGTGGGGTAAATTTCTTGAGCTTCTCAATCACTTCTAGGCTCAAGCCCGGCACGCTATCAAAGTCAAAATCCCTAGGAATCGCCACTTTCAGCATTTCACTCATCGCCTCAATACTCTCATGCTGCTTTTTGATATAGCTTACATATTTTGCCTCAATGAGTATCTGCTCCAACGCCCGCACACTCATCGTCTCAAAAAGTGGCGCGAGCATTTTTAGCTTATCTTTCGTAAAGTTCTTGCGCGAGGCAATCACTTGCCATAGGCTCTTATCGCTGATTCGCTCCTCATTTAAGTGATCTAAAAGGGCTAACGTCTCTTTGCTGGGTGTTGCATAATTTTGGCACAAAAACTCAAGCCCCTTAGCAATATCCGCCCGATCTAGCTCCAGATTCCTGACACGATCATTGCTCACAAGCCCAAAAGCGTGCCCATATTTTGCAAGGCGAAATTCCGCATTATCCTCGCGTAAAAGCAGCCGATACTCCGCACGCGAAGTAAACATACGATAGGGCTCTTTCGTCCCCTTGGTGACCAAATCATCAATCAGCACGCCTAAATACGCCTCATCGCGGCGCAAAATAAAGGGCTCTTTCCCAAGCACGCTCAAAGCGGCGTTGATTCCCGCGGCTAGCCCCTGCGCACCCGCCTCTTCATAGCCTGTCGTGCCATTAATCTGCCCTGCGAGGTAAAGATTCTTGACCTTTTTGGTCTCTAGTGTATGCTTGAGCTCCATAGGATTGACGTAATCATACTCAATCGCATAGCCATAGCGCACGATTTTCGCTCGCTCCAGCCCATGAATTGAGTGGATCATCGCCTCTTGCACATCATAGGGCATGGAAGTAGTCAAGCCATTTAGGTAAAACTCGCTCGCCTCCCGCGTCTGCGGCTCAATAAAAATCTGATGTCGTTCACGCTCACCAAAACGATGGATTTTATCCTCGATACTCGGGCAATATCGTGGTCCGATTCCCTCAATTTGCCCCGTAAACATCGGCGCACGATGGAAATTTGAACGGATAATCTCATGCGTCTTCTCATTCGTATAGACGACATAGCAGGGAAGCTGTAACGGATTAAAGGAATCCCTATCGGTGCTAGAGCTAAAAGATGGCGCAGGCGTATCGCCTTTGTGCTGCTCTAGGCTTTCAAAGTCGATTCCCTCATGCGAGATCCTCGCACATGTCCCCGTTTTTAGCCGCCCGACTTCTAAGCCAAGCGAGCGCAAGGATTGTGAAAGCTTAATTGCCGAGGGTTCGCCCACACGCCCATTTTGCGAAGTCCGATCGCCAATATGCACGATACCATTAAGAAATGTCCCCGTGGTTAAAATCACCTTTTTGGCATGGTATTCACGCCCAATTTGCGTCCGCACACCACATACCGCACCCTCTTTATTCACAAGCTCTTCGACCATCTCTTGAGCGAGGCTAAGATGAGGAATCCGCAGACAGAGATTCCTCATGGTAATGCGATAGGAATCCATATCGATTTGCGCGCGTGTGCCCCGCACAGCAGGACCTTTTGAGGCATTTAATGTGCGAAATTGCAAGCCACACTCATCGGTAACCCGCCCCATGAGCCCGCCCAGCGCGTCAATTTCACGCACCAAATGCCCTTTAGCCAGCCCACCGATTGCAGGATTACAGCTTGCTGCGCCAATTTGCTCGACTAAAATCGTAAGAAGCAGCGTCTCGCAGCCCATTTTCGCGCTCGCATGCGCCGCCTCGATTCCCGCATGCCCGCCACCAACGACAATCACATCAAATTCGCTCATCACATGGATCTTCTTTTGCATAATTTAGGGCACAAATTATAACACGCGATTCCCTGCGGGTTGTGCAAGAGAGCGATTCCTGTAAACTCTGCAATTTGTGGGAATCCTAAAGCATAAGCCACTCTTTGGCGCGTTTTATGAGTGCGGCGGGATTCTCGCTCGCAAAATATTGCACCTTTGTGTGCGGAAAATATTCAAGCTCATATCGCTCCCTAAGGTGCTGCATGATCGCTTCGCCTGAATGAATGAGTAAGGGCTTGTTATCAAAATATTCCGCAATCGCAGGGGCGATGAAAGGAAAATGCGTGCAACCAAGAATGATCGCTTCGGGTTTGTGAGAAAGCGCGCTAAAATAGTGCTCCATCGTGCTTTCTAAAATCTTGCCTCCAAAAATCCCCTCCTCCACCAATGGGACAAAAAGCCCTGTAGCAAGCGATTCCACACGGGTATAGCCAAGATTGCGCAAAAGCCTAGGATAGGAATCGCTCGCGATGGTCGCTTGTGTCCCGAGGACTAAGATGCGGGAATCGAGGTTTTTCAGCCGATTCCTAAGAGCCAAAACCCCGGGCTCAATCACACCGATCACATCAATATCCGTCGCCTGCTGCAACGCCTCAAGCGCGTGGGCACTGACGGTATTGCACGCGACAATCATCATGTCGATATCAAATTCGCGCAAAAACTCCAACGCCTCGAGCGAATATCGAATAATCGTCTCAGAATCTTTCGCGCCATAGGGGACGCGCGCAGTATCACCAAAATAGATAATCTCCCTAAACGCATGGGAATCTAAAAGGCTCTTAAGCACGCTAAGCCCGCCCACACCGCTATCAAATACTCCTAAGCGCATCTAATCCTCCAAAATAGCACAACTTTGGGAAGACGATTCCCGCGCTCCCGCCTAGCCCTCATTCATAATGCTTAAAAACTCTTCGTTGTCCTTGGTCTTTTGCATTTTAGAATAGAGGAAGGTCAGAGCCTCCACTTCGTTATTCATCTGCTGCATAACATTACGCAACGCCCAAACTTTAATGAGCTTATCCTGCCCCAAAAGCAGCTCTTCTTTTCGCGTGCCCGATTTCAAAATATCCATCGCAGGGTAGATTCTCCGCTCGGCAATGTGACGCGCAAGGACAATCTCGGAATTGCCCGTGCCCTTAAATTCTTCGAAAATTACCTCATCCATTCGCGAACCCGTCTCAATGAGTGCCGTTGCGATAATCGTGAGACTCCCGCCCTGTTCGATGTTCCGCGCCGCACCAAAAAATCGCTTAGGCTTATGAAGCGCATTCGCATCTACACCACCGCTAAGCACCTTGCCACTGCTCGGAGTTGCGGTATTGTAAGCGCGCGCGAGCCGCGTAATGGAATCGAGCAAAATCACCACATCATGCCCCATCTCGACACTCCGCTTTGCCTTTTCAATCACAAGTTCCGCGACGCGAATGTGATTATGCGCAGGCATATCAAAGGTTGAGCTATACACCTCGCCCTTGACACAACGCTCCATATCGGTTACCTCTTCGGGGCGTTCATCAACAAGCAGCACGATGAGATCCACTTCGGGATGATTTTTCTCGATTCCGTGAGCGAGCTCCTTCATAAGCTCTGTTTTACCGCTTCTAGGGGGCGCGACAATGAGCGCGCGCTGCCCTTTGCCGATGGGCGAGAAGAGGTCGAGCATGCGCCCTGTTACTTTGGAATTCGCATATTCGAGCTTTAATTGTTCCGTAGGGAAGAGCGGCGTGAGGTTGTCAAAAAGCGGACGATTCTTCATCTCCTCAGAGGATTGATAATTGATCGCTTCAATCTTTAAAAGCGCGTAGTATCGCTCCTGATCTTTGGGCGGGCGCACTTGACCTGTAACAATATCGCCATTTCTAAGCGCGAATTTCCTAATTTGCGTATTGGAGACATAGGCGTCATTCTGGGAATCCGAGAAGTTCTCATCCATAGCGCGCAAGAAGCCATATCCTTCGCTTGTGATCTCTAAGATTCCCGTAAAGAGGATAAACCCGCCCTTATTCACTTGGGATTTTAAAATCTCAAAAAGCAGATCTTGACGTTTGTATTCTTGAGGATTCTCAACCCCAAGCGTCTCGGCAATTTCCATGATTTTGTTGAGCGGTTTGGCGCGCAAATCCTCAATCTTATAGCCCTCGACAGGGATATGTGTGCGCGATTTGCCTTGATAGCCCTGATTGCCTGCTTCTCGCGGTGTTCTGTTATGCGTGTCATTCATTGGCGATTCCTCTAATGGGAGAGTTGTAGTTGCAAGATTAAGAGAGATGAAAGACTAAGAAAGAGGAGAAGTAAGATGTTATGAGACTAAATTTCAATCACTCTTGTGGCGGGATTTTATTCTAAAGATTTACCGCTTGTCAAGAAGTGTGCCAAAAGGAGCACCTTTTTTGCTTCAAGGGGTGCGCTTTTGGTCGCGGTAGCTACGTATGAGGTATTCCGTGACCGCCAAAGTGGCGCGATAATACTCAATCAGCGCGTCCTTACTCGCCTCGCTCAGATGATTGATTTTTCTCACATCCTTGCCGTGATTGACAATCATGTGGCTGTTAAATCCATAATGGGGAATCGTGCTATCAAAGAGATCTGCACCGATGGCGATATATTCCGTATCTTTGAGGGTAAGATTATATAAGGTAGGGAAAATGTCCTTTTGGCTACCCGCTAGGGTCGTATCAATATCAAGCTTGGAGCGCAACGCTTGGGGCAGATAGAAATAGATGGGGATATTTTTTGAAGTAAAAAGTGGATTAGTGTCATATTTCATAATTCCTTCCACCGTGTTATTATCAGCAGTAACGACGATAATCGTATTATCTTTGAAGCGACTTTGCTTGAAACGATCCAAAAACACCCCAAGGCTATCCAAAGCATACGCATAAGAGCGGAATCGCTGATGCGCCAGAGACAAATCCCCCGTGATATGTTTTGTTAAATCTTCGCTAAAAATCAAACTTTTTGAAACATAATGATCGGGTATATTATATGGAGGGTGATTATTGGTGCTAAGCGCGACGATCAGCTCCTTTTGCGTGCTATTTTCGAGCTTGTTTAAGATGTATTCATACAGATATTCATCGTAGATTCCCCATGGATGGAAGTAGGATTCCTCCTTTTTGGTAACATTGATGGATCTGAAGATATTTTGCTTGCCCTCTACATTTTTATACCCTTGAGCCTTTACAAACGCGCCCAAATCTCTCCATGAGGAATCGCCCCCGTATATGAAGCTGGTATTGTATCCGTGCTCATTGTATAAAAAGGCTGGAGTGTAACTAAAGTGCGTCTGGGCGTAATCAGATTGCGAAAAAGGGAAGCTCCCCGGGCGATCGGGGATATTTAATAGCAGGGATTCTAGGCTACCGATCGTCCCATTCCCTTCGCTAATAATATTTGTGAATAGTATATCTTCATTAAAATGCTTGCGAAGTGCACCCATAATATCAAATTTATCGCTCTGATATTGAAGTATAGGCAATCCAAAGCTCTCAACCATGATAACTACAACATTATAATCATTTTCATCAATCTTTTTTGTTTTATATTTTATATTGTTTAGAAGCTCGACTCTATCAATGTGATCTGAATGCTTATGTATCTCAAATGCCCTCTCGATATTCTCCGCAAACCCCGTCATCTTCAGATAATCAATGCGACTGTTTTTGAAATTACTCCTCAAATCATAGGCGTCAACAAACGCCCGCACGCTATTTTGGATCATTTTGTTGATGTATTCTTGACCGGAGACATTTGGGATCATCGTCCCCAGTGGATACATATTTGTAGTCCCGCGGATAGCGGCAAAATTCGCCAAAAGAAGCAGCAAGAAAAATAGCAACGGGGATTTCATCATAAGCGTAGTGCGAACGGGAGAGAGTTTGCTGAATCGATTTTTAATGACCCAAAATAGAAGTGCCAAATAGAGAAAAAAGCCAAAAAGTATCAAGGGGACGTTGTAGTTTTGCCAAAATGTCTCAAGTAGTGCCCATGTGTCATCTTCAAAAAGCCCGAAAAATAGCGTGTTGATACGGTTTTTGAAATAGGAGTAAAATCCAAAGTCCGCGAGCAAAATGAGCGTCACAAATGTGTAAATGATGAATAGATAATAGACAAGCAGCCGCTCCCACCACACCCATAGCATGGGGCTATTGACGTAATAGAGCGCGATGAGCACCAATGTGGGAATCGCCTGAATATACCCAATGAGCGTCAAATCGATCCTGGCGCCTAAAAATAGCATGTGAGCGATGTCGATTCCCACGCCCTCAAAGGTGCTTAGCTCGTTGTAATATCCAAAAAATATGATCCTAAAAAGAATCATAGATAGCCAAAAAAGCCCGTGCACAAGGAGGGATTTTTTCAGAAGTGTCAAAAGAGCAAGCTTGCCAGATTCCACGCGCATACCTTTAAGTAAGTTGGGCTTGAATGATAACCAAGCTTTCATAATAATGCTCCAAGGAGCGAGGAATCAGCAGGTATATGCATATTTCCGAGCTTCATCATTGAGCATAAAAACTTCTTCGATACTTTTGGGAATCGCCCCCAAATGTGCGAGCGTTTTCTCGACGATTCCCACAATCGCACCAAAGCTGATCTCGCCACTTAAAAATCGCTCCACCGCCACTTCGTTCGCGGCATTAAAGACAATCCCAAGCGTAGGAGCGCAAAGCAGTGTCTCTTTTAGATTCCACAGCGGATAGCGCGCAGGATCGATCTTCTCAAACCTAATTGCGGGAATCTCGCTCAATCTAAGTGGCTCGCCGATGGACTCACTCGCTTCGCCGCACATCGCGTAGGTGAGGGGCAGACGCATACTAGCTCGTGCGATATGCGCGCTAAAGCTCCCATCGCTAAAGCCAAGAAGCGCGTGCACAAGCGAGTTGCGCTCAATGAGTGCGTCAATTTTGCTACTCTTAAAAAGCCAGCGCGCTTCCAAGATCTCAAGTAGCTTATTTGCCATACTCGCGGAATCAACCGTGATTTTCCTCCCCATACTCCAGTTTGGGTGCTTGAGTGCCTGCTCTACGCCCTGCGCAGGAATCGCCTCCAAAGGAGTATCGCGAAATGCCCCGCCACTCGCGGTAATGACAAGTTCGCTAAAGGGACGATGCGTCTGCAAAAATGAGAGACTGAAATGCTCGCTATCTACGGGGATAATCCTGCTCGTATCGATAAACGCCCCGCCTGCGACGAGCGATTCCTTATTTGCAAGGGCAAGCCTCTTGTGAAGCGCAAGGGCTTTTAGGCTCGGACGCAATCCCAAAAAGCCGACAAGCGCGTTGAGCACGAGCTCTGAGCTCGATTCTTCAAGAATCTCTAAAATCCCCGCCTCGCCAAAAAGTAGCCGACTACCTGCGGGAATCGCCACTTCATGGGCGCGATTCTTATCGGAAATGGCAATGAATTTAGGGCAAAACTCCGCAATCTGCTCATTTAAAAGCGCAATGTTACTCCCCGCAACGAGCGCTTCTATCTTGATTTTATGCTTGATTTTATGCGCACGCGCGACCTCTAGAGCATTTCGCCCGATTGAGCCCGTCGAGCCAAGGAGTATCAACCAACAAACCTCAAGCACACGAGCATGACGATTCCTCCAAACATGAAACCATCAACCCGATCAAGCACGCCGCCATGCCCGGGGAAGATAGTGCCGCTATCCTTCACGCCCGCTTCACGCTTCAGATAACTCTCATAAAGGTCGCCAAAAACCGAGGCGAGGCTTGTTAGCACCGTGATGATAAATGCCCATTCAAAATTCACAACAGAAAGTCCAAAAAGCGTGCCAATGAGCGTGGCTGTGGCGACCCCTATGAATACACCCTCTTGCGTTTTATTCGGCGAAGTTTCGCAAAATTTGCGACTCCCAAACATCTTCCCGCCTATAAACGCCCCAGTGTCCGTCAAAGCGACGATAAAAATAAGCCATACAATCGCGCCGATTCCATAAGAAGTGTAGAGCGATAAGAGGAAAAGGAAGGGAATCGTGGGATAGATTAGAGGCATGAGCTCCTTATGTGAGCCGTTTTTAGTAAAGGCTTGATAAGAAGCAAGCACCACAAAGATAAGAAACGCCCCTTCTAACGGCGCAGCGGAAAATGCAGCCAGTATCCATATCGCAACGGCAGCGACATAGATCCCCCTGCCCTCGCTCCCATAAAGCTTCGTCGCCTCATAAAAAGCGATGATGTAAAAAATCCCCAAAAATGCCCAAATGATAAAAAACGTATGCGCAAGAAGAACGAGCAACAGGACAAAAACCAAGACCCCTGCAGTGTAGAGGCGCGCAGGCTCAATACTCTTAAGCTTCTCTAAAAACATCGGCTCTCCTTTTGGTTGGTATCAGGCATCGCGCTAGTGCTCGCGCACGCCCTACCCTTCAGACTTGAATATTCTAATCTCCACTTGTTTAAAAACGCGAATATTTTCTGGGTATTTTATAAAATTCCATGAGTAATAAGCAATGTTAAAAGATTGAGGCAAAAAGCAAACCAAAATGGCGCGCCCGTCAGGACTCGAACCTGAGACCTACGGCTTAGAAGGCTGTTGCTCTATCCAGCTGAGCTACGAGCGCGTAAGAAACTAAGAGGAGAATGGTGCGCTCAGAGGGAGTCGAACCCCCAACCCTCAGATCCGAAGTCTGATGCTCTATCCAATTGAGCTATGAACGCGAAAACTTATGGGGTGGGCGATGGGAATCGAACCCACGACCCTCAGGACCACAATCTGATGCTCTAACCGACTGAGCTACGCCCACCATAAGATATGAAGAAATGGTCGGGGCGACAGGATTCGAACCTGCGACCCCTTGGTCCCAAACCAAGTGCGCTAGCCAGACTGCGCTACGCCCCGAAAGATAAAACGGACAAAATCCGTTCTCGCAAAATCCGTCTTTGAGAGAGCGGGATTATATTCCAAAGGAGGCGATGAGTCAAGGCTGGAGAGAAGAGGATACCGCCTCTGTTTCGCCCTCAAGACGCGCAAAACTTAAAATGATCGCCTACATTTTGGCTGATTCTTGCGATTCGCACAAAGGGGAGAGAATGTGGAAGTTTGAGGCTGGTGAGAAGGCAGAAGAATCGAACTTCTCAGCAGATAGACACCTATCCGCTCATCGGGTTTGAAGCCCGTGACGCCCACCAGGGTCGCATGCCCTCCGCAAAAGGTTAAGCGGGATTTAACCAAAGGCAATCTGAATTCCTGATAAAATCCCCTCAAATATCTAGGACGCGTATCATATCCGTGTCGATACAAATCTTTTTAAATAAGGATACCTTATGGAATCGCTCCGCTCTTTGCCTCAAATGGATAAGCTCCTGCAAATGCCGCGCTTTAAGGATTTCTCCAAAGAACCCTTAAGGGAAATCGCTAGGGAATATCTTGATGAGCTCAGAGAGGCGTTTTTGCAGCACCACACTCCGATTCCCGGCGAGGAATCGCTCACACAAGAGCTTGAGCGACGCTATCATGAGCTTTTTAGTCCATCACTCATTCCGCTCATTAATGCCACGGGAATTATTATCCACACAAATCTTGGCAGGAGCCCCTTCTCTGAGGCGATTCTTGAGGAGATTAAGCCCGTGCTGACTTCCTATAATAATCTTGAATATTGCCTTGAGAAGGGCGAGCGGGGCGAGCGGTATAGTCATTTGCAAGAGATTTTAAAGAGGCTTTTATCCTGCGAAGACGTTTTGGTTGTCAATAATAACGCCGCGGCGGTTTTTTTGATCCTGCACACATTTGCTAAAGAGCGTGAAGTGCTGATTAGCAGGGGCGAGCTCATCGAGATTGGCGGGAGTTTTCGCATTCCTGAAGTGATGAAAAATGCAGGTGCAATCCTCAAAGAAGTAGGCACGACAAATAAAACATACAAGCACGACTACACCGAGGCGATCACACCTATGAGTGCGCTCATCATGAAAGCACACAAATCCAACTACGACATCACAGGCTTCACGCACGAAGTGGAGCTAGAAGAGCTTATAGGAATCGCAAAGGAGCATGGACTCATCGATTATTACGACCTTGGGAGCGGATTTCTCGATTCCATTCCTTTTAGTCGCGAGCCGACAATTAAAGCGATTGCTAAGCTCTCGCCCAGCCTTGTTAGTTTCAGCGGGGATAAGCTCCTTGGCGGGGCGCAAGCGGGAATCATCTTTGGCAAAAAGGTCTTGATTGAGCAGTTGAAGCAAAATCATCTGTTGCGAATGTTGCGCGTGGATAAATTCACTCTTTCCGCACTTGAAGCAACGCTGCGAGCGCATTTGGTGCGTGATTATGAGAAAATTCCCACCATCCAAATGATGCTCCTAGACACTGAGGAACTCAGGGCGCGAGCGGAAGGAATCGTTGCAAAATTGCGCGGCTATGAGTGTGAAATCATCACTACACAGGGCTTTGTAGGCGGTGGTGCGCTCCCCAATCAAAGCTTTGATTCTATCGCCCTCGCACTTAAACATCCAAAGCTAAAGAGCGTGGAGCTCGAAAAACGTGTGCGAGCACGCCACATCATCGCAAGAATCGAGCGCGATTCCCTCGTGTTTGACCTCCGAACGGTGCTGGAAAATCAGCTCAAAGAGCTAGCCGCTCGATTAAATGAGATTTTTTAGGAGCGTTTTATGGAGAGCTTCATCGTTGGCACAGCGGGGCATATCGACCATGGCAAAACCGCGCTCATTCGCGCGCTCAACGGGTTTGAGGGCGACACGACGCCTGAGGAGAAAAAGCGAGGAATCACTGTTGATTTGAGCTTCTCAAACCTTTTGCTTCATGACAAAAACATCGCATTTATCGATGTCCCCGGGCATGAAAAGCTAGTGAAAAACATGATCGCCGGGGCATTTGGCTTTGATGTAATGCTCCTTGCAATAAGCGCGATGGAGGGAATCAAGCCTCAAACGCTCGAGCACCTTCAGATTGCCAATTTGCTAAAAATTCCTTCACTAATTGTCGCGATCACCAAAAGCGATCTAGTCGATTCCTCAATGCTCCGGGCGCGAGAAAAAGAGGTGCGAAAAGCTCTGGAATCCTTTGCAAATCTGAAGCTCCATCATCTGCTTTGCGTTTCTATCCATGACGCACCCTCGCTGCAACGACTAAAAGACGCCCTCTATACGCTGGAGAAGAGCTCGGAGAAAAGCCCCGCGAGGGATTTGGGATTTTTCCGCTATTACATCGATCGCTCTTTTTCTATCAAGGGTGCGGGTTGCGTAGTGAGCGGCACGGTGCTTAGCGGAAAGGTAGAGGTGGGGCAAAAAATCTACTCATGCGAACTACAAAAATCCCTCACAATCAGGGGAATCGAGGTGCATGGTAACGCGCAAGAATACGCACTCCCCGCACAAAGAGCCGCGCTCAATCTTGCAGGTGTCGCTCATCATGAACTTGAGTGCGGATTCCTGCTTACGCAAAAGGGCTATTTGAGGGGATTTGACACGATTGATGTAGAGATTTCGCCCCTTTGCCCTATCCCGCACGGGCTTCAGGCGCAGCTTCACATCGGCGCAAAAAGAGTCGAAGCAAAAATCCTGCTCCTAGAGGAATCGTGCCATGAGGGGGATAAAATCCTCGCGACACTTAGGTGCGATTCCTCTATTTTTGCAATCTTTAACGAACGCTTCATCTTGCGGGAATCGGGCAGAACCATCGGCGGTGGACGAGTGCTTAACCCCATCGCGGAATCGATGAAAAAACCTCAAAAACTTAAACTTCTTCACGCGCTTGCTTTAGGGGATTTTAGCCTCGCCTTTATAATTTTGCTTGAGGCTCATCAGCGCGGATTTGGGCTAATTAGTGCGACGCAACGTTTTGCCCTTTCTCAAAATGAAGCATTAGAGATCGCCAAAACGCTCCAAAACACCATCATAGACGCAAAAGAGCTCGTCCTCTATCCGCAAAAATCGCTAGAAGTTTTAAAAGAGCAAATCCGCACCATCATCACAAGAAACAAAAAAGCCCTCCTCTCCCCTACCTCACTTGCACAAAAGACCCCATGGGCGAGTGAAAAACTTCTGGGAATCGCGCTGGATTCCCTAGAGCAAAAGGGCTTATTGTGCAAAGAAAACGGACTCTATCTTGCGCGAAATTCAGGAATCACAAGTGTGCAGGAGTATCTGAAAGAGACGATTTATGCCATTTTAAAGGCGCAGGGCAGCGAGCCTCTAGCCCCCTATAATATCTACGATTCCCTTGATATTGACCGCAAAAGTGGCGATGACGCGCTCAAACGCCTCACATCATCACAAAAAGTCATTCGCCTCGCGCACAATCTTTTTATCACAAGTGACTCCCTCTCTGAGGTTTTGGGGCTCATGCGCGAAATCATCAAAGATGAGGGCTACGTGGAAATCAGCAATCTCAAAAATCACCTCGCGCTTAGCCGAAAATATCTCATCGCCTATCTTGAATACCTCGATCGCTTCGATGATATTAAAAAAGAGGGGAATCGCAGGGCTTTTAGGTAAAATCACTACACACAAAATTTGGCAAGGATTCCCATGAAGTCAAACATCTCACTGCAAGAGGCTATAAATCTTATGCTGGGGCACGCTGCTGCGACTAAAAATGCGCGCAAAAGTCATCTCTTTGAGCTCTATGGCAAAATCCTCGCTACAAATCTCACGGTGCGAAAATCGCTGCCCGCCTTTGATAACTCTGCGATGGACGGGTATGCCATAAAGCTTTGCGACGCGGGCAAGAGCATTCCCATCGGCGGGACAATCCTTGCGGGAGATACGGGCAAAATTGCGCTAAAAGCGGGCGAATGCTACAAAGTCATGACGGGCGCGCCCATTCCTGTGGGGACAGAAGCGGTCGTGCCTTTTGAAAATGCTCGCCTCAGCGGGGGAATCGTGAAGATTCCCAAGGAGATTAAACAGGGGGCGAATATCAAACGCGCGGGCGAGGAATTAGGCGCGGGCGAGGAGCTATTTAGTGCGGGCGAGGAGCTTGGAAGCTATCAGATTGCGCTGCTTGCTTCGCAGGGCTATTCTGTCATACCGACCTATGCGCCGCTAAGAATCGCCCTTTATTCAAGCGGAAATGAGCTTATCGAGCCATGGGAGCACGCGCAGGCGCACCAGATTTACAACGCAAATGCCTCCATGCTTCTTGGCACGCTTAAGCATTTTGGCTTTAGTGCGGATTACCTTGGGGTGCTGCCCGACAATTTAGAGGCGATGAGCCGTGCGGTTGCGCTTTTTGAGCACTATGACGCGGTCATAACTAGCGGAGGAGTGAGCGCGGGCGAGGCGGATTTCATGGAGCAAGTGCTCAAAAATGCGGGTATGCGGACAATTTTCCACGGAGTAAATGTCAAACCCGGTCACCCCATGATGATGGGAATCCTAAATAAAACAATCCTCCTGTGCCTGCCCGGTAACCCGCTTAGTGCCGCGCTCAATCTCTATTTTCTAGGAATCCCGATGCTAAGGAAGCTTCAAGGCAACAAAGCCTATCATCTTGAGTATGTTTGCGCAGAAAATAAAGAGTCCATCTCACTTAAAGGGAATCGCGCGAATATGATCCTCGGGCGGCTTGAAGAGGGGCGATTCCTCGCACATCACGGGGGAAAATACGGCTCGGGAATGCTCACGCCCCTTGCTCAAAGTAACGCGCTCATCTTTTGCGCACAGGGGCGGAGCGAGATTGCAGCGGGAGAGCGCGTGAAAGTTATCCCCTATAATTGCAATTTCAGCCCCAAAGAAAGTAATATCTTCAATTAAAGGAGTGTATGATGAAAAAGCTGCTATTTGCGATTGATGATACGGAAGTGTGCGAGCGCGCGGCACAATATATCCTGGAGATGTTTGGCAAAGATTCTGATTGCACGCTCACGCTCATTCACGCTAAGCCCGAATTTATGCTCTATGGCGAGGCGGTGCTCGCGGCTTATGATGAGATCGACCTCAAGGCGGAGGAGAAGGCGCGCGCACTGGTGGAGAAATTTTCAAACTTCTTTACCGAACGCGGGGTCAATCCTTACGTGCTTTTGAAAAAGGGCGATCCTGTGGAGATGGTGCTTCAAGAGGCGTCAAATCATAATTTGCTCATTATCGGCGCGAGTGAAAGCTCCTTTTTGAATAAGCTATTCACTTCGCACCAAGATGACTTTATCGAGCAAGCCCCCATTCCGCTTCTAATCGTCAAATAGTGCCGCAAACTGAAGGGGATCCGTTAATGAGGCCTTTGCTCATGGGCACGGTGTTGTTTGGAATCGCCTATGGGTTTAAGGTGAAGTGCAGCGGTTTTGAGTGCATACAGGGGGAGTGCTCCAATGGGTATGGAATAGCCATCACAGAGTGCTTAAGTAGCGCTTCAAGCCGTTTTGAAGGGCTTTTTAAAAAAGGGCACCCTACCACGGCAAAGAGACGCTCACTCCAAAAAGCGGGAATCCGGAGGAGATAAGAATCTACAAAAACGGCGCGCTTGTGGACGAGATGATTATTCGTTATAGAGATGGACGTGAAGAGAGAAAAAGCGTGCCAAAGGTGTTTAGAAGGTAAAATTTTAACTTTTTAATCCTAGCCTTTAAGTTTCGTAGCTAAGCTTCAAATCCAAAAGAGTAATCATTCTTAATACTTATAGATTTTTAAAACTTTACCATTTGTATCATTCTCCCCTTAAAATAGCGATTTTACCTATGAAATTTAGAATAAAAATTTATTATTTATTGTTACATTTAGTAACATAAGTGACTCAAAAGGCTTAAAATATCCATATTCACAACGAGCTCAAAAAGGACTATAATTCACCCACGTTAAGAGCTAAATCTTAGCAAACTCCAAATCGCACGGGGGAAAACATGGCTAATGAACGCTGTATTTTGGAGAGTTACTCGGGCGTAACTCCGGAACGGAAAAAGAGCAGGAATCCCGCTAGATGGGATCGCTGGCAGAGTATTACGGGGCTTATTCTGGCTCTGTTTATTATCTTTCACATGATGTTTACCTCTTCGATTCTCTTTGGTGAAGAGGCGTTTAACTGGGTGGTGAAGCAAGCGGAGGCGGACTTCCTCTTTGAGGGCGGATTACCGATTATTACGAAACTTGTTACTCTTTTTATCTTCATTGCTTTTATCGCGCATGCGTTTTTGGCGATGAGAAAATTCCCGGCGAATTATCGACAATACATCACTTTCATCACACACAGAAGCCTCATGAAACACTGCGATACGACGCTTTGGTGGGTGCAATTTTTGACGGGATTCCTGCTCTTTTTCATGGGGAGCGCGCATCTTGTAACCATTCTCTTTAACGTCGAGACCATCGGTGCAACTTCTGCAGCGTATCGATTCGTCCATGGGGGATTGGAGTATTTCTACCTCGTATTACTCGCGGTTATGGTGCTACACGCGGGAATCGGGCTCTACCGCTTGGTTATGAAGTGGATTCCCCTTGAGGCGGAAAACAAAAAGGCGATGGACGCAAGAATTAAGGGTGTGAAAGTCAAGATTTTCGCCCTTTTTGGCACATTGGCACTCGTCGCACTCTGCGCTGATTTCGTCTATATCAGTCTCGGGAAGTCCCTCACAAAAGAGCAAGTGCATTCATATATCGAAAAGACTATGGAAAGGTAAGAGGCATGAAAGTAGTTTATTGCGATTCCTTGGTAATTGGTGGCGGGCTCGCGGGACTGAGAGCTGCGATTGCCACGCAGCAAAAGGGGCTAAGCACTATCGTTTTGAGCCTGATTCCCGTTAAAAGATCTCACTCAGCCGCCGCTCAAGGGGGCATGCAAGCGAGTCTTGGGAACTCAAAAATGAGCGATGGCGACAATGAAGATCTGCACTTCATGGATACGGTCAAAGGAAGCGACTGGGGCTGTGATCAAAAAGTGGCACGAATGTTTGTCAATACCGCGCCAAAGGCCATTAGAGAGCTTGCAGCATGGGGTGTGCCTTGGACTAGGATTAAAAAAGGCGATCGGACAGCTGTGATTAACGCACAAAAAACGACCATCACTGAAGAAGATTACCGCCATGGATTGATCCACTCACGCGACTTTGGCGGGACAAAAAAATGGAGAACCTGCTACACAGCCGATGCTACAGGACACACAATGCTTTTTGCCGTAGCCAATGAGTGCTTGAAGCTTGGCGTATCCATTCAGGATAGAAAAGAGGCGATCGCCCTCATCCATCAGGACGGCAGGTGCTATGGGGCGATTGTGCGTGATCTTGTGAATGGCGACATCATCGCGTATGTCTCCAAAGGGACGCTCATCGCCACTGGGGGATATGGGAGGATCTACAAAAATACTACAAACGCCGTGATTTGCGAGGGAACTGGGACAGCGATCGCGCTTGAGACGGGAATCGCTCAGCTGGGGAACATGGAGGCGGTGCAATTCCACCCTACTCCGCTCTTCCCTTCGGGAATCCTCCTCACAGAGGGCTGTCGGGGTGATGGTGGATTGCTTAGAGATGTCGATGGGCACCGCTTTATGCCCGATTATGAGCCGGAGAAAAAAGAGCTCGCAAGTCGCGACGTCGTCTCAAGACGTATGATTGAGCATATTCGCGCAGGTAAAGGCGTGCAATCCCCATACGGGCAGCATTTATGGCTTGATATTACCGTGCTTGGACGCAAGCACATCGAAACAAACCTCCGCGATGTGCAGGAAATTTGCGAATCTTTCGCAGGAATCGACCCAGCTGAGAAATGGGCTCCCGTGCTCCCCATGCAGCACTACTCCATGGGCGGAATCCGCACGGATTACCGAGGGGAGACGAAGCTAAAAGGGCTATTCTCCGCAGGGGAAGCGGCATGTTGGGATATGCACGGCTTTAATAGGCTGGGCGGGAATTCCGTCAGCGAAGCCGTCGTCGCAGGCATGATTGTCGGTGAATATTTTATGGAACATTGCGCTTCCAGCGAAGTGGAGCTTGAGACTGCGACTTTGGAGCGATTCCTGAAAGGACAGGAATCCTACATCCAAAGCCTCGTGGAGAAAGACGAGGGCGAAGATGTCTTCAAAATCAAAAATCGCATGAAAGAGATCATGGATAGCAACGTGGGAATCTTCCGCGATGGCAAGCATTTGGAAAGCGCAGTTAAGGAGCTTGAGGAGCTTTATATCAAGTCTAAAAACGTCAAGATTAAGAATAAGCGTCTGCATGCAAATCCCGAGCTGGAGGAGGCATATCGCGTTCCTAAAATGCTTAAAATTGCACTGTGCGTAGCTAAAGGTGCGCTTGATAGGACGGAATCTCGCGGCGCGCATACCCGTGAGGATTATCCAAAACGCGATGATATTAACTGGCTCAACCGCACGCTTACCTCATGGTCTAATCCTGAACAGACGTTACCGACTATCGAATACGAGCCCTTAGACATCAGCCAGATGGAAATCGCGCCCGGGTATCGAGGCTATGGCGCGAAGGGCAATTTCATTGAGAATCCGCAGAGCGTCAAGCGTCAGGAGGAGATTGATAAGATTCGCGCGGAGATGGAAGCGAGCGGAAAGGATCGCTACGCAATCCAAGAGGCTCTCATGCCCTATACGCTACCCGCAAAATATAACGCTCGCAACGAGCGCGTAGGAGATAAATAATGGGACGAATACTAACCTTTAAAGTCTTTAAATATGATCCGCAGAGCGCGGTCTCCAAGCCCCATTTTAGGGAGTATAAAATCGAAGAGACTGATTCGATGACGATTTTTATCGTGCTGAATATCATTCGCGAGAATCACGACCCCGATTTGAGCTTTGATTTTGTCTGCCGAGCGGGAATCTGTGGTAGTTGCGGCATGATGATTAACGGTCGTCCGCGCCTTGCATGCCGAACTTTGACAAAAGATTTCCCCGAGGGAATCATCACGATCCTGCCTTTGCCCGCTTTTAAACTGATTAAGGATCTCTCTGTGGATACCGGGAATTGGTTTAACGGTATGAGCAAACGGGTTGAGAGCTGGATTCACACGCAGCACGCGCCTGATATTTCAAAGCTTGAGCAAAGGATTGAACCTGAAGTCGCACAAGAAGTCTTTGAGCTTGATCGATGTATTGAGTGTGGCTGCTGCATCGCGTCTTGCGGAACCAAAGTAATGCGCGAGGATTTCATCGGTGCAGCAGGGCTAAACCGCGTTGCGCGCTTCATGATTGACCCGCATGATGAGCGCACGAATGAAGATTTTTACGAGCTTATCGGAGATGATAACGGCATCTTTGGCTGCATGACGCTTCTTGCATGCCACGATGTCTGCCCTAAAGATCTTCCACTCCAGAGCAAAATCGCCTATCTACGGCGAAAGATGGCTACAATCGATTGCTAGAGATTCCCCACCTAAATGGGAATCGCCCTGCTTTTGCCTGCCCTGTAGGAGCGAGCTTTGTCTTGCTTAACACGGGGTGGATTCTTTTAAAGCCGCTCCCTTTACACCAACCTAAACACTTGTTGTATTGTTACGTCTTTACGCCTTTCGTATCATCGGTGTGCTCAGGGCAATGATTGGGGTGTATTAAGCTCGGGGTTTAGCCTAAACTCGCAAGCTTTAAGCATGCCCGCTTTGGTTAGGAATGGAACGATTGGGGCTAATCGAATAATAGCAAGGGTAGGGATTTTGGCATGCTAGCATTCACTCTTACGCGCCTTTCATCGCTCTTTGGCTCGGGGCTAAATGCCCTCCGCTAAAAAGTACCCTCCAAGCTCGCCCTAAACGCTCCCCTCCTTCCAGCTCATCTAATGCTTCGCTTTTAGAGAAGCTATGGTGTGAGCCCTTGACACTCTTAAGCACAAAGCCACTCTCCTTTAGCAACCGCTCCAAAAGCTCAAACCTCACGTTATTAGGCGCATTTTCAATCTCTTTTAAGAGCTTCTCTTTTCTACTCATGGTGTGTATTATACACAAAATTGCACGGGGCTCATGAGCCACTCAATATTACCGATGAGACGGATTTTAAGGTAATCGAAGCGAGTGGCGGGGTATTTTAGAAGTTTGTAGCAGAAGCTTTTTAAGGCTTATGAATATCGCGTTTAGGCTATTTTACCTCACTTCTATTTTTAAATAGCTTTACACTATCAAAGAGATATTCCTTTAGATTAAGCTCTAAATTGTATACAGAATCTATGGTATCCGTAAAGCAGCCTATCAAATCTTCATCATTTAAATCATACTCATTGTAACGATTAACTTTTAGTGCAAAATTTGATAGAACTTCCTCCTTCTTTTTTATCTTTACAAGTTTCAAATGTTTTAAAGCATTCACATAGGCATCAAGAATAATCACGTTGAAATTTCTATCTTGCTCATTTTGCCTATTTTTCACGCTATGCTCAAAAACAGATTTCAAAACCTCTATACACTCTTTTTTATCCGCATCAACCATCGCCCTCTTATCTTTGAACACAATATATGATAAATTCACGACACCTAAAATTAATGCTATCAGTGAAACAGCAAAAGTCATTGCAAGCTCGCAAAATCTTTAAACTTCCGTTCTAAATTTGGATTTGTTGCGCTAAAAAGCCTTACTCTTTTCCTTAAATTTTCAAATCCTCCCATTTCCTTGCTCAACGGGGCGAATGCTTCGGACAGAAAAGATGGGGTAAATGAAGTTTCTATACCACTTCCATCAATTTCTATGATTTCATATCTATCCAACAAACCCCGTAAAACATCTTCTCTGAATGCCTCCCCTGAAAATTCTCCCAATTCTCTATATCTAGGACCAGGCTTACTGCTAAAATTCTTAGCAAAATCATATACCAGCTTTTTTTCTTTATTCACTTATAACCTCCAACAACCCACCTTATTAAGGTTCCTTTAATGGGTTTAGAAATTCGGGTGATTTCGCCATCAAGACTAGAATAAAAGAAATCTTCCGTGGCAACTTCTAAATTTGCCTCTCTTGTGGTCGAGATTTTATCGATAAAATCTTTAAAAGAGATCATTCCATTGCCTCTATTTGCTTTATCCTTATCATCCTTTTTATATTTTGATAGATTTGTTGTGCACAGCTTCTCAAGTGCCTTACCTTTTCCAAAACGAAGAATATATTTTTTGATAAGCCTGCCAAATTGACTGCGTTGGCTTTCTAGAGAGTTAAAAATCCCCATACCGATATCATAAAAGACGAATTCTAACTCATTTTGTTGCTTATCGTATGAACCTAAAAACCATATTTGTTTATCCGTATCCCTTTCATTGTAGGCGTGTTCGAAAGAATTCGCACACGCTTCGAAAACAGCATCAAACAATCCTTCTCTGTGCTCTTCAGATATGTTGTGCTCCTGTGTAAAAAACTTGATTATCTCTTGATGGAAGCCATTGTCTGGTATTTTATAACCTTTTAAAAGTTTGATTCTAAGGAAGTCAATATCCTTTTTGTACTCTGGTGGATTAACACACAGCGCATCCCAAAACCCGATTACGGCAAGTCGTTCATCGATATCCCTGCGAGGGGCTAGCTTTTTATTTCTGTATAGTTTTTCAAATATATTATTGATATTGGCAGTCAACAATAAAATACTAGTATTATCTATTCTCTCTAATGATCTTAAGTCTATAGATATTTTTTGCGAATTATCCTCTTGATTCTTTTGACATTTCATTAAGAAATCATTGCAGTGTTTTATATCGCGTGGGAATATTATGGTCTTTGGAAGAGTTATTTTATAAGGTTGCTTTTTTACGTAAGGACTCTTTGGACTATTTTTACCTATCCTTCCATTAGGCTTTTTATATTTCCTTTTAAAATTGCTTCTCACTCTGCTTCGTTGCCTAATATCGTAAGCCGTTGAGCTCCAATATGATTTCTTAACCTTTACCCTCATAGCAGCGATTATCTACAGATATTCTGAATTTCCGATTAAAATGCACGATACAAAAGAGACTTTTCCGACAAATCCCGACTTTTCTCAAATCCTGCTACAACCATGGATACGGAGTATAGGGGAATGAGTAGGAGCGAAAGTAAAAGGGTATTTAAGATGATATATTTTGAATATGCGCACTCTTAATTGCAGATTTTATACCTTGATTCCCACAGATTCCATATATGGAACACTTATTGCTTTAATGGGGTAAAACTCATTGGTAAAGGACGCCCATGCAGGTCAATACATCTTCTTACAAAGATACACTCCTTAAAAAGAGCCAAAAGGACACTCAGGCGACACAGAAAAAGGAGTTGAGCGACGCTGATAAAAAGGCAATTAAGGAGATTTCCGAAAAGTTTAATAACCGCTACAACTTCGCTGATATGAGTGCGAAAGATCTTAGGCAGTTCGTCTCAATCATGACACAAGTAGGCAAGCTCAGTAAAGAAGAGGCAAACGCGCTCCTAAAGCTCACGGGAGCGGACAAGGCTCCTGATGATGAGCGCACGAATGTCCTCGCTAAAGTTAAAGGCATGATGGAGTCGCTAATCTCCAGCGGAGATGGCGTGAGTGCGAGCTTTTGGAATAAAATCTTGGGCAAACTTCAAGAGATGCAGGGTAGCACCTACAAGCTCAACGTCCGCGCCTAACGCGATCTTTCGCTCTTGCATTTATGCTGATCGAATTTATGCTCGCCTCCGCGCCTCCTGCGTCTAATCACAGCTTCTGTTTTATTTATCTTCAGAAGTCGCTTTTAAGAGTAATAGACCGCCATGGGTCTTATGTTCGCGCCCGATTCTTAGGCTAGGTTTTGGGAATCTTAAAAAGCGCGCCCCGTTGTGGCACGAAAAATGCTTGTGCAGTTGTGATTTCAAAAATATTTTAAGGAGTCACACATGTCTTCCATTGATTTTTCCACAGCCGTTCATAAAGCACTTTATGAGAAATCCCCAGAGGCAGAGCGTCTCAGCACACCCGCGTCTCTTGATGAGCATTTTAAAAAGCAGGTCATGACGCAGCGCGCCAAATACGAGCTAGAGCAGTATGGAGAGGTGAGCGCGGAGGTGCGAAAATATGTCGATGTCGAGGCGCTCAAAGCCGATATGCAAAAAAGCTCCGAGGGCGAGAGTAGCGCCGCTCTCTCTATGCTTGAGAATGTCGCTGCAAGTGGAAGCAATACGGCTAATGAGACGGCGCAAGGCGATGGGAAGCTCCCTGCGCACGTCCAAGAGGAGACAAACAAGAAGATCGCTCAGGGCAAAAAGGCCATTAAAGAGCAGAATATAGCGCAAAAAGAAGCTGTAAATGAGCTCAAACGTGGAATCAAAAGCGATGCGATTAAAGCTTTGGAGAGCAAAACCGTTGTCGATTCCAACGCTAAATATTCGCCCTCCAAAGAGGCTTTAGAGGCGAACAATCCTCTGAAAGTAGCTAATCCGGAAAGTGAAGTGGCGCAAAATAGTGTCCGATTCCTCGATGAGTATTCTCAAAAAACCGTCGAAGTGCCCCTAGATAAGGATAACTACGAGCGCCTAAGCAAAAGCATGAGCAAAAAAGAGCTCACGGATTATGTCAAGAAGTGGTATTACGAAGCAGCCTATGGTGTGGGCTATCTCCAGCATGATAGCAATGGCGATGGGGTCATTTCCAAAAACGAAGCGAAAAATCTCAAAGCACTTGTCTCGCTTAATGGCAAAGGAGCAAATGCCTACCGCTCGCTTAATGAGACTCTAAAAAGTGATGGCGAGCGCGACGCGTTTTTGGAGGAGTTTGGATATATCAATTCCATGGCGCAATTCATCAATCACTCAATCCGCAAAGATAGCGATAATAGCGGCACTCTAAGCTTCAAAGAGCTGGTGGGTGAAAAGCAAAGCGCCAAGGTTGCAGAAGCAATCGTTACGGGCAAGGAGATGACGATTTTTGCTCTTCATCGTCTCTTGTTAGGCAAGGATATAGACCCCGAGAAGCTCATCTATGCGATGAAGCAAAAGAGCGAAGATGCACTTTTGAAAGATAAAAAAGAGGAAAAGCCCGCGGAATCAAAAATCGCGTGAGTTAAAGAGGCGGATTCCCGCAAGGCAAATCCGCTTCTTGGGAATGCGCTTCGGATTCCCACACATCTCTCTTTCGCCCCTTCTCTATCCCTCTAAAGCCTTTTTAGCGTAGGATTCCCCGAGTTCAAACGCCTTTTTATTCAGCTCAATCACTTTGGCAGGGACTTTTTGTATCATTGTCTCATACACAAGCTCCCGATTTACGCACTTTGTGAAGCTTACCGTGAGCGCGAGCGCGACAACGGATTGCGTGATGACATTCCCCACCTCTTCTTTGGCAATCGTGATAATGGGAATCTCAAAAACCCTAAATCGCTCCCTATCCACCTCGCTCACACGCACGAGATTAGGCTCGATGACGACGATTCCGCCCTCTTTGATGCCGCTTTTAAAAAGATCAAAGCTCCCTTGCGCTGTGCTTAGCATAAATTCAATCTCACCCTCACTCGCATAAGGATAGAGAATCTCACTCTCATCAAGCAAAATATCGACCTTTGTCGGACCTCCGCGCACCTGCGATGTATAGGTCGCAGCTTTGATTCCATAGCCATGATCGCGGATTTTTGCCTCGGCTAAAATCTCACCCGCAAGCAGCACCCCCTGCCCGCCCACGCCGGTAAATCTCAGCTGCCGTCTCATAGCTTCGCCCCCTTTTGTGCGCGCTCAATAACCTGCGCATAGGCTTTGCAATACTCCATTTGGCTCTTTTCATGCCTTAAGATTCCCGTAGGAAAACGCCCTGCACGCTCCTGCTGCGATAGCTCATCAAATTTTCGCTTTGGCATAATCCTACTCTCAATCCATGCGAGATTCTCGACCGCCTCGCCCATTTTGTTTTTGCGCCCTAGATTAATGTGGCAGTTGCTAAAAATATCAAAAAAGCTAAATCCCTCGTGTAAAAAGCCCTGCACGAGTGTCTTCTCAATCTTCTTTGGATCGAGCACGCTCTCGCGCGCGACAAACGTTGCCCCCGCCGCTTCAGCGAGTTTGCACGCATCAAAATCGGGATCTACATTACCATATTGCGCCGTAACCGTCCATAATCCGCGAGGCGTAGTGGGCGAGGTTTGGGAGTTTGTGAGGGCATAGATGAAGTTATTCACGAGCACGAGGTTTAGATCGATGTTGCGTCTGCACGCATGGATCGTGTGATTCCCGCCGATTGCCAAGCCATCGCCATCGCCCGAGATGACGATCACTTTTTTGCTCGGATTTGCGAGCTTGATTCCCGTCGCATACGCGAGCGCGCGCCCATGGGTCGTATGGACGGTATTGCAATTCACATAAGAGGAGAATCGCCCGCTACAACCTATCCCGCTCACGACACAGACATCATCCATACTCCAACCCGCCGCGTCAATCGCGCGCACGACGGATTTCAAAATCACACCATCGCCACAGCCCCAGCACCAAAGCGTAGGCATCTTATCCGTTCGCAGATATTCATCGTAGTTAAATGCCATCGCAAAGCTCCGTAACACACTTCATAATCTCAATGGGCGCGAGCGCACGCCCGCTAGCTTTACCGAGGAATCGCACCTCTTTTTGCATGCACCGCTCCACCTCTTCCCTGTATTGCCCCATGTTGAGTTCGACACACAGCACTTTGGAAAAGCGCGCACCAAGCTCCTTAAGCCGCTTTTTAGGCGCGGGCCAAATCGTGCGCGGACGAAACAGCCCCACTCTAAGCCCCTCTTCACGCAAGCGCAAAATCGCCTCCTTGACGCTTCGCGAAGTCGATCCATAGGCGATAATCAGCACCTCTGCATCTTCGAGCATATACTCTTCATTGGACTCAAGGAGCTCCGTGCGGGAATCTATCTTGCTAAACAGCCGATTAATTAGCCCCTGCGCGAGCTTCTCATCTTCTGTGGGGAATCCCATCGCTCCGTGGTGCAGACCCGTAATGTGATAGCGATAACCTTTGAAAAAAGGGTTTAGGATCGCCGGCTCATCACTCGCCCTGCCATAGGGCTGATACTCCTCACGCGCGCCTGTAAAAACCCGCCGATTCCTAACCTGCGCTCTGATTTGCTCAAGCTCGGGAATCACCGCCTTGCCATGCATATGCCCCAGCGTCTCATCAAGGAGCAGGAAAACGGGGCTCATCAGCTCCTCTGCGAGATTAAACGCTCGCACGCATTCGGTGTAGGCTTCTTCTAGGCTACCGGGACAGAGGGCGATGGATTTAAAATCACCATGGGTCGGATTCCTGACAAAATTAATATCCCCCTGCGCCACACGGGTTGGTAACCCCGTAGAGGGCCCACCGCGCATGACATCAACAATCACAAGAGGAATCTCCGCCATGAATCCCAGCCCAATCTGCTCGGATTTGAGTGAAAGTCCGGGCCCAGAAGTCGCACTCATCGCCTTTGTGCCGCTCATGGAAGCACCAAGTGCGACAGAGATTCCCGCAATTTCATCTTCCATTTGGATGAATGTCCCGCCATATTGTGGAAGCAAGACGCTCATCTCATGCGCTATTTCGCTTGAGGGCGTGATCGGATACCCACCGAAGAATCGACACCCCACATCAATCGCAGCAAGGGCTACAAGCTCATTGCCCGAAGAGATAAGCTCTCTCATCGCGCCTCCTTGATATTCATGTAGTGATTTGCTTTAATTCTCTGCGCCCTAGCCTTGGATTCCTCGCTCAACTTTGCGAACTTAAACTCGCTCCTATCTGCGACATAAATAGCAAAATCAGGACAGTGAAGTTCGCACTCACCACAGCCGATACAGGATTCCGGGCGGATCACTTTGATGATTTTACCCAGCACTCTTGTGCGATCCGCCTGCATGGCAAGTGTGCCGCTAGGACACAGTGATACGCACAGATCACACGCTTTACAGCGCGCCTCATTGACCCACACACCCACTCCACTTGGAGCTTGCAGCATGGACATTTCACACTCCTTTTTTATTTTTTAAGCAGCGAGCTAAGTGCGTTCCCTATATCCGCAGGGCTCTGCACGACGAGCACACCTGCATTTTTAAGCGCGTCCATCTTCTCTTTCGCACCCCCATGAATGCCGCTAATAATCGCCCCTGCATGCCCCATTCGTTTGCCCTTTGGCGCACTCTGCCCCGCAATAAACGCTACCACGGGCTTTTTCACATGCTCTTTGATATAGCGCGCCGCCTCAATCTCAAGCGTGCCGCCGATTTCACCGATGAGCACGACTGCATCAGTCTCGCCATCATGCTCAAAAAGCTCCAAAAGCTCGCGATAGGATAGCCCGATGATCGGATCGCCGCCGATTCCTATCGCTGTGGAAATTCCATAGCCCGCCTCGATAATCTGATTCCCCGCCTCATAGGTCAGCGTGCCCGATTTACTAATAAGCCCAATTCTTCCGCGCTTAAAGACCGAAGCGGGCATGATTCCGAGCTTGCACTCGCCACTTGTGATGATTCCCGGGCAATTTGGACCAATAATATTCATGCCCCGCTTGTTGGCATACATTTTTGCCACCATCATATCCTTAATCGGCGTCCCTTCGGTAATCACAACCGCAAGAGCGATTCCCGCGTCAGCTGCTTCCATAATCGCATCGGCGACAAACGCCGGCGGGACAAATATCAACGAGGAATCCGCTCCCGTGCGCTCACATGCCTCTTGCACGGTATCAAATACGGGTAATCCCAAATGAACCATACCCCCTTTACCCGGCGTGACCCCACCAACAAGGCGTGTGCCGTATTTGAGACACTGCTCTGTATGGAAGCTCCCCTCCTTGCCTGTGATTCCCTGCACGATTGCCCTGGTATTTTTATTCACTAAAATGCTCATACCCTGCCTCCTGCGGCTTTGATGGCTTTTTGCGCACCCTCTTTTAGCGTTTTGGCTGAGATGAGATTCTCTAACCCCGATTCCTCGAGTATTTTGCGCGCTTCTTGTGCGTTCGTCCCATCAAGTCGCACCACCACAGGAAGAGAGATATGAATAAGCTTCGTAGCCTCTATAATCCCCATAGCGACGCGATCACAGCGCACGATTCCCCCAAAAATATTGACAAATATGCTCTTTACGTTACGATCTTTAAGAATAATCTCAAAACCCCTAGCCACGCTCTCTGCACTCGCTCCACCGCCCACATCAAGGAAATTCGCGGGCTCGCCCCCTTCATACTTGATGATGTCCATCGTCGCCATCGCCAACCCCGCGCCATTGACCATACAGCCGACATTTCCGCTCAGTTTGACATAGCTTAACTTGTGCTTGCTCGCCTCGATTTCACTGGGCTCTTCTTCGCTTAAATCCCGAAGCACATTCACATCAGGGAGTCGATAGAGGGCATTATTATCAAAAGAGATTTTCGCATCAAGCGCGACAAATTCGCTTGAAGTGGTAAAAACGAGCGGATTAATCTCAATCACTTCGGCATCTTTTTGCAAATAAAGCTCAAAAAGCGCGGTGCAAAATTGCACAAAATCCGCCACTTTTTCACGCTTAATTCCTAGGGCAAATGCGAGCTTTCTCGCATAAAATGGACGAAATCCGATCATAGGGTCAATCGCCACTTTGATGATTGCATTAGGATTATTTGCCGCAATCTCCTCAATCTCCATGCCACCGCTCTTGCTTGCCATCATGATAGGCGTCTCCAGCGAGCGATCCAGCACGATTCCTAAGTAATATTCATGCGCGATTCCCAGCCCCTCTTCGACATAGACTTTATGGATCTCCTTGCCCTCTGGAGCCGTCTGATGCGTGATGAGACGCGAGCCTATCATGAGATTTGCGAGCTCATAGACTTCATCGAGATTGTGCGCGATTTTCACGCCACCGGCTTTACCGCGCCCACCCGCATGCACCTGCGCTTTAATCGCCCACAAATTGCCCGAAAGCTCTCTAGCAATCTCCATAGCTTCTGTAGCACTCTGCGCGACCTTGCCGCGTGGCGTGGCTATCCCATGCTCTCTTAGAAGTGCTTTGGCTTGATACTCATGGATATTCATTGCGCCTGATCCTTGCCCATTTATTTTTCAAAGTTTTTCAGATGATTCTTGTAATCTTTACTGAAAGAGTGTCTGCCCTGTTTGTTGCGCACGAAATAGAGATAATCCACCTTCGCAGGCGAGATTGCCGCTCTGATCGCCTCAAAACTCACACTCCCTACGGGATAAGGGGGAATCCCGCTGATTTTATAGGTGTTGTAAGGGGAATCATCGCTCCTAATCATCTCAGGAGTTACGCGAATGTGAGAAAATGCCCCATAATTTAGCGTCCCATCCATCTGTAGGCGCATTTTCTTTTTAAGTCGATTGTGGATCACTGCGGAAACTAGGGGCATCTCATCGATATTTGCCGCCTCTTTTTGGATAATTGAGGCAATCGTAATGTAGCCAAACCACTGCACTTCATCATATTCGCCCAGCACCTTTGTAGCAAGATTCCTGTGCTCTTTGAGCGAGTGATTCACAAGATAATACATCAGATGATCCTCAGAGATCCCTAGGGGAATCTTGTAGGTATTAGCGAGAATCACCCCCTCGGGATAGGGGGCATACCTTAGGTAGGATTCCCACAATTTATCTGCAGATAGAGAGAAACTTTGCGCTAAAGCTGTAATAAAAAAATGGAGCGTTTCGCCGGGAGTGAGCTGAATATCGCGCATAGCGGCTTTAGCCTTTGTGATACGGTAAAGAAAATCGCCCCTTGAAAGATAAGTCTCACGAATATCAATCCAGCCGCTTTGCGGGTATCCAATCGCCCACAACACCCAACCATCAAGCTTGGTAAGTTCGAAGTGATTCTCCCTTAGGTGTGTTATAATCTCACCCACACCGCCTTTAGGTAAGAAAATTACGCGACTTGAGTCCATCGGTCTTGCCAAATGAAACGACAGCACTATGAGAAATATTAGCCCTAATTCCGCAAGCATATACAAAGCGATTATTTTAGCCCTCTTCATATCGACCTTAATATGGGGATTTTACCGCGTCTTACGCAATGGAATCGCAATCCCATCGCTACAAATCGCCTCAATTGAATTGCGCGGATTTTATCTAAGCTTAGATAAAAAGCTCATTGCGCGTTTAGATTCCGCTGATTTCAGCTCGCTTTTGAATAAGACGGATGAGAAGATGGAGCTTGATGTAAAATCGGCACTTACGTGGATTAAAGGTAGCAAAATATTACTCGAATCCTTTCAGGAAATCCGCCTAAAAGAGCTTGTGATCGGGGAGATTAGCGGCTCGCTTTTGTATCAAGATGACCTTTACAAGCTCGAGCTTCCCGATATTGAGGCGACTTTTGCGCTTGATGAGAAACAAGGCGAGCTGGTAGCGGAGATTAAAAGCCTAATTTACAAACCCTATGAGCTTTCATTTAAAGGGAGTATTAACTATCAAATCCTCAAAAGCGAGCTTCGATTCCTCGGGGATCTCGCGCTTAGCGATGCTCTCTCGCTCCATCTTGCAGGCAAAAGTGATTTTAAAAAATTCCACATCGAGGGCTCAAGCCTCCCTTTTGCCTCGCTTGAGTTTGTGCGCAAGTTCGTTAATATTCAGAATCCTTACATCAACGCATGGCTGTATGAGAATGTTACCGCTTCCAGTATAAGAATCCGCTCTTTTAGCCTTGATAGCGGCTTTAGCAGGGAATCGTTGCTTGATTCGCTTGAAAAACATGCAAAGGCGCATATCGAAGTTCACAAGCCAAAGGCGCGATTCCACCCTGAATTGCCCGAAGTCAGCGGAGAGAAGGTGGACATTTATTATGACGCAAGTGGAGTGCATTTTAAGCCTAGCGAGCCGATGTTTGAGGGATTCTCACTGGCAGGAAGCGAGGTTGCGCTTTTAGGAATCTGGGGCGAGAATCCGCTCTTGGATCTTTTTATAAAAACTGAGGCGCAGCTTAATGAGTCAATTTTACAAATTTTGCGCGCTTATCATATCGAACTTCCGCTCGTGCAGCACGATTCCTCAGTTTTGGCGCGACTTAAGCTTGAGGTCAATCTCAACACTTACAATACTCATGCGGTGGGCTATTTTGAAGCTAAGGAATCAAATTTTTCACTGGAAAATCTTCCATTTTATACTCACGAGGTCAAAGTGAAGCTCGAGGATTCCCTCGTTAGCGTGCTTTCATCGCGTTTAAGGATTGCCGATATTTTGGAGGGCGAGCTGGATTTCACCATAGATACGCATAATAAAACGCTTGAGGGCAATATTCAAGTGTCGGATTTTGCGCTCGGTAAGGAGGGTGGAATTTTGAATCTAAAAGGGATCAGCCTCCCATTTTATGCGAGCTTTCAAGAAAAAGAGATCCCTTTGCACCTCCCTACGCTCCATGCGACCCTGCACTTTGGGGAATCGCCCCATCAGATACGGCTAAGTGACCTGAGCGCACTCTATCCCTATTCTGGGTTACTTCAGGGGCAGTCTATCAACAAGGGCGAAGCGACCATTTCTACGGAAGATTTTCACACTTTCAATTTTGACGCCCTCATCAGCGGATTCTCCTATCCCTTGAGAGAGCGCACGGGCGAGGAGGTCAAGTCGCTTAAGATTAGAGGGATTCTGGATTTAGAACACGCAAATATCTCCTCACATGATGGACGTCTTGTGCTTCATATCGATAAGGAGATGAAGCTTTTGGCTAAGGATTATGACATTTTGCTGCCCAATATAGGGGAATCGCAAGAGGGCATAATGGAGGAATCGCTCCACGTAAGCGGGGAAAATCTCCATTTTATCTACAAAGGTAGGCGCATTATCGCTCAGGCGTTTGAGGGGTATCTAAGCGGAATGGACGACATCACCGCGCAACTCTCTTACAATGGCGGTCTCATCGATGTGGAGCTCAAAAAGGGGCATGTCAAAATCAATGCGCGCGATCTCACGGATCGTTTTGTGAATACGTTTTTTGGCAAAGAGGTTGTCCATGGCGGACGTTACACTCTTAAGGGGGATTTTAAAAATGGAATTTTCAAGGGCAAAAGCACGATTGAACGGGGCGTGCTAAAAAATCTCAACACGCTTCAGAATGTCGTCGCCCTTTTGGATACGATTCCCTCGCTGCTTATTTTTAAGACGCCCGGCTTCAATGTCGAAGGATACGCCATTGAGCAGGGCAAAATCGAGTTTGGAATCAACGAGCACTACCTCGTCGTGGAGGATTTTGAGTTTAGGGGCACGTCCATTAATAGCGAAGGCTTTGGGCTTGTTAACCTCGCAAATGATGAAATCGAATTTCAGACGCGCCTTGCCACGCTCAAATCTTTGGGGAATATCGTCAATTCCATTCCTATTGTAGGCTACATTATTTTGGGCGAAGATGGGACGTTTTCGACTAATGTCGAAATCAAGGGGACGCTGAGTGATCCAAAATCCCAAAGCACCGTCGCTAAAGATACGATTCGCGCGCCTTTTGGCGTGATTGAGCGCGTGATTAAAACTCCATTAAGACTGCTTAAGCAGTGAGAAGTCTTAATTCTTTAAAGGATCAATGTGCCAAAAGCTAGAAGTAAAGCCGATATAGCCGAGATTAAGGCGCGATTCCTCGAGCATTTTAAAGGGGCGAAAACCGAGCTGAAATATAAAAATCTCTATGAACTTCTCATCTGCGTCATGCTCTCGGCTCAATGCACCGATAAGCGCGTCAATCTCATCACCCCCGCGCTTTTTGCGCGATTCCCCGATATTGGCTCGCTTGCGAATGCGGAGCTTAGCGAAGTTAAGGAGCTCATTAAAAGTTGCTCCTTTTTCAACAATAAGGCACAGCACATAATACTCATGGCACAAAAGGTGCTAAGCGAACATAATGGCGAGATTCCCCTCAAGCAAGAGCTTCTTGTGAAGCTCCCCGGGGTGGGGCAAAAGACCGCGAATGTCGTGCTGATTGAGTATCTGGAGCAAAATCTCATGGCGGTGGATACGCATGTCTTCCGCGTCTCGCACCGTCTGGGAATTGCCTATTCAAAAACGCCCGCAAAAACGCAAGAGGAGCTGACTACGGCTTTTAAGAGCGATTTAAGCGTGCTTCATCAGGCATTCGTCCTATTTGGTCGCTACACCTGTAAAGCACTCAAGCCACAGTGTCGAGGGTGCTTTGTGGCGGAGTTTTGCATAACCAAACAGAACTTCAAGCCGCAGTGAATATAAAAACGCTATAATGACCACCAATTTTACGCAAAAAGGGACGAGGGGGATGGTCGAGATTCTGCAAAGAGCGTTTGTGAAATCCATCTATGAAATGCTGGGCGAGATTCCCGAGCCAAGCGATCGGGCGATGAGCGATGGCTATATCTCCTCGATTGAGATGATCTCTAAAGACGCACGCATTCCTGTCTATCTCATCATTCGCCCGCTTCTGTTACAAGCCCTTGCCGAGCGGCTTTTGGGCGAAATGCAGCCCGATGAAAAGACCCTCATTGATATTGCCAGCGAGCTCTCCAATCTCGTTGTGGGCGTCGCGAAAGTCATCGGCTCCGAAGAGAGCAAGGAGTTTGATATCTCGACGCCGCAATTCCTTAAAATAGGGCATTTTGAGCCAAAAAACGAAGCAGCAATCCACTTCAAAACAAGCCACTCTTTTTGCAGTCTATACATAGGAAACGCGCGTGGATAACGAATTCATCTTTGATACTCGCAACCAGATTGATCCTCGTCAGTTAGAGCTCTCAAACTACCTTGAAGGCGTGATGAAAAACTACACGGGACTTCTTGATATGGAGGTGATTTTTACCGCCGAGCTGGGTGCGGCTAAGATTCCGCTAGCGGAAATTTTACGCTTTGAAAAGGGCTCGATCATCGATCTTCAGAAGCCCGCGGGCGAAAGTGTCGAGACATTTGTTAACAGAAGAATCATCGGCAAGGGCGAAGTGATGGTCTATGAGAAAAATCTCGCCATTCGTATTAATGAAATCCTCGATTCCAACGCGATTGTCTATTATCTCACACGGGAGAAGACGTGAAGAGTTTCGCGCTGCTTCTGCTCTTTAGCATTCCGCTTCTTGCCTCGGGTGTTTTGCAAAATGTCGAAATTTTTAAGCGCACCGAACGCGTTGATGTTCTTTTTACGTTTGCTCAGAACTTTGATGAGAGTATCATTCAACACAGCGGGGAGGGCTATCAGACCGTCATCTTAAAAAACACTCCTTTTACGGGCGATGTGAAGGAGGAGATCCACGCTCTAGGGATTGAGCAGATTAGGATTTTTGGCAAAGAGAATGACCTTTGTCTTATGATTCTCTCATCTCAAGATATGGATATTACGGCATCTAAGACGACTGATGGCTTTGGGCTTAGGGTGCGCCTTAAAGAATTAAGCGCGAAAGACAATGCCCAACAAGCGCAGCAAGCAACCGTGCAACGCCCTAAAATTGAGCTCTATGAGCAGATTCTAAGTCGCAGCGAATATCTAAGTGTTGTCACACTTTTGTTTTTATTTTTGTTTCTCTTGCTCTTTATACGCAAGCGCGTGTTAAAGCCTAAGGGCGCAAAAACAGGGCTTGTTTCATGGCTCTTCAAGCCCAAGAATTCGAACGACATTGAGATTATCCAGCAAAAAGCACTGGATATGAAAAATCGCTTCATCACGATTGAAAGCCATGGGTATCGCTATCTCATCTTAATCGGCGCGATGGGCAATACGCTCATTGATCGCTATCCAATCACCCGTCCTATCCGTGACGATTCCCTTGTTCACGTGCGCGAAGAGGAATCTTTTAATAAACTCCTAGCACAGAAAAAGGGACAGCTTTTAGACTATCTTGAGGGCGAAAAAAAGGGCAACCACCTCTATCCAAACAGTTAGGAAGCCCATGAGAAGAGATCTGATCGCCCTCCTCTCCTCACTCCTTGTGCATGCGATTCTTCTGCTGATTTTTTGGCAATTTTGGAGCGAGAAACCCGAGCAAACCCCTGCACCTAAACGCACCTCTTTGCAGAATCTAAAGATTCTTAACGACACTTCGACAACGCCTTCTCGCCCTCATCAAGCACCAAAAATCACGAGCAATCAAGCACTTCCCGCACAGCCGCCAAACGCTAACGGGGAATCGACCAATACCTCTAGAACAAAAACTCCAAAAAAGCCTAAATCTCCCCAAACAGCCCCATCTAAAAAGCCACAAAATAGCGAGAATCCTCTCCACACAGCCCCATTTCAAGAGGCAAATTCACCTCAAAAAATGCAAACGCCCAGTATCTACGACCTAAGTCGTCGCTTTGAAAATAGCGATATTAAGGAGCTTTATGGCGATGAGTTTTTTGCTTTGAGCGAGCAGGAGCAGGAGTTTGTCGAGGATAATTTACGCCAAATCGGGCAAATCACGCAACGCTACCTAAAATATCCGCAAATTGCCGGCGAGCTCGGAGAGGAGGGGATCAATGCTCTGGAATTTTACCTCCATCCAAATGGCGATATCAGCGCTCTGAAGCTCATTCACTCCGCGGGATACACAATCTTAGACAAAAATAGCCTCACAACCGTAAAAATCGCCTACAAAGACTACCCTCGTCCAAAAAGCACGACCAAAATACGCATCAAAGTCCATTATTACATCATCGGGCGATAAGTTTGCGCGCCGATTCCGCATTTGCGCCGATATAAAAAAGTGAGTTTGATTCCTACAGGTGTGTATCTTTCTTAAGAGAAAAATCTCGCAAAACTTTAAGAATTGTCTCAGGATAAAGCCGATGTTCCAGCGCGTGTATCCGCTCGCTGAAGCATTCAAAGCTCTCACCCTCAATCTTCTTGATTGCCTCTTGCACGATAATCTCGCCTCCATCAAGCTCGGCACTCACGCGATGCACACTCACTCCCGCGACTTTCATAGGAGAATCATAACTCGCGCGCATGGCATGAGCCCCCTTAAACAGGGGTAGAAGCGAAGGGTGAATATTGAGTGCGAAAAATTCCTGCGTAAAATTAGACGTGAGGATTCTCATAAAGCCTGCAAGAACGACTATATCGGGGTTATAAGGCTTGATTACCCTGAGCAACGCCTCATCAAAGAGCTCGCGCGAGGAAAAATCTTTGTGATTAATCACATGGGCAGCGACCCCCAGACGTTCACTACGCGCAATCCCATTCGCCTGCGGATTATTGCTGATCGTAGCAACGACTTCTACTTCTATGCCATCATGATTTTTATTGTGTAGCTTTTTGATGATAGATTCCATATTGCTACCCTCACCGCTAAAGAGGATAACAATGCGCCACTTTTTCATCTATTTGAATAGCTCTTTATTATTTTTCTGCAAACTTTCAATAATCGAAATCATCGCCTCTCTGCCATATTCCGCCTCATCATCAAAATCATCAAGAGCTTGTAAATACGCATCCATAGCCTTTTGCATGGACTCCTCTTTTACCCCAGCAAAATGCAGAGCCACACTCAACATATCAGAAAGCTCCAAAGCCATCTCTTCATCGATGAATTCATCTTTTATCTCTATATTATTTTTCATTTTACCTTCTCCTTTATGATTTTTTCAATAGCACTCTTTACCTCGGCGTAAAGAAAACTCTCTTTAAAGCCCTCGATTCTCCCGCCTGCGGCATTTTTATGCCCACCACCGCCAAAGAGCTCCGCACTCATCGCACTTACATCGCAGCGATTATTCGCGCGCAAACTCACCTGCCCGCGCGTCCCCACGTCCATGAAGAAATCAAACTCGCTAAAGGTGCGTAAAAATTCATTCGCCAGCACCGAAATGCTCCCCATGGAGTAGCTCAGGAATCCCTTATAATTGCGGTAATTAATGGTGCAGGATTCCCGCTTTTGCCCCAAAAGTGCCACTTGATACGCCGAGGCGATATTATCCAGCGTATCTTGCTCCACTTCGCCCTGCAAAAGGCGTTTTTTCATACCGTGCATAGCGTTATCAAGGCGAATATGCCCGTGGGAATCAAGCAGATATTGCCACGCCTCTTTAAGCATGCCAAATTTATACTCGCGGTGCTCCACATCAAACATATAGCGATTAAGCTCCTTAGTCTCGACAATCATACGCATAAAGACCTTGCCAAGCTCAAAATAGGGCGATTCCTCGTGCCATAGATCAATGGCATTGACCATCTCGACAAACTCTCTCATCTCTTTGGAAGTAACAAGCACATTAGGGGAATCAAGCCCACGAAAATCGCCCTTTTGAAACTCCTCACTTAGCGTCATAAAGGTAATTTTCGTCGCACATCGCTCATTATCAAGCTTATACCACAGATACTTCTCCGCGCTCTCGCTACCGCTAATGTGATGATCTAAAAGCATGATTTTCACGCGCTTACCGAGCTCCTCAAGCTTCTGTGCTCGCTCCTCCAAAAAAGCGCATTCCGCAGGTGTGAGATTGAGATCCGTGATGAGCCACAGAATCTCGCGCTCTTTGGATACAAGCGTATTTCGCGCAATCTCCTCAAGCTTCGCACCAACCTCCTTGCCGTAATTTGCATTAAAAAAAAGGATATTTTTAAAAAAATGAAGCGAAACAAACTGGCATGCATACCCATCCAGATCGATGTGTGAGAGATGAAAAACCTGCATATTACTCCTTGAAAGGAATTGTGATTGCACCAAGCACTTCAAATTTCGCGCTTGTATCGATTTCTGCGTGGCTTAGGACGATGACATTGAGCCCGAATTGCTCCATCTTCTGCGCGATCGCTTTACGTAACGTAGGCTCGACAATGAGCGTTACAGGGACGATTCCCCGCTGGATTATTTTATTGACCTCTTCACTGATTCCCTCAATTAGCGCATTAGTCTCATTCACATTCAAAAGAAACTGCCGATGCCCCTGCTGTTCCTTAATCTTATCAAGCAGATATTGCTCAGTCTGCGCAGAGAGCGTGAGGAGCTTTAGCATTCCATCTTCGCTTTTGAATGTCGATGTGATGACGCGCGCAAGACGTGTGCGCACATGCTCGACGATAATATCGACATTCCCGCCCACTTGTGGCGCAATATCGGCGATACTCTCTAAAATCGTGAGCATATCTTTAATAGGAATGCGCTCATGTAAAAGAGCCTTTAGCACCTGCTGAATCAGTCCTGTCGTCGCGGACTGACGCGCGTCCTCAACAATTACGGGATAATCTTTAGCGAGCTTGTCCATAAGCGCGGACACCTCTTGACGCGTAATGAGCTCTTCGGCATACTTCTTGACCAGTTCACTCATGTGCGTCGAAATGACCGTCGCGGGATCAACGACCGTATAGCCCCGCATAATTGCCTCTTCCTTATCGCTTGGATTAATCCAAAGCGCGTCTAACTCAAATGCAGGCTCTTTTGTGGGAATCCCGGCAATCTCATCGATCACAAGCTCGCTAGTCATCGCCAAAAATTGATCAGGCATGACGCTCCCTGAGCCAATCGCCACACCTTTTAGCAAAATCTCATACTCACTCGGCGGGAGCTGGAGATTATCACGTATCCGCACCTGTGGCATAAGGAATCCGTAATCCGCCGCCATCTTGCGCCGCATACCCCGCACACGCTCGAGCAGATCGCCGCCCTGATTGCTATCGGCAAGCCTGATGAGCTGGTAGCCCAAATCAAGCTCCAAAATTTCAACCTTAAGAATCTCGCTCAAGGTCTCTTCCTCTTGCTTTTTAATCTCCTCGGGCGATTTCTTCGGAGGCGCAGCTTGCGTATCTTCCGTAGCGATTCCCGTAGCTTGCGCGTCTTTTTGCGCTTTGGATTTTTTACTAGGAATGACAGTGGCTAGGGGCTCGCCAGCTTTTTTATTGATGAAACGCTCCAAAAGCTCAAACGCCCCGCCCTCATCTTGACGGTTGATAAGATATGCCATCGCGACAAAAAGCAATCCCACAAACCCAAGTGAAAAGCTCGGCAGTCCCGGCACGAGCGCAAACATGAGCAAGATTCCCCCAACAATGCTGAGAATCTTCGATTCTCCCATGAGCTGCGTGATGATCCCCTCGGCGAAATTCCCGCCCTCGTTACTCTTACTTGAACGCGTAACAATAATACCCGTAGCTGTGGAAGTGATGAGCGCGGGGAGCTGCGAAACCAGCCCATCGCCAATCGTAAGAATCGTGAAAGTCGCCGCGGAATCCGCCATCGCCATATCTCGCTGAAACACCCCGATGAGGAATCCGCCGATAATATTGATGAGCGTGATGATGATTCCTGCGATTGCGTCCCCCTTGACAAACTTACTCGCACCATCCATCGAGCCGTAAAAATCAGCCTCTTGCGCTAGACTTTCGCGACGCTTTTTGGCTTCTTTCTCATCGATAAGTCCCGCATTCATATCCGCATCAATTGCCATCTGTTTTCCGGGCATTGCATCAAGAGTAAATCTCGCAGCAACCTCTGCGACGCGTGTAGAGCCGTTGGTAACGACCATGAAGTTGATGATCACAAGGATCAAAAAGACGATGATCCCGATCACGTAATTCCCGCCCACGACAAAGTTCCCAAAGGAGCTGATGATGTCGCTCACGGCATCCGGTCCGTTGTGCCCTTCGCTTAAAATCATGCGCGTGGTCGAGACATTCAGCGCGAGGCGAAAGAGCGTAACAATCAATAAAAGCGTCGGAAATGCCGTAAAATCCGTAGGTTTGCCGATGTAAAGTGAGATTAGAATAATGAGCACGGACGTCGCGATGGAAATCGTCAAAAAGAAGTCCAGCAGCGCGCTAGGGAGCGGGACGATGATAATGGCAAGAATCGCAATAATAAACGCAACGACCGTTAGGTCTTTGGATTCAGAAATTGCTTTTAAAAAGGGTAAGGCTCTCTGAGCGAGCGTCTTTTCTTTACTTTTTGCCATTAAACAAACCTGGTGCGAATTAAAGGAATCTCAACAAACAAGAAGGGAGATTATACATAAAATAGGGAATCCTAACAACTATCTTGAGCGCGAAAACCTCCATCTCCCCATCGATATCCAAAATCATGCATTATGCGTTTAATTATAAAATAAGACGCATTATTTTATTTGTATTTTATTTTTCCTCCCTATAATGTTCCTATTATCTAAACTCAAGGAGGAGACCTATATGGTTACGAGAGAGTGTGAGAGAGAGAGAGAGAGATCATTTTTGGAGCGCACGACTTCTGCACACGATAGGTCGTTTCTGCGCGCTTCTGCGCCCCTGTTTTCGCTTCAAAGGAGTCGTCCATGATGAACTCCTTAGCCAATAAAATATCCCTTGTAATCGCCGTTGTATTGGTAATTGGACTAGGAATCCTAGCCTTTAGCAGCTCCAACACAACTAAAGCCGGTATTTTTGGGCTGCTCCATGACAGCAAGCGAGAAACATTAAAGGGCTTTAGCCTGCTAATCCGCGAATATTTCACCTCACGCATCGACACTATGGAGCGTATCAAAAAGCTACTTGAAGAGGAATCGCACTTCACTCCCGAGAATATTAATCCGATTCTCCAAGAAACCTTCCCCGCCACCTCTTTTAACGCAATAGTTGCGGGAATCGAGCGCAATGGTCAGCTCCAATTCATAGATCGCAAATCATCTCTTGCGCAAGCACTGAATATTGATGCTCGCGAAAGAAGCTGGTATAAAAGTGCCAAAGAGCTCGGTAAAGCGGGAATCAGCGAGCCCTATGAGGATGTTACATCTCATCAGCTCGTTATCACGGCTTTTTCGCCTATCTACAAAGCAGGCAACCTCCTAGGGGTTGTCGGTGCGGATGTTCCGCTTCATGAACTACAAAAGGATGTCTCTGAAGCAAAGCTCAGCAAAACCACTACACTTTTTATTATCGATTCCCAGCGTCGCTTCATCGTCCATCCTATAAAAGAGCTCATCATGTCTGAAGATCCAAAGACTAAAGAGCTCGCCACGAGCATTTATCGCTCCGCAAAAGAGGGCAGCGAGGGGTTCAGCGAGATACTCCGATTTAAGATTAAGGATAATGATCGGATAGGACTGTGCACCTACGATGAGATGAGTGGGTTTGTGCTCTGTGTCTCGAATTCCGCCTCAGAAATTATGCAGATCCTAGATACCATCCTCAGCAAGCAACTCCTTATTATCACGATCTTTGGAATCTTTACCCTTGTCATACTTTTTACACTTATACGTTTAGCTCTGCGTCCGCTTAAAAAGATCCAAACCTCGCTCCTCTCTTTCTTTGCCTTTGTCAATTATGAGAGCGAAGAGGTGCACACGATTCCCATCAATTCTCGCGATGAATTCGGCAATATCGCCGCGCTCATCAATGAGAATATCAAAAAGACGGAATTCTTCATCAAAGAGGGCAATAGCTTCATTAAAGCGGTCAATCACTTCGTAGCGGAAGTCAAAGGTGGGAATTTCACGGCAAACATACAAGAAGAGGTCGCAAATCCCACACTAAAAGAGCTCAAATGCGGACTAACAGAGCTTCAAAAGACGCTTGAGGAAGTAATCGCAAAAGACAGCAAAGATATTTTAAATATTTTGGACGCCTATAAAGCGCAAGATTTTACCGTGCGAATTGAACAAGATCGCTGCGGAGTCATCGCTCATGGCGTGAATGCACTGGGGGAAAATATCCAGAGCATGCTCCAAGCCTCGCTCAATTCAAGCCTATTCATGCAGGAGAGAGCAAGCAATCTCAAATCCTCCATGCAAACTCTCTCTAAAGGCGCAAACGAACAAGCCGCTTCGCTTGAGCAATCCGCCGCAGCTATCGAGCAGATGAGCAGCTCCATGCAGAACGTGAGCGAGCGCACAGGCGATGTGATTCGTCAAAGCGAAGAGATTAAGAGTGTGATTGGAATCATTAGAGACATCGCCGATCAGACGAACCTGCTTGCACTCAACGCTGCGATTGAAGCAGCAAGAGCAGGGGAGCATGGTCGAGGATTCGCCGTTGTGGCTGATGAAGTGCGAAAATTAGCCGAGAGGACACAAAAGAGCCTCGGCGAGATTGAGGCAAATACCAATGTGCTCGTGCAAAGTATCAACGAAATGGGTGAGTCCATTAAAGAGCAAGCGCAGGGAATCGGACAGATTAATGAGGCGATTTCTCAGCTTGATACGGTTACGCAGCAAAATGCCGGTGTGGCGGATCAGACGGATCATATCGCCAGTGAAGTTTCCCGGGTGGCTAGTGAGATTGTGGAAGAGGTGAAGAGGAAGAGGTTTTAAGAAGTCTCCGTAGGTTTCTCGGATTTCGTATAAGAATCAGAGACGAAACGAAGGCAACTTCTTGCCTCCACAGAAGAATCGAGCAAAAGAGAATCAATCCAGAAGTGAAAATTCTGTTCCTCCTCAACTACAAGTCTGCACCCAAGGGCGTCACCTATGTTAATGACAAGCTTTGCCCCTGACGCCATATACCTCCTCCCGTTTTCTAGAGTGCTGTAAACGGCAAGCACTCGATTGATTGTATATCCACATACCAAAAAGCTATCTCTACGCTTGCATGAGCGCACAATCAATCCGTCCTGACATCTGCGTTAGAAAACCCCTCACAAACTTACTTGACCTCGATTTCGCCCTTGAGTTTCTCAATAGTTTTTGTTCCAAAGCCCTTCACATTACCTAGATCATTGACGCTCTTAAACTTTTGCTTATTGCGATATGCAATGATTGCCTCAGCTTTTTTCTCGCCAATCCCTTTGACCTTCATTAACTCTTCCTTGCTGGCAGTATTAAGATTGACCGCCGCTAGAAGCCACGCTGTGCAGAGAAGTAAACCCATGATAATCTTATTCATAATGGAATCCTTAACATAAATATTTACTCTACGAGTAGAGCAGGAATTTTATTAATGATTTTCTTAAATAAATGTTTAATGACTACCTATGCCTAGGATGAAAATTAAATATTATTAACAACAAGCCTATAAAAGAAAACCATCCCCATGGATCTTATGCAATAACAATGACTCCCTCTAGATAATGGAGCATTTTAAGAATCAGTGGTGCCGAAGGTCGGACTCGAACCGACACAGGGTTGCCCCTACTAGATTTTGAGTCTAGCGCGTCTACCAGTTTCACCACTCCGGCAATAGCAGATACAAAACGGAAGAAATTCACAAGAAGATGGTGCGCTGAGCGAGATTTGAACTCGCACGGGTCGCCCCGCCACCCCCTCAAGATGGTGTGTCTACCAATTCCACCACCAGCGCACAAAAATACCCCGCAGATTCCCGCGAGGCTGACCATTAAGCTTTAGAGAAGTGGATTTGCGTAAAGAAGAATCAAGCCCACAACAAGGGTGTAGATAACCTGCGCTTCAATCATCGCAATCGCAATGAACATGGTAGTCATGATTTTACCGCCCACGCCAGGATTGCGCGCCATACCGGAGATAGTCGCAGCCGCTGTATTACCCATACCTACCGCACCACCAAGAGCCGCGATACCTAGACCGATACCTGTAGCTAGAACAGAATAAGACTTTAGCAACTCATTTGCCTCAGCAGCGAACGCAACGCCCGCAAATGCAACCAAAAGAATAAATAACTTTTTCATAAAAACTCCTCTCAGATTTCCGCGAGACCCGTTCGGATTTGTCCCCTACTTAACGCCCGTTGGTGGCGGAATTATACGACCTTTTGATAAAAGTTTTATTAATTATCCCCTAGCACGCGCGAGTTCAATCTTGTTTTTATTGATCGAGACAATCTTCACCTCAATCTCATCGCCCTCGCTCAAAACCTCGTCGATTCTCTGGTTACGATGTTGCACAATTTTTGAGATGTGAAGCAGTCCGTCTCCACCTTTTGGAAGCTCGATAAACGCGCCAAAATCAACAATTTTCTTCACCTTCCCTTTGAAAACCTCGCCCGTGCTATAAACCTCCTCTACGCGCACTTTATGGAGCGATTCCTGCGAGCTAATCGTAATGATATGCTCCTTAGCCGCTTCGACCTTTTGCTTGTTGCTCCCGGAGACCTTGACTTCGCCATTATCGCGGTTAAGATCAATCGCTACCTCAAAGCGTTCAATAATCTCCTTAATCGTCTTGCCCGCCTGCCCGATAATATCCACAATCTTAGCGGGATTAATCGAAAATATCGTGAGCGAGGGGAGAATCTCCTCGTTAATCACAATCTCGCGCTCGGCATTTTCCATGATTCCCAGAATATGCTCGCGCCCCTCTTTAGCTTGATGGAGAGCCTCTTTAAGGATTTCCATACTTAAGCCACCCAGCTTAATATCCATCTGCATGGCGGTGATTCCCGTGCGAGTGCCCGCCACCTTGAAATCCATATCGCCATCATGATCCTCTAGCCCCATAATATCCGTAAGGATCGCATGCTTTCCTTCTTCTACGATTAGCCCCATCGCTACCCCGGCGACTAACGATGTAGTCGAAATTCCCGCAGCTTTGAGCGCGAGTGACCCACCACATACCGTCGCCATCGATGATGAGCCATTAGATTCCAAAATCTCTGAAACAAGGCGAATCGTCTGCACTCCCCAGTTCTCAATCGTCGCTTCCAGCGCGCGTTTGGCTAGATTCCCATGCCCCAGTTCTCGTCTGCCCGGTGCACCAATCATGCCCGCCTCTCCAACGCTAAAAGATGGGAAGTTATAATGCACCATGAAACGCTCTTTAGCACTATTTTTTTCAGTTAGAAGCTCATAGCTCTGTGCGTCCATATCGCCTCCAAGTGTCGCGACGACGAGTGCCTGCGTCTGCCCTCGCGTGAAAAGCGCAGAGGCGTGGGCATTAGGAAGAATATTAGTCTCGATAGAGATCGGTCGCACCTCCTTAAGCGCGCGTCCATCAGCCCTTTTCCCCTCTGTTAAGATCATCTGACGCACCACATTGCGCTTATATTTTCCGAGCGATTTCCAAATCTCTTCAAAGCTCCAGGCAGCCTGCGCCGCATGATCACTCTCTGCAATTTTTAGAGCGATTTTCTTCAGATCGCTGTTGCGCTCGCTCTTTGCCATCTGTCTCACTGCGTCATGAACTTCCTGTGCATAATGCTCTTCTATATGCTGGCTGATTTCATCTATAGAAACTTTAATATTAAACTGAAGCTCAACATTTTCTTTAGCCACATCACCGAAGGCACTCTTATAGCTTTTTGAAGTTTCAGAAATCGCCTCTTTAGCGAGCTTCAATGCCTCTAATAGCTCCTCTTCGCTTAGCTCGTTTGCTTGATGGACTCTAAACATCTCTTGCGGATTTGAGGCGATGATTCCGCAATCCCCCGCAAGGCACGCGTGATTTAGATCTTCGCTCCCGATAGTGCGCATTTCAATCATCAAAAGCTCATCATCAACGCCCGAAACAAACAGATCCAGCGTGCTCTCGCTCATCTCTTTTGTCGTGGGATTGAGCTTGAAAGCCCCTTTGATTTTCCCCACACGCACGCCATTTACGGCTCTTTTAATCGGCAAAGGCGAGACAAAAAGCGCGGCGGAAGCGGCATTAAGTGCCATGCTCTGAAGGTCTGCGTCATGCTCGACGCTTAAAACCATAACGGTAATTTGCGTAGGATGCGCATACCCCTTGGGAAACAGTGGGCGCAGGCTTCGGTCAATAATCCGCGAAGTAAGCGTCTCAAAGTCGCTGGGCTTGCTCTCTCGCTTAATAAACCCTCCGGGGAATTTCCCCGCAGCGTAGCTTTTCTCGATATATTGCACCGTGAGCGGAAGGAAATCCTCCTCCACCATTACATCGGCGTCATAGCACACGCTCGCGAGCAAAACGCTCTTCCCGCTCCGATAGAGCACCGACCCGCTCGCCTGCTTTGCCACATGATTGAATTCAAAATACTCCACCCTTTGGGGAATCGCAATCTCTTTAACCGTTTTCACACATTTTCCTTCGTATTAGTTTGATTTTTCTGACTTTGAAAGAGGCTCTCTGAGAGAATCTGCTCCACCACACTGGGCTCAACGGGCTCAATCTCATCGTAATAAGTATCCACATCGACAAAATAGTGCGGTTTTAGCACGCAGTAAACGTCATCGGTGATCTCATCAAGCTGCTGCACCACATCATAAGGAATCACAGGAGCGGCGATCGACACGCTTTTAGCCTGCTGCGTAATGCACGTTTTCACCGAGGTAGTAATGGTCATTCCACTGTCGATTCCCTCATCGACGAGCAGAACATGCCGACCTCGGAGCGAACTAATCGTCTCACCTTTACGAAATTTATATATATTTTTTAAAATCTTCTCTTCATATTGTCTTTGCGCCTCACCATAAATATAGTCTAAGCTCACATTAAAGGCTTGCACAAGGGCTTCATGGATCACAATATCATACGTTTCACTTATCATTGCTATTTCACACTCCGGATTTAGAGGAGAGGGAATCGCCTGAGTAAAAAGAAAGTCAAAACGCGCATTAATCGCCTCAGCAAGACGATGGGCAAAGGGCACGCCGCCAAAGGAGATTGCCACAACCAGACACTCCTCTTTTTGCATCTCCTTAATAGGCATGACCTCCATGAGGCGCGCCAACGCATCATTACGGTTTTTAAGCACATCTTTTTTGCAAAAGGCAACCTCTTTTAGCACGCTGGTATATTCATTTCGCGACCGATGCAGCGCCACCCAATCCTCCTAATAACCTCTTAAAATCATCATCGACAAATCGCACGCCAATTCCCGCAAAGCCGTTTATTGCCTCTTTGTTGAGCACATTATCCACTCCGAAGTATAAATCGATATGCTTTAAAAGCGTCCAACGCAACGAAGCCTTCAGATGCGCTTTATCACCACGCAAATCATTCCTACCGCTAAAATCAAACACCTCGAGCGAAGCTTTGAGCTGGTCATTAAGCAAGAAATAATCTAGCCCGATTCCCCCACTGCTCTCGATGATTCCCGCACGAAAAAGAATATCCTCGTAGCGTTTGCCCACCTGCGCACTCAAATAGGTTTTCGCCTTATCGGTGCGCTTTGGAATTACGATTCGCCCATGATCCGCTCGCGAATAGTCATTACCGCTCGCTACCTCAAACATATAATACCGCGACGGACTGGGACGATACTGAAGCGACGCGTAGCTTTTCGTATAGGAATCGCGCGCAAGACGCTCCGCCTTCATCGCCACCTCAATCTCACTCTTATCCATGAGGGCTAGATAGTTATCGAGCTTGTGGACGACGCGATTCCCCTCGATAAAGAAGTGATCGATGGATTTGAGCGCACTATTTAGAGGCTGGCGATTCTCCTCAATCACTTCATCGGCACTCCTTGCCACGGAATCGACCCTGTCCATAATGTGCGGGAGTTTCGCATTAATCGTATCGGCACTCTCGCCAAATTTCTCTGAAGTGCTCCCGACCCCCTCTCCCGCGCGTGCAAGCGAATCTGCCATACGCCTTACCCCCTCAATCGCCTCTCTCAGCTCCTTCCGATTCTCCACCAAAATCTCATCGATGTGCCGTGTGAGCTGATGGAGATTGGTAAAAACCTGCGTGAGATGTTCGCGAGATTCGGGAGAAAAAACCTGACGCGCCTCGTGGATAAAATTCTTAAACTCCATCGCAGCTTCATTGATGGATGTGCTGGTCTGATCTAGAGCGGCAAATCTCTTGGTATTATTCAAGCTCTCGCCGGGAGCGATTTTTTGGCTTGCTTCTCCGGGGAATATTTCGATGTATCGTCCACTTAGTAAGCTCTCTTGACTGAGCGTAAGGGAGGAATCGATGGGAAGCGCAATCCCTTCGTCCAAAAATAGGGTCGCATAGGCTTGATTATTCACAAGATAGATACGCGAAACATGCCCGCTCTCCACGCCATTAATCCGCACTTTGGCATAGACTTCAAGCCCGGAAGCATTCCCCAAAAATGCCTCAATGTTATATCCTCGCGCGCGTGCGACACTATAACGATTAATCTGCGTACTCATCAAAAAAAGCATTACCAACATACCAAATACGAAGAGACCGACCTTTACCTCACTCTTCATTTTGCTTCCTTTTGGACTTAGTACTCATTTTTAAAATTACCGCTTATCACGGGGATAAAGCGAAACTCAAACATTACCGATCGATCGCTCTTGGGGATTGCGCCGATGCTTGTTAACACGGGGCGGATCTCATTGGTAAAATTCAGACTGTAAGAGAAGCAGCGCACCTCTTTTTGGATTCCCACACCCCACGTGCGGACGTAGTGATCGATATAGTCATAGCCTAAATTTCCAAAAAGTGCAAACTCCTCAAACTCCTTATGAAATCCCGCACGCACAAAGCTCGTCTTTAGCACCTCGCGATCCCCGCTCGAAGAGCGTAAGAATCGCTCTCTAAAAAAGTGCCCCGCGTAGGCATTAAAATAGTCTTCATAATACTCCAAATCATGTGAAGCCTCTGTAAGACGGCGCTCATCATGGGAATAAAAAACCGTGCTTGCGACATTCCAGTGCCTGTCAAAATGATAGCGCGCCTCATTTTCCAGCTCACCATATTTTTGTTTTTGATTTTTGTCATCAAAATAGACTGATTGCACCATTTTGTGATAGAGCTTGAGCGAGGAATCGCGATCATAAAAGTATTGCGAAAGATCAAGACGTAGCTCATCACTCCAGCCGGGCAGTGTCAAAACTTCGGTAAACTCGCCCCTTTGCTCTTTGGCTCCGGGAATCGTATAGGAAGCCCCATAATGAATTGTGTGAAACGTCTCTCCATAAAAGCGCGCCAAATCACTACTGAGTGCCACAGTGTAGTAATTGCTATAAAACGTGCCATTTTGGATTAGGGAATTAGCACTCGCAGGGATACTTCGATAGTTTGCCTTGCTCGCGTAGAGATTGGCTGAGAGTGAGAGCGAAAGATACTCATAGAGCAGAGGAGTTGTGTAAATGAGGGGAATCGTAACCTCTTGTTGCACGAGCTTATAGCCTACACGGCGAGATAGGTTTTTAATCTGATAGTCCACAGAATAGGTCAGAAAATCGGAAAGTATGGGCGTTAAATGCCGATGATACTGGATATTGGGCAGCGTTTGCAGCGTGCTTCTATTGTCCGTTTTTGAGAGGTCGATATAATATTTCACGTAGATTCCCAAGTAATCCTGCTCGCCTTTTAGGTAATAATTGAGCCTTGAAGTAAGCAATTTGTCGCGAATATCCACGTTATTCTCGCCCTCTTGCTGCAAGCGCAAATAATCAATGTCATTTAGGTGCGTAAAATCGACGTAGATTCCATCGCTATTGAAGTGCTCAAAATAGTGCTCAAGAAGCGAATGGCGATGATATCTGAGCTGATATCCCAAATGGGTGCGATTCTTCAAATCTTCAGAGAGTTGATAATGCTTTTTGTTGCGAAACAGACCTGCGTTAAACCACAGAATATTATTATACTCATCAGCGATACGAAACTCGCCGAAGATTCCCTCGCCGCGCTTGGTGCGAATCTGCGGAGAGAGCGTAATATCCCAGCGATCACTCGGGGCAATAAAGACAGGCTGAACATACGTGAATCCATCGCTTTTTGAATGCACAAAATAGGGATACAAAAGCCCGCTTTTGCGCTTATAGCCCGCCGAAAAAGAGAGATAGGGCATGTAAAAAACAGGATAGCGATAAAAATAGAGCCGCGTCCCCCAAAGGCTCATCCATTCACGCTCCGCATCATAGCTCCCCTCGTCCATCTCGAGGTGCCAAATGGGCTGAACTATATTGCACGTGGAGAGGATCGATTCCCCGAAGGCATACCTCTTCTCCTTAAAATCAGCCTCCACTGAGCTAATCCACATGCCTGTGGAACTGTCTTGCAGATAAAAAGGCTCCAAAAAAGCGTGATCCTCGCTTAGCCTAATGCGAACATTCTGCGCCTTTAGGTAGAGCGAATTACCCTTAAAAACATGCACATCGCCCTCTAGCTCGATTCCCCCGCCTTGCGTATCATAGCGCGCATATTGCGCTGTAGCGTAGTAATCAAGATTAACCAGCACGACGTTTCCCTTGCCAATGAGCACATCTCCTTGCGTCTGCATGTGATCTGCAAGGAATTCAAAAACACGATTTTGCCCATCATCAAATCGCTCGACATTTGCTCTACCTGACAGCTCTGAAGAGAGCAAAATAAGTGCAAAAAAGAGGAATCTAAGCAAGTGAAATCACAACCGTGCGTGAGAATCGATCATGAAGCGTGCGCGCATGAGGGTCAATCAACGCTACCAACATGGGAATATAAAATAAAATCTCACTTAAGACGCGAAAAATGGCGCGTGAAGCAGCGTGCAGGAAGCTTGGATTATCCAGTGTATCAATGGAAATGACGCGGATTTTTAAGAGCATTTTCCCTAAACTCGCCCCATAAAGCGCGGTAAAAATCCAATGATAGGCAAATTTGAGCGCGATCACTTCCAAAACGGCTGAATTAATCACGGCAATCATCGCTTCGGGATCATTGCCTTGCAGGGCGAGCGATTCCCACAAAGAGACGACAATGATGAGGGAAATGAGCAAATCATCGATCATATAAGCGAGCATGCGCCGATACATGGTTGGACTCTTCAAGCCCTCGCGCGCGAAAGTCTCTTCCAGATCCATCACAAAACCTCATGTGCGATGTCATCACGCCACTGTGCACCGAGAAAATCGACTTTAGAAACAAGCTCATAGGCTCGATCACGCGCCTCTTTCACGTCCCTGCCCGACGCAACGCACACAAGCACCCGCCCGCCATCTGCGTAAAGCGCGCCCTCTTTGGAGCTCACGCCCGCAAAAGAGAGGTGCGATTCCTCGCTCTGAGCATAATCTGAAGCGATATTAATCCTCTGGGGCGCGGAATTTCCATAAGGATAATTTTCCGATGCCATGACGACTCCCACGCAAAATCGATCCCAAAACTCTACATTTACTTTGGCAATCCCGCCCCTCGCGCTTGCTAAAAGTAGATCAAGCAGAGGAGTTTTGAGAAGAGGCAGCAAAACTTCACATTCAGGATCGCCAAAGCGGACATTAAATTCAAGCAAATAGGGCTCGCCGGCAACGACCATGATTCCTGCAAAAAGCACGCCACAAAAGGGATTCCCTTCGCTTTTCATCGCCTCAATCGTAGGAGCGATAATACGCTCATTAATTTTACTTAGAAGCTCTGGACTTGCTAGAGGAGTTGGCGCATAAGCTCCCATTCCGCCGGTATTCGGACCGCGATTCCCGGATAAAAGACGCTTGTGATCCTGACATGCAGGCAGAAGAATGTAATCCTCGCCATCACTAAGCGCAAAAATCGAGAGCTCAAACCCCTCCAAAAACTCCTCAATCACGACCCGCTTCCCTGCCTCGCCAAACCCCTCGCCACTGAGCATTTTCGCGCACGACTCCATCGCCTCTTCGTGGCTTTGAGTAATAATCACACCCTTGCCCGCGCACAAACCATCAGCCTTCACCACCACAGGGGGCGTGAGCGAAGTGATAAAACGCTTCGCCTCATCCAGCGAGCTAGTCTCTAGAAACCGCGCCGTAGGGAGTGCATGGCGGGCGGCAAAATGCTTCATGAAGCCTTTCGAGCCCTCTAACCTCGCCGCACTCGCGCTAGGACCAAAAACGCTAATCCCCTTTTGATGCAAAAGGTCGCTCAAGCCATCAACCAAAGGCTGCTCAGACCCTATCACGACCAAATCCAGTGCGCGCAAAAGGGCAAATTCCGCCAGCTCATCATAGGAAGCAAAGTTGAGATTCTCGCCGATTCCCAGCGTCGCGCCATTGCCGGGAGAGAAAAAAATCTGCTTCACTCGCGCATCTTTTTTCAGAGCCAAAGCAATGGAATACTCCCTCGCTCCGCTTCCTATAATGAGAATTTTCATATACACTCCATCGATACAAATAGCGTCCGGACGGGCGTTACCAAGTTGTGTGGCCCCAAAAAGCCAACAACTCAGGACTAGAGCACTCTCTTAGGCGGCAGATCTTCGCTCCATAGGGAGTTGCAAATGGAAACACCGAACACACAAGAGCAACTACACACCTGACTAAACTTTGATTGTCGGACCCCAATATGTTGGAAATCACGCTTCGTCCAGACGCCGTGATTATAGCAAAAAAGATATATTTTTCCCTATTTTGCGAGAGCGCACACGCATTATTTCAAAGCGAATATTTTCCGAGCCTCCCTTTTTCTCCGATTCTTAGATTTGCGAACTTTTTTAGCTTAAAAATGCCCCTTTTTGGTTAAAATCCTAAGAAATAAGTTCGCAAATGTATCAGTTTCAAAGAATACTCCTTGAGATTTGCGAACTTTTAGTTGTGCTTAAGTTTCAAATCCCCTATTTTAGGGCTCTCTGAAACTTAGATACTGCTTAAAGTTCGCAAACCTATGAAATTCAAAAAAACTAAAAGAGATTTGCGAACTTTTTTAAAATAGCAAAAGCCTATTTTCAGGGGTTCTTTCACTTATCATTGTCAAATTTGGGGAGTTACTCTTTTTAAAAAGCTATACATTTGCGAACTTTTTAGAGGTTTCTATGGATTTTATGTGCTTTCAGAGCTCTTTTTTAAAATAGTTCTATTAGTTTTTTTCTCAAAAGATATAATCCTTTAGGCTATGGAATCGCATCTGACCCGATTTAGGGGATTGAAACACCTCATCAAGTTCTCCGAACAAATACAAACAATCACCCTTTTATGGAATCACATCTGACCCGATTTAGGGGATTGAAACGATATTATCCGCGTATTTCCACGGAATATTGTCTTTTTTCAATGGAATCACATCTGACCCGATTAAGGGGATTGAAACACAACAAGCATTCAGGCTTTCACTTGCATAAGTTACCTGCCAAAAATACTTTTACGAGCTATAAAAACTTAAAAAGTGGGAGAAAAAAGAAAAAAGCGAGGGATAATCTTTGCTGCGCAGAAGAATCAGGAAGAAAATTTAAAGGAATCGGCTGGGAATCAAGACATAACACCACGCCCAAGGAGAAAGCCGAAAACGACCTCTCCCGGGGAGTTTTACTTACGCACGAACATCAAGTGAAGTGCCCCGACCCGTCGCTACCGCCGCTTCCTGAATAGGAGCGTGAGAGGATGGGCTGGGCTGACTTAGCGCACCTAGCGTCCCCTCCAGTATCTGCATCGCGAGATTCTCTTGTGTCTCCATAGCCTTTTTTAACACCGGAATAGCCGCAGGACCCGAACTATTTGCCAGCCCTGCTCCGATTCCCATAAGATCCATTGTCAATCCTTTCTAATAAGATGACATACCGAATAATCGGCATTTTACGCAGAAACTTGACTTTTATTCTCAAGCTTCAGCAGCGTGATGAGCGACCTAAGCAGGGAATCGTTTGCATTGATGACCGCTCTGTTGAGGTTTAAAAGCGATGAGGCGAGATCATCGGGGATATTATACTCCTTGACGACTTGAGCAATCACGCGCACCGTCTCCTCATTCTCATTTTCCATATCTTTCGCCACTTTTTGCGCCTCAGCAAAAGAATCGTCCATCTCATCTTCGTCTAAAATCTGCTTGATATTCCTAAAAAGCTTCATCAAATCGTAGCGAATGCGATCGTAATTGTCATTGATGTATTCAATATCGCTATCGCTGAATTCTTCGATATTCGCCTTTGCATCTTTGAGCATCTTCGCCGCGTAGGAGATGTCGCGCACCGCTTGGAGGATTTTGCTTAGGCGTAGCTTCTCTTCCTCTTCCAATGCCCTGTGGTCAAACTCCCCTCCATAAGCGAGAATCCGCATCTCAAGTCGCTTGATGTTGCGATAAATTTTGGGGACATTATCCTCTCCGCCGACATTCTCTTTGGCGAGCACCTTCCAGATCCGCTTGTTTCGGTTAAAAACCTCCTCAGGATTGAGGCTAAGCAGGAGCGAGCCAAAGCGCAAGACTGATTCCAGCAGATAGATACTCTCCTTATAAATCGCCTCAAGCGAAGCATCTACGACGGTCGTATCGACCGCGCCGATATATTGCGTTACCTCTTCACTCTGCTCGTTTGCAAAAAATGCCGATAACCACCTCGAAAACCACGGAATAAAGGGCGCAAGGAGCAAAAGACCGATGAGATTAAAGAGCGTCTGATACATCGCAAGCGCCACGGCTTGATCGTTTTTTAAGCCCATGCTCTCCATAACGATATATGTTAGCGGCGAGAGTAGCACATAGCCGATCACAGCGATGATTAGGTTAAAGCCAAAGTGCGCGATGGCAACGCGCTTCTTATCCGCGCCACCTCCAAGCGAGCCAATAAGCGAAGTCGTCGTTGTGCCGACGTTTGAGCCTACAACCAGAGCTGCGGCGACGGGGAAGTCGATCACGTGCGCATTCAGCGCGGCAAGGGCGATTGCAGCGAGGGCAAATGAAGACTGGATCGCAATGGTAAGAATCGCGCCAATGAGGACAAATATCGGCAAGGGATAGAGCAGATATTCGCTAAAGTCAAAGGAGGCGGAGAGAAAATCAGAGCTCTGCTTGAGATAATGCAACCCCAAAAAGAGAAATCCAAAGCCAAGCATCATACGTGCGATTCCCACGAATTTCGAGCCGCTTCGTTTGTTAAAAATAAGGATAAATCCGCCAAGTCCGATTACAGGCAGGGCGAGCGCGTCAATTTTGACCTTAAAGCCAATAAGCGCGACAAGCCACGCAGAAAATGTCGTCCCAAAACTTGCGCCAAACACTACGCCAATCGCGCTTGTAAGACTCACAAGTCCAGCCCCGACAAAAGATAACGTCATGAGTGCGACCACGGTGCTGCTCTGAAGAGCCGCAGCGGAGAAAATCCCGCTCATCACAGCTTTAAAAGGTGTCGCGGTAAAATCTTTAATTAGCCGCTTAAATGTCCGCCCTGCACTCTCCTCAATCGCGCGCTCCATGTAATACATGCCAAATAAGAATAGCCCAAGACCTGAAAAAGCCTCAATAGCGACCGATGTATAGGACAATTACAACTCCTTGCTTTAATCAAGATTCGCATAATCGCGCGAAACTTCGACCCGAGCACGGGAATCTGAACAAAAAGCTCAAAATGTCGATCTGCTGCCAATTAGCTCACGAATACGCTGCAAAAACCACTCATAATCGCGCTTAAAGTCATTAACCATTCCTTCCAGTGCGCCATCAAGCTCCTTGAGCGAGGTCGCAACATCGCGATTCATCGTGTGGGCATGCTCAAGAGAGTGTTGAATGTTCGCGGACAAAAGCTCCAAGAGCCCCTCAATTTCGTGCCGATTCTCAAGGAGTGTCTGATTGGTCGCATGAATACTCTGGAGGACCTCTTTTTGTAGCTTTCCAAAATCGCCAATCATCGACACACTAGCCTCTTTGGGGACATTGACGCTCTCTTTGGTGATCTTTTGCAAAAGCCTCATATACTCAAGCGCGAGATTTTTAAGCGACTTTTGCGTCCCCTCCTCAAGCTCGACCAGACGATCGCTAATAAAATTCGCCCCATCTTTGAATAGCTCCAATTGCGAGTTTTGGTGCGTTTGCAAAAGCCCCAAAGTCTCTTGCGCCAGCGTCTCATTGACCTTCGTGATACTCTCTTTAACCTCAGAGATCCCCTCTTTAAAACTCTGTGTAAGAGCTGCGAGCTGCGTCCCCGCTCCCTCACTCATCACCCCAAAGCTCTCTTGAATCTCCCTGTTTGAGCTGAGAATCGCCTCTTTTAAGTGCTCATGATCGCTCTGCCACTGTGCCCCAAACTCCTTAAAAAATTCTCCGCTAAGCAGGGAAATCTCTTCAGCTTTCTCTTTGCTCCCCCGCATAATTCCTTGACTCAGCTCTTCAAAACGCGCTAAGAGCGCGCCAAAAAGCTCGATTCCCCGCTCTTTGTAGATATGCTCTTGCGTGCTAAGGTGCTCTTGCGTCTCCTGAACACTTCTTTGAAGCGCGCCAAACACCTCATTCGAGCTATCGCTTAAGCTATTTTTAAAGAGCGATATAAGCTCGCTAAACTCGCTTTTGAGCGCATACAAATGCCCGCCTACTTCAGCACGAGAACGCGCCATCTCCCCTCTAATATAGCTGCTCAGCTCGCTACTTTGGGCATTGAGCGTATCATTGATCCCCGCATGAGCCTCTTTTATCTCTTCAAGCAGTGCTTCGACCCCTCCATGACTCTCCTCTCGCAAGAATCGAGCACTCTCTAGTAGCGATTCTTGGGTTTTTTGGAAACTTTCACTCGCTTGAGTTCCTAAAGATTTTAGCTGTTTAGCTGAATTATTAAACATCTCATTTAGTTCATCTACACTTGCTTGCGCACTCCCTCTAAGTGTTATAAAACTCTCTAAATGCGCACTAATCTCGCTATTCTGCTCTTTATATGTGCAGATGAGTTCGCCTAACTCTTTGTAAAATTCTCGCACCTTATCATTAGTTTTGTAAATCTCGTTCAAAGAGTGGCTGCTACTCTCCAGCGCACTTTGTGAGCGCGCGAGATTTTTCTCCATCATCTCAATGCTATTCTTGTAGTTTTCCTGCCATGTGAGCATTTTTAGCGTCGCGGCATTAAGCTCCTTAAAATTGTCGCCAAACTGCTCTCTTAGGTTCTGATTAAAGTCCCTAACAACCCTCTCCAGCGCGTTTACAATCTCTTGAGACGCTCCACGTGCAAGCTGTCTAATCGCCGCCTCCAGCACCGTCCCCATCTTGCCAAAATGCACCTCCAAAAGCTCGCAAAGCTGCCTATGCTGCACCTCTTTGCGCTCTTGCGTCTTTTCTGAGATTTGCGCCTGCCGTTCAAGAATCCCAACTATTTTGGGCAGCAATTCCAAGAGATTAAGCTTTGAAGCTTGCCGCATGAAATGATCCATAGTCACCTGAGCGTCGCTCTTGACATTCTTGCTCTTTTGGATTATTAAGAGCGCGATCGCCAACCCCATGCCCGCAATTAAAGGGTAGAAAGCCGCTCGCAAGCCCTCAAAAAGCACGGGAAGCGATTCTTCAATTTTTAGTGCATCAAATTCAAGCAGTCCGATAAAGATTCCCACAAACGCCCCAAGCACGCCCACACCTATGATAGCGGACTTAAAATCTCGATGTCTAGAAGTCGCAAAGGTGCGATAATCCGCCATTGCCAATACTCCCATAATGACGCCGAAAAGGACATCAACCCACAGCCCCATCACTGCTCCTCTCTGCCTCGCATCCACTCAGGACGCTGGATAGTGGGGCGTTTGGACGCGACGAGCTTCAAATAAAGGCGGACAATCATCATGATGATACCAAAGGTTACAAACGCCGATATAATCGTGCCGATGTCGTAATTCATGAATGCTCCTTTAATCGATATTTAAGGTTTCTGAGTGCTGATGGAGACATTGTCGATTCCTGCGCCACGAAACACCCCCAAAAGAGCCACAAGGTGTTCTAGATGAGTGAACGCATCTGCGCGAATCACAATGGACGTCTCTCTGTTTAGCTCGGAAATACGCTGCTCCATCTCAGTAAAACTCACCATTTTGCCTTCAAAATAGAGCTCGCCATCTGCACGAATCGTTACCTCTCGCTCTTGCAAAGATTTATCCTCAAGCTCGCCCTCAGCGCGGGGCAAATTCACAGGAATCGACCCCCTAGACACAAATGTAGCACTCATCAGCACCACGACGAGCAGCACCAACATAATGTCGATGAAGGGGATGATGTTAATACCTTCAATCTTCTTTTGTATCATGGTAAATATCCCATTTTGCGAGTAAAACCTCGCTCTTTCGCACCAAAAGATTATAAAAAATCACCGCAGGGATCGCCACGCAAAGCCCTAGCGCAGTCGCTATGAGCGCAAGTGCCAGCCCCTGCATAATCTTAGCGGAATCTACTGGGTTGTTCTCTCCGATCCGATAAAATGTGAGCATGATTCCAAAAATCGTCCCCAAAAGCCCCACATACGGAGCATTCGATCCGATCGTAGCGATAATGGTTAAGCGTTTTGTGAGATCAATCTCAAGCTCCTTACGGTGCGTGTAGGAATCCACCCGTATCGTGCGGTAAAAAAGTAGCCGCTCGATACTCGCCCACACTGCAATTACACTCAAGATTCCCAAGATTCCGAAGACACCATAATCAAGCAGCTTTAAATAGTGCTCCATTTGTTACCTTTTGAAACTCTTAAAGCCAAAATTACTAATCACATTATCGCGCTTGAGCCGCTGCTGCTCCCTCTTGCTCCGAGAGTAGAAAAACCAAAAAACCGCCGCCGTCACGATGGTAGCAAAAATATAGTCAAAATATTGCATTTAATACTCCTTCAAAGCACTTCGCGCTTCACGCTCTTGGATACGACGTTTGAACGTCTCGCGCTTGTCGTGCAGATTTTTCCCTTTTGCAAGGGCGATTTCGATTTTAGCGCGATTACGCTTATTAAAATAGAGCGAAAGCGCAACCATGCTCATGCCCTCCGTGGCGACCTTCCCCGTGAGTTTGTCAATCTGTGCGCGATGAAGCAAAAGCTTCCTGGCACGCCTCTCATCGGGCTTGTAATGCGGATTGGTCGTCTCGAGATAGGATATATGGGCGTTTAGCAAAAATGCCTCGCTTTTAATAATTTTCACAAAGCTATCTTTAAGATTCACTCTACCCGCACGGATCGCCTTCACTTCGCTACCGCTAAGCACGATTCCCGCCTCAAACCGCTCCAAAATGTGAAAATCAAAAAAGGCTTTTTTATTATTCGCGACCGCTTTTGCCATCTACGATTCCTGCCTTTTGGCAAAAAAGGTGCTGCCACTGCCACTAAAAAATCGCTCGGGCAAAGCATACTCTTTGAGGCTCGGATAGCACGCAAGTGCCGCAGGATAGAGGTCATTTAGCGTTAGCGGATCGGAATGCTTTAAAATCTCGCTTCCTTTGCATTTACACAGCTCCTCCGCCGCTCTTGCCTGCTTTTTTAGATCAAGATTCCCTAAAATCTCGCGCCGAAAATGGTGATAAACCGCACTCGTATCAATTTTAAGAGGCGGGGTAAAGAGCTCTAATTTCGCGGGAATCTCATGAATTTCCCTAACATCTTCGCCGATCCCAAAGACATTCGCACTCTTGTATCCAAAGATGAAAAATGGGACATCTGCCCCCACGTGCGCGCCGATTCCTGCAAGCTCCTCAAAACTCAACCTAAGATTAAATCGCTCCTTTGCCATAAGGAGGAAGCTCGCTGCGTTACTGCTCCCGCCCCCAAGCCCCGCTCCCTCGGGAATATGCTTCTCTACAGCGATTCCAAGCCCTTCCAGCTCACGCTTTTGCTGCTCGTTTAGATAAGGGAGCAGCGTCTCTTTGGCTTTGTAAATACTATTTTGTCTCATCTCGCAAGAGAACTTTCCGTGCACCGTAAAATTCTCGCACCCCTCCAGCCACGTAAGCGTGTCATAGAGCGAATCTATGCGCCAAAAACGCGACACAAGCTCATGATAATCGCCCCGCGTCCCTACAATCTTTAAGAAAAGATTAATCTTTGCGTAGGCGCGAGAAGGCTGCATGCTTTTACTTTTTAATTTTTTGAGCAATGAGCGCGAGTGATTGCAAATCACCCCCTTCACTCGAGGCTTTGAGGTTCTCATTAGCGATCGCTTCCTTGAGCTCCTCGCGCAAAATCAACATGTGCGGAGGTGCCTCAAATCCGAGCTTCACGCTCCCTTTGTCAATCGAGATCACTTTGATGATCACCTCATCACCAATAACAATACTCTCCTCTTCTTTTCGCGATAAAATCAGCATTTTTCCATCCTATTCAGCAGGTAGGCTACCCGCCCCTCTTTGACTTCTATTATAGAGAAAGTTTCCTCAAATTCCACTATATACCTGCCCTCATTCACACCCAAGAGAGAAGAGCAATTAAGCTTTCTCCCCTGTGCCATATCCTCTTTGAGATGAGGCAAAAATAGCCTAGGATAGGGGATTAGCGCGAGCGGATCAAGAGACTTATAATCCTCAAACACAAGCCCCCCTTCACTCACACGTTCCAAACTACTCAAAGCCCCATTACAGCCAAGATTACGCGCGATCATCTCGCCCAAACTGCGCACATATGCCCCCTTGCTCACTTTTGCCTCAAAATGGACAAACGGATGAGAATAGTTGAGCATTTTTAGCGAAGAAACGGACATTTTGCCCTGCGCGAGCTCCACTTTCTCACCCCCGCGTGCAAGCTCATAGGCGCGTTTTCCGCCGATTTTCTTCGCGCAATATTTTGGGGGCGTGTATTCAATTTCACCCTCAAGAGCCTCCATTACCTGAACGATTTTCTCCTCTTTGAAGGGTGCAAGAAGTTGCACGCCCGAGATTCTCTCAATGTCAAGGGAGTCGCTTAAAAGTCCGAGCCACAGCGTCGCACGATAGATTTTTGGCTCTTGAATAATGTGCTCAAAAAGCCTCGTATAGCTGCCAAACGCCACGATGAGCACGCCTGTGGCAAAAGGGTCGAGCGTGCCGCTGTAGCCGGCTTTTTTCACGCCAAAGCGATGTTTGAGCCATTGCAAATAGCGATTAGAGCTCACAAAAATAGGCTTTTTCCCAACAAAAACGGCATTCTCTTTCAAGCGCTTCCTTAAATTCGACTTCTTAGCTTTTATGGAAATCTTGCGCGATTCCCATAAACATTTCGGCTCTGATTCTTAGCTGCGATTCCTACGCCTTTAGCACATACGAAGAGAGGATTTCACGCACCATTCCGCCAAAATTAATCTTAAGCTTATACTCCTTACCCGCGCTTTGAACCTCGCTTACACGCCCGATTCCAAAGATTTTATGTACGACTAGATCGCCCTTTTTAAAGTTACTCCGCTTCTCTAGCGTCAAGCTCCCCTCCACAAGCCCCGCCTCCTTGAGGAATCGAGACTTCAAAAGTTCCGTGCGTCGCCCTTTGTAAAACCGCGAATGGACATAGCTCACACAAAGTGAGCTTTTTGCGCGAGTAAAAGCGACATATCCGAGCCTACGCTCCTCCTCAAGGTCGCTCCCCTCGCGAATCATAGGAAAAAACCCCTCCTCAAATCCGATCACAAAAAGATGCTCAAACTCAAGCCCCTTACTCGCATGCACACTCATGCACGAGACAAAACTCTCGCTCATCTCATCTTGATCGCTTCGGAGGGCTAAATCATTCAGAAAATCTTCAAGTGTTGCGAGCGGGTTATTCAAAATAAAATCGCGAAACACACCGTAAAATTCTTCAATATTTGAAACGCGATCAATCGTATCTTTGGGGTTATCAAAGTGCTCTTTAAGCTCGATAAGCTCCTCAAAACGATCCAAAAATCGCAAGGTCGATTCCTCCAAAACTGCGCGAAGCTCCTCAATCACGGCAAAAAACTCCGACAGAGCCGTAATGTTTTTCGCACTTAAAATCTCCTTAAACTCTCCTCTATGTAGAAGCTCAAACACTGATAAACCCGTGCGCTCCGCATGCAGTAAAATCTTATCTTGCGTCGTTTTTCCAATTCCCCTTTTGGGGCGATTAATTACCCGCGCAAGGGAGAAATCATCATGCGGATTGACTACGAGGCGAAAATAGCTTAGAATATCCTTAATCTCGCTACGCTCATAAAATCGCACCGCGCCTACGAGCTTGTAGGGGATCTTGGCGCGATTAAACGCCTCTTCTAGCGAGCGAGAAAGCGCATTGAGGCGAAACAGCACGGCAATATCGCTAGGATCTACGCCCTCATCAAGCAAAATACGCACTTTATGGGCAATCCTGCGTGTCTCCTCCGCTTCATCGCTGGACTCTAAAATTTCTATATCTTTCCCATTACCCTTTACGCTTATTAGCTTTTTCCCCAAGCGTCCTTTATTGAATTCAATTAGAGAATTTGCTGCATCTAGTATAGGTTTTGTAGAGCGATAATTCTCTTCGAGTTTGATTACTTTTGCCCCTTTAAAGTGGTCGGAAAAGTTTAAAATATGATGAATATTCGCCCCTCTCCAGCCATAAATACTTTGATCGTCATCACCCACAACACAGAGGTTTGTATGCGTGGAGCATAGCATTTGCAAGAGCTTATATTGCAATTCATTCGTATCTTGATATTCATCAACCATAATGTATTGATATTTCTGACTCGTCTCATCACACAGTGTGGAATCAGACTCTAAAATTTTAAGCGTAAGCACCAAAAGATCATCAAAATCAACCATATTTTTTTCGCGCAAAAACTCTTCATATTTTTCGTATATTGAGGCTATTAGTTTATAATTTTTATCTTGCGCACTTGTCAATGCCTCGCTCGGCGAAATGAGCCAGTTTTTCATACGTGAAATTTCACTATCAACAAATCCTATCGGAAGCTCATCATTGATATTTTTTATAATCTTCTTTCTGTCATCACTATCAATAAGCACAAAGTTATTCTTCCGCCCGATTCTTGTGATATAAAATTTTAAGAAAATAAGTCCAAATTTATGAAATGTGCATAACAAAGGCGGGTGCATTTCACGCTTGCTAATGAGTTTCAGCGCGCGCTCACGCATCTCTGCCGCCGCTTTGTTTGTGAATGTGAGCGTGAGGGTATTTGCGGGTGGAATCCCAACCTCTTCAATAAGATAGGCTAATCGCGTCGTGATGGTTTTAGTTTTGCCGCTTCCCGCCCCGGCAAGAATTAGCAAAGGACCGTCAATTTGCGTCGCGGCTTCTCTTTGGGTTGGGTTGAGTTCATCTAAAAAATGTTGTTTCATGAAAGTCCCAAAATAAATGTTTTGTTTGGATTATATCTTAAGTAAGTCATAATTTTTTCTATAATTTTCTTTGTATTTCATTAGATTTTATTATAGAATAATGAATCAAAAATCATCATTCTTAGAATTTCTCATCAAAGGAATATCATGTTCAGAGACTTCACGAAGCTTGAAACACTCCTAGTAGTCGTGCGTGAGCGAAGCTTTTCCAAAGCATCGGCAAAGCTGGGAATCTCCCAACCCGCAGTGACACAGCAGATCAAATACATCGAAGAGTATTTAGATACGCGCATCATCGAGCGCAAAAAGAATGGCATCAAGCTAACCAAAGATGGCGAAAAGCTCCTCAATATCGCGCTAAGACTGGAGCGCTCCATCTCAAGCGCGGAAAAAGAGATGATGAAAATCATAAAAAAAGATACTTCCTTTAACATCGGTGCGTCCTTTACAATTGGGAACTATATGCTTCCCTGCTGTCTAGCGCACATCAAAGAGATGACCAAAAATGACGTCTTTGTGAAGATCGATTCCTCCGAGGGAATCATCGAGGCTCTCATCGAGAAAAAAATCGATCTAGCCCTTATCGAGTCCCCTGTTTTTAGGGATAATGTCGTCTATCGCGAATGGACTGAAGATGAGTTGGTGCTTTTTAGTAATTCGCCCCTGCCTAAAAGCGTCAAAAAAGAAGACCTCGCAAGCTTCTTCTGGGTAACTCGAGAATGGGGAAGCAACACACGCAAAATCATCAGCGAAACCCTCGATGACATGGGAATCGACTGCACAACATTCGATTTTAAAGGGGTGGTAAGCAGCTCTACAGGCGTGAAACACACCGTGCTAAAGAGTCCTCAATTTCCCGAGGATTCCCCGCGTCCCACTGTGGCAATCCTCTCGCGCTATGTTTTGCAAGACGACCTGGACAACGGCACGCTGTATGAGGCAAAAATCCGCGGTTGCAAACTCAAGCGAAAGCTCTACCTCGCCTATCTCAAAGATCGCAAAAATGAGGTATTCATCGACACAATCTCAAGCTGCATCATGTGCAATAAAATCTAAGGCAGATACTCCGAACTGTCAATCTCAAAATCAAAATACTCCGACTCAAAGCCGACGTTCCCCACAGCCGCGAACTGAATGGAGGCGGCTTTGAGATTTTTGGCTTGCTGCTGAAGCAATGCAAGCGCGTAGCGACTCTCATAATTGGTTGGGGCTTCGAGTTTTGCGAGTTGCAAAAGCGCGATGGCATTCTCATAATGACCTGCCCCGATAGCCGCTACACCGGCTAAAAACAGTGTCTGAGAATCGCGCTCTTTAAGCTCATCAATGAGTGAGTTATAAAGCACAAAAGCCTTCTCAAACTCCCTCAAATAGATACTCGTAAGAGCCAGCGACTGCACGATTCCCCGCACTTCACCCTGCTCGCTCACAAGCTTATCATCTAGGAGCTGCTGCACACGCCGAAGCGCACCGATGTTGTATCCGACATGCACGTAGAGCTCCCTGGCCAGCGCAGGTCCATAATAAAGCGCATTTAGCGAAACATTAGGCTCGCGATAGAATTGTTGAGCCTTAAGCGAGAGCTCTTGCACATCATCGCCATAATTTTGCGCCAAAAGCATGAGCAAAGCCGCCACCAAATCATCGGGCTGCTGATCTTTGAGCCTT
>CAUTMV010000007.1:0-121295 GCA_963540505.1 uncultured Wolinella sp.
TATATATTGTTCAGTGCGGGACACATTATCATCAATAAGAAAAAAGCCTAACACCCGCTTGAATATGTTATGACATATCATAACATCAATTTTACAGATGGATATTCGGGACGGATTTTATCAGCTTTTAATGAAGATGTAAAGATAAGAATATAGTTAATTTAATAAAAGTTCACGGTTCATTAAATTGGGGGAAAATTAATAACGAGATCAGATATACAGATGTTTTTAACGATACCATAGAACCTGTCATTATTCCCCCGGGTAAGCATAAATATCAAGAAACTTATCATTCCCCATATCGTGAGTTGATACAATATTCTGATAAAGTAATAAAAAAGGCAGATAGTTTCTTTGCAATCGGCTTTGGGTTTAATGATGAACATATTACGCCTAGAATAATAAATAAGATAAATAGCGGGACACCTATTGTTCTAATAACAAGAACTATAACACAAACAGCAGATAAAGAATTAAAAAACGCAAAAAATTATGTTTTATTAGAAAAATCTGATACTGATAACACAAAGGTAAGAATAAGACAGAACGGTGAAAATACTACTTCATCTTTCTTAGATAAAGATTATTGGACATTAACAAAATTTATGGAGGATATTTTGTGATTACTAATGAAAATCTTATTGGTAAAGTACAAAGCGTTGATACCGGAAATGCTATTGTAAAGGTAAATGATGAGTCTTTATTGAACAGTGTACAAATCAATCAAATTGTTCATATTCGCTCAACAAAGACAGGCGAAAAAATAATAGGGCTTATTTCGAAAATTATGCGTCGGAGTATTTCTGAAAACATTGACACTGATGATGAGACTGTTGTAACTATTGAAAATATTATAAAAATTAATCTGGTTGGAACTCTTTTAGAAAAAGAAGGTGAGAAAAGTAATATTTTTAAAAGAACATTAAATACCGTGCCAAGTATAAATGCTGATTGTTTTTTATTACAGGGCGAAGGGTTATCAGAATTTATGGGAATGATTTCTACTAATAGCGATAATCCTTTGACAATCGGGAAGTATACGATTTCTGATAATTCTACGGCAAATTTAGACGGTAATAAATTTTTTCAACGGCATGCAGTAATTGTCGGCGGTACAGGATCCGGGAAATCATGGACAGTTGCAAATGTGTTAGATAAAGCCGCTCAGTTAAAATCAGTGAACTGTGTTGTTTTTGATCTACACGGAGAATATAAACCATTAGAAAAACTTCACAATACTTCTCTTCTAAAAATTGCAGGTCCGGCAGATACTCCTAAGACTGAAAATATCATTTTCATACCTTATTGGCTGCTTTCGTACGAAGAAATCGAATCTCTATTACTCGATAGGAGTGATACAAATGCACCAAATCAATCCAGGTCTCTTTTTGAGCTCATTTTATCAGAGAAAAAGCAAACTGTTGAAAGAGCTAACAAAAAAGACTTATTGGAAAATCTCACCGTTGAAAGTCCTATTCCATATAGAATAGATAATGTACTAGAAAAGTTAGAAACACTTGATACGGAAATGGTACAAGGATCACGGTCGGAAAAACAAGGACCCCTTTATGGAAAATTAACACGGTTTATACAACGATTGAAAAGCAAACAAGCGGATAAACGGTTGAATTTTATTTTCAATAAAGATGAAATTTTACTTAATTATGATTGGATAAATGATTTTGCAAAAAAATTGATGGATTTTGGTAAAAATAACGGTTTAAAAATTATAGATTTTTCAGAAGTTCCTTCAGATATATTGCCGTTGATAACAGGATTAATCGGCAGATTCATATTTACTGTTCAACAATGGATGCAAGATGAGTGTAGACATCCTATAGCATTATTTTGTGATGAAGCACATTTGTATCTTCCTGCAAATACAAATAGCTCAATTGAAGAAAAAGGGCTGCATAATTTTGAAAGAATTGCAAAAGAAGGTCGTAAATATGGAGTCTCTTTAGTAGTTATAAGTCAGCGTCCCTCTGATGTAAGTAAAACAATTTTAAGTCAATGCGGAAATTTTATTTCTATGCGCCTAACAAATCCGGATGATCAAAATGTTATAAGAAAACTATTTCCGGATAATCTTGGGGACTTTTCAGAAATGCTTCCTATACTGGATGTAGGTGAAGCTCTTATTGTTGGAGATGCCTCATTGCTTCCGACACGGGTATTAATAGATAAACCGGCAATTAAACCCAATAGTGCAACTGTCAATTTCTGGGATGAATGGGCAAAGGGAAAAAATGAAAACGGTATTGAAAATGCTGTTGAAGCTCTTAGACGGCAACATAAATGATGTACCAGCTATATGACCTAACGCAAGCGAAGTGCGGATTATAGAGAGGGCGAGCAAAGCTAGCGGGTCGCTACATATCCTCCGCACTTAATCTTGCGCGCGATTCCTCGCGCACCGTGTCCATGCCGATGTAGAACTCTTTCATCATCGATAAGAAGAGGTATTTTCCCTTAAAGGTCGGACGGATTACCCCCTTAGATTCCTCGATCATTCCAAAAAGTCGCAAAAACGCGAGCTCCTTAAAGAGCGCGATCTCGATAGGAATCCCAAAGGCGCGAGAAAACGCCCCTTTATGCACACTCCCGCCAAAAAGCCCTACCATGAGACGATACTGCATTTGGCTTAGCTTGGTGTATTTCCTAAAACGCACAAGCCCCATTTTACCCGCACTCACGCGCTGGCTATACTCCTTGAGCGAAAACGTATTGACATAAAGCACCCCGTCCAAAAAGCTAAACGACCCCGAGCCGATTCCCACGTATTCATCGTGATTGACAACGTATTCATCGATAATATCATCGCCCTTTTTTGAAAACGCCCACGAGGAAATTTGCGTGTAAGAATCAAGCAGCTCCTCCAAAATCACGCGGTAGAGAATCGCCTCTTTCTCGAGCGAAACCTCGCCAATCGCGCGCTTTATGAGGCTTTTCACCGAAGGGGAGGACATGAGCGGATAGGTCGTCACCTGCGTGGGCGAAAGCTCCTTGATGATGGCAAGGTCGCGCCGCAACATCGCTTCATTTTGAGTGGGGAAATTAAAAATCAGATCAACATTAATCACCGGAAGCTTGCCGATGAGTGCTTCAAGCTTCTTAATCGTCTCCGCACCCCCGCCGAATTTCTCATACCTGCCCGTGCGCCGCAGAATATCATCATCAAAGCTCTGCACCCCCACAGAGAAGCGATCCACGAGCCCTTTTAGATTCCCGATCGTCTCTTTGTCGATGCTATTTGGATCGGATTCGCACGAGACTTCGCGAATAGGGAAGAGCTTGCGCGCCAAAGCCACGCTCTCGCACAGCTCATCAAGCAGAATCGAAGTCGTCCCGCCCCCCACATACATCGAGTCAAAACGATAGCCCAAATCATGCGCCATTTTCATCTCTTCTCGCAACGAGCGGAAATACTGCCGCGCTTTCGTCTCATCAAAGAGGAATCGATTAAATGAACAGTAAGTGCAAAGTGTCGCGCAAAAAGGCACATGCGCATAGAGGAGGTAGCTCCGCCCCGCTTTGGGCGCGGGGAGCTTGTCCTGCGCGAGGGGCTGAAGCGATAGATATTTTGAGCTTGCGCGCCTCATCACCTTATTAGCCACATAGTGGGCTAGATTCCCGCCCTTAATCGCGCTCAAACCTTGAAAATCATTGGTCGCAACCTTCAAGGAATCGCCCCCAGTGGCACCCATACTCTCCACTTCAAGTCGCTTCAATCGCTCCCCTTTTATCTAAATCCACAGGTTATCAATGAGCCGCACATTACCCACTCTAGCCGCCACGAGAATCAGGCTCTCGCCCTTTTTCACCTCGCTGCAAGGTCTAAGTTGATAATCCACCACCTCAAAATAATCCACGCTCAGCCCCTCCAAAATCGCGCGCGCACTCTCTTTAATCTTATCTGAGGAGCGTTCGCCCGTCATGATTCTCTTCATCGCTTCATTCAGCGCGGCAGAAATCTTAAGAGCCTCCTTTCTTTGCTCGGGTGTGAGGTAGAGATTCCTAGAGCTTAGAGCAAGTCCGTCTGGGTCTCGCACCGTGGGAATCCCGACAATCTCATAGGGCAAAAACAAATCGCGCACCATCTGCCGCACCAAAAGGAGCTGTTGTGCGTCCTTTTGCCCAAAATACGCACGAGCAGGGCGCGCAAGATTTAAAAGCTTCATCACCACGCGCAAAACCCCGCTAAAATGCCCCGCTCTAAACGCCCCCTCCAGCACATATCCGCCCTTTTTAGGCGCACTTAGAAGCACCTCATCATCATGCGGGTAAATCTCTGAAACACTGGGCATGAAAAGCAGGTCGATTCCCGCCTTTTGCGCCACATTAATATCCGCCTCATGCTTGCGCGGATAGCGTTCAAAATCCTCTCCCTCAAGGAATTGCGCAGGATTAACAAAAATCGAAGCGATGGTGTAGTCATTATCGCGCTTTGAAGCCTCAAATAGCGCCACATGCCCTGCGTGGAGTGCTCCCATCGTGGGGACTAGACCGACACTCCCGCTAAACTCGCCCCGAAGCTGCGCAAGCTTAGCACTCGTGGTAACTATTTCCATCTATTTAAGCCTCGCTTATGTAGAATTGAAGCACGAATTATAGCAAAGCAAGCACGCACTAAACCTCATGAGATTATAGAGAAGCGAAAAATTTAGGTAAAAATAAGGGGAATTTCTAACGTGGATAGCTATGAATATGGCGAACTTCTTAAGGAGCTCGCAAACAAAAGAGACAATATCGCAAAGATTATTAAGCCCGATTCCCTAAAAAATAGACTTAGGGAGATTATGGAGCTTGAGCATAGCGAGGGTTTTTGGAATGACGCGCTCAAGGCGGGCGAGGTGCAAAAAGAGAAGCGAAAATGCGAGCGCATTTTAGAAAAATATGAACAGGCTAATGGCGCAATCAACGACGCTTTGGAGCTTTTTGACCTCGCTAAAAGCGACAACGATGAAGAGACACTCGCACTTTTGTTTGAGGAATCAGACGCACTGGAGCGCGAGATTAAGAGCGTGGAAATTGAGGTCATGCTAAGTGGCGAGCACGATGGCTCAAATGCGATTATTACCATTCACCCGGGAGCAGGCGGGACGGAATCGCAAGACTGGGCAAGCATACTCTATCGCATGTATCTGCGCTGGGCGGAGCGACGCGGCTTCAAGGTGGAAGTGCTGGACTACCAAGAGGGCGAAGAAGCGGGAATCAAGGACGCTTCTTTCATCATTAAGGGCGAAAATGCCTATGGCTATCTGAAGGTCGAAAACGGCATTCATCGGCTGGTTCGGATCTCGCCCTTTGACGCAAATGCCAAACGCCACACCTCTTTCACTTCCGTGATGATTAGCCCTGAGATTGATGATGACATCGATATTGAGATTGATGAGAAAGATATTCGCCTAGATACCTACCGTGCAAGCGGAGCGGGCGGGCAGCACGTCAATAAAACCGAAAGCGCGATTCGCATTACCCATATCCCTACGGGAATCGTCGTGCAATGCCAAAACGACCGCAGTCAGCACAAAAACAAAGCCACCGCCTTTAAAATGCTAAAAAGCCGCCTCTATGAGCTTGAGCTAGCCAAACGCAACGCAGAATACGACTCCATAGAGAAAAGCGAAATCGGCTGGGGTCATCAGATAAGAAGCTACGTCCTAGCCCCATATCAGCAGGTCAAAGACAACCGCAGCAACATCGCATACAGCAACATCGAGGCGATTTTAGATGGCGATTTGGACGAGCTTTTGGAGGGCGTTTTGATTAGCCATTTTGACAAAGGAGAATAACCTTGCTTGAGCTTGTGCATGTCGCGAAATCCTTTGGAGAGAAGCGGGTTTTACGCGATGTTTGCTTGAAGATTCCCGCAGGGAAGACGACGGTCATCTTCGGGCTCTCCGGCGGGGGCAAATCGACGATTGCACGCCTGATTGTGCGCCTACTTGAGCCAGATAGCGGCGATATTCTCTTCCGTGGCGAGAGTATCCCGCGCGCTTCGCAAAAACGCCTCTATGATATGAGGAAAGAGATGGGATTCCTCTTTCAAAGTGGCGCACTTTTTGATAGCCAAAATGTTTTTGAAAACGTCGCTTTCCCGCTCCATGAGCATACAACCCTATCCAAAAAGCAGATCCGCGCGCAGGTATTCTCCCGCCTTGAGATGGTCGGACTACGCCCTAACGAAGTAGCACACCTCTACCCTAACGAGCTTAGCGGAGGCATGAGAAAACGCGCAGGGCTCGCTCGGAGTATTATTTTAGACCCCAAAGTGATCCTCTATGATGAGCCCACAAGCGGGCTTGACCCCATCACGAGCGATCACATTACGCAGATGATTGTGCGGCTACAAAATGAGCTAGAGACCACCTCGATTCTCATTAGCCACGACCTCAAAGAGAGTTTCAAGGCGGCGGATTACGTCGCTATGCTTTTTGATGGCAAGATTATCGAATGGGGCGATAAAGAGAGCTTCAAAAGGAGCGAGAATCCCCATGTCAGGCAATTCCTCGAGGGGAGTGCCACAGGTCCGATCACACTCAAATAGCTTCGATTCCCCACATGGGGGCGACACAAATCAATGCGATTAATTAAAGACACTAGAGCAAGAGGGCTTTTTCTGCTCTCGCCCCAACCCCGCCTAGTTTTTGTGCCTCGATTCCCACACTTTTGTGAGTTTGGGTTTGTTGGCGATTAGTTCAAGATACTAGACATATCGCACGCCTCTTGCCATATTTTTCTATCCTCGGGGTCATTTTGCGCACCATAGTCGTTTCTACCCATCTCGCAAGCCTTTTTATAGTATTGTGCCGCCTTGCTTTGATTGCCAAAATCATAGTGATATAGGGCAAAATTCCTGCATGCCGCCCAATCTCCAGCATCGCACGCTCTTCTAAAATAGCCTGCCCCTTTGACCCTGTCTTGCGGCACACCCCAGCCGTCATAATACATCGCTCCGATATTTTGGCATGCAGTAGCTTCTCCCTTATCGCATGCCAGATTGTAGAGCTTCGAGGCTTTTTTGTAGTCTTGTGGGACACCATAGCCGCCATTGGCATACAGAAATCCAAGATTGCTGCAAGCTGCTGCAAAACGCCCATCTTTTTCATTACCCTTTTTGCATACTTTCTCAAGGTAGAATTTAGCCTTTTTATAATCTTTGCTAAGACCCTCTGCGCCAGAAAGATAGCACTCACCCAATAAGCCACAACTAAAGCTCTCTCCATCTTTGCACCGCTTGTCAAAGTCTTTAATCTGCTCTTGCGTGAAATCTGCAAATACCAAACTAACCAATACCACCAAACCTAAAGCAATCTTTTTCATTTTTTCTCCTTTTTAAGCTGTTTTCATACAACAAACAAGACAAACGATCAAAGTAATTAGCGCCACCGCTATCAAAAACAAGGCAGCGATAATAAATGTCTTTGACTTTTTATCCAATGGTATAGGTGTAGGACAATTACGCACCTTAAGCACGCCCCATATCATGAAGCCAGAAATCATAATGAATGCAACAGCCCACTGCGGAGTTCGCACATCTAGGGCGATAGGTGCCATACTCGCGACCAAACCGCTAAGGAGAGATAAGCCAATCTGTGTGTGAAGCTCATTCTCCTTCTCTGCACTCTCTTTGATCGTGTTCTCTTCCGTGTTCTCTCTCTCCAAACTTGCTCCTTTGTAAATGAATTTAAATAAATATTGTGCCCCCCCCCCCGCTTAAAAAATGATGAAAAGAAAATATGGAAATAAGGGCGTTTTAGGGGTTTATAAGGAGGATTTTAAGAGGGAGAAATATAAGAAAAAGAGAAAATGGGAGTGAGGCTCAATATTTTAGAGAGGGCTTTGCACCTACGCCCATTCAAGCACCTACATCCATTCAAGCACTTTGGTTACTTCGCTCACGACGAAGCATTTGATACCCAGATCCTGCTGTGGTTTTTGTGGCACAATCGCGCGCTCAAACCCTTGCGCGATTGCCTCTTTTAGCCGTATATCGAGGCGATTCCCCTCCCTAATATCGCCTGTCAAGCTCACTTCGCCGATAAACACCGTCGTGTTGTTGAGCGGACGATTGCGGAAGCTCGATACCACCGCAGCGATCACTGCCAAATCCGCAGCAGTCTCGGCGATCTTAATCCCGCCCACGATGTTGATAAAAACATCATAGCGATTGAGCGGAAGCTCGAGTTTGCGCTCCAAAAGGGCGAGAAGCATATTGAGCCGATTCCCATCAAAGCCCGTCGCCGCGCGCTTTGGCACGCCAAAGCTTGTTTCCCCCACGAGGGCTTGCACCTCAAGCACGAGGGCTCTACTCCCCTCCATCACGACACTTAGCGCACTCCCCGCCTGAGGCGGACGCTTTTTAAAAAAGAGTCTTGAAGCGTCTTTTGCACTAATTAATCCGCCCTGCGTCATCTCAAAAATCCCCACTTCGCTCGTTGTGCCAAAGCGATTTTTAAATCCACGCAAAATACGCAATTCACGCGATGGATCGCCCTCGAAATAGAGCACGGAATCGACCATGTGCTCAAGCACGCGCGGACCTGCGATTGCACCCTCTTTGGTGATATGCCCGATGATAAAAATCGCAATCCCTCGCTCTTTGGCAAGGCGCATGAGCCCAAAAGTTACTTCACGCACCTGCGAAACGCTGCCCGGGGCACTAGAGATCTGCTCAGAATAGAGCGTCTGAATGGAATCGATCACAACAAGTTCAAAATCCGCCGAATTTAGCGCACTTTGAATGCGCTCAAGCTCGATTTCATTGAGCAAAAAGAGCCGCTCGCTCATCACACCTAGCCTCTCCGCGCGCGCACGTATCTGCCCGAGGCTCTCCTCGCCACTCACATAGAGGATCGAGCGTGAGGTTTTGGCGAGATTCCCCGCCATTTTTAAAAGGAGTGTCGATTTCCCCACACCCGGGCTTCCACCCACGAGATAAAGCCCACCTGAGACGATTCCTCCGCCTAGCACGATGTCCAGCTCCGCTTCGCAGGAGGAGTATTTCAGCACGCTCTCTTGCTTAATCTCTGTGATGGGCATGGGAATCGCGCCGTTTTTGGCTGTTAGACCACTACTTTTGAGCGACTCGATTTGTCTTTCATTAAGCTCAATGAAGCTCTCCCATGCGCCGCACTGACTACATCTCCCAAGCCATTTTAAGCTCTGGAATCCGCAGTGCTGGCACTCAAAAAGCACGCTCTTTTTCTTTGAATTTTTAGGCGCATTCATGCAAATATCGCATCAAGAAGGGTTCTTATATATTCATCTTCGTTAAATGCCACCAAATCTTCCGCACCCTCGCCTGTGCCGATGTAAAGAATCGGCACACGAAGTGCGCTGATAATCGAAAAGATTGCGCCCCCTTTAGACGTGCCATCAAGCTTGGTGACGATAATCCCATCCACCCCTAGCGTATCGTGGAATATCCTTGCTTGCGCGATTGCAGAGCTCCCCTGCGTGCCATCGATGATGAGTAGCTTTTGATGAGGCGCGCCTTTTAGGGCTTTATCACACGTCCGCGCGATTTTTAGCAGCTCGTTTTTGAGGTTGGTTTGATTGTGCAATCGCCCTGCGGTATCAATGATGATATGATCGCTTTTACGCGCGATTCCCGAGGCGATCGTATCATACGCGACCGCGCTTGGATCATGTCCTTGTTGTGTGTGGATAATGGGAATCTCAAGCCTTTGCGCCCAGAGTTTAAGCTGCTCAATCGCTGCAGCACGAAAGGTATCCCCCGCGCCTAAAATCACGCTGTTGCCCTGCTTTTTATACAGTGTGGCGAGCTTTGCGATGGTCGTGGTTTTTCCCGCACCATTCACGCCCAAAACAAGCGTTACGCAGGGTTTGGATTCCACGCTTTTGGGGGTGAGCCGATCATAATAACTCTCCCCGCGCAAAATCCGATACAACGCCACCTCAAGCTCATTGCGACTTACCTCTTCGCCCAGATTCCCAAGCAGGCTCTCTACAAGCTCATACTCCATATCCGAAGCGATTAGCACCTCTTCGAGAAGCTCTTTGGGGATTTTTGGCGAGCGTTTGGGTATGAGCGCGTGGATTCCCTCAATGCTCTTGCCTAATATCCGCGCAATCATCGCTGCTTCTCCAATGCGCGCTTGATGTCAAACTCGATCATCTCCTCAGGCACCGTCCCGATGTAGTGGGTAACATACTCGCCCTTTGGATTGTAGAGGATCATAAAAGGAATGCTGCGGATTCCCCCAAGGGCTTTAGCGAGCTTTTGATTTTCGCTCGAGAGGGCGATTTTGAAATTAATCTCAAACGCCTCCGCAAAACGCCCTATCTCCTCTGCACTACGCGTATCTTCCATGAGGATTCCAATGATTTCAAGCTCATCTTTGTGGCTGTTTTTGAGATTAACCAAATGGGGAATCTCCGCTTTACACTGCGGACACCATGTCGCAAAAAAATTTAAAAGCACCGCCTTGCCCTCATACCCTTCAAAAAATAGCCCCTTATTATCGTGCTTGCTTACCTTTAGCACGCTGCCATCGTTTAGCTCTAGGGCGAATTTTCCCGAATTTTGCGTGCGTTTTTGGATATTCACTTCATTTTTATAGCCAAAATCCTCTTTATCGCAGCCCGCAAAAAACAGCACAAAAACTGCCGCGAAAAATCCCGATAAATGCGCCCTCATCAATAATCCCTTAATCTCAAAATGGATGGCGCATATTATAATTGATTTTGCAAAAGCCCAGAATAAAGGCATTCTCTTATGATGATTAAATGCGACAAAACGGACTTTAGAAGCAAATCTCTTGCGAGGCTCAAGAAGAGGGCGCATTCTTCGCGCCTTTGCTCCGTCGATTCCCGCATTAATCGCGCACTTATTGAGACGCTAAATGCACTAAATCCAAAAAGTATTCTATTTTTCTATCCGCTGGGAATCGAGGCGGATATTCGCCCCGCGATGGCTTATTTTCGCAAAAAGCAGCCCAAAAAACGCCTTTATTTGCCTTTTATGCAAGATGTTAGTTTCAAAATGGTAGCATTGCGCTTACCGCTTCTTAAGAAGAAATTCGGTGTCAAAGAGCCTTTATTTTCATATTTTAATCATCACAGGGTTGATGTCGCTGTGATTCCTATCGTCGGCACAGATAGAAATTTACGCAGAATAGGCTATGGGAAGGGAATGTATGATCGATTTTTCTCTCGTTTGCAAAATAGACCAATCACTATTTTTGTCGCCCGCGACCTATGCCTTTCTCACGAAATTATCACACAAAGGTATGATATTCAAGCTGACCTGATTATTACCGCGGACATAGCCCTATTAAAGGGTAAAACAGATGACAGAGTGGATCGTATCAGGCTCGCTTCTCTCCGCACTGCTCTCGGGAGGAGCGACCTTTTTCATCGCAAGAAAAGTTCATCGCGCCAATTACAAAATTCATATCGAAAAAGCTAAGGCTAAAGCTAAAGCAATCGAGCATGAGGCGGAGCTCTTTTTGCAGGAATCAAAAATCAAAGCAAGAGAGATCGAGCTAGAGGCTAAGAATCGATATGAGCGCGAGACGCAAAAAGTCATAAAGGATTACGAGAGGCTTCAATACAAATTAGAGAAACAAGAAGCACGCAATCAGCAGCAACTGGAGTGCAAAAATGACGCAATCAGAGAGGAGCGAGAGCTGCTAAACGAGGAGCGTCTGAAGCTGGCGAACCAATTCCAAGAGGCTGAAAAGCTTAGGGGTGATTATCAGGCAAAACTGCAAGAATCGCTCGCGCTTTTGTCTCATGTTGCAGGGCTTACGCAGGAAGAAGCGAGGAATCTCGCGCTTCAAAAAGCGACCGAGCAGTCTCGCGCAGAGATTGCCAAAATCGTGCGCAAATATGAAAAAGAAGCCAAAGAAGAGGGGCGAAGGCGAGCGAATTATATCCTCGCGCAGGCGACGACGCGCTTTGCCGGGGAGTTTGCCGCGGAACGACTGGTCAATGTCATTCATCTGCCCAGCGATGAGCACAAAGGGCGCATTATCGGTAAAGAAGGGCGTAATATCCGAGCTTTTGAAATGATTTTAGGCGTGGATTTGATTATTGATGACACACCCGGAGAGATCGTGCTTAGCAGCTTCAACCTCTATCGCCGCGCCATTGCCACACGCACGATCGAAGCGTTGGTGGAAGACGGGAGAATCCACCCCTCAAGAATCGAAGAGATCTATCAAAAAGTGGTCAAGGAGTTTGAAGAGGAGGTGCTCAAAGAGGGCGAAAATATCGCACTTGATTTGGAGCTTGGATACATTCATCCCGAGATTAAAAAGCTCATCGGGCGGCTCAAATATCGCGCAAGCTACGGGCAAAACGCACTCGGGCACTCGCTGGAGGTTGCACACCTTGCGAGCGTCATCGCAGGGGAGCTTGGCGGGGATTCAAGGCTTGCAAGGCGTGCGGGGCTTTTGCATGATATAGGCAAGGCTCTCACGCATGATTTCGCAGGTAGTCATGTTGATTTGGGTGCGGAGGTTTGCAAACGCTACAAAGAACACCCCGTCGTGATTAACGCCATTTTCGCGCACCACGGTCACGAGGAGGCTCAAAGTATCGAAAGTGCCGCAGTATGCACCGCTGACGCTCTCTCTGCGGCTCGTCCGGGAGCGCGACGCGAGGTCATGGAGAGCTTCTTAAAGCGCATGCAAGAGATTGAGGGAATCGCACTGGAACACTACGGCGTGCGTCAAGCCTATGCAATCAGTGCAGGACGCGAGATACGCGTGATCGTCAATGCAGAGCTGCTAAATGATGAGGAGAGCACGCTCATCGCCCAAGAGATTGCCCGAGAGATTGAAGCGAGGGTGCAATTCCCGGGCGAAATCAAAGTAAGCGCGATTAGAGAAGTTCGCACTGTAGAGTTTGCAAGGCAATGCACAAATAAAGCAACCCTCTAAAAGGCGCGTTTGGGGGCGGAATCGATACTCCTAAAATGATTAATATGGAAAAATAACTTCACTTTTTGAATAGTTTGCAGAATGAAAGATAATCGTCCCATATTTTTGCGCATAATATCCCATGAGTAGCCGCTGTAAGCTTGGCTCGATGCTTGGATAAAACCACGCATTATTGCTCCCTGCGAGCATAAATTTCGGATAATTTTCATACATCTTATCGCTAGTCGCTTCATAACATATCGCATTGCGAAACGTCTCGCCCGCAATCTCAAAATTAGAGGGCTCACCCCCTCCGCCCTCATAATCCTCCGCTCCGCCAAAAAAAAGCTCATTTATGGCTCGTGCAAGGAATCGGGGCAGCGGAATGCGCTCGCCAAAAGGGACTAGAATAATCTTATCCGCATGCCGCATTTTGCCCTGACTAAAAAGATAAGTGGAGTTAAAAACCCTCCCGCCCTCAACCCTCAGTGCACCCGTGATAATCGCAATTTGCTCGCTTTTTTGCAGTAAAATCTCAAGAAGCGCGGGCTCTAAATTAAGCGCAAGAGGAAAGGCGGTCTCCGGGAATAAAATTGCACGCCTACCTTCAAGAATCGCGCGATTAATCTCTGCTAGATTCCCGCTAATTACGCCGCTTCTTCGCACTTTATCCCAGCGCACTCCTTGAGGCAGCTGTGTCTCTACAAGTAAAATATCAGGAAGGGGAATCGGGGGATTTTTAGGTGTATGAAGCGCGAAAAATAGGGGCAAAAGCGCGAGAAGGCGCATGAATCGCTTGGGCAAATAGATAAAAAGCAAAAGGGCAGAAAGCACGAGGGCGAATGCGCCTTTAGATGTGGAGAAGTGGCTTGGAAGCAGCATGATTTCTGGCACAAGCCAATCAAATCCAAAGGGTGCAATAAAACTGCATAAAAGCAACCACAACGCACGCACAATTGGAGCTCTGAACGCCAAAAGAAACATAAAAATAAGCCCATAAACAAGCCCGATTCCCACGATGACCAGGGGAATTAGGTAGGCAAAGTGATAATACCTAAAACTTAGCGCAATCCAGTAAAACCATGCGATTCCCACAAAAAAGCCAAAAAATAGCCCCGCATGTGGCGAAAGTCGCAAAAATAGATAGAGTGCGAGCAGCGCAAGGGGCGAATAGATGAAATTGAAGTGCACGCCAAAATGGTAAAGATAGATAAAAAGCGAAAATGTGCAAGCGGCAAATAGCGCGGAAGCTATGTTTTGTGGCAAAAATTGCGCGCGAAAAAATATGCCAAAAGGCTCGCGCACGGGTAAGAAATGGGCTAGGATTCCCACGAATTTACAGACTCAAAACTAGCGGAAATTCCCAAAACTAAGCGGCACATCAAACTCCAGCGCGCGTAAATGAGCAATCACTGCCTGCAAATCATCGATATTTTTAGATTTCACCCTGATTTCGTCGCCCTGAATGGCACTCTGGACTTTGAATTTCCGATCCTTGATAATCTGCACAATCTCTTTGGCGATCTCTTGGGTAAGCACATCATTAATCGCATAAACTACCCGCACACTTCCACCTGTGGCACTTTCACGACGCGATTCCTTTAGGCATTTAATCGGCAGATTGCGCTTAATGAGCTTGCTATTTAGCATATCTTTGAGCGCGTCAATCTTGTGATCGCTGCTCGCATGGAGCGTTACGCTCTTCTCTTTTTCATTCAAAATGACCTCTTTAAACTGATCCGCCTTAAAATCAAAGCGAGTGGAAATCTCACGCTCGCACTGATCCAGCGCGTTTTTTAGCTCCTGCATGTCAAGCTTTGCGGATATGTCAAATATGTGCTCTTTTGCTGCCATTTTCTCCCCCTTTGAGTGCTAAAAATCTTATCATAAAAGATTTTAGAATATATGTTGTAAGATTCCCGCAGACTAAGGCTTTAATCCGCACGCAAAATCCGCATGTGAAAAGTCATCATTTTTGGGAGATACGGGGTATTATGGAAGGGGTTAGTTATATCGATATCATCGTTGTTGCTTTGACGGTGCTTCTCGGACTGAAGGGGATTATCAACGGGCTTGTTCGTGAGTTTTTCGGTCTGAGCGGCATTCTTGGGGGTGTTTTTCTTGCTTCGCGATATTCGGAAATGATGGGCGTGTGGATTAGCAAAAATCTCTATGCTTTTGAGAATCAGGCGGCTTTGAATCTGGCGGGTTTTGTGGCGATTCTTGCGGCGTTTTGGATTGCGATGCTTATTTTAGCAGAGCTTGTGCTTCGTCTTGTGCGAGCAAGCTCGCTTAGCGGGACGGATCGTCTGCTTGGATTCCTCTTTGCTGCGGGTAAAAATTTCATCATCTTTGCCATCATTGCCTATGCCCTCTCAAATGTCGAAATCATCAACTCAAATCTCAAACGCTACACCGGCTCCAGTATCGTCTATCCGATTTTGCTCGCAGTCGGGGGCATGGTAATCGAGCTTGATTCCTTAACGAAAATCCCGCAAGAGAGGGCGATTCCCGCCCCACAAGCAGAATAAAGGAGTGGCATTGTTTTCCAATCAATACATTCAGCAGAGGATACAAAAAGGGCGCGAGCTACAAGAAACAGGCGGGAATCCTTACGACAACAAGCTCGCTCGCACCATAACAAATGCGGAATTTTTGTCTAAATTTACCTCGCTTAAAGGGTGCGAGGGCGAAGAGAAAAAAGATGAAAATGTTGAGGAATCCATCGTCGGACGCATTAGATTCCTGCGCCACATGGGGAAGGCAGCCTTTGCGAAGCTCGAAGATGAGAGCGGAATCTTGCAGATCTATTTTTCGCAAAATGAGCTGGGGGAGGAGTTTAAAACCCTAAAAAAGCTCGCTGAAGTAGGCGATATTGTCGCGGTGAGCGGCTTCCCTTTTGTTACCCGCACGGGCGAGCTGAGCCTGCATGCGCGCACGATGAAAATCCTCACCAAAGCCATCGTCCCGCTCCCTGAAAAATACCACGGGCTCGTCGATGTGGAGCTTCGCTATCGTCAGAGATATTTGGATTTAATTATGAATCCCGAGGTCAAAGAGACCTTCAAAATGCGCAGCCAAATCATCTCAAATGTGCGCCGATTCTTCGAAAATAAGGGCTTTTTGGAGGTTGAAACTCCGATGATGCACCCAATTCCCGGTGGCGCAAATGCAAAACCATTCATCACACATCACAATGCCCTAGATGTGGATCGCTACCTAAGAATCGCGCCTGAACTCTACCTGAAGCGGCTCATTGTCGGGGGCTTTGAGGCGGTTTTTGAGCTTAATCGCAATTTCCGCAATGAGGGCATGGATCATTCGCACAACCCCGAATTTACAATGATTGAGTTCTACTGGGCGTATAAAACTTATCACGAGCTTATGGATCTGACCGAGGAGCTTTTTGCCTACCTCCTCGCAGAGCTCAACCTGCCTAAAATCCTGCCTCATGGCGGGGATATGATTGATTTCTCCAAGCCCTTTTTGCGCATTACCTACAAGGACGCGCTCCACAAAATCGGTGACGTGCCCTATGAGGTTATGGAGGATTGCGCAAAATTGCGCGAATATCTAACCGACGCGGGAATCAAGCTTGAAAACAACCTAGACATCGGGCATTTGCAGGCTGAAGCATTTGATGCGCTAGTTGAGGAGAAGCTCATCAATCCGACCTTCATCACGGATTTTCCCATCGAGATTAGCCCGCTGGCTAGACGCAATGATGAAAATCCCCAAATTGCCGATAGATTCGAGCTTTTCATCGGGGGCAAGGAGATTAGCAACGGCTTTAGCGAGCTTAATGACCCGCTCGATCAGCTGGAGCGATTCCGCGCGCAAGTCGCGGCGAAAAATGACGGCGATGAGGAGGCACAGCACATGGACGAAGATTATGTATGGGCACTCGGACACGGCATGCCCCCCACCGCAGGCGAGGGAATCGGGCTTGATCGCCTCGTAATGCTCCTCACAAACAACCGCTCCATCAAAGATGTAATCCTCTTCCCCGCACTTAAGGTTACCAAGAGCGAATACACTATTTTAAAGGACAACGAGCAATGAATTACGCGCTAGAGAGTAACGACAGAGAGGTTTTTGAGCTAATCAATAAGGAGTTTGCACGCCAAAATAGCCATCTGGAGATGATTGCGAGCGAGAATTTTACTTTCCCTGCAGTCATGGAAGCCATGGGGAGTGTGCTCACGAACAAATACGCCGAGGGCTATCCATATAAGCGATATTACGGCGGTTGCGAGTTTGTTGATCAGATTGAAGAGATCGCCATTACGCGCGCTAAAAAGCTCTTTAAGTGCGACTTCGCAAACGTCCAGCCTCATTCGGGCAGTCAAGCCAATAGCGCGGTTTATGCGGCTTTACTTAAGCCAAATGATCGGATTTTGGGCATGGATTTGAGTCACGGCGGACACCTCACCCATGGCGCAAAGGTTAGCACGAGCGGGCAAATCTATCAGAGCTTCTCTTATGGCGTGGAGCTTGATGGCTGGATTGATTATGATAAAGTGGCGCAAATTGCGCAAATCGTAAAGCCAAACATCATCGTCTGCGGATTTAGTGCCTATGCGAGGGAGCTGGATTTTAAGCGATTTAGAGAGATTGCCGATAGCGTGGGCGCGCTGCTTTTAGGCGATGTAGCACATGTGGCGGGGCTTGTGGTAGCGGGCGAATATCCCGATCCTTTCCCGCATTGTCACGTAGTTACGACCACGACGCACAAGACGCTCCGAGGTCCGCGCGGAGGCATGATTCTCACTAATGACGAGGAGCTGGCGAAAAAGATTGACAAAGCAATCTTCCCGGGGATCCAAGGCGGACCGCTCATGCATATCATTGCTGCTAAAGCCGTAGGATTCGCCGAGAATCTCAAACCCGAATGGAAACTCTATGCCAAGCAGATTAAAGCCAACGCTAAAGTGCTCGCGCGCGTGCTGCTTGAGCGCGGATACAGCCTGGTGAGCGGTGGGACGGATAATCACCTCGTGCTTGTTTCGCTCCTTGATAGGGATTTTAGCGGCAAAGACGCGGATAAGGCTCTAGGCGATGCGGGAATCACGGTCAATAAAAATACCGTCCCAGGCGAGAAGCGCAGTCCATTTATCACGAGTGGCGTGAGAATCGGCACGCCTGCACTCACTGCGCGGGGCATGAAAGAAGCGGAATTTGAATTTATCACTAACAAAATCGCTGATGTGCTAGATGAGGTGAATAATTCACAAAAGCACGCCAAAATCAAGCAGGAGATCGCGGAGTTTGCAGCTCGATTCCCCGTGTATGATCGGGCGATTTTTTAGGATATTTGGAGGTATTACTTAGATTCTGAAGAAGGGGGGGGGAGCATGGTAAGCGACATGGAGCTTAAGCTCATTAAGATGATCGAAAGTCACTACTGGCGCAGGTGTGAGGGAATCGGGCAGAAAGTGCTCTTTAACGGGCGCACGTTTTATAACAAATACGAGCGCGTCGATGCCCCGCTCACGCGCACTCTCATTCAACAGCATCTAAAGGGCGAAATCTCCATCTCCCACTCACTTATTAACGAGCGCGATCATGTCGAGAATATCGTGATTGATTACAACGGTCGCAGTGCTGAACGCTTTTGGCACCGTGCGCAACTACTGCTCCGCGAGGAGGGGTTTATGAATTTTACCGCTTATAATTCGCGCACTCCGGGTCGCCTACACCTCTATATTCACAAGGGACATACAACTTTGCAAGAAGCCTATCAGCTCGGCAAGACCCTCTCTATGAAGCTGTCGCAAAAAATGCCGACTGAGTGGAGAATGTTCCCCAACCAAGAGCTACCGCGGGATTTTAATATTTTGGCGATTCCCTATGGCGTGTATGCTAAGGAGCGAGGTTCGTCATGGGCGAAATACATGTAGCACCAAAGGATTGTAAAATCTCACAAAAAATGAGGAGAAAATATGGATGACAGAAGAGATCTTGATGACCTGCTAATAAGCGATGAAGAGGCGCTAAAATCGACACAATCCAAGAAGATGGTGCTCATCGTCGCTGCGGCTGCGGTGCTTTTTGCTATGGTGATATTTTCCGTGTATGCGCTCACACGCGAAGAGGAGCAGACACAGCGGATCATTCCAAGCACGCCTGCAGATAGAATGGAAAAAGCACAGGAGGGGCAATTAGATGGCGCAAAAAGCGAGAGCGAGCAGCGATTCCAGCAGGTGCCTCTGCAAAAAGAGGAGCTAAGCAGCGACGATAAATTTGAACGGATTGTGCGCGAAATCAAGGCGCGACAAAGCGCAGCCAATGCAACCCTCCCCACGCCTCCAAGCGAAGAGAAAAACATAAAAACTCCCCCGCCTCCAAGCGAAAAACCCGCTCCAAAACCCAGCGTCGCGCCTAAGCCTAAACCTACCCCCGCACCTAAACCTGCGCCAAAACCCGCTCAAGCGGATAAAAACAAAAAACAGCCTACCAAAGAGGCAAGCAAAAAACCCGGTGCAGCCGAGCCTTTCAAAAATGTCGCAACCACTCCGCAAAAAAGCGAGAAAAGCGCACTTCCCAAAGGCTACTACGTGCAGGTAGGGTCGTTTGCCAACTTTTCGCCCACAGGGTCGTTTGCCAAAAAGATTGAAGAGCACCGATTCGCCTACAAAACGCAAAAAGAGACCCTCTCGGGCAGAGATATGATTCGTGTGCTTATCGGTCCTTACGCGAGCCGTGCGGAAGCAAATAACGCACTTGAGATAATCAAGGAAAAAATCGAGCCGAAATCCTTTATCAAGCAGGTGCAGTAGAGCTAAGGATTCTCGCGATTTAACTTTTTGAGTGAGGGTGAGCCTTTTGCGGGAATCGCTCTCACTTTTGAGCTTTTTTATCTATGACATTTAAGGATTATCCACTTCAAAAATTTCACACAAATGAACACAAAAATAAGCCAAAATTAAAATAATCATTCTTAAAATTGTCCTGCGCGTGTATTCCGTATGCTTCCTCTGCACTTGCGATGTGTAAAACCGCTGGGAATCCCGCGCTCAATACCATTTAAAGGATCTGTTATGTCTTACCGGTTTAAGGTCTCTCTCTTTGTGCTTGGACTGTTTAGTGCGCTTTATGCGATGCCTACGATGTTCCAAAGCGTGGAATCCGAACAAGCAACGCTATTGCAAAAAGGCGATGAGAAACCCTATTGTCCAAATTGCGGAATGAATTTGGTGAAATTCTTCAAAACAAGCCACGCAGCGCGTCTGAAAAATGGCGAAGTAAGGCAATATTGCAGTTTGCACTGCCTTGTTGATGAGCGCATGGAGGGCTACCTTAAAGATAAGGAAAATCTCATTGACCAAATTCTTGTCGTGGATACCAAATCACTAGAGCTCATCAATGCAAAAGAGGCAACCTATGTCATAGGGAGCGATCGCCCCGCGACGATGAGTCGTCAAAGCGAATATGCATTCAAGAATCGTGCCGATGCGCAGGAATTCGTCAAAGCTTACGGGGGCGAAATGATGGACTTTGCAAAAGCTTACGCACTCAAAAAAGCAGAGCATGAGGCGGACAAAGAGATGATTCGCAAAAAAAGAGAAGTCAAACTCTACCCCAAAGCGGAGAAAGTCTACAAGGAATCATGTGACAAGCAGGCACTCTCCAACCTCCACGTGCACACGATTGCCGAACTAAAAGCCCACCTCATACAGAGCGATGTCTGCAAAAAGGTCGATGAGGGTCTCGCACAAGCTCTAGCCATCTATATCTGGGATAAGCGATACACTGCGCGCTAAGATTAGGCTATTTTGACGCTCATTTACCACCCCTTTAAGCCCCGCGATAAAAGCGGGGAATCGGCACACTCCGCACTTATAGAGCAGGTGCGATTCCTGCGGGTGGGTGAGCGAGTTTGGATCGCTACGATGAACCCACTGCACAAATGCGAGAATCGGCGCGGCTTTCTTGCGAAATCCTCGCAAAACTTCTAAACCTAGCCAGACGGAGAACCACTGATAAGTGTTTACGCGAGGAGTAGCGTGAGCACAAAAACACCCTCACAAAAGCGCACAAACAGAAGCGCTCCAAAATAAAAACCTCCCCGGCAAACCCGCAGCGCGCGCTCGCACGGGAAACACGGGCTTTTGCATTGACATACCCTGCTCTTTGTCAATATAATGACAACCTTTCGTAACTCCATATCTCAGGGGCATTCATGAAGATAAACGGCTCTCTCATGGTTGTTGAAGCCTTTAAAAATGAAGGCGTGAAGGTAGTTTTTGGCTATCCGGGCGGAGCGATTATGAATGTCTATGATGAGATTTATAAGCAGACACACTTCAGACATATTCTCACGCGCCATGAGCAAGCCGCAATCCACGCCGCAGATGGCTATGCGCGCGCGAGCGGCGAAGTGGGCGTGGCGATCATCACGAGCGGTCCGGGCTTCACCAACGCCATCACGGGAATCGCAACGGCTTATACAGACTCGATTCCCATGGTAATCTTGAGCGGACAAGTCCCAATCACGCTTATCGGCACGGACGCGTTTCAGGAGATTGACGCGGTGGGAATCTCGCGCCCCTGCACGAAACATAACTACCTTGTGCGGGATATTAAGGAGCTTCCGCGGATCTTAAAAGAGGCATTTTATATCGCACGGAGCGGGCGTCCCGGGCCCGTGCATATCGACCTGCCTAAGGATATTAGCGCGAGCGTAGGGGATTTTATCTATCCGAGCGAAGTGAAGCTCAAAAGCTACAAACCCACCTACCGCGGGAATGCACGTCAAATCAAAAAGGCTGCAAAATCGATTAAAAGTGCGAAAAAGCCGCTTTTATACGTCGGTGGAGGGGCGATTAGCTCAAATGCCGGGAATCTTGTCCGCAATCTTGCGCACAAAACCCGTATCCCCGTTGTTGAGACACTCATGGCGCGGGGAATCATGGAGCATAACGATGAGCTGCTTTTAGGCATGGTGGGCATGCACGGAAGTTACGCGGCGAATATGGCGATGAGCGAGGCGGATTTGCTGATTTCGCTGGGTGCGCGCTTTGATGACCGCGTGACGGGCAAGCTCAGCGAATTCGCAAAATACGCGGAGATTATCCATATCGACATCGACCCCAGCAGTATTGGGAAGATTATCCCCGCGACCTACCCGATTGTGGGCGATATTAGCGAGGTGCTAAAGGAGCTTCTGCCCCTGCTTGAGGATGCGGAGGCAGGCACGACGCAGCCATGGCTTTCGCATTTGGAGCGATACAAAAAGCTTCATCCGCTTGGCTATCGCGATTCAAAGACACTCATCAAACCGCAATGGGTAATCACGCGTATCGGCGAGCTCCTCGGGGATCGTGCGAATATCACGACGGACGTCGGGCAACATCAGATGTGGAGCGCGCAATTTTATCCATTCACGCGCGCGCGACAGCTCATCACCAGCGGCGGGCTCGGGACAATGGGGTATGGATTCCCCGCGGCGATGGGCGTGAAGCTCGCAAAGCCCGATAAAATCTCGATTAATATCACGGGCGATGGCTCGATTCTTATGAATATTCAGGAGCTAATGACCGCGGTGGAGCGCAAGATTCCCGTGATTAACGTGATTTTGAATAACAATTACCTAGGCATGGTGCGCCAGTGGCAGACCTTTTTCTATGACAAACGCTACTCGGAGACCGACTTGAGCGCGCAGCCCGATTTTGTGAAACTCGCGGAATCCTTTGGCGGAATCGGCTTTAGGTGTGAGAGCAAAGCCGAATTTGATACGGCATTGCAAAAGGCTATAAAGGCGAATTGCGTGGCGATGATCGACGTGAAGGTCGATCGCATGGAGAACGTCCTGCCTATGGTGCCAAGCGGCGGTTCGCTCTTTAATATGATGCTTGAGTATAAGGATTAGGCGATGGAGACCAAACGAATTATATCCGTTACGGTAATCAACGAACATGGCGTGCTTTCGCGCATTTCCGGGCTTTTTGCAGGGCGCGGATACAACATAGAATCGCTCACGGTCGCGCCGATTCCCGACTCTGAGCTCTCGAGGATCACGATTGCCACTTCAGGGGATTCCCGCGTGCTGGAGCAGATTATCAAGCAACTCCACAAGCTAATCCCCGTCCTCACGGTCGTCGAGCACAATGAGATGATCGAAAAAGAGATGGCGATGGTCAAGCTCCCGCTAGAGAGCAACCTCGCGGATCTTGAAGCACTCGCGCGCGCCTACCACGGGGAGATCGTGAGTGCCACGGATAAGCATGTCATCATCATGGCGATGGATAATCCCACGCGCCTCACCCATTTTCTCACCGCGCTCAAACGCTTCAATCCAAAGGACATCGTCCGTAGCGGTATCGTCGCAATCGAGCGGACTTAACGCACAAGGAAACGCCCATGAAACTCTCCGAAATCATCAAATTTCTAAACCTCTCCTGCCCAATTCCAAACGACATAGGGATCACGGGAATCGCCTCGCTTGAGTGCGCGAATCGCACTGAATTAAGCTTCATAGAGCAGGAGCGATACGCCCAAAATCTGGAGGGCTGCCAAGCAGGGGCGGTTTTGGTGCGTGATTCCCACGCTTCACTGCTTCCTAAAGGCGTGATTGCGCTTGTGAGTGAGAATCCTTACCTGGATATGGCACGCCTCTCAAAGCTCTTTGCCAAGCCGCCTTTTGGACTAAGTAACGAACCGCCCGTGATTGCCAAAAGTGCGCAAATCGCGCCCAGTGCGACGATTAGTAACGGTGCGAGAATCGGCGAGGGGTGCGTGATTATGGCGGGTGCGGTCATCGGCGAGAATGTGCAGCTTGGGGAATCATGCCTCATCTACCCAAACGTCGTCATCTATCGCGATACCAAAATCGGGAATCGCGTCATTATCCACGCGGGTAGCGTGATTGGGAGTGATGGCTTTGGCTATGCGCACACCAAAACGGGCGAGCATATCAAAATCTATCACAACGGAATCGTCGTCCTCGAAGATGATGTCGAGCTCGGGGCGAATAACTGTATCGATCGGGCGGTTTTTGGACAGACACGCATTAAGCGCGGAAGCAAGATTGATAACCTCGTGCAAATCGCCCATAATTGCGTGCTAGGCGAGCACTCTATTATCGTCTCTCAGGTCGGATTAGCCGGCTCGACGACTACGGGACGCAACGTGATTTTTGGCGGGCAAAGTGCGACAAGCGGACATCTGCACGTGGGAGATTTCACGACGATTGCAGCGCGTGGAGGCGTAACAAAAAGCATTCAAGGGGGCAAAACTTACGCAGGATTCCCGCTTATGGAGCATAAAGAGTGGCTAAGAATGCAAGGTGTGCTCAAGGGCTTGTTGAAAAAATAGCAGGAAAGCGCACGGGTAAGAATCGGCACACGGGTTTAGGGAGCACAGGATTCTTGCCTGCACAAATTTGGAGCGCATGAGCTTCAAAAAATAATAAAATGGAGCGGCAGAGCCCCTTAGATTCCTCCGATAAAATGGTGTGCCAAATAGAGATACAGAGGCAAGAATGCGGCAAAAAGTAGTGAGCTAACAAATACGGCGGCGGCGACTTGCTCGGGTTTGCAATCATACAACGCGGCTAGGCTTACATTATTGACCGCCATGGGGACGCAAAGTTGAAGAAAAAGTACTGTTTTTGTAAGAATCGAGAAAGGCAGAAGCGGAATAAGTAAAAGCGAAAGCAACGGCACAAATAGGAGCTTCCCGCCCACGCTCCATGAAAGTAGCGCGGGATTAATCTCTTTGGCGTGGATTCCGCACAGATATGTGCCAAGGAGGATTAGCTGAAGCACCAACGCGGCATATGCACCCATTTTGAGTGAATGATCAAACGCGCTAGGAATCGCCGCCCCGCCCATGCTCCACAAAAGCGCGAAAATCGCCGCCCAGATAATGGGGAGCTTCACGATATTAAGGAGCGATTCCTTGAGGGAAAATTGCCCGCGCGAATAGAAATAAACCCCGATAATATAGACAAAAAAGGTATTTGCAATCGCAATGAGGCTCGCATGATAGAGTGCCTCTTCACCATAGATCGCAAGCACGATCGGGAGCCCGATATTGCCCGTGTTACCAACGGTCGCATTCATGCTTAAAAGCGAGCGATCTCTTGGGTCGCTAAAGCTCAGATAGCCAAAAAACAGCACGATTCCCAGAGCCAAAAATGTGAGTGCCAGATAAGAGAGCGGAAGTGTAAGCGAGGAGTAATCAAAGGGCTTGCGCGTGAGCCCCCAAATCGTCAAAAACGGCTGCAACAAATAGATGGATACGATGGTGAGCGTGCGCTCGTGCAGCTGTGCGCCAAAGATCTGCTTCGCGCCAAATCCAAGCAACACGAAAACATAGATCGCCACAATCGCCATGAGGGCTTGTGCCATGAGATTCCTAGAAGTTTTGTGTGGATTATAGCAACTATTTTAGGGGCGATACTAAAAAGGGGCATGTGTTATAATTTGCGCCACTTCTAAAAGCTTAGAATTAAGGAAACATCATCAAAGCAGAGTATCTATTCATCACAGCTAGCGCGATTCTTATCTTTTTGGGGATGGCGACTATTTTGGGAGATTTGGGGCTTGTGGGTCGCTATGGGACGAGCTTTGCAGAATTTAATCTCCGATATTTCGGAGCACTCTCCTACCTCTACCCCTTCGCGCTCCTCTATCCGCTCTATCGCCTCTATCACGAGCAAAGCCTTACGTTGCGGCGTATAGAGCTTGTGCTCTCCTTTATGCTGCTCTTTTTTTCTCTGCTGATTATGCAGGCTCTCTTTTTCAAAATCCCGCTTGATGGCATGATCGGACGGGCGATTATAAGGGTTCTTTACCCGCTCATCGGAAAATTCGGAATCTGGCTTATCATCGCGACGGGAATCGCCCTCGCCGCCCTAATATTTCTAAACCAAAGCATTGAAGGAATCCTCGCGCATTTTAGAGAGCTCTATCTAAAAAGGACACGTTTCCTCGCTGCATTTTGGCAAACAAATGGAGAATCTAACGAAGAATCGACAGTTCAAAAGGGAGATTCCCAAAAAATGGCAGAGCAAAAGGAGAAAATAGAGCAATCCGAGCCCGCCGATGCGCCCTCTTTGGCAAGCGAAGATATGGAGGAATCTGCCGCGCAAGAGCCGCAAAATGAGGAGATCCTCGCGCCAAATAAGGCGAGGGAATCTGCCGCACCGACGAGCCGCACGGTGGAGCTGCACTCCATAGATATTCCTATGGAGTGCATTTTTGAGGAAGAGGATAATTACGCCAAGCTTGTGCGCCTTGTGAAAAAGCCCCAAAAATCCGAGTCCACTCCAAGCAGCAGCCTCAAAATCAGTCGGGAATCTATCCAAAAAAGCCACGCACAAACCCCGCCGAATGCCGCTTTAGAGCTTGAGCCCGAGCTTGTGAGCGAAGAAGATTTAGCCCTGCCCGATTCCCCTACACCTGAGGAATCCGCCCCATTAGCGCAGCCTTATACAAAAACATCGCCCCACACAAATCCCTCATTTTGTGTCGCTTCGTGCGCCGATTCTTCCCCTGCCGCGCCTTTAAGTGATGGCAAAAATCCCGCCCAAAATGCGCAAAAACCAAGCGATTCCCCCGTGATTATCAAAGAGCTTGAGGAGAATATCGCGCTTTTAAGCACGCTGGAATTTGGGGAATCCAGCAAGCCGAAAGATTTCAAGCTCCCGCATTTGGACTTTTTGCAAAAGCCAAGCAGGCAGCACATCGAGATTGACGAAGATGAGATTGATCGTAAAATCCAAGATCTGCTCGGCAAGCTTAAGATGTTCAAAATCGAGGGCGATATCGCGCGCACCTATTCGGGTCCGATTGTGACGACGTTTGAATTCCGCCCCGCACCAAGCGTGAAAGTCTCGCGGATTCTTACGCTTGAAGATGATTTGGCGATGGCACTAAAAGCCAAAACCATACGCATTCAAGCCCCCGTGCCCGGCAAAGATGTCGTAGGAATTGAGATACCCAATAAGGACGTCGAGACCATCTATCTGCGCGAGATTTTGGAGAGCGAGCTTTTTTTAAAATCAAGCTCGCCCCTCACGCTCGCGCTGGGTAAGGACATCGTGGGCAAGCCCTTTATCACGGATCTTAAAAAGCTCCCGCACCTCCTCATCGCCGGCACAACGGGTAGCGGCAAAAGTGTCGGAATCAACGCCATGATCCTCTCGCTTTTGTATAAAAATTCTCCCGATGATTTGAAGCTCATCATGATTGACCCCAAAATGCTCGAATTTTCCATTTACAACGACATTCCGCACCTCCTAACGCCCGTGATTACGCAGCCCAAAAAAGCCATCACCGCGCTAGGAAATACCGTCGCGGAGATGGAGCGGCGTTATGAGGCGATGAGCAAAGCCAAAACGAAAAATATCGAAAACTACAACGACAAAGCGCGCAAAGAGGGCTTCGCGCCCTTCCCCTACATCGTCGTGATTATCGATGAGTTGGCGGATTTGATGATGACGGGGGGCAAAGATGTGGAGTATTCCATCGCGCGCCTAGCCCAGATGGCGCGAGCCAGCGGAATCCACCTCATCGTCGCAACCCAACGCCCAAGCGTGGATATTGTAACAGGACTAATCAAAGCAAATCTGCCCTCAAGAATCAGCTACAAAGTGGGGCAGAAAATCGACTCCAAGGTCATTTTGGACTCCTTTGGCGCGGAATCGCTCCTAGGTCGCGGCGATATGCTCTTCACGCCTCCAGGCGGGGGAATTGTCCGCCTACATGCGCCATGGAGCAGCGAAACGGAGATTGAAAAAATCGTCGAACATCTAAAATCTCAGCGCGTCGCGGAGTATGATGAGAGTTTTTTGGGCGATGATGACGAGGGGTTTGTAAAAGCAGGCAGCAGCAGCGAGGATAGCGGCGATGAGCTCTATGAAGAGGCGAAGCGAATTATTTTGAGCGACAAAAAAACCTCCATTAGCTACATTCAGAGGCGGCTTAGTATCGGCTACAACAAAGCGGCGAATATCATCGATGAGATGGAGAAACGCGGATTCCTCTCGTCACCAAACAGCAAGGGGAATCGAGACATCATCGGCACGTGAGGCGCGAGCGTGTGTGGTTTTGTGGTAAAATCTTTTTCTTTTGCAAGAGGAATCCCGCAAAAACAAGGAGAAACGCATGAAGAAGCAGGCAAGCTCGCTAAAATCCGCGAAGCGTTACCTCTTCTTTTGTGTCGGCGAGGAACGCTTTGGAATCGAGATTTCATGGGTTTTGGAGATGGTTCCATTTTCTGGTGCGATTCCTCTGCCTAGGGCTGCAAATTTCATCTTAGGTATGATGAATTTGCGCGGGAGGAATATCCCCATCGTGGATCTTAGCAAACGACTGGGAATCCCAAAAAGAGCTGCAAATCCTTTTGAAGTAGTAATTCTTGTGCGATTTAATGAGATTGAGGCGGGATTCCTTGTTGATGAAGTCGATGAGGTTGGGAGCGAAAAAGACGAACTATTATCGGCGCAAAAGCTTGATTCCCTTGAGGAATCCTACGCAGAAAATATCATCAAAGAGCGACATCAGCAGGCAGTCGTCATTCTAAAGCCTGAAGTGTTGCTTAAAAATCTTATCTTGTCATAAATTAAAGGGGTGTGTATCATGAGAGAGATGACACTAGGGGTGAAAATCCGACTAGGCTTTGGTCTTATTCTAGTAATTGCAATTTTGCTCGGAGCGATGGGAATCCACAACATGGAGAGTGCCGAAGATGTCGCAGATGAGCTTGCTAGCATTCAAGTCCCTAGAGCGAATCTTTCAGCAAAGATTCTTGCAGATATTAACGCCCTGCGCTATCACATGCGAGCTTTTGTCTTGATTGATGATCCTGTAGAACTTAAAAAAGCCAAAGAGCAATTTACCGCACTGCGTGAAACGCTAATGGAGATAAAGAGCCTCGGGACACAGCAAAAAATTAACGACCTCATCGAGAAAGAGGCTCTAATCTCTGAGGCACTTAAGGAGCTAGTCGCCGCAACCCAGCGACTTGAGACGATCGCACAAAAGCGACAAGACGCGGATCGCGCAATCGGCGAGAGCGGAATCGTGCTTGCCGAAAATCTCGATGCTTACATCACTGCGCAGCTGCAAAGTCTCCGCAATGAGACTAATAACAAATCCACAAAAACAACACACCTTCAATCAAGAGTGCAGAAAATCAGTAGCATATTCTCAATCCTGAATTATGTCTCTAATGCCCGAATTTTGGGTCAGCGCGCGCAGGTATTGCGCGACTCGGATATGCTAAACACCGCGATTACGCAATTTAGCTCGGTCTATCCGCTCATTGATTCCATCAAACAAGCGACTACCGAGGGCGAGAACATGCGAAAACTCGAAAAAGTCGAAGGGGCGGTGCATCAATACGAACGCATTATGGGAGATTTTATTACCTTTAATCGAGAGATTGCGACTGAACAAGCAGCATTGGTGAGTGCTTCCGCAGAGGTGATGAAACTCGCTGCAAGTATCGCGAATACCGCTCTACAAAGCACAACTCATCTAAGCAATCACACAGCAGATTCCCTTGCGAATGCTTCTTTGACGATGCTCCTTGGGCTTATTGCCGCGCTTGTTATCGGGCTAGTTTCAAGCTTTTACATCATTCGCGGTATTACTCGTCCGCTCACAGAGGCAGTGCATACCATCACGGAGGCGAATGCGCAAGTGCTCAGTGCCTCAAATCAGATCGCCGATTCCTCTACATTGCTCGCAGAAGGGTCAAATGAACAAGCCAGCTCGGTGCAGCAGGTAAGCGCGACGATTGAGGAGAGCACCGTCATCAATAACCAAAATGCCGAAAATGGACGTGAAGCAGATACGCTTGCTAAAGCGGCTAATCATTCCGCTAAACAGGGCAATGAAAAGGTGCAGCAGCTCATGGACGCAATGGACAGAATCACGGAATCAAGTCAAAAGATTGCCAAAATCATTAAGACTATTGATGAGATTGCATTCCAGACCAACCTGCTCGCACTCAATGCCGCAGTCGAAGCGGCGCGTGCAGGCGAACATGGACTGGGATTCGCCGTGGTCGCCGATGAGGTTAAAAATCTCGCTCAAAGAAGCGCGGAAGCAGCTAAAGAGACTGCAGCGATCATCGAAAATGCGATCGAGGAGATCAAAAACGGTAGCCAAATCGCCCGCGATACGAATGATAGCTTCACGGAAATTTTAGAAAATGTCCAAAAAACCTCCGAACTCATCGGCGAAATTTCAGTCTCCATCAGAGAGCAGGCTGAGGGCATGAACCAAGTCGCCGCGGCGATGGGACAGGTAGATAGTGTAACGCAACAAAATGCCGCGAGCTCGGAGCAAGCAGCTGCTGCGGCTGAAGAGCTCAATGCTCAAGCCCTATCGATGATGCAAAGCACGCAAAATATTGCACGACTTGTAGGGTTGGATATTACCTCTCTTTTAAGCGAGGAGGGCACAGCTTCACGCATGAGTGTAAAGGAGAAAGCATTGCGATACCTACCCAAGCAGATTCCCCATAAAAAGCGCGAGGATCGATACAGCCTTACAACAAAAGAACATCGCTCAAAAGAGGAAGAGATTTTCCCGCTCAATGCTAATGACTTAAAAGAGTTTTAGTCTGCTAAAATAGTCCATTTTAAGCCTAAATTTTGGAGTAAATTCATGAAAGAAGCACAATACATTTGGATGGATGGGAATCTAATCCCTTGGCATGAGGCAAAAATCCACGTCCTATCGCACACGTTGCACTATGGAAATGGCGTATTTGAGGGCACTCGCGCCTACAAAACCGACAAAGGTTTGGCAATCTTCCGCCTGCAAGATCACACCAAACGCCTGTTAAATTCTGCGAAAATCGTCGCTATTGACTGCCCTTACACACAAGAGCAGCTTGAGCGCGCACAAATTGAATTGCTCAAAAACAACACCTTTGAGGGCAACGTCTATCTGCGTCCGATTGTTTTCCTTGGCTATGGAGCTATGGGCGTGTATCACAAACAAGCCCCCGTCAATGTCGCGATTGCCGCATGGGAATGGGGTGCGTATCTTGGTGATGAGGGCTTGGAGCGGGGAATCCGCGTCAAAACCTCCTCTTTTGTGCGCAACTCCGTGAAATCAAACTTCGGCAAAGCCAAAGCAAGCGCAAACTACCTCAACTCGCAAATGGCAAAATACGAGGCGGTATCGTGCGGCTTTGAAGAGGCGTTGCTCCTTGATGACAACGGCTTCATCGCCGAAGGAAGCGGCGAGTGCTTCTTCATCGTGCGCGAGGGCAAGCTCATCACTCCTCCGCACGATAATTCGCTCGAATCCATCACCCAAGCCACCGTTACCGAAATCGCTCGGAATCTCGGCTATGAAGTGATTGAGCGACGCATTACGCGCGATGAGGTCTATGCCGCTGATGAGGCATTTTTCACCGGCACCGCCGCGGAGGTTACACCCATTCGCGAGCTTGATTTCCGCGTCATCGGAGAGGGTAAGCGAGGCAAAATCACGCACAAGCTCCAAGAGGCTTATTTTGATGTCGTCTACGGCAGGAATCCCGCCTTTAGCAAATACCTCACCTACGTAAATTAAGGAGTAGCCATGCCCATTGATTTGAACGAGCACCTAAGAAAGAAAAATGCCCAACAGCAAGAAGAGGGCGGCGATTCCCAAGAATCGACTAGGAATCAGCGCAGAAACGCTAACGGGGGCGGGAATCTCCCCCCTATGCAAACACCGGAGTTTCTTAAAGGTAAAAAGGCGGGATTTTTCTACGCGCTTATTGCCGCATTCGTGCTCATCGTGATTGCAAGACCCTTTATGATTATCAACTCGGGTGAAGTGGGGATCAAGGTTACGGCGGGTAAGTTTGATAATATCCCGCTTCAGCCGGGCTTACACTTCTTTATCCCCGTGCTTCAGAAAATCATCGTCGTCGATACGAAGGTGCGGATTATCAACTTCTCCAGCACGGAAGATATGGGGATTCGAGGGCGCAATGAGGGAATCCTCTCCAATGAGGCGATTTCCGTGCTTGATGCGCGCGGACTCCCCGTCTCCATCGAGATTACCGTCCAGTATAAGCTAAACCCGCTTGGCGCGCCTCAGACGATTGCGACATGGGGGCTCACGTGGGAGCAAAAGATCATCAACCCCGTCGTGCGTGATGTGGTGCGAAACGTCGTGGGGCGATTCCCCGCCGAAGAGCTGCCCACGCGCCGAAATGAGATTGCGGATATGATTGATTCCCTCATTCGCGAAAACATCGACAAACTCGATAATATGCCCGTGCAGCTTAGCTCCATTCAGCTGCGTGAAATCGTCCTGCCGCCAAAGATTAAAGAGCAGATTGAGCGCGTGCAGGTGGCACGTCAGGAGGCGGAGCGCGTGAGGTATGAGGTCGATCGGGCGCGTCAGGAGGCAGAAAAGCAAGTCGCGCTCGCCAAAGGCGAGGCTGATGCGAAACGCATTAACGCGCAAGGAGCTGCCGATGCGACGATTATTGAGGCGCAGGCGCAATCTAAAGCGAATAAAGCCATTGCCGAGAGCCTGAATTCGCGTCTCTTGGAGCTTCGTCAAATCGAGGTGCAGGGTAAATTCAACGAGGCACTTAAAAGCAATCAAGACGCCAAAATATTCCTAACCCCCGGGGGCTCGACACCGAATTTATGGCTTGACACCAAAGATCGCCAACGCTCCTCTGTAAAAGAGTAGCGGCGTGAATAGCGCAATTAGCTGGGAAAAGCTCGGGGGACTGCTCCCCGCGGTGGTGCAGGATTCCCGCAGTGGCGAACTTTTGATGCTCGCATATATGAATAAAGAGGCTCTAGAGCTCACGCGACGCACGAGAATCGCCCACTACTTCTCGCGCTCAAAGCAGCGAATCTGGAAAAAGGGCGAGAGCAGCGGACATCTGCAACACGTAAAGGAGATTTTTATCGATTGTGATGGCGACACGATTTTGCTTAAAGTCGAGCAAGTCGGCGTCGCGTGCCACACGGGGAATCGGAGCTGCTTTTTTACCCCCGTGCCCTTTAGGGATAGCGCGGATTCTCCCGTGAGGGAATCTGCGCCTGCAGTCGATACAAGCGTGCTTTATAATATCGCCGATTCGCTCTATGAGGAGCTTTTAGGGCGCAAGAGTGCCGATGTGAAGAGCTCCTATACCGCGCAGCTCTTTCATAAGGGCGAAAATACCATCGGGAAAAAGATCGTCGAAGAGGCGGCGGAGCTTAGCTTCGCGCTCAAAGACGGGAACGAGCGGGAGATCATCTATGAAGCCACCGACCTACTCTATCACGCGCTTGTAGGGCTTGCTTTCAGAGGAATCGCGCCGGATAGGGTGCGGCAAGAGCTTCTTCGTCGGCGCGGAGTGAGTGGCATTGTAGAGAAGAATGCTCGCGAAGGTTGAGAGAGAATAATGGAGCACTTTAGCGAATATTTCAACCTCTTTACTCCCTATCTCGAGCGACTCGAACTCTTTCAGCTGACGATTCTCGGATTTATTCTGCTGCTTTTTGTGCTTCTTTTTGTGTTAGGAATGCTGCTGCGAAACAAGGGGGGAATCGCGATGTTTCTGCCCATAGCCTGCTCTTTGCTTCTCTTGAGCTTCGCGCCCTTTTTAATCGAGCTTGCGATGACACGGGTATTTTTCCCCATAAAGCTTGAGCTTGGGGCTAATCAGAGGCTCTCTTTTTCGGATTCTTACTTTGTCGATGGGACGATCACTAATCTTGCCAAACGCCCTATAAAAAGCTGCATTCTGACCATCACGCTTACTCGCAGGGAAAATAATCCGCTTAAAAGGCTTCAGTCTCGCCTAAAACCCACAATCGTGCGTAAAGAGATAATCAACAAAAAGCTCGCTCCGCACGAGAGCGTTCCCTTTCAATACCTCATCGACAGACCCGCCATCGAGGGGAATATCCACCCCCACATCAGTGCCGCGTGCCACTAAGCGCGCACGCCCGATTTTCGCGCAGCACCAAAGCTAGGAATCAGACGAGCACCTAGCGAGCTTAGGGAGTAATCGCCCCCCCCCCCGCCACTTCCATACGGGTTGTTTATCCAGCACGTATTCGGGAGGCTGCGTAACAAGCTCACGCAGAGGCTCGCCGATGTAATACCCTTGCGAATAATCCACGCCAAAGCTCTTTACCATCTCGAGCACCTCTTTGCTATGGACGAACTCCGCAATCGTCTTAATTCCTAACCGCTTGCTAAATTCCACAATCGTTTCAGCAATGATCTGCGAATTGCGATCGGAATCGGAGTTTTTAATGATCGATGCGTCAATCTTAATCACATCGACATTCAAGCGCAAAATATGGGCGAAATTCGAATACCCACTCCCAAAATCATCAATCGCGACCGAACAGCCAAGCCGCCTCATGCGGTTGATAAACTCATCGACCACCTCGTAGTTGTCAATTCCCTCCGATTCCAAAATCTCAAAAAATATCCGATCCGCCACGCCGTATTTTTGCACCTCAGAGATGATATATTCGACCGTATCGGGGTTTAGAATATCATCGATGGAGACGTTAATGGAAAATTCGTAATCCAAATCCTTAAACTTCTTGCACGCATCGGTCACTATCGCTCGCGTGACCCGATGATAGAGGCGCGCCTTCTTTGATATGTCGATGAAAAAGGGCGGATAGACCTTGCCATCTTCGCCGATGAGCCGCGCGAGGCACTCGAATTTGTAAATCTTGCACGTTTTGTTATTAAACACCGGCTGAAAATAGCAGATGACGCGATTGTCATCAAGGGCGTTTTTCAGCATGCGAATCCAGCGGAAATTCTCCTCATACTCCTTCATTACCTTCATCGTGTCGTTGTAGATGAGATAGGGCTTATTGCGCTTTTTGGCGAGTTTGAGCGCAATATCCGCACGGGTTAAGACGGAATCGCTATCGCCAAAGCACATACCCGCGGAGATTTGGATGTGGATCTCCTGCTCTTTTAGAAATATAAGGTGGGAATCGACCTCATCGTGGATCCTCGCGCCTAAGCTCTCCAAATTCTCGCTGCTAGGGCATTTGGGATCGAGCAGTGCATATTCGTCGGCTTGGAGTTTGTAGAGTTTAAAGCGGTTGTGGACGTTATAGCTTAGTAGCCGCTTGGCAATCTCTTTTAGGACAAAATCGCCCACCTCCGTGCCATAAAAGTCATTGACCTCTTTGAAGGAATCGATATTAAGAAGGATCAAAAAGGGCGAAGAGGCGAGCTTCAAATCCTCCAAAAGACGCGTGCGATTGGGCAAAGATGTGAGCTTATCGACGTAGAGCTGCTCCTCTAGAAGGCGATTTTTCTGCTGAATGATTTGCATATTGGATTTGAGCTCGTGATTTAGCTCCTCAAGCTTCGCACGCGAATGCTCGAGCTCCTCTTTGAACCACTTTTTGTCCGTCACGTCAATCATATTAATCACCGCGACAAAACGTCCCTGAAACTCAACCGAATTGACGCTAATATCGACGTATCGTATTTTGCCCGTTTTAGTCTTGATACGAATGTCCAAGCAGCGTTTGGCACTGCACCCGGCGCATCCGACCGAAGCGTCGATTCCCTCAAAAAGCTCGCAAGAATTCCCCTGCACCATCTGTGAAAGCGATCCTCTGAAAAGCTCGCCTTTAGAGTATCCCGTAATCAGCTCAATAGCCTTATTGGCGTAGATGATTTCATTCTTGCTTACCAGACAGATTCCCACAGGGGAGTTATCCGCAACAATGCTAATGAGCGTATCTTTCTCCTGAATATCCTTTTTCGCGCGGGTATAGCGCACACCCGAAAGAGCCCTTTTGATGGTTTTTAGAAAGATTTTTTCGTTGACGGGTTTGAGCACGTAGCCATCGATTCCCACCGAAATCGCCTCGACTAAGAGATTCGAATCATCATGCGCGGTGAGAATGACGATGGGTGCGCTTGGGTTAATCTCCCTAATCATCGCGCTCATCGCCAACCCATCAAGCTCGGGCATGACCACATCGGTAATGACCAGGTCGGGAGCGTGCTGCTTAAAGAGCTCCACACCCTCGTTGCCGTCTTTAGCGAGATAAACTTCTTGGAATCGACGGCGCAAAAAACTGCCAAACGCCTCTAGGACATCTTTCTCATCTTCAACGAAAAGCACCCGAAAAGATTTAAAGAAACCCTGCTCTATCTCATCTCGCACCATTGACGCCCCAATCCCAGATCCCCCACGCTCTTTCTGCTTTGTTGCAGATTTCGAAGCAGAATGCGTCTGAAAATCTCGCGCTAAAAAATTTTTACCACCCTGCGATGGTTAAATCGTAGTTTTGCAAAAAATATATAAAAAAATCATAATTAATATGAGAGAGATCGTGTAATTTTGGTAATCATGAGCCAAATCGTAACGGACTGCACGATGAATGATTTAGTGTTTGTTACGATGAAGCTCTATCGCAGCTTTGATGGCATTTTGATAGCTCTGTGTGCGAGGATTCGCCCCCTTGTAGGCAATATCAAAAGCCGTGCCATGATCGACAGAAGTGCGTATTATGGGGAGTCCTAGCGAGATATTGACACTCTCTTCAAAATGAAGAAGCTTTAGCGCGATGAGTCCTTGATCATGATAAAGAGCCACATAATGGCGAAACCGCTCCCTAAAATGGGGCAAAAATGCCACATCAGGGACGAGCGGACCGAAAAATACCTCTTTTCCGAGCTTCTGATTGACCTCGCTTAACGCCGCCTCAATCTCGCGCTCCTCATCGCCCAAAACACCGCCATCGCCTGCGTGAGGATTAAGCCCCAACACGCCACACGACTCCATGCGGGGAATCGCAGCAAAAAAGCGCAACAAAAAGCGGGCGATTCCTGCCTTGGTAATGAGAGCGGGCACGCGAGCAAGCGGAACATGATCGCTATAAAGTGCCACATAAAGCGAAGGACAACCTAACATCATAATCGCCTCATCTTGAAAAAGATCGCGCAACGCCTCGGTGTGTCCGACATAAGGGATTCCCGCGAGATTCCACGCTTTTTTGTGGATAGGGAGCGTGATGAGCGCATCGGCTTCTTTGCGCTTGCTCGCCCTGATTCCCGCAAGGAAACTCTCATAAGAATAACGCCCCGCCTCTTTAGTGATCATTCCCGGATTTATCGGGGAATCTAACCCAAGCGGAGCAATCTCAAAATCCCTAGGAATCGCCACCTCCAAACGCTTCGCCGCTTCGCCTAAAAGCGCACTATCCACGCCATAGATAATCTCTGCCTCTTTGCTTACCTCTTTATGCGCACGCAGGGCAATCTCAAGCCCTATGCCGTTTGGATCGCCAATAGAGACAAAAAGCCGCAATGCCTAATCCTTAAGAAGTGCCAGCATGTCCGAAACCGCTCGCTCAAGCCCGAGGAGAATCGAGCGCGCCATGATGCTATGCCCGATATTAAGCTCGCTAATCTCGGGAATCCTAGCCACTTCCGCGACATTTTGGTAATTTAGCCCATGTCCTGCAGCGACCATAAGCCCGAGCGAATGAGCCTTTTTCGCCGCCTCTTTGAGTGATAGGAGCGATTCCTCACATCTCATTTTCAGGCTCGCTCGATCCAAAGCAAGCGACTCAATGGCATTTGGCGTGCGCGGAAGATTGGTGCAGTGCATGAGATGGAGATTCGCATATTGCCCCGTGTGCAGCTCCACCATATCCGCCCCGAGCTCCTTAGATAGGTCGATAGAAGCTAAATCCGCGTCAATAAAAAGCGACACGGCAATTTCGCTCTCCTTAAATTGCGCGATTCTTGACTTCAAAATCTCATATCGCTCCATCAAATCAAGCCCCCCCTCAGTCGTGACCTCTTCGCGCTTCTCGGGCACAAGCGTAACGCGATGAGGACGTAAATCGCACAGCAAATCAACAATCTGCTTATCCGTCGAGCACTCGACATTCACGGGTAAAAATGAAGACTCGATGATACGCTCCACGTCAAATTCATGAATATGCCGCCTGTCCTCGCGTAGATGGAGCGTTACCTGTGCTGCACCGGCGTGCTTAATGATCGAGAGCGCCTCAAGCGGATCGGGCTCGTTGATTTTGCGCACTTCACGAAGCGTGGCGATGTGATCGATATTGACTCCTAAAAACATCTCTCCTCCTTAAAATGAGCGTTTTCTCGCTTATTCTATATCAAAATCATTAAAGCTCGCGCCCAAACGCATAAAATTAGCGACGGCGAAACGAGAGAGCCTCAAGGATATGAGCGCGCTCGATATTTGGGGAATCTTCCAGATCGGCGATGGTGCGGGCGATTCTTCGCACTTTATCTTCCGCACGTCTTGAAAGTCCAAAACGCCGCACCGCCTCAATCATGAGCTCTCTAAGCGATTCACTCAAAGGGCAAAAACGCTCCAGCTCATCGCCGCTTAATCGTGCATTGAAATTTCTCTGAGCGCGCATTTTTTGTGCTTCAAACACCCGCAAAACACGCGATTGAAGCTCCTTTGAGCTTATGTTCGAATATTCTTGCGAATGCTCCTGCGCGCTACTCTCCTGCATTGCGACAAAGAGATCAATGCGATCCAAAAACGGCTCGGAGAGGCGAGACTTGTAGCGTTTAATCTCCGCTTCATTGCAGCGACACTCTTTATAGGGATTAAGCAGATTCCCACACGGGCAGGGATTTTGCGCAGCAACGAGCAAAAACGAGCTCTCAAATTCTACTTTAGCCTGTGCGCGCGAGACGACAAAAGCGTGGTTTTCCAAAGGCTCTCTGAGAGCCTCAAGGAGCGATTTGGGAAAATGGGGCAACTCATCAAGGAACAAAATCCCGCCGTGCGCTAGGGCAATTTCACCGGGCTTTGCCTCGCCATTTGGAGCGAGCGAGCCCAAAATCGCCGCCTTGGTCGAGGTAGCGTGAGGTGCACGCATGTTGCGCAGAGCTTCATACCTGAGCTCGCCTTGCTCAAATAGCCGTGCTTTGGCACTTTTTAAAATCTCCTCTTGGCTAAGCGGGGGCAAAATGTAGCGCAGACGCTTAGCGATCATACTCTTCCCCAGTCCGGGGCTGCCCTCAAAGAGGATATTATGAAACCCTGCAGCGGCAATCAAAGCGGCGCGTTTGGCGATCTCCTGCCCTTTCACATCGGCAAAATCAAACTCAAATGAGGAATCGTAATAGTAGGAATCGCCCGCAATTACAAGCGAGCTAAAAGGAAAATCTGCGGGCGTTTTTTGAATACTTTCGGCATTTTTGATTGCCTCGATTCCCTCATTTAGCGAGGCGATGAAGTGCATTTTCAGGCGCGGAATATTGCGATAAAGCGACTCATTTTCCTTTGGGAGTAAAATATCGCCCTCATAGCCCTGCTCGGCAAGCGAGAGAAGAATCGGGTAGATATTGCGATTATCTTTAAGCTTTCCCTCAAGTCCGAGCTCGCCTAGCGCAAACCACTCCCGCGCGCCCTCCCTGGGGAGCTCCTCTTGATGGAGCGCAATCAAAAGCGCGATAGGGAGGTCAAAATGGCTGCCATATTTGGGTAAATCCGAAGGGGCGAGATTGATGACAATCTTTAGCGGGGGGAAGGAGAATCCAATCGCACAAAGTGCCGACTGCGAACGATGCCGCGCCTCTTGAATGGAAGCTTGCGCCATGCCCGTAATCGTGAATGAAGGCAGCCCTTTATTAAACGCCGCCTCCAGCTCGACGCGCCTTGCATCAAGCCCGATGAGCGTCGCAGAATAGATGGAGTGAAGTCTCATGTTTTAGGCGGGGACTGCCTGCGTTTTTTGAGCTTGAGCTCCTTTTCAAACTTCTTGCGCTTCAAAAGGGGAAGTTTGTCTATAAACAGCACACCATTTAGGTGGTCAGTCTCATGTTGAAGTGCCACAGCCAAGTAGCCGTGTGCCTCAAGCTCGTGGCGATTCCCAAAGCGATCCTGATAGCTAAGCCTCACATACTCCGAGCGCGCCACCTCTTCGTAAAACTCCGGCACGCTCAAGCACCCCTCGCTGAAGAGAATTTCACCCTCTTTGGTTAAAAACTCGGGATTAATGACCTCCAGAAGGTCTTCTTTTTTTTGCTCGCCCTCTTCATTAGGGAGATTGATGATGAGCACCCGAATAAGCTTCCCCACTTGCACCGCAGCTAGCCCTACGCCATTTTTCCCAAGCATCGTCTCATACATCTCATCAAGGAAGCGATGAAGCGACTCATCAAAGTGCTCCACGGGTAGGGAGCGTTTTTTAAGCAGCGGGTTGGGGTAGGTAATCACAGGCAGCATGACGCGCTACTCACTCCTCATCTTCGCGACATACAGAGAAGGGGATCTCCGCCAAGTTCGCCGATTCCATCGCATTGAGCGCGAGATTCAGTGTCTCTTCCGCGCTCCGAACGGGGAGGATTTTGGCGATTCCTATGACGATTCCCAAATTCACTTCACTATCACCGATAAAAACGCTTGTGCTTTGAGTGAGCTCCACTAATCGTTCGCACGCCTTTTTGGAGCTAGGAAGGTCGGAGTGCTTCAGCATTAGCGCAAACGTGCCATTCCCATAATAGGCGATGATGTCGCTTCGGCGCGAAGTTTTCAAAATGAGGCGTGAAATCGTGCGTGTAACTATAAGTAACGTCTTCTCACTTGAAAACTTGCGAATCTTGCTATCCGGCAGTCGAGCGAGCAGCACCGTCGAGGAGTGCCCGAATTGATCCATGATTTTCGCCTCTTTGTCAATCTGCGAGAGAAGGTAGCGACGATTGTAGATACCATACTGGGAATCAAAAATCGTCTCACTATCGATACTATTAACGATTCTCGCGCTGTCTTGATAAAACTCTTTGAGCTGGAGCGTCTGCTTTTGTGTAATCGCGTTGAGCTTCTCGATCTCCTGCTGAAAAAGACTGAGGATATTTTGAAACGCCAAAGCATTCTCGGTCTTTTGCACATCACCTAGCCGCTTTTGGACGATATTTTGGAACAAATTGAGATTTTTATAGAGCACCGCGACGTGCTGGAGAATGTTTTTCATATTCTTGAAACTGTCTTTAATGCGCTTCTCAAAGTCGATCCGTCGCTCATCATCGCTGTTATTCTCAAGGTCGAGAATGTTTAGAGTGCTCTTTTTAAAGGCTTCGGGCTTCTCATCAAGCAGCCGCTCAAAATAGAGCTGGAAATTATCGGGAATCGGCGGAATATTGTCGCGCACGAGGGCTTTTAGCACCTCATTGGCAAACGACTCAAGTGTATCTCCACCGCCACTACCCAGAGGGGAATCCAGCGGCTCTTCAGGCGTGGCAAACTCCTCGCTGCCATACTCTGCACCGGAATGTGCAGGAGTTGGAGTTTCAAACGAAAAATCATCGGATAATAACTTCCCTATTGAGGAACTGCCTGCGCCCGGTTTTGTGTTGAAACTCTCATCTTTCTGAAGATGCACCATAATTCCGCTCCGATTCCTTGGACTATTTGAGACTTTTCTTCATCACGCTATCAATGAGACCATACTCTTTCGCCTCCTGCGCACTCATGAAAAAATCCCTATCCGTATCCTTGGCAATTTTCTCCATACCCTGCCCCGTATTCTCCGCGAGGATCGTATTTAGAATGCTCTTTAGGCGCAAAATCTCTTGGGCTTGGATCTCGATATCCGTCGCCTGCCCTTTTGCACCGCCTAACGGCTGATGAATCATGATACGGCTATTGGGGAGAGAATATCGCTTCCCTTTGGCTCCGCAACTAAGCAAAAACGCGCCCATGCTCGCCGCCTGACCGATACAAATCGTGCAAATGTCCGGTTTCACGTAATTCATCGTATCATAAATACTCATTCCGCTCGTAATCACCCCACCCGGGGAGTTGATGTAAAGATAAATATCCTTCTCAGGGTCTTCGGCTTCCAAAAAAAGCAGCTGCGCGACGATTGATGATGCGATCGCATCATCAATTTCGCCACTTAACATAATGATACGATCCTTAAGCAGGCGTGAATAAATATCATAGCTTCGCTCGCCTCGACCCGTCCGCTCAATGACATAAGGTATATACATCATCTAGCCTTTGAGCCGCTTATCAAGCAGGTGGGTGAGGAGCTTATCCTCAAGCATCGCCATGCGCACGGCAGGAATCAGATTATTCTTGCTGTAATACTCAACCATCTCCTTGGGATTTTGCCCCATCGCCATGGATTCGTAATAGATCGTCTGCATAAGCTCATCGTCGCTCACGCCGATTCCCTCCTGTTTGGCAAGCGCATCAACAATAAATGTGACCTTCACACTCCTTGCCGCGCCCTCTCGGTGCTCCTCGCGCTTGGCTTTAACTGCCTCTTGGTCGTTACGAAGCGCCTCAACCTCCTCTTTACTGAGCGAATTAAGCGCGTTTCTAAAGGCAAGATCCATCTCCTGCTCCACGACCATTTCGGGCAAATCAAAACTCAACGCCTCGATGAGATTGTCGATGAGCTTACCCTTTAGCTCGCTATTGTAGAGCTCCGCCTTTTTCTCATTAGCCAGCTGCTCCTTCACTCGCTCCTTTAAAAGCGCAAGAGAAGGCTCTTTCTCGCCCTGCAAGACACTTTTTGCGAACTCCTCATCAATCGCCTGCTCGCCTCGCACCTGAATTTCATGAAGCGTAATTTTAAAGGTCGCCTCTTTCCCTGCGAGATTTGGCGCGCCGTATTCATCGGGGAATCGCACCTGAATATCGCGCTTCTCACCCGCTTTCATACCGATGAGCTGCGCCTCAAAGCCCGGGATAAAGGAGTTGCTCCCGATTTGGAGTAGATAATTCTCCGCTTTCCCGCCCTCAAAAGGCTCATCACCGAGGAATCCCTCAAAATCAATCTTGACAAAATCGCCCTCTTCCACGCTCTTGCCCTCACTCGCATTCATAAGCGGAGCTCTAGCCTTCGCCAGCTCCGCGATGCGTTTATCAATCTCCTCTTCGCTTGGGGCTCGCAGCTCAAATTCAGGCACATAGGTAATACTCTCTTTGAGCGTGATTTCAGGCGCGATTCCGAGCTTAATCTCAACATCAATGCCATTTTCATGACGCTTATATTCCGTGATACGCGGATCGCCGATAAGCTTACTCGGCTCGATTCCGAGCTCTTTTAGCGCATGATCGAGCAGCTCTTGTATCGCCTCGCGCTCCGCGTCCTCTTGGAGCTTCTCGCCATATCTCGCCTTAATCACGTGAGCGGGGACTTTGCCTTTTCTAAAGCCATCAACCTTCATATTCTTGGCGGCGTCTTTGGAGATTTTGTCGAGTTTTTGCGTCAAAATCTCATTCTCAAGCGTCCCTTTAGCCCTCGCATTCGCACCATTAATCTTCTCTATTTGGACATTCATTACTCGATTCCTTGAAAAATTGGGATAAATTTAGATTCAAAATTCTGCTTAGAATATTATCAGAAAATCTTTATAAACTCTATGGAAAGGGCTTTTTATACCTTAGCAAGCAAACGGGTGCTATCCTTGGGCGCGTTTTTTTAGAAAATTTACCTGAAATACCCGTGGGAGTATGCCAAAATATGCCACTTCAAGCCCTCCGCACCAAACTCGGGCAAAAGCCCCTTTCGCCCACATTCGGAACCGTTACCAAAGTCTCCGCAGGGGCAATTGTCGCCACGGGACTCAAGCCTTCTGTCGGAGACATCGTGAAAATCGTCCAGCATCACAACAGCGAAGAGAGCATGGGAATGGTTACCGTCGTGGAATCGGAGAGCTTCACGATTTCGCCCTTTTCATTCATCGAGGGGAGCAGAGTGGGCGATAGGATTTATCTCAACAACAAAGGGCTCCAGATTCCCGTAGGTAATGGACTTTTAGGACGGGTGGTCAATTCGCTTGGAGAACCCATTGATGGCAAGGGCGAAATTTTAAGTAGCGAATACACACCCATTATCAAACCGCCTATTGCCGCAATGAAGCGGGGTATGATTGATGAGGTGTTTAGCGTGGGTGTGAAGAGCGTTGATGGGCTTTTGACTTGCGGCAAGGGTCAGAAGCTCGGAATCTTCGCCGGAAGCGGTGTAGGGAAAAGCACGCTTATGGGTATGATTGTGCGTGGGGCGAGCGCGCCCATTAAAGTCATCGCACTCATCGGCGAGCGCGGGCGTGAGGTGCCGGAGTTTATCGAGAAAAATCTCGGCGGGAATCTGCAAAATACCGTCCTTGTTGTCGCGACGAGTGATGATTCCCCACTAATGCGAAAATATGGAGCTTTTAGCGCGATGAGCGTGGCGGAATATTTCAAATCACGCGGAGAAGACGTGCTTTTTATGATGGATTCCGTAACACGTTTTGCCATGGCACAGCGCGAGATCGGACTAGCACTCGGCGAGCCTCCTACAAGCAAGGGCTATCCGCCCTCGGTGCTGACGCTCCTGCCTCAGCTCATGGAGCGCGCAGGTAAGGAGGAGGGGCACGGCTCGATTACGGCATTTTTCACCGTGCTGGTCGAGGGCGATGATATGGGCGATCCGATTGCCGATCAAAGCCGCTCGATTCTTGATGGACACATCGTGCTTAGCCGCGAGCTTACGGACTTTGGCATCTATCCGCCGATTAATATCCTAAACTCTGCCTCGCGCCTCATGAATGACGTGGCAGAAAAGGAACAAATCGAGGCGGCGCGAAAATTTAGGCGGCTCTACTCGCTACTTAAGGACAATGAGGTGCTCATTCGTATCGGTGCATATCAGCGCGGCAATGACAAGGAGCTTGACGAGGCGATGGACAAAAAGGAGCAGATGGAAGCCTACCTCAAGCAGGGAATCGATGAGCAAAGGAGCTTTGAAGAGAGTGTCAGCGAGCTAGTTACCCTGATGGGCTAGGCTTAATCTATTTCAAAGTTTGATAGGGTAAATTCGAATCGAAAAATAGCTTTAAAGATAAAAATTATCCTTTGACTATTTTTATTTTAATACTTCGATTCCGAGCGGGAATCGGGCAAAATCTTGGGTAAAAATGTTACAAAAATCTAAAAAATTAGCAAATCCTAGGAGCTGTATATGAATAAACTCTCCGTCTATCTTGATAATAACGCCACTACCATGGTCGATCCCGCTGTTTATAAGCTGATGGAGCCCTACTTTTGCGAGAAATTCGGAAATCCGAACTCGCTGCACAAATTCGGCACAGAGACGCACCCCGCAATAAAAAAGGCGCTTGATGAGCTCTATGCGGGAATCAACGCCGCCGATACGGACGATGTCATCGTTACCTCCTGTGCGACTGAGAGCAACAACTGGGTGCTTAAGGGGGTCTATTTCGATATTTTGCGCCACGGGGAGAAAAATCACATCATCACAACCGATGTCGAGCACCCCGCTGTGCGCTCCACGTGCGGCTTTTTGGAGCAGCTGGGCGTGGAGGTTACCTATCTGGCAATTAATTCGCAAGGGACGATCAGTGCCGAGCAGGTGCGCGATGCGATTACGCCCAAAACCGCGCTTGTGAGCGTCATGTGGGCGAATAACGAAACGGGTATGATTTTTCCCATCGAAGAGATCGGCACGCTGTGTCGCGAACGGGGAATCCTCTTCCACACGGACGCGGTGCAAGCTATTGGCAAGATTCCCGTCGATGTGCAAAAGGCTAAGGTTGATTTCCTCTCCTTTTCGGCGCATAAATTCCATGGACCCAAGGGAATCGGCGCGCTCTACATCCGTGAAGGGATCGAGCTCACGCCGCTTCTGCATGGGGGCGAGCACATGAGCGGACGACGCTCGGGAACGCTCAATGTCGCGGGAATTATCGGCATGGGCGAGGCGATGAGACTCGCGGTGCAACATCTTGATTTTGAGAAAAACAACGTGAAACGCCTGCGCGACAAACTTGAGAGCGCGCTTTTGGAGCTGCCCGATGTGCTAGTCGTCGGCTCGCGCGAGAATCGCGTCCCAAATACCGTCCTAATCAGCGTCAAAGGCGTCGAGGGCGAGGCAATGCTATGGGATCTGAACAAAGCGGGAATCGCCGCGAGCACGGGGAGTGCGTGCGCGAGTGAAACGCTCGAAGCCAACCCCGTCATGATCGCAATCGGTGCGGATAAAGAGCTGGCTCACACGGCGATACGCCTATCGCTATCGCGCTTTAACACCGAAGCACAAATCGACTACGTGATTGAAGTTTTCAAAAAATCGGTGGAGCGACTACGCGCCATCTCTAGCAGCTATTAAGGAGTAAAACATGGCAAAAAATGACCTTTTGGGCGGTGCGCTTTGGGATGCCTATTCTAAAAAAGTCTCCGAGCGAATGGATAATCCGAAATACCTCGGCACAATCCAGCAAGAGGAAGCAGACGCGCGGGGCTTACGGCTGATTGTCGCGGATTATGGAGCGGAATCGTGCGGCGATGCGGTGCGGCTGTATTGGCTCATCGACCCTGCGAGCGATAAAATCATCGAGGCGAAATTTAAGAGCTTTGGCTGTGGCACGGCGATTGCGAGCTCAGACATGATGGTGGAGCTCTGCTTGGGCAAAACCGTCGATGAGGCGGTGAAAATCACCAATCTTGACGTGGAATTCGCGCTCCGAGATGATCCTGACACACCTGCCGTCCCCGGGCAGAAAATGCACTGCTCGGTCATGGCGTATGATGTGATTAAAAAGGCTGCCTCGCTTTATAAAGGCGTGGATATGACGAGCTTTGAAGATGAAATCATCGTGTGCGAATGCGCGCGCGTGAGCCTTGGCACGATTAAAGATGTGATTAGGATTAATAACCTAAAGAGCGTTGAAGAGATCACTTCATACACCAAAGCCGGGGCGTTTTGCAAGAGCTGTATCCGCCCAGGTGGGCATGAAGAACGCAAATACTACCTCGTGGATATTTTGGCACAAACGCGAGCGGAAATGGAAGAGGAGCAACGCAAAATGCAAGCAGATAAAAGCGCGAGTGGGGAGCTTAGCTTTGCTGATATGAGCGTAATACAAAAATCCAAAGCCATTGATAAGGTCATCGATGAGGGAATCCGCCCGATGCTCGTAATGGACGGCGGCGACATGGAGGTGATTGACATTCGTAACTCAAGTGAAGGGCATACCGATGTCTATATTCGATATGTCGGTGCATGCTCCGGCTGCGCGGCAAGCTCCACGGGGACGCTCTTTGCCATCGAGTCGATTTTGCAGCAAAACCTCGATAGCTCCATTCGCGTATTCCCCGTCTGATTCTCGCAATCTAGCTTAGAGTGCCTCGATTGGGGCGTGATAGGGTTGCTGGGCTAGAATCTCAAAAAGCAATCCTGTGCGATTCCCTAAAAAGCCTGAAAGATAAAAAGCTTCGCGTTGCGTATGGATTCCCTCCACATATTTCACGCTAATTTTGGGAATCAGACCGCCTCTGTGTGGCGGATTCTTGTCCCAATCCGCTCCTAATTCTCATAGTCGCGTGCAAACGTCGCCACCCATGACTCCACCCCAAATCGGGCACGATTCCCGCCTATTTAAGAAGCTTATTGAGAGCCTTCGTGCCCTTGCCTAGCGTGCTACTTCTGAGGGATTTCTCCTTCTCGCCCATGACGATAAAAAGCCCATCGAGCGTCTTGCGCGTGATGTAGTCATTGAGATCCTCTTCGCCACTTGGAAGATAGTCGTCCGCTCCGAGCTTAGAGGCGATTCCTTTAATGGATTTCGCCGTGTCCGACTTCATGAGTTTGCCCTTTGCCATGTAGGAGTTCAGCCCATTATACGCCGTAGCGAAGCGATTCTCGCTCATCATCTTTTTGATAATCGGCTTGAACACTCCCTCAAGCTCCTTACCCGATTTATCGCGCAGAAACCCCGTGAAGCTGTCATTCCCGCCATCAATCACCTCTTTGAGCTCCGTATCACTCATATTCTGAATCGCTTTGCTAAAAACCCCCGCCGCACCGCTCACAGCACTAGTCGCCGCGCTGTTCATCGAGACACTCAGATCCTTAGCCCACTTCTCGCCACCCACTTTTTTAGCGAGCTCTGCCGCCTTTTGAAGGTTTTGCGGAAGAGGAATCTTGGCACTTGCATTTTTGAGATACCCTCGCTCGCTAAGCTCTTTGACAGCTTTTTCAAGAGCCGAAGCGACAAGATTTTTATAATCCCCTTTGGAATCGCCCCTCGCCTCATTAACCTTATCCAGCCCCTGCGTGAGCGCATCTTGCCAGCCCGCCAATACTAGGGCGGGGAAAATCCATGTGAGGAATACTATTCGTGTCATTTTTAATCCTTTTGACATTTTTACCAGCTGAGCACCTCGCGCTTAATCTTGTTTAACGCCTCAATGTGCTCTTTGAGCTTGCTCACTTCCATGTCGATTTGTTGCAGATTCCACACACCAAGATGCTCGGGCATATCCTGCGCACCGCGCTTAATCATAATGTAATCCACAAAAGAGATTTTCGCTAAGCCTAACAAAATCTCAAGCTCCTCTTTGGAAGCTTCGATTCCCTGCAAAATTGCCTCGATCTTCTCTAGCATTTACCCCTCCTTGCTACTTGATTCCCGCTTCAATGAGCCGATGCAAATGCACTGCACCTTTGATTTTGCGCTCTTTATCCGTAATGATGAGCAGCTGGATCTTATTCTCTTCAATTATTTTCAGTGCCTCACTCGCCAAAATCCCCTCATCATCGCAAAATTTCGGTGTGCTATTTGCGTAGCTCATCACGCTTTTATTCAGGTCAAAATCTAAGCGCATCATCGCGCGCCTCAAATCGCCATCGCTAAGCACGCCCTTAAGCCTGCCCGATTCTTCAATAATCGCACTTCCAAGTCGTCCGTTACTCATCACAACAATCGCTTCTTTTAGCGACATATCCGCAGGGATTAGAGGCAAATTCTCACGCTGCATAAGATCTGCAACTTTCACAAAAAGTCGCCTCCCTAGCGAGCCTCCGGGGTGAAAAGAGGCAAAATCGCTCTCTTTAAAGCCGCGCCTTTTCATCAAACACACCGCGAGTGCGTCGCCGAGTGCGAGGGTAAGCGTCGTTGAGCTCGTCGGCGCAGCATTGAGCGGACACGCCTCACGGGTAATCGCAATAGAAATAAACGCGTCGCAATCACGCGAAAGCGAGCTATTTTTATCCCTGCTCATCGTAATTAGGGGAATCCCGAAACGTTTCAGATGGGGCAAAATCGCAACAAGCTCGCTACTCTCGCCACTGTAACTAATCGCTAACACCGTATCGCCCTGACTAATCATTCCCAAATCGCCGTGCATTGCCTCAGTTGGGTGTAAAAAAAAACTCGGCGTGCCCGTGCTCGCAAAAGTTGCAGCGATTTTCGCGCCGATGAGTCCTGATTTCCCCACACCCGTGATAACGACCTTGCCCCGAGTTGCCTCGATAAGCTCCACAGCACGCAAAAAGTGGGAATCCATCGCCTCGCTGGAGCGCAAAATCTCCTGCGCCTCAAGCCTCAAAACCTCTCGCGCCTCCTTTAGCAACGCCTCACTCTCCGTAGGATTCCCGACATTAGGATCGCTTGTATGCCTCTCTTCCATCGCTTTCGCTCCACCTTTTGAGATTGTCAATTTTCGCACAAGGGATTTTAAACTTTGGGGAACCTTGTGGATTCCCCCTCTAAAAGCGCGCCCAAAATCCATGCGGATTCCCGCCTTTTGCCCCGCAAAACCTACACAAAATAGATAATCGGCACGATGAGCGGATATTTTTTAGTCTTTTTGAAAATATGCTTTCGCACCACTTGACGGATTTCATTCTCCGCTGCACGGGTATTTTGGAGGTGCTCTTTTTTACAGTTTTTCAAAAAATGCTCCAAAATACCTTCAATCTCCTTACTAAATGCGTGCAAATCCCGATCGCCTACCAAGCCAAATGCCGTAACTCGTGGCTTGTCGACTATTTTTTGCTGTGCAGGCGAAACCTGTGCGGCAATCGTGATAATCCCCTCATTTGCGAGCTTCTGGCGATCAAGCACGACATCATTATCAATCTGCTCGTTAGTCTGATTGTCGATAAAAATCTTGCCATTTTTGACACTTCGCACCTTGCGAATATAACTTGGCGCGACCTCAATTTGATCTCCATCTTCCATTAGCAAAATATTTTTCTCCGACACCCCGCATTTAATCGCCGTCTCCATGTGCTTGACTATGTGATTGTATTCGCCATGCACGGGGAGGAAAAATTTCGGCTGCACCAAACGCAACATCAGCTTCTGCTCCTCTTGTGCGGCATGCCCACTAACGTGAATCTCGCTAAAGTCCTGATATGCCACTTTTGCACCCGCTTTTTGCAAAAAATTTAGCACCGATGAGACGCTTGCTTCATTCCCGGGAATCGCCTTTGCGGACAAAATCACGGTATCGCTGGGCTTAATCTTGATGTGCCTATGCTCGTCCGTTGCCATACGATAGAGCGCACTCATCGTCTCGCCCTGACTTCCTGTCGTTACGATAAGCACCTCATTATCGGCATATTTCGCTACCTCATGCGCCTCAATAAATATGTTTTGCGGCAAATCGATATAGCCAAGCTCGCGCGAAATTTCCAGATTCTTCTCCATGGAACGACCAATCACAGCAACTTTGCGTCCATATTTTAGCCCGTGCTGAATTGCCTGATAGACGCGATGAATATTCGATGAAAATGTCGACATAATGACTCGCCCCTGTGCACTCATAAAAAGCTTATCAAAAGTCGGTCCAACCGTCGCTTCACTCTCTGTATAGCCTGTGCGATGGGAATTAGTCGAATCGCTTAGCATAAGCAGCACGCCCCTTTCGCCATAATAAGCCAAACGGTGTAAATCCGCCGCAAATCCATCAATAGGCGTATGGTCGATTTTAAAATCACCCGTATGGATAATCGTCCCTGCCTCACATCTAATCGCCAACGAAGAGGAATCGATGATTGAGTGTGTCATGTGAATCCATTCTACTTCAAAATCGCCGATTTTAATGGGCTTGCGCTTCTCAACAATCCGAAACAGCGAGCGAAATTTTTTCAACCCGTGCTCATCAAATTTGCTCCCGATCATGCCAAGTGGCAACGGCGTGCCATAGAGGGGGAATTGCATCTGCTTGTAAAGGTAGGGCACCGCGCCGATGTGATCCTCATGCGCATGTGTGATAATAACCCCGGCGATCTTGCTCTTAATCGCCTCAAGATAGCTAAAATCGGGCACCAAAATATCCACGCCATGCATGTCATGATCGGGGAAGCTCATACCCACATCAACGATAATCGCACTATCCTCCGTCTCGATAACCGTGATATTCCCACCGATCTCTCCAAGCCCGCCAAGCGGCGTGATTCGCACGCGTCCTTTGCTCTTGGGATCAATTTTTGAATGTGGATTGAGGCGCGACTTTTGGATACGCTCATTCACCTCTACGCCATGTTTTAGCTCTTTATTAAGCGTATTAGCCCCACCGCGCCCCTCTTGCGCATGATGAGTGCTGCTTCGCGATTCCCTACTCTGCGGCTCTCTGCCCTCTGCTTCGCGATTCTCTCGCGTCCGATTCCCGCTATTTACCCCTCCTTGTGGCTCACGCCTTGTGTGATAGGGTTTGCGCTCATGGGCGGAATACGCGGGATTATCGCTTTTAGAGGAATCATCTCGTGGTGTTTGCGCCCCATCTCCTTTGGGGAATCGATTCCTCCCCCCTCTACGTCTACGTGGTTTAGAGAACTGAGACGTTCCCGCACCTTTTGCCTCGTCATTTTGTGCAGCACCATACTTTGGTGGCTCTTGTGAATTGCTATTCTCTTCCATCATGTCTCTCCAGTCCCTCTGATAAAATATTTAAAAGTCGGTGATAATGAGATGTCTCCAGCTCGTGTGGGCGGGAATCCTCGCTGATTCCCAAATTCAAGAAAATCTCTTTAAGCCGTCCGCTCTGATACGCACAGGAGAGGTTTTTAATAAGTTTCTTGCGAGGAGCGGAGAATGCTAGACGCAACAACGCCTCAAGCCCCGAAGGAATCGCCTCTCTAATCTTATCAAGGCGAAACACCGCCGAAGTTACCTTGGGAACGGGCTCAAATGCACCGGGGGGCACTTCAAAAAGAAGCCTCACGTCTCCATAACTCTGCGCAATCACCGAAAGAGCTGAAAAATCCCGCTCGCCCTGATGAGCACAAAACTTCTCAGCGACCTCCTTTTGCACCATTACAACCAAAGAGCGACACATCGGGTCTTTCAGAGCCTTAAGAATCATCGCCGTAGCGATGTAATAAGGAAGATTTGAGACAAGCACGTAAGGCTCTGCGAGAAGCCCATGCCCTTGCCATTCTTCCATAACATCGCCAAAACGGATCTCTAAGCGTCCCGTCGCAAGCTCTTTTTGAAATCTTCTCTCTAAATATGGACGCAAATCCATATCCACTTCAAAGGTCAAAATATCCCAACAGCTAAGCAGCCTACTGGTCAAATCACCCAGTCCAGTCCCAATCTCCACGACACGAAGCTCGCGCGCGCAATCGGGAATCGACTCGATGATTTTACTCACATACAGGTCATCTTTGAGGAAATTCTGCCCAAAATGCCTCTTTGCCTTGACGCCCATTTACAGCCTTAGCTAACGTAAAAAAACGAATTAAGGTGATTGTATCACAACAGCTCTATTTTTACTCTTAATTCAGGGGCTTTTGCGCCTCTTTGGGCTATGATTGGCACATTTTATCCACAAAAAGGGAAATTTTATGAATTCTCTTGCAAAACGCATTATCCCTTGTCTTGACATCAAGGACGGGCGTGTTGTGAAGGGTGTAAATTTTGTCGGTCTGCGCGATGCGGGCGATCCCATCGAAGTGGCAAAACGCTACAATGACGAAGGGGCTGATGAAGTTGCATTCCTCGACATCACAGCGACGCACGAGGGACGCGGAATCATGGTGGAAATTGTCCGCTCGGTCGCAAAAGAGGTTTTTATCCCGCTCACCGTAGGTGGAGGAATTCGCACGCTAGCGGACATGTATGAGCTGCTCAACGCAGGCTGCGATAAGATTAGTATCAACTCTTCGGCAATCAAAAATCCCTCGCTCATTGATGAGGGGGCGAAGCGGTTTGGCTCTCAATGTATCGTGGTCGCTATCGACGCAAAAGTGCGCGCAGATGGGAGCGGCTGGAATATCTATATAAATGGCGGGCGTATTGATACGGGAATCGACCTGCTGGAATGGGTCAAAGAGGCGAGTAATCGCGGAGCGGGCGAGATATTGCTCACAAGTATGGATAGCGATGGGACAAAATCAGGCTATGATTGCGCGCAACTAAGCGCGGTCGCTAAAATCACAAATATTCCGCTCATTGCAAGCGGGGGCGCAGGACGCATGGAGCACATCAAAGAGGCGTTTTTAAATGGTGCGGACGCAGCACTTGCGGCAAGCATTTTTCATTTCAGAGAGATTGATATTATGGAGCTCAAACGTTATCTCAGAAGCGAAAAAATCGAGGTGCGGATATAGTGGCTGCTTTGGATATACTTTGTTGGTCAAATTTTCAACCATTTTTGGCGGAGATTCCTAATGGAATATTTCAAACTTTAGCTCTAAAGATAGTGAAAACTTACGCAAAAATTTACAAAAAAATCTATAAAAGCTGCCCCGATTCCCCGATTTATCTAAAAAAGGCGGGAATCTAATGTTCATCTGTGCGGGAGCTATGGAGCAGTTTCCTTTTGCCAAACCCATAGGAATCGGGCTAATCGATAGCGCGATCGGACTAACGCGACTAGTCCTCAGAGAGCAGCCGAGCCTTTTACTGTTCCTTGGCAGTGCCGGAAGTTATGATGATAAAATTCCCGAATTGACGATTTTTGAGAGTTTTAATGCAGCTAATATTGAGCTCTCTTTCCTCGCAAATCAATCCTACACCCCGATTAATAATGCGATTTCTGCGGAAGATTTGAATGTTTCACATGAAACAAAAACGGCGATTGTCAATTCAAGTAACTATATTACCACCGATTCCCGTGCGGGTAAGCTGATGGCAAAAATGGGAATCACGCTGGAAAATATGGAATTTTACAGCGTGTTATCTGTGGCGAAAGAGTTCCATTTGCCTGCGCGTGGGATATTTTGCGTTACAAATCATACGGATTCAGCCGCCCATGGAACGTTTATCAAAAGGCATGCCGAGGCGATGAAGTTGCTCGATTCTTACGTCAGGACGCACTATGCAGAATATCTATGACTTCACACTTGAGGAGCTAAAAGAGCGTTTCAAACCCGCTTTCCGTGCGAAGCAACTTTACAACTGGCTCTATCATCGCTATGAAAAAGATTTTGCTAATATGCTAAATCTCTCAAAAGAGCTACGCGATAAGCTGTCTCGCGATTACTCCGCCTCTTTGACGAAAGTCATCAGAGAAGAGATCAGCAGCGATGGGAGCAGAAAATATCTCTTCCAAACCCACGATCATCTTACATTTGAGACAGTGCTCTTGAAAATGAAAGAGAAAAAGCACGACGAGAATGGGAAAATCATTGAGGGTGAAAAATATACCATCTGCGTCTCATCACAAATCGGCTGTAAAGTCGGCTGCAGCTTCTGCTACACCGCTAAGGGCGGCTTCATCAGGAATCTCAGCGCGGGTGAGATTGTCTATCAGATAGTCGCGCTTAAGCGTCTAAATGCACTCGCCCCCGAAAAGCGCGTAAATATCGTCTATATGGGCATGGGCGAGCCACTGGATAACTTTGATAATTTCACTAAAGCCATCAAAATCCTCTCCGAGCCCGATGGATTATCCATTTCTCCCAAGCGTCAAACGATTTCCACAAGCGGAATCGTGCCAAAGATCAAGCAACTAGGCGAGCTTAATCTCGGAATCCAGCTCGCCATTTCGCTTCATGCCGTTGATGATGAATTGCGCTCGCGACTAATCCCGATGAATCGCGCCTACAATATCGCGAGTATTATTGAAGCGGTGCGGCGATTCCCCATTGACGCACGGAAACGTGTAATGTTTGAATACCTCGTCATCAAAGATGTGAATGATGATGAAAAAAGTGCAAAAAAGCTGCTAAAACTCCTGAACAAAATTAGATCGAAGGTTAATTTAATCTATTTCAATCCCCACGAGGGGAGCGAATTTCAGCGTCCGAGCGAGAAAAAAATGATCGCTTTTCAAGAGTTTCTGACCAAGCATGGGCAACTCTGCACCATACGGGAATCTAAAGGTGTGGATATCAGCGCAGCATGCGGTCAGCTGCGGGAGAAAATCCTAAAGGAGGATCGACATGGGAATCGTTGATTGGTTTTTGACTGTTTTTGTCGCGCTAGTCGTCATCATCGGCATGGGAGCATTTCTCTATTATGCTTACAAATAGATTTTTGACTAGGATTTGCAAAATTTTCGCACTGGGATTTTTGAATTCCTGTCATGATTTTAAAAATCTCAGCACTATTTAGGGATTTCGGATACAACTTATGCACCAAATTTTCTCAAAATTTTCGAGATTCCTACTCTGAGATTCCCAAAATTTGAGACACGATTTCTAAATTTAAGAATGTAGAAAGATCACAATGGAATATAAAAATAACCTGCAAAATTCACAAATCCCTTCTCAGGATTCCCGCATCGCGCCCAAAACCCTTTTAGTGCATATCTGTTGTAGCGTCGATTCTCATCATTTTTTGAGCGAATTGCGCGCCATGCTGCCCGACACGGAGTTCATCGGCTATTTTTACAATCCCAATATTCACCCCGAAGAAGAGTATCAGCTGCGCCTATTTGATGTCCAGCGAAGTTGTAAAATACTCGGAATCGCGCTAATATGGGAATCCTACGATCCGAGCGACTGGCTGCATGAGAGTAACGGGCTGGAGCATTTTCCGGAAAAGGGCGAGCGATGTAGCTTCTGCTTTGATTTTCGCCTCGAAAAAAGCGCGCAAAAGGCGTTGGAACTCGGAGCGGACGCACTTAGCACGACACTGCTTGCAAGCCCGATGAAATCAATCGAACAGCTTTTCAGGCAGGGACGCGCAATCAAGGAGCGTTTTGGCTTGCGATTCTTAGAAATTGACGTAAGGAGTAAGGGCGGGAGTGCTCGCCAGCAAAAGCTCGCTAAAGATTCCCGCCTCTATCGTCAAAACTACTGCGGCTGCCTCTATGCGCTCAGCGCGCAACGTGAGCGGGCTCAAAAGCGAGCACTGGAGCTGTGTTCGCCTATTTCTAAGGCGCGCTATGATGAGGGGCTTTTTGCAAAAAGAATGGCTGCACTAAAGGAGCGCGATCGCTTGGAGGCAGGGAATCGGGACTATTTTTGGAGCAGGGAGAAGCAGCTTTTGTGGCAAAATCTTTACGCTTTGCTGCTCGATTCCCACAAGCACTCCATACCTATCCATGTCATCGCACACTCCATCTATAAGGGGAAAATCTCGCTCACGCTTGAGAGGGAGATTGAGCGGGTTTTCTACTTTGACAAAGAAGGTGCGAAAGCTATCACGCTGGAGCATTTTAACAAACTCACCCAAAAGAGTTACACGAATATCTACGAGCTCATCTATTCGCCTCCTGCGATGAATGAGGAACTGGAGCTGCGCAGAAAACTCGGCGATTCTCCCTTTGGGATCTCGCCGATTTTGGTTTTTGGCGCGATTCCCCGTGTGGGCGATTCCTACAAATTGACGCTCCACTCCTTCTTTCAAGAGGAAAATATCGAGAAAATATGGGAAATTAAAAAATATTCTTATAATTTTTAGATAATTTTTGCTAGAATCGGCGACAGTTACAAAATCACACAAGGCTTTGCGAATGCTATATGACGTGCAGAAGATAAAAGAGTTCCTCCCTCATCGATTCCCATTTTTGCTCGTGGATCGGGTTACTGCGCTCACTCTTGGAGAGAGTATCGAGGCGTATAAAAATGTCACGATTAATGAGGAGATTTTTCAGGGGCATTTCCCCGTGAAGCCCGTCTATCCCGGTGTGATGGTGATTGAAGGCATGGCGCAAGCGGGCGGAGTTCTCGCTTTTGTAAGCATGTTTGGCGAGGAAGCGACCAACAAAGAGGATAAGATTGTCTACTTCATGAGCATTGATCGAGCTAAATTTCGCGTGCCTGTCGTCCCCGGCGACAGACTTGTGTATCGCCTAAGCGTCCTGAAGCAAAAAGGGGGCATTTGGGTGCTAGATGGGCGAGCTTACGTCGATGACAAGCTCGTAGCAGAGGCCGAGCTTAAGGCAATGGTCGCAGATAAGGAAAAGTAATCTTGAAAAATATAGCTCCAACAGCCATCATTGAAGAGGGGGCGGAAATCGCCGATAACGTAGAAATTGGTCATTTTTGCTTCATCGGTGCGAAAGTTCAAATAGGCGAGGGCACAAAGCTCCATAATAACGTAACTATCACGGGTAAAACGACGCTAGGGGCAGGGAATACGGTATTCCCCGGCGCAGTTTTAGGCACACAGCCGCAAGATCTGAAATATGCGGGCGAAGAGACGGAACTAATCATCGGCGAGGGGAATCTCATCCGCGAATATGCGATGTTTAACCCCGGGACGGTGGGGGATTGCGCAAAAACAATCATCGGTAGCGGGAATCTATTCATGGCATACACGCATGTGGCGCATGATTGCATGGTAGGCGATCGATGTATTTTTGCAAACGGAGCGACACTGGGCGGGCATGTCCATATCGGAAATCACGTCAATATCGGCGGACTCACGCCCATACATCAGTTCGCTCATGTCGGGGATTATGCGATGATTGCGGGAGCGAGCGCACTCTCACAGGATATTCCTCCCTTTTGCATGGCAGAGGGGAATCGAGCGGTCATTCGCGGACTCAATCGCCACCGCCTCCGACAGGTATTCACGCGAGAAGAGATTGACCGGCTTTATTCGCTATACAGACGGCTGTTTTCGGGTTCCGCTCCAATTAAAGAGATCGCCCAAGAAGAGCTGGATAAAAATGCCGGAGGTGACGCAAATGTCGAATATATGTGTCGCTTTATTTTAGATTCCAAGCGGGGGATTCCTTTTTTGAGGGGTTCTAATGAGTAGTCATCAATGCAGCTTTTGTAACGCAAAAGAGAGTCCCAAAAATCCCCTCATCGCAGGGAATGGCGTCTATATTTGTAAAAATTGTATCGTCGGTGCTTATAAAATCCTCTTTGAAGCGACGGAGAGGCAGGAGCTTACGCTTGATGAGGAGGAATCGCGCTCCCTGCGGACGATTCCCTCACCAAAAGAGCTCAAGAGCGCGCTAGATGAGTATGTCATCGGGCAAGAGCGCGCCAAAAAGGTCTTCTCGGTGGCGATTTACAATCATTACAAGAGGATTTTCAAAAATCCATCCGACACGGACGATACGGAAATTTCAAAATCTAATATCCTTCTCATCGGTCCTACGGGGAGCGGAAAGACGCTCATGGCGCAAACTTTGGCTCGATTCCTCGATGTTCCTATCGCGATATGCGACGCGACGAGCCTCACAGAGGCGGGCTATGTGGGCGAAGATGTGGAAAATATCCTCACGCGCCTGCTCCAAGCCGCAGATGGGGACGTCAAAAGAGCTGAGCAGGGGATCGTTTTCATCGATGAGATTGATAAAATCTCTCGCCTGTCGGAGAATCGATCCATTACGCGTGATGTCTCGGGCGAAGGGGTTCAGCAAGCACTCCTTAAAATCATCGAGGGAAGCCTTGTCAATATCCCGCCAAAAGGTGGGCGCAAACACCCAAATCAAGAGTTTATTCAGATGGATACCAGTCAAATTCTCTTTGTTTGCGGTGGAGCATTTGATGGCATGAATGAGCTCATTAAGCGGAGAATCGGCGGCAATAGTTTGGGATTCCACGGCAACAAACGGGGCAAAAGCGAGGAAAATGAGCTGCTTCACATGGTCGAGCCTGATGATTTGGTGAGCTATGGACTAATCCCGGAGCTCATCGGGCGGCTTCATGTCATTACGACGCTAGATGAGATTACCAAAGAGGCGATGATACAGATTCTCACTGCGCCTAAAAATGCACTGGTTAAGCAATATCAAAAGCTATTCGCGCTCGATGATTCCACGCTTAGCTTTGAGCAAGACGCACTTAGTGCGATTGCCGAGCTTGCAATCAAGAGGAAAACGGGCGCAAGAGGCTTGCGTGCAATCTTGGAAGAGGTAACGCTTGATCTGATGTATGATCTCCCCGAGCTCAGAGATTATGAGATTATCATCACCAAAGAATGCGTCCAAGATCCAAAAGCCAAGCCCCTATTAATCAAAAAGAAAAAAGGCAGCAAAAAGACTGCCTAAGCACTCCACTATAAAGGTTTAAACAACATGGTTCTCGACAAAGTTATCGGTCTCTTTTCTCATGACATATCCATCGACCTAGGCACGGCTAATACCATTGTGCTCGCAAAAGGGCAGGGGATTATCATCAATGAGCCCTCCGTAGTCGCCGTGCAGACGGACAAATATGGCAAAAGCAAGATTCTTGCCGTGGGCAAAGAAGCTAAAGAGATGGTGGGTAAAACACCGGGAAGTATTCAAGCAATACGCCCGATGAAAGATGGTGTCATCGCAGATTTTGACATGACGGAGCGTATGATTCGCCACTTCATCGAGAAAGCGCACAGGCGTAAATCCCTCATGCGTCCGCGTATTGTTGTTTGCGTCCCTTACGGTCTTACGGGTGTGGAGCGCAAGGCTGTGCGGGAATCGGCGATGAGTGCGGGTGCACGCGAAGTCTTTTTGATAGAAGAGCCCATGGCGGCAGCGATTGGCGCGGGATTGCCCGTGAATGAACCGCGGGGAAGTCTCGTAGTAGACATCGGTGGAGGCACGACAGAGATCGGAGTGGTTTCTTTGGGCGGGCTTGTGATTAGCAAATCCATACGCACCGCCGGGGATAAACTCGATATGGCGGTAGTGGATTATGCGAAACGCAAATACAATCTGCTTATCGGTGATCGGACGGGTGAGAAGATCAAAATTGAGATTGGCTCGGCTGTGAGTCTTGAGAAGCCCCTTTCCATGCAAGTTAAGGGGCGCGATCAGGTGAGCGGTCTGCTAAATACTGTCGAATTTACCAGCGAAGATGTGCGAGAAGCGATGAAAGAGCCTCTTAAAGAAATCAGCGATAGTCTAAAAGACGTCCTGGAGATCATGCCTCCCGATCTTGCAGGCGATATTGTTGAGAATGGGATCGTTCTAACCGGTGGCGGTGCGCTCATTAGAGGGCTGGATAAATATCTTACCAGCATCGTTAAGCTGCCCGTTTTTGTCGCTGAAGAACCCTTGCTTGCCGTTGCAAATGGCACAGGCAAGGCTCTTGAGCAAATCGACATACTCCAACAAGCCGCCTACGAATAAGTAGCCTAGATTAATGGTTCAAAAACCGCTACTTTGGCTCATCTTCCTCGCGCTGGTCTTTGTCTCTTCGCTTCGGCTTAGCGGCGAGATCCATCCGCACCTCCTCTATCTAAGCGATACGATTAAGGTAGGCTTCCTCAATACCCGCGAGGGAATTGCCCACTACATACATAGACACTTCAATCAAGCGGATGAGATCCAGCGTCTAACCGAAGAGCTGAAAGACAAAGAGAAGCTTCAAGGCACGATTATTGCGCTCGATTCCGAGCTCAAGCGTCTTTTGGATGTCTTTAATTCTCGCCTTGGAATTCCGCTGCCTGATGTTCGTCTTGTGCGCACGTTGTCCTACGCGGAAATCGGCGACTATCACAAAGTGTGGCTTGATCACAGCCTTGATGACTTTTTTAGTGATCAAATCTATGGGCTGGTCAAAGACGGCTTCGCTGCAGGAATCGTCATCAATCGTCAAGGTCGCGCGATGGGACTGCTCAATGGCGATGAACAGTGCAGCTACAGCGTATTTGTCGGCGAGGGCAAGGCTCCGGGAATCATCAGAGCCCTCGAGAATGGGAAAATCATCGCGGATTTTATCCCCTCATGGCTTGATGTGAAAGAGGGCGATGAGGTTGTCACAAGCGGGCTTGATGGGATTTTTTTTGAAAATCTCAAGGTCGGGCGGGTCAATTCCGTGCGTCAAAGTCAAGGCTATCTCATCGCCGAACTTACCCCTTACGTCGATGTGCTCCATCCTCGCTACTTTTGGCTTGTTGATACCCGCACATTCACTCCGCCCATGACACCTCGGAAAAATTAGCGACATATTAAAGCTCTTTAAGTTTTACTTCATTTTTTAGAGCTCCAGAGCTCCTTTGAGTTATAATCTCTCAATCTAAGCTAATAAGGAGAATTTATGGATCTATACGAAGATTTACAACGTCTAAGCAGCAGAATAGTAGGTATCAAGGATTCCGTGCAAACCGAAGAAGCCACAAAGCACTCGTTTGTTATGCCGTTTTTTCAACTTTTAGGCTATGACATATTCGACCCGACCGTTGTCGTGCCCGAATTTACCGCCGATGTGGGAATTAAAAAAGGAGAGAAAGTCGATTATGCCATCATGCACGAGGGCAAGCCGCTCATCATTGTAGAGGTCAAAAAGCATACTGAAGTGCTGGATAAGCATTCAAGCCAGCTATATCGATATTTCAGTGCTACGGACGCTAAATTCGCGCTCCTGACCAATGGCGTGGAGTATCGCTTTTATTCTGACATAAACAAAGAAAATAAACTCGATGATAGTCCATTCCTTGTTGTGAATCTTGATGAGCTCAATAAGCGTGACGCAAAGGCACTTGAACGCTTCACAAAAAGCGATCTAAACATTAGCGCGATACTTGAAATGGCAAATAAGCAACGCTACATTCTAGAGATTAAAAAGATATTTGAAGAAGAGACTGCTAAGCCTAGTGATGATTTGGCTGGAATCTTTGCTCGCAGAATATTACCGCAGGGAGCTCGCATAACAGGAAATGTGTTGGAACAGTTTAAGACCTATACAAAATCCGCTCTAAACGAGATAGTAGTCGATCTGGCATCAAAAAAGATAAATTCTTTGCGAGCAGGACTAACAGCAAATATAACGAATGAGAGTGAAGATAGCAGCGAGAATGAAAACAAAATTGTAACTACAGAGGAAGAGTTACAGGGCTTTTTCATTGTAAAATCAATACTCGGCGAGTATGTAGAGCTTGATAAAATTTATGCGAGAGACACAAAGAGCTATTTTGGCATACTGTTTGATGACAATAACCGTAAGTGGATAGCCAGACTGCACTTTAACGCGGCAAATAAGCACATCGGCATTCACGAAGTAGAGAAACAAGAGATAAAATATCCACTTGAAAAGCTTGAAGATATTTATAAGCTTAGGGACAGACTCATCGCCACAGCCAAAAGAGTCCAAGGTGCAGAAAGCGCGAAATAAAAGATACTTTCATGCTCGCTAAATGAAGAGCGATGTAAGCTAAATCAAAGTCGCGCGTCGACCTCTTCTTTGGGCAAGATTCCCTTAATATCATAGACCACGCCATTAGACGCTTTAAGCGCGCCCACGCTCATGGACTTAAACTCCCCGTGCGCCACCGCAAGGAGTATCGCTCCATACCCTCCCTCGCGCTTCATCTCATCGCCGCGCTTGAGTGCGATTCCATAGACGCGCTCCACCTCGCTCGATTCCGCCCAAGGGTCATACACATCTACTTCACAGCCAAATTCGCGCAATTCAGAGATAATATCAATCACGCGGGAGTTGCGAATATCAGGACAGTTCTCCTTAAAGGTAATTCCCAAAATCAGCACGCGCGCATGCTCGATTCTCTGCCCCTTTTTTATCATCAGCTTCACAAGCTTATTTGCGACGAAGATTCCCATGTTGTCATTAATTCGCCGCCCGGCAAGAATCACTTGCGAATGATAACCAAGCGACTGCGCCTTGTGCGTGAGGTAATAGGGGTCGACGCTGATGCAGTGCCCTCCCACTAGCCCCGGAGTAAAAGGGAGAAAATTCCATTTCGTCGCGCTCGCTTTAAGCACCTCAAGCGTGTCGATTCCCATACGTTCAAAAATCATCGCCAGCTCATTGACAAAAGCGATATTGATGTCGCGCTGGGCATTCTCAATCACTTTGGCGGCTTCAGCGACCTTGATACTGCTCGCCCTATGCGTGCCCGCCGCGATGATCGTGCGATAGAGCGCATCGACCTCCATAGCCGTCTCGAGCGTGCTTCCGCTTGTTACTTTTTTGATATTAGGAAGGCGACGCTCCTTGTCCCCGGGATTAATGCGCTCGGGCGAATATCCGCAGAAAAAATCAATATTGTATTTAAGGGCACTCTCGCGCTCCAAAATGGGCACGCAATCTTCCTCCGTGCAGCCGGGATAGACCGTGCTCTCATAGATGACAATATCCCCTTTTTTGAGCACTTTCCCCACGCTCTCGCTCGCTTTTAGGAGCGGTGTCAAATCGGGATTATTGTAAGAATCAATCGGAGTAGGGACGGTAATGATATAAATTTGCGCCTCTTTGATTGCATTAAGCTCGCTAGTTAGTCTCAGATTCCCGCTATTGTGCGCTGAGTCCAGCTCCTCTTTACTCACCTCAAGCGTATGGTCATAGGCATTTTGCAGCTCCGCAATCCGCGAGACATTGATGTCAAATCCCCACACCTTAAAGTGCTTTGCAAACTCCACCGCCAGCGGCAACCCAACATATCCAAGCCCGATAATTGCAATGCTTTTCACTCTCTTGCCTTTTAAAAAGTTTCACGTGAATCAAAACCCGCGCGCCACGAAAGAATCCTTGCGAAGAATCGTCCCTAAAAACCCTAATAGTCCTTTAAAAGCTTTAACAATGCACGATTCCGTCTCGCTTTTCTTACACACGCAATATCGGCAAATTTAAACGCTCGCCAAAGCAAGCGTGGGAATCGCCCTACTCAACCGTTACACTTTTGGCGAGATTCCTCGGCATATCGACATCATTCCCTAAGCGAATTGCAATCTCTAGGGCAAGCAGCTGCAAAACGACCATCATTTCAAAAAACTCCTCCATGTAGCTCTCGCATTTAGGGACTAGGAGCAGGTCATCAGCCCCATCAAAAGGAATCGGCGTAATCGCACAAATCGTCGCATCTCTTGCAGCAAGCTCCTCGACATTGCTCTTAATCTTCTCATGAAGAAGATTCAAAGGCATGAGCGCCACAGTAAAAAGCTCACTATCTGCAAGTGCGATTGGTCCATGCTTCATCTCGCCACTCGGATAGCCCTCAGCGTGCAAATAGCTAATCTCTTTAAGCTTCAATGCCCCCTCCAGTGCGAGCGGATAGAAAATATCACGCCCGATAAAGAAGAATCCATGCCCGTGGAGGTAGCGTTTAGAGAGCTTTTTGATACGCTCATGCACCTTTTCATCGACCTTAGTGCATTTAGCCGCTTGTATCATGGAGCGCACCTGCGCTTCACAAGAATCCTTGCCGATACTTTTACGAATCTGCGCTAAATAAAGGGCGAACATCCACAACACCATCACTTGTGTCGCAAAGGCTTTGGTGCTCGCAACCCCCTTTTCGATTCCTGCGCGGGTAAGGATCGTGCGATCCGCTTCACGGACAATCGAGCTATTATCAACATTACAGATCGCAAGGGTTTTTAATCCTGCGCGTTTTGCCTGCTTCAGAGCCTCAAGCGTATCCGCCGTCTCGCCGCTTTGACTGATCACGATAAAGAGCTCGCCCTCTTTAAAAATCGGCTCGCGATAGCGCAATTCGCTGGCAATCGCCACGTTGGTCTTGATCTTTGCATACCGCTCCAAAAGGTAGCTCCCCGCAAGAGCAGCGTGATAGCTCGTCCCACACGCACAAATCGTAAGCTCATTCGCCCCTTGTAAAAACTGCTCCTCCACCTCTTCAAAGCGGATTTTCAGGGAATCGACCCGCCCCATCATCGTCTCGACGAGCACACGATGCTGCTCGTAAATCTCCTTTTCCATAAAGTAGCGATGCCCCTCTTTTTGTGCATAAACCCGATTGACACTCAGCGCTTTGGTAGATTTCAAAGAGGAAAAAGCCTCAAGATCCATATAGCCCACCGCGCCATCTTCAAGGTAGGAGACAGTATCCGCATAGCCGATGAGTGGCGCATCAGAGGAGGCGAAATAGACCCCATCGCCACCCCGCCCGATGATGAGCGGCGAGCCATTTTTCGCATAATAGATACGATCGGGGCTTTTTTTAGTGATCAGCAAAATGGCATACGCGCCCTTGAGAGAATCGATCGTCGCCTTAAAAGCCTCAAAAGGATCGGGAAATCTCTGAAGTTTGTTCTCAAAAAGGCGGACGATCACCTCCGTATCCGTCTGCGAGATGAACTGATTCCCACATTTGAGCAGCTCTTCTTTAAGCTCTTGATAATTCTCGATAATGCCGTTATGAACGACATTAGAAAATTCCGCGACTTGTGGATGGGCGTTAATCTCCGTAGGTTTCCCATGCGTCGCCCAGCGCGTATGCCCAATCGCTACGCCAAACCCGAGCGAAGTAAAATTTTTGCACTTATTTTCGAGATTTTCCAAGCGTCCGACGGCTTTAAACACGGATAATTCGCCCTCATGAAGTATGGAGATTCCCGCTGAGTCATAACCTCGATATTCAAGCTCTCGCAACCCCTCAATGAGAATCGACTTTTTCTCGTTATTCCCGATGTATCCGACGATTCCACACATAAATAACCTTTAAATTTTGAAGTCGGACATTATCCCCAAAACTTTTATGTTTTTTCATTAATCTATGGGCGCAAATTTCTCTCACAGACGATAGGAATCGAGCTTTTAGCTACTATTTATTTAAATTTTGCATAATATCGCCTTCTACTTAGTGATAATGATTTTTATCTTTTAGAAAGGAGTATGAAATGACACCACCCAAGGATTTTCAATTCGATTCCCAAAAGATCATCTTAGGAGCGATGAAAGGCTCAAAAGCGGTAAAAAACTACTTCAAAGATAAAGAGAAGACTACCAAGACGCGATCTCACTCGAAAAAATAGCCGCATGCGGGAATCAGAGCTGCTTTGAGCGTGGAGTTTTAGCCGATATTGCTACAATAACGCTCAAGAAATTTGCTAAGGATTCCCGTGCGTGCGCTCCCTTTTGTTCTCATTTTTTCCCTGCTTCACGCCTCTAGCATTTTAGAGAATCCTAAACCCGTAAAAACCCCTAAAGCACTAACCCTTTGGCACACTTACAGCAACGGACAGAGCCGTATTTTAGAGAGTTTGGAGCTAGATGAAGAGGAGAAAAGTTTAGAGATTTTGCTCCCCGCACAAGAGGAGCAAGAGTCTCAAATCCTCCATATCACGATTACAAAAGAGCCAAAGGGCATTCCCAACATCAAAAACTCAATCAGCAAGGAGCAACTAAGAATCGTTGATCTCCGCCCGCAAAAAGAGCAAAATCCCATAGAAAACGTTAATAAAATGAAGTTTGAACGCCTTTACAGAGAGTATAACGACCATCGGCGACTTTTTGGGTCGTTTCTAGGAATTGAGCCCTACAAAGAGAACTACCTCCTGCCCTATTCGCATAGCTTCCGCGCGCGAGGAGAGGAGAAGCAGCATGAGGCGAAATTCCAAATCAGCTTCAAGACGCTCCTCTCATCAAATATTTTCGGCACGCCGCTTGATCTTTATCTCGCCTACACGCAGCGCTCGTTCTGGCAAGTTTATGACGGCGAGGATTCCCGCCCTTTTAGAGAGAGCAACTACGAGCCTGAAATGTTCTTCTCCTATCCGCTTGAGATTCCGCTCTTTGGAGGCGTGATTGAACAGCTCTATTTCGGGCTAAATCACGAAAGCAACGGAAAGGACGTGCAAAAATCTAGAAGCTGGAATCGCGCCTTTATCGGGGCTGTCTATAATAACGGGGGATTTTTCCTCGCACTTAAGGGGTGGTATCGCTTCAAAGAGAGCAAGAAGCTCTACGCAAATGATCCACGTGGAGATGACAATCCGAGAATCGAGCGGTATTTGGGGCATGGCGAGATGAAGGTCGGATATTTTCACGCGCCCCATCTCATCACCGCGACCCTGCGCAACAACCTAAACGTCCGAGGCAACAACAGAGGCTCGATCCTGCTTGATTACTCCTACCCGTTACAGCGCAGTATCCACGCCTATGTGCAATATTTTAACGGCTATGGGGAATCGCTCATCGATTATGACAGAAGCGTCGAGCGTGTAGGAATCGGCATGATATTCACGCGATGAGCACTTTTAGGAAATCTGCACAAACTTTCTGAATTTGTAGATGAATTTACTCCCCTTTTTGGGCTCTGATTCCACGATTATGGATATTTTACGCTTAGCGCAGATACTTTTGACGATATTTAGCCCAATTCCGAACCCGCCTTGAATATCATCTCCGCGATAATAACGCTCAAAAATCAGCTTTGGATCTTTGATCCCGATTCCCTCATCTTCGCACGCAAAGCACAAAAATCCCTCCTCTACGCTGAGCGAGACGGTAATATTCTTCTTAGGCAGACTGTATTTCAGCGCATTTGAAAGGGTATTGTCAATGAGACGCTGAAGCTCTAAGGGGTGAATCTCAACCCAAATCCCCTTGATGATTTTTGAAGTAATTGTGATTTCTTTAACTTTTGCAATCACACTGAAATAGTCCAATCGATCCTCTAAAATCACAGAAATATTGCTATTTGACGCTCCATGCTGCATGCGTTTATTTTTAATAAAATATTCAATATCTTCATAGACATGCGAAAGGACTTTTAGTGCCGCTTTAGTGCGCTCAAAACCTCGATGATTCCCAAAATATTCTTCCAAAAGCTCGATATTTAAGGACATAATCCCTAGGGGCGTGCGAAGCTCGTGCATTACATCTTTAAAAAACGTATTCATGCGGGTATTTGCGCGTTCAAAAGGCTCAATCGAGCGTCGAATAATCCAAAAAGAGCAGAGAAAAATTAGGAGAATCACCAAACTGGTGAGTAAAAAAAGATCAAAAAAAATAAGACTGTAAGAAAACTCTTTAGAGATGATGAGATGGCGCGCACCAAGGACATTTTCATCTAGGGCACTTTGATAAAAAAGCTTCCCCTCCGCGTGTAAAAATTCCCCATCTTGCAGATGAGGCGGGGAATCCAAAAGCGAAAAAAGCACCTCGCCCTGCTCATCGAGAATCGCTGAACGAAATATTAATGAGCGTGGATAAATGAAATTAATCGTATCGCTTTTCAGGGAGTAGAATTTATGTTTGAGCACGTGGGAGTATTCCAAAATCTCACTTTTTTGGCTCAATTCGGCATATTTAACCGCCAAAGAGGCGTAAAAAAGCAGAGGAATAAATCCGATAAGGATTACAAAAGCACTAAAAATTAGAGCGAAATTCAGAGCGACTTTACGACTTTTTTGCAATTTTATATCCCATGCCGCGTCTTGAGATGATAAGCTCCTTGTGGCTTTTTTCCCTAAGCCTTTTTACCATCATGCGAATATCGCTATCGCCAATCTCCCTCCCATCCCACACATATTCCCTGATCGTCTCAATGCCGATAAAAATATCAACATTTTTTATAAGTAAGATAAGAAGTTTCCGCTCCTTTTCGCTTAGGGGAATCGCGACATTTTTATGCCACAAAATCTCGGTGGAGGGCTCAAAACTAAACTCAAACGCAAGGGCTATTTTTGGTGCAGTCGTATGAAAATGATACCTCCTAATTGCCTCTTGAATGCGATATTTCAGCTCTTTGAGCGAGAAAGGTTTGCGAATATAATCGCTACAACCAAGCTCATATCCGCGCACTAAATTTACCTCATCAGTTAGAGAAGTGATGAAAATCACCGGGGTATTTTTCCCATATTTTCGTGCTTCGCGTAAAATTTCATAACCATCGATTCCCGGAACACGAATATCTAAAAGCAAAAGGTCGTAATTTTTTGTAAAAATAGCATCAAGTGCCTCTTCTCCATACGAAAAATCATCAACATCATACTCTAATGATAAAAGCCAATCTTTGATCGATTCTTTATAATTATAATCATCTTCAAGAAGTAAAATTTTCATCTTATATTAACTTTCTTATTATGTTTATTTTTAGGAATTAAATCATGAATATTTTCCGCTTGTTCATATTTTTGTTCTGTTTGCACGCGCTCAAAAAGGTAGAGAATCGAGGGCTCTTTTAAGAGTTTTTGCTCAAAAAAGATTCCCAAATAGCCTAATCTTTCGCCATTAAAATTAAAAAACGGCAAAAAACCAAACACAAATCCTTCGCTCTCAAGATAGCCGTTTTCAAGCACATCGGAGTGAAGTTTACCCGTCAATTTTTCCACACACGTGTATGCACACGGACTGCTTACCAACACGTAGTCATCGATTTTAGGATTCTCTTTCATTCTAATTGCAATATCCAAATGCTTACGTTCCATCAACACAAAAAAGTTGATTCCCCGCTCTAAAAGACGCTTTTGAATCTGCTTAAATCCCAAAATCACCTCCGCAGATCCCAAATATTCCCCCTCATTCATCACGGGGGAAATCGCCTTGATATTCAACCTCTGACCAAGCTCAATCGATCCCAAAGGACGCTGTGTCTCCTTTACCTTTACAAGCCCGTGGCGAAAGGAATTAAGCTCATTTCCGAAGGAGTTGAAATCCCAACTGTAAACATAAGTTTTGAGATCTTTTGTGTGGAGATGAATGTCAAGCTCTTGAATATCAACCCCCGCTTTGAGGCGCTCAATCTGCTCAGTAATCTCCTTAAATAAAAGGGCACGATCTTGGCGAATAAAACCCTCTTTAATTTTTTCATTATTCGCAATTAATATCGCTAAAGAGAGGGCTTTATCAATTTCATATTCAATATATTCTTGAGCGATTCCTAAAGTAATTTCAACGCGCTCTTTTTTCTCTTTTAAATAAATTTTTTCATTAATTTTTAGCAACAAAAATATTATTCCAAATAATAAAACACAAAAAAATATAAAGTAACTTAGATAGATTTTCGCTGATCGCATGGTCAAAATTATATTATCAGAAAGTAATTTTGACGATAAATTGACGATGATTTTTTAGAATTCAAACTAACCTAATCTTGAGAGGGAGGAGAAGAGATGGTTCGAGGAAAAATGATCGTTCAAAGCTTGATGGGATTTTTAGCCATTAGCTCTCTTGTGAATGTGAGCTTTGCCTTTGAGCGCTGGACATTTGAGGGCAGAGGCAAGACGGGTTACCAAGGAGAGAAGATTGAGTGGATTGAGGGGGACAGAAATCCCGCACAACCACTCATTAAATACACCACTCCGAAATTTAGCGGCGATCCATTCTGGGATACGCTAAATGCAAAGCCCATCGTGCCTGATAGCGTCTATGGCGAATTTGTTCGATACGGATACGAGCTCTTTGTCGATACACAGGCGATCATAGGTCCAGAGGTTGCGGATCCGAAAATGCGCTATTTGGGGAATAACCTCTCCTGTAATAGTTGCCATTTGGGCGCGGGGACGACAAAATACGGCGCGGCTTTGGTCGATGTAATAGGCAATTTCCCGCAATATAGGAATCGTGAAGATACTCTAGGCACACTCAGCGCGCGAATTAATGGCTGCATGCAACGAAGTATGAATGGCTACTCGCTACCGGAAAATAGCCGCGAGATGAAGGCGTTTTTAGCCTATTTTCATTGGCTCGCTCAGGGAGTCCCCGTGGGAGCGAAGGTTGAGGGGAGAGGTCTTAAAACGGTCAATCGAAAAATGGTGCAGCAAAATGCTTCAGATCCAATCAATGGTCAAGCGGTCTATGAGCGTGAATGCGCCTCATGCCACGGGCAAAACGGCGAGGGTAAACGCAGAGCTGGTGTAAATGGTCGGATTCCCGGGTATGAGTATCCACCACTTTGGGGAAGTGATGATACTTACAACACCGGCGCAGGAATGTATCGCACGCTCAAAGCTGCCGACTACATTAAAAGCACGATGCCCAAAGGCGCACCGACGCTAAGTGATAAGGACGCTTATGATGTGGCGGGGTATATTAATCAATACTCACATTACAGAGCAACAAAAATCAACCGTCAGAATGATTTCCCCGATCCTAAGGTGCGCGTCCCGGATCAGGATCAAATGGGAGTCTACGGTGCTCATGGAGAGCTTAAATATCCCGATGAGGGCAAAGGGCAGATGGATTATAAATTCGGACCTTATAAGGGAATCATTAAACAAAAACCATCAACAAAATAGAGGAGGAATCGATGAAAAAGAGAGTTTTATTCGGCTCATTTATGGGAATCGCGGCAGCTCTTTGTCTTAGCGGATACACGAGCACAAATCATCAAGCCACCAAAGGTGTCTCTAGTCCTTCCGTGTCGGGAATCGCCACTCAAATAGGCAGGTTGCCCGATCAAAAAACTCCGATAAAAATCACAAAAAAAGGTAAAAACGTCGTTATGCTCTTCCCTGAACTAAAAAACAATATGGGTAAAAATTTTGAGCAAACGCCGTGTGAAGTGGAGTTTTTGTATAAAGGGAGCTATGAAAATCCTGCGGCTAAGGTAAAGAGCACGACCTATTTTGCGCTATTGCCTAAGATGAATAATAATTGCGCGCTCTATCTTGAGACGCGCAGTGCGCAATATGGTGCGGAAAAATCGCCTCGATACCTTATAATAAATGAGGGAAAAAATGAGGCGAACTTTACTATTTCACGAGATGTTTTGGCACAAGATCCCATTATTAAAGGGGTTTTAAAATAGCCCTTGATTTTTGCGATTCCCTCCTTCTCTTAAAAGGGCGGGAATCGTGAAGCTGAAGCTAATAGCTCTTCTTTAACGTAGCACCGACGATACAATCACTCAAGATATCAGGCTTTCTAATTGTCAATTCTATCTCTTTGAACTCATCAAAATTCTCTTTAATCGTTTCGTGCAGACTAAAAAGTGCCTCTTCAATAAGCCCGAAGTGAGATTCCGCTATGTGGGTTAAAATCAGCTCCTTAAGCGCGACATAATCGGTATAGATTCCGTTAAAATCATAGGAAAATTTCCCATCAATGATGATTTTTTGCGACTGCTGACGCTCCTTGGCATAGATTCCCATAATCGCCTGAACCTGAAGATTCTCAATAAGCAACGTCATATAACTTTACCTTCCTTACCCTCCAAAAGGCGCAAAATATTAGGAAGATGCTTATAAATAATAAAAAATGCGATAACAAAAAGCGGGAAATGCGTGTCAATCACGGGAATATTAGGATGAATAAAATAACTCACAAGCACAAAAGTCAAAAGACCGAGCAGAGAAGAGAGTGAGGAGATTTTTAGGAATTTACCTGTAATAAACCAAATAAAAAGTCCTGAAAATGCCTCAATCGGAAGCAACACCGCCATCACGCCAAAACCTGTAGCGACGCCTTTGCCACCTTCAAATTTCAAATAGGGGCTAAAACAATGCCCCATAACGGATAAAACGGCAATACTCCACTGCGTATCCGCGCTCACTTCCAACATCTTAGCGATGAGAATAAGCACCGCACCCTTAAGCGCATCTAGGAGTATGGTTAAAATCGCAACAGATTTTGCCCTCTTAGGATCCACCTCTTTTAAAACACGCAAAACATTCGTCGCACCGATACTTCCGCTACCTACCTCCTGAATATTGATCCCATAAAAGAATCGCACAATAAGATATCCAAATGGGATTCCCCCAATAAAATAAGCAAGCAGGTAAAATTGAATATTAATATTTGTTAGGAGATTAATCATTTTTATCCATTACACATCAAGGTGTTTGACATCTTTAGCATGATCCTGAATATAAGCCCGTCGCGGCTCGACCTCATCTCCCATGAATAGTGAAAAGACATCGCTTGCTTCGATTTCATCACTGATTTGCACCTTTAATAATCTCCGATTCTCCGGAGTCATCGTTGTCTCCCATAGTTGTTCGGGATTCATCTCTCCTAAACCTTTGTAACGCTGAATATATGAGCCCTTTTTCGCGCTCTCTTCAATCTCTTCAAGCACGCTGATAAGCTCCCGTCCCGCAAGGAAACTCAAATCGCGCTCCAAAATTTTATTATGCACGTAATAAGCCTCTTCAAAGAGCGGATTAGTAAAAAGCGAATCATCAATAACCAAATCCACTAGCCCATCTTTAGTCTGCACATAGAGATGGATGCGCTCTTCGCTAATATGTTTATTAAGGATATTACACTCTTTACTTTTGATGAATTCCGCAAGATTTTCATAAAGTTTATCCGTAGGGAGTGAAATGAGCTCGCGATTCTCAATAAGATGTTTCACAACATCAATCATGGCAAAACGCTTCTCAAGCTCCTTAAGTGTGAGACGATAATGAGCAGCGAATCGAAGAAGCTCTAAAAGCTCGGGTGTGCCGATTCCTTCAAAGGAGAAGTTTTCAATTCCATTTTCGATTAGGTATTCGCTCAGTGCCCTCTCATCACGCAAATAGATCTCTTTTTTGCCCTTTTTAAAACGATAGAGCGGAGGCTGCGCAATATAGAGGAATCCAGCCTCAATGACGGGCTTAAGATAGCGGAAGAAAAAGGTCAGAAGTAGCGTCTGAATATGGCTACCATCAACATCCGCATCAGTCATAATAATGATTTTCTGATAGCGGATTTTATTAATATCAAATTCCTCGCCGATTCCGCACCCAAGGGCGGTGATCATATTTTTAATCTCATCACTTTTTAAAATCTTATCAAGACGACTTTTCTCAACATTTAAAATTTTACCTTTTAGGGGCAAAATCGCTTGAAAAACTCGGTCTCGTCCCTGTTTTGCCGAACCACCCGCACTATCTCCCTCCACAAGATAGAGCTCTGAGATTATAGGATCTTTACTCTGACAATCTGCAAGCTTCCCGGGGAGTGTCCCCACTAGGAGGGAATCTTTCTTCCTTGTGAGCTCACGCGCCTTTTTCGCCGCCTCGCGCCCGCGCGCTGCCATGAGAGCCTTTTGCATAATGGCTTTTGCGTCGTTTGGATTCTCCTCAAAAAACTTTGCCATTTTTTCATAAGTGAGTTTCTGCACGATGGGCTTTACAAAAGAACTTCCAAGCTTCCCTTTAGTTTGTCCCTCAAACTGCGGCTCCATCACTTTAACCGAAACAATCGCTACAAGTCCCTCGCGAATATCATCACCCGTGATTTTATTATCCTTTTCACGAGCATTTGCATTCGCATCGATGTAATTTGTAATAGCTCGTGAAAGCCCCGCACGGAATCCCGCCTCATGCGTCCCGCCCTCGGGAGTTTTAATGTTATTTACAAAACTTAAAACTTTCTCATCATATCCGTCATTATACGCAAGGGCGATTTCCACCTCCGTATCACTGTCATTATCAACAAAACTAAAAATCTGTGAAACAAAAGTTTTTTTGTTTAAATGTTCGACAAACTGGCTCAATCCACCGTCAAAATGATAACTTTCACGGAATCCGTCGCGCTCATCGCTAAAGTGAATGGTAATGTTTCGATTGAGGTATGCAAGCTCCTTAAAACGATGGGCTAAGGTTTCTCGATCAAAAAGAGTAACTTCAAAAATCTCATCATCGGGGATAAATTCAATCGTTGTTCCGTTTTTTTTACTCGAGCCGATGATTGTAAGTTCATTTTGGGGAATCCCCTGCGAAAACTCCTGAGAGTAGATATTTCCATTTTTATGAATTGTCATGAGAAGCTTTTTAGAAAGAGCATTAACGACAGAAACACCGACACCATGAAGTCCGCCTGAGACTTTATAGGAATCTTTATCGAATTTCCCGCCCGCGTGGAGCACAGTCAGAACAACCGTTGCGGCGGGGAGATTCTCAGTAGGGTGCATATCCACGGGAATCCCACGCCCATTATCGCTAATAACGGCACTGCCCTCTTTAGTGAGCGTAATTGAAATGGTGTTACAGTGCCCCGCCATCGCTTCGTCAATAGAGTTATCCACCACTTCGTAAATGAGATGATGAAGCCCGTTAATATTCGTGTCGCCGATATACATTCCCGGGCGTTTCCGAACCGCTTCAAGTCCCTTCAGGACTTTAATATTATCAGCATTATATTGTTGATTTTGCATACTTTTTCCTCTTAATTAAAGCACAATAGGCATGATAATCGTGGAGAAGTTTTCACTTTTTACCAAAAAGGGTTCATTGGATTCATTTACACCGAGGAAAAAGTCCGTCGTATCGATTTGTGAGAGGGAATCGAGCATGTATTTAGAGCTGATTCCTAGTGTAAATTCCTTGTCGATTCCCGTCTCCAGTTCGATTTGAGTTTTTGCCTCGCTACTCTCTTCGCTTAGAGATTCAAAAAGGATTTCATTTGGTGTGAAAGTGATTTTAATATCCAAACTAACGGAGTTAATTAGCTTAATCGCCTCAATTATTTTCTCTTTAGGAAGCGTCATGTTAAATTTCGTATCTTTAGGAATAATGCGCTCATAATCGGGGTATTTTCCATTAATGAGCTTGGTGAAGAATAGATAGTTTTTTGATTTTATAATGAGATAGGTTTCGCTGTAGTAGAGCTCTACCTCTTCAAAAAAGAGCTTTTGTATCTCAATGATTGCTTTTTTAGGGACGATGAGGTTGAGTTTATTGACTGAAGGGTTTTCATATTTAATCAGTGCGAGGCGTCTTGTGTCCGTCGCAACAAAACTAAAAGAGTATTCTTTAATATCAATAAGTGCGCCGTTTAGCTCGAATTTTGGATTGTTTGTATCGACTACGGGGAGGATTTTTTTCATTGACTGGATGAGTTGAGAAGAGTTGATTTCAATTTTTGGAAGTTCTTCAAAGCTTGGGAATTCCGGGAATTCATTTGCATCAAATGTAGGAAGTTTAAAGGTGCTTCGCTCTTGTTTAATAACGAGGAATTCTCCGTTTCGTTGAAGAATCACATCAGCGTCTTTTAGGCGGCGGATAATGTCAAGAATCTTCTTACCATTAACGGTGATTGCCCCTTCTTTTTCTATTTTTACATTTTCATTTTTAGCGAGCAGTCCGATTTCATAGTCGGTCGCTTGGAAGGTCAGAGTGTTTGCTTCAGCCTTGATATAAATATGTGAAGTGATTTGGCTTGCATCTTTTTTCTCGAGGAAAGGTTGGAGATTGGCGAGGATATTTTCTAGGCTGCTTTTTGCAATGATGATGTTCATAATAGATTCCCCTATTATTTAAAATTTTAGTAGAAGTAGTAGGGACAGTGAAAAAGTGAAAAAGCCCTACTAACGTTCTTTGGACGGAGATTCAGGCTGTGAAATTTTCAGCCTCGTTTTTCACATCCGTTCACTTCTGGGATTGCCATTATATCGAAGCTTTGGTTTATTTCTCCGTTTTTATCTTGTTTTTCAAGTTTTCGATAATGACTTTAAAATTCGCATCCTCTTCGATTTGATCTTTGATTGTTTTCATCGCTTTACTAATGGAGCTGTGATCTTTCATGCCGAAGAATTGCGCGAGTGAGGGCATAGAATTTAGTGTAAGCGTGCGCGCGAGATAGATGACGATTCTTCTGGCATTTGCGATATTTTGGCTGCGACTTTTACTTTTGATTTCAGTGGGTTTAATGTTCAACTCTTTTGAAACGATATGTATAATTTGTTCCAGCGTGATATTTTCCCGCTCCTCTTTAATCTGCTCTTTTAGGACATTTTTAGCAAAATCAAGGGTAATCTCTTGACTCATTAGGTTCGCATAGCCGTTAAGTTTAATAATAATTCCCTCAATTTCGCGTATATTATTGTCCATATTGGTCGCGATATAATTAATAATTTCATCGCTAAGACAAATTCGGTCAAATTCGCACTTTTTCTTAATAATATTGATTTTTGTCTCCAGCTCCGGAGGTTGAATATCAGCGATCATTCCCCATTCAAATCGACTTTTGAGCCGCTCCTCCAGTCCTGCAATCTGCTTGGGTGTCTTATCCGATGTGAGAACAATCTGCTTATTTTTATTGTGAAGTTCGTTGAATGTATGAAAAAATTCTTCTTGGATTTGCGGCTTCCCGCCGAAAAATTGTATATCATCAATCAAGAGATAGTCGCATGCACGATATTTGTCGCGGAATCGATCCATTGTGTTGTTCCGAATATGATTGAGATAATCGTTAAGAAACTGCTCGCTGGTCACATAAATAATATTTTTTTCTTTTGTAACATTAAAATTTCCGATTGCATTTAAAAGATGTGTCTTCCCTAGCCCCGTGCCCCCGTAAATCAGCAGTGGATTATAGGCGATTCCCTGCTTTTTAGCGACATTTTGCGAGACTTCATAGGCAAAACGGTTGGAATTCCCAACCACAAAGGAATCAAACGTATATGAAGGGTTTAAAATCGTATTCTTCTGTCCTTTAATGGTAGCACTTTTTGAAATGGAACTTTTCACATTCCCTTTGGCGATTCCCACTCGGATTTCAATTTTTGGACGTTTTCCCGTGTTGATTTCAAAAAGATGAGCCAGTCGATCGCTATATTTTGTTTTGACCCAGTTGGCGATGAACTGATTTGGGGCGTGATAGATCGCCAAGTCCGTGCGAGAGGCTTCTTCATTATATTTTAGCTGCTGAATATATCGCTCATATTCAAGCGGAGAAATCTCCTCTTTAAGTTGCTTTAATGTAGTATCGCCCAGCAAAATTTTAACCTTCAGTTGAGTTTTCACAATGTGAATAAACGTGTGAATACTAACGCACCCTGAGTAAGAAAAGACTAAAATTTGCCGATTCCAAAAGTTGGATCGAGTGATGTGAAAACCAAAGGGAATATGTGAATATTTTGGGAATCGACCCCGGAAGTCGGAATTGTGGCTATGCGATCCTGAATTTTGACATTAAACGCGGGAATCGGCTTATTGAGGCGGGCTTGATTAAAATTAAAGAGCGTGTGTTACAGCATCAGATTTTGGAATTTGTCGAGGGAATCGACATGGTGCTGAAGTCTCATGATATTGATGAGGTGGCGATTGAGGATATTTTTTATGCTTATAATCCAAAAACACTCATTAAGCTCGCACAATTTCGTGGGGCATTGAGTTTAAAAATACTTCAAGATGTGGGTAAATTCCATGAATATACGCCGCTTCAGGTCAAAAAAGCCCTTACGGGAAACGGTAAGGCGGATAAGACGCAGGTGGCCTTCATGGTGAAGCGCCTTTTAGGGATTAAGGGCGAGATTAAGCCGCTAGACATTACTGATGCCATCGCGGTGGCGATGACCCACGCTCAGAGAATTAAATTAGGAGGGGAAAATGAAAGTAACGCTTTTGCAACACACTAGCCTAAAAGTTTGTGCACACGCGATCCGCACGTGTTGGCAGAGCTTTGAGCGAAGCGATGATGGCGGCGAAAAAGATTTGGAACTCATTGAGCGCGTGGGAAACAAAAATAAGCACAAAAGCACACTGGAACATCTGTTTTATACATTTTATATAGAGGGGATTTCTCGTGCGTGTCTGCAAGAGTTGGCGCGCCATAGGATTGCTTCGCTTTCAGTCAAAAGCACTCGTTACACGCTAAAAGAGCTGAAAAATGAAGAACCTTTTAGCAAAAACGATTTGACACGTGCGGAGAAGTATCTCGTATTGACCGGCGTTGAGAGTGTAGATTGTGCTTCAATTGCGGCGTTAGAGAATTTGCGTGAAATTCTAAAAAGTGGTGTGAGTAATGATTATGCTAAATTTTGTATGCCTGAATGTTATAGAACCGAGCTGACATGGAGTATTAATGCGCGTGCTCTTCAGAATTTTCTCGAATTGCGCTCAGGTAAAAGTGCGCTATGGGAGATAAAAAAGCTTGCTCTTAGCGTGTATGAGGCGATTCCCAACGAACATCGATACCTTTTTGAAATTGCTCAAGAATCCGCAGGAGTAGGGCATTGATAAAAACCAATAAAAGGCAAAAATGTGGGGAATCTTGACCTCTATCTTCTCACTATCCATCTTTTTTGTGCCGCACTTTTTATCGGGACGGTCTTTTTCTGGGCGTTTATCATTGATGTCGTGAGGAATCGCAATCCACACATCGACCTTGATGTCGCGGAGACGCTTTTTTCGCGGCGTTTGCGCCCCATTATGAGTGCAAATGTGACAGTGCTGTTGCTTAGCGGCTTGGGGCTCTTCTACAATCGCTACGGCGCATTAGCGGGCTTTGATACGCTTTATGCTTATTTGTTGAGTGTGAAGGGGATTCTGGGTATTTTAGGGATAGGAACTTTTTATTTCATGCCTCAAATTGTGAAAAATTTCAAAAACAGAGCTAAAGTCCATGATATCGCTCATCATCTGCTATTTTTTGTGATGATTCTTATCGTCATTTTGGCAAAAATGCTCTAAAGAATTTCACTCTCATACGCTCGAAGGGAATCGGGAAAAATCTCCAGCGAACGCGGTAAAACCCCTTGAAAAAGGGAAAGTGCGATCCCATAATTCGTAATAGGGAGGTGCGATTCTTGGGCTTTGGCAAGGCGTGAGAGCATACCTGCTCGATTGAGCGTGCAAGCTCCGCAGTGGATAATGAGTTTGTATTCTTCGAGATTTTCGGGGTAATTTTTGCCGTTACAGTGGCAAATTTCCAGCGTTTTGCCCGTGAATTGACGCAATAGTTGAGGGATTTTCACTCTACCGATATCATCTTCTAGGGCGTGGTGCGTGCAGGCTTCAGCAATGAGGACTTTATCGCCCTCTTGTAGGGTGTGGATTGCCCGCGCACCGCGGCTTAGAATTGTAAGGTCGCCCTTGAGGCGCGCCATGAGGATTGAAAAAGTCGTAACCTTCACATTCTCAGGCGTGTGGGCGATGGTTTCGCGCACGCATTGGGAATCGCATACCACTAAAGTAGGAGCCTCTTTAAGGCGTTTAAAGAGGCTTTGAAGGTTGGATTCTTTAGTGATGATACAGGTGGCTTCATGATCCAAAACATCACGGATTACTTGCACTTGCGGGAGAATCAGCCTTCCTTTGGGGGCTTGAAGATCTATAGGAGTAACGAGCACGATTAAAGAATTAGGTGTGATTAAATCCCCTAGGAGTGAAGGTGTAGCGTGCCATGAAGGAGGTGCAAGGCGAATAATCGCTTCTAAAAGCGCAGGATAATCCGCTTGATTCTTCGCACTTAAGCAGATAAAAGGCGCGCCAAATTTGCGAAGATGTGCCAAAAAAGCCTCGCTAGGGGGCTTAAGATCTATCTTATTGCAAACAATAAGGAAGGGAATCTCTCGCTCCTTAAAGCGTTTAATCAATTCCTCTTCCTCCACTCCCCATGCCCCCTCTTCGGTAACAAGTAGGGCGAGGTTGCTTTGCTCAAGCACCTCAAGGCTCTTTTTAATCCGCTCCTCGCCCAAAAATCCCCTATCATCAAGCCCCGCGGTATCAATGAAAAGAATCGCCCCTAAGGGGTGGAGCTCCATTGCCTTTTCCACCGGATCTGTCGTTGTGCCCGGGATATTGGAGATGATAGAGGTATTTTGTTGAGTGATGAGGTTTAGAAGGGAGGATTTCCCCACGTTGCATTTGCCGAAGATTCCGATGTGGATTCGCAGACCTTTAGGCGTTTGAAGCATATCGATTCCTCAAAATGAAGCGTTGGCTATCGCCATTTTCAAGAGATATGGATTCCCCTAGATGGGTAATTTGAGCGGAGAGGTTGGCATAAGAGTTTTGCGAGTCCTCTTCGGAATTTTTCCCCGGATAAAGCTGATAGAGTGTGCGGATTTTTCCCTCGGTAATGGCGGGCATGATGACATTTGCGCCACTTCGCAACGCGAGGAATCGCCCTTTTGGGTGCAGTGCCTCCATAGCACTGGTGGCGGGGATATTGATGTAGGGCATCAAAAGGCGCAGGAGTGCCATGACCTTGCGAGAAGTGTGAAAATCCCCGCCCTTGGCGTGCTCCAGCGGCGTGTGAGGCGCGGGGATAAAAGGACCGATCCCGACCATGTCAAAGTCTGATTCCTGAAAAAAGAGTAAATCCCCAGCGATCGATTCCAAGGACTGTCCGGGTAGCCCCACTAAAGAGCCACTCCCTGTTTCAAAGCCCAGTTTTTGGAGACTTTCTAGGCAAGCAAAGCGATTTCGATGGCTCATGTTAGGGTGGAGCGCGGCGTAGAGGTGCGGGTCTGTGGTCTCGATTCTTAGAAGGTAGCGATTTGCGCCCGATTCTTTGTAGGCTTGATACTCTTCAAAACTTTTCTCCCCAAGGCTTAAGGTAACACGCACGCCATGATGATGGATAGCACTAATAAGCTCGCACAATTCATCTCTATCATAGGCATGACTTTCGCCACTTTGAAGCACTAAGGTTTGATAACCCGAGCTAATGGCTTTTTGTGCGAGTTTGATTGCCTCATTAATAGGGATTTTGTAGCGTTTTAGGCGGCGATTCTCCGCGCGCAACCCGCAGTAAAAGCACCCTTTGGTGCAGATATTAGAGAGCTCCAAAAGGGCTTTGAGATGGATAGAGGGGCGAGCATATCGCAGGCGCACTTCATGAGCGGACTGGAACAGTGCCTCATCATAAAGCGGGCTAGAGAGAATCTCCACCAACTCCTCGAGGCTTGCTTGCTGTTGTGTCCTAATCTTGGCTACTAGCGACATGCTTTCTTGAGCGCTACAAATGGCAATCCGACCCGCCTTTGTCAAGCTTGTCAATCATCTCCTCGACCACTTGGGCGGCTTTTGGGAGGTGCTCTTTGAGCATGCCTAGGTATTTTGGAATGATGACCTCCTCACCGAGCTTTTTCACCTCAGGCGAGGCATAGTCGCGCATATACTCCTTGAAGGTAAGAATCCCGTTGGGAATGCAGAGGTATTTGATCGTAGCCTGCTTGGCAAGGGGCATGAAGTTACATCCCGTGCGCCCTTCGCGGTAGCATGAGGTGCAAAAAGAGGGCAGCCGCCCCGTGCGCACCAGCTCCAAGATAAACTCATCGATGTTGCGATGATCGCCGATGGCAAATTGCTGATTGTGAAGATCGTTGCCCTTCTGCTCCTTGGCATAGCCGCCGATTCCTATGTTTGTCCCTGCATCAGTCTGAGAAATGCCACATTTCTGCAACATCAAATCACGTAACTCTGGCTCTTCTCTGGCGGTGAGAATCGTGCCGGTAAAAGGGCACATGAGGCGCACAAGAGCGGCGATTCTCACCAGCTCTTCGTCACTGACTGCATAAGAGGAATCGCCCTTTTCTTTGCAGGAGGTAAGTTTAATGCGCGGGAAAGAGATTGTGTGAGGTCCGACACCAAAAATCCGCTCCAAATCCATAGCGTGGTAAAGCATGGCTAAAACCTCATATTTCCAGTCATAAAGTCCGAAAAGCACCCCGATAGCTACATCATCTAAGCCCGCTTTTAGGGCGCGATGAAGCGCGAAAAGTCGCCATTTATACGCGCCTTTGAGGGTGTTTTGGGGATGGATTTTCTCATAAGTTTCGCGATGATAGGTCTCTTGAAACACCTGATAGGTACCAATCCCCTCCGCCTTGATTGCACGATACTCCTCTTCAAACATCGGCGCGGCATTAATATTGACGCGGCGGATTTCGCTCTTATCTTTTTTGACGGAATAGATGGTTCTCACGCTTTTGGCGATGAAAGCGTAATCGCTCTTGGGATGCTCGCCATATACGGCGATGAGGCGTTTTTGACCCTTATCAAGGAGCGCTTCAATCTCCGCAATGAGCTCTTGTTCGTGAAGCGTCTTTTTTGAGAGTTCATCATTGGAAGAGCGGAATCCGCAGTAAGTGCAGTTATTCACGCAGGGGCTGGAGATGTAGAGTGGGGAGAATAGCACGATACGATTCCCATAGACCTCTTCTTTAATAAAAGTGGCGGCTTTATAGACCTCTTCCCATAGATCTTCCTCGTGGATATGAAGCAAAGTTGCTGTCTCTTCGGGCGTGAGCATTGTGCCCTTATAGGCATTCTTTTTTGCCTTTTCAATGATACTTAACACCCGCTCACGCGATGGATTCTCGCTCGCCTTAAGAACGCGCACTATCTCTTTGTCATCGATGAAATCTTGAAATTCTCCCTCTCTCTCCCAAGCCTTGATTCTCTCAAAGCGATCTTTTGTCCAAGACATGCTTACCCTCCAAGGTAGGGAATCCCTCGCATTAGCAGGGGATTCTTCAAGTTATTAATGCGATGATTTGGCTAAATCTTCTTTAGTCTGCGAAACCTGCATGAGATCCTCTTGCACCCATTTTGGCGCGTGGTGCGCGGCATCACTTAGGGGAACGTCTCCGGAGCCGAAGCGAAACATCGCCTTGAAATCTTCAAAATTAATGAGCGCCAAAGGCAAATGTCCGCCCAGAGCGACCGCAGTGGCGATGATTGAGCCCCAAACATGAAAATAAAAGAGGCAAGAGAGGAATCCTTTCCCTACTAGCGGCGCAAAAGCATAGAGTAACCAACCACTGACGATGAGGGCAAAAATCATGAATATGAAAAAGAGATAAGTCCCTTTTTGACCGGCGTTGAAGCGTCCTTGGGGGGCGACCTCGACTGGACCAAAGGGAATCCCAAAAAGTCGTCGCGGATAGCCTCCGAAGTTTTTAAACCACGCCCACGTGTCTTTATCCCAAATGAGGAGATTCCTCATCATGAGAAAGAATCGATCGGCATTGATGATGACAAAGCCAAAGAAATTGAACGTAAAAAGCACTGCTACGACCATGTGCACATTCATAAGCCATACTGCAGCAGCTTCACTCACGAGGCGAAAATAGACGAGAATCCCGCTAAGTGCGAGGATCATCCACGTGAGCATGTTGATGTTGTGAAACATCTTCTCTGATAGGGGAAATTTCAATACTCTCTCTTCATGCATGTCCCACCTCCTGAAGGTCTAAATTTCGGCGATTGACGTAGGTTTTGGTATGCAGAAGCTTCTCGGCGATCTCGCCCATGGGGGTAGTGTTTAGATCCTTGTAGGCTTGCATACAGCTGGGATTCTGATGAGAGCTAGTGAGATTAGCTTTTTGCAGTCGTTTGTCATCTTTGTAAAGTCCTTGCTGTCTTAGTGCAATGTAGGATTTGCGCTTTTTTACAATATCAGTGATGACATAGCCGCTTACCGCGATTGCACTGACGCTCACGCCCGCGACCTTGAGGAAGTCGCGACGACTGAATATTTGACCTACGGGTTTTTCTATATATTGGTAACGTTTCATCGATTCTCCTTAACTAAGCTCGTAACGGTAGGGGTAAGAGCGGGTGCAGCCATGAAGTCCCCATAGTCTGGACGGGCTGTCCGCCCCCATTAACGCACCCTCCGGGGCAGTTCATTACTTCAATGAAGTGGTATTCGCCCTTGTTTTCAGTCAATTTTTGGACGATTTTCTCAATGTTGTGTGAAGCTCCATTGACCACCGCAACCTTGATCTCAATAATCTCTCCGTTGCGCTCTTTAAGCGGAATGGGAATCTTCGCCTCCACAATATCCGTCTCATAGCCTCTAACGGGGATAATATCGGGGTTGGAGAGCTCCTTGCCCGAGAGGATAAAATAGGCAGTTCTCAGTGCCGCTTCCATCACGCCCCCGCTATTGCCAAAGATCGTTCCCGCACCGGTGTAGACATTCATTACCTCTTCTTCGCGTTTATCGGGGAGCTCAAGGGGGTTAATCCCTTTGCGCTTAAAGAGCTCCGCGATGTCTCTAGCGGTCAAGACGGCGTCAATATCGGGGAAATGTGCGCTTGAAGCGGGAATTTTGCCCTCCTCTTTGAGGTAATGATAAGCAGAGTCAAATTCCGGGCGGCTAGCCTCAAATATTTTTGCGGTACAGGGTGTTACAGCGACCATATAGACATCTTTCGGGTCTACTTTCCAGACGTATTCCGCCGCCCATGTTTTGGCGAGTGCCCCACCCATTTGGATCGGAGATTTCGCACCAGAGATATGAGGAATGAGCTGAGGATGAAAAGTTTCGGCATTCTTTACCCATGCGGGACAGCAGCTCGTGAAATGGGGGAAGGGGTGATGCGCGACATGTTCCAAATCTTCGCCCCGCTCACCTAAAATCCAGTAGCGCACCTTCTTGATAAACTCCGTCCCCTCTTCGAGAATCGTATTATCCGCAGCGAAATTGACATCGTAGCTGTGAAAACCGGCTTCTTCAAAGGCGTTGTAGAGGCGATTGACCGTCAGATCGCCGGGCTTGCCTCCAAACTCTTCAGCGATAGAGACGCGCACCGCAGGCGAAGGGTGGGCGACGACGAAGCTCTTTCCATCTTCAAGCCGTCGCATTACCTCATCAACGAAACTCATTTGCTCAATCGCACCAAAGGGGCAATTTACCAAACACTGCCCACAGGCGACACAGCGATTCTCACTAATGGCATGCGCGATCCCCAAAGAGCCGCTGATTGCATCCGTAGGGCAGAAGGCGCGACAGGTATCACAGCCTACACAGTTGTCCTGGTCGATACGAATGATTCCGCGCAGCTCCCCTTTGCGGTGAGTTCCCTCAAACGCCGCATCGCCGCCTCTAGCGTGGGACGGGGGCGCGAAAGTGCGGATTTTAGAGATATTCTCCGACATAAATCCTCCTTGTTTTGACAGTTCGCCTTTCAGATCGGCTCCCTATCTCACGGAGGGAAATCCTCTTTCTAAGGCTTGGATCGACTCTACAACAACTAAAATAAAACTATATTTAATACTATAAAAAAATTCGTAATAAAATGAGAATGACAAAAGTAGGCTGATGAGAATCGGAAAATCTCGCTAAAAATGGCTGGTAAAGTGCAGAAAACAGGGGATGAGAAGGGGTAATCGGGGAAGGTTGGAATTGTCGTAGCGAGGGGTTACCTCACTACAACGCTAAAGATTGAATTGCCACGGCTTACCAAAAGACGTTTGGGCAGGTTTTTGTGCTTTTTCATCGCTTCATTGAAAGAATCCATATCTTTAATGACGTAGCTTTCCACCTGCAGGATAATATCCCCCTCGCGGAATCCAATCTCCTCTGCGGGGCTTCCCTCTCGCACCCCCACGACAAGCACACCATTTTCGTGAGAGGTTCGCCCTCGGCGCGGCTGCTCGCGAATATCGCTGAGGCTTAAGCCCTCGATGGCGCTCTCTTTCTGACCCGCTTGAGTTGGATTATTGGGTGCTTTGATGAGGGTTAGCGTGGTTTTATACTCCTTTTTGTCGCGAATATAGACTATTTTTATTTTGTCATTAGGCGAATAAGTGCCGATGATATTTTTCAAATCAGAGGCGTTTTTTACGACTTGATTATCGATTTTTACGACCAAATCCCACACCTTAAGTCCCGCTTTTGCTGCCGGGGAATTTGGCTCGGTGGAGATGATGAGTGCGCCGTCTCTATCATCGTAGCTCTCGCGTAAATCCTGCGTAAGGTCTTGAATGGAAACCCCCATATATCCGCGCTCAATCACGCCCTTATCAATCAAAGTGAGTGCGATTTTTTTCACCATTTCAGAAGGAATCGCAAATCCGATGCCGTGATTCCCTCCTGTGCGCGAGAGAATCGCCGTGTTGATTCCCACCAATGCTCCACGGGAATCCACCAGCGCGCCACCGGAGTTTCCGGGGTTGATGGACGCATCGGTTTGGATAAAATTTTCATAATCATTAATCCCGATTCCGCTCTTATTGAGGGCTGAGATGATGCCTTGAGTCACGCTCTCTCCGACGCCAAAGGGATTCCCGATGGCAAAAACCACATCGCCCACCTGCGCTTCATCGCTGTTGGCAAATGAGATGATGGGGAGGTTTTTTCCTTCAATTTTTATCACGGCGAGATCGCTGCGCGGATCTTTGCCTAGCACCTTCGCCACATATTCCTTATCATTTTCAGGAAGCGTAACGACCACCTTATCCGCGCCATCAATGACGTGATTATTTGTGATGATGTGCCCCTCTTTTGAGATGATCACCCCGCTCCCTAAACTGCGCTCGACCCGATCTTTAGGGATCATCTGATTAAACATATCTCCAAAAAACTGCTGAAAAAACGGGTCATTAAATAGCGGGTGATTTTGCCCGAGACTTCCCATCTGATTTTTAATCTTTTTTTGCGTAGAGATATTGACGACCGCCTTTTTCGCCTCTTTAATCGAATCGTAATATGAGTAGATCGCCCCGCTATTTATCGGGCTTTGACGCTCTTTTATTTTTGGTGCTTCGCTGATATTAAACGCCAGCGCGTAGGTGCTTAGGAGAGAAATAAAAGCTAAAATTCTGAAATTCATAAGAACTCCTTAAAAAGTGATACAAAAAGTATAAGGGGAATCCGTAAATAGTCGGTAAATAACCGCCCACTAGAGCGTTTTATCAAAGAGACTCGAGCCAAGACGCACGAGGTTGCTCCCGCATTTAATCGCCAGCTCAAAATCGCTGCTCATGCCCATGGAGAGTGTGGTCGCGCCATATTTTTTGAGCTCTTCAAAAATCCTCTGCGTCGTCTCAAAACTCCGCTTAATTACCTTTGTATCCGAAACATGCGCGCCGATACCCATCACGCCGCAAAGTTTAATATTCGGGAATCGCTCTAAAATTTCGAGATAATTCTCAATCGCCACTTCGGGATCTACGCCGCTTTTGCTCTCCTCTTTCGCGCTATTAATCTGAAGCAGCGCGGGAATCCTGAGTCCCTCGCGCTCCAGACGCTTTTGTAGCTCATTTGCGAGCGTGAGTGAATGGAGCGAGTGAATGAGGCTCGGACGCAGGGCAAGGAGCGCGTTAATTTTATTGCTCTGAAGTGTGCCGATGAAGTGCCACTCGATGGGAAGCTCTCTAAGTTCGTCCATTTTTTGTTTTAAATCCTGCACCCTGTTTTCGCCAAAAGCCCTCTGCCCGCAGTGATAAAGCTCCTCTATGTCGCTACTTTGGCTATATTTGCTCACTGCAAGGAGCTTCACGATGTGATGACGCGAATACTCAATGCGTGCGCGCTCAATCGTGCGAATCGCGCGATGTAAATTGTCCTCAAGCCTCTGAAGGCTCATGGCAGGATTCCTCCCTGCGCGATTCTTGAGAGGTCGTTATAGAGTCCCAAAATCATAAGAGAAACGAGAAGCACCCAGCCTGAAATCGTGAGGTTGGTCAATACTTTTACGCTCGGGGCGCGGCGTGCGAGCATTTCATAGAGCGTGAAGATGATGTGTCCGCCATCAAGTGCGGGAATGGGCAGGAGGTTTAGGATTCCCAAATTCACCGAGATGAGCGCGGTGAATAGGGCTAGGGTGATGATCCCTGATTCGCTTGCTTTGCTTGTGATTTGCATGATTGATACGATACCGCCTACCTCACTTGCGGGGACGATTCCGCTTAGGAGCTTTTGGATACTTAGGATAATCATTTTGCTCGATTCTGCAGTATCGCCGAGTGCTTTAGGCAGGGAATCGAGCAGTGAATATGCAACCTCTCTTGTTTCGCCATTTGGACGGATTCCTATCATGGGGCGCAGGATTATTTCGCCAAAGATATTCTCCGATTCCCGAATTTGCGGGGTTATGCGGAATACGAGCTCTCTATTTGCGCGCAAAATGACAAACTCAAGCTCGCCCTCGGAATCCTTAATATATTCCCTCACTTCGCTCCACGAATGCATGGGTTTGCCATTGATATGAGTGATTTCATCATTTGCCTTTAATCCCGCTTTCGCCGCGACCATCGTGGCTTCAGGCTCTGCAATGATGGGGGCAAGCTGCTGTGAGCCGACAAGGGCTACAAAAAAGTAGAGCAAAAAGGCTAGGAACAGATTCGCAAATGGACCCGCAAAGGAGATAATGAGCCGCGCATAAGGGGGTTTTGTATTGTAGCTATCGGACTCTTCGCTGCGATGTGCGGGGTTGGCGTCATCTTGCCCTTTCATTCTCACATAGCCCCCAAGCGGGATTGCGCTGAGCGCGTATTGCGTGTCGCCGTATTTTTTGACATAGAGCTTTTTGCCAAAGCCGATGCTAAAAACTTCAACATGAACTCCGAAGAATCTCGCGGCAAGGAAGTGCCCCAATTCGTGAAAAAAGATGAGAAACGAGAGAACTAGAATCGATATAAAAAGTCCCATAAAGTGCCTTATTTAGAGGATTTTAAGTAAGCCTTGGTGTAATCATACCCCGAATAGAGTGTGAGAATCGTCGCAAGCCACAGCAAAATCTCGCCCGGGAAGTAATCCATCAGCAAAAATGCCACCGCTGTGATTTGCAGTCCGGTTTTCCATTTTCCAAGATTGCTTGCTGCGACGCTGATTCCCTTTGCAGCGGCGAGTACGCGCAATCCCGTGATGAAAAATTCACGCGAGAGGATCAAAAACACCGCCCAGACTTCGGCGCGCTTCCATACCAATAATCCGATAAAGCCCGCGAGCATGAGCATTTTGTCTGCAAGCGGATCAAAAACTTCGCCGAATGTGGAGACAATGGCGTGTTCTCGAGCGATAAAGCCATCAAAAAAGTCCGTAATGCTCGCGATGAGGAAAAGCAGGCAGGCGGTGTAGTTGATCCATGTGGGGTGTATGGGAGGGGGGAAGAGTGCCTCCCCGTATAAAATCACGACAAGGAGCAAAAATGAAAAGATGATCCTTGAGACAGTCAGGATATTGGGCGCGAGTCTCACTTAAAGCTTGTCCCGCCATCGATAATAATCGTCTGCCCCGTGAGCCATGAGCTCGCCTTTTCATCACAGAGGAAGAGACATGCACCGACTAGATCCTGAGGCTGTCCCATGCGCCCTACGGCAGAGAGCTTCTCGACAGTCGCTCTAATCTCTTCATAATCAGGAAATGCCCTAAGCGCGTCGGTATCAATCGGACCTCCACTGACGCAATTCACGCGGATTCCCCAGCTGCCAAGGTCGCTTGCGGCATACTTTACCATCGTTTCGACAGCATTTTTGGAGCTACCATGCCCGGAGTAGTTTGGCGTATAGACGAGATTCCCCGTGGAGCTTAGTGAGATAATGCTCCCGCCTCCGACCTCTTTCATGCGTTTAGCCGCCTCTTGTGCGCCGACTACAAAGGCGAGAACGGTCGCGGTGTAGATGTTGTTTAGTCCCTTTGGTTTTAGTCGCATAAAAGGCGCGAATCCGCCCACTACCGAACGTCCGGAGATGATTGCGTTGCTGATAAAATAATCGACCCGCTCAAAATCCGCGTCAATCTTGCCAAAGAGCTCTTTATATTGCTCGGGCTCCAAAATATCCAGCTGATAGTAGCGCGCCTTGATTTTGTATGTCTTTTCGAGCTCGGAAGCGATTTTCTCCGCTTCTTCGGCGTTTTTGTTGTAGGTAAAGGCGACGTTTGCCCCCCTTTGCGCGAAACCATACAAAATCGCTCTGCCGATTCCTCGGGTCGCACCGCTAATGACCAATGTTTTTCCTTTCATTTTTCCACCTCGTAATGTTTTAAAGTCTCCTCAATAAAGCGCATACTCTCCGTGCTCGGGGGCACAAGGGGCAGGCGATACTCTAGGCTGGGAAGCAGCCCGGCGATATACATCGCCGCTTTGATGGGGATGGGATTGCTCTCGATGAAGAGGGCTTTATTGATCGCAAAGAGCGCGTTATTGATTTTGCGGCTCTCTTTAAGTTCGCCTGCAAGGGCTTTATGCACGAGCGTAGCAATCTTGCTTGGGAGCAGATTCCCCGTTACAGAGATTGCGCCTAGACCGCCATTAGCGAGAATCGGATAGTTAATCGCGTCTTCTCCGCTTGAGATTGCGAGTGCGGGAATCTTCGTGTTTAGCTCGATAATATGCTCCATTGAGCCTGAAGCCTCTTTGATTCCATAGATATTTTTCACCTCATTAAACAGCCGTAAAATTGTATTCGTCTCGATATTCACACCCGTGCGTCCGGGGACATTGTAGAGCATTAGCGGAATCTCCACGGAATTGGCTACGGCTTTGTAATGCTGATACAATCCCTCCTGTGTGGGTTTATTGTAATAGGGAGTAACGCAGAGAATCCCATGTGCGCCCATTTTCTCGGCGAATTTCGCCAAATCAATCGCCTCGTGTGTCGAGTTGCTCCCCGCCCCCGCGAGCACCTTGGCATTGCTTCCTTTTGCGATATTCACGGCAATTTCGATACACTCTTTGTGTTCGCTATGGCTTAGGGTCGCCGATTCCCCCGTAGTGCCGACGGGGACGAGCCCATCCATGCCATGTGCAATTTGACGAGAGATTAGCTTCTCGTAGGTTTGCGTATCTATTTTTCCATGCTTAAAAGGCGTAATCAGCGCGCTCATTGCACCATTTGGCGCATCTTGTAAGAACATTCTATTTCCTCAAGATTAGGGTCGTGGAGGATCGCTCATCAAAATAACGATTCGCCATTTCGATGATTTTTTCTCGCGTAAGTGTAGAAAATTTTTCTTCAAACTCCAATAGTGGAGCGAGATTCCCGCGCGCTAGGTAGCTCCCAAAGAGATTTGCCACCGCGCTACTGCTCTCAAGTTGCAGAATAAATTCGGCTTTGAGATTCGCTTTCACCTTTTGTAGCTCATCTTCGCTGACTTCGCCCTTTTTGACTTTTTCAATCTGCTTGTGCAGCTCTTCTTCAAGCTTAAGCGCGCTAATCCCCTCATTTGCAATCCCTACGAACATAAAAAGCCCCTCATCGGCTAGATCCATATTGTAGGCATAAATTTCATTGGCGAGTTGCTTTTTATCCACGAGTGCGCGCTGGAGAAGACTGCTTTTCCCCTCACTGAGAATCGCGCCTAGCGCACTGAGCGCGACTTGATCTTCATGGGAAAATGAGGGAATCTTATACGCAAGCGCGAGCATTTCCACTTCGCTCTCTTTGTGGATTATCGCACGCCGCGCGCCATCTTGCTTGGGCTCGATTGTATGCGGTGCGGGAATCGAGCCCTGATTTTTGATGGGCTCAAAATATTTTTGTGTCGCTTCAAAAACGCGCTTTGGCTCTATATCGCCCGCGACGACGATAATGGCGTTTTGCGGCTGATAATAGAGCTTATGAAAGGCGCGAATATCCTCAATGCTCCATGTTTTAATATCCTCAATAAAGCCAATGGGCGTCCAGTGATAAGAGTGATAGAGATAGGCGGTATTAAAGAGGCGAAAATAGAGATAGCCTGTGGGGTTGTTATCTGTGCGCCACAGACGCTCCTCGAGCACGACGTTTCGTTCATCTTGAAACTCCTCATCACTAAGCGCGAGATTTTCCATAATCTCACCAAAAAGCTCAAGCGATTTCTCCAGATTCCCCGAGCTTGAATGCACGTAATAGTGCGTGTAATCAAAGCCCGTAGAAGCGTTTGTAACGCCGCCAAAATGCTTCACAATCTCATCAAATTCGCCCGCTTTTAGGTTTTTTGTCGATTTGAAATTGAGATGTTCGAGCATGTGCGCGATTCCGCTTTTGCCCATGGATTCGTTGCGACTTCCCACTTTGTAGAAAATATCCGTCGTGATGACGCCCGTATCGTTGTGCATGGGAATCACAACAACTTTGAGACCGTTTTTTAGCGTCTGTTCTTGAAATTCGGGGAGTGATGTTCCCATTAAAACTCCTGTAAAAATAGTGATACCAGCAAGAAGCAAACGCCTCATCGCACATCAGCACCGATGGCTTCGGAGATGTGCGCGTATCCATCTTTCTCTAGGCACTCTAGGATTCCTTGGTTGATATTTTTGCAAATAAGCGGACCTTTGTAAATGAGCGCGGTATAGATTTGCACGAGGCTCGCCCCTGCTTTAATGCGCCTATACGCCTCTTGCGCGTTACTAATGCCACCAACGGAAATAAGCGTTGTTTTGCCAAAGAAAGCCCTGCCCAGCTCCTTAAATAGTGCGTAACTCTTCTCTGTTAGGACTTTTCCGCTGATTCCCCCTGTGTCTTGCGGGTTATTGAGGAGCGAATAATCGATCGTAGTATTAGTCGCAATAATCCCTTTTGCGCCACTTTTAATCGCCTTGGAGCAGAGCTTTTGCGCTTCATTGATCTCCAAATCCGGCGAAATTTTTAGAAAAATCGGGGTCTTGGTAATTTTTTTCGCCCTTTTAAAAAGCTCGCCCACGAACCCTTCGTTTTGCAGATTCCTAAGCCCCGGGGTATTGGGCGAAGAGAGATTGATGGCGATATAATCCGCAACATCTCCCATATCTCGTAGAAGCGACTCGTAATCTTGCAACGCGTCCTCTTCACTTGTCGTCCGATTCTTGCCAATATTCACCCCGAGGGGAATCGCATAGGGGTGCAGCGCGCGCAATCGCCTAAATATCGCCTCTGCACCCTCATTATTAAAACCCATGGCATTTTGGATCGATTCCTCGCTAGCGTGGCGGAAGAGGCGCGGTTTTGGATTCCCGCTTTGGGGCTTTGGTGTAACCGTGCCAAGCTCCAAATGCGAGAATCCTAGCGCGCTTAATGCACGGATCATCGTGGCATTTTTATCAAACCCCGCACCCATCCCCACGGGATTGTAAAAGTGCAAGCCTTCAATCTCCTGAATAAGGCGGGAATCAAGCACACAAGCGCGCTTTGCCACGGGCTCTAAAAGCGCAGGAATCGCCCCACTTGTGCGCAAAATCCACTCTGCGAGGGTGTGCGCATATTCAGGATCGAGCTTGAAGATGTAGGGCTTGATATTTTCATAATTAAACATCTTAAATCCTTGCTAAATTGAGACTTTGGGCGGTTTCACCGCGGGGGAATCAAAGCGGCGAATGATATTCAAAAATTGATAAATTCCTCATAAGAGGCACGAAAGGGAGCTTTTGGGAGATAATTTAATAAATACGACATACAGGCAGGGCTCACACAGAGGCGCAACAGTAGCCCATTCGCTGTGCTAACTCACCAAAGCACAGGAATCTACCCCAGATACTTCCTTAGGGCTAGATTCCCACACTTTTATGAGTTTGGGTTTGTTAGCGATTAGTTCAAGATATCAGACATATTGCACGCTTGTCGCCATGCTTCTTTATACTCGGGGATATTTTGCACAGATGAATCGTTTCTACCCAGCTCGCAAGCCTTTTTTAAATATTGCGCTACTTTGCTTCTATCACCATGATTATGATGATACACGGCAAAATTTTTGCATGCTACCCAATCTCCAGCATCGCACGCTCTTTTAACATACTCTGCACCCTTGACGATGTCTTGCGACACACCCTCGCTGTCATAATACACTGATCCAAGATTTTGGCATGCGATAACATTTCCCCCATCGCACGCCAGATTGTAGAACTTCGAGGCTTTTTTGTAATCTTGCGGGACGCCATAGCCACCATTGTGATACAAAGCTCCAAGATCACCGCAACTTGGTGCAAAATACTCATCTTTTTCATTACCCTTTTTGCATACTTTCTCAAGGTAGAATTTAGCCTTTTGATAATCTTTACTAAGACCCTCTATGCCCAAAAGATAGCACTCACCCAATAAGCTGCAACTAAAGCTATCTCCATCTTTGCACTGCTTATCAAAGTCTTTAGTCTCCTCTTGCGTGAAATCTGCAAACGTCAAACTTACCAATACCGCCAAACCTAAAGCAATCTTTCTCATCTTTTCTCTTTGTATAAGTAAAATTATACCGACATTCTGCCCCCCCCGCTTAAAAAATTGATAAAATCGTGTAAGCAGCGTGAAGCAGGCAAGACAAGTGTAGGCAGGGCAAAGTAAGAGGTGTTGTGAGGTCTGTTGTGTGAGGCGATTCCCAAGAATCGCCTAAAAAGCGCGGTAATTAGAAGCTGTAACTCATCCCGACGCTCACTTGCGTGAGGCTGGGATAACCCGGCTGGGCTTTGAAAGTTCGATCGTAGGTCAAAAGCCCCTTGAAGTGTCGTGTGAATGCGTGATTGAGCCAAATGCTCAGCTCGCTTTGTCGATAATTTTTGTCATCATCTAGCGTTGGTGTGCGCTGGCGTTTGTATTCAGTCGTGCCGTATGCCGCTGCGATGGAGAGATTGTCGATGGAGGTGGAGAGTAGCCCATAGACCGTGCTCGTATCTCGCGCATACATCACATCGCCTTCTTCAAAAGGAGTGATGAGGTCGCCGGTGATTCCGAGGCTTCCGCGCCCTATTTTCCGACCCGATTGCACATAGGCAAGCGCGAGCTTCGTGCCGAGGAATTTCAGATAAACCTGCCCTTCTGCGACCGAGCCGAGATCTCTGCTGTGTTTCTCATCGCTCATCGCAAAATGCGCCAGTGCGCCGAAAGTGAGCTCCCTATTTGCGGGGAAATCGAGCATTGCTTTTGCGCCCGCTCCGTGGAAAATGCTCTCGGCGTGGAGCCCGTATCCTTTGAGACTGAAGAAATCGTTGAATTTGTAGGTGATTCCCACATTGGCGACCCCGCTGTGGTTTTGCTTAGGGTTGGTGCGTTGGAATCCGAACATCTCTTTGAGGTAGGCGCGCCCTCGTGCACGAGACCAGATGATGTCGATTTTGAGATTTCGGACAGAGGTGCTTGTGATTCTGATTGCGTCATTGATTTTTGTCATCCAGTCCGTGTTGATGGGCTGGCGACCGATTCTTATCGCGGTTCCGCCGCTTGAGTATTCCACATAGAGCCTAGAGAGCAGCACGCGGTCGTCTCGGTAGATTCTCTCGGACGCATCTCCCCTGCCATGTGCGGTCATAAAATTTTCATCGTCCTCGTAAAAAGGAGCGGAGCCTCGGAATCCCGTCGCGAATCGGAGATTGTAAAGGAGGTCGGTTTGGTAATTGAGCGCAATTGAGCCGACTGCCCATGAGGTGTTGTTGTAGTATTGAGTTTGCCGCCCTTCCGTGACGTGACGATCCTCAAAGTATGTGCCGATGTCTCCGCTGAAGCTGCCATTTTTGAAAGCCTCTTCAAGTGTGTAGCTATTTGCCAGCGCGATTCCTGCACATGCTACAAATAAGAGCAGATTTCTTTTCATGTCGATTCCTTTGATTGTGATTTCTTCAATTTTGAACGCGTTTTGGCGGATTATACTAAATCGTAGCGGATTCCTCCATCTCGTGCTCGCCTGTGTGAAGCCAAGCCTTAGATGAATTTCAGCGTCTCGATTCCGTCATCTATGGACGCGATATCGCTACTCTCGCCTCTTAAAAGCGCAAAAAAGCTCTCCAGCTCGCCTGCTAATGCTTCGCCTTTTTTGACAAATATATTTTTCTGAGTGAAAGAGTTTGCATCGACGTGGGTGTAAAATTTGAGCTCTTGCGCGATTAAATCCGCCCTGAAAACGCCCTCTTTGCAGAGAATCTCCACTTCTCGCTGCTTGAAGCTGCTAAGCCAGCACAGACGGATATGCGCAAGAATGTCATCTTGCAGCTTCAGGCTGATGTTTGCACTATCTTCGCAGGTGGCGTGGCGGTGGCGCGATTTTGCGATGTGCGATTCCGTGATTTCCCTCCGGCTTAGGAATCGGATCAGATCAATATCATGCACGCCAAGGTCTGCGAGCACGCCTACATCGGCGATCCTAGCGGGGAAGGGCGAAATTCGCGTGGTGTGGATTGCGTAGATGGTTTTGTCTTTTAGCTCGTTTTTTAGCGCGGTAATGACCGGGTTAAACCGCTCTACATGCCCTAAAACCGCCTTTACACTCATTTTGCTTGCGAACTCTTTTAGCTCTCTTGCTTCGGCTAGATTCCTCGCCAGAGGTTTTTCGATGAGGACGTTAATGCCCTTTTGCATGCACGCTTTTGCGCTCTCCACATGAAAAGACGTAGGCGTGGCGATGATTGCAACCTCGGGTGTGTGGTTTTTGAGTAGCGCATCAAGATTTCTGTAATGAGCGATATTTGGCTCACTTTTTGATATAGGGTCGCAGGTGGCGATTACCTCGGCATTTGGGATATTTTTCAGAGTTTTTAAATGGTTTTTCCCCATCACCCCCAAGCCGATGATTGCTACTTTAAGCATTATTGACCGTCTTTATCACGAGGTCTTGCTCCTCTTTTGTGATAAACGCGCTCATAGGCAACGCCATAATGTCCTCGCTGACCGCCTCACTCACGCTAAAATCGCCCTTTTTGTAGCCAAGCTCTTTAAAGACGCTCTGCAGATGAAGGGGCACGGGGTAGTAGATTCCCGTCGGGATTCCCCGCTCTTTGCACGCTTTGAGAACTCGCTCGCGATTTTTCACGCGGATACAATATTGAGCATAGACGCTCCGATTCTTGCCCAAAATATGCGGCACGGTCACATTTTGCAGGTGCTCGTCATAATAGCGCGCCACTTCGGCTCTTTTGGTGATTTCGTCATTCAGATGAGCGAGTTTTACATTCAAGATTCCCGCTTGCAACGCGTCCAGCCTGCCGTTAATCCCGATGTGTGTGTGAATATATCGCTGCTCTGAGCCGTGATTGAGCCTGATTCTTATCTCTTTGGCGAGCGCGTCATCACTCGTGAAAATCGCCCCGCCATCGCCATAGCAGCCAAGCGGTTTAGCTGGGAAAAATGATGTTGTGGCAACACGTGAGAGATTCCCCGACCTCACCCCCTCTTGCGTCGCGCCAAAGCTCTGCGCCGCGTCCTCGATCACGCTTAGATTGTGCTTTTTGGCGATTTCATTAATTTGCTTCATATCGGATATTTGCCCAAAAAGCGACACAGGCATGATCGCTTTAGTGCGTTTTGTGATGGCTTGCTCGATTTTATTCGCATCGATATTGTAGGTCTTCTCATCAATGTCCACAAATACGGGTTTTGCGCCCACTAATGCAATCATTTCCGCAGTGGCAAAAAAGGTAAAAGGCGTGGTAATGACCTCATCGCCCGCTTTGATTCCTAGAGCAAGGAGCGACAAAAATATCGCGCTTGTGCCGCTACTGCACGCAATCGCATATTTTGAGCCGACGAAATCCGCCAGATTCGCCTCCAAAGTCGCGACTTTCTGCCCGCCGATGTAGTTGCTTGTGTTGAGCACCTCGGCGATTTGGCTGTCGATTTGGGCTTTATATTTTTGGTATTGTGATTGCAGGTTGATGAAGTCCATGGAGCGATTCCTTAGTAGATTTGCCTAAAATTTATGAAGCCTCAATTATGCCACAACGCTGCTAAAAGCTGCAGTGTTTTGCGGGCACCATTTTCGCATTCGCAGTGCCGATTCCCTGATCGGATCGGGTGCATTGCGCGGGAATCGGGCGTATTTTGCGTTAAAATGCGCTCTAAAATTTTAAGGAATCCCTAATGATTGTAACACGTTTCGCCCCCTCTCCTACGGGGAATCTGCATATCGGTGGACTACGCACCGCGCTTTTTAGCTATCTGTTTGCACGTAGAAATGGCGGGAAATTCCTCCTAAGGATTGAAGACACGGATTTGGCGAGGAATTCTCACGACGCGACCAAGGCGATTATTGAGGCGTTTAGCTGGGTGGGACTGGATTATGACGGCGAAGCGGTCTATCAATCCAAGCGATTCCCGCTCTATACCGAATATATCAATCGTCTCATCAGTGAGGGGAAGGCGTATTATTGCTACATGAGCAAAGAGGAGCTTGATTCCCTGCGTGAGGAGCAAAGGGCGCGGGGTGAGACGCCAAAATATGACAATCGCTATCGGGATTTTAAGGGCACGCCCCCGGCGGGAATCGCCCCGGTGGTGCGGATCAAAGCTCCGCTTGAGGGCTACATTGAGTTTCGCGACGGAATCAAGGGCGAGATGAGGATTGCCGCAAAAGAGCTTGATGATTACATTATCGCGCGTAGCGATGGGACGCCGACTTATAATTTTGTCGTCTCGATTGATGATGCGCTCATGGGTGTTACGGACGTGATCCGTGGCGATGATCATCTGAGCAACACGCCCAAACAGATCATCATCTATCAGGCTTTGGGCTTTAAGATTCCGAAGTTTTATCACGTGCCGATGATTTTAAACCCTGAGGGCAAAAAGCTTAGCAAACGTGATGGAGCGATGGGTGTGATGGATTATAAACGCGCGGGGTATTTGCCTGAGGCAGTGCTGAATTTCCTCGTGCGACTGGGCTGGAGTCATGGAGATCAGGAAATTTTCTCGCTCAAAGAGATGTTGGAGAGCTTTGATCCAAGCGACATCAACAGCTCGGCTTCCGCATACAACGCGGAGAAATTCCTCTGGCTCAATCATCACTATATCAATCAGAGCAGCAACGAAAGGCTCGAGGCACTTCTGGGCGAGCTGGGAATCGCACCGCTAAATCGGCATGCGCGCGAAATCCTCTACCCCGCGCTTAAGGAGCGGTGCAAAACGCTTGTGGAGTTTGGCGAGGTGCTTAGCGAGATTGTCCATGCGCCTAGGGAATATGAGGCAAAACTGCTCGATAAGGTCGGGAATCGCGAGAGTGCAGAGCTGTTAGAGAGTTATGCAAGTTACCTGCGCGCACTTCCTTTCCCTGATTCCCCCAAAGAGATTGAGGAATCCACGCAGCGATTCCTCGAAGAATGCGGCGCAAAGAGCGGGAAGCTTTTTATGGCGGTGCGTTTAGCACTCCTTGGTAAAGGCGGTGGCGTGGGAATCTTTGAGGTGATGATTGCGCTGGGCAAAGAAGAGAGTGTGAGGAGGATTGACGCACTCATCGCGATTTTGAATAAATAACCACGTAAAATCCAAGGAGACTATTTTGCTACAAACCATCAACCTAGGCATGCAATATGCCACAAAAAAGCTATTTGAAAATGTCAATGTGAAGCTTGATAAGGGCAAGCGATATGGGCTTATTGGCGCAAATGGCGCGGGGAAATCGACATTTCTTAAGATCCTTTCCGGCGAGATTGAGCATACCGCAGGAGAGATTGTGATTGAAAATGGCTTGCGATTAGGCGTGCTCAAGCAAGATCAATATGCGTTTGAGAATCTCAGCATTTTTGATACGGTTTTAATCGGAAATAAGCGACTGTATGACGCAATCAAGGAGAAAGAGCGTCTTTATAGTGAGGGTGATCTCTCCAGCGATACGGTTAATGCGCGATTAGGCGAGCTGGAGATGGTTTGTGCGGAGGAAGATCCCACGTATGAATATGACGTAAGCATTGAGAAGATTTTGGAGGATCTCGGATTCCCCGCGGGAATCCACAGCGAGCTTATGAGCACGCTCACAGGGGGCGATAAATTCAAGGTTCTACTCGCACAGGTGCTCTTCCCTAAGCCGGATATTCTCTTCCTTGATGAACCGACGAATAACCTCGATATTCACACGATTGGCTGGCTTGAGGAGAATCTTAGACGCCACGAGGGCACGATGGTCGTCATTAGCCACGATCGACACTTTATTAATGCCGTATGCACGCACATTCTTGACTTGGATTTTCAGACGTTGCGCGAATTCACGGGTAATTACGATGACTGGTATATCGCTGCAAATCTCATTGCCAAACAGCAAGAAATTGAGCGCAACAAAAAGCTTAAAGAGAAAGAGGAGCTTGAGTCTTTTATCCGCCGATTCTCAGCCAACGCCTCTAAAGCCAGACAAGCTACAAGCCGTCAAAAGCAGCTTGAGAAGCTAAATATAGAATCGTTGCAAGTCTCTTCGCGCCGTGATCCGAGTATTGTTTTTAAAATCCGTCGCGAGATTGGGAATGAAGCCCTTGAGGTGGAAAATATCTCAAAAAGTTATGGCGATCACGCGGTGCTTAGGAATCTTAGCTTTCGCTTTTTACCCGGGGATAAGGTCGCACTCATTGGACCCAATGGGGTTGGCAAAAGCACGTTTTGCAAAATCATCACAGAGGAATTAAAAAGCGATAGCGGCACGGTGAAATGGGGCGCGACCGTGGAGGTTGGCTACTTCCCGCAAAATGCCGCAGAGAGTATCGCGGGCGAGGAGAGTCTCTATGAGTGGTTGCGGAGCTTTGATAAGAAAGCTGATAGCGGCGAGATCCGCAACTGCCTCGGGCGCATGCTCTTTAGCGGCGAGGAACAGGAGAAGAGCGTGAGCGCGCTAAGTGGGGGCGAGAAGCACCGCATGATCCTCTCAAAGCTCATGCTTGAGGGCGGGAATTTCCTCGTGCTTGATGAGCCGAGCAATCACCTTGACCTTGAGGCGATCATCGCGCTGGGCGAGGCACTCTATAACTACAAAGGTAACGTCATCTGCGTAACGCACGACCGTGAGCTTATCGATGCGTTTGCCAATCGCATCATCGAGCTCAAGGAGGGGGGCGAGGTGGTGGATTTCCGCGGCACGTATGAGGAATATATTCAAAAAGAGCCTAGAGGCTACTAGCGCGCTTACATTTAGATTCTTTATATTTCTCCCTCTTTAAATCCTCCTTGCAAACCCCTCAAATGCCCTTATTTTCATATTTTTCTTTTCATCATTTTTTAAGCGGGGGGGGGGGCACAATATTTATTTAATCTCATTTATAAAGGAGAAAATGTGGAAGAAAAGACAGAAGAGATGGAAAAGGCGAAAAGGAGGAAGGAAGAGCTTTTCGTTTATACTGCTCTATCCCTCTTCGGTGGTATGTTTAGCGGTATGACGGTCAATGTGTTCAGCGAACGTAACCTATCGCTGGGCGATCGTATATTTAACGCTGTGTTTCTGGTGACTCTTGGTTTGATTATTTGGGGAGTGATAGCCACCTATGTGAATCATCTGTTTAAAAAGGAGAAAAAATGAGAAAGATTGCTTTAGGTTTGGTGGTATTAGTTAGTTTGCTGTGTGTCGAGGCGTTAGGAGACTACAATTCGCAAGCGAAAGCTAGAGAGCTTGATGAGAAGTGCAGCAACGGAGATAGCGAGGCATGCAAGGACCTGGGGGTAAATTACAACTATGGCTGGGATGGCTTAAGCGAAGATCTTCAAAAAGCCATATTCTACTTCGAGAAAGTGTGCAAAAAGGGTAATGAAAAAGATGAATATTTCGCTGATGCTTGCACCAGGCTTGGGATGATATATGACTTCGAGCTACCTCGTGCCCAGCGAGACTACAAAAAGGCTCTAAAGCTCTACACTCTAGGGTGCGAGGGCGGAGAGGTATCAGGGTGCGCTTATGTTTTGAATATATACAAGAAAGGGCATGGGGTGCAGAAAAATCCCGCTAAAGGAGCAGCCTATCTGAAAAAATTATGCGATAGCAAAAATAATTTTGGGGCATGCTACCGGCTTGGTCGCTATGAAGCTGACAGAGGCAATAGAAGCGGAGCGGTGCGATATTTTAAAAAGGCTTGCGAGCTGGGAGTAAAGGATCCTCGTGCACCTGAAGCTTATGTAGATCATGCTTGCGAGATGTATGACGACCTAAAATAGCTCGCTCAAGAACCTCCACTCACATAATTTTATAATTTCAGTGGCTTTGGTGGTGTAAATGCGCCCGCCAAAGCGCGCCGCTTTAGCTTTTATCCTCTTTTGTAAAGATTAATCCTCTCGCAGCAAATGTCATCGCGCAAGTATCGACTGCATGGTGCTCGCACAGGCTTCATGATTTAAAAGCCCTTTAACTATCATTTAAACACAAAAGAATAGAGCATTTGAATTTGCATGCAAATATTTTATGTTTGGGCATTGTGCTCCTAAAAGAAGAATCTGCAAAGAAGTCTTAAAGAGGGAAAGTTTATCACTTTAGGTAGGTGGATGATGGGGCAGATTCCCGTGATTCTTGCACGATAGAGCATGTCAAAAAAGAGAGGCTAAAAAGGGCTTGAAGCGCGAGGGAGCGATTCCCGCGCTTCAAAAAGGGGATTAATGCACTTCGCTCCAAATTTTGCGCTTCCAAAGATAGGCGAGAATCGACATGACAACCATAAAGAGCATGGACTTAATCCCAATATCCTCGCGCTCAGCCTTTTTGCTATCGCCAATACTCTCGATGTAGCTCACCACTTGCGCTTGCGCCTGCTCTGTGAGACCTACGCGAGGCATCGCAGTGCCGTGGAGCTGCTTTTGTGGCTCATTGATGAATGTATGCAAGTAGTTTGTACCTTTGCTACGGATCATCATCGAGAGATCGGGAGCCGCAGAACCCATATAGCCCGCAAGAGTCGCCTCGGGTGTGATCGGCGCAAGGGAATCGTATTTCATGCCGTGGCATCGCTGGCAAGCATCGGCGAAGACCTCTTTATTTGAGAGCTGCTTAGGGGCAATACTCCTAAAGTAGGCGACGATGTGCGCAATCTCTTCGTCGCTCATCCAATTATACGCAGGCATCGGATAGGGCTTGCTATCGTTAAAGACATGCGCTACATGCGCTGCTTTTGTGGGCTCTTTGATGAAGTTTGCCAAGTAATTGTCCTCATAGATGAGTCCTGCGCTGGAAAGATCCGGAGGCACGACTCCATAGCTGGCACTCGCGCTCTCATCGTCCATAGGAGCGTCAAATCCCTGAGATTTGATACTGTGGCAGGCGATACAGTTTGCATTGGCGAGCTCGCTACCTAGCGCGGAGTCGCCTTTGGAGAGATCAATTTTCTCTAAATCGCTGAAGGTGTAGTCCGCAGGGGTCACAGCCGGGTGCATGACACTGTGCGCAAGGGGCTCGACACCCCAGTAAAGCACACCTGTTATTATTGATACAATCAGTAGCAGTTTAAGCTCTCTCATGACAAGCCTCCTGCTTTGTTAGTTTTCTTCGCTTCAATTAGCGTAATGATAGGGAGTGCCACGACAAATAGCCCAAGGAATGTCAAAGAGGCTACAAGCCCGATATAGGCGTTGATTCCCGTAGGTGGGAGTTTGCCATAAATCGTCAGAACGATGAGGTCGATAATCATGATCCAAAACCAAACCATAAACATAGGGCGTTTGTGCGCGGGTGCGACCACGGGGCTTCTATCGAGGAATGGAAGTAGGACAAATATGACATTCGCCGCAGCAAATGCGATAAGCCCGAGGTCTGAGCTAAAGAAGAATCCTCTAAGCACCTCATAGCTCCACAAGAAATACCACTCAGGATAGATATGGAGCGGCGTTTTCATGGAATTTGCGGGTTCGAAGTTAATCGGATCCATCGCAAAATCATAGTGGAAGCAGGTAAGATAGAGGAAAAATACCATGAACACGCAGACGATAAAAATATCTTTGGATAAGAACATGGGCCAGAACGGAATGACTTTTGCCTCTTTTTTCTTGCCCGCCTTATACTTTTCCGCTTCTGCGTCAAAGTCAATCTCTTCGCCATCTTCATTCCCTACGTGGGGCACTCTGAGAGTGTAGAAGTGTATAGCAAGAAGAGCGATGATGAGGACAGGAAGAAGCACAACGTGCAGCATGAAAAAGCGCGTCAAGGTCGCGTCTGAGACGACGAAATTCCCGCGAATCCAAATAACAAGGTCAGGACCAATGACGGGAATCCCGCCAAAAATATTCGTAATAACTGCCGCTGCCCAGTAGCTCATCTGCCCCCATGGAAGCATGTATCCGCTGAACGCCTCTGCCGAAAAAGCGATGAAAATTATCATACCGCCAATCCAAATGACCTCGCGACCTTTTTTATACGAACCATAATAGATTGCGACAAACATGTGGATATAGATCACAAGGAAGACCGCCGAAGCCGCTACTGCATGGAGATGTCTCCAAAGCCAGCCATACTTTACCTCTTGCATAATCGTGTAATTCACGCTGTCAAAGGCAAGTTTCACATCGGGCTTGTAATACATAAGCAAGAAGATTCCCGAAACAAAAAGGATTGCAAAGAGCGCAATAAGCACGACGCCCATCGCCCAGAGGAAGTTGATATTTTTAGGAATCCAATACTCCGTCATCAGCACTTGCATGAGTTTTTTGACCGCGAGCCGCTGATCCAACCAATCGATAAAGCCCTCAGCTTTTCTGATTTCTGCCATAGTCCGCCTCCTTACTTACGCTTTGCCCACGAGCTTTTGATACTCGGGACCTTCTTCGCCAAGCACAAGTTTCATGCCCTCGATTCTAAACGGAGGAATCTCCATCGGAGTAGGAGGCGGTCCGAAAGTCTGTCTGCCACAGGCATCAAACTCCCCTCCGTGGCAGGCGCACTTAAACTTCATCTCGCCTGCATCATAAAACGGAATACAGCCTAGGTGCGTGCAGATTTGGATTCCCACGGAGTAGTCCGATCCATCTACTACTACATCGCGCTCTGCGCATTTTTCCATCGCGGCACTCTTTTTTAAGACATACACCGGCTTGCCTCGCCATTCGACCGTCCGACACTCGCCCTCGTTCATTCCGCTCAAATCTACCGTCGTAAATCCCGCAGAAATGACGCTAGGCAACGGATCCCACGCACCCTTCATCGCGACTAACGTAGCACCGGCACCCACCGCCGCTACACCGCCGAGGGTCATACCGAGAAAATCACGTCGTTTCATGTTTTCTGACATTTATGCTCCCCTTATAAATCATGATTCTTTAGCTTGAGAAACCGCGCATTCTATTCAAAATAGACTTAAAATAATTTTGCAATTCGTATGTTCAAGGATATTCCAACATCGAAAAACCGTGCTCAAAACAGGCGCGCGACAATCGTCTCAAGCGAAACTACAAATCCAGAAAAACGTCGCAAATCTTCGAGACTTTACCTTTGAAAAAGATCACATTTTCTGTAAGTCGCAGCTCCAAAAGCTCGCCACTTGCAGGAATCAGCACAGCCTGCGCGGGCACGATTCCCTCTTTGTTAGCTCGTAAAAGTACCGCTGCCATTCCCGTCCCACAAGCAAGTGTTTCATCTTCTACCCCGCGTTCAAACGTCCGAAGCGCGATTCCTTGGGCACAGTTTTGCGCAACATTCACATTGGCGTTAAACTCGTGCCTTAGGCATTCAAGCTCACTTTTTGGAAGAGCAAACGCCCCCTTATCAAGGCTCACAAGATGAGGCACACCCGTATCAATAAGCCACCATGAGAATCCGAGCCTTTCAATGCCCTTATCAAGGATTTTTGGCGCGGTGAGCGTGATTTCCACATCGCTATTTTGGACACTTGCAGAGATGATTCCCGCACCCGTAAGGAATCGCTGCGTATCTCCCGCCAAAGCGTGCGTAAAAGCGTATAAAGCTGCGGCTCTTGCGCCATTCCCGCACATATTCGCGCGACTCCCATCGCGATTGTAAAACTCCCAAGTAAAATCAAGCTCACTATGGGGCAAAAGCACGATGAGTCCATCTGCCCCTAACCCCTGATGGGGGTCGCATATTTGCCTCGCCAGCGCGCTTCTATCGCCTTTTTTAAAGGTGTGAAAAATAAGAAAATCATTGCCACTTGCGCTATATTTCGAGACAGGGATTTTCATGCAAGCTCCTTTTTGATCCGCTCTGACATCGCTTCGCACGCGCTTGTGAGCTCCTCAAGCGAGCCACAATTAGGCAGGACATAATCCGCAAGGGCGCGCTTTTTCTCAATGTCCATTTGTGCGCCTAATCGCGCCTCTATCTCTGCGTTTAAAAGTCCATCGCGCAGGGCGATTCGCTCCTTTTGCACACTTTTTGGCGCATAGATGAGCACACTTTTTTGGATCGCCTCATAAGATGTGCGTTTTTCGAAAAAGAGCGGAATATCGACAAAATAGGGGAATCCTAGTGCCTCAAGAGTCTCTGCTTGCGCGAGGATTTCTACGCGGATAGGGGGCTGAAGCAGGTTTTCGAGCTTTTTTAGCTTAGAACTTTGAGCAAAAACGATTTTGCCCAACGCCTTGCGATCGATCTTTTGATCCTTTAAAATCCCCTCTCCAAAGAGCTCCACCACTTCATTCTTGTATTTTTGCAAGAGCTCATGTGCGATTTTATCTGCGTCAATGACTTTGTATCCAAGCAGCCGAAATATCGAAGCTGCAGTGCTTTTACCCGTGCCAATTCCCCCAGAGAGTGCGATTGCATAGCGCAATTTTTGCATGATTAATTTTTCGCGATGTTTTTGAGTGCTTCTTTTAGGAATCTTGGCAGGATAAAAGCACTTTGATGAAGAAAAGTATCGTAGTTTTGCACATTTTGGAGCATATCTGCGCGTTGCAAAACAATATCCGCTGTGGGGTGGAAGCGGCGCGAGAGGAAGAGGAAATGATTATCCGTGATGAGTGAAAAGGGCGCGATAAAGGGCATTGCAATGGAAAAATCGCATGCAATTTCTGCGATGTATCCTCTCATCGTCTGTATATTTAAAATAAGATTTTCTAATCTAGTGATGAGGATCCCGTCATCTGATAAAATGCTCTGAAACGATGCTGCAAGCTCCTTTTTTAGGTGCGATAGATAGATGATTACGTCATATTGCCCTTTTGGAGGAATCGAGGACAAAATGCGACATCTTGCGTGCTTCATTACCTCTTGAAAATGGGGAAAAAAGCTAATGAATGAGTGGAGAATCTTAGAATCCTCTTGCACAAAATCTACTTCCAAATCCTCGTATTTTAGGGCTTCAAAGGCGACTTCAAGATCAAATCCTCCCGCGATGAGCAGGCGTTTAGGGGCGGCGTGCGTGCATAAGGGAATATGCGCGAGAATCTCGCTCTCTTGGTGCAGGAGACTGCGCAAAAATATGCGATTCTCATTGACTAGCGCGATCTCATCAAACGCGTCGCTTTTAAAAATCTCCACACGATTGCACTCACTCCGCGCGTCGAGAATCTTATGCTTAATAGCGTATTCTTGCTGGAAATCCGCGCTATCTTGGCGTGTCATCCACACGGCACGTCTCCTTGTTTGGGGTCTTTTGTTTAAGCTTTTTGGGGAATTTTAGTAAAAAGAGTTTAAACGAAGTTTGACAGAGCGGAGGTTTGGGAAGGCTTTAGACCTCCATTCAGATACCTGCGGCACACGACGCTTTAGGAGGCTCTGCTGTGTTCCCACCCTGAAGCATTATCCCAAAGCACCATTGCACAGGTCTAAAAGGAGGCGTTCAATCCATGCGCACAAAAGCCACAGAGCGTCCAAAATCTGCCCCGATTCTTAGAATTGGGCGAGAAAAATATGGACTGAACGCCTACTTCCGTTTATGAGGCGGGAATCCTACCCTAAAGAGCGTGCAAAATCAAGCGCACTCAAAAGCGCGTAAGACGTGAAATTTTAGTGCTTTTTCGCTAAAATCGCGCATTTTGAAATACCTAATCCCATTTTTACGCAAGGTTTGGCATGCCTAAACGCGAAGACATCAGCACGATTCTCCTTATCGGCTCAGGTCCCATTGTTATCGGTCAAGCGTGCGAGTTTGACTATTCGGGCACGCAAGCGGCTAAAACGCTAAAGAGCCTAGGCTATCGCGTGGTGTTAGTCAATTCAAATCCCGCGACGATTATGACCGATCCCGAATTTGCCGATCGCACCTACATCGAGCCCATTACCGAAGAGATTATCGCGGATATTATTAAAAAGGAGCGCGTCGATGCAATTTTACCCACGATGGGCGGGCAGACTGCGCTCAATATCGCGATGAGTATGCACCAAAAGGGCATGCTTGAGGAGGTGATCTTCCTCGGTGCGAAACCAGAGGCGATCAAAAAAGGCGAGGATCGGAAGGCGTTTAAAGAGGCGATGCAGAGAATCGGCATGGATTTGCCCCATTCGCGCTACGCCTACAACATGCCCGAAGCCCTAGAGGCGGCTAAAGAGATCGGATTCCCCATTATTATCCGTGCGAGTTTTACGCTCGCAGGAGGCGGGAGTGGCGTTGCTTACAATATCGAGGAGTTTAAGCAAATCGCACAAAACGGCTTAGAGATTAGCCCGATTCATGAGATTTTGATTGAGGAATCGCTCCTTGGCTGGAAAGAGTTCGAGATGGAGGTGATTCGCGATAAAGCGGATAATTGTATCATCGTGTGCAGTATCGAGAATCTCGATCCCATGGGTGTTCATACGGGTGATTCCGTTACGATTGCGCCCGCGCTCACGCTCACGGATAAGGAGTATCAGCGTATGCGCGACGCGAGTTTTGCAATTTTGCGCGAAATCGGCGTGGATACGGGCGGGAGCAATGTGCAATTTGCGATCCACCCGGAGAGTGGGCGCATGATTGTCATTGAGATGAATCCGCGCGTCTCACGAAGCTCGGCTCTTGCGAGCAAAGCGACGGGCTATCCCATCGCCAAAGTCGCCACACTCCTTGCTGTGGGCTATACGCTCGATGAGATTAAAAATGACATTACCGCCACGCCCGCTTCGTTTGAGCCAAGCATCGATTATATTGTTACAAAAATTCCCAGATTTACCTTCGAGAAGTTTCCGCAGGCTGATTCCACACTCACGACGTCCATGAAGAGTATCGGCGAAGTGATGGCAATCGGCGCGACTTTCCAAGAATCGCTCCAAAAGGCTCTGTGCTCCATGGAGACGGGAATCTTTGGTTTCAACCAAATATGTGGCGATCTTGAGAAGATTAAGCGCGAAATCCGTCGTCCAAATGCCGAGCGGCTGCTCTATATCGCCGAGGGATTCCGTCAGGGGTTGAGCAGGATTGAGATTCACAAGCTGTGCAGAATCGATCCGTGGTTTTTGGAGCAGATTGAAGAGATCGTGCGCCTTGAGGCGGGAATCGACCTTGAAGTGCTCAATGACAAAACGCGCCTGCGCACGCTCAAAGCGCATGGTTTTAGCGACAAGATGATTGCACATCTCATTAGCCGCAAGGAGAATATGCAGCTTGGCGAAGGCGAAATCTACTCCGCGCGTAATCGGCTGGGAATCGCACTTAGCTATCATGAGGTAGATACGTGTGCTGCAGAGTTTGAGGCACTCACACCCTATCTCTATTCGAGCACCGATGTGATGGAGTTGCCCCCTTTTGCGCGAGATTTTACGGAGGGCGCGTCCTCTCAAAGGGCGGATTCCCGCAAGAAAGTGATGATTATCGGCGGAGGTCCCAATCGTATCGGACAGGGAATCGAGTTTGATTATTGTTGCGTGCATGCGGCGTTTGCCTTGCAAGATTTGGGGATTACCTCAATCATGTATAACTGCAATCCCGAGACCGTCAGCACGGATTATGATACGAGCGATATTTTGTATTTTGAGCCCATCGATTTTGAGCATGTGCGAAGTGTGATTGAGCGCGAGAATCCCGATGGAATCATCGTCCATTTCGGCGGGCAGACGCCTTTGAAGCTCGCTAAAATCCTCACGCAAATCGGCGCGAAGATTATCGGCACGAGCGCAAGAGTGATTGACGTGGCGGAGGATAGGGAGAAGTTCGCAAAATTCGTCGAGGAGCACCATCTCAAGCAGCCGCAAAATGGCACGGCTTTTACTAAAGAGGAGGCGCATGAGATTGCCGAGCGTATCGGATTCCCCGTTTTGGTGCGTCCAAGCTACGTGCTGGGCGGGCGTGCGATGAGGATTGTCTATAATCAAGAGGAGTTGCGCCTCTACATGGAGGAGGCGGTGCGTGTGAGCGAGGAATCGCCCGTGCTAATTGATAAATTCCTTGATAATGCGACCGAGCTTGATGTCGATGTGATTTGCGATGGCAAGTGCGTCTATATCGCGGGAATCATGCAGCATATTGAAGAGGCGGGAATCCACTCGGGTGATTCCGCGTGCTCGCTCCCTGCGGTAAGTCTTGAGCCAAAAATCATAGAGGAGATTGAGCACCTCAGTGCCAAAATCGCTATAAATCTCGGTGTGAAGGGGCTTATGAACGCGCAATATGCAATTTACAAGGGCAAAATCTACCTCATCGAGGTCAATCCTCGCGCCAGCCGCACCGTGCCTTTTGTCAGCAAAGCCACGGGAATCCCGCTCGCAAAAGTCGCCACGCGCGTCATGTGGCAGGGGGATTTGCCCGAAGCCATTCGCTATTACGATTCTTTTAAAATGGTCGAGCAAGATGGAGCGATCTATCGCGCAAAGAGGAGCAATCACATCGCCGTGAAGGAATCGGTCTTTCCTTTTAACAAGTTGAGCGGTGCGGATCTGATTCTCGGACCTGAGATGAAATCCACGGGCGAAGTGATGGGGATTAGCCACAGTTTTGGCATTAGTTTTGCAAAAAGCCAACTGGCGTGCAAAAATTCGCTCCCTCAAGGGGGCAAACTGTTTATTTCGCTTACGGATATGGATAAACAGCAGGGAATCGAGATTGCGCGCAAGTTTGAGGGGCTTGGATTTGAAATTCTCGCGACGAGTGGGACGCATAAAGCCCTGAGCGAGGCGGGTGTGCAATCTCAAGCGGTGCTAAAAATTTCCGAGGGTCGTCCAAATATCGAGGATAAGCTTACAAATGGCGAGATTGCGCTGGCGATTAACACGAGCGATAACAAATCAAGCAAAGATGACGCAAAGCGCATTCGTCGTCAGGTGCTAAGGAGTGCTGTGCCCTATTTCACGACACTTTCAGCGGCTAATGCGGCGGCACTTGCGATTAAGGAAATGCGACTAGGCGGCGTGAATAATGCGCTCGCCATTCAAGACTATCTGCAGGGGAAAGTGCCGTGAATGCGGGGCTAGTCTATCTCGCGCAGAGTGATACCACTGCGGGGCTTTTGAGCATTAATGCAAAGCGGCTGGGGGAGCTTAAGGGCAGAGCGGCGGGGAAACCGCTACTTTTGAGCGTCGCTTCTTTGGATATACTTAAAAAATTCGCACGTGTTCCCGTGAAGTTTAGGAATCGTGTGCGAAAGGCGCGACGCACCTCATTTGTTTATCCTAACGGTAGAGGAATCAGAGTGGTAAAAGACCGGAGACATCGGCGGTTTTTGGACTGCTTTGGCGCACTCTATTCCACCTCGGCGAATCGATCGGGCGAGAATTTTTCGCTAGAATTTGCAAAGGGAGCGTGTGATGTGATCATCTATGATGGCGTGGAGATAGGTGAGGGGAATCCCTCTAAAATATGGTATCTTGGGAGAGAGAGATGTCGGAAAATTCGGTGAGTGGCACATGGTAGCGAGGTTTTTTACGATTCTGTTTTTTGGCTCGATTTTGACGCTGATTCCTCTGGTGGTCTTTTTTGCGGGAGTGCAGAAAAATTATCTGGTTTATTACGGAATCGCCGTCTATTTTAATCCCTATTTTGCGTATGCTTTTGATGGCTTGAAATTCCTTGGGATTTCCATTGCGACGGGGTATTTGATCTTTTTTGGGAAAATGGCGAGCACGTTTAGGGTGCTTTATGTCATGGTGGTGGTCTTGTCGATCTTCTCGTTTATACCGATTATCGGGCATTCGTGGGGCAAAGCGATTTTTTACAGAGACAGCGTAGAGATCACGCTCCCAAATGGGAAAAAAACGCAGGCGGCTCTCATCTATGAGGGGCGCGACGCGATTTATTATCGCTTGGGGGATAATGTGCGCGTCAACCGCATGGAGAAGAGCTCGCGCTAGGTAGTCAAAAATTTTCATAGTTTGTGATTCTTCTGAGAAACGGGCAGTAGTGGTTATATTTGTGGCTATAATAGTGCCAACTTGGTTGCGCCGATATTTTTGAAAGCGAGTTCTCATGCAAAAGCGTCTAAAAATTGTTAATATTCTACTTGATTCTCTCCCGCATATTAAACTTTTTAGCGGTAGTATTGTGGTGATTAAATATGGCGGTGCGGCGCAGATTACCCCCGCGCTAAAAGAGCAGTTCGCTATTGATATCGTGCTTTTGTATATGCTCGGAATCCGCCCTATAATCGTGCATGGCGGCGGGAAAAAGATCACAGAATTGCTCCAAAAGCTGGGAATCGTGAGTAAATTTATCGATGGGTATCGCATAACGTGTATCGATTCCATGAAGGTGGTCGAGATGGTGCTAAGTGGCGATATAAATAAAGAGATCACTTCGTTTCTCAATCACCATGGTGTCAAAGCCGTGGGAATCAGCGGCAAGGATTCCTCTTTGTTGCGCGCTAAGCCTAAAGATGGCGGGCGTTTTGGCTACACGGGAGAGATAGTCGAGGTGAGGAGTGAAATCATTCACAATCTCCTTGAGCAGGGCTTTGTGCCCGTGATTGCACCCGTGGCTGAGGGCGAAGAGGCGGGACATCCGGGCTACAACATCAATGCAGACATCGCTGCGAGCGAGATTGCACGAGCAATCAAAGCGCGCAAAGTGATCTTCCTCACGGATACGCAGGGCGTGTTAAATAGCGAGGGCGAGCTGCTTGAGAGCCTCACTTTGAGCGAAGTGGAGGAGAATAAGCGCATTGGCGTGATTAGCGGGGGCATGATTCCCAAGGTCGATGCGTGCGTGCAGTGCGTGAAAGGCGGCGTAGAAAAGGCGCATATCATCGATGGGCGAATCGAGCATTCGCTACTGCTTGAGCTTTTCACCAGCGAGGGAATCGGCACGGAGGTTTTGCAAGACGAATAGGGCGATTCGCGCATTTGTGTTGTGTGTTTGCTACGGAGTTTAGATATTCCTTAATTTAAGCTATAATAAAGCGTAAAATTTCTACAATCCCGCTCAATTTTAGCGCGCGATTCCGTATCGGATTCCCGCTTTAAGGCAAAATACCCACAGAGGCATAATCATGAATATAACCAAGATGGCGAAAGCCAACGAAATTAAGCGCGAGTGGGTCGTGCTAGACGCGGAAGGCAAGACTTTCGGTCGTCTGATGACCCAAGTGGCTACGCTTTTGCGCGGCAAGCACCGACCCTATTACACTCCGCACGTTGATTGTGGCGATTTTGTCGTCATTATCAATGCGGCTAAAGTTAGCTTCAGTGGCTTGAAGCTTGATGCGAAGGAGTATTTTACCCATTCGGGTTATTTTGGTAGCACCAAATCTCAAACACTTCAAGAGCTTTTGGCAAAAAATCCCGAGAAGCTCTTCAAGCTTGCTGCACGAGGCATGCTCCCTAAGACAAAACTTGGTCGCGTAATGCTCAAGAAGCTCAAAGTATATGCAGGTGCTGAACACCCTCACACTGCACAAGTTACGAAGTAAGGATAGAGAGAAATGGCAAAAATTTACGCAACAGGCAAGCGAAAAACAGCGATAGCAAAGGTGTGGCTCACTCCGGGTAGCGGCAAGCTCACCATTAATGGCACCAGCCTCAATGATTGGCTCGGCGGACATGAGGCGATCAAGATGAAAGTGATGCAGCCCCTTTTGCTGACCAAGCAAGAGAAGAGCGTGGATCTTATCTCCGTTACGCTTGGCGGCGGGTATTCTGCGCAGGCGGAGGCGTTGCGCCACGGGATTTCAAAGGCTCTATCCGCTTATGATATGGCTTTTAGAAGCATTCTTAAACCCAAAGGGCTCTTGACGCGCGATTCCCGTGTGGTTGAACGTAAGAAATATGGTAAGCGAAAGGCGCGAAGAAGCCCGCAATTCTCCAAACGATAATAGGTTTAGACTCCTTACTTCTTTACGCGGGGTGATTGGGGCGGTTTTATGTTTTTGGGCGATTCTTGAGAGACTTTCTTCTGGGAATCGCCGCCCCAAAATGCACGCGGGAATCGCGCCCATATAAATAGGCTTTGGAAAGTTTATTCTACTTGTGAGGTAAATAAAAGGCTATCAATGACTCACAAAAAAGCACCTCTCAATCTCCAAAAAGACCCGATTCCCAGGCTATTTTTCTACTATTTTTTCCCTGCGTTTTTTGGGCTTCTTATCCTTTCGACTGATGTATTTTTTGATGGGCTTTTTATCGGGCGCAAAATAGGCGCACTCGGACTTGCAGCGATCAATCTCTGCGTCCCGATTTTCTCCTTTTTTATAAGTCTTGAGCTTCTTTTTAGTTTTGGCGGGGCGGTGCTCGCGTCCGCAGCGATGGGGCGAGGTAATGAGAGAGAAGCTAGAGAGATTTTTAATTCCATATTCTATTTTGCGCTTATCTTCTCTATCTTGCTTGGAATCGGGCTTTTTGCTTATCGTTATGAGCTCGCTCGCTTCCTTGGTGCGGAGGGGAATTTACAATCTTACGTGCTTGAATATTTGGGGGTAATCGTCCTAGCCGCGCCGATTATTATCATTCACCCGCTTCTTGAGGCGTTTGTGCGTAATGACAAAGCCCCTTACCTCGCGATGAGTTCGATGATTATCGGCTCGCTTAGCAATATTGCGATGAACTACACTTTTATCTTTGTTTTCTCGTGGGGGCTCTTTGGTGCTGCGCTCTCTACGGCACTTTCGCACTGCATAGGGATTATCCTTCTGCTTTCACATTTTATTTTGAAGCGAGGCACGCTCTATTTTTCACGCTTTTTTATCCATCTCCCTGTGGTGTGGCGTGCGGTGAAAAGTGGTATTTCACCCGCATTTACCGAGATAACCACGGGAATCGTGATTGCACTTTACAATTTTAAGATTATCCGCGTCATGGGCGAAGAGGGCGTGGCGATTGCAGGTGCGGTGGGCTATATCGGCATGATTGCTGTGATGACACTCATCGCGCTCGCGCAGGGGTTGCAACCGATTGCGAGCTTCAATCATGGTGCGCGCGAGCATGAGCGGGTGAGGGAGATTTTTAATTTCACATTTAAGATCGCCCTTTTGCTCGGTATGGTGATTTATGTGCTAAGTCTCCTTTTTGGTTCTCAAGCAGCGGCACTATTTTTCCCAGATGACCCAAGGCTTGTGATTGAGACTGCTAATGTGATGAAAATTTACTATGCAGGGTATCTATTTTTGGGCGTGAATATCCTAACTGCCACCTTTTTTCAGTCCATTGAGCGCACCAAGCCCGCTTTTCTCATTTCGGTTTCGTATAATTTTATTTTTGTCGTCATGTGGCTTGAGATTTTGCCCCATTTTTTGGAAAGTCTAGGAATCTGGCTTAGTTATCCTGTGGCAATGGCGAGCGGATTCCTGCTCGCGCTTTTGGTGTTGTGGCAACAAGGGCGTAGCGGATTGAGAGGATAAATATGAAAGATCGCATTATTTTATTTGATTTGGACGGGACGTTAATCGACTCAACGGACGCTATATATGAGGGCTTTTGTGTGGCATTTGAGAAAAATGGTCTGCCAATTCCCTCGCATCAAGCAGTCGTGGGGCTCATCGGTCATACGCTTGAGGATATGTGTGCGAAGCTAGGCACTCCCGTAGCGGGAATCGACCGGTGTGTGGCGGATTTTAGAGAATATTATCGCAAGATTTCGCTACAGAAAACAAAGCTTTTACCCTGCGCAAAGAGGGCGATTTTAGAGGCGAGCAAGTGTGCGAGAATCGGTGCGGTAACGACCAAAACAGGGCGATTTTCCCGCGAGCTTTTGGAACATTTCGGATTGCTTGGCTATTTTGAGTGCGTTATAGGGCGCGAAGATGTGAAACGTGCGAAGCCCGATTCCGAGCCGATTCTTAAGGCATTGAGCGAGATGAGAGCCGAGAGCTTTGATAGAAGTCAAGTCTATATGATCGGCGATACGCCTTTGGATATTTTGGCAGCGCAAAACGCGGGAATCGAGGGAATCGGCGTGTTGAGCGGATACGCAAGCGAAGAAGTGTTACGAAAATACACAGATAGAATAGTCCCCGACGCGCTCTTTGCGGTGCGATTGATTGCCGATTCCTAGAGCGTGAGCCTGCAAGGGGTTTTTAAGTGCCACTTTCCTAAAATGAGCCATTTTTTAGCCCAACGTTAAGGAGATCGCTACATGCTAGAGATCAGATGGCATAGCCGCGCGGGACAGGGAGCGGTAACGGGAGCAAAGGGATTGGCGGACGTGATTGCCGGGACGGGTAAAGAGGTGCAGGCGTTCGCGTTTTATGGCTCAGCCAAACGCGGGGCGGCGATGAGTGCGTATAATCGCATTGATGAGAAGCCGATCCAAAATCATGAAAAATACATGAACCCCGACTATGTGCTGGTGATTGACCCGGGATTGACGTTCATTACAGACATCTGCGCGAATGAAAAACCCTCGACCAAATATATTATCACGACCCATTTAAGCAAAGAGGAGTTGCTCTCAAAGAAGCCCGATCTGCTCGGCAAAGAGGTCTATACGCTGGATTGTATTCAAATCTCTCTTGACACGCTGGGCAAGGCGATCCCCAATGCGCCGATGTTGGGAGCTTTTATAAAGATTTCGGGCGCGCTGGAGTTGGATTTTTTCTTGAATGCTTTTAAAAAAGTGCTGGGCAAGAAACTTCCGCAGAAAGTGATTGATGCGAATATGGTCGCAATCAAGCGTGCTTATGATGAAGTGAAATAAGGAGAGGTGATGGACTACAAAGGCTGGAATGAGTTTGAAATCGGCTCGCTGCTTTTTCCTTTCAAAAAAGACGCAGAGGCGGGAATCCAAAAGCACCCCGAAGAGCGCGCATACAGCGAGGAGACTTCCTATACTGCGAGCACGGCGCATTGGCGCGTGGATAAGCCCGTGTATAATCCCGCGGGCTGTATTAATTGCTATTTCTGCTGGCTCTACTGTCCTGATTCCTCGATTCTCGTGCGCGATGAGAAAATGCGCGGAATCGACTATACGCACTGTAAGGGCTGCGGTGTTTGCGTGAGCGTCTGCCCGAGTAATCCAAAATCGCTTTTGATGTTTAGCGACCATGAGAGTGAAGAGAGCGCGATTGCTTCGTGGCCCGCAAAAGAAGAGAGAAAGAGAGATTAAGTCATGGCGGAGAAAATCGAGCTACAGGAGATTGAGGTCTGGGATGGGAATATGGCGGCGACGCATGCATTGCGCCAAGCGAGAATCGACGTCGTGGCGGCGTATCCCATCACGCCCTCTACGCCGATTGTGATGAATTACAGTAGTTTTTTGGCTAATGGCTATATTGATGGCGAATTTGTCATGGTGGAATCCGAGCATGCCGCGATGAGTGGCTGTGTGGGTGCAGCCGCGGCAGGCGGACGGGTAGCGACTGCGACGAGCTCGCAAGGATTTGCGCTCATGATTGAGGTGCTTTATCAAGCGGCGGGTATGCGCCTGCCTATCGTGCTTAATGTCGTGAATCGCGCGCTTGCCTCTCCGCTTAATGTCAATGGCGATCATTCGGATATGTATCTGGGGCGTGATGCGGGCTGGATTAATCTTTGCACCTACAATCCCCAAGAGGCGTATGATTTTAATCTCATGGCGTTTAAGATTGCCGAGGATTATGACGTGCGCTTGCCCGTGATGGTGCATCAAGACGGCTTCATCTGCTCACATACGGCACAAAATGTCCGTCCGCTCCAAGATGATGAGGCGTATGCGTTTATCGGGGATTACAAGCCCAAAAATCCCATGCTTGATTTTAGCAAGCCCGCTACGTATGGCGCGCAGACGGAAGAGGATTGGCATTTTGAGCACAAAGCTCGACACCATCACGACCTTATGAATTCCATTTGCGTTATTGAGCGCACATTTAAGGAGTTTAAAGAGCTTACAGGGCGCGAATATAGAGTGATTGAGAGCTATGATATGGACGATGCGGAAGTGGCGATCGTCGCGCTTGGCACGACGGTGGAATCGGCGCGTTTTGCCGCCAAAGAGGCGCGGAAAGCGGGAATCAAAGCGGGTGTGCTCTCTACTCGCGTGTTGCGTCCATTCCCTTATCTTGCGATAGGCGAGGCGTTGAAGCATTGCAAAGCCGTGGCATTTTTGGATCGGAGTTCGCCTGCGGGCGCGATGGGAATGCTCTTTAATGAATGTGCCGCAGCACTCTATCAGGTGCAAGGCGGGAATCGACCCTTGCTTACGAACTATATTTATGGACTTGGCGGGCGCGATATGCGGCAGGCGGATTTGTTGCAGATCTACAAAGAGCAAAAGAGCAATGCCGATGCGGGCAAGCTGGTAATCCCAGCCCAGCAGTTTATCGGTCTTCGCGGGTCAAAAATGGGCTTTAATTAAGCGGCAGGGATGGGCGATGCAAGGAGAAAATGATGAATGAGATTAAAAACCTAAAACAATACTCTAAAGCAGCGGAGCGATTTGAGGGGGCGCACCTGCTCTGTCCGGGTTGTGCGCATGGAATGATTGTCCGAGAGGTGCTAAATGCCACCGATTCCCCGCTAGTTTTGGCGGCTTCAACGGGCTGTCTTGAAGTGAGCACAGCGGTGTATCCCTATACGTCGTGGGATGTGCCGTGGATTCATATCGGGTTTGAAAATAGCTCCACTGCGGTAGCGGGCGCAGAGGCGATGTATAAGGCTCTGGAGCGCAAAGGGCGGCTCTATTCGGATAAGAAGCCCAAATTTGTCGCATTTGGGGGCGATGGTGCGACCTATGACATTGGATTCCAGTTTATTAGCGGTTGCTTTGAGCGCGGACATGATATTACCTATATCTGCCTTGATAATGAAGTCTATGCAAATACGGGTGGGCAGCGGAGTGGCTCAACACCCATGGGTGCGAGCACGACGACGACTCCTGCAGGGCGCGTGAGTTATGGCAAAAAGGATAAAAAAAAGGACATACTCGCGATCATGGCGGCGCATGGCGCACCCTATGTTGCGCAGGTTGCGCCCAACAAGTGGAAAGATATGGCAAAAAAGCTCAAGCAGGCTCTTGATACTGAGGGACCAGCTTTTATTAACGCCATGAGTGCCTGCACGACGGAGTGGAAATTTGAGTCCAATTTGACGGTTGAGGTTAGCGATTTAGCCGTCGATTCCCTTGTGTTTCCGCTCTATGAGATTATCGATGGCAAGGAGCTAAACATCACCTATCGTCCGAAGAATATTATTCCCGTGCGCGATTATCTTGCCGCGCAAGGACGCTTCAAACATCTCTTTAAACAGGAGAATGAGCATATAATTACGCAGTGGCAAAAAGAGGTTGATGAGCGCTGGGAATATCTCCAAAGGCGCGAAGAGGCGAGGGTTTAGCGGATTTTTCACATTTGAAATAGGGCAGGAAGATTAGAGTGGTGAGCGTTGCGCAGATGCTAAATAGCTACAAGAATCGGGTCGCGTTTATCATATTTCTCGCTTTTCTTCCCTTTTTTGCTTTTGACACTTATCAGAGCTATAAAGAGTGTCAAAATGCCAAAGAGCAGTATATTCAAGAGACGGTCTATTATATGGACTCGATGATAAAGCGTTATGAGGATGCGCTTTTCTCTGCAAGAAAGGAGCTCACGCTTCTCTCCAAGCTCCCCGCCATACGGGAATCGCACGCGCCTGAGTGCCAAGAGATTTTGCAGGGCTTCCGATCCCTCTCTTCGTTTTACGTCAATTTGGGAATCATGAGCCAAAAAGGCGAAGTGCTCTGCGTAATTACGCCACCCCATCACATGTATGAGGAGTTTTTCACGCTTAAGAAGCGCGCGCAGATTGAGGGGCGTTTTGTCGTGGGGAGAGTGATTTTGTCGCCCTTTTACAACTATCCTATTTTGCTTTTTGCACTTCCGATCCACAGAGCAGAGGGCGAGGAATCGGGCGTTTTGATGGGGGGCGGGAAGATTGACTGGCTCACGGAGGCTAATTTTAGGCAGTATATCGGCACGCATGCGAAGGTTTACCTCATCGATTCCCGTCATAGGATCGTGGACACCTATCCGAAAAATCCCGATATTATCGGTCAGCAGCTTGATGAACACGTGCAATTAACGGGCTTTTCCAAGCGCACTTCACCTCGGGGAATCTGGTGGGAAGAGGGGCGCAGCCTTGATGGGAAGCTGCTCGCGCTCTCAGTCGGGAATCCGCGAGGGATCCACCTTTTAGTTATGTTGAATTCAGATGGGCTCTGCGCGCGGGCGGATCATCTGCTTTTGCAGGGGCTTGCCTATTTGGGCGCGATGATTTTGATTGCTTATTTGCTGCCTATTTTTATGATGAAGGAGCTCATTTTAAAAGAGGTGCATTCGCTGTTTAAAGTCGCGATCGCACAGTCAAAATATACCGCTACTTCCGAGCTTTTGAGTAGTATCGCTCATCAGTGGCGGCAGCCTTTAAATGGGCTAAATATTCAGCTTTCGCTTCTGAGGGATTTCATCTCAAATAAGAATCCGAATATCGAGGAATCGCGCGCTCTGCTTGATACGATGGAGCACTCCATTCAGTCGCTTTCGCAGGGGATCTCGCGGGTTTCGGGCTTTTTTAAGCGTGATAAGGTCAAGGAGAAATTCATGCTCCATTCCGCAATCAAGGAGGCGTTTTTGTTTCTTGAGAGCTCGCTCAATGAGGGGCGAATCGCGTATGAGGTCATCGGAGAAGATATTGAAATGGTACAATTCCGCAAGGAGCTCATCAGGAATCTGCTGAGCCTTTTTCAAAATTCTATCGAGGCGTTTGCTCTTTTGCATGAGGATCAGACAATACGAAAAATTGAAGTTGAAACTAGAGTGCTAAAAAATAGCGTCCTTGTGATTCTCCGCGATAACGCCGGAGGAATCAATGCGGAAATGATAGAGAAGATATTCCAGCCTTATACAACGACAAAGTTTCAAGGCGATGGAGTGGGACTTTCTCTCTTTATTGTGAAGAATATTATCGAGCAGGAGATGCACGGGAATATTCAGGTGCGGAATATAGAAGGGGGCGCGGAGTTTATTATCGAGCTACCGATATTTTAAATATTTTATTTCATTATAAGGAGTTACTATGCCATTGCTTGATAGTTTCAAGGTGGATCACACGCGAATGCCCGCTCCGGCGGTGCGCTTAGCCAAAGTGATGACGACACCAAAGGGCGATAAAATCGCAGTGTATGATTTGCGTTTTTGCCGTCCAAATAAGGAGATCCTAAGCGAGCGCGGTATCCACACCTTGGAGCACCTTTTTGCGGGCTTCATGCGAGATCATCTAAATGGCGCGGGAATCGAGATTATCGACATTTCGCCCATGGGCTGCCGCACGGGATTTTATATGAGTCTCATCGGAGTGCCCGAGCCGCCCAGAGTTTGCGAAGCTTGGCGGGAATCGATGGAAGATATTCTAAAGCTTCAGAGCGAAGATCAAATCCCAGAGCTTAACGTCTATCAGTGCGGAACAGCAGCAATGCACTCACTCTC
>CAUTMV010000008.1:0-89834 GCA_963540505.1 uncultured Wolinella sp.
CGTCCGAATTATGCGCTCCCTGTTGCCACTTTGAACGGCTAGGACATAATCAAGTGCCAAATAGATACTTTTGGGCTGCTTAAGCCGCTCAAGCCACTCCAAACTCCCCCCCTGATTCCCCTGAAAATAACCTAAAAATGAGAGAATAAACTCCCGCTCCTCCTCAAGTTCACTATTTTCAAGCTCACTTCCGATACTCTCCGCAATGCGCCCATAATCCCTAAAAGTGAGGCGCGCACTAATCATGGCGAAGATTCCCGAGAGAATATCGCGGCTATTGAGATGATAGCCGCGCAAAAAATGGCGATAGGCATTATCAAAATCGCCCATTTGTGCATACGAGAGTCCCAGATTGTAATGGAGAATCGCATGATTTGGATACTCTTGCATAACGACTTTCATAAGCTCATTCGCAGCCCGAGTATTATTGCGCAGAACTTCTTTGAGTGCACGCGCGATGTTGAGATTGACCTTTGAGATCGTCGAGCCTTTCACAAGGACATCTTTTGCCTCCTCGATGTCATTAAGAAGCATATTCACGCCCCCTTGCTTGATAAAAAGCAATGCCTGATTCACGTCAAAAACCTTATAGGGCGCGTAATAAAACAACATCTTGTAAGCGATTAAACGGTGCGAAGAGAAGTCCTGCCAAAATCGCTTCTGCGCCTCATGCACGTCAAAAAGCTCCTCTTTCAAGCGCGCTTTAATCGGATAAATCGAAGCGGCTTCCTGCTCATTATCCCCTGTGTATCGATCCAAAACCGCCGCCACATCGGCAAAATTCCCAAGCTTCGTATCTACAAGCGCAAGTGCCATGTAGGGAGCGGGAGATTTGTCCTGCTCGATTTGACGTATGAGGTAGGTTTGGGCGTTCTGATACTCGCCCACGCGCGCATACAACAGGGCTAAATCGAGAAAATCTTCACGTTTTGCGCTCCGCTCGAGGAATCGGAGGGCATTTTGGTCGTCGTTGTAGTAGAGATGGAGTTTGGAGAGCAGATGATCGACCTCGTTGGAATAGTAGGTATTTTGGAAATGTGTTAAGGGCGAAATCGCCTCAAAATAGTGCCCCTTGTAATACTGCACCAACGCGTAAAGATAGGGATAGAGGGGAAGCGCAGCGGAATCGCTCAAATACGCCTCGGCAAGATCGACGTAGTAGCGATAGAGGGCTTGATTGTTGAGCAAAAAGGCGCACATTGCAGCATTAATCGCGCTCATCGCCCGATCTTCGCCTGCGTCAATCGCTTTCTGAAACGAAGCAAGCGCGCGATCATAGCTCTTCTCGCCCGCTTGAGCGACGCCCAGATTGAAGTTTGAAAGCGATTCTGAAAAGCTTGAAATACTCTCATAAAGATTAAGCGCCTCGCCTCGTTCGCCCTGCGTGTAGAGGAGATTAGCCTTTTTAATCATCATCTCCAAGCTGGAAATATCAACGGGGCGATTCTCAAGGGTAACCGAGCTTAAAATCTTGCGTTCGCCCTCAATTGAAACGGGCGATTCCTGCGCCTCTTCCTCCGTGTTGCCCCCCAGTAGCGCAAGGAGTGACACAACAAGCGTCAAAGCAAGCACTCCCGCAACGCTCCCAAAGAGATATCGCCTATCCGAGCGGAGCTTCTGCGGGAATCCGAAGAGAAATCCCAAAAATCGCTCTTTTGGATCTTTGGGCTTCTCCTCTTTTTTGGGCGCAACCTCCAGTGCAAAGTCATTCGCCTCATCATCAAGGCGTATTACATTCTCATTCTCCTCGGGCATTCCTACTCCTACTTCCGCTCCTAAGCTCTCCTAATTCACAAGTATCGGTGCAACACCTCAGGGATACCGATACTCCCATCGCGGTTTTGGTAATTCTCCATAATCGCCACAATCGTCCGTCCTACCGCGAGTGAAGAGCCATTAAGCGTATGCACAAGATGATTTTTTTTATTCTCATCTTTGTAGCGGATTTTGGCTCGACGCGCTTGAAAATCCCTTGTGTTTGAGATTGAGCTAATCTCTCGATAACAATTCTGCCCGGGCAACCACACCTCAATATCCACGGTATTGCTCGCGCCAAAGCCCAAATCTCCGCTGCAAAGCTGCATTAGACGATGAGGCAAGCCCAGCGAAGTGAGCAAATCAGAGGCGCACGCGATCATCTTTTGCTGAATTTCATCGCTATGCTCAGGGCGTGTAAGCGCGACCAGCTCGACCTTGTCAAATTGATGTTGGCGTATGATTCCCCGCGTGTCCCGCCCTGCACTCCCCGCCTCTTTACGAAAACAAGGTGTATGCGCAGTCATGAGAATCGGAAGATTCTCACACGCGATAATCTCATCGCGATAGAGATTGGTGAGCGTCACCTCCGCGGTGGGAATCAAGTAGAGCTCATGCCCTCGCATTTTCTCCCCACTAGGACGCTCCTGCTCACTGTCCTCCTCCAAAATTTCAGAAACCTTAAAAAGATCCTCCTCAAACTTAGGCAGCTGCCCCGTCCCAAGAAGTGTCTCCCTATTCACAATCGCCGGCGTGGCAACCTCTTCAAAGCCTCTAGCGCGGTTAAAATCAAGCATGTAATTAATGAGTGCACGCGATAAGCGCGCTCCCTCGCCACGAAGCACAGAGAAACGGCTCTTGGCAAGCTTCACGCCCCGCTCAAAATCAATCCAGCCATTCCCCTGCGCAAGCTCCCAATGTTCCTTTGGGGTAAAATCAAACGCGCGCGGCTCAAGCACCCGCTTTAGCTCGCAATTCTCACACTCATTCGCTCCGCACGGCGTGTGATCATCGGGGAGATTGGGAATCACAAGCAACAGCTCCTCAAGCTCACCCTCTAAGTGCGCCACTTTGGGAAGCATCTCGCCCAGACGCTCCTTTAGGGAATCCAGCTCACTTTTCAGAGAATCGATCGCCTTGCCTGCACGCTTATACTCTCCAAAGAGCTTGGATTTCGCATTCTGCTCGGCTTGAAGCTCCTCACTCTCGCGCTTCAATGCCCGATAACTCTCAGCGAGCTTTCTGCTCTTCTCAATGAGCTCCGCATCCAGACACCGCCTCTTTAGACGCTCCTCAACATAGGCAAAATCATTAATAAGCAACTTCAAATCAATCATGGCTTCTCTCTAAAATTTCTAATTTTAAAACACGCGCCATGATAGCCCGAGTGCGATAAATTCCCCATAAAATCAATACATATCGTAGGGGATCGAAGCGTCGGGGAAGTTGCTATCCTGCCTCTCCCACAGCGTATTACCCTTTCTGCCATGCCCGCACAAGACATCGCCCTTAGTCGCCATGCAAGTAAGCCCCGCACCCATACCCGCACCGACTAAAAATGCGTCTGCTTTGGGGCTAATGCACCCGCCCAACAAGAGTATCCCTGCACCTAAAAAGAGCCATTTTGCCATCAAAACTCCTTCAGACCTCGCGGGAACTAAGGAGCACCCCCGCGTCGTTTCTTTCACGCACTTAGGCGTCTCTACAAAAATTAAGCATTTGCCGTTCCATAAGACAATATTAACCTTGTTTCAACTTCTTTGAGATACTATTTCACGCGTTTTGTTCTCCCCAAAACACCGCGCGATTCTCGGCGATTCCTGCAGGAATCGCACTATTATAAGGACTTTTGCCATGTTCGGTATGGGCTTTGCTGAGATTATCCTAGTCGTGATTGTCGCCGTCATTTTCTTGGGACCAGAAAAGCTCCCGCAGGCGATGGTGGATATTGCGAAATTCTTCCGCGCGTTCAAAAAGACCATCAGCGACGCCAAAGACAGCCTCGATCGAGAGATTAAGATTAGCGAGATTAAGCAAGAAGCCCTGAGCTACAGAAAGAGCCTCGAAGAGGACGCAAATAAGCTCACTAAGGGGCTGAAGCTTGATGATCTTGACCCTATCCTTGAGGAATCGACCAAAGAGAAGCTCCATTTAGGAGAGAAAAAAAGTGCAGAGGATCGCGCCCGCACACAAGAGAAACTGCAGCACGCTTCCACTTCAAATTCAAAGATCCCCGGCAGTGAGCTGAACTTTAAAAATTCCATACCAAAAGATGATGAATCTAAGGAATCATCCCATGTTTGATGAGATCAAGCCCCACATCCAAGAGCTGCGCACCCGTCTGATCAACGCAATCATCGCGCTTTTTATCGCCTTTTTTATCTGCTTTTTCTTCTGGGAGGGAATCCTTGAGTGGATGATCGCTCCGCTAAAATCCGCACTGCCCGCAGGAAGCAACGTAATTTTTACCGAAGTGGGCGAGGCGTTTTTCACCGCGATTAAAGTCTCATTTTTTAGCGCATTCATGTTCTCTTTGCCCGTGATTTTTTGGCAATTGTGGCTCTTTGTCGCGCCCGGTCTTTATCAAAATGAAAAAATGCTTATCCTCCCCTTTGTCTTCTTTGGGACGCTTATGTTCGTGCTGGGCGCACTTTTTGCCTATTATGTCGTCTTTCCCTTCGGATTTACCTATCTCATCAATTTTGGCAGCACGCTCTTTACCGCACTGCCTAGCGTGGGCTTTTACGTTACGTTTTTTGCCAAGCTCATGATTGGCTTTGGGATTGCTTTTGAGCTCCCCGTGGCGACATTTTTCCTCGCAAAAATGGGGCTAGTGACCGATAGGACGCTGCGGGATTTTTTCAAATATGCCGTGGTGCTGATTTTTATCCTAGCGGCGATTCTCACGCCTCCTGATGTGATTACGCAGTTCATGATGGCAGTCCCTCTCATTTTCCTCTATTGGGTTTCGATTTTGATTGCGAAATTCATCAATTCCGACACTGCCCCCACCTCTGATGAATAGCGATCCTTACGCACTTTCCTCCTATGATTACGCGCTCCCTAGCGAGCTTGTCGCCTCTCATCCGATTGTGCCAAAGCAGAGGGCACGTCTGCTTGTTTATAGGCGAGAAAGCAGAGAGATTATCCATGCCACTTTTTTGGATTTCAGGCGATACATTCCGCACGATTCCCTGCTTGTCTTTAATGACACGAAAGTGATTAAAGCTCGTGTTTTTGGGTATAAAGAAAGTGGCGGCAAAGTCGAATTGCTCTATCATCGCGCTTTAGATGAGGGGCGATTTTTGTTTCAAATCCGCGGCAAAGTCCATCTACATCAAAAAATCCACCTCCCCGGGGGAATCCTAGCCACCATACACGCGCTCAAAGAAGAGGGAATGCGCGAAGTCTCCCTCCGCTCCTCAAATGAAGTGCTGAGGCTTCCAAAGCTCCTTGAGTGGCTGCAATCCTACGGACATGTTCCGCTCCCTCCCTACATCAGGCGCGAAGATGACGCGAGCGATTCCTTAGAGTATCAGAGCGTCTTTGCAAAGCACCTTGGGGCGGTCGCTGCACCTACGGCGTCGCTGCATTTTGACCAAAGCGATATGGAGCAGCTTTTAAAGCTCCCGCATACATTTGTGACGCTGCATGTGGGCGCGGGGACGTTTTTAGGTGTGGAGTGCGAAGACATTCGAGAGCACCGCATGCACTCTGAAGATTTTGTGATTCCCGCACAGAGCGCAAAAGCCATTGACGAAGCGTCCAAAGTCTTAGCAATCGGCACGACCGCAGCGCGCACGGTGGAGTATTACGCCCGCACCAAAAAGCGCGAGGGCGCATGCGACCTCTTCTTGCACCCCGGGAATAAAGCACAAAAAGTAACCTCGCTTCTGACAAATTTCCACCTGCCAAAATCCACGCTCCTCATGCTTGTAAGCGCATTTGTCGGACTGGAGGAGTGCCAGAGAATCTACGCAGAAGCCATCAAAGAGCACTACCGCTTCTACTCCTATGGCGATGGAATGCTGATTTTATGAGCCTGCAATCCCTGCTAAAAGAGCACAAAATCCCGTGCGATTCCCGCCTTTTGACACAGCTTGAATGCTACACGCAGACGCTCCTAATATGGAATAGAACCCATAATCTAAGCGGCGCAAAAACGCCTAATGAAGTGCATAGAAATATCCTTGATTCCCTCTATCCGCTAGGTTTTTTACCAAAAAATTTGCAAGAAAATTTCACAAGCTGCATTGACGTAGGGAGCGGGGCGGGATTCCCGGGGATTATACTCGCAGGCGCGATTCCATATGTGCATTTTCATCTCGTAGAGCCCCGCATGAAGCGAGCAGGATTCCTGCATTTTGTCGCGCTTGAGATGGGAATTAGCAACCTCACAATCCACCGCATACGTATCGAGGAGCTGCGCCTAAATGCCCCCAGCCTCATCACTTCGCGCGCACTCACAAACGCTCCCTTGCTGCTTAAGCTCTGCGCGCATATTCTTAGTCCAAGCACCGCGATCCTCCTCTATAAGGGCGAACAAAGTAGCGAGGAGATGAGTGAGCTTGCAGGATTCACTTTGATGGGCAGTTTAGGTGCTCGTCGCTATTTTTTCAAACAAGGAGCGTAAAATATGGGAAGATTGATACTTTTAGCCCTTTTGGCGGCTTTTATCTATTATGTTTTCATTCGCAAGCCTAAAAAACATCAAGCACATGCGTGCGAAAGGGGCGAGAAAAACGAGGAAATTATGCTTGAGTGCGAGCGATGCGGCACGTATGTGAGCAAGCAGGAATCACTCATCGTCGATGGGAAGTTTTACTGCTCCAAAGAGTGCGCGCAAATCAAATAAGGAGAAGGTATGCTGATTTTCGGTCATGAGGCGATTGCGTGTGAGAGATTCGCCCTTGTTAGGAATGTGCGAGAGATTGCGGGCGTGAATGCAAATCAAATAGTCTATTTTTACGAGCGTGATGATGTTGATTTTTGCCTCTCAAAACACTGTCACAAGGAGAAAGTCCCTTATGCGGTAAGGAGCGATTCGCTAGTGCGATTCCTCGTTTATGCGCAGTTGCAGGCGAGCTTTGTTTTGGTCGATTCCCACGTGGAAAGTCTAATGCACAAGGAGCATTCTCCTGCGCAAGAGTGGCAAGAAAGCCCCGCAAAGCGCATTCAAACCCTCGCGGATCACTATCTGCTCGATACCAAGGTGCTCCTTGTCATTAAGGAGGAGAGCGAGATGGAACTTGCCGCATTTTTGGGGATTGATGGCGTGATATTTAGCCACTTTTTAGTGTAGAGCGCATATAATTCCGCGCACAAAAAGGGGAGATGTCCGAGTGGTTGAAGGAGCACGCCTGGAACGCGTGTAAGGTGCAAGCCTTCGAGGGTTCGAATCCCTCTCTCTCCGCCATAGGTATTTGGGCATTAAACTTAAATCCTCACATATTCATACTCTAACCTACCCCATGACTTATAAATCCTCTATTCATGGTATTATTAGCCTCTGTGGAAGACATTCACTCACAATCATCAAAAAATACCGCAAAATATCGCAGAATATTTTTTCAGCGGGGACAGATTGGGGACGCACAAGGAGCCAAGGAGCACGGAATGATTAAGATACGCCTCTCTACCTTAGAAAATATAAAAGATTTCATCGTGGGATTATTTGCTTTGCTTATAGCGGGATATTTTACCCTCACTCCTATCTTGGCTATTCTCTCTATTTGGCTTGAATCCTTGCAAGGTATTACCGATTTTCTTGCAACCTATGGGCTTTATTTCAGCCTCATCGCACTGGGATTAGTGATAGCGTTCTATCTTTCTATACCCCTCCTAGCAGTATTATATTTCCCTTTTAAGCTACTTCAGGCTATTTTTAGCATTTTTGTAGAGTTTCTCAGCGATGAGGAGTATGAAGAATATCTCTTAAGCCTCAAAAGCCAAAGAGGCAGATCCTCCTAATCTATCAAATGCGTCCATACGCACGCTCCGCACGCCTTATGTATCTCGCACCCCGATTCCAGCTTTTACTCTAATTCTACCCTAACAAAATATTTTTTAAATTAAAAATATATATTTTTTATCAACAAAAAATATATCTTACTTTAAACACAAAATCGCTAGAATCGCCCGATTTTAGTGCTCGGACACTTTATTCACATATCATAAGGGAGGGTTTTTATGTTTAAATCAATGAGCATCGGCACGAGACTTATTTTAATGAATCTGCTAATTGTCTCTTTCGCACTGATTTCGCTTGTTTCAATCACGGCGGTTCGGACATTTTCCTACTCTAAGGAGAGCAGCGATCTCTATCTAAAGAGTCTCGCGCGCAGCGAAGCGTCTGATGTGGAGAGTTTCCTTAGCGGTGCGCTGGGGACGGCTAAAACTTTGGCACAAAGCGTCCAAGGGGCTAGGGCAAAAGATAATAATGCGCTATCACCTCAAGAGCTTGCAAATATGATTGCGGGAATTGCCAAGGATAATCCCGATTATGTTGGCGTATGGCTATTTGCCGATAGTGAACTCTATCCAAACGAGCCAAGCCCCGCCAATCAATTCCCGTGGAACAACAACAGACGATTCGCCGTCTATGCCTCACTTGAGAGCGATGGAAGCGTAGATTTGGACGTCGAAGATGACTTCTACAATAAACCCTATTTCACTGAACCTAGAGATAGCAAATTACCAACCCTTACTGAGCCCTACCCCTATATGCTCGGTGGCAAAGAGATCATGCTCACGACCCTCAGTGTGCCTATCATACATAAGGGTAAAGTCATCGCCGTGGCGGGTGTGGATATTTCACTTGAACATTTCCAGACCACCATGGACGCGCTTAAAATCTACAAAACAGGGCGCGGAATCATCATCTCTCACGATGGCACGCTCATCACACACCCACAGGAATCGCTACGCGGCAAAAAGATGACCGAAGTCAATAGCTCGGAGGGAATCCTCGAACTCCTAACCTCCATGCAGCAGCGAAAGAGCGATATCGTCTCTATTGTTACAGCGGGCACACAAGAAGTTACGCGCACGGCAGTCTTCCCAATCCGTCTAAAAGATGTAAAAAATTCATGGGGATTCCTCGTGGTCGTGCCCGAAGATGAAGTCTACGCCGAGGCGAAATCTCTGCGCAATTTTGGAATCGTGCTTGGCGTAGGCTTTATCCTGCTAGTCTCCATTGCGATGTTCTTCTTCGCGCGCTCACTCACAAAGAGAATCGGCAACATCAAATGCTATTTGGAGCGATTCTTTGCCTACATCAATAAAGAGGGCGAGCGACTTTTGCCCATTGCAATCACACAAAACGATGAAATCGGCGCAATGGGTCGCATGATCAACGAAAATATCGCCCGCACGGAAAACGCTCTGAAGAAAGATTCTGAAGCTGTAGCGGAGTCGCTAAAAGTCGTTGAAAACGTCAAAGCGGGACATCTTGACCAAAAAATCAACTCCATTCCCGCTAGTCCTGAATTGCAACAGCTCCGAAGCGTGCTCAATGAAATGCTCGCAAGCCTTCAAGAGCGTGTTGCCAGTGATCTTAACGTCCTTTCAGACGTGCTTCGCTCCTATGCGAATATGGACTTCCGACCTCATCTTGACAATCCTAGTGGCGAGGTGGAGCGCATTGTCTCTTCGCTTGGAGATGAGATTAAAAACATGCTAAAAACGAGCCAAGCACAGGCGGATTCACTTAATAGCAGCTCCACACGCCTTAAGGAATCAATGAAAACCCTTTCTCAAGGAGCGAATGCGCAAGCCGCCTCTTTGGAGCAATCCGCTGCAGCCATTGAGCAGATGAGCAGCTCCATGCAGATGGTGAGCGAGCGCACAGGCGATGTGATTCGTCAAAGCGAAGAGATTAAGAGCGTGATTGGAATTATTCGTGATATTGCGGATCAGACGAACCTGCTTGCACTTAACGCTGCGATTGAAGCAGCAAGAGCAGGGGAGCATGGTCGAGGATTCGCCGTTGTGGCTGATGAAGTGCGAAAATTAGCCGAGAGGACACAAAAGAGCCTCGGCGAGATTGAGGCAAATACCAATGTGCTCGTGCAAAGTATCAACGAAATGGGTGAGTCCATTAAAGAGCAAGCGCAGGGAATCGGACAGATTAATGAGGCGATTTCTCAGCTTGATACGGTTACGCAGCAAAATGCCGGTGTGGCGGATCAGACGGATGGTATTGCCGGTGAAGTTAGTGCTATGGCGCAAGATATTACACAAGAGGTCGCCAAAAAGCACTTCTAAAAGGTATAGCGGTGCGCGGCGTGATTTTGCTCACTTCACGCACTCTGCCTTTGCACTCGAGAGGTTAGGGCTTTAACACAATTTACAGCGTGTGTATGGGCATATCGTCGCAATACCATAAGAAGTGCCTCTTTATCGCTCTTGTAAGCGGGCTGCCCGTGAAATAAGCCCGATTCCCTCAAATTCCTTACCGCCAAACTTCAAGCAATCAGCGGAATGTGGCATTCCTAAGGCTCATTACCCTGCGTATAAAGTCCGTTTTGAAGTTCCAAAGCACGCTTCAAAAGCTCTTGCTGCTCGCTTTGCACGGGCTGCTTCAGAGGAGGTGTGTTACTAGGATTAGTTTTTATTAGAGGATCACTACTTGGATTCTTGACGCCTTGAGGCATTTTAATAAACACATCTTCATAATTCGCCCCGCCCTTATGGAATCGCACATAAACTTCTCCGCTCTTTTGATTGTAGATGTAGGTATCCCGTCCATCGCTAAACATGACCCACGGATTCCCATAAAGTGCCGCCATGCAAAGGGGTAGTGCAAATAAAAACCGACCTAGCACGGGAATCCTCGCCTCTTTTGCTCGGCGAATCTCGCCTGCAACTCCAAAATCTGCTCCTTTTTCTCATAAAAACTGTTACGATTCGCCACCATATAGGCACTTGATTCCATGATAACCTGATCGACCTTGAGATGATTTTGCTTCATCGTAATCCCCGTCTCGACGATATCTACAATCGCGTCTGCAAGCCCCACAATAGGGGCTAATTCAATCGACCCGTAAAGCTTAATAATCTCTACCGCCAACGCCTCTTTAGCAAAATGCTTTTTAGCGATATTGGTCATTTTGGTAGCGATTTTCATCTGAGACTTGCTGTAATCAAGCGTGCTCCCCTCGCACGAGCCGACCACCACCTTGCAGCGACCAATGCCCAGATCCAGCAGGCGAATAAGATCACTCTCCTGCTCTTCAAGCACATCAAGCCCCACCACGCCCATATCCGCAGCCTGATGGAGCACATAGGTCGGGACATCTTGATTACGCACCAAGAGGAAACGAAAATCTGCATATTCAAGCACGAGCTTGCGATCTTCAAAAAGCAACTCACACCCAAAAATCGCCTCAAAAATCTTGAGTGTCTCCAGAGCGATCCGCCCCTTGGGCAAAGCTATGGTGATCATCGTGATCGTCTCCTCTCTTTGAGCTCCTCAAGCGTCTTAATCATCCCTTTAAAGACAATTGAATTGTCATAAATAGAATTTTCAAAAAATCGCGCAAGATACTTCCCGTCCCCTCCGGTAAAGAAAAGTCGCTTGTTTTTGCAGCTATCCTGAATGGTAAGCACCAGAGATTTCACCACACCAAAACTCATTGCATCACGCGTATTTTGCGGCAATGCGCCCAGATCCACCGAGAGATTCAGCTCATGTTTGAGTGCAGGAGAGATTGCGCGAAATGTCGCGACATAAGAAGCAATCCCCGGCATGATATAGCCGCCCAGGTGGATATTATTTTGGACAATATCCACAGTAATCGCGCTCCCTGCATCGACGATAATCCCATCTTCGATTCCCTTACATGCCGCAATACGGTCGATCCCAAGCCCCATATAGGCACTATCAAACGTCATATAGGGAGCGAGATCGTGCGCATGCGGGGCAACCTCAAGAAGGCGTTTCGTCGAAGCGCGATTGACGCTGATGTAGTAAATTTCATTCCCTTTTAGGCGACTATCACTGAGGTGAGCGACGCTCTCCTTCCACATCAACCCCCGCTGGTAAAAATGCAGATAGCTATTCCCGATGTCGCATAAAATCAAGTCATATTCCTATTCTGTGGGCTCAAAATAGCGATTGTCAATATAAAATCTCTCTCCACCTGAAAACACGGGTGTGTCAATATCGCTGGGCAATTTATAGACACTCGAACCGAGCAAATCCACATCAAGAACGACTAGATATCCGCGCTTCTCTAGCGCATAAATCTGCTTCCCGTGAAGCACACCGCTAAAATGCGCGAAAGGAAACTTCAGACTCCGCAAGACATTTAGGTTTTCATCAGTAAGAATCACCTGCCCTTCTGTGGTCAAAATATAGATCCGCTCGCGCAAAAAAAGCACATCACGGATATTCGCCTCATAGACATTGATCGCTTCGGGGCTGACTGAAATAATGCGCTTGGACGTCGCCGCGACCAAACGATTACTCAAAACATCAAGAAAAATGACGTTATTGAAGTAAGAATCGCCCAAATCGCTATGCACAATGATATTGCGGACGATTTTGCGATTCTCTCTATCCACGATGACGAGCTTCCCATCAAGCGTAGGGAACAAAATAAGATCATTTAAAAAAAGGGGCGAAGCTATAAGGGTATTGAGAGCAACAGCGTGATCTCCTTGCTCTAAAAACAGCTCTTTTTGCGTAGAAATCTGATACAAAACAAGGCTATTGTCCGCTAAAACAAGCGCGAGCAAATCGCCCTCAATGCGAGCACTTAAGGGCTTTGCCGCAAATTTTAGCTCTAGTGCCCCTGCATTACCATTCTTTGGGAAAAGCCCCAATGTGCCAAGCTCATTAACGGCGAGATAATACCGCTCGCTATCATTAAGAAAAGAGAAGCCCTTAGGAAGCGTGAAATTCTGAATTCCATCACGGGTAATAAAGCGACCGTCTTTAAGCATCGCTCCCTCCCTTTGAGTGGAGAGAATCGAGCTTCCGATCTTCCCGCTGAAATGCACTTTGCCCCTGAGTTCTTCGGGCTCAAAGTGGCGTTTTGAGCCACAACCGCTTAATAAAAGCGCAAGTAGAAAAACCCCCGGATAAAAGGCTTTGCTCATTTCGCGGAATCCTGAAGTCCGAAGTGTCCCAAAAATCCCGCAATGGTCTTTATTGAAGAGGTATCGGGAATGATCGCGAGCACCTCTTTCGCCTCAGCGATTCGCCCCTCATTCATCAGCAGATAAGCCCGTGAAATACGAGCCAAATCGCCAAAAAGCGGTCTGTCTTTCTGTGTATATTGCGCGAGTTCCTCGGGATTTTTATGCAAAGAAGCCAGCTGATATTGCGCCAGCGAAGCAATAATTTCATTTTGTGAATCCAAAAGCGTAGCAAGTGCCGCCTCATCGCCCTTTTGGCTCGCCTCTTGAAAAATAAAGAGCTCATAAAGTCCCGATCCACTTTGCTTCAACTTCTCCAAAAGTTCCGCATTATCGGGATTTTGAAGTAGCTGCTCGTAGATTGCATACGCCTTTTGCGCACGCGATTCCCGATAATAATCATAGCCCGCCGCGCCGATCCAAAATACAAGAATCGCCGACAAAAGCGCAAAAACCGCCCTTTTGTATTTGCGAAACCACCCCTCAAGGCGGATCATCCCCTCCAGCATTCTCTCCTCTTGCCCGATCTCCTCTTTAATATAGGAGATATTCTCTTTCATACTCATGCTTTTCCTTTTCTCTTAATTATGCTCTGCCCGTGCTGCCAAAACCGCCGACGCCACGCTCTGTATCGCTTAGATTCTCCACCTCAAGGAATCGTGCCCTTGTAACTTCGCTTAGGATTCCCTGCGCGATGCGATCCCCGATGGCAATCTCAAAAGGTTCGCTCCCGAGGTTAATCAAAATTATCTTAAGCTCGCCGCGATAGTCGCTATCTACCGTCCCCGGGGTATTTAGCACCGTAATTCCGTGCTTGAGTGCCAATCCGCTTCGAGGACGCACCTGAAGCTCGTATCCTTCGCTAAGAGCGATGGCGATTCCCGTCGGGACGAGCGCACGCTCTTGCGGAGGAATGATAAGTGCCTCCACAGAGCACAGATCAAAGCCCGCCGCACCACTACTTTGATATTGCGGAATGATTGCCTCTTTGTGCAACCGCTTAATCTCAATTTTCGCCTCTTTGATGAGCTCTGTTTTGACTTGGCTACTCAAACCTAATCTCCTTGTAATAGACCTCAAGCACCTCATAATCCACCTCGCCGCTAGGCATAAGCACATGCACTTCATCGCCCGCCTCCTTGCCCAGGAGCTGGCGCACAAGCGGAGATTGAAAAGAGATGAGCCCGCGATCGGGATTGCTCTCGCTCGCCCCTACGACCGTGTATTCAAAGGTTCGCTCGCTATCTATATCCATGACCTTAAATGTCGAGCCAAAGCCGATTTTATCATGCTTCAAGCTCGCAGGGTCGACCACCTGCGTGCGCGCGAGCATTTCGCTAAGCTCGCCGATACGCGCCTCGATAAAAAGCTGCCGCTCCTTTGCGGCGTGATATTCGGCATTCTCCTTGAGGTCTCCATGAGCGCGCGCGATGTCAATCTCTTTGACAATCTGCGGTCGCTCCACCTCTTTTAGCTCCTTAAGCTCACGGCAGATTCTCTCATATCCATACGCCGTCATCGGCTCTTTTTGCATTTCTACTCCTTAGGCAAAAACGCTATGTTACTTCATGCGCGATTAAAAATCACTTCAAAATCTCTTTAGCGACCCTGCGCGAGCTTCCATCTTTAAGATAATTCCGTAAAGCAAGCGAACGCTCCAAGAATCGCCCCCTGTCGCACTCTTTATACGCTCTAAGCAGATTTTCCGCACTTAGCTCATTTTGCAGTAGTTCCTCATGCAGAGGCGATTCCCCGCGGCGGGTCTCAAAAATATTCGCAAGCCCGACATATCGGACATTCACTAAATATTTGGCAATCAGATAATCCAGTGCGCGAGTTTTATACGCAAGCACCAAAGGGACGCCCATAAGAGCGGCTTCCAAAGTCGCCGTGCCGCTGCAAATAAAAGCAAAACTCGCCTCTTGCAAGCTCGAATGCGCCTGAAAGGAGAGCTCAAAATCGCTCACATCGCCGTAGATTCCCCCAAGATCCTGCCCCTTATAAAACGGAGGAATGATGAGGATTTTGCGCCCTTTAATCTCGCGCGCAACCTCTCTAAAAATAGGGAAAATACGCCCAATCTCGCCCAAACGGCTCCCCGGCATAAACGCGACCGCCTCTGTGTCGGGAAGTGCAGTGCGAGCAGGAGGCAGCACATCGAGCAAGGGGTGCCCGACGTAATGGGCTTTGTGCTTGTAGCACTCAATCTCAAAGGGGAGGATTCCCGCGAGGAAGTCGCACGATTCCTCGATAATCTTCGCACGCCAAGGCTTCCACGCCCACACTTGAGGCAAAATGTAATAGATAATCTCCTTTTTTGGATAGCGTTTTTTAATCGCTTGAGCAAGCGGAATATTAAAAGATGAGGAATCCATAAGCAGCACCTTATCCGCCTCGCTGGCAAGCCTAATCATCTCACGTCGCGCATTCCAAAAAAAGCCCACATTGCGCACCACATCGCTAAAACCCATGACGGAAAATTCACTGGGCTTATAGAGCGGCTTCCCGAACTGCGGATCAAACACGCCAAGAAGCTCAGCTCTCCCCTCCAAAAAGGGCACGAGCGATTTTAAATGCGCATTTGAAGAGGGCTCAAGCGCGCTAACAAGCAGTTTCATTAGGACTCTTTGGAATCGGCACGAAGAGAGGAGAAATCAGAGGGGGAATTAGAAGAATCAAGAGAAGGAAGAGCGGCGGAGTGAGAATCCAAAGCACCTACTTGAGGATTTTCGCCCTGCGATTGCTCGACGAGCAAATCGCGTAACTCGACCTTGAGTTTAAAATTCTCCAGCTCCAAATCAAGCACCTTCTCGCGCAGCCCCTTATTACCTTTGAGTTCATCAAGCTCATGCAGCAACGCCGCGACATAGCCTTCCGAAAAATAGGCTCTAGCAGGCTTGGCTCTGATGATTCCGCCGCTCTTGCTAATTACCTCCACACTCTTTAATCCCATCTGTGAAGGCTCGGGAAGACAGCCCTCATTGATACTCTGCTCGCGCTCGCTAAGCTGCGTATCATAGAGCTTTAGCTGCTCTTCGCGCTCTTTGAGCAGGCGATCTTTGCGTGCCATCTCCTCTTCGCTCTCCAGCGCCCTTCTCTCAAGCTCCTCAAGCTCGCGCTTAAGCTCTACGCTGCGCTCCTCGAGCTCCATCTTCTCCTCGCTCCATTTTGCGCGCTCTTTTTCAAAAAACTCTACAACCCTCCAGCTCTCCTTAATCTCCGCCTCTTGGTGCAAGAATTGCTCAAAAATCTCCCTATCCCTCATCGCCAACTTCCATCTCCAAGCTCTGTAAATACATCTCTTTTCCCTCAATCATGCTAAGCCTCTGCTCCTTGCATTTGGGGCATTCTCCCTGCGCTATATCCTTCAGAGATGCCTCATATCCACAAGAATCGCACCGCACTTTCACGGGCTTTTTGATGATTTTAAGCTCGCTGCTCGCACACAAGGAATCGAGCTTGAAAACATCAAACGCACTGCAAAAAAGCTGCTCCTCAACCCCGCTACGCTCGCCCAGTGCCACCACGACACGCTTGATACTTTGGGCATGGTGCGCCCTCGCCTGCTCTTCACAAAGCTCGATAAGTGCGGCTACAACGGAATATTCGTGCATGCAGATTCCTAGCAGATCCTAGGGAGCAGCTCGCCACTGGGATATTCAAGGAATCGCCGACTTTTCCACGCACTCTCAAGCACCACTCGCCCCTTGTATTCGCCAATTACCTCGCCAATGAGGCTCGATTCTCGTGTGAGCTCAAAGGAGTGCAATATTTCAAGGGCTTTTGATGCATTCTCTTTAGGGAGCGCGATCACGCACATGCCCTCATTTGCGAGATTATAGGGCTCAAAGCCCAAGATTTCGCAGATTCCCCGCACTTCATCTCGCACGGGAATCGCCTCTTCTTTAAGGAGGATTCCCAGCTTTTGGTGTTCCGCCCATTCGTTAAGCACCGCTGCAAGCCCGCCCCGCGTGGCATCGCGCATTGTCTTTATCTTTAAATCCGCCTCCAAAAGCGGCTCTACAACCTCCCAAAGCTGCGCGCAATCGCTCTCCAGCGCGCTTTTTAGCTGCATCTCTTCGCGACTTGCATAGATGACCGCGCCATGCGTCCCCACAGCACCGCTGGCAATGATTGCATCTCCTTCGCACAATTTTGAGAGCGAAAGGGGATTTTCCGTGCTTCCAAAGGCGGTTGTCGTAATAAAAAGCCCATCAACTCCACCGCGCGGGATTACCTTTGTATCGCCTGAGAGCATCTTGATTCCGCCCTTTTTAAGCTCTTCACCCATGGAGGCGAGAATCGTGCGGAGCTTGGCAATCTCAAACCCTTCTTCAATCATGAATGAGCAGGTGATATACTTGGGCTTCGCTCCCATCATCGCGACGTCATTTGCGCTGCCGCAAATTGCAAGCTTGCCGATATTCCCGCCCGGGAAAAAGAGTGGAGAGACGCTGAAGCCATCGGTGCTTGTTACGATTTTCCCGGAAGGGAGATCGATCACACCTCCATCTTCGCCAGCTTCAAGAATCTCATTCCCCAGATAGGGTGCGAAAACTTCCCGAATTAGCCGAGCAGTCTCGATTCCCCCGCTCCCGTGCGCTAACAGAACCTTCTCCAAAAGCCAACCTCCCAATCTCCCAAGAGCGCGCTAAATTCACAAAACAAGCGCGCCTAAGCTTAAAAGCGCACAATTACTCCGGCTGAAACTACGGGATACCATTTTGCGTTACCTAGCTGTTCCTCCACCTTTTTACGCTCCTTATTAATGTCGTTTTGAAGATAAGGATTCGCCGCTGCTCTTGTGGCATTGTAATCAATGCTCGGCTTACCGATATGCATCGCACCTAGATCAAATGCCAGCCCAACAGGAAGACTAAAACCAAAAAAGCTACCCGTCTCATAGCCGATTCCCAGATAAGGAGCGACCTTGTCCCATTTGACGCTACCTGTGAGTTTGCCCAGTTCAGCAGCACTATAAGAGTGCCCTTGAATTTCATAACTTCCGCTACCTGTCGCATCAATATCAAATTGGAGATTAGGCTTGTAGATTCCCGCAGTGAGTCTGAGGCTGCCCATGAATGGATAAAAATCTGCAAATAGCCCAAAACCTTGCGACTTCATTTTCATATCATAATTGATCTTTTCAACCTCTACACTGCGAGCTATCTTGAGATAATTAACCCCTAGCCGTGCTTTTAGTAGTGGATTAAACTTATATCCCACATCTGCTCCCAAGCCGGTTGTGCCCACTTTAGCTGCAACAGAGATTTCTCCTGCCCATGCCGATACGCTACAAAACATAGCGAGTATTGACGCTCCTAAAATTTTCTTAAACATAATTCATTTCCTCCTTATTTTTTAGGTTTTGGCATATTATCGTTTTTTGCTTAGAGTATCGATATTTTCAATGATTCCTAGCTCTAAGGGGCTACTTTGTGCAAGAATCGCGCTCAAAAATTGCCCCTTTTGCTTCATCCAAAAGCGATAATCGCATACGATAATCACGCGCTTTTTCGCCCGTGAAATAGCGACATTGAGTGCATGGAGTGCAGAGAGATTGAGCGAATTAGTCAAATGATAATGCAACATCACGGGAGAGAAGAGCACCGTGTGAAATTCCCGCCCCTGGCTTCTGTGAATCGTCAACACGCAGTCTTTATCCCTCAGCATAGGTAATCGCTCCAAAATCGCCCGTCGCTGCTTCACAAAAGGCGTGATAATCCCAAAATCCTCCTGCGCACGCACAAGCTCCTGCGCCACTTTGGCGAGCGCGTCCACCTCGCTTGGATTTGCCTGCGCGCCCCTTTTTTCGCCCATAAACAGACCGCTATCCACATAATAGAGCTCGGTAGGCTCGCTAAGTCCGCGCAGACCGATTTTATAGATATATTTGTCAAGGATTTTTGTGAGATTCTCGCCATAGCGATGTGAATAGCTTAGGTTGCTTTGGGGAATCGTCAATTCTTGCGGGAAAGTCGGCGTGTGAGAGGAGAAAATCCCCGCCCCGTCGCGAAAATAATCCCTCAGGTGCAGAGCAGAATATTGCCATGCATTTAAAAGCGGCTCGGGCTCAAGGTCAATCTCACTTGCTTCACACACGGGCGGAAGCTGCTTGTGATCGCCAAGCATGGAGATTGGCGCATGCAGCGCGCAAAGAGCCAGAGCCTTAATGAGCGGGACAAAAGCCGCCTCGTCTAAGAAAATGTGCTTCGCTCCGCCCTTGGGCAGGGAATCAAAACGCTTAATAAAGCCATCTACCGTCATAGCCAGCACGAGTGATTCTTCAAATTTCCTCTCTCGCTCCTCTTTGCCTTGGCTAAAGAGCGTCGGCGTCGCATTTTGAGTTTTATTCAAAATGAACGGATCGCACACTTCGGGATATTGAGCCAAAAAACTCACTGATGGCTCACCCATTCTAAAAACAAGCGTGCGCTCAAATCCCAGCTCATCAAATTTCGGCATAAGAGCCCTCAACGCCTGCTCCAGCGCGCTATTGGTCGGCGCAAGCAAAAAAGCACGCACCCCGCGAGTAATCGTAAAAAGGAGCGATTCAAAAAGCACGCCCTTGGTTTTACCCGTACCTGGCGCACCCCACGTGTAGCTCAGTGGCACGGAAAATATCATCTCCACCGCCTGTCGCTGCTCTTTGCTAAGTCTAGGCGAAGGGGCGGGAATCGCCTCGGGAATCGCACTAGGAAGCTCAATCTCATCGCCATATTCGCTATAAAATCGCTCGACATTACGCACGAGAAACTTCATATCACTCAAGAGCTCTAGGCTGGAATCCTTCATAAAAAGCGTCGCGAGCTCATCATTGCAAAGAAGCTTAATAATCCCGCGCTTCTCATCATAGCTGCCCACCTCAATCTCTTCGCTTCCCACTTCCCATGTTTTTCCTTGCGAATGTAAGAGGAGATTCCCGCTCCATGAGCGCAGGGGCGTTTTGAGTGTGATTCCTGATGGAGTGCGCACCTTATCCGTGATGGGGATGCGCTCGATTCCCCTGCCCTTGGCATCAAGTAGTTCATAATAAAGCTGCGCGGAATTAATCAGCTCCTCGGCAATATCTATGGCGATGATGTTTTTGCTCCTTACGTGAGGTGTTGTCCGTATTTGTAATAGGCAGCGCACGCACCCTCGCTGCTTACCATGCAACTTCCCAGCGGATTTTGCGGAGTGCAGGCTTTGGCAAAAACTTTGCAATCAAAAGGCTTTGCAATGCCCTTTAAAATATCTCCACAACGACACGCGGGGTGATCTTTTGCGGGCTTTTTTTGAAAAATATCGGCAAAATAGCACTCCGCGTCCCACTCTCGAAACTCCTCTTTCAGCTTGAGAGCTGAGCGGGGAATTGCCCCAAGTCCACGCCAATTAAAGCTCTCGCGCTTAGTGAAATATCGCGTGCACAATGCTTGGGCTTTGAGATTCCCCTCCATGCTAACACTACGCGCATACTCGATCTCTAAGCGCGCCTCATGCGAGACTTTCTGTGCAACGATACGCAAAATGCTCTCCATCACATCAATGGGCTCAAATCCCGCCACCACCACGGGAATCTTGAAACGCTCCACAAGGGGCACGTAAATTTTCGCTCCCGTAATGACGCTCACGTGTGAGGGCGCAAGCAGTGCATTAATTTTTGAATCCTCACTCCCTAAAATCAACTCCAGCGGCTCAGGAACACAGACATGATTGATATGAAAGAGCACATTGGTAAGTTTCTCTCCCATTACACGCTCCAAAAGAGCCGCGCTCATAGGTGTCGTCGTCTCAAACCCGATTGCAAAATAGACGATTTTCTTATCCTCGTGCTCTTTGGCAATCTTGAGCACCTCCAAAGGCGAATAGACAAACCGCACATCTCTCCCCTCCGCGCGAGCCCTTTGGAGCGTCCCTTTGGAGCCCGGCACTTTAATCATATCCCCAAGCGTAACGAGAATGACCCCCTCTTGCATCGCAATCTCATACGCCTCATCGATGCGCTCTTTAGGCATGACGCAGACAGGACAGCCCGGTCCGTGAATAAGCTCAATCTCGGTGCTAAGAAGCTGATTTAGCCCATATTTCATAATCGTATGCGTATGTCCACCGCACACTTCCATGATTTTGAGCTTTTGAGGCAGATTCTCGGCAAGCTTGTTAATTCTCTTTGCCAGCTCGATAATTACCCGATGATTGCGAAAAGAATCAATCAGGTACGCATCTTTCATCGATTTGCCTCCAGAAGCTCCCGTTCCTCCTCTTCCATCGCTTTGATAATCTCCTCATACGCCTCAAGCGAGAGTTTCGCGCTCTCTTCATCGATTTTCCCCATCACATAGCCAATGTGAAGCAGCACGTATTCACCTATGCTTACCTCCTCTTGCAAGAGGTCGAGACTCGCCTCGCGCTCCACACCAAGCGTATCTAAAAGCGCGATATTGCGCTCTTTGTCAATTGAAATAACCTTAGAAGGTATGGCTAGACACATATCCGCGCTCCTTTTGCTCATGTAGGAAACTCACAAAACGCCGAATACTTTCGGGATCTTTGGAGGAGGTTTGCAAAAGCGCAATACGCTTGTTTAGCTCCAAAAGATCCTCTTTGACCCTATCTGTGCGAAATCCGAAGTAATCTGTCATATCGCTCTTTGTAATTACCACCGCATCGGCGCAGAGGAACATGCTTGGATACTTCAGCACCTTATCATCGCCCTCAGGAACGGACAAAAGAACGATATTCATCATACAGCCCAGATCATAGCTCGCGGGACAAACGAGATTCCCGACATTCTCAATCATAAGAAAATCCTCGCTCTGCCACTCAAGCTCGCTAAGCGCGCGCGTAATCATCGCCGCCTCAAGATGACACGCCTCGCCCGTAGTAATCTGAAATGCCTTGATTCCCACATCATTTAGGCGTTTAGCGTCTCTGTTAGTCTCCAAATCCCCCTCAATGACGCTAAAACTAATCTCACCCAGACGCGCCATCTGCTCCAAAAGCGTTGTCTTGCCGCTTCCGGGTGAGCTCATGAAATTAATCGCATAGGTGCGAGAAGCGAGGAATCGCTCCCGCAATTTCTGCGCCTCTTGGTCGTTTTTACTTAAGATTCGCTGCACCACTTCAACACTTTTTGTCGAAAGGTTTGGGTTATTCATCTGCTTTGACATTCGCACCTCCTAATTCAAGTTCGCTCTAAAAATCGCGTAAATGCAATCTGTCCAAAGGCGATTCCACCATCATTACACGGGATTTTCTCGTGCATATAATAGGAGATTTCTGCCTCTTTAAACAGCTCGGAAATTTTATTACAAAGCTCGCGATTTTGAAAAACCCCGCCGCTAAATCCCACTGCCACGGAATCCCCCGCATACCTCTGCGCCATATCCAGCGCGATATGTGCGAGTGTGTTGATAAACTTGCTTGCGATCGTTTCGCGGGAATCCGCCCCGCTCGCAATGAGGCGCACCAGCTCGCTGGTATCTACGATTCCCTCCCTAATCGAATAGGGATAAAACTCCGTAATATTCGAGTCATAAAGCCCCTCCATCACCATGCCGCTCTCACCCTCAAAGCTATTTTGCTCTATGATTCCCGCTAGGGCTGCAATCGCATCAAAAAGCCTGCCCACAGAGCTACATAACGGCGAATGAAGCCCTCTAGCGTGCATTTTGCGTAGAATTTCAAGCTCTTCGCGCTCAAAGCTCGCAACGATAGGATGTCTGCAGCTCTCAATCTCATCGCCATAAAGATCCAAAAGGAGCGCAAGTGCAAGGCGTCGCGGCTCTTTAATTGCACTCTCGCCACCTAGCAATCTAAAAGGCTTAAAGTGCCCCACACGCGTATATCCGCGCATATCTCCGCGCAGGAATTCCCCGCCCCAAATGCTCCCATCATCACCATACCCCGTCCCATCCCAAATGATTCCTAAAATCTCCTCTCTAATCTCATGCTCGGCTAAAAGCGAAAGCATGTGCGCATAGTGGTGCTGCACCAAAACTACGGGAATCTCACGCTGCTGCAGGGCAAAACGAGTCGATTCGTATTGAGGGTGCTTATCCGCCACAAGAAGCGTGGGCGTGAAGTGATAGAGCGAGCTAAACATCTCCCTAATGCGATGATAATACTCGATAGAGGCGAGATTTGCCAAATCCCCGATATAAGGAGAGAGAATAATTCGATTGGAAAACGCCAGCGCGAGCGAGCTTTTTTGCTGCGCACCGAGGGCTAAAATCGCCCCTGCGCACTCATAAGGGAGCGTGCGACTCACAGGTGCATACCCGCGCGCACAGCGGATTATTTGCATGTGATTATCCGCAATCGTCACCACGCTATCATCGCATAGGTTGATAATCTCTCGATCGTGATCCAAATAGTAATCAAAAACCCCCTCCAGCTTCTCGCAAAGCTCGCTAGAATCTCGCACCAAAGGCTCTCCGCTGACATTCGCACTGGTAAAAACCAGAGGAATCTTCACCTGCTCCATCAAGAGCACATGAAGCGGAGAATAGGGCAAGAAAACCCCCATAGTATCGATGTTCGGAGCTACTCCATCACAGGAGATTGCAAATTTCTCAAGCCGATGCGGACGACGCTTTGAAATAAGCACAATCGGACGCTCGGGCGAGCGCAGCAGCTCCTCCTCTAGGGGTGTGAGCTCGGTGCATTTGGCGATATCAAAAATACTGCGAAACATCACGGCAAAGGGCTTGCTGGGGCGATTCTTACGCGCTCTAAGCTCCATTACGACACGAGATTTGGTCGCATCACATACGAGATGAAAGCCACCGATTCCCTTAATTGCGATGATGTGCCCCTTTTTAAGTAGCTTTGCCACCGCATCAAGGGCGCGATTCCCCTGCGCAAGAATCGTGCCGTCTGCGCGGTGCAAAGAGAGCTGCGGACCGCACTGCGGGCAGCTGATGGGCTCGGCATGAAACCGCCTTGAGTGCGGATTTTCATACTCACTCTTGCATTTAGGGCACATCTCAAAGCCCGCCATAGAAGTGTGAGGACGGTCGTAAGGGAGCTCGCGCACAATCGTGTAGCGCGGACCGCACTGCGTGCAGTTGATGAATGGATAGGCATAACGCCGATTCTTGCGCTCTTTAAGCTCCTTGAGGCATTCAGGGCAGAGTGAAATATCTGCGGGCAACATCGCCCAAAACTTACCCACATCGCTACTCTTGATAATCTCAAAGCTCGCATACTCATCGCGAAATTCGCTCCATTTTACTTCAAGTGAATCGATTCTTGCCAAAGACGGAGGCTCTGCTCGCAAAATCTCCAAAAACCGCTCAATATCCGCCTTTTCACCCTCCAGCATGATCTGTGCACCTTGCGCGCTGTTGCGCGTGTAGCCTTTTAGATTGAGCCTTAATGCAAGCTGATAAACAAAGGGGCGAAATCCCACGCCCTGCACGATTCCCATAGCCAAAATCTCTGCTCTTATGCGAAGGCTCATTGCAGTCTACACCTCTTATCTTCGTAATTCCAGCCCTTTTGAGCACTGGCGGGCAAATTTAGGAGCTTGTGCCACTGATTCATTCTCCAACAAGATAGATTTTAAAACCATTAAACCACGAGAAAATCCGAATTTGCGCGCCTCTATTTTGTGATTCCAAAAATAAAAAACAGCCATCGATTAAAAGTAAGATCAAGATATGTAATAAAATTAATTTTTTTAATGTGTTAAGAAGAATCAAAAGACGCATGATACACCTAAAAACAGATGTATAAGATAAAAACAAAAAGGGCAAAAAATGGAAAATATTAAATTTATTTTAAGTGTGATTTTTATAACATGTCTCCATACTGCTTCGGTATGAGAAGAGGTTTTTTGGGCGACTTGAGAGTTGGGGTTTTTGCTTTTGACTTTTCCAAAACGCAAGCATCTTTTATTAATGGGGCAGTTTGGCATTTGGTGTAGTTTGGCTTGACGTTTTGGCGTTTGGGTCTCATTTTTACGCTTTTTGATTGAGTTCAAGAGCGTATTCTCACATGGAGAGATTGTATTGAAAAGTATTTACGTAGGCAACATGGCTTATAGTGCCTCTGAGCAAGATGTAAGGGAGCTGTTCTCCCAGTATGGCGACGTTTTGTCCGTTAAGTTGATCGTCGATCGGGACACGGGAAAGGCGAAGGGCTTTGGCTTTGTCGAGATGGAAGATAGCGAGGCGGAAAAGGCGATTGATGCGCTCAATAATAGCGAATTCCTAGGACGGAATCTGCGTGTCAATGAGGCAAAGCCTCGGGAGCCAAGGGACACTAAAACTCCAAGGTATTAAGAGCCTGAGCTTTTCTGCTTAATTTTTACGGGAATCGATCGGATTCCCGTAAAGCAAAGGTTTGAGTAGAATTGCGTATGTAATCTATCGAGAGTCTTAATATGAAAGCCTCTTGGTAAGCGTTTATCTTCTGCTTTTTGTTCTTTACCTTCACACGTCTTTTCGCGATACATATAAGCGATTCCCCGCGCAGCCACTACCTTGTATGCACCCCAAATGGTGCGGTTTTGCGCAGGAATCAAGCCTCTAATCTATCTTGTAACCTTTAGAAATCTTTTTCAACAGTGCGCGCTTCCCCTATAAAATTAAACCCTATCGCCCTCACAGTAAAACGGGCACAAACAGCTGGTGATGCCTCTTTATCTTGTTTGAGAGCCGCTCCACATCGGTGGATAAAAACCACAACATCGGCGTATGCACGACACTTTGGCTATAAGGCAAGATTTGCAGCACCGATTCCCTGCCTTGTAGCCAGCGCAGGGGGTTTTGCGTTGAGCTTGTAATGACCTCGATCTTTTTTTGGAAAATCCTCGCGATGTTGTCATAATGCTCCATAATCTCGCTCCTAAAGGAGGAATCGGGATCAAAATCATACAGTAGCACGCTATTTCCTACCTGCGAAGAGAGGTCAAACACCACTGAGGAGATCTTTTCACTCTCGCCAATCTTGTCGTTTAAAATCACAACACTTTCAGAAATTTCCCTAAAATTCGCCTCTCCAAGCTTCATCACGGGGATTCCCGCCTCATAGAGCAGGCGCGGATGTTGCGCACGCAAAAAGAGCTCATGTGAGAGCAAAAGCAGCCCGATTCTCCCATATTGCTTCATATCCTGCGCCAAAAGCTCGGGAAGCTTCCGAATATGATACTCAACATAGACATTCACCCTCGGGGAATCAAGCCCCTTAAACTCCTCCAAAATACGTAGATTCCTAGGATTTAGGATACGAATATAAAGCTTTTTATTCTTTAGCTTGCTCTGCAAATAGAGAGCCTCGCTAATCATTCTCCGAATCTCCCCCTCCTCCTCAAAATCCATATCGCAGTAGAGAAAGATGCTATTCCCAAAGGGCGCGGGAAACTGCCCGATGTCCTCTTTTATGCGATGATAAACATCTCTTAGCACGCTCGGATCACCCACCACAAGGAGGGAATCATTAGGCTGGATCACAAGCGTCTGACGCGCCAAATGCAGCTTGCCTCCGCGATAAAGGGCTGCGATTTTCCATGTCTTTTGCTGGATCGATCCGAGTGTGCGATAGGCAAATGAACTTCCAAAAGGGACATTTACCTGCATGACCTCCCCTTCCCCCAGCCCAATATTTCGCGCCAAAACGGGGATATTTGGAAGCCGCTCAATGAGACGATTGGTCACAAGCGTGGCAAGCGAGGGGCATTCGAGGTTTTTATCCTCAGGGTTTTTGACCCCATCTAAAATACTTAGGCGAATACGCGGCGAAAAAGCACGAATGCTCTCATACACCACCTCACGCTCTTTAGGCTCGTCCATGACAATCAGAGCGTCGCTAATCTCGCGGCTCAGCACCGCCTCAAGCTTCATAGACGAAGTGGGGTCAAAATAGTGCGCCTCAAAGCTCTCCGGGATATTTTGCGGGAGCGATTCCCTACGAGGTGTAATGATGACGTATTGATTTTTATCGGCATATTTCTGCGCGATTGTCTCGATGAAATCCCGCGCGAATCGCCCCTCCAGCACTAATAAAATCTTTTTCATCACGCCCCCTTATCGCTTAAAAGGGGTAATTATACCAAAGCGACCCGCTGCGCGGTTTCCCAAAAAAGCCCATTTTTGGCTACCATTCCACAAAATTGACGCGCCTTCACGCGCATACGGGAGAATCCATGACTTTCACGCTACAAGCTACTGACGGACTTGCCCGAGCGGGGAATCTCTCCCTCGCTCACGGCGAGATTCCCACGCCCATTTTCATGCCCGTAGGGACACAAGCAAGTGTCAAAGCACTCGATCACACCGATCTTTTGGAGCACATCGATGCGCCCATAATCCTAGGCAACACCTATCATCTCTACCTGCGCCCCGGAGATGAGACTATCGCGCGCCTTGGCGGGCTGCATCGTTTTACCAAATTTCCACGCAATTTCCTCACAGATAGCGGCGGATTCCAGGCTTTTAGCCTCAGCACAAACACAAAACACGAGCAAGAGGGAATCCTCTTTAAAAGCCACATTGATGGCTCAAAGCACCTCTTCACGCCCACAAAAGTGCTTGATATAGAATACAATCTAAACAGCGACATCATGATGGTTTTGGACGATTTGGTCGGCTTGCCCGCCCCGCGTGAGCGAATTAGGGAATCGATCGAACGCACGACGCGCTGGGCGGAGCAATCTCTGCGCTATCACGAGAGCAAAAAGCAAAATGGGGAGGCGCGCACAAATCATCTCTTCGCGATTGTTCAAGGCGGCACAGATAGGGAGTTTCGCACGCTCTCTGCGAGGAATCTCACAAGTCTTGGCGAATTTGATGGATTTGCCATAGGCGGACTGGCTGTGGGCGAACCCAATGCGCAGATGTATGAGACGCTCGAATTCACCACCCCACTGCTCCCGCGAGATAGACCCCGCTACCTTATGGGCGTGGGCACGCCTCTAGACATCATCGAGGGAATCGCGCGAGGGGTCGATATGTTTGACTGCGTCATGCCCACGAGAAACGCCCGCAACGGAACGCTTTTCACGCACTTTGGCAAAATCTCCATAAAATCCCCGCGCTTCAAGCTCGATGAGTCGCCCATTGATCCCAAATGCGACTGCTATACGTGTCGCCACCACTCACGCGCCTATTTACATCATCTCTTTAGGAGTGGCGAATTTAGCTATTTTCGCCTCGCCTCAATCCACAACCTCCACTACTATCTAAATCTTGTGCGCAGCGCACGTGAGGCAATTTTAGACGGGAGATGGGAGGCTTACAGGGCAGAATTTTATGATTCTTTGAGATTGGATTAAACTGATACGCTTTGCATATGCTTGCTAAAAAGACAATGCTAGCGTTTCATTTCACGCTTGATGACTTCTTTTAGTCTCTCGCCTTGATAGAACAGCTCGCTAATCACTCCTCTGCCCTTAAAGATATACACTTCAGCCAAAAGTGCGCTTGTGCCAACGCCATCCACATCACACTGGATGCGTCCGCCTTGATTGACCCATATATCGGTGAATTTCGCGCTCTCCTCCTCCATGTAAAAACGCTCAAAAGGCAGCTGCACTCTTCCCCTCTCATCAATGCGCACCTTAAGATATTCGGCGTGATTGGGGGGCTTTTGGCTAAGCGTATCTGCTTGGGCGATCCCCTGCTCATCGCGAGTAAAAGTTGCGTAAAATTCGCCCGCTTTGTTAATGTCAAATTTATATTGCCTAAAGCGCAACGTCACATATCGCCCGCGCCATGGATCATAGGGATCAAGCGGACACACTTCAAAAAGATAAGCCCCACCCTCGCCTAGCACGCGCTCATATTGCCAAATACTCGAAAATATTGCCGTAATCTGCACTAGACACAGCAGGAAAATCGCAGCGTTAATTTTGCTCTTCATCGTGACCTATTCTCAAGTCGTCTGCTAAGACGCAAAAGCAGCAAGAAAAGTCCTCCAAGAATAATAAAAGCCACTCCTCGCCCAATCATGCTCAATTCGCCCTCGAAAAATTTAATCAAGATTCCTATGATAAGGATTGCTCCACCCTGATTGATTAGGCTCATGCTACCCTTTTTAGCTCCTAAGAGAATCATATACACTGCACCGCACACAAGCATAAAATTCCACGTAATCATCGCTATCATGGGACTGTATCGAGCTGCAATTTCAACGCTAAAAATATAGAGAATCGGGATAAGTTTCAAGAAAAGCCCCTCAAGGGAATCGCGCAGGCTGAGAAACCCTATCAGCATATAAAGTATTAAATATATATAGAATTTACTATATTTTATATATTCTCCTTCGTCCCAATCTACCCAAAAATCAAAAGAAATCATAAAAAACAACGAAAGATAGAGCAACACGAAACCCACAGCCTCAAAAGGACGATATAAAATGGACGTATCCTCATGCAAGAGTCGCCCCAGCATGTAAAGAATCGCGATAAAAAACAGATAATTTGCCATCGCATTAACTGCATCAAAAGACTCAGATAGCGTAGGTGAAATTTTGTAATGCAACACAAGCACTAAAAGCGCGAGGACAAGCGCATATCCAAGGTAAGTATTCGCAAGCCTCTCTACGGGGAATCGCAATCGCCACACATAATAAAATATCCACAACAAAAATGCACCACTCATCAGCACCATACGAGATGAGTGCTCTTCGACTAAAAAATAGACTACATTAATCACAAGCACGAGAATCGCCGTGGCTTTGGAATCCAAAATGATGGGGATAGGCAGCGCAAGTAAGAGCCACAACGTAAGCAGATCAGCAAACTCACCTCCGAGATGATAGGTCTGCCCTATAATCGCAATGCTCGCCCCTATGCTAAAAAACCACACGATTCCAAGCGATTCCCGCCATGCCAAGCGAGTGCGTGCCCGAAAATAGCCATACATTCCTGCACATTGCCCCAAAAGGATCAAAAATAGCGCGAGCATGGAACGCTCAAAGCGACCCAACATCTCCCAATTATGCGCAATGATAAGCACCACTCCCAGGAGGAGTAAAAGCGCTCCAAAAAGCGAAAATATGAGTGCCACGCCAAACGAGCTCCTACGCTCATAATGCGCGAGAATCAAGCGCATTCCCCTCTCATCGACCCAGCCATGCTCTCTCCACTTGGGAATCTCACGTTTAAGCCACATAAGTGCCAACATACAAGCTCCGATTATCCGCAGCCTAGGCTCTTACCGCTCTTTTGGTGCGGACTTTTTTAACCTCATGAGCCGCTTCAACTTTAGCGAGCTCTGCTTTGGGTTTTTTATCTTCACTCGCCTCACCGCATTCGCCCTTTTGATACAGAGCCTGATGCCACAGACTAAAGCCCACCAAAGCTGCCCCTGCACCGATATGAAGTCGCCGCATGGTGCGATTCCTCATGGCAAAGGAGGTCGCCACAGTTACGACCATTGAGCCTACGATTGCAAGCTTGGCAATTTCGCGCTTTTCTTCAAGATTCCACGTCTTAGGATTCCTCACGTCGTCTCCTTTTTTCTTGAATTTTCTGCCACTTTTTGCGCGCTTTCTTGCAAGTTTCATACGTCAAGATTGCTGTCATGACCGCGGTTAGCGGAAGTAAGAAATGCACCTTCACCCCTTTTGACGCAAATTTATGCCGCGCAATGCGCTCAAAAGCAGACCGATAGTTGTGCCATTATGCAAAAGAGCCGTGCGCACGGGGCTAAGCCACCCAAGAGCCGCCGCGCCGAGAATCGCGCTGTTGATTCCTAGTGTCGCTTTGAAATTATTATGGACTTTCTGCAGTGTCGCATTTGCAATCTCTTTAGCCTCCGCGACTGCGGAAATATCATCGCGCAACAGCACAACATCAGCTGAAGCCTTCGCAATATCCGCGCCTTTGTGCATGCCGATTCCCGCATGAGCCTTCATGAGCGCCGGAGCGTCATTAATCCCATCGCCGATAAATGCGACCTTTTTGCCCTCTTTGATGAGCTGCTCAAGAATCTCTGCCTTTTGTGTGGGGAGCAAATCGGCAAAATAGCGATCCACGCCGATGCTCCTAGCCACCTCTTTGGCTTTCTCACTACTATCGCCTGTGAGCATGACGATCTCCCTGACCCCGGCTCGCTTGAGCCGCTGCAGTGTCTCTTTGGCATTCTTGCGCACTTCATCTTTTAGCATAATCACGCCCAAAAGCTCCCGATCATATCCGATATATAGGGGCATGTAGCCATTTTTGAGATAGCCTTTTAACTCAAGAGAGTGTGAGGAGAAACTGACCCCCTCATCATCTTCGAGGAAGTGGCGACTACCAATGACTACACTCTTGCCATCGACCTCTGTCTTTACTCCATGCGCGACAATGAATTCCACTTCATCATGGTGCATATGGACAAAATCCCGTGCTTTAGCCGCCTTCACAATCGCCTGCGCCACGGGATGGAAATAGTGCTCCTCCGCACTCGCCGCAAGATTTAGGATTGACGTCTCATTCCACTCCTTGCTAAAAGAGTGCACCTCGATGACCTCTAGTTCGCCCTGAGTGAGCGTGCCGGTCTTATCAAAGAGAAAGGTATCCGCCTCATAAAGTGCCTCGAGACTTTTTGCGCCTTTGATGATAATTCCCATTTTGCCGGCGGTGCTGATTGAGGATTTGAACGCCACAGGAGTAGCGAGCTTCAGCGCGCAGGAATAATCCGCTTGCAACACGGAGGCTAATCGCGTCAAATCACGACTAAGCGCATAAGATCCTAGCGCAAGCCCCAGTGTGATGGGGACGAGGCGATCCGCCATTTTGGAGGCTTCCAGCTGCAAAGAGGACTTCTCCTCAAGCGAGCTTTGAATGTAATGGCGGATTCTCGCGGTGGTCGTCTCATCGCCCACGTGTTCCGCCCAGATTTTGATACGCCCCTCCTCGACGACCGTCCCGGAGAGCACACGATCTCCGCGAGCCTTCCGCACGGGCTCTGCCTCGCCCGTCATGGAGATTTGATTAAGCATCGCCTCACCGCTCATCACGTGCCCATCAACGGGGATAATCTCGCCCGCACCCGCAATTACCATATCTCCGACTTTAACCTCGCTAATGGGGCGCAAAAGGACTTCGGATTTCCCATTAATCGTCTGCTCTACCCACACTTCTTCGACCTGAGGCTTAGAGAGCTCCTTGATAAGATCATCACTCTTATAGACTGTGGCTTCTTCGATATATTCCCCCAAAGAGAGCATGAAGCTCGCGGAATTTGCCGCGCGAAAATCCTGACGATAGATTGAGATTGCTACCGCCATTGCTTCAAGCACTTTGGAGGTCAAGCCGTGATTAAAAAGCTCCTTGATTCCCTCCCATATAATAGGGGTAGAGCCGATGGCTGCGGCTCCGAGCTTGGCATTTTGATTTTTCAAAAACGGCTCAAAGATAAGCGAAGTCCCCGCTCGGACTACCCCTATGGAGCTAGGAATCTCCTCGCGAAGCACCAAAACGCTATCCTTTTCGCCTTGCCACTTCCCTCTTAATACCGCCTCTTCAAGCGCACTTCTGATTTTTGGCTCCAGCTCTTTTGGATTCGCCCCCTCATGCTCAATGATTAAGCTATTAATCGCTAGATTAATGCGCGCATGACATACCTCGTCCAGCGATTCAAGCGCAATTTGTAACGCCAAAGGCTCAGGGCGACTCCCACGCTCGTATTTGAAGGAGTAGCGCAACCGCCTAGGCGTCTTATGCACAAGCCTAAAAGATGTAAGAGCGCATTCACTCGCTTTCTTGGGCTTCAAGCTCCGCCTTTACGTCCTCATAGCGTTCTTTAAGCTCTTCGATTCCCATCTGCATCATCGAAGAAGCTTTGGCAAACGCCTTAAAAATGCTCTTTTGCGCGGTTTCATTAGTAAGCAAAAAGGTCACGGCTGCACCAATGAGCGCACCTTTTAGAAAATCGCCATTCTCCCAACCGTTGCTACTAAACCACGAGCTTTGATTTGATGAATTGGCGGAATTTGCGAAAAATCCCTGATTTTGCGCTTGATTGTAGCCAAAACCCTGATTCCCGTAATTTTGACTATTTTGCCACATCGCGGAATTCTGATTGATATAGGGATTGTCTCTTAATGAAGAGAAGTTCTCAAACCCCATATTTACGCCATTATTATCTGCCATAGTTTCTCCTTATTTTTTGTAAGTAACTGATTTTTGAGATTCAAGGAGCATATCCGCACCCCTCTCCACGCCATAGACACACGCCACACCCACGCTCAACGTCGCAAGAGCTCTTAAAAAACCCGATGTCCCGATGTGATTAGCCGTAGCGATCGCTGAAGCGGTGAGGACTCCCCCTTGGAGCGTCTTCTTGAGTGTGTCGATTCCTGCCTCTTTGCTCTCAATCTCGCCTCGCTCCATACGCCGATAATTTACTACCCCCGCCATGATAAATGATGCGACCGAGCCGCTCACAAAATGCCCCATAACCGATCGTGGCGTGCCTGTGTTGATTCTCATGATAGTGGCTCGCTAGGTTGCTTAGTGGATTGCATAGTAGGTTGTGCGAAGGGTTTTTGCACGCGCTTTGCTCTGGGTTTGCGAGACTTTTTCTCATTGGAAGACTTTAAGGACTCTTTTCTTTGCTTGCTCTCCTCATCCACGCGCTTTTTGACTTCATCTTTAATCTCTTCATATTTTGCTTTTGAGCGCTTGATTCCTGCTTTGATTCCCTCTTTGGCGAGCTCTTTTGCACGCTTTGCACCGCTACTAAGCTCTTTTTTAATCGCTTCACGCTTTGTGAAGCCCAACATTACGACACTTCCTAAGGCTAAACCTGCGATAAACGGCAATGGCATTTTCTACTCCTCTTTTTGTTTAGATGACTCTTGCAACTCTTTAAGCAACAGTGCTCCGATTCCTCCGAGCAGTGCCCCACCCAGAAGTGAGAGATTAACTCCCTGCAAGAATTGTGAAACCTCCTCTGCGGAAGCCTCTCCTGCGCCCAGTCGCCTTAGAAGCCCTTCAGCTTCTTTAAGCTTTTCGCCCGCTTGTAGCGCGTTAGTGGAAAAAAGCGAGCCAAAAAGCGCATTTAATGGATTTGCGCTCCCGACGCGTCGAAGTTGCGCCTCAAAAGCGGGCAAGTGATTATTGAAAGAGGCGGCTTGCAACGCATAAAATATATCGCACACTTCAGGGTCGCTCACAGCGGGGAGCAGGCGATCATACAGAGCGATATTCTCAATCTCTGCTTTAATTCCTAGCTGGTAAGATTCCTCTAGGCTCTGCGGCGGAGTGATTCCGACCCAACGATTAGGAGGTATAGGAATCCTGAGACGATTGGCTGCATTTATAAGAGCCTCTATATGGCGCGATTCCGCCTCGGCAATCCGCCCAAAGGGGATCTCAACTTGAAATTTTAGCGCGATGGCTTTGTAGGTCTCAAAGGCTTTGAACTCATCATCAAGCGCGATGACTACCGCCTCTTCTTGCGTAAGCATTTGAGGAGCTTGGTTAGCACTTTGCATTCATCTCCTTTGCAAGAGCGTCAATTCTCTCTGCTATTTGGTTGAGATTCCTGTGATGAAGCAGATCTTCCCACCATGAAGCGGGAAAAATCTGCTCATCGTATTCGATGGTTATTGAGGCGACTATGGAATTGAGTTTAAAATTTTTAATCCCGGGAATACGCGCCATAAAGCTCATCAAATCTTCCGAAGATGTCGTTTTGGATTCCTTGCGAATTGCAGGATCGACGCGCAAACGAATACGCCCACGCGTGTGATGAATAAGCGTAAAATAGCCCAAAAGACGTTCTAAATCCTGCACCCCAATCGCCACTGCAACTCCAAATTATTTTGAGAAATGATTTTGGTGGATATTAGCCCGCTTTGGCTTATAGGCATGTTAAGATTAATATAAAAAATGTAAAGGAGTTCCTAGAGTGCCCATCTCAGACACTCTAGGGGAGGTAAATAGAAGAGAGATTAGAAAGAGTAAGCTACAGTTCCTTTGATAGAGCTCCAGCTTTCACTATCGTTGTCATTCTTGATGTTTGTGTAGACGACACCTGCTTCAAGATTTTTTAGGATCTCATAGCCTGCGCTGACATTGATCTCATTTTCTTTAACTTTTGCAGCGCTGTATTTAGTAGATCCATAGATCGCACCAAGAGAGATACCCTCATACTCATAGCCAAGAGAGACATAGAAGGTTTTTGCATCAGCATCGTAAATATGGCTGCCTTCTTCGAAAGGATTGGATTTCGCACCAGTCGCCTTAAGTCCATTATGACCGCTGTCTTTACCTGCCATGATGTAACCTACTCCAAGGCTCGCTCCGCTAAACTCAAAATTTTCCTCGATGTGCATTACAGAGCCATCTTTTGCCTTATTCTTGCCATCAGACTTAACCATGACATACTGCAACATAGTAGCAGATTTCATATCCCCGCCTAGATCTACATTAATCATAGCTTTGATACCGGGAGCAGTGAAATTATCTGCTTTATGATAGTAGTAAGGGTTCAAAGTAACCATATCCATGAGGGCATATTTCACATCAAGGACATACATACCCTTGCTCTCGCCTTTAGTATCACCATTGATGAGTTTGAAATTTGAGATAGCATCTTCTTGCGCTTTTGCACGGCGGCTAGCCCATGCGACTTTAACATCAAGCTCTGGCATAGGCTTGATACTTACTACTGCAGCTTCGATATATTTTGTGAGCCACTCAAAGCCTGCAGCCTTTTGCCTACCGATGACCACAGAGCCCATACCCTCATGTGCAACTTTCAAGAACGCTCTGTTAAAGACTGAATTTTGGCTAAACTCATTTCTGTATCCGCCCTCTCCGCTATCATCTACAGAACTATCAATCTTTTGAGCACCAAAAGCAGACAATCCTACACTCACTCCGTAAAGAGGTGCAGACTCAAACCCAATCTCCGCGAAAGCGTTAGCAAAGCCGGACTTCTTGTCATTACCTTGCTTCAACTCCTTGGTTACTCCAAATGCACCGATTTGTCCGTAGGTTTTGCCATTTTTGAATGAATCTGCCAAAGCATCATCAGCCATGACCACAGAGCTACTCAACGCCAATGCGACAACCGCGCTAATTCCAACATTTTTCATGATTCCACCTTTTTGATTTGATTGTAAACAAGTGCTATTATATTTCCTAAATATAAAACGTAGATTAAAAAACGAAGACTCACTGTTTTGGAAAGGCAATTTCTTCGGCTTTTTTCAAAATTTCCCGCGCTCCGCGTGCGATCATTCGCTCGGCGAGCTCCCTTGCGAGCTTGAGGAAGTCCCCGCTATGCGCGCTTGAACGCTCGTGCAGCATTTCGCTCCCATCAGGCAGCCCGATCACCACCTCAAGATGAAGCCTCTCTCCCTCCAAAGTGGCATGCGCACCGATAGGCACTTGACATCCGCCCTCTAGGATTCTCACAAATTCGCGCTCCGCACCCGTCTCGATTCTTGCACACTCATTGTCCAAAATCTTACTCAGCCGCTCCGCCTCGCTCCCATTTTTACACTCGATTCCTAGAGCCGCCTGCCCCATCGCGGGAATCATAAGCGAGGAATCGATAGGAATCACATATTTCACATCACCCCAGAGATTAAGTCGATTCACCCCGGCGGTCGCGAGAATAATCGCATGAAAATCGCCCGCTTTTAGTCGCTTGATACGCGTCTGGACATTCCCGCGCAAGCTCTCCGTGTCCAAATCCGGACGCAGTGCCTTAATCTGCATGGAGCGGCGCAGCGAGGTTGTCCCCACTTTCGCACCAAGGGGGAGCGATTCCAAAGAGGTGTATCGCTCGCTCAAAAAGCAATCGCGCACGTCCTCGCGCTCGGTAATCGCCGAAAGTGTAAGGGAATCAGGAAGCTCGACGGGGACATCTTTTAGCGAATGCACAGCCAAATCGATTTCGCCTCGCAACATCAGCTCCTCAAGTTCTTTGGTGAAAAGCCCCTTGCCGCCGATTTTTGCAAGCGGAACGTCCAAAATCTTATCGCCCTTTGTTTTGACGATTTTTAGCTCGATCTCTAGCCCCTTGTGTACACGCTCTAGGGCATTTTTCACATATTCTGCCTGCCACAAAGCCAGCACGCTCCCTCGCGTGCCAATAGTAAGTTTGCTCATTTTGCTTCCCCTTTTTCGCTAGTTTCAATCACTTCCACATCGATAATCTCTCCATCACTCTCCCATGCGCGCTCTTTTGTAGTGCTTCTGGGATTCCTATATTTATCTATCGGTATGAATAGGCTTGCGAGGACACCTATTTGCGCGAGTGCCCCTAGAATATCGCTTAGGATTCCCGGCAGGATTAGCAAAAACGCTCCTAAAACACGCAAGATATTCATGCCGATAAATTCGCCGCCGCTAAGCCGCCCTACACGCAATGCCTCAATCGTCTCGCCCAGGTAGTAGCGGAAATTAAGCAAGATTCCCATGCCAATGAGGGCACTCAAAATAATCTCGATAAAAAGCCCGATTCCCCCGACAGCTTCGCCCACAGATAGTGTGCAAAGCACTTCAAAAAAGAGATAAAACAGTAACAGCCAGCGCATTATTGCTCTTTTAAGATGTGCGCGAGAGCACTCTCTAAAGGAAGCGCGATTCGCCTTAAGCCTTTTCGCTCCAAAAGCTCCACCTCACCCTGCTCTAGGCTCTTGCCGACAATCAGTGCGCGCGGGATTCCAAGGAGCTCAAAATCCGCCATTTTTGCGCCATATCGCTCATCTCGGTCATCCAGTAGCACCTCGATTCCCCGCCCTTGCAGCTCCTCATAAAAACGCAGTGCGCACTCTTTTTGTGCGCTATCTTTGATGTTTGAGATGATAATCACTAGAGCAAAAGGAGCGGTTGAGTGCGTCCATATACAACCGCGCTCATCGTGGTGCTGCTCAATTAGTGCCGCTAAAAGCCGCGAAACACCAATCCCATAGCAGCCCATGATAAAGGGCGCACTTTTGCCGTTATTCTGCAAAAAAGTCGCGCCTAAAGGCTTAGAATAGCGCGTCCCAAGCTGGAAAATGTGCCCCACTTCAATGCCCTTTTTAAAGCTCAGATTCCCGCCGCATTTAGGGCAGGAATCGCCCTCTTTTACCTCAATAATGTCCTTATAGATAAGCCCTTCAAACTCCGCTAAATTCACCCCGACAAAATGATAATCCCGCTCATTTGCGCCTGCGATGAGTCCCTGCGCATCAAAAAGCTCGGTATCAAAGATGATGTGCTCCGCACCGCTCAGATTCCTAAGCGCGTAAGGTCCTATGTAGCCGGGCTCTAGCCCGATTTTACGCAGTTCCTCCTCGCTCACATCGCGTAGCTCATTCGCACCAATGGCATTGCACGCCTTGACCTCCTGCAGGCTATCGCACCCGCGCATAAAAAAGAACGCAATCTCCGCCCTGCCCCCATCAAAGAGAGCCTTTTTAGCGACCGCCTTAAGCGTATAGTAGGAATCGACCTTGAAAAACTCCGCAAGAGCCTCGATAGTGCGCACGTTAGGGGTCTTAAACTTCGCAAAATTCGCCTCGGGAATCGGGGAATCGCTTGGCTTTTTTGCACGCCGCGCGGCTTCGATATTCGCGGCATATTCGCAGGAATCGCACACCGCAATGCTATCCTCGCCGCTATTTGCGAGCACCATAAACTCCTTGCTCCCGCTCCCTCCAATCGCCCCGCTATCCGCCTCCACCGCGCGGAACAGAAGCCCAAGGCGCGTAAAAATCTTGCGATACGTCGCCTCTATGAGATTAAATTCACGCACCAAATCCGCCTCATCGGCATGGAAGCTGTATCCGTCCTTCATCACGAATTCGCGAGCGCGCAAGAGCCCAAATCTCGGACGTATCTCATCGCGGAATTTCAGATGAATTTGATAGATATGGACAGGCAGCTGCTTGTAGCTTTTCACAAAGCCCTTAATCATCTCCACCGCGGCTTCCTCGTGCGTGGGTCCGAGCACAAAATCGCTCTCTTTGCGATCCTTGAAGCGCAAAAGCTCCTTGCCGTATTTCTCAAACCGCCCCGATTCCCGCCACAATTCAGCGGGCGTAACAAACCCGAGCCGCACCTCTTGCGCGCCGCTTGCGTCCATCTCTTCTTTGATGATGGCTTGAATTTTATCAAGCACGCGCTTGCCTAGGGGCAAAAAGTTATAGATTCCGCTACCTATTTGCTGGATAAATCCTCCGCGGATTAGGTATTCATGGCTCTTTAGCGTCACATCTTTTGGGACTTCTTTGAGCGTGGGGGCAAAAAATTGTGAGAATCGCATTATTCCTCTTTCATTTTTGGAGTGCTGTCATATTCACATCGGTAGCGATCGAGCATCATTTTTCTCTCATTCTCGATTCCAAAAAGGAGCTTCACCGCCTCCACGACGGTATCTGCTTTGGGCTCTTCGGAGATCTCTTTCAGTCGCACGGTAGGATGGTGCAAGAACGTATTAAACGCACTGTGAAGAATCTTCTCCACGCTCTTCTCGCACTCTTTGGGTAAGAAGCCCTTATTCAGGGCGCGATTTAGCTCTTTTAACGCCGATTCCCGTGCCTGCTCTCGCATGGCTTTAATAATCGGATCGACCGAGAGAGATTGCAGCCACCTGAAAAACTCCTGCGTAAAGTGCCCAATCACCCCATAGGCTCGCTTCGCCTGCTCCTCGCGCAAAGAGATATTTTTATTGACAATATCCTGCAAATCATCGACGGCGTAGATGTTAATCATCTCATTTTCAAGCGACTCAATATCGCGAGGCACCGCCAAATCAAACCAATAACGCTTAAAATTCTTCGGCACGACCATATCTTTGGTGATTACCGTGTGAGGTGCACCCGTCGCGCTAAAAAGGAGCTTGTAGGAATTGACTAACTCCCCTAAACGCGAGAATCCCTCGATACTCACGCTCCCGCCAAACTCTTTGGCAAACTCCTCTGCCTTGTTTTTGTCGCGATTCACAAGAATCACGTTACAGCCCAGAGTATTCAGATGTTTAATCGCCAGCTGCCCCATCTCGCCAAGCCCCACGACCACCGCCGTATCGCCTCCCAAATCGCCCAAAATCTCTTTGGCTTTTGAGACTGAAGCAGAGGCGACGGAGACGGGATTTTTGGAAATTTCCGTGCAGTTTCGCACACTCGCGGCACAGCGGAAAGCAAAGTGCATGGCGCGCGAGAGCTTTTGCGAACAGTATCCGTGATCATATGCGAATTTAAACGCGCTTTTAAGCTGCCCGGCAATCTGCGTCTCGCCGATAACTAGACTATCTAGACTGCTCGCAACACAGAAAAGGTGGTGAATCGCCCCGCTATCTTCATAAAAATCCGCGCGCTCAAAGAGCTCCTCTTTCGTAATCCCGGTGTGCTCTACTAGCTTTTCAAGCAGAAAATCGCTCGCCTTTTGCTTCTCTTGAACACTCAAAATAAACTCCACACGATTGCATGTAGAGAGGATAATTCCCTCATCAATGAACTTATTAATCAGCAATTCACGTAGCAAATCATCGCTGCGCTTAGGGTCAAAAGCAAGCCGCTCGCGCGTCGCCAAATCGGTATTCTTGTGAGAATAGCTAATAATCAAATAATACATCGCTAAAAGTCCCTTTCAATCATCTCGCGCACAATCACGCCCAGCCGCTCATTCCCCTGCACCTGCAAGAGAGCCTCCTCGCCTAATGTTTTAGCGAGCGCATGGCTTTTTGCAATACAGCGATGAAGCCTCATTTGCTCTTTAATCCATGTGCGCTCCGATTCTTCAAGCTCTCTGCCAAAGCATGCCACAAGGCGCGTGCGCTCTGATTCCCCCAAACAATGGTAGAGATAAATATAGGGGAGCGTTGCTTTTCCTTCGGCAAAATCATGCAATGCGGGCTTGCCCAATGTGTGGGAATCCTGCGTAATGTCCAAAATATCATCGATAATCTGAAAGGCTAGCCCCAAATTGCGCCCATAAAGTGCAAAAGGTTCGCTCGCCACCCCCGCTAATATCGCCGCACTCTCCGCACTCGCCTCAATAAGCGAAGAGGTCTTATCTCCAATCATCTCCAAATAGCGAGATTCCTCCGTATTGAAAGAGGAAGAGAGCTCCACATCAAGAAGCTCCCCGCAAGAGAGCCGCACCACTGCACGCGAAATACTTTTCGCCACCGCTACAGGGAGCGAAGTGAGCTCAAAAAAGGCTTTTGAGTAAAAAATATCGCCGAGCATAATGGCATTTTTATTGCCAAAGGTCGCATTGAGCGAAGGATTCCCGCGTCGCATGGAAGATTCATCAATCACATCATCATGGAGCAGTGAAGCACTCTGAATAAGCTCCACCACGGCGCAGAGACTGATACTCGCCTCACTCTCCCCTGCGATGTTTAAGATGAGCTTGCTGCGCAGCATCTTCCCCTGCGTGAGACTCTTAGACATCGCAAGTGCCTGCGCGCTAGGCAGCTGCGAAAGCCACTCATCAATCCGCTCCTTAATACGCTCCAAAGCCGACACTGCCAACCTTTCCTTGGGAATCTAGCGTAAAATCTTTCCCTCCGTCATGGATATAAAATTTTATTGTAGCCATTTTTATATCACGCCTAAAATCCTTAAAAACAAGCCAAAGATAGGGGAATGAGAGTGCTTTTGGCTCCGGTGCGAAGAGCGGGAGCTTGAAGGTGGAACGCTGAAAATCGCGATAGAGGATAAACTGATGGACAAATCCGTCATATTTCAGGTGCATGACCAGCCCTTCGTTTTTATAAAGCGTCCAGCGGAAAAAAAGCTCCTTGATTTGCGCCTTTTGCTTGAAAGCCATTTTATAAACCTCATCTTTTTTGAGCTCCAGCTCGCCCTGATATTTCCAGCTATCCGCATGAAGCGCGCTAAAGAAGAGCAAAAAAAGCACACAAAGTATAAGAATCTTCCTAAAATACCCCATGTTTCACTCGTTGTTTGAGAGGATTCGCCCCGTGGATTCCAAAGCTAAAGAACGTGTTTTTTGTAACAATTGCGCACCCAACGCATTTTTATGTGTTTTTAGCTTCGATTCCCACAAGGGATCGTATTCCGTAAGGAGCGATTCCATAAGGGCTAGACGCTCCAGAAGATAGAGCAACTCCGCAGAAGCAAGGTGCGCACTCGCATGGAAAATCACTTCCAGCCACTTCTCTTCGGGCGTCCCTTCAAAAATCTCATGCTCCAAATTCAAAGCGATTCCTTTATGATATTTTACCTCTTGCTAAAATCTCCGCTTCACTCTAGAAAGACTCCTGTGCAGCCTAAAGCCCGCCCTTTTTTGGATTACCTTCTTTTAGATTGCTGCCGATGATAGCTCAATTTCTCGTCCAACTCGCTGAATCGCCTAAACTAAGCGCGCCAATACAGATTTTTTATGCGCATAGAGCCCTTCTGCTCGGGCAAGCTCGGCGCAATGCCTGCCCAGCTCTTGGATTCCTGCGTGCGAGAATGAGAGGATCGAGCTCTTTTTCATGAAATTCTCGGTTGAGAGGGGTGAATAAAAGCGTGCTGTCCCGCCTGTTGGGAGTGTGTGATTTGGACCTGCGATGTAATCTCCGATGGGCTCAGGGGTATTCTCGCCGAGAAATATCGCACCCGCATGGCGTATCATGGGCAAAAGTGCGAAAGGATTCTCGCTTAAAATCTCCAAATGCTCCGGGGCAATCTCATTCATAAGAGCTACTGCCTCTTGCATATCCTGCGCAAGGATAATCGCCCCGCGTGTGTAGATGGATTTTGATGAAATCTCCTTGCGCTCCAAAGCCTCCAAAGCCTCTGCTACACGAGAATGAACCTCTGAGGCAAGCCTTTTGCTCGTCGTAACCAAAATCGAGCTCGCCATCTCATCATGCTCGGCTTGTGAGAGCAGATCAAGCGCGATCAGATCGGCTTTCGCGCTATCATCAGCGAGGATTCCGATTTCGCTGGGTCCTGCGACCATGTCGATATTCACTTGACCAAACACAAGCTTTTTCGCCGTCGCGACATAGATGTTACCGGGACCCGTGATGACATCAACACGCCTGATACTCTGCGTCCCATACGCCATCGCCGCAATCGCGCTCGCCCCACCCACCTTATACACCTCTTTGATTCCGCAAAGATGACAGGCAGCAAGCAGAAGCTCATTGGGCTCATTTGAGGGCGTGGGTGTGCAGATTGCAATCTCCTTCACACCAGCAACAAGCGCGGGAACCGCATTCATTAACAGCGAGCTGGGATAGGCTGCCTTGCCCCCGGGAATATAGAGCCCTGCGCGATCCATCGGGGTAACTTTCTGCCCCAAAATCGTGCCATTATCTTCAAAATCAAGCCACGACTTCGGCTTTTGCTTCGTATGAAAAGCAAAAATCCGATCATACGCGCGGTGGAGCGCATTACGCAGGGAATGATCCAAATTTTTATAGGATTCCTCCATTAGCTCCGTGCTAATCAACAGCTGCGCAGGATTTGCGGGAATCCAGCGATCAAACTTCGCCACATGCGCCAAAAGTGCCTCATCACCCCGCTCTCGTATCTCTTTAATAATTGATGAAACGGCGGGAATCACCGAATCCATATCGACATTACCACGCTGCAAAAGCTCCTCAAACTCTGCTCTGAAATTTGGAGAATCGCTGTGTAGTTGTCTAATTTTTTTCATCTTCGCTCCTCGGATTTTCACCCCTAATATCCGTAACTTCGTCATCTTTTTGTGCTTTGGCATGGTGATTTTTTTGATTTCTTGCGCGCTCTTTGGCAAACTGCTGCATATCGGCTACCTCATCAAGCTCATCGAGAATCTCCACGCCCAAAAGCGTCTCAATCGCATCTTCAAGGCTCACCACTCCGGCAGTTTGCCCATACCCATCATGCACCAAAAAGAGGTGCTCCTTACGCTTGACAAAAATATCAATCAGGCGCAACACGGGCAGATTCTCCGAAACGGAAAACATCGGCTTCATCACCTCGCGCACGCTCATCTCACGATGCCCCTCGATTCCCTCTTCTAAAATCGTCTGACTCATCACCATACCGATGACATTATCAAGCGAACCCTCATATACGGGAATCCGAGAGTGCAAGTAGAGTCCATCAAGCTCGATGACATCTTTAATCAGCGCGTCCGCATCAAGCGCAAATACCACGCTTCTGGGCGTCAGAATATCGCGCGCGCGGTAGTTTTTAAGCTGAAGCAGATTCTCAATAAGATCGCTCTCTTGACTATGCAGCGTGCCGCTCTTCTCGCCCATCTCCGCCATCGCAATAATCTCTTCTCGGCTTGTTGTGTGGGAGGTTTTCCCGCGTCGAAAGATACCAATAATCCCCCGCGAAAGCACCAAAAAAGGTGCGGTAATTTTGGTAAAAAAGTAGATCGTATAAACTGCCGGAACCACGAGCCTATGCCAATAAACCGCCCCGATGGTTTTGGGCAAAATCTCAGAGCAATAAAGAATAACTAGCGTCAAACCTACGGCAAACGCCGCCTGCCATTGATTGCCAAAAAGCCTCTCCGCCTCGGCACCCACGCCCGCTGCACCCATAGTATTGGCAAAGGTATTAAGCACCAAAATCGCCCCCACGGAGGTATCGATATTCTCCTTTAGATATTTGAGAATCCTGCCACTGGAGCTGTTTTGTCGTGCATACGTCTCGACGAAAGATTGAGGAATCGAGAGGATCGCCGCTTCAAGAATCGAGCAGATAAAAGAGAGCGTAATACACAATACAAGGTAGAGAATCAGCAAAGACATCGATTAGATTTTCCTAGTATTTAGAGGTAATTTTAAGGACATAAGAGAGGGGATTATAGCATGCAAAAAAGAGGAGGAAAGATAAGAATCGACGGAGTGCCATCTCTGACACTCCTTAAGCGAGGGATAACTATCCAAGTTGTGCTTTCAGCATCCAAATGCTCTTTTCAAATGCGCCGACTTTCTCATCAGCAAATCCTGCGGTAACTTTATCACCTGCATCATCTGCCATTTTTGAAAGCTTTTTAAACTCGCTAGCCAAAAATTCATAATCTTTCAAAACCGCCTCGGCAATGGCTTTGGAAGTGAAGCTACTCGCCTCTTCCTCTTTGATTCTCGCACTTTTTAGAATAGAAGCAAGGCTCACAAGGGGCTTATCGCCAAGCTGCAACACACGCTCCGCCAAATCATCAAGCAAATCGGCAAAATCATCATACATCTCTTCAGTCTTCGCATGCACAGGGTGAAAGTCCATACCTTTTACATTCCAGTGGAAATTGTGAAGTTTCATAAACATCACGGTGCTATCCGCTTGAAGAGATTTAAGGAGCTCAACTACATTTTTCATCGCGTATCCTTTGTTATTAAATTTTGTATTCTATCAGCTTTTCGCTTGAGGGAAGTATAAAAATATTTTTCTTAAAAGAAAATAATTATTATTTAAGAACTTTTCTTAATTATAATCTGAAATCCTTTTCTATCTCCCTCTATGAGTGTTACTCTGCCTTCATGTGCCTCAATAATGCGGAGCGAAAGTGCCAAACCAAGCCCATTTCCTTTGATTTTGGTCGTCTTAAAAGGCTCAAAAAGTATATTTTTATTCTCTATGGGCTTTCCATCATCATAAATCTCAAAGATTCCCCACTCACCCTCATCGCGATAACTAAGCTCGATATTCCCCTCCTCCTTATCCTCAAGCTCCTCAATCGCGTCGATCGCATTAAAGATGAAATTCTGCACCACGATTCCTAAGAGGTCAAAATCCGCCTCGATTCTCGCACTTGCAGGGAAATGCACGTCAAGATGGATATTCGTGCTATACGGATAGTAGCTCATTGCAAGCTCGACCTCATCTTTCAGCCGCTCAAGCTCAAAAGGCGCGCGGCTAATCTGCACCCCGCGCGAGAAAAGTAGCGTCGCCTTGATGATCCGTTCCACGCGCCACGTCGCCTTTTTAATCTCGAGCACGAGCGGCTTGCTCGCCATATCTACGCGCTTTAGGAGCGTTGAGCTTAGAAGCGTGACCGAGCCGATCGGATTCCTGATCTCGTGCGCCAAATGCGCAGCAACCTGCCCCATAGAGATTAGACGCTCTTTTCGCTTCTCATCGGTAATATCCGTCACGGAGATGATCTTTTTGCCCATTTTTTGATTGATTTGCACCAAATAATGACAGCTGTCAAATTCAAATTCCCCGCCACTTGGTTGTGCCAAAATATGTTCCAAAAGATGACCAATTTTAAGCGATTCGCTGTTTTGATAAACAAGCCCCCCTGCCTCATCAAGCACCCAAAGCGCATTGGGAAGGAGCTCCAAAACGCCCTCAAACAGCCCCTTAAGCTCGACAAACTCCTGCTCGACCTTGTAAGACTGCTCAATCAGCTCTTTTAAGCCACCCAAAAGGGCATTTTTATCGCTACTACTGAGGGAATCGAGAAGCTCTTGGGTGATCATGCGGCTATTTTTGCTGCTCTTTTAAGTAATTAAAGAGTAATTCACTGTATCCAAACCCCCCGGCAAGCGTCTGACTTAGCTGCTCCTTATACATGGAATCGTAAATCTCATGCCCCGCTTCCTTTGGATAGAGCGGATTCTCAAGTTTTAGCGCAAGGTCAAGCATAGTCTTTAAAATTACCGCCTCAAAGGCGTCCGTCTGCTCTTTTAGCTTCTCATCATCACTCTTATACGCCTCGATATTGGGCATTTTCTGCGAAGAATAGAGCGCACCGCTAGAATCGATAGGAATCATCACTCACTCCTTATAAAATCTCCAAATCTACGCTAATCGCGCCCGAGCGCTTAATCGCCTCTAAAATCGCGATGACATCTTTAGGCGTCGCGCCCATGCGCTGCAGAGCCTTCGTAATGCTCGCCACAGTAGGGGCTTGACCGCTTGTGCTAAGCGTCTTTGTCTCCAAGTTTAGTTGCGCACCATCGCCCATATCCATCGATTCCTCGCTGTTAGGGGAATCGGGCGCAATCTTAATCGTAATCTCCCCGTGCGTTACCACTACCGAGCCGACTTTAACCCCGACACCCGCTACCACCGTGCCTGTGCGCTCATCGATGACGATTTTATTCTCGCGACTGTAATCAATCTCGACCTCTTCAACACGTGCCAAAAACTCCACCATGCTCATATTTTCCGGTCTATTAAGCTTAATCGTGCGCGAATCAATCGCCAAAGCCACAGGTGTGCCAAAGTGCTGATTAATACTATTTTGCGCTCTTGCGGCATTCTGAAAATTTGAGCTTTTGAGGCTCAAGGTCGCATTGACTTTAGAGTGCAAATCTAGGGGAATCTCACGCTCAATAATCGCGCCACCATAAAGCATCGCCGCAAGAGGGTGATTCACGCCTCCTCCACGATCATTTTTGCCCCCGATACTAATCGCCCCTTGAGAAGTGGCGTAGATTCTTCCATCAACACCCGTTAAAGGCGTCAAAATGAGCGTCCCGCCCTCAAGCGATTTCGCATCACCGATTGATGAGACCAGCACATCGATCCGATCGCCCTGCCGCGCAAAAGGCGGGAGCTTTGCCGTAAGCATGACTGCCGCGACGTTTTTGGACTTAATATCATCTGCGCCGATTTTCACATTGACGCTCTCAAGCATATTCGCAATGGACTGCATGGTAAATTTCGAGCTTGTCTTATCCCCCGTGCCATTAAGCCCCACGACCAGTCCGTAGCCGATAAGCTGATTATCCCGCACACCCACAATATTGGCAATATCCTTGATCCGCTCCGCCTGCAAAGGCGCACCCAAGGTAATCAGCACCGCAAAAATCTTCATCAAATCCGACATAGGTATCCTTCCGTCATTGTCGCTTTTTGTATCGCCACTTTCACGGGTAAAGCAAATATTGTGCCACGATTCCCGAGCAGATTCCTGCATTGCACAACCCAAGATGCGATAAGAATCTAAAAAAGCCATTTGGCTTATATTATAATTTTGAAAGTCGAGATTTGATAGTAGGATTTGCCTATGATAGATAGAAACAATTTAAAGCAAATATTGCACTCGCTTGGATTTACTAAAAGCGAAGAAAATGTATTTTCTAAATACTTTGGCACACTTAATGATGATATGCATGTGGATTGGAACAAAGGTAAACTGATTTATCCTGACGCGGTAAAAATCAATGATCAAACCACTTGCAATTTTGAACATCCCGAAAATTTTGTCGTCTTTGAGTGTGTGCATCGCCTGCTAGAAAAAGGCTACCGTCCAGAGCATATCGAATTGGAAAAACGCTGGAATCTCGGACATGACGCTAAGGGTGGTAAAGCTGATATTTGTGTTTATGATGAAAGCGGTCAAAATATCTTGTTTATTATCGAATGCAAAACTGCTGGGCAGGAGTATTCCAAGGCATTGAAATTGCTAAAAGAGGATGGCGGACAGCTTTTCTCATATTGGCAGCAAGAGCGCAGCACAAAGTGGATCGCCCTATATGCGTCAGACTGGAAAGACGGGCAAATTACCTTTAAAAATGACATCATCAACTGCACAGATGACGCTAACATCATCAAAATGGCGGAAAAAGATAAAACCATACCACTTTACAAAAATGCCACTTCAGTCCCGGAATATTTTATGGTATGGAGTGAAACCTATAATCAAAAGCTTTGGCAGGGATTGCTCTTTGGTGAAGAGACACAAGCGTATAAAATAGGCATTCGCCCTTTACGTAAAAAAGATTTAAAGGAATTTGATCCTGATGATAAAGTCGTCAATAAATTTGAGGAAATTTTACGGCATAACAATGTCAGCGACAAAGAAAATGCCTTTAATCGCTTGGTCGCGCTCTTTATCTGCAAGCTCGTTGATGAAATTAAAAAGAATGATAACGACGCTGTGGATTTTCAATACAAGCAAGGCACCGATACCTACGAAACGCTTCAAGACCGCTTGCAGCGACTCCACACCGAAGGTATGCAAGATTTTATGGGTGAAAAAATCTTTTATGTATCAAACGATTACGCTGAAAATCTCTTTAAAAATTATACCAGCCATAAACGCGCGAAAGCAATTGATGATTTAAAAAAGACCATTCGTATTCTGAAATTTTATTCGAATAATGATTTTTCATTCAAAGATGTTCATAACGAAGAACTATTCTTGCAAAATGGCAAAATTTTAGTCGAAGTCGTCCAACTTTTTGAAAATTATCGGATCGTCTATCCATCAAAACACCAATTTTTGGGCGATTTATTTGAACAACTTTTAAACAAGGGTTTTAAACAAAGTGAGGGGCAGTTTTTTACGCCAATTCCCATTACGCGCTTTATTTGGGATAGCTTACCCCTGACAGCGATTCCCACAGTGATCGACTATGCCTGCGGTTCGGGACATTTCTTAACCGAAGCAGTGGAGAGTATCAATAGGCGTCTGCAAACAGATGAAAATAACAACTGGGTTGAAAAACACATTTTTGGAATCGAAAAAGATTACCGCCTAGCGCGTGTTGCAAAAATATCGCTTTTTATGAACGGTGCGGGTGGGGGAAATATCATTTTTGGCGATGGGCTTGAGAATCATAGAGAAAAAAAGATTGAAAATAATACTTTTGATATTTTAGTCGCAAACCCACCCTATAGTGTTTCGGCTTTTAAATCGCACTTGAAATTAAAAAACAATACTTTTGATCTGCTTAGTAGAATTTCCAATGATGGAAGTGAGATTGAGACACTTTTTGTCGAGCGCATTACGCAATTACTTAAACCAAAAGGAATCGCCGCGGTTATATTGCCCTCTTCTATTTTGAGTAACGATAGCAATAGCTACATCGGTGCGCGAGAAATTTTGCTGAAAAATTTTATGCTCCGTGCAATTGTGCAGTTTGGCAGCAAAACATTTGGCGCGACAGGCACAAATACGGTCGTGCTCTTTTTGGAAAAATATAACGAGCCGCCCAAACAAAGCGATCTAAAACAAGACAGCGCAGAGGCGATTATTAAGGCAGAAGAAACGGCAGAATGGGAGGATGATGAGATTTTAGAGGCATATTTGAGAAAAATCGAGGTAACAAAAGAGTGGTATCAAGAGTTCACTACTCAAAGCGTTTCATTTGATGGCTTTACGCAATGCGAATATCTAAACATGTATGCAAGCAGATTCCAGACACTTCCAAGAATCGTAAAATTGCGGGAATCAAGTGCCTTTAAAAAGCTCACCACACAAGAGCAGAGCGAGCGACTTAAGCAGGAATTTTACAATTACGCAAAACCGCTTGAACGTGAAAAGATACTCTATTTCGGACTGACTTACAGACAAACAACGCTGATTATTACCGCTCCGAGCGACAATGCTGAGCAAAAACGCTTCCTAGGATATGACTGGAGCAATCGCAAAGGTGCTGAGGGCATACAGATCCATACGCCCGGCGGTATGCTCTATAACGAACATGACCGCAACGCTATGGACACGATTGCAGCTAGCATTCGCAATAGATTTTCTGCAGTTGCAACGTTTAGCATTGACAAGGATAAACAGCAATATTGCGCTTTAGCCAATCTCAGCGACATGATCGATTTTTCACGACTTAGCTTTAACAAAGCAATAAAACTTACGCTGGACAAGAAAATTGAAATAAAGAGCAAGTATCCGTTGGTAAGATTGGGGGAGATTGCTGAAGTTGCATCAGGAAATAGTGCTCCGCAAGAAAAGCGTTTATTTATAGATGGAAAATATCCATTTTTCAGAACATCTGATGTAGGTAAAGTACATTTATCTAAAAACTTAATAGAAGTTGCAGATTATCTCAATGATGATGGAGCAGAAAGATTAAAGAAATATCCTAAAGGAACTATACTGATGCCAAAGTCAGGAGCCTCAACTTATCTAAATCATAGAGCGATTATGGGGGTAGATGGTTTTGTGGCTTCTCATTTGGCAACTATTATTGCAGATAACGAAAAAATATTGACAGATTTTTTATATGAGTTGTTAGTGCTGGTAAAAGTACAAAATATAAAGGTAAACTCAGATTATCCTTCATTAAATAAAAGTGATATAGATAATATAAAAATCCCCCTTCCACCGCTTGCTATTCAACAAAAAATCGTAGCGGAATGCGAAAAAGTTGATGAGGAATACAACGCGAGTCGAATGAGTATAGAAGAGTATAAAAAGAAAATCGCTCAAGTGTTCGAGCGACTCGAAGTTATTGCAAATAACGGGGGGGGGGGGCGAAGCTATCGAGAATTAGAGATCTGTGCAGCGTGATCAATCCCTCAAAGTCCGAACTATCAAATCTCGACAATAACACCCTTGTATCGTTTATAGAGATGGCTTCTGTTAGCAATGACGGCTATATTGAAAGTAAAATAAACAAGCCTTTATCGGAGATGAGAAAAGGAAGTTATACATACTTTGCGGAAAATGATATTCTCATTGCTAAAATTACACCTTGCATGGAAAACGGTAAATGCGCCATTGCTAAGGGATTAACCAATAAAATAGGCTTTGGAAGTTCTGAATTTCATGTTTTAAGATGCAATAACCAAATTCTCAATAAATACCTGTTCGGCTATCTCAATCGCGAAACAATAAGGCAAATGGCAACAAAAAGAATGACTGGAGCAAGCGGACATCGCAGAGTGCCCATTGATTTTTATGAGAATCTAGAAATCCCCGTCCCTCCTCTCCGCGAGCAAGAGCGCATAATAAAAGAAATCGAAAGTTACAAAAAAGCGATTGCACAAGCAAAAGCGCTCATAGCTACTTGCGCAGAGAAGAAAAAAATGATATTGGATAAATGGTTGTGAATCCGCAACGCTTTTTACTGCCTCATTGCTAGAGTATAGATTCCCGCTTTTTCTTTTTGGGAAGCGGCAGTTCATCATACATCGCATTGAACAAATCGAAGAGAAATGCCTTGTCATCGACTTTCTCTACCAGCAACATCTCTTTTGCGCCCTGATACGGTGCTTCACGAGGAGCGTTTGGCATAAATGCGTTTGCCGAATCCACCGCTTTCACAAGCAATCGATCATCGTAGATTCCGCCAACGATTTTGCCGCGATAATAGATGATAAATTCTCCCATCATCGCTCGATAGCTTATCTCTTCCAAAATGGAAAGCTGCTCCAAAATAAAATCCAAATATGCTTTGCTTGAGGGCATGATTCCTCCGCTACTCTGACTTTTTCAAACGCTTTCTCATCGATACCCATCTTTTAGTCAATTCTTGCATTTCGCGGGAATCGCCCTCCTCAAGCACCAGATGCCCCCAAATTTACGCCCGGAATAGCTAAACACTAAAACTTATAGCTTGCCTTTATACTTCCACTAACCCCGTAGCTGCGATTACTTAGCATACCTGCAAGCTGATACGAAATCCCCCAGCTTTTTGTTATTTTCGTATTTGCAGTTAAGTTCAGCTTATAGCTCAAAGCACTATTATCGAGCTTGTAATCGACATACTCGCTTGAATTATTAAGTGAAACGTAAGTTTTATCCGCCGAATTATACACGCTCTGCTTCACCAAAAATTGCGCGATAAATGCGTTGTCATAGGTATTTAGCACATATTCCGCGCCTGCACCAAAAGCGACATTGAAATTCTCTACATCCTTTTGCTTATAAAAATCGTTTTTAAAGCCTTTTATACTGTTTGCGCCAAATTCAAGCGCGAGCACAGGTTTAATAGTTTGCGCACGATCCAGCACAATCCCATACTTATAATAATTGCTTGAGAGCACACCTGTGCTTTTTACATCGACTTTTTGCGAACCGTTAATACTGCGCTTTGAATTGGTAAAAGCCAAATTCAAATTACTCTGAAACTCATGTGCACCAAATTCATAGAATCCATACGCCCCGAGGCTATAAATCGTAGCATCGTCGTTAATGGATTTTGAGCCGAATTTCGCCTGATTCATACCCGCACTCACACCCAAAATAAAACTATCATAGCTCCTGTCATAGCCGATATTCGTGCCGTAAAATTTAAGGTCGCCGCCAGTGTCTCTATCCTTGAAATACGCCTGATTGACGTTCGCCCAAAAGTTATTCCTATTCTCCTGTGCTGCCTCATAGACCATCGCCGTCGTCGGCTTAGCGTCATTCCCAAGCGCAGCGAGTTTGAAGCGCGAAACATTCGCTCTTGTAGTGAGAATATGCGAGAGCCTTGAGTTAATGAGCTCATTGCCCGTTTGCAAAGCTTTTACATTCACATCAATCGAGGTTTTCGAGATGTCGTTCATATCAGACTCGATTTTCTCCACCATCCTTTTTATCGCACCAAAATCGCCATTTTGCTTCGCCCTTTTGTATTCGGGCGTATCTTTGAGTAAACCCAGCACTTTGTTTTGCTGATCGCTAAGTTCAGCCGCACTCAAACCCGGATTTACTTGTGGCGGATTGTGATTTTGATTATTTTGCCCCTGATTGCTTCCACCTTGATTATTGTTTTGGTTGCCGCCCTGATTCCCTCCATTAGCTCCGGGTGTTACGGCGGGATTTGTGCCTTGAGTCTCCTTCAGCTCCATAAAAAGCTTGCCGTTTTCTATCGTGTAATTTTTATAGTAAAGCCCCTGCACTTTCTGTGTGGTGTCAAATTTCGCCCCTTTGTTGATAATCTTTTGCGCGCTCATAAGCTCATATTTTTTGTTTGCCACTAGATTTTGAAGATCCACTCCAAAAATCATATCCTTCTCCAGTGTCAAAGTCTTTTGGAAGTTCAGAAGTGAGCCATTCTGCCCTCCATAATTTTTAATCGTCAATCTATTTTTTATGGTTGTATCCGTTCCGAAAGTAAGCGGACGAGAAGAATTGACCTCCAAGCTTCCAAGCTCAAACCTACCGCTACCCTCGACAACCGTGCGATTAGACGCGAGATTCCCATCATTTATGACTAGCTCTCTTAGCTTCGTGCTTGTGCCTCCCATACGCAATACACTATCGCTATCCATGACGATTCGATTTTCAAAGTTCGCCTCTTTGACCGTCAGATTCCCGCTCTCTACGCCCTGTCGATACTTTAGTGCGTCATTGCTCTCGCTCTCATTATAAGTATTTGAGCCATCATGCCTATCGATGTAGTGCTTTATCTCCCCGCTTAGGGTTATTTTGGAATTCTTAGCCCTGATTTCGCCCTTGACCTCGGCATATTTGCCTATGGTTAGCTCTGAGGAATCAAGATCTATGCCTCCAAGAGCATTAAACGTGCGCTTATCCCAATCGGGCTGCTCCAGTGTCGAAGGACGCGTCAAATCCATATAACTAGGCGGAGTAAGCCCCGCATCATTGATCTTTTTCTTAACTTCATTTTTCAGCACACTTTGATCGCCCAAAGCATGCGTAGTGGGGTGTCCTTGCAGAGTAACCTTTGCATTGTTGCTGAGTTTTAGGCGACCCTTTATGTCAAACCCGCCATCAAACGCGAGGGCTTTCCCGTTGCCTTTGTGCTCAATATCCATATTTTGGCTTGCATTCGCATGAAAGATCGTATCCCTATCCGCCGCACCTTTTATGTTGAGCGTTGATTTTGTTATGGTATCTGAGTTTAAAATCCTCGCCGCATTAGAATTCGCAGCCACATTTTCAAGCTCCTGATTGTGTCCGTTTAGATCGAGGATTCCCCCACCGTTACCAAAGAAAAGCCTGCCATTGAGATTATCTTGGACACCAAGCTTTAGCGTCCCTCTACCGCTCGCAAGATACATATCGCTAAACGCACCCGCTTTCTTTAGCTCCACGCTACCCTGCCCGAGCCTTAGCGTCTTATTCCCGCTCGAATTGACAATCAGCTTCCCCTTGCCAACCTTATGTATGCTTGTATTCGCGACTACATTCATGGTCAGGCTCGCACCCTCTTCCACATCAAAGCCCGCAATCTTCGTAATCCTACCACTACCCTTAATCGTAGTCTCGCCTCTTTTTACGACGATTCCCCCATGCCCTAAATCAAGATTTGAATTGAGCGTAACATCGCTTGTATTGCTTAGGATATTATCTTTGTTTGTCTGAAGCGCATGACCAAAGATATTCACGCTATTAATCAGGTGTTCATAATCTTTTTTGTAATCATCAAGATCGGCTTTTGTTACGACTGAAGTATGGTTGGTTTCGCCATTAGCAACTGACAAAACTCCAACCAAAACCCACTTTTTCTTTATCGTATCATAGACAAAGAATCCTGAGCCGCTATCCCCGACCTGAAGTCTATTTCTAAAGCGTTTATCCGATGAAGCCATCATGTATAGCCCATCTAATCTTCGACCACCAAGCCCCGCAAGCGTTTTTCTATACGCAATAGAATAATTTGTGCTTATCTTATTCAAGCTTCCGCCCAAGGTTCTATTATCCGTATCATCTGTGCTCACTACCCCATCATAGCCATCAGACGCATTTGGCTTCTCTAAACCAAGCAACCCCGTGCCTGCCTGATAAGCAAGGACACTATCATCGCTACCGCCGCCATTATCTTTTATCTGCTTTAAATAATTCTCTATCTTTCTGGCTTCTGCTTCTGCCTCATCTCGATCGGTTTTAGAAACGCCCAAATTCGGAACATCTAGCGGATCGACATTGCCTTCAACGATATATTTTGTAGTTCTTAGATAGGTAGTCTCTGTGTTATAGACTTTCGTTGTATTGGTGTGGGTATGCGATGTCAAATATTCATACCTTGTATTGCCAAACCAACCCCTTTGGTCGTTATAATTGCTCGCATTGGCTCTCTCTTCCACATGCGTCGCCGTTACGACATAATTCCGTCCAAGCGAAGTGTAATTTCCTTTACTATTTCTCGCACCGCTATCGGGAATCCGCTCAAAAGTAAATTTCTCGCCATTTCTTTGCTGAAACTCCACAGGCTTATCGCTAGGAGCAAATTTACCTTTATTTTGCGCAAAATCAAGATAATCTCTGTAGTGATTCGTCCCGATATCCATCACCTGCGCATCTGCACAGGAGTATAAAATACTTGCCAAAATGACCGAAACACTGAGCTTGTCGTTATTCATAATATCCGCCCCCCCCCCCCCGACCCGCCGGGCGGTCTAACGTTTGTTTTTCCTCCGCGGGTTATACATCCTGTTTTATTTTTTTTGAACCACGGCGTTTATTTGTTGGTGTGGTCAAGCTCGCGCTATCTCCCATGAATAAGACTAATTCTAAGAATGCAAATCTAGATGATATTTTAGAGATGTGCAAGAGACATTCTTGTGTAAATATTTCAAACGGCTAGAGCTCGATTCCTCGCGTAGGCAGATGGATTCAATAATACCTATGCCACGAAGTGTTCAAGATTTAAAATGCCACTGCCATCATTAAGCCACTTTAAAAATCCTCTAAAATTTCGCAATGTAACCACCCAAATGGCTGTTTATTTATGAGCCATACTGTAGTTTCTTCGTTTTCAATGGAAGGCACTCGCCCTTTGCCTTGCATAATTTTAATCTCTCTCATCCCATCGATCGTAACAGCCCTCGCACCGCTATGCTTGCCTACGCGTAGCAAAAACTGATTATCCGCGAGCTTTAATTTTTCACATTTTTCTATAAAATTGCTAGAGAACGCGTCTATTGCGAATTTATCGGTGTCGCGGCTGAGCTGAGAGGTAAATATCGGCATATAGTGAGAGTTGCAAGCTTTTATCAAGTCCTTTATATTCACCTTGAATTCATTGCTCTCTTTGATTGTAAATATCGTATTAAATTCGCTCTGCGAATCGATGACCTCGTAGTTTACTTTGATTCCCTGATTGGTATCAGATGAGGCTTTGTTTCTTTTTATGTTTATCGCGTCTGCAATAAATGTGCGCGACACAATGACGCTGCTATCCGCTACAAGAAAGTTCTTGAAATACTCCTTAGGATTATACTCGCTTTGCGCGCCGCTTTTAAAAAGCATTTCGCCAAAAGCCGTAGCTATCGCCCCTTTTAACGAGCTTCCGGGTATGATAGGCTGCTTTAGATTCGGCGATATGAGCGTTTTTTCTACGATTAGTTGATTGATGACCTTCTTGCCTCCGCCCTCCCTCTGAACCGCTGCGCCTACTTTCTCGTTATACGCTTCTGCAAAACCCTTTAGCACCTGTATGTTACGATACGATACTTTTTTGGCTAAAGTGGCATTGCGTTTTATAAACCTTTGTAGCGCTAATAAGGCATCTCCTCCTGATGGGTTTGAGGCGATTCCTGTGAATTCCTCTTTTGATTTCGCATCCAGCTCTTTAACAAAATCAAATTCATCAAAAACATACATACGATCCACATTATCTGTCGCACCCCTGTCGACCACGTAGTTCATCGGTTCATAAGCCTCACCAGTGCCTATGTGTATCGGGCTTAAAGGCTTTAATTTTACTTTATAGCTTTTAGTTCTATACATTCTTTATCTCCGTAGCTATCAATATGCCATACCCTTGATGTATCGTATTCGCATTCACCGAGTGCCCACTCACGGCTCTGCCGATATACTCTTTTTCACACACCTCATCATATAGCACCACACCACCGCTATCAGCCATCAGTAGCGGATTCTTGAAAGGATTTACATGGGCAAGTGCTCCGCCGTGTTTCCCAAATCTAGTAAAAGGCTCGTAATACAATTCTTTAAATTTTTCTGCATCCACCACTGTGGGGCTGAGCACCATAAAGGCATTCGATTCCCTCCTTGTGCTTACCTGTTCAAAAGCATCGTATTCAAACATTCCTTTGCCTATACTGGCTCTTTTGCCATAGCCACATTGTGATATGAGCCCAATCGCCCTATCAAGCTCGCTAAGCCTAAGCTCATCGCTCAGCAAAAAATAGACATCTTGCTTGCTAAATTTTGCCTCCATCAAGGCGTAGGGCGCGAACTTACCGCCATCATCAGTTCCGAATGTGAGGTAGTTGATGGAGTTTTTGATTGTAGCCATCTCTTTAAAAATATACCCGACTTCGCCGTCTGTTTTTGCATTTTGAAAATTGCCACTCTGCAAGTCTTCTAGGGTGAGCCAAACTTTTTTACGATTCTCTTTTTTAAGCTCGGAATCTTCGCCCAAAAGGCGGCTTGGCATAGTGGGTTTTGGCAGATATCCGCTCGCAAAGCCATCTGAGACAATCAGAAACGGCTTCTCTTCATACTCTTTTAGTAGCTCGCTTAACCTCTGCTCGCCAAAAGTGTATCTAATCGCCCAGCAAATCTGCCCAAATAGAGTATCGCCTTTTAAGGGGGTTGTGAAGTTTGACTTGGGTGTTATGGTAGTTTTATAAAGCGTCATTTATTCCCACCTTGGATTTTTAAACTTAACCCTTCCATAACCCCTTGAGCCACTACCTCCTAGATAATCATTCTCTATCAGCTTAAGTCCGCTCTCTACCATGTCCTTTAACGCTTTTTCATCATCGTTGTATGGTTCGCTTTCATCAAAAACCTTTAACCTGATGACTAGGTCAAACTTTACCCCCGCAGGCACTCTTTCAATTTGGCGCGGATTCTTGGCGGTTCCGCTTTTCCTGTCTATTACATTTTCATATTTTGCTTCGCTAAGCCTTAAGCCTTTGCTCTCTTCAGAAAGGAGACAATCCGCCACGCTAATCCTGGTAATACCGAAGTTTTTACTCTTATCGCCAAAAATTTTTAACAAATTTTCCGCCGCTTTTTTGTCTGGTTCAGGGACACTTTTCAAGGAATCGGAGTCAAAAGCCTCTCCATTGCCATATCCCACCAGTCTATTGTTCCATTCAAGCAGGCTTCTCATCTTGCCTTTTAATGAGCTTCCGGGAATGTAAGGTCTATTCGTATTTATGTCCTTTATCACTTGCGAATCTATGCCACCTATCTTCATCGTGTCATCGCCACCGCCTATATGAAGCCCGCTCAAAAGCTCTATCTGCCCTCTTAAAGTTAAAATTTTCATCTTGTCTCCTTACTTTTTGGAAAAACCTATAACGGCTTCAAAGAAAAGCTTAAATACCCTCAAATCCTCTTTGGTTTTGACCTGTTCTACACATTTGTTTATCATTTTTACAAATTCATCGCCAGCATGTCCTCGAGATTTAGAGTAGGCCGCTTTTGAATTTAGCATCTTTACAAATGGCAAAATTTCACTAAAGTCTTGAGTCTGCGCATCTTGCTCCAACTTTACAATATAATCGTAAAATCCCCTAATCTGGGTCGATTTTGTACTTTGATTCGAAATCTTCTCAGCTACCAACTTTGCCGTCTCATCAAACAAGCTCGGATTCTTCTTGTAGTCCAAAACTATCGGCGGAAGAGGTGTCGCTACTTGTGATCTCTGCGATCCCGATCTATTACCATAGTTATTGTGTTTTTTATACCCTTCACTCATCTCTCTCTCCTTTTGTATGTGTATTCGCAAATGACCATTTTGCTCTCCTTTGGATAATTTTCTATAGTATCATTTAGCATAAGAAGCAATGAATTCATATCAGCACTATCTCGCCCGTTTTGCATATTTCTAGTAAAACTATAGCTCAGCTTTGATTTCCACATGGTATTTTTCACGTCCTTATGCACGTTTTTACTCATCTCACAAAGCTCAAGCAGTCTGTATAAGAATGCCGTATTATCGATACTAAATTTTTCAAATTCGCCTAAAATTTTACTCCTAACGCTTATGTAGCTGTTCCACTTGGTCGTCTCACCAAAGATACTCACCGCGTCTTTTTCGTCCATCTCTTTTGATGTCTCCAGCCAAAGCTCGCCAGTTTTTGCCAGATAGCTTATCGGAGTGGAGGGCTTAGCCAAAACTATACCAAAAGAGATACTCAAATCTTTTGTCTTTATGTATTTCATGAATTCCTGCCTTATAAAAATGGCAAGTTCTATCATTTGATCGTAGCTCCCCACAAGCAGTAGATCATCTCCACCCGCAAATACAGTGTAGCTACCTTTAAATTTATCCTTCATTTTCCTGGTCACGTATAAAGAAAAAAAGTTATTTATACCTTTTGAAAAGGTGTCAAAATTCGCAAAATTCTGTGTAACATCACTGTGGCTTATGAAGTTTCCCATGTTGTCCACGTCCGCTTTTATAAGTGCTATAGCGTTTTCGCCATGCGATTCCCTCGCTAGTGCCTCAAAATCCACTATCGCGCCTTCATCCTTTGCCACGTATGATCTTATATTTTCGGTTATTTCAAGATCGACATCCAAAAAATCTATCCCGATCTCCTTGCTGTTTACTTTTTTGCTATCACTAGCTAGTCTTTCTCCAAGCTTGATAAAAGCACTACACATCTCGCATTTATCGTTATTATGAGATATTTTTCTTATGTTGCAAACCTTACAAAGAGTTTGATTTGTAATACCCTTGTCGTATGAGAGTATTGGATTTTGATCCTTTAAATTTAGCTTTTTAAATTTCTCCAGCTCCACAGCCTCGCTTATCTTGTCCCTTAACGCTTTGTATTTTTGAGGCTCTTTGAAATCTTCTCGCTTGCACTCCACGTAAGAGAGGCTAACACCACTGACGCCAAAGAAATTTTTTATAAAGTATGAATTGATAACGTCCTTTATCTCCTTGAATATAGCCTCATCAAACTTAGGGGATAATATCTCAAATTTCCCCGCCATACACGACAAAACATACTTCTCGTCTATATCAAGTTTTTTGCAGATAAACTTCGATAAAATTACCATAAAAAGCTCGCAGAAAGCGGATTTTGCTCTTAACACTTTTGCTGCATTTTTTGAGCCTAGATTATCAAAGATGAATTTCTGTATCGCATAGAAGTCACCACTAATCAAGAACATCTCATCTTCTAACAGCTCACTTATATCTCTTGACTCAGGCTCTAAATCCGCAAAATCCCCGCTAAAATAACTATTAAATTTACCCATTCATATCCTCCATTCGTATTTTTCCCAGCCCAAAAACCGTCTGCTTTCCGACACCTATTATTTCGCCCAATCTGAGTAGGCGCAGGCATTCTTCGCTAACTCCCCTTACTTCTATATAGCCCATTAAACCACCCATATTCATGGTTGTCTTTTGTCTATTGCTATGTCTAGTCAGCTCTACATACTTTAACTCTTTCTTCACTATCTCCCCACCTATCTCATGGGGGAAAGTCTTGAAATCTTCCCCAAAGATACTTAAATATCTCTGATAAATGGAGTTTAGTATATCTTTTAGAGATATATCATCGTTTCTTAAAAATTTGTTATCTTTTTTCATCCTGAGAGGCGTTGCAAAGTTAATTCTAACATTGCTAGAACCGCCTTGAAAGCTAAATTCTCTTATGTAATTCTTTGGTAGACTTATCTGATCATTTTCTAAGCACATTTCGTCGTTTATAAACATATCAAACTTATCATATCTCGTTTTATTCTTGCCAAGACCGTATTTTTTCAGCATTATGTATGTTGCAGAAGCAACATAGGGCAATTTTTCGCACACACCTCCAAGTAAAACTATGCCAAAGTCATAAATTTCAGCTCCCAGCTCAAAGTCAAGTCTATATCTATGATAACTATTTTTCTTTTCAAAAAAATCATAATACAAACAGCTATCCCCTGCAAAGCATTCATTGCACGAGTATGCAGGATTTATACAGCTCACACTTTTTAGGGCATAACCAAAAGCTCCTCGCACCTGAGAGCCTATGAAAAAGGGCGGCTTTTGCGCAGACTTAAACAACACCCTAAGTTCGGTATATCTCAATTAATACTCCCTAAATCTTACGTGCTTAAAAATCGAATTCTTTACCACCCTACCATCAGCAATCATCTCTTTTGCGATTCTCTTAGTAGTCGCATATACAGCTCTTATACCCTCCTTTTTACAAAACTCTATCATCTTATAAGTAACCCCAAAATCTCCCTGCACCAATGCAAAATCACCCTCTTTTGCATTCGCTTTTACAAAATTTTCAAAATCAACCATAAAATTATCCAGATTCTCCAGTTTAGCTGGGACATTTGACCACTTCTTTTGAAGTTCTTGAGGTAACCTTATAAAATCACAAACACCAAAATTCTCCTGTGCATCTCTTATTTGATCCATCGTTAGCTCATGGGAAAAAAATAAAACCATACTGACTCTTCTTTTCATTCTATTGCTCGATTCCTAGATCAGTCCATCTCTGATGAGTTCTGAATGTACCACTCTCAACTTTTATATCCCCTTAAGAGTGTGGTCTTTACAGATTAACTGAGGCATTCCAATCTAATATCTTGGAAAATTATGCTACAACACATGGCAAAAAGGAGCAGAAATGGCAAGAGTATTGATCAGCTCAATAGGCACAGGGAATAGAAACGGCGGATATAGCGAGGCAATCTACGGGATTGACAATAGAGTCTATGAGAAGGAGAAGTTTATTGCCAAGGCGTTGTGCGAACATTTAAAAGTAGACAAGCTCTTTTTGGTGGGGACTCAAAAGTCTATCTGGGGGGCTGTTTTTGAGGATTTTGGCGGGGATTACGAGATGAGCCTAAAAATACTCGAAGCCAAAGAGAATAAAGATTTAGCCGAATTTATCCCGAGTATCGAGGAGATCATAGATAAGAAACTGGGCACTAAAGGCTCGAAGTGCTTTATCATTGAATACGGAGTAAACGAAGAAGAGCTATGGGGGAATTTTGATAAATTTATGGAAATTTCCAAACATCTAAAGTCAAACGACGAGATACATCTTGACATTACACACTCTTTTCGCTCACTTTCACTCATGAGCTTTGTTATGAGCGAGTTTACTTCGAATGCATTAGGCAGTGAGCTCAATATACAAGGTGTCTACTATGGCATGCTTGAATACTCGGGTGAAAATAATGGTATAACACCCATCGTAAATTTGGTCATGTTTTTTAAATTGCTTAGATGGTCAAGGGCGATAAGGGAGCTTAAAACCTACGGAAATACAAAGGAGATATTAAGGCTCTTAAAAGAAGACAAAAGTAAGGCGAATAAGTTTGAAAATTTTACAAACGCCCTTAGTATGTCTGATATGATAAGCCTGAAAAGCGCAATAGCAGATCTAAGAACCGAGATTTCGTTTTTCAAAGATAACAAAAACAAGATCTACAGTCTAATAGGCGATGACTTGGAGGAGTTTATAAAGATGCTTGATGTAGAATCTATCTCGCTACTCCAATACCGCATGGCGGAATGGTATTATAAACATCAAAACTACACATCAGGTTATATTATGCTAGCAGAAAGCATTGTGAGTGCCATAGCAGAGAAATACAATCTAGACACTGGCAAACAATACTCTACCGAAAAAGATAGGAAGAAGGAGTATGGAAGCGATAGGGCTAAGAATATACTAAAGAATCAAAAAGATGTTATAGGGAATACCTATCGCGAAGTCTTAAGAATACGAAACCGCATAGCGCATGCAGACTCTAAGAATAGCAAATGGAATGTTGAGGCGGAGCGAAAGATTAAAAATCTACCTCTCTATATAGAAAAAGTCAAAAGTTTATTTAAAAACAAAAAATAGAGATGTTTGCCAAGAGCTTAGAGCAAGTATTTACGAAAAATGCTCTCAGCTCAGCTTTCAATGAAATATCCATGTGCTCCATAGGAATGGATGAGGTTTCGCATACGGATTTCAAGAAAAATTTTGACAAAAATATAAAGAACCTGATCCACTCCTTGAATGATGGTAGCTATGCACCAGAGCCTCTGAGAAGAATTAATATCCCAAAAGAGAATTCTAATAGTGCAAGACCCATAGGCTTATCCTCCATAAAAGATAAGCTTGTGCAGAGGGTTTTATACTCGGAGCTAAATCCCTACTTTGACGGTTTATTCCTATCAAATTCCTATGCCTATCGCCCAAATAAATCAACTTATAGGGCTATAAATAGAGCAAGCAATTTTATCAATGAGGGCGATTCTTGGGTGCTTAGAGCTGATATAAAGGACTTTTTTGAATCTATAGATCATTCAAAACTGCTACAAATTTTACAAAAACAGATAAAAGAGACGAGAATAATTGACCTAATATCACTATTTTTGAAAACAGGAGGATTCCTAAGGGGAGACTTCAAGGAGCATAAGAGTGGTGTGAATCAAGGCGACATCATATCACCAATGCTATCAAACATCTATCTTGATTTGATGGATAGATTTATAAATAAAACCACGGATAGATTTGTCAGATACGCCGATGATTTTGTCATATTCTTTGACGATCAAGAGAAAGCTATAGAGCTCAAGCAAAAGCTAACTGGATTCCTAAAAATATTAAATTTATCATTAAATGAGGAAAAAACTAAAATCTTAAATATTAAAGATGGATTTGTCTTCTTGGGCATTCGATTCCTGGGCAGGAATCGCTTCGTAGATAATGACAAGGTGCAGAAAATCATCTCAAATTTACACTCCTTAAGTAGAAAAAAGACGAATTTTACCGACTATGTTAATGAGATAAATACTCTTTTGCTCACACTTAAAAACTATTATCTAAAAATAATGCCACTAAATTCGCCTCAAACATTCCAAATAAAAGAGCATTTTATAGAGGCTTTATCACAAAAGATTGCTCTACACAAGCAAGACAAAAGCATAAACTCGAAAAAAGAGTTTATGTTCCATCTTGAAAAAATTGACTTTAGCATGTTGTCCTCCCGCATTAAAAATCAAAGTGAATTGACGCTTAAAATCAAAGTGGCGAATATTCCACAAGAGATCCTGCCTATACGCTCTGTTTATTCATATCCTCGTAGTAATAAAAATATATAGTTCCGCCCTCTCTTCACTGTTTCTTGTTTAAAGCGATTTAAAAGGGCTTTAAATGCCTTTTATTCGCGCTTTAAACGGGTGTTTGTGCTCTTTGCGGGAGCGCCTCGGACACATCGGGATATGCGGGCAGAGCGGGCTTTTTGGAGGACTTTATGCGATAGCGCGTCCGAGCTTTGAGGGGCTTTGTGTAATCTCTGAACGCTCGGCAAAGAGGCGGGGCGAGGAAAGTGCGCGAGCGCACGCGGCAGGTATGGGGTTGGGAGGACACAAAAAAGGTGGGGCATTATGCGGCGCGGAGGCTTTGAGTGCAGGAGCACGGGCGGGGTTTGAAGGCGTATACGAATTGATTTAAAGCGCAAGCAGGCTCCGTGAGATGTCGAGGCAAGCTTTGTGCGGCGCATGAGTGGGGTTTTAGAGGCTCGTGGGTGGTGCTCGTTGAGGGGTGTGGCGGGTTTGGAGCTTTATTTTTTCTTGTCCGGGTCTGTGCGAGCAGGTAAAAATGATCGGGCTTTGTGCGCGCTTTTATGAACTCTTCAAAGAGACGCATTGGATGGGTGTGGCGAGGTTGTGGGCGGGTGGGGTAAAAGCCGGGTGCGGGGTGTTGCAAGTGCAAGAAGCGGGGGCGGCGGGTGATGGGTTAGGATAACGGGCTTTGTGAGGGATTTGTGGGAGCTTTTGTGCGAAATTGTTTGGGTTTCGGAGCGTGCCGTGCGGGGGCTTGACGGAAGTGTCTGAAAGAGCGGGGGCGGGGCTTGACTTAGAATAAATGGGGAGCGGGTGTCTGAAAGAGCCGTGCGGGGGCTTGACGGAATGAGAGTAAAACGAGACGGAGGGGCAAATGCACTGCGGCGAGGTGCATGGCGGTTAGAAGAGATGAGCGCGCGCAAGGGGTGTTTAAAGGGCAAATGCGGGGTGTGGGGGGTTGCGGTATCTTTTTGAGTGCGGATTGCTTAGGTTGATGTCGGAGTTTTGCCTAAAGTTGCGGGATATGCGAGCGCGGGATTAGCCAAAATAGGCGTGCCTGAAGTGCTCTTAAATCCGCTGTAGGGCTTTTCTTTTTTCTGTTATTTTCTTTTTTTAGGGGGGGGATTTGCGCTGTTGTGATGGTTGTGAGAAAAACCAAAGAGAGGGGTGTGCGCTCTTTTGCGGGGAGATTTTACAAGCTCTTTTAAAACACGCGTGAGGTGCGCACAAAAGATAGGTGCGCCTCACGCCCCGAGACTGTAATAGAGATTATCGACATAGCGCGCGCGGGCTGTGGGTGCGCCCGTTCTTTGCGCGTAGGGCTCGATGTTTATGAGGCTTCCGCCGTTAATGCCCCTATGTGTCAGATGTTTTACCAGCGGGTAAAATTCGCTTCGCTCCGAGCTAAAAAAGATGAAAGGGTGCTTTTCAACAATATCCATTAAAACAAGGAAATCTTCGACTTTGAACCACTCTTTGCCATAGGCGTTTTGGAGCGTGGAGAGGTAGGGCGGGTCGCAGACAAGCACGAGCTCGCGCGCTTCTTTGTGTGCCTCATACACGGCGCGAAAATCCCCGCTCACGCGCTCCACGCCCTGAAGATAGGTGTGAATGTGCGGGTAGTTTGTCTTATTTATGCGCCAATAAATCGACCCGCTCATCAGCTCTTTGAGGCTCTGAACCCTCCGTGCGCTGAAGAGCAGGCTCGCGCCCAGCGTGGCGTAGTCAACCCTCTCTCCGCGCGCCTCGTGGGCTAAAAAGATTGCCCTCACCCCCTCGCGATCCTCTTTTCCGAGCCTTTGGGCGTGTTTAAACCCCTTTTGCGCCCCGTATTCTCGGAGCTCATCGATGATTGCGTTAGTTTGTTTGAGATTTTCTATGCGCCCTATAAAATTATCGTGGTCGTTGTAGATGACACGAGCTTTTGGATAGGTTTGCTTGATGGTGTGTGAGAGCAGCGCGCTCCCGCCAAAAAGATCGAGGTAGGTCGCATGGGGGCTAAAGTGCCTCAAACACTCATAAAAGGGCTTTAAAAAGGCGCGTTTTTGACCGAAGAAGGGGAGCGGGGCGGATGTGCAGGTCATTTTCACCCCACCACTCTCTGCAGCGTCGCAGAGGCAAAGTCCAGCGTTCCGTTTTCGGCATTCCCGCAAGCATAGAGGCAATCATCGCGCAAGGTAAGCAGATTTCCCTCTTCATTGTAGGCATAAGCCATAAAATCATCAGGGATCGTGCCCAGCGCGTGGAATTCGTCTGTATCAATGGTGTTTCCGATACCAAGCATACCCCCGCTGTTGCGTCCAAAAGCATACAGTCCGTCTTTTTTCAGCGCGTAAGCTCGCACAAGATTATCGGTATAGGCGCAAAAACTAAGCACCCCCTCCAGCACTATTTTTGCCTCCGTGGGGGTGGCTTTCGGGCTCTTATCGCCAAATCCCTGCGTGCCGTATCCCCATGCATAGAGATTTTTATCAAAATCCAGCGCAAAAACCGTCCCATAAGCGCTCGCGGGGTAGACTTTAGCGATGTTTTTCAGCTCTTTACCTGCACTTTTGCAAGGCGTCCATGCGGGGCGGTTTTGCGTGCTTCCATCGCTTAGGTTTTTGTGGGCGTTGTAGCCCGCTCCAAGAAGCGATCCGTCTTCCAGAATAATAAAGCTTGTAGCTCCGTCGTTGCGAATTGCGCCGAATACCCCCGCGACCTTTTGATTGAGTGTGATTTTTTGAGGTTTGTTTTGATGGGTGGTGTTTCCGATACCAAGCTGTCCCCATGAGTTTTCACCCCATGCAAAAAGCGCGCCCTCTTTATCAATTGCAAAGCAGGAAGTGCGTGCTCCGTTGCTTGCAACTTCGATTTTTTCAATATCTTTTAGGGCTTTAATCTCGCTGAAGGTGTTTCTGTCGGCGGTGTCTCCGAGCCCCAGCCCTCCGTAGCCGTTGTATCCGCTGCTATAGACTTTTCCGTTTTCACAAAGCACCAGCACACTCGCGCTATTGCTAGTCACATATCCCGTTTTTACGCTCTTAACCCGCGCGGGAAAGTCGATTTTAACGGGGAGGGGAATTTGCCCTGTATGTCCCGCCCCCGCGCTTCCGTGGTAGTTTGCACCCCAGGCATAGAGGCTTTTACCCTCTTTAGGGAGCGCAAAAAAGGTGTGGATTCCGCCGAAAACTTCGATAAATTCCATATCCTCGGGTAAATGCACCCGTGAAAAGCGCGCCAGTGCCCCGCGTGGCGTGCCTGCGTTGTTTGCAGTGTTTGCACCGCGGGTTAAAATATCGCCGTATCGGACAATCTCGCCCTCTTTATTTTTGTAAACCTCCTGCACCATAACCATACGATAGAGCTTAACCTCTTTAAGCAGACGCCAGCTTTTTTTGGTGTAAGGAAGTGCGAATTTTTTAGCCAGTGCCTCAATTTCCGCCTTTTTGAGTGCGCCCGCACTCTCTATCATCTCCAAAATCGCGCTAATCTCCTGTTGCGCGCTTATGCTCTCAACCTCTTTACTCAGCAGCTCCAAGCGCGCTAAAAGCGTGTTTAGGTAGCCCTCTTCCGTTGTTTGTGTGTTTTGTGGCATTTTTTCTCCTTTTATTGATTTGATTTCTCGGAGGGATTAGATCCCTCCTGCGAGCAAGGACGCGAGCGTCCTTTGCAATCCCCTAAAGTTACTAGGTTGTGCGGAGACAACCTGTTTTTAGAGGTTTTACTTCCCCGCTCAGAGCCCCCGCCTCGCAGGCAAGGACGCTTCAACTCTTGGTTATTCATTGCAAAACTCCTTTTTCTCTTGCGCCCCCGCCCGAAGATTCAAGCTCCCTAAAAAGCACCCAAAAGAGGACGCGCAAGGAAAAAGCCCCCGCCCGAAGATTTGGGCGGAAGTATTTTGCGCTTAGGCTAGGCGCGGAAACAAAACGCGACGGGCGTGTATTGAACATACATAACCGAGCGTTTTGGTTTCGCAACGAAGCATAAGTAGCAAAAGACAACGCTTTATCCTCCTAACGACGTTTATCAAGGTGAGATGGGCGCGCCGACATAGATACCCTCAAGGTAGCGGTTAGATTTGGGGCGGATCTCATCTGCGATAGGATAGCGTCCGCCTTTCTTTAGCGACATCTGCATAATCCCGTAATATCCCGCGGTGGCGGTATTAACGCACGCGGTATTGCTTGCATATTCCGCTATGAAGCCAAATTCGGGGGATTTACGGACGGAAAATCCCTGCTCCAGCCATCGCAGATCAATATCTCTGATCGCGTCCCCCTCATAGCTTCCCGCTAGAGCGCTCTCATTTGTGCCCCGTGCAAAAATCCCCGCGCGGGGCAGGTAAAAATATCCCTCGGGAGCCTCTTTTGTGAGTGCTTGAATGCTCTTAAAATAGGCATAAGCCAGCGGATATTCCTTTTTGCTTAAAAGGCTTCCCAGCGGGGCGTAACCTTTAGGGAGTGTGGGGCGTAAAAAGAGGCGATATTCACCGATTCTTGCACACTCGCTAGCGTCTCTTTGCACTCGGTTTTTTAAGCCCTGCACTGCTTGAGAAAGGCGCAAAAAGGCGCATTCAACGCTTAAGAAGCGGCTTCTTAAAAGTGCAGTGGCGCGCCCTTGCTCTTGTATTTGTTGCAGTGCGTTCTCTTGTGCCTCTTTGATTTTTTTAACCCCCGCGCGGCTCTCTTTTTGCGCCTCATCACGGAGGTCGCTTTTAAGAGTTTCGCTATGTTTGCTAAGCTCTTTTGGGAGCGCGTTTAGCTCGCTAGTAAGCGCGTTTAGCTCCTTTGCAAAGGGAGGGAGTGCGCCTAAAAAGGTGTCTGCTCGCAGGTCGAAGTTTTGCGCGTCCTGTGTGCTTGGTGGTTTTGGCAAAGGCGTAATTTTTTGCATATTTTTCCTTTCTCTTTAGATTAAGCCCTCAATCTCCACGGAGACAATGCTTCTCGTGGGTTTTGAAAGCAGGATTTCGTGGTGTTTTAAAAAGCCGAAAATGATAAAGCTTTCAAAACAGTCCGAGACTACAAATACCCGCGCTTCACCGCGCGCTTCTGCGAGGGCGTGGGCGATTAGGTCAAGCTGTGACTCTTCTGCAAGCAGATTAAAAGAGTGCGTGCGCTTAAAAGCCCCTTTTTGAAGCTCGGTAATGCCGCTCTCATCGGTTTTTACGCGTGAAAAATCCAAAATTGAGAGCGAATTTTTGTCATAAAGCGTTGTGCCCAGCTCCTGCAAGCCCCCCGCATAAAACATCCCCAGCTCGATGTGTGCCAGCCCCCATGCGTGGATTTTAAAAGTGAGTTCGCGCGCGAGCGTGGAGCATTCATAATAGACGTTATGACGCATTTTTTCGCGCCAAGAGCCAAAAAAATAATCGCTCCAGCTTGTGATGGAGTGCCCGAAAAGGCGATACTCTTTAGATTCCAGCACTTTTGCGCTGCGAGTATCCAGCACTTCGATTTTTAGGTTTTTGGCTTTGAGGTTGCCTAAAAATAGCGCGCGCGCTCCAAAGGCTTGCACTACGAGTTCAAGGCTGTTTTCTACGACTCCCGCGGTGTTTAGGTAAAAATCAAAGGGGGCGAATTCATTACTCACCCCCGCGCGCTTCCAAAAGCCTTTAAGCGCTTCGGGGGTTTCGCTTGTATCCTGCAGCGCCTCATAGATATATCGTTCAAAGAGGACGCGCTCGCCCTTTTTGTAGCTTTTGTCCTGTGTAAAGGGCGGTGTGTTCTCTTTGAGGTTGGAGCTTATGATATTTAGCCTGCCTCGCTCCAGGATTTTCACGGCAAAACCCCCTGCACACGGGGCTGTGCACCGTTTAAAATCTCTTGTTGAGTGCGTAAGATTGCTTTTAGTGTGGTTAACATGCCCACCTGAAGGCGCTCGAGCGTGTCGCCAGAATCCGCGCGTAAATCCTCGAGCTTGCGCGTCTTTTTGAGGTAGGAATCGACAAGATTTAGGCGACTCTTTTTCTCATTTTTCAAAGCTTCTTCATACTTTTTAGCCGCCTGTGTGCTTGCTTTGAGGGCTTCACCGAGGCGGTTAATATTTTCGATGTGCTCGTGGCTGAAGTTCTCTTTTAGTGCCTGCTCGCGCCATGAGAGGTAGTTATCGATATTAACGTTTTGCGCTCCCAGCGTCTCCAGGAGGCGGGAAACCTGCTTTTTAGCCAGCTCGCTTTCAAATCGCAGCGCGCCGAGCTCATCGCCCCGCTCTTTAAGCAGCCAGCTCTTAAACTCATAGCCTGTTTTCAGATACTTTCCGAGGCTTTCGCTTATGAGTTTGGCGACCTCGGTGTTTAGGCTTTTGGCGTATTCGCTCCAGAGGTTATAGATAGAATCGAGTGCGGGGGTGCTCTCGACAAAATAGCGGCGGATTCCGTTAATAACCTTAGAATAGGTTGCCTTGTTATCTTTTCGTGCTCTCAGATAGCTTAGAAGGCTTGTCTCTTTAAAATGCGCTCCAATGTTTAAAAACTCTCTTATCATCTCGCGCGCGCCCGCGCCCGCAATGCTCGCATAATCTTTATAGCGTCCCGCGCTTACGGATAGCTCTTTAATTCCAGCGCCTAAATCCTGCAGGATATATTCAAAGCCTCGGAGCGTGTTTTTAATGCCTTGGGCGGCAACGCGGTTAATCGCGCTATATTGCGTCCAATATTTCGTGCCAGAGCTTAGCCCCCAAAAGGAAGAGCTCTCTTTTTTCTTATCGACAAATTCGCTTCCGCTTAGGTATTTTTTGCTTGCTTTTGCTATCTGCACTCCCGCGCCCGTAATGCTTGTTTTTTCGCTCTTAAAAGAGCCCACAAGCGAGCCTGCGAGGCTTCCGATGATTGCGCCTGCCACCGGACCCCCTAGAGCGTATCCGATCGCCGTGCCGATTCCCGCTCCGAGGGTGCCGTATTTTTGCGTCCTGTCTTCATTTTGCGGCGTGGAGAGAAGATTCCCCGCAATGCCTCCGAGCGCGCTACCTGTTGCGAATGCTCCTAACGCGCCCCCAATGCCTCCTAACGCGCCTCCGCGTGAACGTCTCGCGCCGCTTGCATTAACCAACCCCCCGCTTGCTTTGCCTATTCCTGAAATGCCGTTAAACGCGTTAGAAAAGGTGTTTTTCATACCCTCGGCGACCGAGCTTTGGAGTATCGCCTTGGTTAAAGAGGCGGTAAACATTTTTGTCATAGAGGCTTGCAGGCTCTGTGTAAAGCTTTTAAATAAATTCTTCTGCTTTCCGCTAAAAAGCCCCGTGAATGCCTCCTGCAAGCCGTTTTTTAGGGCTTGATTCGCTTCACTCATCTCCGCGATATCCTGCATTCGTTTTTGGTGTAGCTTTTGCTCAAGTGCTAGGAGCTCATTGGCTTGTGCGCGGGTAAGCTCGTGGTTTTTGGCGCGCGCCTCTGTTTCATAGCGCATATTTTGCATGTTTAGCGCATGATTGGCGCGCTCTAAAGCGAGTTTTTGCTCCATTCCCGCCTCCATAAGCTCGGCGCGTTTTCGCTCAAGGATAAGTTCCGCGTCATAGGGCTTTTTGCTTGCTTGTGTGCTAAGAGCGGGGGCTTGTATTTCACGCAGTCCCTCGAAGTTTAAATCCGTGGCTTTAGGGGCGGGGCTTTTTTGGCGTATTCTTTGCATTTTGGCGCCCGCCTCATCGATGAGGCGTCCATATTCGCTAAAGATTTTATTGCTTTCTTCTGCATGCCCCCTGATTTCCGCTCGTATTTGTGCGAGATTTTCGCCCTCGCTTCTTGTGAAGAGGTGTTTCACACGATAGAAATATTCCACCATGAGCTTGAGATCCATTTTCGTGTTTTCGACGAGTAATTTAAAGGTGTTTGTTACATTTTTAAAAACGTATTCAATGCCGATAATGAGGTCATGCAGGACGTAAAAGGCTTTAGCGACCCCACTAATGCCCTCGCGCGCGTTATCGCTCCAGCCAAGAATCGCGCCAAAGGTGCTCGCAACGGCTTTTATCACCTCTTTAAAGAGCTCATAAACGCTTTTTAAAAAGTCATAAAGCAATCTGAGCGTCTCTAAAATTTCCGCTCGGTATTGGTTTAAAAACTCGGACGTGGCGCGGATATTCTCTTTGCTTGCTTCAAAAAATTCCGCCCCGGCATCGCCCTTAAGTCCTGCGAGCGCGTCTTTGAGTTTTTCCATGGAGATCGCATAAGACTCCGCTCCTAGCCCCGCAGAGCTTGCAAGAGGTCCGAGCTTCTCTAAGATTAATTCATAGAGTTTTCCCTCCCTGCGGGCTTTTTGCATAGCTTCGGTGCTCAACCCTTGAGAGGCGATAAAACGCCCAAAATCAGTCGCGCTGTTTGCCATTCCCGCGCCGACATTATCTAAGCTTACTTTGAGGGCGTCTACCGAAACGCCCGCAATGCGCCCCGCGCTTGCAAGCACTCCTAAAGCCTCTTTAGCCTGCGTGAGGCTCATGGCGCGCCCCGCGGTGGCATAAAAGGCTTTAAACATCTCCGCCGTATCCGAAAAGCCATAACCTAGCTTTAGCCCGGTCTCTTTTAGCTCATTAAGTGTTGCATTCGCGATTTTGCCTGAGAGGGTGAATTTTTCCAGCGAATTAAGCGCGCGCCCCGTGGTGGTAACGTTTTGATGATTGACATTAATGAGGGTAGCGAGCGAGGCGGTAAGGTTTTCCATCTCGGAATTTAGCGCGATAACCTCTTTGAGGGGCTCAGAGATAAAGCTCCCAATTTCGCGGATTCCATTGAGTGCGAGGGAAAACACTGCGAGCTTTTGCGTAACTTTGTCCACGGAAACGCCTAAGAATTTCGTCGATTCCGTAAGCTTGTCCGTGTTTTTCTTTGCTTTTTGGGTGCTTTGCGCGGTCTCTTTTAGGGCATTATCCGCTGTTTTTAGTTGTCCGGATTTGACATCAAAGCTTAGTTTTAGCCCTAAATCCTGCATCTTTTTCCTTTTACGCCTTCTCTTTTGGGTAATTTTCGCGGAGCTTGTAAAAATCTCCTGCGACAACCCGTATGGTTAGTCTCGTCGATTTTTCCCGCGCAACCACGAAAATTCCTCCAAAATAGTTCGGCTTTGATTTTTGGCTCCATTTTTTGAAAATCCGCCCTCGCCCCAAAGCCCCGAGCGTGAGAGATTTTTTCTTTAGACAAGGCGGGCGGGAAAATTGCGACGGGATTTTACGCAGGGTAAATGAGCTAGCAATTTTTCCGCCCAACGCCGTATAAAGGAAAAAGCACCACGCTTAGCCTTCCATCTCCATAGCCATCTCTTTAAAGAGCGCAAAAACCTCTAAAGTCTGCAGTTTATGCGCCCCACAAAACTCCTTTACCACGCTAAAATCTACCTGCCGAAACACGCTAAACCCCGCGCCCACAAAGCTAAGAGCGAGGTTAAAGCCATAAGCGAGCAGCTCCTCCTCTTCTCCCTCCGGCTCATAGGGCAGAGGGACACTGTCTCCGCGGGCTAAAAAGGCGCGCTCTTTAGCCCAGCGGGTCAGTTTTTTCTGCGTTTCTCGCGCTCTTTTTTAAGCCCAGAAAATTGCTCGCTCATCGCGCTATAAAAGCTCCCTAGCGAGCCGTTATTAAACAGATCCTCGATGAATTCAGAGGCGCGCTCACCCTCTAGATTTTGCTCCAAATGCGCTCGCGCGATTGCAATACTCTCGCCCTTGCTCTCCAGCTCCTCCAGCTGCTTTGCGTTGCTTTCAAAGAGGCGCAAAAGCACACTTTCGCCACTGCTTAGCTCGGCTTGAAATTCAATGCTCGGTCGTTCGATTTTAAAAACAAATGCCATTTTTGTATCCTTTATTTTTGATTTCGCAGCGGAAGTGAATTCCGCTTTGCGAGCGGGAGCTCTGCTCCCTGCACCCACCTAAAGTTATTAGGTTGTGTTCACAACCTGTTTTTTAGAGGTTTTGATTTCTCGGGCAAAGCCCCGCCCCCGTTTGCGCCTAGTTTCAGAGGATAGAAACGCTTCGGTTTTTGGCTGTTCATTGCAAAATCCTTATTTTTTCGTATCCGGACACGCCCCAAAAACTCCGTTTTTCTCTTGCGCCCGCCCCCTAAAATCCCAAGCGTCCATATCACAAAGAGAAACCGCTCGCGCGGGAAAATTGCGATGGGCGCAAAAGCACCCAAAAGAGGACGCGCAAAAAATGCTCGGGCGCGAGGGATTTTTTCTTTAGGCTAGGCGTGCCCGAAAACTCAAGCGGAAGGGTTTTGCGGGGATTTTTAGGGTTGTGTAGCCCGTGCCCCCAAAAGAACGCCCGAAAACTCAAGCGGAAGTCCTTTGCGCTTAGGCTAGGCGCGGAAATCTTCACGACGAGACTAACCTTAGGGGTTGTCGCAGGAAGTGGAGATTTTCGCAACGAAGCATAAGTAGCAAAAGACAACGCTACTGCTCCTCTATGTAGTGCGTGTAGTAGCCCTCGCTCGTCCTATTCGCGCTCCCCTCAAAGTCCATCGTTGCGAATTCCTCACTCATAAGCGGAAGCTCGCCGCTCATTTTGATGTTCGCCTCGTGAATGATTGCGATGACGCGCCTGCCTTGCACGGGTTTACCCTCGAAAATGAGGCGCGCCTTTAGGAGCGGATTTGTGCCTGCCTCAATCTTTATAAATTTGTGCTCTTTGTCCGCAAGAGCTCCGTTTGGAAGCTTTTCACCGCTTGCAACGGTAATCTCTTCAACTCTAGAGCCCAGCGCGCTTGCAAGGTTCACGGGGCTGAAAGAATTAGCCTTAATTTTTAGCGTGTAGTTCTCCTCCGTGACGACCTCTGCGATTTTTTGCTTTGTGCCCATGGAGCGCGTAAAAGCGCTTGCAGTTGTGGTATCGCGCGAAAGCGTAACCTCCACCGCTCCCATGTCATAACGCTCAACTTCAAGCATTCCGTCCTCTTTGTAGGGCTGTAAAAACAGTGTCCCGCCGCTTAGAAACAAGTTTTCTTTTTGTGAATTATTCATATTTTCCTCCTTTGAATAATTTCTCTGAAATTCTCCCTGATAAACTCTAACGCCTGCACTCCAAACCACGCACTAGCCCCGCCAATTCCGATGGCGATATTGGGCTCATCAGTGGCATAGAGTGCAAGATTGAAAAAGATAAACGCGACAAAAACGCCCTCCAAAAGGCGATTTAAAAGGATTTTAATGCCCTTTTGCTCGCCCTTTGAATAAGCCGTGTAGCTCCCTAGGAGCGCGTAAAAAAGCAATTCGGCGTAATTATTCATGGCGCTCACCTTTTGACTTCGCGCGAAAGCAAAGCTTCCGCTTGCGAGCAGGGAGCCAACTCCCTGCACCCACCTGAAGTTATTGGGTTGTGTGCACAACCCGTCTTTAGCGGATATGGACGCTTGAAATTTTGGCTGTTCATGGCAAAACCCCGTTTTGAACGTTTTCGCGCTCTGTTTTTTTGCTTCTTGCGCCCAAATGTTTAATGAAAAAAGAGGGCGGGAAAAGCCCGCTAAATGCCCCCGCACCTATCCCCCAAAGCACGCTGCCCATGAGGGAATCGCCAAAGATTGCCCGCATGCAAAAAAGCAGTGAAAAATTCACTAAAAGCACACAAGCAAGCCCGAAAAGAAACGCGCTTGCATTGATAAAGAGCTGTCCGCACGCTCCGAGCTCACATGCGCGCCTGCTTTTTTTCGCGTCCTCAAAAAGGCTTTTATGCTTCATTAAATACCCCCTTTATCAAAGTGAGATTGAGGCGTTGCGCAATGCTTCAATAACGCCTCGCACTCCAAAAGGTAAATCATGAGGGCTTTATGGCTCTCAAAATCCCCGCTGTTTTCGGGCTTTTTGGGCATTTTCACGGGGCAGATGACGGGGATTTTGACCTCTTTAACGATGATTTTGGGGCGGGGCGCGCTTGTGCAACCGCTAAAAAGTGCCAAAAGCGCAACGACGCATAAAGGAAAAAGCACCGCGTCTCTCATTGAAATAGCTCCTTGTATGCTTTGAGTTCCGCCTCGCAGGAGGGATCCTTGATGACCACCTTTTGCACGCGGGCGGGCGGGCTAAAAGGCGCGGGAGTGCTTTTTAGGCGCAACTCCTCAAGGGCATTATTCTGTTTAGCCACAAGGAGCGCGTCTTGCTCTCTTAAAGCCTCAAGAAGCACAATCTCGCGTTCTAGGTTTTCGTTGGCTTCTTTCAGGTTTTGCAGTTGTGTAAAAAGAGAAGTGAATGTCCCAACCGCTCCAACCACCCCGATGATTACAGAAATAACCGCGAATCTAAGCCAAAAATCCATAACTTACCGCCTCGGCGCGCTTTGGTGTCTGTTTTGCCCACTCGCTATCCAGTGCGTGATGACGCGCACCCTCGTAATCCTCGCTTTTTAGTGCCTCATGCATACGCTTAAAGCTCAAAAAGCCCTTAATTCCCATCTGATAAGCCATCTCAAAGCAAGCCTCGCGCGCGCTAGGTTTTAGCGCGAAAATATGCGGGGCGCGCGCTTTTAGCTCACTCTCCAGCTTTTGTAGCTTAAGCTCTAAAATCGCCTCGGCTACTTCCGCACTCATAGGCGCAACACGCCCGCCATTGAGTGCGAGCTCGTCTGTGGTCAGACTATCAACCTTAAAACCGAAGCCCACCGTGTCAAATCCGAGCGTATCCTTGTAGATTTTAGAGCGGAAGCCCTCGTGTTTTTTGATGCGTTGTGTTAGGTCTTTCATCTCTTTACCCTTTATTGACGGATTTCCAGTTTGATGGACACCTCATAAAAAAAGAGCGTGTTCACTTCCTTTAAATGAGCCTCCTGCACGCTAAGCTTTGAGGGATAGTTTGGGAGCGGATTGGCTCTTAGCTCCTCTAACATCTCTAAAAAAGCACTTAGGCGCGGAATGAGTGCCTCGGCATTGCCTAAAAAAGTGTGCCCGGCAATGAAAAGAGAGAAGTGAAGCGTGCTAATCTCTCTCTCTTTTTGCAAAGATGAGAAGAGCAGGTAGTTTCCGCCTTGCCTCACCGTGTCCCTTAGCATGATGACGCGCTCGCCTCCGCTGTTTAGGAGCGCTAGGAGCGTCTGTATCGCCTCTTTAATCATGGCGTTTCATAAGCGATATTGCTTTGGCGCGAGATTTTTACGCTCTGCTTGATTTCCTTTTTTGCAAGCTCAAAGCTCTCCAGCTCTTCGCTTGAGGGGTTAAGGTGCAAAAAACTTCTTAAGCGAAACATCGCAAAGTCATAAATCGCCCACAAAGCGACCTCTCTTCCTTTGATTGCCTCAAGGGTCTCAAGGGTCGCGCTCTCCAGTGCTTCAGGGGTTACCTCCTCTTGATTGCAGAGCACGCTTTTGGCTCTTAGCTCCAAGGAAGCACGAAGCTCTGAAGCACCCAGCACGCTTTTAACCTTTTGGCTGTGCGAGCGCGCACCATTTCGCTACGCCGATTTGATAGTCGTTAAAGACCTCGAATTTATACTTTAGCGAGCTCTCATCATGGTCATACCAGCGCGTGCGCCTCATATCCAGTCCGAGGCTTAGAATAAGATTCTTTGGCGGAGTCATAAGATAGAAGCCAGCGGGCATGTAATCCACCACCTTAAGAGGGACTCCGAGCACATGATTCGCGCCTGCGTTTAGGAGGACGTTAAAGCCTCCGTTCTTATTCCCGATCTCCTTTTGATAGGCGATAAAATCGCTTTGGGAGAGGATGATTACTGCGTCTTTGGGCATATCCCCGCTCGCCTCAACCAGTGCGATGAGCCTCTCTGAGACCTTGCTGTTTGCTTCATATTCGACTTTGGCGACCTCGTCATTCTCTTTTGCGAGCGTGATCCAGCCCTTGTTTAGGTTTTTGAACTCCTTATCCGCATAGTCGTCTTTCTCGCCATTAAGTCCCAGATTTTGGATGTCATTAGAGAATGCTTTGGCAAAACTTGTAAACATCTCATCTTCAAAATCCGGATTATCCGCGTTGTCTTCGAGCGTGTCCTGCGTGATTTTTGCATAGAGTTGCACGGGCTTATTTTCGATGAGCACATTTTTAACTCCGAGCTTTTCGCGTTGCGCTTGTGTGGGCGCCTCTCCGGCATTAACGCGCACGAGCACGCCATTAGCAATACTCCACACATCGAAACTCTTTTGAAGTTTTGACGTTTTATCCGTGGTGATGAGAGATAGAAACTCGTTTTTTTCCACGATGGCATTAATAACCTTGCGTGAAACCTCAGGTGTAAGCGCTCCGTTCTCATAGAGATCGTTTGCCGTAATTGTCCCTTTTGCCTTTAGAATTTGTGATAGACCTTTTGCCATTATAAAACCCCTTTAATTGCGCTTTTTTTGTCGTTTTCTTTGTCTGTGTCCTGCTTGCTTACCTTAGCATTGGCTTCGAGTGCTTCGATGCGCTCTTTTAGGCTTAGCACCTCTTTGAGTGCCTCGCTAAGCTCTGTAAACATCTTTTCGCGGCTCTGTGTTTTCTCCTCCTCCTCTTTTGGCTCCTCTTCGCTTTTTTGCGTCCGGGTAGTGCCTTTGAAGAGCTCAAGAAATGCGCCAAGCCCTTTAATGACCTCGCTTAGGTCGTTTTTCTCCACCTCTTCACGACTTGCGATGCCCGCCATGGAGATCCCGGAAATCTCGCCCTTTTTCACGGCTTCTTTGAGCTCCTCATCCTCAAGCTTAATCGCGACCGCCCAACTTCCGGGCTTTTCGTTTTTAAAGATAGGATCGCCCTCTCTTAAAATCCAGCTCTCCGCGACATAAGCCCCAGCGGGTTTGAAGTTGTGATCTCGGTCGATATTGAGGGCGTTCAAGCCTTTCATGAAGGAATACGCCGCTTTCTCAATCTCCTCTGCAGAGGCGATGTCTCCTTGCGTATCTACCTCTTCTGGGGAATATACGACTCCATAGACCACGCCCTTTTCATTGACCTTTTTGGAGAGTTTAATCTCTCTTGTGTAGCTTGGAGTCTCATCACTGCTTTTGTAGATGATGGTCTTTTTATTCGCTCCGGCTTTCACAAGCGAGATATGAGTAATGTTAATCTCTTTTAGTCGTCTCACTAAAACCGTCCTCCTTTTTTTGAACATGAAATATTTTTGAATGATAAAGCGTTTTTGAAAAAATAAAAAACTATATAAAGCCTATGTAGGACGGGCTTGTAGCGTTTTTTGTTATAAAATTTTTTGCATATTTTTTATAAAAGGTAGCGCGCGTGAGAGAGTATATTTTTAAAGGCAGTGCAGAGAGCACACAGATCTCCAGTGATACTGAAGAGGGCAACATTTTAGAGCCCTTTATCAATTTTAATGACCTCCTAGCGCTTCATTATGCTAATGTCTATCACAAAAGAGCCATTAAAATAAAGGCGGGATTGCTAAGTCAAATAGAGGTAGAAGAGAGCGACCTGGGCAAGTTTTTGGCGGAGGGAGTGTTTGAGAAGTCCTTTTTGTTTGAGTTTGCTTACAATTTAGAGCTCTTTGGAAATGCTCCTATCGAAAAAGCTGGAAGTGCTAAAAATTATGCCCTCTATAATATCCCTGCTCATGAGTGGAGGACCAATAAAAAGTGTGAAATCTTTCAGCTCACCGAGGCAAAAAAGCAAAAACTTGAGGGCTACTATCTAAAATACTACTCTCCCAGCTCGCGCTATTACGGAGAGCCCGACTATCTCGCCGCCATGTTTCAAATCCTAATCAACAAAGAAGCCGATGCGTATAACTTCGCATTTTTTAAAAATGGCGCGCGCCCGGATATTGCCATCATTCACGAAAACGATGAACCCTCCGAAGAGCAGATAAACGCCTATAAAAAGTTCTTCTCCGAGAGCTTTAAAGGGTCAAATAACGCGCATAAAACGCTCCTCGCATACACGAATTCACAAGGCGAAAGAGAGGCAAAAATCCGCTTTGAGAGGCTTGGAGGGGTGGAAGATTTGAGTTTTGAAAAGCTTAAGAGAGTGAGCAGAGATGAGATTGCGCTTGCACACGGTATCCCTCCGCGACTTCTTGGAATCATGGAAGCTGGAGGTCTAGGCGGGGGTGGGGAGCTCATCGGACAGCTCCATCAATTTAACGAAATCGAAATCAAGCCAAAAATTGAGCTCATTGAGGGCTTTTTTGAGAATATCGGGATTAAGGTCGTGCTAAAGCCCCTTGATGTTACAAATTTCAAAGATGACGGCGAGATTGCGACTCAACTGGTTGAGCGTGGAATTATTAGTGTGCAAGAGGCGAGGAATATTTTGGGCTGGCAAAAGAATATTTAATAGCGTTTAAAAGGCGTTTAAATCCGTTTAAAATCGTTTAACTCATTGAGACACTATCCATTCCCCTACCACAAAGAAAAAAGGCTAAAAAATGGCATACAGTGAAGATTTTAAAAAAGAGTGTGTGAATTTACTCAAAAGCGGGGTAAATTCCGTGCAGCTCAGCAGCCAAATGGGCGTCTCTCGCCCCACTCTCTCAAAGTGGCTCAAAAACGCCAAAGAGGAGTTTAGCTTAGAGGATGCCATTGTTTCATTGAAAAAGAGGATTGAGATATTAAGTAAAAAGAGCGATTCCACACCCCAAGAGACCGCGCTGCTTGCCGAGCTTATCATCGCACTGAATAAGCTCTCCGGGGAGGAGAAAAAGAGAAAAGAGCTAAAAACCTACCAAAAACCTCCCATAAGCCTTGATAAAAAGGCTCAAGAGCTAAAAGCACGCGTGCTTAAAGAGGGCGGGCTTTTTTCTTATCAACAAGAATTTTTAAGCTCCAACGCGCAGTTTAGAATCGTCTTAAAATCCCGACAGATAGGCTTTAGCTACGTTGCATCCGTGGATGCGCTCATTGGAGCGGTGGGAGGTAGAAATCAACTCTTTTTATCCGCCTCCGAGGAGCAGGCGCTCATCCTCATGAATTACTTAAGGCAATGGGCGCAAAGGTTCGGAGTGGTGTTGCAAAAAGACAGCGAGACGGAGATTATGCTTGAGAATAACGCAACCATCAAAGCCCTCGCGCATAACTTTCGCACCGTGCAGGGCTTCACGGGCGATATATGGATGGATGAGTTTGCGTGGTATCCCAATCCAAAAAAGATATGGCATGCATTCGTCCCTAGTATCGGAGCGATTAAAGGGCGTTTATCAATCCTTTCGACGCCTTTTGAAGAGAACAGCCTCTTTCATAAGATTTATAGCGATGAGCTTCAATATAAAATGTTCGATCGCTTCTTTGTGGATATTTACAAAGCCATGGAGGCGGGGCTAGAGTTTGACCTTGAGACGATGCGCGCACTCTTTGATGCGGACACATGGGCGAGCGCGTATGAGTGTATCTTTATCGATGATGAGAGCTCGCTTTTAAGCATATCGCTGATTAAATCCTGCGTCGATGAGAAAGCGCGCTATGTCGCGCCCGGGAGCGATACTCCGCTTCTATGCGGGTATGACATCGGGCGGGTCAATGACCGCTCCACGCTCGCAGATGTAAAGCCGAGTGCAGAGGGATACATCCTTGCTTATATGCATGTTTACGCTAAAGCAAGCTTCAAAGAGCAGGAGGATATTCTAAGCGCGCACCTGCGCAGCTATCCGCTGGCAACGCTGGAAATCGACAAGACCGGAATCGGACTAAACCTCGCAGAGACCATGCAAAATAAGTTTAAAAGTCGCGTGCATGGCGTCTATTTCACCGCGGGCATCAAGGAAGAGATGGCATTAAATCTAAAAAAGCTCTTTGAGGATAAGAAGATACTCATACCCAACGACCCTCAGCTCATCGCGGATCTGCATGCCATTAAACGCGTAGCGGGCGCAAGAGGCTTTAAGTATGACGCAAAAAGAAACGAGCACGGACACGCGGATCGCTTTTGGGCATTGGCTCTAGCGTGTAGAAAGATTGAGGCAGTCCGTAGGAAAAAGAGAGGCGGGGCGGTGATTTTTTAGGGAGCAGGGATTATTTAATCTCGCCCTCAAACTCCTCCTTTAACGCCTTTTGAAGTGCTCTTTGTGCGCTCTTAAAGCCACTGCCTTTTAGGTATTCGCCCAAAGCCCTGAAAAGATAGGGATTAGCTTTGCTTCCCGGATGTTGCACTCTTTTTCCAAAGAATTGCGCGCCCTTGACATTGGCTAGAGCCTTTTTATTTTTGGGCTTGATGATATGAGGCTTGGTGCCAAAATGGACAAACTTCGCATAGGGAGCCAGTGCGCTATTTCCTATCGTGAAATAATCGCTATGCTCAAAGACTTGAATATCTTTTTTGAGGTTTCCGCTCCGAATGGGCGCGTGCTTCTTTGCCTTTAGTCTAATGCCCGAAGCTACGCGAAAAACGAAGTTTCTGATATGCGTGGCGAGGTTCATAGCGTGGCGGTAAAATCACCAAAAGCTTTATCGGTATAGCGCAGAGCCTCAAGAATCGTCCCCTCAAAAGTTTTTAAAACCTCTCCGGTTCCGGGATCCATATGTGTAAAATCACACACCTCTTGGAAAGCTTCGTCTCTCTCTATTGCCTTAAAGTCCTTTTCGCTCAGAGTAAACATACAACTCATAGCGTTTATCTTGCCACCTTTGCTTGCTATCGGGAAGGTAACGACTTTTTGAGCAGGTAGTCTTTTGCCATCCTTATCTTTTCTATAGTCGTAATCAACCGCTCCCATCTGCCACTCTGCCGGGAAAAGGTAGATAAGAAACTGTCTCTTTGCCATTTGATAATCTCCTTTCTATCTCCATATGTGCCATTTTTAAAATAGTGAACTATCTCACTTTTGCTACCCTCCGGAGGTATTGCCGTGACGATCGTATCTCCGTCAAATACCAAAACATAGCCGTTATCACACAGGGCATTTACGTAGTGTTTGGTGTTTTTATTCGGGGCGATGGTATTTATACTATTTAATGCCTTAACAATATCTCTAATGGGGGCTTTTTTACGTAAAAGCTTGGAATGATTCCCGTGGAGGTAATTATTCTTTGTGAGGATTCGCTCTATGCCGGCTCTGTCAATATGCCTTAGCACCTCATTTTTACCCAAAGGCTCCGAGGCGCGCATTCTGACCCCATCCACCTCATAATCATCAATCCACACGGGCACCACCTCCGTCCTGCATCTGAAGTGATAGGGCGGGAGGCAAGCATTAGGCGCAAGCTCATCACTCTTACCGTTATAGGGCTTTTCATGCCATGCACTCGCGCGCTTTTTCTCTTCGATACTGCGGGCATTGATGATCTTATCGCTCTGTTTTTCCACTGCAGAAGCCTTTAAAATCCGCCCGTGCATGCTCCTACACACAGCGGAAGTCTTCGCATCCATGATCGCTACGACCTTATAATACGGAGCGTCATACTTTCGCGCTTGATTGACCGTGGCGATGTTTTGACTTTGACTGATGATATGGTCGCTCACCCCCTCAAAATATTGAAGACTCTCCTCTTTTAGGTGACTAAACTGCTCTTTTAGAGCTCCGGGCATTTCGCTACGCGGAATCTCTCCGCGAAAAACGCGCCGCGTAAGGGCTTTTAGCTTCTCTTGAGTTGACGCTCCGTAATCCTCTTTGAGCCAGTGGAAGTTATTCTGCATAGCTTTAAGGGAGTTTAAATCCGTTTTATCAAAGCTTATGCCCGCTCGGGCTAGAGCCTGATAGGTCTCTTCGATATTGCCCGGCATAGAAAAAAGCTCTAGGGCATTAATCTTTGCCTCGGTAAGCTGCTCTAGCATGGGATTATTGAGGTTTTGAGAGATAAAGATAAGCAAAGAGGCGAGGCTCTCATCGAGGCTTTTGCCCTCCAAAGCGGAGGCTTGTGCTATAAACTCATCGATGAGCTCCTCTTTTTTCTTATGCTGCGTGCTCTTTGCTTTTAAGAGCTTTGAAAGAAGCGTATCGTTATTCATCTTTTTTTACCTTACTGCTCATAGGAGCCGTCTCTTTGAAGTAATCTTTTAAATAGTCATCATAAAAGACATGCTCAATCGTCGAAAAGCTCTTTTTACAACTTAAACAGACCCTAAAACGCCTATTTTCAAAGGATTTTATCGTTGTGGTGACTCTCGTCTTCTCTCCTCCGCAATATGGGCAAATCATGCCTTGCTCCTTTTTTGCTCTAAAACCTTTTTAAAGACCACAGTCGAGGGGACGATTAAGGGCTTGTATGTCCGAAGATGGCGCAAATGCCCCAAATGCGGCGCAATCTTCTCCACTGTGGAGCTCCTAGAGCGCGACAGAGAGCTTGAAAAATACTCCAAAGATCTCTTTGAATCCCTCAAAGAGGAGCGAGAAAAATAGAGTCCCCTCTATCTTTTGAGGGCAAGCGGAAGCGCGGATAGTTTCATGGGGTTTAAAGGGTATTTAAAAGGGCTTTAAAGCTTGAAGAACTCTTTTAAATGCGCCTCTATATCATTTTTCAATCCCTCTTCCGGCTTTCCGTCACGCACGGGGATAAAAGGACGAGCGGGGATGTGTCGTGTGCCGAATTGATGAGCCGCTCCGTAGGGATAGCCCTTTTTTGTCCGGACATTGCTTGAGATTAAAACACTATGATCCTGCTCACTGACGCTCCATTTGTAGCCAAGACTTCCCGTGTCGTGCAAGATTCGTCCTTTTCCTCTTTTGCGCTTAAGTGTGTTGCGTTTTAAAGGCTTCCACTTCTGCCCCCATGGATCGCGCTCTCTCTCAAAGCTCTCATGAATTTTACTCTCTATCATCTCTCCGATACTAAAGAGCACGCCTTTTAATGCCTCGGGGGTAATCTTTTGGGAAAAATCCTGCACGCGTTTTTCAAACTCTTTAACGCTTAAGGTCTCCATACTTTCTCTCCTCTCTAATATGCCACAAAGCCTTTTTATCCAAAACCATGCTATAATCCTCCGGCAAGGTTTTACTTTGCTTAGATGGGGCGAAGATTGCTAAGCATATTTTGCAGGTAACAGCGTGAGGCACATCGTGTCGGCTTATGTTGTGGGTTCAAATCCCACCCGCCCCTTTAATTCTCCTTAGAAAACCGCTTCGAATTAAGCCGATTATGTTTTCTCTTTTCGCTTTATCCAACGTTATTACATAGTTGCTCTGTTCCTCTCGCCCTTGTCTGTCTATTTTAACCATTTTTTAAGTTCTTGTTTTTTATAGTCACAGAGTCCTATGCAGCGCGAATGAGTACGAGGCTGGACTCTGCGAAAAGGGGAGGCTTAAGGCTTAAAAGAAACGCAGAGAGTGGTGCTCGCTTTCGCGCCTTTGTGGTTGATTCCCAGAATGTTTAGCGCCAGGGCACCTGCGGATATCCCCATTCTGCTTTTGTGATTGAGGATGCGATTTCCTCTGCCATGCATAGGACGTTTTTGCTTTTTTCCTTTTCCGATCGACTGACCTTTCCCAACGTTACGGGATAGTTTATTGTCTTGAACTTCTTTAGCTTGTAGTTTAAGTGGATAACAGCTTTATTAACGACACCTTTATCACTCTCATCGTCAAACCAAAAAACGACATACTTGTAACCCTTGCCCTCTTCATAGCTCACACTCTCCGCCCTTTGCAACACCTCAGGAATCTTTAATATCTCCTCGATTCTTAAGGCTTGATTGTATTGTCCTTTTCTCTCCTCGCGGATATGCCACAGAGCCTTTTTATAAAAAGTTATGCTACAATTCTTCAGTGAAGCAAGAGATGCCCCCAGATTTGGCAGGGGGATATGCGTTTTTGCGCTTATAAATGACTGGGTTCGATGCCCGACCTTGCTTCGCTACTTTACTCTAGTGTATCGTTTTTTATCCCATAAAATCCCCTTGTAATTTTCCTTTGGTATTTTGCTAATCGTCGCCACGAAGTTATCCGTTCTGAACTTTTTAATTTTGTAGTTTACCTGCTTCTTCAAGAGTGATTCCCTTTTCAAGCTTTTTGAAAGTTAGAGATTGCATGGGTTGTCCTTTTTTATTACCGCTTAAGGTAGTGTTATATAGAATGAAGACGTTATAGCTAACGCAATAAAATGTCGCTGGCGTATCGTATGAGGGGAGTGTTGCTTTAGTAGCACCAAAGTATCGATAATGCAGGTTCATTTTGTTGCGTCTTACCTAGTTGATGCCGATAATATAGTATTCGGCACACGACAAGAAGCCCCGTTTTTGTCGCGTGGGATTGTGGGTGCAAATCCCTCCGCTAGGGGCTATGGCATTATAAACTTTACACTACCCGCCGTTTCCTTGTTTATTTTACCCATTGTTACTGTGTAGTTGCTCACTCCAAACTTCTTAACTCTTCGATTCAAATTGACCACCAGCTTGTTAATCATATTCTCATCTTTGCCGTCATCAAACCAAAAGATAACATACTTATAGCCTTTGTCCTCTTCGTAGCTCACATGCTCCGCCCTTTGCAACACTTCAGGAATCTTTAGTATCTCCTCAACTCTCAAAGCTTGAGCGTATGCACCTTTGCGCTCCTCTCTGATATGCCACAGAGCTTTTTTATCCATGACGATTCCTGCCTCTTCCAGCGTGATCCCTGATGTCGCCTCTATCTTTCCTTTTAGCTCCTCGTTAAGCTTTCCTATCTGAAACACCTCAATAGGAGACTTGATATTCTTCTTCACCAATAACTCCTCCACCGCATGCTTAAGGCTCTTCTCCCACACACTGCGTTCCAAAAAGGCAAGCTCATTTTCCAAAGCCTTTAATATGCGCTCGCTTGTGCCCTTTTTTCGTAGTTCTTTTAAGCGCCCCCTAAGCCCTTATTTTTTATAGTGATGGTCTCGTAGCTAGTGCAATCGAGTCTTAGACGCTTAAACCTCGAAACACCGAAGGGGGGCTAAGCCCAAAGGTGCGGGGGGCGGCTTTGCTTTTGCGCCTTGTGGTTGATTCCGAGAATGGTTAGTATTCGGCACGGAGGAGAAGCCCTGTTTTCCTTGTGTGTTATTGGGGATGCGATTTCCCCTGCCATAGCTACGGGATTTTTTTGTATACCTTCGCCCGTTCACGCTCTACTCTACCTATCTTTCCCACGGTTATTGTGTAGTTCTCCGTTCCAAACTTTTTAATTTTGTAGTTTAAATGAATGACAACTTTATTAATTTTGTCCTCATCTCCTCCATCACTAAACCAAAAAATAACATTCTTGTTTTCTGTGTCAAACACAACATCTTCCGCCCTCTGCAACACCTCAGGGATTTTCAGTATCTCTTCAATCCTCAGGGCTTGACCGTATGCACCTTTTCTCTCCTCTCGGATATGTCGTAATGCTCGCTTATCCATAGCTATATAAGGACTCTGCAATTCAACCCTTGCAATCTCTTCTATCTTCTCTTTTAGCTCCTCGTTAAGTTTTCCTATCTGAAACACCTCAATAGGGGCTTTCCAGTTCTTTTTAATAAGCAACTCCTCCACCGCATGCTTAAGGCTCTTCTCCCACACACTGCGTTCCAAAAAGGCAAGCTCATTTTCCAAAGCCTTTAATATGCGCTCGCTTGTGCCTCTCTTTTGCAGCTCTTTCAGCCGCTCATCGATAAGCCCTCTAAGCTTCTGCGTATCGCGTGAGGGCGAATAGGAAAAATCAGAGGAGGCGATATCCGCACTCGGAGTCTTGCTTACTTTCCATCCTTTAGCTTTAATCTGCTCGCGTGAATAGGCATTCACGCTACAACGACACCCCCAGTCGTTAGGCGGGTAGTTCTTATCCCAAAAGGGATCGTCTTTGGGCAAAATCAGCCCATGCCACTGCCTATGCTTGGGACGGGTAGCGGAATCAAGCACCGAGACATAGCGAAAATACTCCAAAGAGGATTCCATCTGCCTCTCATACCTTGCGCGCGCATAAGCGGTGCGCATATTGGTTTCATAGATATTTTTTAGCCTCCGTGAGCCTACGTAAATATCCTTAATCTCGCCGCTTCGCGTATCCACTGCACGCACCTCGCCAAACCAGCCGCCCTTTTTTAGCTCGGGAATAATCCCCTCTTTCCACTCCTTAAAGCCTATTCCGCGCTCCAAAGCACCCTCCAAACTCTCCTGCACGCTCTTAAGCAGGTCTATTTTCATAAGCTTAGCGACACTGAAAACCCGTGCATGGGTCTCGTGCATAATTTCGTCGTAGTCAAAATGCACCTCGGGCTTTTTTGCTTTAAAATCTTCAACAATTTTGCTAGGCGGCGCGCCGAAATCAAACATCAAAACCTCCTACTGTTTTTTACTTCGCACGGGGGCAAAGCCCCCGCTTGCGATGAAGGACACGGGGTGTCCTTTGCAATCCCCTAAAGGACTGCACTTCGTCCGAAGTGCGAGAATCTAAGGTATTTCTATCCTCCCTGCAATCCCCTAAAGTTACGGGGTTATGGGGGCGTCCCCCATTTTTAGCGGTTTTGATTTCGCACGGGGGCAAAGCCCCCGCTTGCGAGCGGGAGCTCTGCTCCCTGCACCCACCTAAAGTTACTATGTTGCGTCCGCAACATGTTTTTAGAGGTTTTACTTCCCCGTGCAGAGCCCCCGCCCAGCAGGCAAGGACGCTTCGGTTTTTGGCTATTCATTACAAAATCCTTATTTTTTCGTATCCGGACACGCCCCAAAAACTCCGTGGCGTTTTGCCTGCCCCGCCCGAAACTCAAGCGTCCATATCACAAAGAGAAACTAGGCGCGCGGGAAAATTGCGACGGGCGCGTATTTGGATACGTAACCGAGCAATTTTTACGCGCAACGACGTTTATCAAAGTGAGATGGACGCGCCCTAAAAAGCACACGAAAGAGGACGCGCAAAAACTCAAGCGGGACATATTTTTTAACCCCCTCATAAACCCCGTATTTGCCCTTTAAACACCCCTTGTGCGCGCTCTCTTCTGAGCACCTCATACAGCTGCCGCAGTGCATTTGCCCCCTTGTGTTCATCTCGTTTTACTCTCACTCACGCCAAGCCCCTGCACGGCTCTTTCAGACACCCGCTCCCCATTTATTCATTCCAAGTCAAGCCCCCCCCCGCTCTTTCAGACACTTTCGCCAAGCCCCCGCGCCGCGCCGAGAGTGTTCTCTGCGTATCTCATGAAAGCCTCCGAAGCTCCCCTCATGCGCCTCATCTCAATCACTCCGAACATCTCACGAAGCCTGCTTGCGTTTTAAATCAATTCGTATACGCCTTCAAACCCCGCCCGTGCTCCTGCACTCAAAGCCTCCGCGCCGCATAATGCCCCACCTTTTTTGTGTCCTCCCAACCCCATACCTGCCGCGTGCGCTCGCGCACTTTCCTCGCCCCGCCTCTTTGCCGAGCGTTCAGAGATTACACAAAGCCCCTCAAAGCTCGGACGCGCTATCGCATAAAGTCCTCCAAAAAGCCCGCTCTGCCCGCATATCCCGATGTGTCCGAGGCGCTCCCGCAAAGAGCACAAACACCCGTTTAAAGCGCGAATAAAAGGCATTTAAAGCCCTTTTAAATCGCTTTAAACAAGAAACAGTGAAGAGAGGGCGGAACTATATATTTTTATTACTACGAGGATATGAATAAACAGAGCGTATAGGCAGGATCTCTTGTGGAATATTCGCCACTTTGATTTTAAGCGTCAATTCACTTCGATTTTTAACGCGGGAGGGACAAATAAGGAGCTAAGACCGCCAAGAAA
>CAUTMV010000009.1:0-83908 GCA_963540505.1 uncultured Wolinella sp.
AATCCTTGCGCTAACATCGAGATGCATAGTGTTTAACCCCCCATCTGCCCCACAGTGGGGGGGGGGGGGGGGGGTAGTTTTAGATAGCTTATCTCCAAGGAATAGGACATGAACAGACGTAGCTTTACCATGATCGAGCTCGTGTTTATTATTGTTATTTTAGGGCTCTTAGCCGCCGTTGCGATCCCTAAGCTCGCAACAAGCCGTGAAGACTCCAAAATCATCTCCATCTCCCAAGACATCGAGACCATCATGCAGGCGATCCCCGCGATGGCGATGAGTCGCGGGGAGGCTGCGGTTCAGAAGTTCTCTGATGCGGTTACCCTCAATAGGACCAACTGGGGCGTAGAGAAGCCCGTACTCAATGGCTCGATGAGTGATGCGACTGCGATTTATGCCATGTATTCGGGATATTCTAGCCAGCCACCTGTGGATGGCTTGGGATCATGCTTGATAATCTCCTTTGAAGTCGCACCTGATCCTAGCGATGTGGAGGGGATCGCCGCAAATCAGAGATACCTCAAGTTTAGAGTAGGCGGCGGTGGAGGGTGTGAGGAGCTCGGAGTGCCGCAGAGCGGTCTAAATATCCCGCTCACAGGCAAAAGCATAAAATTTTAATAGGGAGTTGAAATGAAACGACACGCTTTTACGATGATTGAGATTATTTTTATCGTCGTCATACTGGGGATTCTCGCTGCGATTGCGATCCCTAAAATGTCTGCAAGTCGGGTTGATGCAAAAGTAGTGGCGATTAGGCAGGATGTGAGCACAATCATGCAAGCTCTCCCCGCGATGGCGGCATCGGAGGGGAGGACAATGATCAAGATAATTCCCAGAGATGGATATAGTCCTTTATCTGATATGACTTTTGGTTTGGTGGCTGAAATTAGTAGAGCCAACTGGGAGACCTACCCCACAAAAGGTGAAGATTTTCGAGGTGCGGGTGCCATTTATAGCACTCTCTCAAAAAATGGTGGGAGTGCTACTAGTGAACAGGACGCGTGCGTCATAATGAAGCTTGAAGGTCGCACGGGTGCTAGCGCAGCGGAAGAAGCCAATCTCATCGTGGATATAAGCGATACTCCTGTGTGCAGGAAGATCGGCACACCGGGAATCACGAAAGTCCCCATCGTAGCCAAGAGGATAAAAAGGTAATAAGCTTCAAGCAAGAATCCCTCTTTTGCTCCGCGCGAGGGTCGCTCTATCGCGTATGGGGCGAAACTCATCTTCGCGATTCCTCGCAAATCTACTCTGTGTGGATGTATTTGCGTCTAGGCGGGGATCGTGCCTCCGGTGAAAGCCTGCAATTTATCTGCAAATTGTGTAAAATGGCGACATTTTGTCCTTGCTAGAAGCGTAGCAAATGCTTTGTGTGCAAATTCATGGTTGTTTGGGCGGGGGTAATCTTTTTGCGATTCTTCTGATGTGCACGGGCGGGACGTCTCAAATCGTAAGATAAAAGGAAAATTAATGGCAAAAAAGGAAGCTCCTTTCAATCAGGAGAGAATTGCCGCAGAACTGGCGCGTGCATCGGGATTCTTGGAGGGAATCGGCGCGGCGGTCAGCGTTTTTGGTAGCGCGCGCTTTAGGGAAGGAAGTCGCTATTACAGCGAAGCGCGCGAGCTCGGGAAAGCCTTAGCGCAGCAGGGTTATGCAGTCATCACGGGAGGCGGTCCCGGGATTATGGAGGCGGCGAATCGCGGCGCGAAAGAGGGCGAGGGAATCTCCATAGGGCTGAATATCATTCTGCCCCACGAGCAGCACTCTAATGGCTATCTGGATAGAGAGATGGAGTTTTACTATTTTTTTATTCGCAAGCTCATGTTTGTGCACTATTCAAGCGCATTTATCGTGCTTCCGGGCGGTCTTGGCACGCTTGATGAGCTTTTTGAAGTGCTAACACTCATGCAGACGGGTAAAAGCAAAGCCCCTGCGGTGTTACTTTATGGACGCGAATATTGGCAAGAGCTTGAGGCATGGATTAGAGAGAAATTGCTTGGCAGCGGAGCAATTTCAGAGCGAGATTGTGAACTTTGGAAGATCGTGGATAGCGTGCAGGAGGTGCTTGAGTGTATGCGAGGCGATTCTTGGCATATTGACGCAGTTTAAAAGATGATTTTTAGATAATTTTTGCGATCAAGCAAGTTAATTCAATAAATCAAAAAGTGGGAATGGCGTTAGACTATTTTCGCTTTAGAAAAAGAAGTTCCGCTTTAATTTTGTGATACATATACTCTTTAGCGTTTAGATCGAGCGAAAAAATTTCTCCCATCAATTCTCTAAAATCGCCCTCGCTCACTATGTGCTCTCTGGCGCACTCTTGTGTCTTATCCAAAAAGACCTCGCCGACCCCGTTGCTCAGGTAGTTTAGGTTGATTCCCTCTTCTTTGGCGATTTCAATCATCGATTTGGTCAGGTTGTCATCACGCTTGAATTTGATAACGGCTTGCTCGGACATGCCGTATTTTTGGGCGATTACCTTATTTTCGAATCTGCCGTATTTCTTCTCGATCGCTGTTTTGAATCGCTGTCCAATCGTCTCTTTCATGGTGCACCTCCGTTTGCTTTTTCGTATGATGAGTCAGTCTACGTTTTGTATGTGTCATCATGTGACAATCCCATAATTATATAATAAAGAAAGCTTTTAAAAATATAAAATCTTAGATAAAACGGAATAGTTAAATATTCTTAAGCATATATTTAACTATTTATCCGCATAAAACATAAAAGATAATTCTAAAGGGGGCGAAATATGGGAATCGTGCGTGCAGAGCCGAGCGATGCGAAAGAGGCGGTGGCGTTGTTGAGAGAGGCGATGGGTGAGATTGCGGAGTTTTTGACGGGGAGTGGCGATGAGGCGACGATTTTATCAACGCTAGAGCGATATTTCCTCAATAAAAAGAGTCGCATAGGCTATGAGGGGGCGTGGCTCTATCGCGAGGATACGCTCGGCGATTCCCGCGTGGAATCTGACGAGGTTATAGGGGCGATTAATTGCTATTTGGGCGATGAGGCTAAAGCATTAGATGAGCCTATTTTACGGCATTTACGCTCTTTGGGAATCGAGCAGCAGATTGAGGTGGAGTGCGAAAAGGGCGATCTTTACATCGATTCCCTCGCGGTAAAGCCTCAGTATCGAAATCGAGGAATCGCACGCAAACTCATCATGCACGTTGTTTCACTCGCACAAGAGATGGGCGCGCAGCGAGTCGCTTTGTTGGTTGATTGTGATAAAATCTCGCTCAAGGAGTATTATGCGAGGCTCGGATTTAGCGATGAGGGTGAGCGAATCATCGGCACTCATCGCTACGCTCGCATGATTTATACAAAGGAGTGATATGCGCCTGTTTTTTGTCGCTCTAGGAATCGCGCTTTTAGGCGGGTGCGTCCATCATAATCAGTGCGGATTCTCGCCTAACCTTTATGACGAAAAAGAGGTCTATTACGATTCCCAAGGGAGTTACAAGGAGAAGTGCCCTCCGAGCAATTTCTTAAAATATCGCGATTTTGGACTAAAAGATCGTGACTGAGGAGATTCAAAAGCTCATTTCCGAGCGTGAAACGAGCTTTTTTGCCCGCAAGGACATTGCCCCGTTGCGCAGGCAGCTTGAGCGACTTGCGATTCCTGAAAATTGCAAAATGACGCTCGGAGAGATTGTGCGCGTTTGGTGGGAGCGCACGCCCGAACATGAGGCGCAAGAAGCGGCGATTAGGGATTTTGCGCAGAGCCTGAAGCCTTGGCGAAAAGGACCTTTTGCGCTCGGTGAGCTTTTGATTGACAGCGAATGGGTAAGCTCCAAAAAATATGCGCTGCTGGAGCCGCATATTGACCTTAGGGACAAAGAAGTCGCCGATGTGGGGTGCAATAACGGCTATTACATGTTTCGCATGCTCGAGAAGTCGCCCAAAAGCCTTACGGGTTTTGACCCCTCGCCGCTCTATCGCACGCAGTTTGATTTTATTAATCGCTTTATCAACGCTCCGATTAGGTTCGAGATGTTGGGCGTGGAGCATTTGGAGGGGTATGGGAAGCGTTTTGATACGATTTTCTGCCTAGGCGTGCTTTACCATCGGAGCGACCCCATTCAGATGCTAAAGAGCCTCAATAAAGCCCTGAAAGTCGGTGGAGAGCTGATTTTAGATACGCTCATGATTGCGGGCAGCGATGAAGTGGCTCTCACGCCAAATGGGCGTTACGCTAAAATGCCCAACGTCTATTTTATCCCTACGGAGAATGCGCTTAGGAATTGGCTCATGCGCGCTAATTTTGAGGGAATCCTGACGCTGGCGGTTTCGCAGACAACTAGCGAGGAGCAGCGCAAGACTGAGTGGGTGGATTCTGAGAGTTTGGAGGATTTTTTGCGCTCAAGCGAGGAGACGATCGAGGGCTATCCCGCCCCTAGGAGAATCTACATCAAAGCATACAAAGGAGCATAGATGGACAGCATCGTAGAAGAGCAGGAGGTTGCGCCGCGTCCCGAGGAGTTTGTCCCGCAGAAAATCTATCTTGAGGCGGACGCTTCGTTTGGCGAAGTGCGGGAGATGACCAAAGGGGCGGCGAAAATTTGGTTCTCCACGACGCGCTCGATGATGGTCGATGGTATGGGATTGGTGCATTCGGGATTTATATTTTCGTCGGCGAATTTTGCGGCTTTGTGCGCGGTGAATAATCCTAATGCGATTTTGCTCGGTGCTGATGTGAAATTCCTCGCGCCTATTGAGGTGGGGCATGATATAGAGTTTCGCGCCCATTCGCTTCAGAGCGACACCAAGAAGCGCGAAGTGCGTGTGGAAGGGTATGTGCTTGATATTAAGGTCTTTGAGGCGATGTTTTATGTCGCTATTTTTGAAAATCACATATTCAAGCTGCGTATTACGGAGAAAAAGCCTCACTAGCGGGCGTTTAATCCCTTTTGGATTCCCGCTAGGAACTCTTCGAGGTTGAATTTTTTGCGGTGATTTTCCGTAAAGAGATGAATCATAATGTCCCCCAAATCCGCCACAATCCACTCATCGCTCTCTTCGGTCGCATAAAAGGTCTCACCAAGGGGCTTTAGCTCACTTTTAAGCGCATCAATGAGTGCGGCGGCGTGTTTGTCCGCTAGAGCCGTGGCAATTACCACATAATCGACCAGATAATCACTCCCTTTGAGCTCGAAAACCTCGATATTTTCGCCCTTTTTGTCGTCCAAAATTCTTACAATTTCCTTAATAATCGCTTCTCTCAACTGCTTTTCCTTAGATCGATATCGGGTTCTGAGCTAGCACTTCATCTCTTATGCATGCGGGGATCGCCTCTTTTAGCGCGCTAGAGAGCTCTCCTTTATCAAGTTCCGTGCGGATTTCGCTTGAGCTGATGCGTTCACTAAGCTCAAGTGTGCGAAAAGAGCGCGCAATCTCCGCTTCATCGCGTCGAATTATAACGAACTCCACAAGCTTCTTAAGCTCTGCGAAAGAGTGCCATTCATGAAGTCTGGGAAGCTGATCGCTCCCCAAGAGAAGATAAAAATGCTCAATTTTGCCGCGCTCTTTAAGGAATCGCACCGTCTGTATCGTGGGCGTGGGCGCACCTTTGGCGATTTCAAAATCCGTTACTTCAATACACTCGGAATCTCGGGAATCGCGCGCTATATCACGCATCCATTTTAATCGGAGTGAAGCGGGGAATCGCGCGCTGTTTTTGAAAGGATTCAAATATGCGGGCGCGATGTAGAGCCTGTCGATAGGAAGCGCGCGAAAAGCCGCCTCAATAATCGCCACATGCCCCCTGTGCGGAGGGTCAAAAGAGCCTCCAAAAAGCGCAATTCTCACTGAAAGCTTGAAGCGCGCGTAAGTTTGGAAAACTTCACACCTCTGAGCCCGCCGATAGAGACGGCAATCTCCTCGATTCTCTTCGGTGTGCCCTTGATGATGATCGTCTCAAGGCAATTATGATGATCGACATGGACGTGCGTGGTGCAGAGGATATGAATGTGGCTTTGGTGCTGAATGTCAATCATGCGCTGATTGAGCTCGCGCTGATGATGATCATAGACGATCGTGAGCACCCCCACTGCGTCCTCGCTGCCCTTTTCCCACTTCTCCTCGACCATCTTCTCGCGTATGAGATCTCGCACCAGCTCAGAGCGTGAAGAGTAGCCTTGATGAATGATTTTGTTATCCAGCTCCGTAAGGAGTTTCTCGGGCAATGAAACGGAGAAACGAATGACCTTATCCATTAGAAATCCTTATGATAATTTTGTAATTCTCAGACCCGATTTTATCAAAATAGCGTATGCTTTACCAGTTAATTCACGGCTTAGCAAGCTTTTTGTAAAATCAAATCTTTTAAAGCTTTCAAAGGGGCGCACGTGGAGTGGTTGATCGTCGGAGTTTTCGGGCTGTTATTCGGGTCGTTTCTAAATGTTCTAATCGTGCGCATGCCTCGCGATGAGAGCGTCTGTTTCCCCGCTTCACATTGCCCGATGTGCCGCACTCCTTTGCGCTGGTGGCACAATATTCCGCTCTTTTCTTTTCTTTTTTTGCGTGCGCGCTGCAGTTTTTGCGGTGCGAAAATCTCTTTTATGTATCCGCTCATCGAGCTTTTCGGCGCGCTTTTAGCCCTTGTGATTTTTGCAAAAGATTCCCACCTTGCCACGACTTTTGCGCTTTTTATCGCTTTTGCCCTCTTGCTTGCCCTCTCGCTCATCGACCTAAAAACTCAGCTCGTCCCCGATTCCCTCAACTTCTCCGCGCTCTTTTTCGCACTTTTGTATGGGGCGTTATCTTACGTCGATTCCTTCCCTTTTGTGGGAATCGAGCCGTTTTTTACCGCTTTGGAGGGCTTTTTTGAACATTTTAAAGAAGCGGCACTCCTCGCAGGCGCACTTACGCTTTTGCGTTTTGCCCTCTCATCACTCCTCAAGCGCGAGGCGATGGGCGAGGGAGATATTATCGTTGCGGCGAGCATGGGGGCGATTCTTGGCGCGGGGATGGCGTTTGTGGCTATTTTTGTGGCTGCACTCGGTGCGCTTGTGATTTTGCTCTTTTTGGGGAATCGTGCCAAAGTGCCTTTTATTCCGTTTTTAACCCTCGGAACCTTCGTGGTGTATTACTTTAGCGAGTTTTTCGAGCTCTACTTAGAGTCACTTTTATGAGCTCGATACAAAGTCTGAAAAAATACCTTTTTGGCAATCTCGCACAGCTATTTTTTCCAATTTTTCTCGTGCTTTTTTTTATCTCTTCGGTAGTTTTGTTCATTAAGATTGCTGGCGTTACTTTTGTCGTGAAAATGAGCTTTATTGAGCTTTTTGAGCTCTATTCATATTCGCTTCCCCTGGTGATCTCTTTTGTGATTCCCATTACCTTTTTTGCCGCTTGCGTCATTTCGCTTGCAAAATTGTCTCAAGAGTATGAGTTGCCCGTGCTTTTTTCGCTTGGTTTTGCGCCCCTCTCGCTTGTGCGACTCTTTTTCCCTTTGGCGGTGCTTGTTTCGCTCCTCTTGCTTGTCATTTCACTCGCGCTTATTCCGCTCTCCAACGAAGCGTATGACCGCTTTTTGGATATGAAAAAAAGTAGCATTAATATCAATCTCAAACCCGCAGAATTCGGGCAGAAGCTCGGCGGATGGCTTGTGTATGTGGGCGGGCTTAAAGAGGAGGGCGAATATCAGGACGTTGTGATGTTTTCCATGGGTGATTTGGAGCGCGAGAGCTTCATCACGGCTAAAGAGGCGCGCGTGGAGAATCGCGAGGGAATCCTCGAGCTTTCGCTATTTAATGGAAGTGCCTATTTTGAGGAAGAGGAGATGAAGCGCATTGATTATGAGCGAATGCTTATCCGAGACCTCGCCACTGCCAGCCACGAGCGTCCGCTTGGAGTTTTGGGCTACTGGGAGCAAGCAAGCGGCAGCAGCCGTGTCGCGCGCAAGCTCTCAAGCTCAATTCTCATCTCGCTTTTCCCCTTTGCTTCGTTATTTTTTATCCCGCTTTTTGGCGTAATGCACCCGCGATTTCGCAAAAATTACTCCTATTTTTATGTCATTTTTGCGACGGGATTTTTCTACGCGCTCGTCCATTTTGCCTCAAACTACTTCCCCTTCGTGGGAATCCCTGTCGTCTTTTTTGCGTGGCTTTTGCTCGGCTATATCCTCTATCGTCGCTTCATCGTCCCTTATTATTAATGAAGACTTTGCTTGCGTTTATCGAATATGATGGGAGTGCCTTTTATGGCTCACAGTCTCAAGAGAGATTGCCCAGCGTCGCGGCAAGCTTGCAAGCGGCGTTGCATAGTATGGGAATCGCCTCTAAAGCACGCTTTAGCGGGCGCACGGATAGGGGCGTGCATGCGAGGAATCAGGCGGTGAGCTTTGAGATTCCCTACCAAATCACGCGAGAATCACTCTGCTTAAAGCTCAATCACAAGCTCGCTCCGCATATTCGCATTCGCCGTCTCTATGAAGCTCCTGCGCTCTTTAATCCCCGCTTTAAAGCGCGAACGCGCACCTATCGTTATATCATGAGCGGCGCGGTTCATGCCTTTAATGCGCGCTATGTTACCCGCGGGGAAATCACACAGGAATCGCTCATAAAGGAGGCGTTGCAAAAGATTGTCGGGCGACACGATTTTTCGCTTTTTAAGAAAAATGGCAGCGGCGAGAAAAACAGCACACGCACGATCTATTCGGCTAAACTCTACAAATACCGTGATTTCTGGATTTTTCGCATTACGGGCGATAGCTTTTTGCGCTTGCAGATTCGGCTTTTAATCGGCGCGCTTCTTGAGCTGGATCGGGGCATAATTACGCTTGAGCAATTTATGCTCCAGCTACGCGCACAAGAGCGATACACGCACACACCCGCGCCAAGCTACGGGCTTTATCTGTGTGGCGTGGGATTTGGCGAGGAGCTTTGGAGGGGGAATTTTGGCGAGCTTTGATCTTTATACTATTTTCAGTATCGCATTTTTGGCGAGTTTTGGGCATTGTGCGGGAATGTGCGGGGGAATCGTGCTTGCCTATTCGAGCGTCAAAATCTCACCCGATTCCCCCATCTTTAGAGCAATCTATTCGCACCTGCTCTATTCGCTCGGACGTGTGAGCTCTTATGCGCTTTTGGGCGCGTTTTTTGGGGCTTTAGGCGCGGTGGTAGCGATCACCCCTCTAGCTCGTGCATGGCTTTTTATCTTAATAGGAATCTCCATGGCACTCCTAGGAATCGCCCTTGCATTTTTCCCAAAAATTCTCGCCAATTTTGAGCCTTCAACAAATTTCTCACCCCATTTTGCGCAAATCTTCCGCACGCTTCTCTCCTCACAAACCCGTGCGAGTTTCTATTTTCTCGGGATTTTGAATGGCTTTTTGCCCTGTGGTTTAGTCTATTTTTTTGCCCTTAGTGCCGCTTCCAGCGCGTCCGTCTTTTATGGAGCGCTCAGCATGGGAGTGTTTGGTTTAGCGACGATTCCCGCACTTTTCAGCCTCGCACTCATCACGGGAATCGCCCAGAAAAGCGCGCTTAGAGGAGTGTTTATGAAAATTTCCGCCCTGCTTATTTTCCTCTTTGGAATCTACACATTGCTTAAAGGCTACTACCTCCTAAGTGACCCAAGCGGTGCGAATACGCCGAAGTTTTTTGGTTGCACGTTATGCTAAGAAGAGCTCTTTTTCTTGATCGAGACGGCGTGATGAATGTCGATACGGGTTATGTGTATAAGGAGAGCGAGTGGCGGTTTATGGAGGGGATTTTTCCTCTTTTGCGCTATTTTAAGGAGCACGATTTTTTGCTTTTGCTTGCGACCAACCAGTCGGGAATCGCCCGCGGATACTACACGATTGAGGATTTTATCAGGCTGTCAAATTTCATGCAAAACTCGCTGCAAAAAGAGCTTGGTTTTATGCTTGATGGGATCTATTTTTGCCCGCATGCGCCGAGCGATTCCTGCATGTGTCGCAAACCTCACCCAGGAATGATTAGGCAGGGAATCGGGGATTTTGGCATTGATCCTGCGCGCTCGTTTATCATCGGCGATAAAATGAGCGATATTGAGGCGGGGAGTGGCGCGAACATCGCACATCGCGTCTTATTTGAGAGCGGGGGCGCACAAGAGGAGTGCTTTGCGCTAGAATCTCGCCCTAACAAGCCCACTTTTATTGTCAATTCGCTAATCTCGCTTATTAATTTTTTGGAAAAGAGCGACTATTTAAAGGAGTGAAAATGCAATATATCGAGGATACACTTGCGGGCAAGACTATCGTAATTACGGGTGGTGCAGGCTTTATCGGAAGTAATTTGGCGCACTATTTTGACACCTATCACAAGGCTGCGCGCGTGATCGTTTTTGATAGTTTTCAAAATGAGGAGCGATTTCCTAGCGGGAATCTAAAAAGCCTCGGGCATTTTAAAAATCTGCTCGGATTTAGCGGTGAAATCATCGCGGGGAATATCAATAACGCCGAAGATCTGAAGCGACTTTATGATTATAATATCGACTACATTTTCCACGAGGCGGCGATTTCGGATACGACGGTGCTCAATCAGGAGCTGATGATTCGCAGTAACACCAATGCCTTTAAGGATCTGCTCGATTTGGCGATGAGTAAGGGCGCACGCATGATTTATGCCTCAAGTGCAGGCACATACGGTAACACGCCCGCGCCCAATCGCGTGGGGAGCAATGAGATTCCCGAGAATGTCTATGGCTTTAGCAAGCTCTCTATGGATCATCTTGCTTACAGATATATGAGTCTTTATCCCGATTCTCGCATTGTGGGCTTGCGATATTTTAATGTCTATGGCGAGCGGGAATTTTACAAGGGCAAAACTGCCTCGATGATCCTCCAGCTGGGGCTTCAAGCTCTGTGCGATAAAAAGGTGCGGCTTTTTGAGTTTGGCGAGCAAAAGCGCGACTTTGTCTATATTCAGGACGTGTTGCAAGCCAATATCCGCGCGATGAATGCCCTTAAGAGCGGCGTTTTTAATGTCGGATGCGGAGTGGCACGCACCTATAATGACATCGTAAATGCGCTAAAGGCGGAGCTAGGCGATTTTGAAGTGGAATATTTCAAAAATCCCTATAAATTTTTCCAAAATCATACCGAAGCGGACATCGCCTCTACGCGGGAATCGCTGGGATATGAGCCTAGATTCCCGCTAGAAGCGGGAGTGAAGAGCTACATGGAAGAGATTAAGCGAATTTATCATGAGCAAAATGCATGATTAGCGCGTTTCACGCGGATAAGAAGCCCACGATTCTCGTCGTGGGGGATTTGATGATGGATCACTACATTTGGGGCGGGTGTGAGCGCATTTCGCCCGAAGCACCTGTGCAGGTGATCGATGTGAAGCGCGAGAGCAAGAGCCTTGGCGGTGCGTGCAACGTGATGAATAACCTCATCGCGCTTGATTCTTGCGTCATTGCGTGTGGAGTAATCGGCAAGGATAGCGTGGGTGAGGAGCTTTTAGGTATTTTGCGTTCGCTTGGGATTAAGGAGAATGGAATTGTTGTGCAGTCTTCCCGCCCCACGACCAAAAAAAGTCGTATCATCGCCTCAAATCAGCAGGTCGTGCGTGTGGATTGGGAGAGCAAGGGCGATATTTGCGCCCACACACAGGAGCGACTTTTAGAAGTTATTCACTCAAACATTGATAAATGCGATATTGTGATCCTTTCTGACTATGGAAAGGGCGTGCTTACGCCCTCGCTTACGCAAACAATCATTAAAGAAGCAAAAAACAAAAACAAGCGCGTGCTTGTCGATCCAAAGGGCAAAGATTACGCGAAATACCGTGGTGCGAGCCTCCTTACGCCCAATAAAAAAGAGGTGCGGGAATCCACGGGGATTGAGATTGGCGGCGAAGAGAGTTTGCGCGAGGCTCTATGTGCGCTTAAGGAGATGTGCGCACTGGAATTTTCCGTTATTACGCTGAGTGAAGATGGGATTGCGATTTTTGAAAATGATGTGGAGCGCATTCCTACGATTGCTCGGGAAGTGTATGACGTTACAGGCGCGGGAGATACGGTCATTGCTTCGCTTGCGTATGGTTTGGCATCAGGATTCCCGCTTCGTGAATGCGCGCTCTTTGCCAACGCCGCCGCTGCGGTTGTAGTGGGAAAAATCGGCAGTGCCACGGCTACCCATGAGGAGATTGCCAAATATCTGCACGCAATTCAAGAGGGTTACACACAAGCGCGGGTTTTACAAAAAGAGGCAATGCAAAAAGTCGTGGAATCCTTGCGTCTGCACGGGCAAAAAGTGGTCTTCACAAACGGTTGTTTTGATATTTTGCACGCAGGGCATGTGCAATATTTACAAAAAGCTAAAGAGCTTGGAGATTGTCTCATCGTGGGGCTAAATAGCGATGATTCCGTGCAGAGGCTCAAAGGGGAGGGTCGTCCTATTAATAGCGAACAAGATCGCGCTTTGGTGCTTGCTGCGCTCGAATCGGTGGATTATGTAGTAATTTTTAGCGAGGATACACCCTATGAGCTCATTCAGAGCCTGAAGCCTGATGTTTTGGTTAAGGGCAAAGATTACGAAGGTAAGGAGGTCGTGGGCAGCGAACTCGTCAAAGAGGTGCGACTCATTGAGTTTTTGGCAGGGCGCAGCACGAGCAATATTGTGAAAAAAATCAAAGGGTAAAAATGCAAGATACGGAATTTATTCAACAAGAGCTAAATGATCACATTCAGACGGCGCAACGCACGCTCGCAGAGCTCACGCCGCAGCTTCAGGCAGTGGTGGAGCGGGCGAGTGAGTGTCTGAAGCGCGGCGGGAAGATTTTGCTTTTTGGCAACGGCGGGAGTGCGGCTGATGCGCAACATATCGCTGCGGAGCTCACGGGAAGATACAAAAAGGAACGCCCTGCGCTTGCGGCGATTGCTTTGACGACGGACACTTCGGCTCTCACGGCGATTGGTAATGATTATGGCTATGAGCGCGTATTTTCAAGACAAGTGGAGGCTCTAGCGAATAAGGGCGATCTTTTGGTGGGAATCTCCACAAGCGGTAATTCTCAAAATGTGCTCTTGGCCTTTGAAGTAGGGCGTAAAATCGGCTGCTTTTGCGTGGGAATGAGCGGACGCGATGGGGGCAAAATGAATGAAGCGTGCGATATTAATCTCGTGATCCCGAGTCATGATACGCCCCGCATTCAGGAGATGCACATCACGCTCGCGCATATTCTTTGTCATCTAGTCGAGGAGCGTATGGTATCTTGAGTGGGGGAATCTTCCGTGCGAGTATTCACGCGCTTGAGAAAAGCGGGGAATCGCTTGCGTTTTTCTTGGATAAGCGACTGCAAAATGGGGGAATCGAGCTTCCGTGGGTGGATATCGTGCTGGGCGGCGAGCGGATTTTCGCGCTTTTGAATGACGGGCGTATTAGGGGCGTGATGATTCATGAGGCGGTTGTGAATGATGCGGATTTTCAGCGTCAGGGCGCACCTTGTTTTCACTTTGCTCCGTGTGCGAATGTGCGCGAAATCCTAGCGCAAAGGGAGGATTCCTTTAGGTTTCTTGCGAGTATTCCCAAGGGGAGCGGCTTTGATTTTAAAACAACTTCTCTAGGGGGTATGGAGCTGCGATTTTTCCGCGATAGTCCGCTTGAGCCCTGTTCGCTATGTAAAGAGTCCTTAAGTATGGAATCTAGCGTGGAGAACGCATTGGATTTTAACCAACTCATGGATAAAACTTTGGGCGAGATTACTCAGGAGGATTTCAAACAATTGCGAGATAATCTCGTAGCTCAAGGGCTTTTGGAGCTTAGCTCCCATGAGCTGCTGCGCGAACACAACGGTGCGAGAATCGTGCGCCGAAAAGATAATAAAAACTTATAGAGAGAGGGTCATGATCGAGTCTATTTTAAAACGTGATGGTCGCAGGGAGGCTTTTGCCGCCTTCAAGATCGAAGATGCAATCAAAAAGGCATTTAGCAGTGTGAATGCGGATTATGACACGGAGATTTTCGCGCGCGTGCTCGCGGGGGTAAAGCGTGATAAGCTCAACAGCGTGGAGGCTATTCAGGATTCCATCGAGCTTGAGCTGCATAAAGCGGGCTATTTTAGCGTGATGAAGTCGTTTATGAACTACCGATTCCTGCACAAAATGCAGCGTGAGCACATCGCGGGGCTCAACGAGGATACGACTTATGTGAATTCCACGCAGAGTGTCGAGGAATACATCAACAAGGAGGATTGGCGCATTAACGCCAACGCCAACACGGGCTATTCCAATGCAGGGCTTGTGAACAATCTCGCCGGCAAGCTCATCGCAAACTACTGGCTTGATCGCGTGTATAGTCGCGAGGAGGGGTATGCGCATCGAAACGGTGATGTGCATATTCACGACTTGGACTGTTTGAGCGGATATTGCGCGGGCTGGAGCTTGCGCGCACTCCTCAATGAGGGCTTTAACGGTGTGCGCGGACGTGTGGAATCGCGCGCACCCAAGCATTTCCGCGAGGCTTTGGGTCAGATGGCAAACTTCCTAGGAATCTTGCAGAGCGAATGGGCGGGTGCGCAGGCGTTTAGTAGCTTTGATACCTACCTTGCGCCCTATGTTTTCCGCGATCAGCTAGAGTTTAAGGAGATTAAAAAGGCGATTAGGAGCTTCATCTATAATCTAAACGTCCCTGCGCGCTGGGGTCAGAGCCCTTTTACGAATATCACGATTGACTGGGTCGTGCCTGAGGATCTCAAAGAGCAGATTCCCACGCGCGAGAATGTCCATCTCTTTAGTGACCTCACAGACGACAGGACGCTGCTGGAGCTTGCGCAAGCGCGCGGGGCTCAGTCGCTTTTATCGATGAGCTATAAGCACTTTTTGCCCGAGATGAAGCAGATTGTGCGCGCCTATTATGAGGTCATGACGGAGGGCGATAAGACAGGGCAGCCCTTTACTTTTCCGATTCCTACTGTGAATATCACGGAGGATTTTGACTGGTATGGCGAGAATACCGATCTGCTCTTTGAGAACACGGCGAAAATCGGGAGCAGCTATTTTCAGAATTTCATCGGCAGTCAATATATCCGCGATGAGGCGGGGAATCTCATCGAAAATCCCGAAGCCTATAAGCCAAATGCTGTGCGGAGCATGTGTTGTCGGCTTCAGCTTGATTTGCGCGAGCTCTTGCGGCGCGGGGGCGGGCTCTTTGGAAGTGCGGAGATGACCGGAAGTATCGGAGTGGTAACGATTAACATGGCGCGACTTGGTTATCGATTTAAGGGCGATCGCGAGGGGCTCATGCGCGAGCTCGTGCGACTCATGGAGCTTAGTAAAAGCACACTTGAGAAGAAGCGCACAAAAGTCACCGAGCTCTTTAATCGCGGGCTCTATCCCTATACAAAGCGGTATTTGCCGAGCTTCAACAACCACTTCTCTACCATCGGCGTGAATGGGATTAATGAGATGATTTTGAATTTCACGCGTGGCGAGAAGGACATCACGAGCGCGAGCGGGAAGCAGATGGCGAGCGAGATTTTGGAATTCATGCGCGAGAAAATCCGCTCCTATCAGGAGGAGAGCGGGAATCTTTACAATCTTGAGGCAACCCCTGCGGAGGGGACGACCTATCGCTTTGCTAAGGAAGATAAGAAGCGATTCCCCGATATTATCCAAGCGGGCATGGGCGAGAATATCTACTATACCAACAGCTCGCAGATTCCCGCGGGCTATACCGATGACCCCTTTGAGGCGCTGATGTTGCAAGATGAATTGCAGTGCAAATACACGGGCGGGACGGTGCTGCACCTTTACATGCGCGAGCGCATTTCAAATCCCGAGGCATGCAGGAAGCTCGTGAAGACTGTGATTACGAACTTCAAGCTCCCCTACATTACCGTCACGCCGATTTTTAGCGTCTGCCCCAAACACGGCTATCTAAGCGGCGAGCATGAGTATTGCCCGATTTGCGATGAAGAGGCGATGGCGGAGATGAGAATGGAGCAAGAAGCATAGTCTTTAACACATTTTTAGCTCCAGTCTATTAATATCACTCAACTCATAACGAAAGGATTCACTATGACGATGCCTCTAAAAAATGACGTAACAATCCCCCTTGAGAAGCGCACAAAATGTATGGTCTATACCCGTGTGATGGGCTATCACAGACCTGTTGAGAGCTTCAATGTCGGCAAAAAAGGCGAACATAAAGAGCGTCTGTTTTTTGAGGAATCGCAGTGCCATAACAAGCACTAATGAATGTGTCCGCTGCACTCAATCACCCCCTTTAGCATGCTGGATTTTCCCGGCGTGCTCTCCTCGATTTTTTGGTTTAGCCGTTGCAATCTTGAGTGTCGCTACTGTTATAACCCCGAGTTTTTGCGCGAAGGCGGGAGTATCAGCCTGCAAGAGGCTCTGAATTTTCTTGATTCTCGCATTGGATTGCTTGATGGAGTAGTCTTCTCCGGCGGGGAGGCGACGAATTTTGCGGGAATCGCCGAGTGGGCGCAGGAGGTTAAGAAGCGTGGCTTCAAACTTAAGCTTGATACCAACGGCACGAATAAAGACGCGCTTAAAGAGCTATTAGATTTGCGTCTGCTTGATTATGTGGCAGTGGATTTTAAGGGGCTGGGTGCGCGCTTTTTGGAGATTACAGGGCGTGATTTTTATGTGCGATTCCTTGATTGCTTAGAGCTTTTGCTCGCACGGGATACGCCCTTTGAGGTGCGCACGACGGTGCATTCAGGGCTCTTAAGCAGCGAGGATATTTATGCGATGAGTGAGGCATTAGCTGCCCGCGGATACAGGGGCGAATTTTATCTTCAGCATTTTGTCGGCGATAAAGGGACGCTAAAGCCTCTGGGGGAATCGCACCGATTCCCACTTAAAGCCGAGCATGCGGGAATCAAACTAATATGGAGGTAGCTTAAAAATGGCATTTATTGCGAATATGGCACGCACGGAAGAAATGTGCAGGCAAAGCGAGTCCTTGCGGGTAGTTTATGAGTATATGCAGAGTGCAATGATGGGCGAAGTGCGTGAGCGGATTAGCTCGCTTGCACTAAATAGCCCAAACAGGGTCGAGCTCGCGGAGGGAATCTACGCCATCGAGCAGAGCTATGAGACAAAGCCTTATAGCGAGGCGTTTTTTGAGAGCCACGAGGTTTATATTGATTTTCAGCTTGTTTTAAGCGGGCAGGAGCGGTTTTACATCGGAGAGAAGGGCGATTTTACCCTAAGGGAATCCTACAATGCCTCGCGCGACCTCATTATTTATGACCCTCCTTTGGAGGAATCATGCTCCTCTTTTTTACTTCATAAGGGGAGTTTGGCGGTGTTTTTGCCCTATGATGTGCATGCGGGTGGGCTATATGCGGCGAGCAGGAGTGAGCGCGTTTTTAAAAGCGTCATCAAGGTGCATCGTAGTCTGGTCAATTTATCACTCTAGAGGGAAATTGTGCGCAATATTTTTGTGTTTTTGCTTCTATCGCTACGGCTTTTTAGTTGTAGCGGCGATTGTCTCTCGTGTCATCCTAAGCTGAATTTAGAAAGCGATGTGCGTCATAAGAGCCTAGCGACGTGCGTTACTTGCCATACCGCAGAGAGCATTGCCTCGCAGGATATGGGGGCGGCGTGCGGTCAGGATTGCTTCGCCTGTCATGACGCAGAGAAGCTCACTCGCTCCGATGTGGCGGAACATGGGGTGATCAAGGGCTGTATCGCCTGCCATACATCTCTTGATAGGTCGCTATTTTCCAAAGATTGGCAGGATATGGGAGGATTTAAGCCGCCCATGCCAACTCACTGAATAATCGAGAACAGTAAGGGGGCGGTGAAGAGCATAGCCACCACGCCCAGCGCGATACTTGCAAGCGATAGTGATCCGTTGAGCCCTGCGCGGATTACCATCGCGCTGGCGAGCACCATTGGGGGTGTTGAGGCGAGTAGAATGACATTTTGCGCGCTTGGTGTGAGCGAGAATCCCAGCGCGAGCATGATGGCGAGTGTGGTGAGTGGTGCGAGGAGCATTTTGCCCACCAAAATAATGAGTGTGGGTCTCCATTCGCGCCCAATGGAGGCAAAAACCATCTGCAATCCGATTGCAAAGAGGGCTAGGGGTGTAACCGTCGCGCCGAGCATTTTCAGACTTTGCACGAAAAATTCGGGAAAGGGCACGCCCTGAAGCGCAAAAGCAACGATTAAAGCAATCATCGGTGGGAATCGAATGATACTTGATGCGATCTCTTTGGTGCTGACTTTGTAGGGGCTTGCTTGCGCTAAGATGACTGGCCCAAGCAGTGAGACGGGAATCATTGTCGCGATTTGATCATACAAGAGGGCTTCTTGCATGATCCCCTCGCCGATGAGTCCGCTCACCATTGGAAGCCCCATGAATAGGGTGTTACCAAAAGAGGACATCATCATCATAGTCACGAGCGTCTCGCGCGAGAATCGCATCAATCGCCCGATTAAAAGCACGCAAAATGCCCCAATCGCCGTGCCTATAATGCCTATTGATATGAAGTAGAGCAGCTCACTTCGCAGGGTAAGGGTGTGGATTTTTTCGATGATTAGCGCGGGAATCGCTACGTAAATGACGAAATTAATGAGCGTGATCGCCTCTTTTGCCGCAATGATGTTGAGGCGTTTGCAAAGGTAGCCCGAAGCGATGAAAAAAAGTATACTAAAGAGCGATGAGAACATGTTTTTCCCTTATGAGCAGCAGCTAAAACCGCTTGAGCCGTAGCTATCAAGAGGAGGTAGGGCGATGAGGCGGGGCTTTTGGCGGAAAAAATAGTAGGCGATGTAAAGAAGCGCGCCGATTCCCACAAAAGCGATCCCGATGAGCAACCAGCCGATGCTAAAGGGCTTGTGCGTGGCGTAGGCGCGGGAATCGACCACCATCAGCTCAAAGTGGCTTCGCTCTAAAAAGCTTTGCAGCCGCTGTTCGTATTCCTTTGCATTTGCGCTATCAAGGGCGATCCTGCGTGCGCTTTCTTGCAGGATTTCATCATTGCTGCGCGCGAGTTTCACCTCAAAAGAGTAGAAAAAAAGCCCGAGAATAAGAGCGATGAGAAAGAGAGGAACAAACATTTACGCTCCGTTTTGTTGGCTTATTAAGACCCAAAAGTATATCCAATTTTAAGGCGACACCCTTTATATTAAGGGCATGTAAAAACTTTTTCAAAGGCATTTGATGCAAAAACCTTATCTGAAAAAATTCCCCAATAAAGAGGGCTATTTCGGTAGATTCGGCGGATCATATCTACCTCCGGAGCTCGTGGATTACTTTAGGGATATTTCGCGTGCCTATTTTCGGATCGCGCAGAGTCATGAATTTATCCGCGAGCTGCGGGATATTCGCAAGCACTATCAGGGACGCCCCACGCCGCTCTATTTTGCGAGAAAATTGAGCGAAAAGGTTGGGGGCGCGGCGATTTATTTGAAGCGCGAAGACCTCAACCATACGGGCGCGCACAAGCTTAATCACTGCATGGGTGAGGCGTTGCTCGCGAAATTCATGGGCAAAACAAAGCTCATCGCCGAGACGGGAGCGGGGCAGCACGGAGTGGCGATCGCTACGGCGGCGGCGTATTTTGGTATGGAGTGCGAAGTGCACATGGGCGAGGTGGATATCGCCAAGGAGCATCCCAACGTCGTGCGTATGAAAATGCTCGGAGCGAAGGTCGTGCCCGTGAGTTTTGGCGAGCGCACACTCAAAGAGGCGGTCGATAGTGCTTTTGAGGCGTATTTTAAAGACCCAAGAAACTCCTTTTATGCGATCGGCTCGGTGGTGGGACCCCATCCTTTCCCGCTTATGGTGCGTGATTTTCAAAGCATTGTGGGAATCGAAGCCAAGGAGCAGTTTATCGACATGACCGGGGAGCTGCCCGAGCACGTGGTCGCCTGCTTGGGTGGCGGAAGCAATGCGATGGGGATTTTTTGCGGTTTTATCGATGATCCCGTGGAGCTATGGGGGGTTGAGCCCTTTGGAAAGGGAGAATCGCTGGGAGAGCATGCTGCGAGCCTTTCCAAAGGCAAAGAGGGCGTAATGCACGGATGTAACTCCGTAATTCTCCAAAATAGCGATGGGACGCCTGCTTTGGTGCATTCTGTGGCGAGCGGACTGGATTATCAGGCGGTGGGACCCGAGCATGCGTATCTGCATGATATCGGTCGCACGAAAGTGGGCGGTGCGAATGATGAGGAGGCGATTGAAGCCTTTTTTGCCCTCTCAAGACTGGAGGGAATCATTCCCGCGATTGAGAGTGCGCATGCGGTTGCATATGCAATGAAGCTCGCAAAAGATCGACTCGGAGAGAAGATCCTCGTCAATCTCAGCGGACGCGGGGATAAGGACATTGACTATGTTTCGCAGACCTTTGGATTTGGAGATTGAACTTTAAAGCTAAGGAGGGACTATGAATGAGTTTGAAAAAGCGATGAGATTCCGCCATGCGTGCAAAATTTTTGATGAGAATCGCAAGATTCCCCACGAGCAGATGGAGTGGATTTTGGATATGGGGCGCATTTCTCCCTCTTCATTCGGTCTTGAGCCTTGGCATTTTTTGGTGATTAGAGACGCTCGCCTTAAGGAGGAGCTGCGTATCGCGTGCTGGGATCAGCCTCAAGTGAGTACGTGCTCGCATTTTGTGGTGATTCTCGTGCGAGAGCCTAAGCACTTCAAACACGACAGCGAATATCTTGAACGCTCTTTCAAGCGGCGTGTAGGTGATGATCCCGAGCGATTAGAGAGAATCAAGGACGTTTTTACCGATTTTGAGAGGAACGATCTTAAGCCGAATTTGGAAGATTGGGCGAAAATGCAAGCTTATCTGGCGAGTGCGAATATGATGACGGCGGCTGCTTTTGTGGGGGTTGATTCCTGCCCGATTGAGGGCTTTTCCTATGCGGAGCTGGAGCGGATTTTGGATAGCGAAGTGGAGATGTTTGACGCTAGGGAGTTTGGGATTGCGTATTGCGTGGCTTTTGGATACCGTCTCAACCCCCAAAGCAAGCAGCTTCGCTGGGCGCATGATGAGGTGGTAACCTACGTTTAGTGCCTTTCTTGCGTGGCAAGCGGGTATTTTCCGCGTGGATTGAAAACGCTACGAATAGAGCACCGTAGCGGGAATCGTGCCTAAAATGGCGCACTTTACTTAAGATTTAAGATGGCGAGAGTAGAGGAGCAGAGCGATAAAAATTAGCGCAAACACCGCTACTTCATAGCCAAGCGAAGAGAGCTCCGGGAGCATGTCCTTCCTTTTTGGCGCAATCATACACGATTTTCGCGCGCAAAATACCACGATGAGTCCTTTTTATAGGTGCATTAGGCAAAAAAGTTATAATTCGCCTCATGTATAAAGAGGCTCAACTTTCGCTCCTATCGTGGTATCACAGGCACGGTCGCACTGATCTTCCGTGGCGAAATACACGCAATCCCTATCACATTTACATCAGTGAGATGATGTTGCAGCAGACGCAGGTAAGCACGGTGCTGGAGCGATTTTATTTTCCATTTCTTACGCGATTCCCGAATTTGACGGCGATTGCAAATGCGCAAGAATCGGAGCTCTTAAGCGCGTGGAGTGGGCTTGGCTACTACTCTAGGGTGCGGAATATCCATGCGCTCGCAAAAAGGACGCAAGGCAGGCTCCCAGACAGTGTGCAAGAGTTGCGAAAGCTCCCGGGAATAGGGCGTTATACCGCTTGCGCAATTGCCTGTTTTGCCTTTGGCGCGCCCGAAGCGATTGTTGATGGGAATATTAAGCGCGTGCTCTCGCGCTTTTTCGCGCTTCAAAACGCAGGGGAATCGGAGCTTTTTAGCGTGGCGGCGAAGTTTTTAAACAGGGAGGATTCCTTTAATCACAATCAGGCGTTGCTTGATGTTGGTGCGCTTGTGTGCAAATCAAAAAATCCTCTTTGCGCGGAGTGTCCTTTGCAAAAATGGTGTAGCGGTTCGAAAGATCCGCTAAAATTTAGCGCACCAAAAAGACATGCTTATGAGGAGCTGGAGCTCCATTTTGCTCTCTTTGCTACCCTGAAGGGAATCGCTATGATAAAGAGTGATAAAGGCTTATACAAGGGACTTATCGGATTCCCTCAAGTAAGCCAAAAGGAGTGCAAAGAGCTTCAAGCACAGCAAATCGGAGCAGTGTCTCATAGATATACAAAATATAAAATAAGAGCAAAGTTATATACATTCTCTACGATTCCTAGAAGTGTAGGCGAGGTTGTTTATGTTTCGCCCGATGTTTTTGACAAGCAGCCCATCTCAAGCCTCACGCGCAAGCTCTATGCATTACTAAAGAGCGTGCAATGAACGGGAAGGGGGCGCAAATTTGTGCTCCCTTCCAAACCCGAGAATCACCCCTATGTTTTGTAAATATCAGAAAACTTTATCTTTTTGATAGAATCCCCTCTTGAATTTAGCATGGGAGTGTGCCTTGTGAGCATGAGTAGATTTTCGAGGGTTGGTTTTATTCTCGCGGCGGCGGGGAGCGCGATTGGGTTAGGGAATATATGGAAATTCCCCTACATGACAGGACAAAATGGGGGTGGCGCGTTTGTTTTTATCTTTTTACTTTCCATTTTATTCATCGGCGTGAGCGTCTTTCTAGCCGAGGTGGTTCTCGGGCGTGCCAGTGAGAAAAACCCCGTCTCGACTTTTGAAGAGCTCGCGCCTAAAGGGGCGAGATATTGGAGGTTCACGGGCTTTATGATTATTAATGGCGTGCTGATTCTCTCCTTTTACTCCGTGGTAATTGGCTGGCTCATTCACTATATCGTCCTCTCTTTCACGGGGCTGCCTCAGAGCGTCGAGCAGGCAGGCGGAATGTTTGGCGAGCTCACTTCGCACTCTGTTTTTTTGCAGATTTTTTTCCATACATTAGTCATCGGCTACTGTGGATATATTCTCTCACGTGGCGTAAAGAAGGGAATTGAGCGCATTAATTTTATCTTAATGCCATTACTTTTTCTTATTTTTATTGTGCTACTTTTTTATGCGCTTGGAATGGAGAGCTTCTCACGCTCGCTCGCATTTATGTTCACGCCAAAATGGGAAAACATCACGCCGCAGGTAATTTTAATGTCCGTAAGTCAGGCGTTTTTCACGCTCTCTTTGGGCGTGGGGACGATCATTACTTACGCCGCCTCTTTCCCGCGCAAGGGGAATTTTGTCTCCTCTGCCATCTATGTCGCAGCGTTAGATACGATTATTGCGGTGATTGCGGGGCTTGTGATTTTTACATTCCTGTTTGAGTTTGGCAGCGATCCAAGCGGAGGACCCGGGCTTGTGTTTATCTCGCTACCTGTGGTGTTTGCACAGATGGGCACAATCGGGCAGGGCGTGTCGCTCCTCTTTTTTATCGCGCTAATTTTTGCGGGAATCACCTCCGCAATCTCCACGGTCGAGCCCTTTCTCAGCTATTTAATCGAGCGGCACGACTGGAAGCGAGGAAGGGCGGTGGTGCTGATTTTGGGCATCAGCTATATTGCAGGAATCCTTGTAATTTTCGGTGGTTCGGAGAGCTATGCAGAGGCGATGAAGATTGCAGGTAGAAGCATTTTTGACTGGCTTGATTTTATTAGCTCGGCTCTGCTTATGCCTATTGCCGGAATGCTGACGTGCATTTTCGTCGGTTTTGTGATTGATAAAAACCACATACACGGGATGTTCAGCGGGCACATGTCGCCGTTTTTCTTTAAAATTTGGCTCTTTTGCGTGCGTTTTGTTGCGCCCATAGCGATTTTCTCGATTCTTGCAAACGGGCTATTTAGCTGATTTGGGCGATTTTCAGGTTTATTTAAGAAGTTTGATCGCCTAAAATGGGTCGATTCCCGCGTTTCTCCTATTTATAAAAATAGTCTTAAAATAGTAATGGTCATTACATTTTGGTATAATGCTTCGAAAATATTCCAAACAAAAGTGAGGCAATATGGGGGAGGAGGGGCTTAGTTTACGCTCGCAAGCGCGCTATGAGAAGATTCTCAATGTTGCTTTTGAGCTCTTTTTGGAGCATGGTTTTGAGAAAACGAGCGTCAATGAGATTGTGCGACGTGCGGGCGGCTCGCTATCGACGCTCTATAAGTTTTTTAGCACTAAAGAGAAGCTCTTTGAAGCGGCGTTGGTGCGAGAATTCAGGACGACTTTTGCGGAGCTTGAGGAGATTAGGCTTTCAGAAAAGAGTATCGAAGGATTCCTGCGACGATTTGGTAGGCGATTTTTTGAAGTGATTTGCGACAGCAAAGCCATTGCCCTCTCTCGCGTGATTATATCCGAGGGAGGTCGCTACGAGGGCAAGCTGGGCAAGATATTTTATGAGTGCGGGCATGAGAGTGTGCAGAGGGTGATTGAGGAATTTTTGCGCGCGCAACAGCAGGCAGGGAAGATCGCGCAGGATATTGACGTCTCTCTTGCGGCTTTACGCTTCATTCATTTAGTGATTGAGCCTTATTATTTTTGTTCTCTTACGATGGGTGCGCCGCTAGATTTCACGCCAAAAGAGCAGCAAAAAATTGTCGATGAGGCGGTTAGGATTTTTTTGTATGGCGTGCGGTGCGGGATAAAGTGAGTTTGAGCGCAAAATTTAAAAATGTAATGTATACTACACTACATGAATTAAGCAAGACAAAAAGAGTGAAACTTTTCAAAGGAGCAGATTTTATGACAAAAGATTGGATAAAAAAGAGCGTCATTTTGATGCTTGGATTACTCTTGGCGGGGTGCTCTGGTGGAGAGCAATCAAAAAGCTCTCAAGCCGCTCCTAATGGTGCCGGAAGCATGCCTCCCGCGCATGTTGATGTGCGGAGCGTGAAGCTTAGGGCGATTCCCGTTACGCTTGAGTATCCCGCGCGGGTGCGGAGTGTGCAGCGGGTTGAGGTGCGCGCGAAGGTCAATGGGACGATTCTTAAAAAGCACTACACCGAGGGCGCGATGGTGCGTGAGGGCGAGTTGCTCTTTAGTCTTGACTCATCAAAATTCCGAGCCGCGGCTAATCAGGCGAGTGCGCGCGTAGGAGTGCAAGAGGCGATTTTTAGGCAGAGTGAGCGCGAATGGAAGCGCATGGAGCAGCTTTTTGCAGATGGGGTAGCGAGCGAGAAAGAGCGCGATGATACCCTTGCGAGCTATGAGATGGCGCGTGCGAACCTCACCAGCGCGCAAGCGGCACATAAGAGCGCGCAAATTGACCTTAGCTACACCTCGATTGTTGCGCCAAGCAGTGGCGTGGCGGGGCAGAAGCTCAAAGACGTGGGCGCGTATGTGGGCGGGAGCGATACGCTTTTGACGACCATTACGCAGCTTGATCCCATCCACGTGGAGTTTGCGATTCCCGATTTTGAGCAGTTGAGGCAAAATTACGCTCTTGCAAAGGGGGATTGGAAGAATCTCTCCGAGAGTGGGGCTTTGAGGGCGAGAATCGTCTCTAAAAACGGTGCAATGTATCCTGAGAGCGGAATCATCGATTTCACCGATAGCGTGATTGATGAGAAGATTGGGAGCACGCACGCAAGGGCGTTGTTTAAAAATAGCGACCATGTTCTTTTGCCCGGGCAGTTTGTGCGTGTGAGAATCGAGGGAATCGTGCGTCAAAAAGCGACTACGATTCCCCAAGAGGCTCTGTTGCAAAATGGAACGATGAAGCTCGTCTATATCGTGAGTGATGGTAAAGTAGCTGTGAGACCCGTAGAGGTGGAGCTTTCCGCGGATAATACCAAAGAATTCGTCATCACTAGAGGGCTCGCAGAGGGCGATTTGGTCATTACGAGCAATATCATGAAAATACGCCCGGATGCGAGCGTGCAAATTGATAGGAGAGATTGATGTTCTCCAAATTTTTTATTGAGCGACCCATATTTGCGTCAGTCATTTCGATTATTATTGTTTTGGCGGGGTTAGTTGCCATTGAGACGCTTCCCGTGGAGGAGTATCCGCAAGTCATACCTCCGCAAGTGCAGGTCTCTGCGATCTATCCTGGAGCGAGTGCGGAGACGATTGCTCAAGCGGTAAGCGCGCCTTTGGAGGAGCAGATTAACGGCGTGGATGGCATGATCTATATGTCCTCCACCGCTTCTGCATCCGGCTCGCTCAGTCTGAATATCTTTTTTGAAATCGGCACAGATCCCGATCAGGCGACTATTGATGTGAATAACCGAATCCAAGCTGCTTTGAGCGCATTGCCCGCTGAGGTGCAGCGGCAGGGTGTAATAGCAAGGAAACGCTCCTCAAGCATCCTTGAGGTCGTGGCGATGTATTCTTCAGACCCCGCGCATACGCCTATTTACGTCTCCAACTACGCGCTCATCAATGTCGTTGATGACCTTAAGCGTATCAAAGGCGTGGGCGATGTGGTGCTTTTTGGCGGGAAGGATTACTCCATTAGAATTTGGCTCAAGCCCGATTTGCTCGCAAAATATTCCCTCACACCCAATGACATTGTCAGCGCGGTTAGAGAGCAGAATGCGCAATTTGCTACAGGGCAGATCGGACAAGAGCCCATTGCAAACAAGCCGATGTTCACTTACACGATTACGACCAAAGGGCGAATGGCGAGTGCGGAGGAGTTTGGCGATATTATTTTGAGGGCGGATTCCCAAGGCGCGACGCTTCGACTAAGGGACGTGGCGACAGTGGAGCTGGGCTCGCAGTCTTACAGCTTTGATGCAAAGCTAAATGGCAAGCCCACGACGCCCATTGGGATTTTCATGCAATCGGGTGCAAATGCCCTAGAGGTCGCCGAGCTTGTGGGCGCGGAGATGGAGCGGCTTTCGCAGAAATTCCCCGCGGGTATGGCGTATGCGATTCCCTATGACACGACGAAATTTGTGCGAATCTCCATTCAAGAGGTCATTAAAACGTTTATTGAAGCGATGATTCTCGTCTCGCTCATCGTCTATCTCTTTTTACAAAATCTTCGCACGACGATTATTCCTATGCTTGCCGTGCCCGTTTCGATTATCGGGACATTTGCGGGAATGTATGCTATGGGATTCTCCATAAATCTCCTCACACTCTTTGGGCTGATTCTTGCGATAGGAATCGTCGTTGATGACGCGATTATCGTGATTGAAAACGTCGAGCGTATCCACCGCACCGAGGGCTTATCGATTAAAGAGGCGACGATTAAAGCGATGGAGGAGGTTGCTGCGCCGGTTATTTCGATTGTTTTGGTGCTTGCGGCGGTATTTACTCCCATCTCGTTTATAGGGGGATTTGTTGGGCAGATGTATAAGCAATTTGCTATGACGATCGTCCTATCCGTAACGATTTCTGGATTTGTCGCGCTTACGCTCACGCCCGCGCTTTGCACGGTCTTTTTGAAGGAGCACAATTCCGAGCCTTTTTGGTTTGTGAGGAAGTTTAATGAACTTTTTGACTTCTCTACGCAGCTCTTTACTCAGGGCGTTCGCTTGGTCATTCGCTATGTTTTGTTGAGCTTCCTTTTAGTCGCGGGAATCATCGCTGTCTCTTATGAGCTTTTTAGACATACGCCAACTTCACTCGTGCCCGCAGAAGATAAGGGGACGATTTTGGTGTTAGGTTATTTGCCTCCCGCATCGGCTTTGCACCGCACATCAGCACTGATGGATAATGTCTATGCGACGCTTTCTCAAGATCCTAATATCGATCAGGTCATCACTTTTGCCGGGCTTGATCTGCTCTCTTTCTCGATGAAAAGCGACGCAGGAGTGGGGTTTGTTCAGCTTGCGGACTGGAAAGATCGAACGCTTTTAAAGCAACATGCTCAAATGCTTGCACAAGGCTATACTAGGAGATTCTTCCTCAATAAAGACGGCTATGTGCTCGTGGTAAATCCACCTCCCATTATGGGACTTAGTCTCACGGGCGGATTTAGTATGTATATACAGAATCGCACGGGTAGCAGCTATGAAGAGCTGAATAAATATGTTACGCAAGTTATCGCTAAAGCATCGCAGCGTCCGGAGCTTACGGGTATGCGCACGACTCTTGATATGCGTGTGCCTCAATATAGCGTCACGCTGGATCGAGAGAAGGCAAAGGCACTCGGAATCCCGGTCTCAAATGTCTTTAACGCGATGCAATTAACCTTTGGAACGGGCTATGTCAATGATTTTAGTATCTATGGACGCTCCTATCGGGTCTATATCCAGTCTGAGGGCGAATATCGCGAGGGAATCGAAGCCCTCAATCAGGTTTTTGTCCGCTCTGCAAGCGGTGAGATGGTGCCTTTGAGCTCGCTTCTCAGTTTTGAGCGCACCACGGGCGCGAGCGTGATTAACCGCTTCAATCTCTTCCCCGCAGCCAAAGTAATCGGTGAGCCTAAAGTGGGCTATACCTCAGGCGATGCGTTGCGTGCAATTGAAGAGGTGGCAAACGAAGTTCTTCCCAGCGGATATACGATTGCGTGGGAGGGGGCATCTTATCAGGAAAAAGAGATGAGCGGGACAGGGGTGCAGGCGTTTGTTTTTGCGCTGATTTTTGTTTTCTTGATTCTTGCGGCGCAATATGAGCGGTGGCTCATGCCTCTAGCGGTTATTACCGCCGTGCCTTTTGCGATTTTTGGAGCGATTACGGCGACGTGGCTTCGCGGACTTAGTAACGACATCTATTTTCAGATCGGATTAATCATGCTCATCGGACTCTCCGCGAAGAATGCCATTTTGATTGTGGAATTTGCTATGCAAAAGCGGGAATCGGGCATGGGAATCATCGAGGCGAGTCTTGAGGCGGCGAGGTTGCGTTTTCGCCCGATTGTCATGACTTCGCTTGCTTTTACCATTGGGGTGATTCCTCTGGCATTAAGCAGCGGTGCAGGGGCGGCAAGTCGCCATGCGATTGGCACGGGCGTCATTGGCGGAATGCTCGCTGCAACGACGATTGCAATCTTCTTTGTCCCGCTCTTTTATGTCCTACTGGAGCGACTAAACGGATACATCAGAGGAAATCAACCTAAGGAGAGATACTAATGCGTAGCATAGTCGCAATCATATTCGGAGGAATCCTCCTTGCAGGCTGCTCGATGAGTCCGAAGCTCAAGGTTGAGCCCATCGCGCTTCCTCTAGCGAGTGCGAGCTCTTATGTCATTGATAAGGAGTGGTGGAGAGGTTTTGGCGATCCCGTCTTAGAGGAGCTTATTAGCGAGGCTTTGAAGCACAATAGCGATCTTTTAAAGGCAGCGAGCAATATTTCACTCGCGCGTGCGACTTTGGGCGGGAGTAGCGCGGAACGTTATCCACGGCTAGGAATCGAAAGCTCAGCAATGCGCAGAGAGAGTAGCAAAGAGAGCTTCCCCAAAGGAAGTGGCGGGGTGGCTTATAATAACTTCTCCCTTAGCGGTGTGCTCAGTTTTGAGCTTGATTTGTGGGGGCGATTGCGCGATACCAAGCGCGCGAATGAGGCTCTTTTGCATGCCAATGAAGCGATTTTTGAGACCATCAGATTAGCCCTTGCTTCAGGTGTGGCGGAGAGCTATTTTGGGCTTTTGACGCTTAGAGAGCAGTGCCAAATTTTGCGCGAGAGCGTCGATTCGTATCAAAAGAGCTATGATTATCGCCTTAAGCAGTTTAGTGTCGGTGCGATTAGCGAGATTGTTTTGGAGCAATCACACGTTCAGCTAGAGAGCGCGAAAGCGAGCCTCTATGCCTATGAGCGTCAGGAATCCGAAGCAAAAACCGCCCTCTCTATCCTCCTAGGGCGCACGCCCAAGGAGATTGTGGAATCGGATTTCACGCTCTCTGAGGTGATTCCGAATATTCCTGAAGTTCCGGAAGGAATCCCTTCGGATTTGCTGGAGCGGCGAGCGGATATTAAGAGTGCGTATGAGAGGCTGAAAGCGACGAATTATTCTATCGGAGTCGCACGCTCACGCTACTTTCCTACTATTTCGCTCTCAAGTGCTTTTGGTTATCAGAGCGCGGAGCTAAGTAGCCTTGTGTCGCGTCCTGCGCAGACATGGAGTGTGGGTGGGAATCTCGCCGCGCCCTTAGTGGATTTTGGGCGCACGGGCGCACGCGTAGATAGTGCAAAAGCGCAAAAAGAGAGTGCAGAGATTGATTATATTGCGACGATTCGCAGGGCATTTGGAGAAGTGAAGGACGCGCTCAATCGTCGAGAAGTCGCCCATAAGAGGCTCAGTGCCCTAAGCGCGCAAGCTAAAGCTCAAGCGCGCGTTTTGCAGATTGCGGAGAAACGCTTTGATAGCGGATATTCAAGCCACCTCGAGCTTTTAGACGCGCAGCGCCATGACCTCTCCGTGAAGCTTAGCCTAAGTGCCGTGAAGCTTGAAAACCTTGCCGCTATTATTACGCTTTATAAGGCTTTAGGCGGGGGTTGGAGCGATGAGCACGCTGAGGAGTAGCTACATTCTGAAGTCCATTTTCGCGCACCTTGGTTTTTGACGCAATTTTTGCCAAGTATGTGGCAATTGGGGAGTGTGGCGCGGGAGTTTAGCGAGCACGATTTGGCATGAACGATTTTTGCGAGGGTAATCCGTGCGGGATTCCTCGCCCTTTCTAATTCTCGCCTGATACCACGGGTGAGCAAACACGCAAATAAACACCATTTAAATATCTTCATTGATCACTTAATAATTCTTACGGTATTATCCGCATGTTTATTCTGATCCTCTTCTATGTTAAAACAGCGGAGGTGCTGGCTTTTGAGAGCTTAATCCAAAGGGACACGAAATGAAACGACAGGCTTTTACAATGATAGAAATCGTTTTTATTGTTATTATTTTAGGGATTTTAGCAGCGATTGCGATTCCTAAAATATCCGCAAGCCGATCAGACGCGAAAGTTGTCGCCCTTAGACAAGACATTGCAACGATCACCCAAGCACTTACTGCGATGGTCGTCTCTCAGGGGCGATACCTGCGACCCGACGCCACGGATCTTTGGGGCAAATTCGCAACCTTTGGCGATATAGCGGCACTCAATCAAACGAATTGGAGCCCAGGGCCCAGTCGCGATTTTAACAACACATGGCACATCCACAGCCTCCTAGCCACCGATGGTTCGAGCACTAATGACTACGATTATGACAAAGCGTGCGTGGTCGCGGAGATCAATTTCGAAGATGACCGGTATGGCAAGCCCATGCCCGCGCTGGACATTGAGATTAGAGACAGCCCCTTGTGCAGGAAGATTGGGACACCGGGGAGCATGCGGATTCCTCTTGAGAATCGCGGAGTGAAGTGGGATTAGGAGTGCGTTTTCACCTCCGATTCCCCGTGCGCGGCATTTCCCTGCCTCGCGTGATTTTTGCATCGCTTCCCATGCGGGATCTCATTTTCTTCGCACTTAGCCTCCCTTATCCGTGTGGATTCCCGCACTTCGCTTGATGATTTTTCGCACCCGATTCCTTGATTTTACCCCGATTTCATGCATTAAGATTCCTCGTATCATCGGAGAGATGGATAAATTTATCTTTAATTTTTTATAACTTATTGATTGTTTAAGGTTTGGGGCGGTATCATTACTCACGTCTGAGCTCTACCCCGTAGGATGTGGTGTGGCTTTAGATAATTTATTCAAGGAGTTCGGAATGAAACGAAGCGGTTTTACGATGATTGAGCTCGTGTTTATCATTGTCATTCTAGGGATTTTGGCAGCGGTTGCGATCCCCAAAATGGCGGCAAGTCGAGAAGACGCGAAAGTCGTCTCTGTTCGACAGGACATCGAGACTATTACTCAAGCGATCCCTGCTATGGCGATGAGTCAGGGCGAATCTGCGGTTACAAAGTTTTCTGATGCGGTGGTGCTCACTCAGACTAACTGGGGTGTTAGCACACCTTCTGGCGGCACGCTTGCAGATGCGACGGCGGTTTACACTACCTATGCAGGAACGGGTGCAGCAGCAGCTACTGATGCAGCTACTTCATGCATGGCAATCTCTTTTAAACAAGCACCCAAGCCTAGCAATGTCCCTGGAGTTGCTGATGAGCAGAGATATCTTGAGGTTAAAGTGAATGATCATGCAGGGTGCAACAGACTGGGAGTGCCTAACGATATGAATATCCCACTCTCCGGTCGAAGTATTCGATTTGAATAAAATCTGAATACTTCCTCTCTCCCCTCGCTTTCGCGGGGCGAGAGGATCCTCTCCTTTCTATCTTTCCACTCGTTTTCTTGATTTGACCGCTTTAGCTCGTGTCTTCGTGCGTCCCTTTAATTTTTTTTAAATTTCTGCTCTCTTTTGCTTTTTTGATTCTCGCGCGCCGCCTCGTTTTGGTGATTTACCTGATTCCTCTGCTCGCTTGCTTCTCTGTTTGCTTGGGGGTCAGGTGGTCAGGTTGCGCGCGAACTCTTTCGCTTTTTGTGCCTGTGTCCTTGTGATTTTGGCTTCTCGCCCCTTTTGTGTTCTGATTCTTAGCAGGATCGCTCCGTTTCGCTCCCGCGTTTAATCGCTTATGCCGCTTCTCGGGAGAGGGAATCTTTTGTCTGATTCAATGTGGGCGGGGCAGCCAAAACACTACTTCGATTCCTGCGCAGATAGCGAGAATCCGCTGATTGAGAGAATCCGCCTTGTCTTGTTCCTGCGGGTGGCGATGATGTGCCTCTATCCTGCCTGCGTATTGCAAGAATCGCGCCGATTTTAATATATTCATTTAAGAATTATTACAATATTATCACGTGCTTAGCCGATTCTCCCCGCGCTGGGGGGGGTAGGCAAATGGCTTTGATAAAGGCTCTAGGAGTTTTCAGATGAAAAGACGTAGTTTTACGATGATTGAGCTCGTGTTTATCATAGTGATTTTGGGGCTTTTAGCCGCCATTGCGGTTCCTAAATTGTCGGGAAGTCGGACGGATGCAAAAGCTGTGCTCATCAAGCAGGACATTGCGACGATCACTCAGGCACTCGCTGCGCTGGTGATGGCTCAAGGGGGTTATGTGATAGAGAACGTTCCGGGGCAAGGATTGGGGACGTTGGGCGTTAATAGTGAGATGATTGAGTTTGATCATGTGGGGGAGATCAATAGGGCGCATTGGAAGTCTTTCTTCCCCTACTTCGGCACGTCAACGCGCCACTACGGTCAGTATATTTACAGCACCCTTGCGACTGATGGCACAGAGGCAAATAGCGCAGATGCGGCGTGTGTTACGATGAGAACGGAGCCTTTTTTAAACAGTGGAGGCCATACTACGTATAAGCTCGTAACGACCATCAAAGATTCGCCTGTGTGCAGGAAGATCGGAATACCGGGCGTAGTGGAGACCCCGCTGGAGGGCGCGAGGGTAAAATTTTAAGCAAGCTTTAAGTGCACGATTCTCGGGACTTTTTCCTTGCTTGGAGATTTTGCACCCGATTCTTGCGTGGAGTCGGGGATTGTGGAGTTAGAAACTGGAGCTTAAAAGTCGGTCGCGTCTGCTCTGCTTTTGCGTTATTTCGCATAAGTGTAGGGGAGAGGTGTCTAGTTTTTGTATTCTTTGTTTCTCGCGTGGGCAATCATGAGGTTTATCTGCCCGTCGTTATTGATTTTAGCTCTTTAAGAAGCCAAATATACCCTATAATCCGCGCAATTTATATGGAAATCGTGTAAAATAGAGTATATTTTCAGGGACACTTCATGCTGTAAGGAGAATTCGTGAAAAGAAGCTCGTTTGCTCAAAGAGGTGCATTTACTATGATCGAGCTCGTGTTTATCATTGTTATTTTGGGGGTTTTGGGAGCGGTTGCTGTGCCCAAGATGGCGGCTAGTCGCGAAGATGCCTGCTTGGTGCGCTTAAGAAGCGAGCTCTCGGCGATGAGGGCATACCTTAATACGGAGAGTTCGGGGAGATTCCTAAGGGGCGAGTCTCTAAACACGCTAGCCATCGAAGATAATACGCTCTTTACACCCTCTCAACACTGCGGCTGGAAAGCCAGTCCCGATGGGAAAGTCTTCACTCCGTATCTAAATGGTCGGGGTGGCGCGGCTCTTACCATCGTTGTGAATGGGGGTGTTATGAGTTTTGAGTGTGATAGGAGCGATAGGGTTTGTCAAAAACTTCTGGGAATTTAGCAAGGGGGCGGAATGAATCCACAGCAACACGTAGTCAATGTCGATGAGTTGACGTTTCAGACGCTTGATCGTGTGCGCGCGCAGCTAAAGCGGTTGATTGATGTTGGCGGGAGCGATCTGCATATCAAATCCAATGCGATGATCAAGGCGCGAATAGACGGCGAGATTGTCCCTTTTGGCGAGGAATTTTTCAGCAAAGGTGATGGGATTACACTTGCAAAGGAGCTATTGCGGACGCGATTCCACGAGCTTGTCGAAAATAAGGAGATGGATTTAGTCTATATTTACAGCGAGGAGTTGCGATTCCGCGTGAATATATTCTTCCAAATGGACGGAGTTTCGGCGGTTTTTAGGGCGATTCCCAGCGTGCAAAAGAGCCTTGATGAGATGAAGCTTCCGCAGGCTCTTCGCAAGGTGCTCTCTATGGATCGCGGGCTGGTGCTTGTTACCGGCGTAACGGGGAGCGGGAAAAGCACGACGTTAGCGAGTATTATCCATGAGATTAACCTCTCTAAAAGCAAGCACATCATTACGATTGAAGATCCGATTGAGTTCATGCACAAAGATATTCGTTGCGTGATTAATCAGCGGAGTGTCGGGCAGGATACCAATAACTTCAGAAATGCACTAAAGGGCGCGCTTCGTGAGGATCCCGATATTATTCTTGTGGGCGAGATGAGAGATATTGAGACGATCGAAATGGCACTGCATGCGGCGGAGACGGGGCATTTGGTCTTCTCTACGCTCCATACGCTGGACGCGAAAGAGACTATCGGGCGCATTATCTCCGTTTTCCCTCCGCAAGAGCAACATCGCGTGCGCCTGATCCTCTCGGGGGTGCTTAATGCGATCATTGCGCAGAGGCTTGTGCGCACCAAGGCGGGCGGGCGCACTGCGGCGGTGGAGATTTTATTTAGGACGCCACGTGTGGAAGCTCTTGTGCGCGAGGGTAGGGACGCTGAAATCCCCGCGGCTTTGGCTGAGGGGCATAGTATTTACAATACGCAGACGTTTGATCAGGCGCTCTTTGAGCTTGTTGTGCAGGGGATCGTCGATGAAGAGGTGGCTCTAAGCTATGCGTCCGTTCCTTCGGATTTGAAGTTGAAGCTATCCAATGAGTATTTCAAACAAGAGGGTAATGAGAAGGATTTGGTCATCGGACTAAAGAGCTGAAAGGATGGGAATGCCTGTGGGTCTCGGGATTTAGACGCACGGGAATCGGGGCTGCGATGGCATGCGACGGGAACCTAAATGGTGAGCACGAGAAAGAGGCTAAAAGCGCGCCTGGAGTTGCGGGGAGAGAATCGAGAAAGTATACAGGTTGAGAGTGGACGCGAAAGGGTTTAAGAGGGGGAGTTAAAAGATTAGAGGGGGAATCGCCGCTTCGATTCTCCAGTCGCTCTCATCTTCCTCACGCACTAGCTCAACGAGCATGGCTTTTTTCCATTTAATGCGGATATTGCCGTTGCTGCAAAGCATAGAGAGGGTTTCGCTTAACTCGGGCTCGTGTCCGATAATTATGCACTCTTTCTCCCCGCTTTTTAAAATCTTCTCTAAAAGCTTTGCATAGCCCGCACTCCCACACATAGGGGCAATTTCTTCGCTGATTTGCAGCGTAAGGTTTAAGCGTCTAGCAATTCCGCGTGCACTTTGGATTGCACGAGAGGCGTTTGAAGAGAAGAGCGATGAGACATGCGGGTAATGATGGGTAATGAAGCGCGTTAGTTTCTTTGCCTGCGCGTGTCCTTTGGGGCTTAGCGGTCGGAGCAGATCCTCATGCTCCCACTCCTCCCTTCTTATGGCATGTGCGTGGCGTATGAGGATAATGCGGGGCATAATTTACGCGAGCTCATCAAGCATTAAACGGACGAATTCCGCGCTGGTGTTTGCCGCGCTGACTAGGAATTCATCAAAATTAAAGCCCGCGTCCATATCTGCCGCGTCGCTAATGGCGCGCAGCACGCAAAAGGGCACACCAAGGAGGTCGCACACAGAAGCGACGCTCGCGCCCTCCATCTCCAGTGCCATAGCGTTAAAGGTATTTTTAATCCACTCTTTTCGTTTTGTATCGGCGATGAACTGATCACCCGTGGCGATAATGCCCTCTTTGAGGTCGATTCCCTTGATTTTTGCGACTTTGCGCGCAATGGCATTGAGCGAAGGATCACTCGCGGTAAAGAGTTTCCCCTCGGGTATAAAGCCAAAAGGGTGTCCAAACGCGCTAATGTCGACATCATGCTGGCAAAGCTCTGAGGCCATCACCAAATCGCCGATATGAAGCTCAGAAGAGACTGCCCCTGCAACTCCGCTAAATATGAGCTTCTCGCATACAAAGTGCATGATGAGACTTGCGGCAGTAAGTGCGGCATTGACTTTGCCGATTTTGCTGTAAGCAATAATGAGCTCGATTCCCTTGTAGCTGGCTTTGTAGTAGTCATTCTCCGCAAAACGCACCTTTTCATGAGCTCCGAAAGAGGCAAGAAGCGGCGTGATTTCCTCTACCATTGCACCTAAAATTGCGATTCGCATAATCTATTCTCCTAAAATTTTTTTGAACTCTTCGATTCCCGCAGGGGAATCAACCAGATAAGTCGGTTTCTCGCTTAGTCGTCGGTTAAGCCCCCTGAGCACGCCACCCCAGCCGCATTCGACATAAAAATCAACCTTTTCGTCGTGCTTCTTTATAGACTGTTTGTAGAGCACGGGAGAGACGAGCTGCGAGGGGAGGAGTGTGAGCGCCTCAGCCTTGCTCTGATAGGAGAGGGCGTGGACATTGGAGATGATAGGGAAGTCGAAATGATCCTGAAGTTTGCTCTCAAGATAAGCGACAAACTCCTCCCTCATGCCCTCCAGCAGCGGACAGTGGCTCGCCACAGACATGGGCAGCAAGAGCGCGCGCTTTGCTCCAAGAGCCTTGAAGACGGACTCAAGCGCACTGAGATCATCGCGCTTACCCGCAAGGACAATCTGTCCATCACCGTTGTAATTTGCCGCCCAAATTTCGCGTCCATCGGCACGCTGCTCTTCGCAAAATCGCTCCAGCGTCTCATCGGCTAACCCGAGCACGACCATCATGCCCGCCTGTCCTCCTGCACATTCGCGCTGCATGAGCTGCCCGCGTGTATGGACGAGCGTGAGCGCGCCGCCTAGCGTGAGCGCGCCGCTACTATACAGAGCGGAGAATTCACCTAAAGAGTGCCCCATACCAAAGGCAATCTCCAAACCACACGACTGTTTTAGCGCACACACCGCCATGGCACTCACAAAGAGAATCGCAGGCTGCGTGTAGGCGGTGAGTTCGAGTTTGTCGCCCTCTTCAAAAAGGATTTTGGCTAAATCAAAGCCTAGAGCGTCGTTTGCCTCATTTAACATCTCTTTTGCACCGCTAAATTCCTCAAACAGCGCGCGCCCCATACCTAGAGCCTGACTGCCCTGCCCGGGGAAAATCAATGCACACCGCTTCATGCAGCTCCTTTTGTTATTTAGATTTAAGAGCGGGAATCCCCGCCCGATTTTGCCTCGCGCGGCGTGTTAATTGCGCAAATTAATGTCCCGCGCAGTGCCCGCCACCGCAGCATTCATGCTCGTGCATGTGTCCGCTGCCACCGCAGCAGGACATGCCGCCTGCAAGTTCGTCTTCGCTCGCCTCACGCGCGCTAAGGACGGTTATGTCAAAGTGCAAAGTCTTGCCTGCCAGCGGGTGATTGTAGTCAATAACGACCACTTCGTCATTAAACTCCTGCACGATGACTTGCACCGTCTGCCCATCTTCTCCCTGACCAAAGAGCGTCATGCCTTCGGCTAGCTCGATTCCCTCAAACTGCTCGCGCGGCACTTCTTGGATATATTCGGGGAATCGCTCGCCATACGCGTCACTAGGGGCGATCGTAACCTCAAACCTCTCACCTACATTTTTGCCCAAAAGTGCCTGCTCAAGTCCTGAGACAATCTGCCCCGCACCCAGCAGAAATTCAAGCGGTTTGCCTCCGCGGCTAGAGTCGATGATCTCCTCTTTGCCCGCCTCTTTTACTTCGTATTCAATCGCTACAATCTGATTATTTCCCAGACTCAAAGTCGCTCCTTATGTTGTAATGGTGCTTTGGAATTATAACGTGAATATTCATAAACCAAGCGGGCAGATTTAGCACCCCAAACCTGCACGCGGAACCGTGTCAAAATTAGCTCGGAAGTCCACCCTTCGTATCGGGATTTGCAGGAGGATTTGTGGGCAAAATAATCTCGAAAACCGCGCCCTCAAGGCTGTTATACGCCTTTAGCGATCCGCCCATTTTCTCCTGCACAATGGTGCGCGCGAGTGCGAGCCCGATTCCCATGCCTCCCTCGCCTTTGGTGGAGTTGAAATGTTCAAAAATCTTAGAGGGCAGGAGATGAGGCGCGATTCCTCCGCCATTATCGAGGAATCGTATGCACGCCTGATTGTTTTCACTCGCGATTTCTACCGTGATTTTGCCCTTTTTAATGGCGCGCTCAACAAACACATCACGCGCGTTATTTAGGATATTGAGCACCACTTGTTTGAATTCGCTGCCGTATCCGTAGACCCTGATTTCCTCTTTATGCTCAATCTCAAAACTGATCCCCGCCCTCGTGTATTCGCTCCGAAACAGGTTAAAGACCGATGATATGGCGTGATAAAGCGAGAAATATTCCTTCTCTTTGGAGGGCTTAAAGAAGTTTCTGAAATCCCCCATAGTTTTTATCATGAAGTCAATCATCTCGAGCATTTTGCCGCACTCTTGCCCGATTCTCTCGCGCTCTATCACCTCCTCTCCCAGATCCATTCGGAGATTTTGAATGAGAATCGCCAAAGTATTAAGCGGTTGTTTCCACTGATGAGAGATTGCGCCGATCATGCTGCCAAGCTCCGCTTGTTTTGCCTGCTGCATGAGACATGTCTGCTCCTTTTTGCGTTCAAATGCAAGTCTGCGCACTTCCGTAACATCGCGCCAAAGGGCAAAAATGCGCCTCTCTTTTTCCATGTTTGCCGGGGCGAAAATCGTCTCAATAATTACCTCATGCCCCAGATGATGAAGATAGATGATCTCTTCTTGCGTCAGCTTTTGATTCTCCTCAAGGGGTGCGTGCGGATTCTTGCAATGGGTAAAAATTCCCGCACCCTTAAGCTCTTTAATCTCATATCCGATCATTTGTGCAGCGGCATGATTTAGCTCCAGAATGACCCCTTGAGGGTCAAGAATCAAAAAGCCCTCAGGCGAGCATTCAAAGAGGATCCTAAAGCTATCCTCCGCCTTGATCCGCTTGGCGAGCTCCTCTTCGATCCGATTCTCAAGCTTCTCGTTAAAGTCGCTTAGGTTTTTCTCAATCTGTTTTCGCCGAGTAATATCCGTAAAAGTGCCGATAATTCGTTGCGCCTCGCCTTCTTTATTGCGACTAATTACCATTCCGCGCACAAGAATCCAGCACAAAGAGCCATCTTGCTTTTTCATTCTGTGCTCGCTGATATATTGCACTTTGCGGGAATCGCACTCCTCAACAAAGCCAAAAAGCCGCTTAAGTGTATCCTCCTTGTCCTCATCATAAACGAGCGCGAAAAAATCCTCGCTATGTTCGCCCAAATCGCCCACCCTAAAGCCCAAAATCTCATGAGCCCTAGGTGAGAGGAAGAGATGATTGGTAGAGACATTCCAATCCCAAATGCCATCGCCCGCGCTCTCAAGCGCAAATTGCCAACGCTGCTCGCTCTCTTTGATCGATTCCTCGGCGAGGTGCTGCTCGGTAATATCGCGCACATACCCATACCAACGTCGCACTCCATGTTCATCTTTCAAAATGGCATTCACCTCAACCCACACATACTCGCCATTTGTCCCCAAAATTCGGTAGCGATTATTCGGCGCGCTAATGCTCGTGCTCTTTTCCTGCAGGACGCTTTCACGCAGATTAAGGCGACTTTTCTCCTCAAGGCGCGCCCACAAAAGTGCCGCATTGCGCTCGACATCTCGCGCCTTTAGCCCTAGGAGTGTCTTGATTCCTGCGCTGACGTAAGTGAATTCGTGCTTAGTCGCAGAGTATTCAAAGAAAAAGCCCAAAAGATTATCCGCAATCGCTTCTAGTCGCTCGGAGAGATTGTGCTGCGCCTCCATGAGCCCCTCAAAGCGTATTCGCTCGCTAATATCTCGGAAAATGACCACTACGCTTGGCTTTTCGCCGCTGATTTTGAGCAAATCAGCCGAGAGGAACACAGAAAAGTTCGAGCCGTCTTTGCGCTTGAAGCAATCCTGTCCCTCATAAGGGGTTTCGCTTTTTAGGATTGAGATGATAGGCGAGGGCGCGTCTCTTAGGCGGCGATTAAGCGCGTGCGCGAGAAATAGCTCGGGTGAGCCGTGCGAGAGGAGCTCTTTTTGGCTGTAACCGAGCATTTCGCACATTTTTGGATTGACATACGTGAGACGCCCCCTGTGATCGAGCAAAAAAAGCCCATCGCGCATTTTGGTCGAGATGAGCTCCCAATATCTTTGACGCCGCTCCTTTTGCCCTTTGTTGTAAAAAAACCAAATTACGCTGATGATCAAGAAAATGACGATAATCCCGACCATGCTCCAGAGATTTTTTTGCTGCGCGATGAGCTCTTCCACGCGCTCGTTATAGGAGATCATCACAAGCTGGGCAAAACTCTTAATGCTCCCCGTCCGAGCGATGGGCATGAAGGTTGTTAAGGCATGCTTTCCTTGCGGATTGGTTCCCACAATCGCGCTGGGAGCGAATTTTGCCAAATCGGGTCGCTTTTCGTATTTGAGCTCGGTGATCATATCTAGGGAATCTTCGATGTTATCGGCACTTGAGAGCCTCTCAACTAAAAGCCAATACGCGTCAAAAGGCGTGGAGAGATGCTTTAGCGGCACATAACGCATGAGGCGTTCAAGACGTGCACTGTGCCGAAAAATGAGGAAAAACTCATTCTCCGGGTGATTTTGAGAGAGCTTTTGGAGTAGCGAATCAAATGAAATACTAAACTCCGCCGTCGCGATGTGTTGGTTGTTTTTAAAGAGAGGATAGAGATTTTTATACCCGGCACTGGTTGTGCCAAGAATAAATCCGTGCCACGGCTCCTTTGTTTTGGCAATAGTTTTAAAAATCGGAATGTCGATGACGCGCTCTCCCGCTCGCTCGGGAAAATGTGCACGATAAAGGACGCGTCCCTCAGGCGTAAAGAGCGTAAAATGGTCAAACCCTTTGCCCTTTAAGGTTGCAAAAAGTGCCTGATTGTGTTTGTGGAATTTCAGGCGTTCATGCAGGGCGATATCTTCGTTGGTTGCGCTCAAATTGGGGAATTGCGCGAAAATATCTTGCGATTGGATATAAGCCTTGAAATAGCCCTCGCTTAGCTGTTTATAAAATTCCGTAATGCTATTTAGCGTGAGGCGGAGCGTGTCGGTTTCGTGTGTAAGCGCGCTATCGAGTATGCGCTCGCGTTCGCGCTCAAAGTGGGACTTTAAGACGAAAACATTGAGCGTGATTAGGATCAGTCCGAGAATGGACAAACGCAAAAGATAAGGCGTGGAAGTGAACCATTTCATGGCGATTCTCTCCTTAGCAAATGAGCACGAGTCGGCTTTTTGGTTTTTGTGAAAGTCTATGGTTAAAATCCTAGCAAAATTTCATGTGCTATACTCGCGAATTCTGATTTTCAAGGAGTTTTTATGCGATTTTTTACCCCATGTGTGCTGTTTAGTCTCATTTTTACCCATTCTCTTTTGGCTGCAAACGCACAAAAAGAGCACAGAGGCGAGGGATTCTCGCTTACTAGAGAGCTCTCTTATACAAAAAAGCTTATCCCTAACCAATACCGCTCCACACCCACACTAAGAGCGAGCGAATATCTGCGCAATAAGCCCGAATTAAGCTCGCAAGAAAAAGGACAAATCACGCAAACAATCAACAAAATCCTAGAGCGTGCCAAGCAAGAATCCTTCTGCAAAGGGGGGAGCTACTCTTTGGAGCCGCTGTATGAATTTGATGATGGGCGACAAAAACTCATCGGGCATGAGCTCAATTTACAACTCTCATGCACGCTCAAAAGCGAAGATATTTCGCGTTTTAACGTGCTCATTAATGAAATGGATCGCCTCGCTTCCGAGAGCGGATTCCTCCATTTTCTGATTCCCCCGCTCCATGCGCAAATCAACGAAGAAGATATTTCGCGCGCCAAAGAGGAGGCTTATGAGAAGCTTTTACGCCTTGCGAGCGAAAAGGCTGCATACTATTCCAAGGTAAGTGCGCGCACTTGCGCTCTCGCGGAGGTTAATTTCGATGATTCCATCGATTATGCGCCTCGCGCCGCTTATGTGTTTGCCGGCAAAGCTGAGGCTAGGAATCTGCGCGATTCCATGGAGCTTACACCTCCTTTGGTGCAGGAAGAGGACGTTTCGCTGAGCGCGCATGTGCGCTACCGGTGCAAATAGTGGGCGCGAAAATCGCAGGGCGGATGGGCACAGTAATAAAGCAGAGCGGATAAACAAGTGAATTCGCTGCGCGGGATGGTCTCGCTCTCGTAATTCCTTCTGCTTTGACTTGTCCGTGCGGGTTCTTAAGAATCGTGGGAATTATGAGGGATTTGTGCAGCTTAGCCCTATTTTCACCCAAAGCATGAGCGCGAACCATATCATGATGAGCGTGGAGAAGAGGCTGAAGAATCGGGTGACTTTCGCCGAGATGAGGTGCTTGCTTTTGTAAACCGAAACGGGCAAGAAGATCGTCCATGTCAAAATCACGAGGGCGATTCCGCTAACAAGCCAGATTCCCCGATATTGAGGCGAGGAGACAAGCGAAGCGACCGAGAGCCAAAATGCGATGGTATAGGGGTTTGAAAGCGTGAGTAAATAGCCTTTAATGAAGCTTTTAAAAAGCGCGCAGGGCTCTGCCGCTCGTTCCTGCATGCTTTTATTACGCCCTTTGTAAAAGCGATAGGCGAGGTAGAGAAGGAAGAGCGAGCCAAAAAATGCGATGAGATTCTCAACCAAGGGCGAAGTGAGAAATAGGTGAAATCCCAGAAGCACGACCCCCAGATACGAGAGATCGGCGCACATCGCGCCAAGCCCGATGGCAAATGCGTTGCGCGCGTTACTTAGAGCGGTATTCATGATAAGGATATTGATCGGACCTAGCGGAATGGAGGCTCCAAGTCCCAGGAGCATTCCTTGTAAGAGTGAATTAAGCAACGGCGTAGCCCTTTAGCGCGAGATTTTAAGCTTAGGGCGGTATCATACTGCAATATCAGTTTGCACGTTATTAAAAGGATCAGGAATGCAAGTCAGCAGCTCTTCAATTCAGGCGCACAGTCAGTGGATTAACAGTTCGGCTCATAATGTCGCTAATGTCAATACGGAGGATTTCCGCGCGCGCAGCACACATCTTGAGGAGCAGGGCGAGGGCGGAGTGAGTGCTCAAACGCGCCAAAATGAGGAGAGAACCAACCTAGCGCGAGAAACAAGCGACCAAATCGCTGCACAGAAGGGCATTGAGGCAAATGCGCAAACGATTCGGACGTATGATGAGACACTTGGGACGGTGCTAAATATCAAAGCCTAAAGTGGAGATTTTAGGTTTGAGATGAGGGAATTCCTCCTCTTTTTGCGCGAGTTGGATTCTCTAGTTATGTTTTAGAATTTCTAGCGAGTGCGCGAGTATCTCTTTAGCGATTTCGCTATCCTTGCGATTCGCGTCAATCACATAATCTGCGGAGCTTTGGTAAGAATCGTATCGTTCCTCATAGAGGGCTTGAGCTCGCTTAGGGTCGGAAAAAAGCGGGCGTTTGGAGCACGCCGCTCCTTGAAGTCTGGCGAGGATTTTCTCAAAAGGAATATCTAAAAAAAAGACCCTCCCAAGTCGCCTAACATCATAAAACAGAGGCGTGCCTCCGCCTGTGGAGATGATGGAATGTCGTAGGGAGTGCTCTAGTTTGGTGCAAAGCTCTACTTCTCGCTCTCTAAAGCCACTCTCTTTAAAGGTTGCAAAAATCTTCACCACGCTCATACCCTCCCTAAGCTCCAAGAGTGCGTCGGTATCGATGAATAAAAGCCCCGATTCCCGTGAAATGAGCCTAGAGATGTGGCTTTTGCCGCTTCCCATGAAGCCCGTAAGGACAATGTTTTGCCTAGCGCAATTCAACGGAGAAGCCCTCTTTTTCGGGCTTAATAGTGTAACGGTATTTGCCATCGAGCTCAAGCGTAACGCGATAAAAATCCTCATGCGTGCTAATCACAACCCCTTTGATATAGGGCAATCCTGTCTCAAAGCTCTTTTGCAAGGGCTTCTTGCCGACTTTTTGAAAATCGATAAGGATTCTAGGCGGTGTAGCGAGGGTCATGTCGCGGCGGATTAGATAGGGGGTGCGAATGAGAAGATTCTTGCCCGTGATTTCAAAAATAATCTCCTCAAAAGGCTCGAAACGAAAAACGCCCGGTGTGGGGTGGGGTCTCAGGATACTCACATTGGAATCAAGCGGCTGAATCTCTTGTGAGAGCAGAAGCGGAAAATGCCAATCAATATCGCCCTCAAGCTCCGTGTCGTGCTGGCTAATCGAGCCATCAATATTTTGGTAGGTAATGGTAATTTTCTTAATCACGCGCGCGGAGCTGGGCAGAGTAATGCTGTGTGCCCTAAAGTAATTTGGCTGATGAGGAATCGAGACTTCGCCGCTCTCTTTGGGCGAGATGACTGGCTCAAAAGGGTCTCTAGCACCAAAGAGTGCGGAAATTGCCAAGAGGAAAAGTAGCAAATATTTCATGATTTAAGGCTCCAATCCTTTAAGTTCAAAATACTCTTTTTGCAGGCGAGCATTCTCTCTTTGAAGCTGCTCGACGCGCTGTTTTAGGCTCTGTTCGTGGCTTTTTAAATGAAGCAGCACCTCAAGCGAATTTGCACCAAAGAGGAGATTCCCAATGTAGATTCCCATCAGAGCCACTCCGAGTAAAATCCCTCCCCATGGGATTATCCAAGGTATGCGCTCCTCTTTTGGCTCTTCTAATAACTCGCTAGGGTTCATAAGCTACCGCTTAAAAAGCGCGCGCCCGAGGTATTCGCTACGGTGTAACTCATCTTCTATGGCGAGCAGACGATTGTATTTCGCGATACGCTCGCTCCTGGCGGTCGAGCCTGTTTTGATCTCCCCCGTGTTGAGCGCGAGGGCAAAATCAGCAATGAAACTATCCTCGCTCTCTCCGCTACGATGGCTCATGATACATCGATAGTGATTCCTCTGTGCGAGGCGCACTGTTTCCATCGTCTGACTAACAGTGCCGATTTGATTAGGCTTGATAAGGATCGCATTGGCGATTCCCTGCGCGATTCCCTGTGAGAGGATTTTTGCGTTGGTTACAAATAGATCATCGCCCACGAGCTGAATTTTCCCACCAAGCCGCTCAGTGAGGTATTTCCAGCCCTCCCAGTCATCTTCGCCTAGACCATCTTCAATGGAGACGATAGGGTATTTTGCGATGAGATTCTCATAATATCCCACCAGCTCCTGCGCGCTCAGTATGCGCCCCTCGCCCTCAAGATGATAGAGTCCTTTCTCATCAACCAGCTCACTGCTCGCGACATCAAGCGCAAGCGCGATCTCCTCGCCCGGGCGATACCCCGCGCGCTCAATAGCCTGTATGATGATCTGCAAAGGCTCTTCATTGCTCTTTAAATTCGGGGCAAATCCCCCCTCATCACCGATACTCGTGATATGGCGGGAATCCTTTAGGATTTTTTTCAAATTGTGATAGACCTCAGCACTTGCGCGTAGCGATTCCCTAAAATTTTCAAATCCTATGGGCATGATCATATATTCTTGGAAATCCACCGTATTATCCGCGTGGCTCCCGCCATTGATAATATTAAGCATAGGCACGGGGAGCGTGAGGGCATTCGCACCGCCTAAATAGCGATACAGAGGGATATTTAGGCTCACAGCCGCGCTCCTAGCCACCGCCATGGATACACCTAGGGCAGCGTTTGCCCCGAGATTTTCGAAGTTTTCGCTCCCATCCACCTCTTGAATGAGGGAATCGATCTCACCTTGATCAAAGGGGCTAAGTCCGATGAGCGCTTCAGAGAGCTCGGAATTCACATTCTCACACGCTTTTAGCACGCCCTTGCCCATGTATCGCTCGCCGCCGTCTCTCAGCTCCAGAGCCTCTCTCTTGCCCGTGCTTGCGCCACTTGGGACGATCGCGCTTGCACTGCTTCCATCACTTAGCACCACAGTGGCTTTTACCGTCGGATTCCCGCGACTGTCCATCACCTCCTGAGCTACAATGTTATCGATATAAATCATGCTTGTTTCCTTAGTCTAAATTTGCATCCTCATCACTCCCCTCAAAGGTCGTGATCTCTTCCCTAGAGCCGATAGCACCGATGATTTTAGCTTGAATTTCATTGGCTATATCTTTATTCTCTTTTAAAAACGCCTTAGCATTCTCTTTACCCTGACCGAGTTTTTTATCGTTGTAGCTTAACCACGCGCCGCTTTTATCGACAATGTCAAGCTTCACGCCATAATCAATGATCTCGCCTTCCCTGCTGATCCCCTCGCCAAACATGATGTCAAATTCCGCTTCTCTAAAGGGCGGCGCGACTTTGTTTTTGACGACCTTGGCTCGGACACGATTCCCGATGGGGTGGTCGTTTTGTTTGAGCGTTGCGATACGTCGCACATCAATTCGCACGCTGGAGTAGAACTTCAGTGCGTTTCCACCTGTCGTCGTTTCGGGGCTTCCATAGCCCGTCATGCCGATTTTCATACGGATTTGGTTGATAAAAATCACTGTGGTATTCATCTTGTGTAGCACGCCGGTAACCTTACGCAGAGCCTGACTCATGAGGCGCGCTTGAAGCCCTACGTGCTGATCGCCCATATCCCCGTCAATTTCGCTTTTGGGCGTGAGTGCCGCGACGGAATCGACCACCACGAGATTGATCGCCCCGCTTCGCGTGAGCGTCTCTAAAATCTCTAACGCCTGCTCGCCGTAATCGGGCTGTGAGACGAGCAAATTCTCCACATCAACGCCCAAGTGTTTCGCATAGAGCACATCAAGCGCGTGCTCCGCGTCAATAAAAGCGCAGATTCCTCCATTTTTCTGACACTCTGCAATCATCTGTAACGCAAGCGTCGTCTTGCCCGAGCTCTCAGGCCCATAGATCTCAATCACTCTTCCCTGCGGGATTCCCCCGATTCCAAGAGCCATATCAAGCCCCAAAGAGCCCGTGCTAATGGAATCGATCTTCTCCTCAGGCTTCTCGCCCAAGCGCACCAGCGTCCCTTTGCCAAAAGCCTTGTCCAGCTGCTTAATCGCTAAATCAATCGCCTTACGTTTATTGTCATCAGCCGCCATAAACACCCTTTTTGTTGTTGAGGTCGCTCAAGTTTGAGCTCTGTATTGAGATTTTAACGAACTTTGCTAAAATTTGGAAAATACCCGCCTTTTAGGGAGCAAAAAGCTTGAATCAAGGAGCAAAAATGAGGAGAATTATGGTCGCTCACTCGCCTGATGCAGACGATATTTTTATGTATTATGCGCTGAAATTCGGCTGGGTAAGCGATAAGGGATTTTATTTTAGCAATGAGGCATTGGATATTCAGACGCTTAATGAGTGCGCCTGCGAGGGAATCTACGATGTGAGCGCGATCTCCTTTGCACTTTACCCTTATATTCGCGATTCCTATGCGCTGCTTCGCACGGGCGTGAGTTTTGGCGAAGGGTATGGACCAAAGCTTATTAAAAAGCGCGGCAAGCACTTGAAGCGTAACTTCAAAGTCGCGCTTAGCGGGCGATATACGAGCAATGCTCTGCTCTTTTCGCTTGCATACCCGGATGCGCGAATCGTCTATAAAAATTTCCTTGAGATTGAATCGGCGGTTTTAAGTGGCGAGGTTGATGCGGGGGTTTTGATCCATGAGTCGATTCTGCATTTTGACGATTCTCTGGAGGTGGAGCGCGAGGTGTGGGATATTTGGCTTGAGCTTGCAAGGGAATCGCTCCCTTTGCCTCTTGGGGGTATGGGGATTAGACGCTCGATTCCCCTACATGTCGCTATCGAGATTGAGTCGCTACTCACGCGTGCAGTAGAGCTGGCGAGGCAGCACCCCGCTTTGCTAAGCAAAATGCTTCATGAGCGCGCACTGTTGCGAGTTTGTGGCGAGGAGCTCGAGTGTTATCTGAGTCTTTATGCAAACGATCACTCCATTAGCCTCAGCGAAGAGCAGTTGCGTGCGCTTGATGTGCTGTTTGCCCTCGGGTATGAGCGGGGAATTTATAGTGAGAGAATCGAGGCGAGTGAGTGTCTGATTCCTAGGGAATATGCGGAGCTTCGTAAGAGTTAGCGAGGGTTTAGATTCCTAGAGGACTAGGAATCTAAACGTGCTCTCATTGATTGATTAATCAAATGTTGGCTTTGAAGTCTCATCTGTAAGTGCAGGGAGGATCGGATATTCGATTTTTGGCTTTCGTCCTTCAAGGCTGTTGAAGAATACCGCGATCTTTTTCGCCTCTTCATCGCTAATCTCGATTCCTAGCTGTGTGCTTCCCATCTCTTTGATGGTATCCTTGAGTGACCACATCGCGCCGTTGTGGAAATAAGGAGCAGTCTCTGTAATGTTCCTTAGCGTAGGAGTTTTGACCATTCCGTTTGCATCGCCTTTAAAACCGCCTAGGCTGGCGAATTTATACTGCGCAGCGACTTGGAAAGGCTGCATTGTGCCTCCGAGATTAACTCCGCTGTGACAAGAAGCGCAACCCTTGTCGATGAAAAGAGCTAGCCCCTCTTTTTCCGCTTTGCTAAGGGCTTTGTTATCGCCGTTTAGGAAGTCATCAAAACGTGCGGGTGTAACAAGTGTGCGCTCAAAAACCGCGATTGTGTCGGCAACAAGCTTGAAGTCGATTTTGACATCTTTACCGTAAGTCTTTTTAAACTCTGCGACATAAGCGGGAATCGAATTAACCCTCTGTTCGATGAGCTCCTTTGGTGAAGCCATTTCAGGTGCTGCTTGCATTGGTCCTTGCGCTTGATCCGCCAGGTGCGCACTGCGTCCGTCCCAGAATTGCACGCTGTTAAAGACGCTGTTATAAACAGTGGGCGAATTGAGGTGGCTTGGGTTTGCCGTCCATTTGTGTCCGATCGCTGCAGGCACGGCATCTGCACCGCCAAGTGCAAGGTTATGACAGGTGTTGCATGAGATGAGGTTACTTCGAGACAGTCTAGGGTCAAAATAGAGCTTTTTACCTAGCTCGATTTTTGCCTTTGTTGAAGGGTTGCTTTTTGCGTCTTTGCTCTGTTCGGTGAGCGCGTGAAGAGCTTTTGCATCCTTTGGAAAGGGCATAATCCCCGCCTCTTTTACGCTTTTGCGAAGCATGGAGTCATCAGCCAATGCACTAGCTGCAAAGAGCGCGATTCCTCCAAAAATCATAGATGATTTTGACATATTTTCCTCCTTTAAATTTGTGAGAAAAAGCATTGTATCAAATTATAATTATTCTAAGATAAAAGTTATCGCCTACATTTTTTGCTGATTTTTATGGGAATCGTCCAAAAAAAGCTAAAATCCCACAGCAATAAATCCAAAAGGAGAGGTTCGGGTCGTGGAAGCGCAGCTTATGGCTTTGGCTATCGAGACTTATAAGATTACGCTTATCTTATCGCTCCCCATGCTGATGGCGGGCTTGGTGGTGGGCTTGCTTATTAGTATTTTTCAGGCGACCACGCAAATCAACGAGCAGACGCTCACCTTTGTCCCTAAAATCCTCGTTGTCATCGTCGTAGTCATTTTGACCATGCCATGGATGCTCAACATGCTCATTGACTTTACGACGCGCCTTTTGCAGATGATTCCCACCTTTCCCTTCTAGTCATGCAGAAGCTCATCGATTTTTCGCACTACACGAGTATCAAAATCGGCGCGCCTATCCTTGTGGAGGTGCTTAGAGGGGTTGCACCCACGAATTTTCAAATCATTGGGCATGGGTATAATCTCCTAGTCTCGCCAAATGCGGGGAATCTGGCGGTTTTGGGAGAGTGTTTTGCAGAGATTGCGCAGGAGGGCGAGACGCTAAAAGTCGGCGCAGCGACGAAAACATCAAAACTCTTCAGTTACGCCAAAAGCAAGAATCTATCGGGCTTTGAGATGCTTGCTAGCTTGCCTGGGAGCGTGGGGGGGATTGTGAAGATGAATGCCGGCATGAAGGGGTATGAGATTAAAGATGTGCTTGTGGGAATCATCACTGCGCATGGCTTTATCCCCGCTTCCAAGCTCGCTCTTAGCTATCGCAGCAGCGATATTAATGAGGCGATTTTTTATGCGATTTTTAGGGCGATTCCCGGCTTTAAGGAATCACTTGTGAGAGAGTGCAGGGCGATGAGGCGTAATCAGCCCAGAGGTGCCAGCTTTGGTAGTGTTTTTAAAAATCCGAGCGGAGATTATGCGGGGCGAATGCTTGAGGCGGTGGGGTTAAAGGGCTTTAGGCACGGTGGAGTGGGCTTTAGTGAGGTGCATGCGAATTTTATGATTAACCACGGCGGAGCGACCTTTAATGAGGCAATATGGCTCATTAATGAGGCAAAGCGGCGCGTGAGTGAGGAATTTGGCATGGCTTTAGTGCCCGAGGTAGTGATCATAGAGTGAATTTGGAGTGAAACTGCCATGCACGAAAGCTGTTTGGTGCGAAAATTGCTTAAAATAGGGCGCGCCAAACCCTTCGTCGCAAAGTAATCAAGGCAAATCGGGGCAAAGCGCAAGAATCGGAGCGAATCGCGGGAATCGCCTCTAAAATTCAGCGCGAAAACCATAAAACCATCGCACACTTTATGGGGATTTCGTCGCTAATTTGCTATTTGCCTTGTGTGCTTCGATACATAGGGTGCTGATAGTCGTTTTTCTCACAACCCCCAAGCGCGCCCAGTCCCAAAATCGCCAATAATGCAATCGCAAGTAGAGTTTTCATCGCATCTCCTTTTAAAATTTAATGATTTTAGCACCAAATCCGCCCATTTGCGGTGGCGCGTCTTCAAACGAGCGCACCTTCGGGTGAGTTTTTAGAAACTCTTTCACGGCATACGCGAGCTTCCCTGTGCCGATCCCATGATAGACCAGCACTTCATCAAAGCCCGTGATTAGCGCGTCTGAGAGGAATTTATCCAGCCTCTCTATCGCCTCTTCACTCCTTAGACCGTGCAAATCAAGCGTGAGCGCGCCACTATTTTTCATGCTGATATGAACCTTTGGCGCGGGAATCTTGACCCTAGGAGTGTCCCCTAGCGGCTTGATTTCGCCCTTTTTTACGCGCAGTTTGAAGCCCTCATCAAGCTCGATCATCGCCTCATTTTCGCTGAGCGAGAGCACCACGCCGCGATTTTGACGATATTTTACCCGCTCGCCTACTTTCAGCCCGCCCCTGTGCGTGCTCGCCCTATTTTGCCTTGCCTCTTCGTCCTTTTTGATATTTTGCAAAATCTTATTTGCGTTATTCATGCCCTTGTGGATCGCCTCGACGCCCATCTCCCTAGCCGCCTCTTTTGCCGCGCTGATCGCCTCTTTGTATTCACGCTCCATACGGGTAAGCAACGCCCTGTATTCGTTCTCTTTTTGCTCGATTTTATCGGCTAGCTCGCCCTTTTTGGCTTTTAATTTTTCCAGCTCAAGATCCATTTGGCGGCTCTTTTGCTTTAGCTCAATCTCCAATTGCGCGCTCTTTTCAATAAGCTCGCCAAGCTTCTCTTTATCCTCGCCATAGAGGGCTTTTGCGCTCCTAATCACATGGGCGGGAATCCCGTATCGCTCCGCAGTTTCAAAGGCGTAACTTTTGCCGATTGTTCCTTGCAAAAAGGAAAAAGTCGGCGTTTGACGTTTCTCATCATACAGAGCCGCCATGAGCTCCACGCGCTCGTTATTCGCCATGAGAGCCGCCAGCCGCTTGTGGTGCGTGGTGATGATGATTTTGTATTCGCGCTTAAGCAGCTCCTCTAAAATCACCTTAAAAAGGCTCGCAGCCTCGTCGCTATCGGTTCCAAGCTCGATTTCATCAATACCAATAAGGAATCCGCGCTCTTTGAAAAATCGTTCAAACTCCACCATGCGCCCTGCAAAAGTCGAAATGTCATTTTTCGCGCTTTGCGGGTCATCTAATATCGCATCGATTCCCCTAAATGTGCCGATGTGTGATTTGTGCGCATTGATTTTCATCGGGATCAGGTAACGCGCCAAAAAACTCGCACTCAAAAGGGACTTCAAAAGCATTGTTTTCCCACCGGCATTGACGCCCGTTATCAGCAAAATATCGCGTTCAAAGTCGATATTGAGCACCTTTGGATTGCTTAGCACGGGGTGGGCAAACTCCACAAGCCTAATGCGTCGGTCGCTTTTGGGCGTGATAAACTCAAGATTCCCAGCCTTAGCGAAATTAACGCGCGCCTGATAGTGATCAAAGCGGTCAAACTCGCGGTTGATAAACTTTAAAAATGCAAGCTCCCGCCCCATCTGCGCAGAGAGTTCCTTGCAGATGTTAAACTCCATTTCCGTAATTTTGCTAAGAAGCTCCGATTCCCTGCTTTTGAGCCGCGCGATACTTTCAGGAATTGCATAGAAAAACCCCGCCGCGCTTCGTCCGATGATCTGCGCTTTGATTGCATTATTAAATCCTCCGCGAAGAAGCAGCGATTCCTCGCCCTCAATCAAGTGGATCTGCCGATCGACAAGATAGGGCGCGAGCTGCATATTTGAAAGTAGTGCACGCAAAGCCTCACTAATGTCGCTTTTAATGCGCTTAAGCGCAGTATTCACAGAATCAAGTTCGGGGTAGATTCCGCCGTTAAAATTCCCCTCTTTGTCAAAATGCCGTTCAATCTCCAAAACAGCCGCGGGGAATTGGATTTTGCTAAACCACTCAAGCAAGATTCCCTCGCAGTGCAGGCTTTTGAGATAGAGCATGTATCGCCACAATTTGACCCACTCAAAGATCTCTTCGCGTCGCAAAAAGCCGATTTTTTTCAAATGCACCAAATCACGTTCAAGCGAAGCAATCTGCGGGGGCGGAGTGAAGAGGAGCGGCTCGAGCGCGCGAATAAACTCCTCATGATGATGAATATCGCCCTCCATGTAGAGGGGCTTGGCGCGCGCAAAAAACGAGCCAAAAAGCTCTAAAAACGGCTCTAAATCAAGCTTTTTTGCGAGCCTCAAATGGTGCTGCAATTTCAGTGTCCCTTAAGCTTGCAGGAATCAAGCGCGAGAGTGAGGCGATGATAGGGGGTGTTTGGCTTGCCCACAAAGCTTAGCGTCCCGCTCACAAAGTTGAAAGATTGCTCATGAACCTCATAACCCTCGCATTCAAGGCTTTTTCCTTGACTAAAGAGGATCACCAAATGCGCCACATGCTCGCTTTTTTGCCTCTTTGAGAGGGTGTAGATTCCCGCGCAGAGAATCGCCAAAACTAGCGCAGAAGCGAGAAGAAGCCGCTGGCGTGCGGGGCGCATTTAGTGATTCCCCCGCAGCTGATAGGTGATGTCGCCCGCGCCAAAACCGATAATAATGCCATCATCAAGCACTTTGATTTGACGCGTCTTATCAAAAAGCGCGATTCCCTCTTTGGTGGGGGCGAGGTGGGTCGCAAAAGTCGGATTGTAGCGCGCAAAAAGTCCCTTAAAGTCAATCTCTATGGGCTTTTCACTTGCCGCCCACACGGGCAGGATCACGAGATTATTCGCCCCTTCAAAGCACTCGATGAAACGCTTCAGATTGCTCTTGGTGCGTGAATATTTGTGCGGCTGCCAAATCGCAGTAATAGGCGAATTCCCAAGCAGGGAGGCATATTTTTTCGTCGCTGTTAAGGTTGCTTTAATCTCTGTGGGATGATGGGCGTAATCATCGATGATTGTGGGATTGCCGCGGGTAAGAATGTCAAAACGCTTCTTGATTCCCTTAAAATTCCCCAGCCGCTCTTTGATAGTCGCAAGAGGAAGTTTATCAAGCACCGCAAGAATCGCCAATGAAGCATCAAGTGCGATGTGTTCGCCCAGCCCGAAAATGCGAAATTCCCCCAAATCACGGAGGCTAAAATAGGTATAGGGCTCGCCCTCGCACAGCTCATAGCGGATATTGAAAATATCGCAACTGGGATAGAGGCGCACCGCCTCAAGCTCGCTAAGCGTCGACAAGAAGGGATCTTCAGCGTTTATAACGCGCTTTTTTGCCTTTTGCAAAAACTCCTTATAAGCGGCATGAAACAGGGCGAGATCGTAGTCGTAGCTCTCCATGTGTTCGGGCTCGGCATTGGTAACAATCGCACAGTGGGGATTTGAATTAAGAAAGCTCTTATCGCTTTCATCGGCTTCAAAGACGACGCATTCGCTCTTCACCTCGCGCACATTTGAGCCAAATTCCTTTGATTCCGCGCCGATAATCGCGCTACACTCAGGCAAAAGCGCACTTAAAATCGCCGTAGTGGTGCTTTTACCATGTGCGCCCGCGACGGCATAGACGCATTTTTTATCCAAAATCATCGGCAACGCCATTGCGCGCGAAAGCACTTTAATCCCGAGCTCTTTAGCACGCACAACCTCGATATTATCGGGCTTGATGATGGCTGAGTGAATGAGCAGATCCTGATTGTTTAACGCCTCTTTGCTGTGCGGAATATGCAGCTTTACCCCGCGCTCCCTGAAATATTGCGTCGTGCTGCTCTCGCTAATATCCGATCCGCTGATCTCCGCACCCTGCGCGTTCAGGTATTTTGCGAGCCCGGAGATTCCTATGCCTCCGATTCCTACGAAATGAATTTTTAGCTTTTTAGACATGCGGCGACCTTTCTAAGAGCTTCATAGAGGGTGGATTCCTCATGGACGAGCGCGAGACGGACATATCCTTTGCCTGCGCCATTACGCCCTAGGAACGAACCCGGGAGACACAAAACGCCCGATTCTTCATAGAGGCGTTTGGTAAATTCCATATCATCATTCACCTTGAGCCACACATAAAAGGTGTAAGGTTCAATCTTTACGCCCAAAATTTCGCGCGCGATGGAGAGATTTTTTGCGTATTTGAGGCGAATAGCAGTAGCGTGCGATTCCTCTTCCCACGCTAGTGTCGCAGCCTTTTGTAAGGGCAGGGGAATCGCCACTCCGACGTAGGTGCGATAATTAGCATAATCTGCGAGAATCGAAGCATCACCTGCTATGAAGCCGCTCCTAAGCCCCGGAGCGGAGGAGCGTTTGGAGGCGGAATTTACCGCAAGGACGTTTTTGAAATCGCTATTCCCGGCTTTTATGCTCGCCTCTAAGATGGAGGCAGGGGGTGTATCTTCGTAAATATCGCCATAGCACTCATCGTTTAAAAGGAGGAAATCAAACTCCTGCGCCCATTTTACCCATTGTATCAGCTCTTGCAGACTAAGCGCGCGCCCTGTGGGATTGTTAGGCGAGTTTAGAATCACGAGATCGCACGCTTTCATCTCATCTTCACTTAGGTGCGGAGTGAAGCCATTTTCAGGCGTTAGCTCCATGTAGATGGTGCGTGCCCTTGAGGCAATCGCCGCGCCCTCATAAATCTGATAGAAAGGATTTGGATGGGCGAGGGTCGGATTTTTCTTGTCAAAAAGCCAGTATTGCGGGAAGTTAAAGAGCACTTCGCGCGTCCCGAAGGTGGGAAAAATCTCTTCATCGCGCAAGGAGATGTCGTAGCGTCTTTGAATGTAGCGTTTTTGGGAATCTTTTAGCTCCTGCTCGCCCACACTTTTGGGGTATTTACTAAGCAGGGCGGAGCTCTTTTTTAGTGCTTCTTGAATGAATGGCGGGGTCTCAAACTGCGGCTCGCCGATGGTAAGTGCGATGAGCGGGTAATCTTGCGGTGGCGTGAGCGGCGCAATGAGCGTGCGAAGCTTGGCAAAAGGATAGGGTTCAAAATTCAAAGACAATCTCCAAAATAAACTGCCCGCCTAAACAGACGGGAATCGCGCCCTAAGGCTCGTTTGAGCAACAAATATGCGGAGAATTCTAACGAAAATAGCTGCAAATGAAGCCTATCTAATCAAACCTTTTTTTGCGCGTTCTATTCCCCTCAGAAGAGCCGCGATCCCCGCGGAATCCCCGCCCTCTGCCGCGATGATTCCCGCTATATTCTCTGCCGCCCTTGCCCTCGCGTCGCTTATCCTCGCCGCCTAAGCGACGTTTTAGGTGCGTTAAATCCTCTTTGCTTAAGCCGATTTTATTCGGTCCCATGATCGTGCTCTTTTTGATGAGCATGGAGAGGAGTTTGCACGCAAGCTGTGTGGTGTCGATTTCGCCACGGATTTGCTCGTAAATCCTGAGCGCATCATCGGTAATTTGGTGATTCATGAGGGTCTGAATGAGCTTGGAATCCGTCTGTTTAAGCGTCTGCTCAATCGTGGGAATCTCGTAGAGCTCAATGCTCGCTTTGGTGTTTTCGGTGATTCGCCTAATCTCCTTAAACTCCAGCGGTGTGGCAAGTGTGATGGCGATACCCTTTTTGCCCGCGCGCCCCGTGCGTCCGATACGATGGACGTAGCTCTCGGGATTGAGCGGGATATGATAGTTGAAAACATGGCTGACGTTGCTAATATCAAGCCCGCGCGCCGCCACATCGGTCGCCACGAGAATGTCGATATTCCCCTGCTTGAAAGCATTGATAGAGTTCTGCCGCTCCCGCTGCTCCATATCTCCATGGAGCGCACCCGCCTGATAGCCCTTGGCTACGAGGCGACTTGAGAGATCATCCGCCTCCTTTTTCATGCGCGTGAAGATAATCGTCTTAGTCGGTGCTTCACTGTCAATGAGGCGCACAATTGCGTCCTCGCGCTCGTATTCGTTGATAATGTAATAACGCTGCGAAATATCGCTGTTGGTCGTCTCGGTCGAGGCGATTTTGACCATTTTCGGATTTTGGAGGATCTTTTGCGCGAGGCTCTTAATCGGAGGAGGCATTGTCGCGGAAAATAGCAGCGTCTGCCTGTGTCTGGGCAGATAGGTGAAAATCTCCTCAATATCATCGAGGAATCCCATATCCAACATCTCATCGGACTCATCAAGCACGACGGTCTTTGGATTGAAATTCTTAAGGCGATCATTGCGCAAATGATCCAGCAGTCGCCCCGGAGTGGCAATGATGACTTGCGGACGCTTCTCTAAAAGCTCAACCTGCCTTCTAATCGCCTGCCCGCCGTAGACGGAGACGGTTTTGGTGCGGCAGAAGCGACCGAGCTTAAAAATCTCATCGCTAATTTGCATTGCAAGCTCGCGTGTAGGCGTGATGATGAGGGCTTCAATATCGCCGTTGTTTTTTAGATTCTCAATGATGGGAAGCCCAAAAGCCGCGGTTTTTCCCGTGCCTGTTTGCGCCTGAGCGATGAGATCATGCCCGCCCAAAATAAGAGGAATCGACTCGACTTGAATCGGGCTGGGGAGCTTAAAGCCCGCCTCGATAATCCCTCTAGTCAGGGAATCCTTAAAGCCGAATTGCGCAAAACCCGCCTGCTCTTGCTCTGTGTGTGTTGTTTGTTCCATGAAGATGTTGTTACTCTCTTGATGTTAATTTGTCCGCTTTTTGCGGTGTTTTGGGAGGTTCAAAGGGGTGTTCGGAGAAATCGTTTGTCCGCTTGGGCGCAAGAACCTACCTGAAAATGCGAAAGGCGGATTCTATAAGAAAGAAGCTGAAGTTACAAAGAGGCAGAATGTTGTGCGTGATATTTAGTGCGCTAAAATTTTACTACTGGAAATTTTAATTAGGTTTAGAAGAAGGAGTTTCTTCTATGAAAGTTTTAAAATCCGGAAGCGATTCGAGACGATTGCGTAAATCATCTAATGCTGGAACATTATTAATTGATTCTTTGAAGCGCTGCAAGAGTTGGTAGGTTCTGATTTTAGAACCCTTAGAATTCAAGTGATAGTTGGTATCGTAAAAATAAGATTTTGGATATAAAAAATCCGTCGGTTGCCCGATAACGGGAATATGGCTATCTTTGAAATGCTTGATTAGATGCGCAAAATAGGTGGTGTAAGGGTCGTTATAGTATTCTTCAAAATTCATCGTATTTGGAAAAGTCACAAACAAATATATTCTTCTCTCTTTACACCATTGGTTAAAGGCTAGTATCTCTTGGATTCCTCGAGTTTGCTCCAAAGGAAGCGGTGGAGAGAGCGGCTTTGGTGTGCTTTCGATAAAAGCTTGAGTTTGTCCTTCTTTTCTTGTCTCGTCTCCATTTTTATTAAGCGTTTCGGATGTGTAAATCATTCCTGTTTTTGGCTCAAGCGGTGCCCCGTGAAGCCGTATATCCACGATACTTACCAAAGATTTAATGAATTCCAAGGGTTTTATGGTTTGGAGCATCAGGATTTTCTCCCGTATGCTTAAGTGTTTTTCGAAATAACCCCGATCGTATGTAAGCGAGAAATCTCTCTTGAGAGTTCTGTGCACTCCGTTCCATTTGTAAAGTTCAAATTCAAAAGGCAGAATTACGATGTCACCTGAATGTAGGAACTGTTTTATTGCATAAAGAGGGTAGTCCGTCTGTAAACCGGCATGCATACCCATATTGACCGTGGGAATTCCAAGCCATTTCTCAATCAAGTGAGTCTCGATTCCAAAGAGTGAATTGCTACCACTTACAAAAACTATTTTCCGCCCCTGAATCGAACGGGCGTATGCATTTTTCTTGAGATAGCTTTTGTGCATCCAAAGTGTTTCCCCTTTGGGGACTTGATAGAATAGATAACTGCTTAATGAAGAGAAAACTACCATGCAGAGGAATGAGGCAACAAAAAAGAGTAAAAACTTTTTATACACGGATATTCCCTTAAAAATTAAAATATAAAAATTCAGATTTGACAGTTAGCAGATTCAAAAGCCCGTAATAGAATATAAATGCAACTAAAAAAGCCGTGGTTTTATTTGGAGTGAAGCGATTTCTGAAGTAGGTGCTATTTTTGCCTAAGAGTGAGAGAAGTAACGCCGTTAGAATGGGAGCGGCTATTGTGTAATCAGCCCTCATGTGTACCATCCACAGATCAAACCTGATTCCTAGAGCTTGCAAAAACTCCAGTCTTGATGACAATGCGCCGGGTAATATAACTCCATTGAAGCCGAGCATTCCTCGTAACACCTTGAGAGCGTCTTCAAGCTCTTTGGCCCTAAAAAAGATCCATGCCACATTAATAAAATTAAAGGTGATTAGCCACGCAAGCCATCCATACATTTTAAAACCAAGATGATTGTAGATACGGTGGATAATGGTGGCAATTCCGTGGAGAGCCCCCCAAATGACAAACATCCAGCTTGCCCCATGCCACAAGCCCCCAAGAATAAAGACTGACAAGAGGTTCAGATAGCCCCTAAAACGACCAACCCGATTCCCGCCCAGCGGGACATAGAGGTAATCTTTCAGAAATCGAGACAGAGTAATGTGCCATCTTCTCCAAAACTCTTGGATGTTTGAGGCTTTATAAGGGGAGTTGAAGTTCGTGGGCAGCTTGATGTTAAAAAGCAGCGCCGCTCCTATCGCCATATCCGTGTATCCGCTAAAATCAAAGTAGAGTTGCAGAGTGTAGCTTAAGCTGGTTGCCCATGCCTCAAAGAAATTCAAAATAGGTGCTTCATCAAATCCGATATTAGCTATGGGAGCTAGTCCATCGGCGATCACCGTTTTCTTAAAAAGACCGATGGAGAAGAGAAGGATTCCCGTAGCAATATTTTTGTAATTCCTAATAAAGTTTTGCTTGTTAGAAAACTGCGGCATTATCTCTTGATGATGCACAATAGGACCGGCGATGAGTTGTGGAAAGAAAGTCACAAAAAGCATATAGGAGAGCAGATCATATTCTTTGCACTCGCCTCTGTAGCTATCCACAAGGAAAGCAATTTGCTGAAAAGTAAAGAAGCTGATCGCCAGTGGTAGAGCGATTGCAGGGAGAGGCAATTGGGAATCAAAAATGGTATTGAAATTCGTTAAGAAAAAATTTGTATATTTGAAATATCCTAGTAATGCGAGGTTAAATGCGATTCCAGCAATGAGAGTAGCCTTAGAATTCGATGTGCGGACAAGACGTATTCCGATGGCGTAGTTGACAAAAATTGAGAGCAAAATCAGGGGTAGGTAGAGCAGATTCCAGTAACTGTAAAAAAAGAGACTTCCAGCCACTAGCCATGCTTTTGAGGCGACAATCAGTCTTTTTGAGAGCAGAAGAAAATAGCCAACAAACACAATAGGGAGAAATAAAAAGATAAATTCGTAAGAATTAAATAGCATACCTGATTCCGTATTTCGTAAAATTAGTGTTGAATGATTTATGGCATTCGTGAAATTTTATGTCAAAAAGGCGTATCCCGGATGACGATTTGCGATGCTAGTAAAATGTAGATAAATAGACACTGAGATTTTTCTCATATCCGTAAAAATATAATCGCTCTACCACAAAAAAGGCGATTATCGAAATGCTGACAATTAAAGAGATATCAGAGAGGTTTCATATTTCCAAAAGCACGCTCTATGGGTGGCAAACAGATCGCAAGGAGTTGTTTGAATATCTGCGAAGTGCCAATAGCTATGAGGATAGGTTGAGGGAGATCAATATAGTGCTGGAGGCGTATGCCAAAGGAATCTCTCCGATCTTTCTTTATGAAGAGATTGAGTGTCTGCTTGATATTCCTTTGGATTCTTGTGAGGCTAGTGAGGCTTTGCATCTGGAGTTAATTTTGGCGAGGATGTGGAAGGACAATGCGCTAAAGCCTGAAATTTTTGTGGAGGTTGTGAGCAAAATCAGGTCACTTAATGTCGTTGAAAAGTATCTTTTAAAGCGAACGATCGGGATTGTTCGGGAACGTATAAGTCGCAATAAAGAGGAAAAAAGTTCGCTTGTTGCGCACTACTTTAAATCTTTTTTGGTTAATTAAAAAGGATGCAAATTTTAGTTTCTTGGGAATCTAAACAATCCGGCTTTTGGAGTTTGAGCTTTTAAAAATCCTACATAAAAGAATCTTTTAAGACTTCTCGCTATAAGGTTTGAGCCTTTTTAAACAAAGGAGAATTTTTCATGGATTTTATACTTACGGAATGGTTTGTCAAAGCTCCCTATGGCGTGAGCTTTTTAGCCGGTATGCTGACATTTTTAAGCCCTTGTGTGTTGCCTTTAGTTCCCGCATATCTTTCGTATGTTTCGGGTGTTTCGCTAGGTGAGCTTAAGGGGGGCGATTCCCTAAATATTGCGATGAGGTGGCGGATATTTCGCGCTTCACTCTTCTTTGTTTTGGGGTTTTCGCTGGTTTTTGTCCTGCTTGGAGCGTCGATGGCGCGTATTATCGGCAATGTTTTCAATAACGATCTTTTTGCCTACATTGCCGGGGGAATCATTGTGATTTTCGGGCTTCATGTCGCAAAAATCATCAACATTCCGTTTCTTAATTACGAAAAACGCGCGGATTTTAGCCTCAAAAACGAGCAGAAAAATGGCGGAATCTTCAAAAACTTCATCAGCGCATACCTCGCGCCCCTGCTTCTTGGAATCTCCTTTGCACTGGGCTGGACGCCTTGCATCGGTCCGATTTTTGCCGGGATTATTTCACTTGCAGCGAGCGAGAGCACCCGAGGAATCGTGCTCATGAGCGTCTATGCCGCGGGGCTTGGTGTGCCTTTTTTGCTCTCAGCCCTGCTTGTAAGCACCATGATTGGCTGGCTTGGGAAATTGAAGCGCTACATGAGGGTTATTGAGCTACTTTCAGGCGCACTTTTGGTGGGAATCGGCGTCCTAGTCGCGAGTGGCGGTCTTGGGCGAATTTCCGGATTCCTGCTTGAGAAGCTGGCATAACAGGCGGGAATCCGAGCATTCCCGCGCTCGCACCTTCACGCTTGCTTATGTCCTCACTCGCGCTTGTCCACCCCTCATGCTCGCGGAGGTTTTACGTCATCTTATCTTCACGGGTAGGATATTAAACCGCTCCTTAAAAATTTTGCTAAAGTAGCCAAGACTTCTGTATCCTACGAGATTAGCCGCTTCTTTGACACTGATCTCGCCCCTTAGGAGCAGCTGCTTGGATTCTTGCATGCGCGCCTCATGGAGTGCGCCATGAATCGTCTCGCCATAGAGTTGTTTGAAGCCCTGCTTAAGAGTGCATTCATTGATTGCACTTTTGCGCGCTAATTCCCTAATCGTCGGAGGATTTTGCAGGTCGCTTAGGAGGATTTCGCGCGCTTTTTGTATGCACTTGAGCTCGTTTTCATTTAGGGTAGATTCCTGCGGTTTGAGGCGAAAGGCTTCATAGGAGAGTTCAAGAATTCTGGACTCGATATAGATCTCCTGCAATCGCCCTTCAAGCAGCTTGGTTCGCTCTATTTCAGCCAAGAGCGCGCGCTCTTTTGCGCTGATTCCCCGCTTGTGTTCGATGGTTACGATTTTATTACGTGAGGTGTTTTGGTGCGGGAGTAGCGCGTCGTAGGTAGGTTCATCAAACATCAGATGAGTGGTCAAATAGAGCCGCCCTTTGGCAAAAAGATGTGAGAAACTGAAATGACTGCCAAAACTACCGATGGTTAGGCTATTTTCCGCTAAATTCACACGGGAATCTTCACGGGAATTAAGCATGGAGAAGGAGTGGAATGCCTCGCCGTGATTGAAGGTCGCAAAGTAGCGCGATTCCACACTTTTGCTGATACAACGCACATCTTCGTTAAAGAGGCTTTTGCAGCTGCACAGCGAGATTCCGTTACCAAGGTTATAGACACTCATGAATATTTTGCCCACCAAAGCGGGAATCGTAAGCTCCGTGTGGCTTTTGTTGTTGCCAAGAGTTAGGCTTGTTTGCCAGTTTGGATCAAGATCATCAAGGTCGATACACTTCATCGCGCGATTTTTCCTTTTTGTGATAAAAATATTCCCGTTTGTGTCAATTTCTTATTGATAGTAGTTCCCACATTTATATATAATCTATCTTTTAAAAGAGTTGAAATTACGCAAGAATGGCATGCAAAGTAATTTTGCACCCATCAAACATTCTATAGTGAGGATTATTTGAAGATGAAAAATGCTCTACTTGAAGTCATGCAGCCCATCAAAAAGGAGATATGGCTTGGGATTATTACGGCGGTGTTCTCTTCGCTGCTTGAGTTGCTCGGGTTTTGTAGCTTTGCGCTTATTATTGATTCGCTTGCGAATGAGAGTTTTCGCTACGTTTATGTGCTGGGCGCGTTTTTGCTTATGCTCGGCGCATTTATTATAAGGGCATGGGCGTTTAATATTTCGCACATTGGCGCATTTAGATTAGAGGAGATTTTGCGTCATGATTTGATTGCTAAAATCGCTACGATTCCCCTAGGCGAGGTTATTACAGAGGGGACAGGCAAGCTTAAGAATGCTATTTTGGAAAGCGTGGCGGGATTGCATGCCTTTGTCGCGGATACGACGCCTATGATTGGGCGTGTGGTGGCTTTCCCGATTTTTTCACTCATCGCACTTTTTATTTTTGATTATCGTATGGCGCTCACAAGCCTTGTAGTCGTGATTGTGGGATTTTTCTTCATGGCGGGTGCGATGAAGGATAATGAAAAGCACCGAATTGCCTATGAGAGGAATCAGGCGCGCATTAATGCCTCAGTGATTGAATTTGTGCAGGCGATGCCTGCGGTGCGCACTTTTAGCGATGGCGACATGGTCTTTAATCGCTACAGTGAGGCGATTGAGGATTACACCAAAGGGATTAAGGTGTGGTATGAGAGCTTTGGCTTTAAGGGCAAGCTCGCGATGACGTTTCTGACGCCCCTTCCGACGATTATCACGCTTTGTATTGTGGGAATCTACCTCTATTTTCAGGGCGAAATCACTCTGGGTGTGTTTGTGGCTTCGCTCATGTTAGGCACGGCGAGTAGCGATTCCCTTATGCCACTTATGTGGTTGAATAACTTTGTCAGAAAATCTACCGCTTCAGCAGAGGGAATCCTTTCGGTGCTTAGGATTCCCAGCTTGAGTGTCCCGGATAATCCCAAGATTCCCACACATTTTGATGTGAGTGTCGAGGGAGTGAGCTTTAAATATCAAGGGCGCGAAGAGTGGGCGATCAAAGATGTGAATTTGCACGTCAATGAGGGCTCACTCTGCGCACTCATCGGGGAATCGGGCGCAGGGAAGAGCACGCTTGCGAAGCTTGTGAGTAGGTTTTGGGACGTGAGCGAAGGGGCGATTAAAATCGGGGGAATCGACATTAGAGAGATCGATCCCAACGAGCTTATGAAGATTGTCTCATTTGTATTCCAAGACACATTTTTATTCAATGAGACAATTTTTGAAAATATCGCTAGAGCCAAAGAGGGTGCGAGCCTAGAGCAGGTGCGAGAAGCGGCTAAAGCGGCAAATATTGATGATTTTATCATGAGTTTGCCGCAAGGATATGAGAGCGTGTGTGGCGAACGGGGCGCGATGTTAAGCGGTGGGCAGAAGCAGCGCATTACGATTGCGCGCGCAATTTTACGTGATGCGCCGATCATCGTGCTTGATGAGGCGAGTGCATTCATCGATCCCGAGAGCGAAGAGGAGATTATCAAGGCACTGAGTAACTTAATCAAAAACAAGACGCTCCTCATCATCGCCCATCGGCTCAGCACGATTATCGATGCCGATGAGATTTTGCTCTTTAGAGGGGGCAGGGTAATTGAGCGAGGTAGGCATGAGGAGCTACTCGCGCGCGCGGGTGCGTATAGTGAGCTGTATGAGATGTATCAGAAGACAAAAAGCTGGAGTGTGAGGGAAGAGCGAAAGATAAAAGAAAGAGCAACGGAGGAAGAGCGATGAAAATTAAGAGCTTAAGAGAGTTTTACCATCTCACGCTTCAGATTACTAAAGGCTATGAGCACGAGCTAAAGGCAAATTACCTTTATATGACTTTGCATTTTATTTTCCAAGGGCTTGCGTATTGCACGATCTATCCGCTACTCTCAAGTGTGATTGAGCGGGATTTGCACGCGAGCATGACATGGCTATCGATCATGGCTTTAAGCATGCTCATCGCGCTTAGCTTTAAATGGCTCTCTTACCATTTTGATTATGATGGGGTCAATACCGATGTGTGCCACAATTTGCGCCAAGAGCTGGGGCGGAAGCTCAAAAATATGCCTATGGAGCGGCTCTATCGCTATAAAATGGGCGATTTGAATGCGATCCTCTCTACGGGTGTGGATAACTCGGTCATGCTTTTGCCGATTCTCTCCATGCTGGTGTTGGAGAATCTTGTGATTCCCATAGTGGTGATCTCCGTAACTTTTTTTATCGATTATCGTTTCGCGCTCATCATGCTAGCTTTTGTTCCGCTCTTTTACGCACTTTATGTGAGTAAGCGCAAAAAAGCTCTCAAAGAGAAGAGTGATTTTCTTGAAATAAGTGCGCGCCTAGAGAGTGATAGTATCGAGTATATTCAAGGAATCAGCGTGCTTAGGACGCTCAATCAGACGGGGAAAAATTCAAAAAAAATTAGCGATTCGATTAAGCTAATCGGCGATTCCCAGCGTGCTTCACTCATGGGGGGAATCCTGCCGGGAATCGGCATGCACTTGAGCGTAGAGCTGATGGTTTTCTGCCTAGTTGCTTTTGGGAGCTTTTTAGTGCTGCAGAGCGAATTTGGCATAGCAAAGCTCGCTGCACTCATTATCATCGCCACGCGACTTAATGAGCCGCTTTCGATATTTCTCACCGTCTCAGCTCTCTTTGATTTGATTGACGCTTCGTTTAAGAATATTAGAGAGCTGCTCGAGATAAAAGATATGGAGCAAATCGCTAGAAATAGCGAGCCTAGCGGATTTGACGTGAGTTTTGAAGGGGTAGATTTTGCCTATGAGGGCGCGAATGTCAAATCGCTGGAAAATATCAATCTTACGATTAAGGAACGCTCCATGCTGGGAATCGTGGGGGCGAGCGGAAGCGGGAAAAGCACACTTATAAAAATGCTCATGCGCTATGCCGACCCAAGCGCGGGAATCATAAGAATCGGTGGCGCGGACATAAGGAGCTTCAGCCCAAATGAGCTCATGAACAAGTTATCTGTGGTCTTTCAGGACGTCTATCTTTTTAATGACACGATCCTAGAGAATGTGAAGCTCGGGCGCGATGTGAGCGATGAAGAGGTGAAAAAAGCCCTGCAAATGGCGCATTGCGAGGAGTTTATTGCGCGTCTTAAAGAGGGATATGAGACGAATGTGGGCGACATTGGCGGTGCGCTCTCCGGTGGGGAGCGCGCTAGGATTGCGATCGCACGGGCAATGCTAAAGAATTCCCCCATTGTGATTTTAGATGAGCCTACGGCTTCGCTGGATACCGGGAGCGAACTCGCTGTGCAGCGCGCACTTGACGCACTTGTGAAAGATAGGACGCTGATTGTCATCGCGCACCGCCTCTCAACAATCGCTCATGCGGATCAGATTATCGTCATGGATCATGCAAAAATTGTCGAGCGTGGCACGCATGCAGAGCTTCTGGCTCTTAATGCCCGCTATGCAAAAATGTGGGAATCGCAGCAAAAAAGCCGCGTATGGCACGCAAAAAATTAACTCTAAGGAGCAAAACAGTGGAACAAAAAGAGCAGATTAAATTTGGAGGAAGCGTTTCAGAGACGCTGCTAATTAACCTTTATATGCGCCATTTGGATAGCTTGAAGAAGCAGCCGGTCTTAGGCGATCCGCACTCAAGCGATGTGGTGGCAAAGATTGATTATGGTTTTGCAAAGTTTGATGAGAGCCACATGACCAAAGTCGGGGTGTGCGTTAGAGCACGCTACATTGATGAGGCGATTTTGGAATATGCTAAGGAGCATGAGAATCTAATCATCGTGCAGATCGGTGCGGGGCTGGATACGCGTCCGCTTAGGCTTTCAGAGCGGATAGATGGAGCGATTTTTTATGATTTGGATCTGCCTAGCGTCATGGAGCTACGCGATAAGCTCATACCCAAAAACGGGCGTATGTTCAGCATGCGTGCTTCGATGTTTGATGATGAGTGGATTAAGGAGCTAAAAGAGAGGCATGCGGGCGCGACATTTATTTTTGTGTTTGAAGGCGTTGTGATGTATTTTGATTCCTCGGTCATTCGCGACTTTTTTGCAAAATTGGCGGAGAATTTTGATGGGATCATTATGTGCGACATTATTCATGAGAGCGCGATGAAAATTTTCAAACAGGAGCGACACGATTCTCTCAAACATGTTTCAGGGAAATTGAAATTCTATGGTGCTAGCGCGGAGGGGCTTGCGAGCGAGCACGTGCACCTTACGAAGTGCGAAAATATGATGGAGCTCTACAAATCCCACTGGAGCTTGAAAGCGCGCTTGCTCACGCTTTTCCCGATTATTCGTAACATGAGTAAATTTTGCGTCTATGAGATGAGCAGGTAGCCTTGCAAGTAGAGGGCTTACTTGTCCTCTCTTTTGTTTTACCTAAAATTTCTTGTTAGAAGCTTTTGTGATTGCTTCGGTCGCGAGCTCATTGACAACGCTCGCGATATGGCTGGTTCTTTGTGCCAGTTCGCTGTTTTGCTCCGTTACGCTGCTGAGACTTTGTATTGCTTCATGGATGTGGAGAATATTTTCCGCCTGATCCTTGACTGCCCCGCTCATCTCGCTGATTCCCTGAGCGAGGATTCCCGTATTTGCCTCGATTTGACTGAGACTTTTTGTGGTATTTTCCGCTAATTTCCGCACTTCATCGGCGACGACGGCAAAGCCCCGTCCATGCTCGCCTGCGCGCGCTGCTTCAATCGCAGCATTGAGCGCGAGTAGGTTCGTCTGCTCGGCAATGTCCTTGATGATATGAATAATCCCCTGCGTCTCTTTGGAGTTACTCATGACGATGTCCGCTCTCTGGCTCACATCTTCCATGAGGAGGCTCACTTTTTGCAGACCCGCTTGGCTCTCTTTGAGGTTTTGTGTCGCTTGCAGGGTGGATTGACTCATTTCGCCCACAAGAGAATGAAGCTCATCGGAGCGTTCTTGCAGGAGTTTGCCCTGATTATGGGAATCGCTTAACATTTTGGTAATCTCCTCGCCCAAAGAGTTGATTGATAAGATGAGAGCTTTTTTGTCCCTAATCTCCCCATTCAGAGGAAGTCGCCCCCTAAAATCACCCTCTTCATATTGTGCCAAAAGGGAGATGATCGCCCTAAAAGCTTCTTTAAAGTCTTTAAAAAGCCCTTTTAAAAGCTCTTGAAGTTTGATGAGTTCTTGGTTGTGAGGTTTGCAAGCCAAGCAGACATCAAGGTCACCAGAAATCGCCTGCTTCACCGCATCGCTCGCCTCTTTAATGACTTTTCTATCCTCTTGGATTCCGTCTTTGATGGCGAGTGCATTGCTGCTGAGGATTCGCACCATATCACCCAGTTCATCTTTAGCGAGAGTGGAGCTAGGCGTGATTTGCTCCAGCCCCTTTCCTCCACTTTTGCCATTAAGAAAGTCAAAAAATGCCAGCAGCGATTCCCTAAGCCTTTTGATTCGTTTAAGAATCGACTGAGAAATCAAAACAGAGACCAGCAGTGTGAGGAGCAACGTGATGATTGTTGTGATGATGAACGAGTAGCGTATTTTCACAAGGTCGCTTAAAATTTCTGCTTCATTCACTTCACCGATAAGATACCAACCCATGGAATCGACGTAGGTAGAGAAAGCCAGCTGCTTTTTGCCTGCTTCATTGACGAATGATACCTGCCCGCCATTTCCACTTAAAAGCACGGAGGGATCGCTGTGGAGTAGCTCTTTTAGGTTGCCTTTTAAGACCAAATCTTGATTTTGATGGATTTGAATGACTCCGTTTTTATCCACCATAAAGAGCTTGCCATGCGTCCCAAGCTGCTTAGAAGTAATACGTTTGGCGACTTCATTCAAACTCGCGCTAATCCCTGTGAAGCCGTAGAAATTCCCCTCTTTATCAAGCACTCGCGCATTAACAAAAAGCCCCACCGAGCCATCGCGCTCATTCACATCGACACTCAGCGTGTAGGGAGCGAGGTTGTTTATGCTCTCAAAATACCATGCGTCCTTGGGGTGCATCCTTGCTGATACGCTTCAAAATTCTATCGTGCATGTAGTAGATGTGGCTTTTATCGCTCACAAGGAAAGAGTTTTGTGCGCCTGAATTACGCAAAATCGCCTGCTGGTAAGCAAAAAATGTCCCTCTTGTATCTTCGCTTTCACCCTGCTTGATCCACTCAATCATGAAGGTATTGGTCGCCATTTGTAGTGAAGCATTGATGTATCCCTCGATGATTCCCTTAATTTCGAGCGTAAGGGCATGAATTTTTGAGGGAATTTCTTCATTTTTGACACGAGAGATATACTGTTCAGCTGTGAGCTGATAGCTAATGACTGAGACGATTCCCACTGAGGCGAGTATGAGCACAAATAGCAAGAGCATGAGCTTGGATCTGATTGAGGTCACGATTGTTCCTTTGTCGGATTGTGATGTGTGATATTGTGATATATGATAATAATTATAGTGCTTTCTAATGAGTTGATCAGAATTATAGCGCAGAGAATTGAGCGATTTTCCACATTTTTTAATGAAAATATTCCCCGATTCCTGCAAATAATTTGCGGTTTGCTATAATTTCGGCTTAAGCATGTAATTTAAAGGGGATTCATGATCATCAAAGGGGCGATTGTCTGTGATTATGAGCACGAGCAAAAGGGCGATGTGAAGATTCAAGATGGAAAGATTGTCGATGTGCAAAAGTCGCTCCTGCCCGAGCCCTGCGAGGAGATTATCGACGCGGAAGGGCTTTTGCTCCTGCCTGCTTTAATCGATCTGAATGTGCGCGTCGCAGGGGATCTGCTCACGAGCGACAATCTCTCAAAACTCGCAAAAAAGGCTCTAGAAGGGGGTGTGGGCACGGTCGCTTTGATGCCTGATTGCACGCCTGCGCTTGACAATGAAGTCTCCATCGAGCTGCTTAATCGCTCACAAAGCGAGCTTGGCGTGCAGATACTCCCCATTGCTTCGGCAATTAATCAGGAGAGTAAAGGGCTCTCTGACCTCGCGATTCTCCATAAAAAGGGCTCTCCTGCGATTGCGCTTGAATCTTCGCTTGATGGGAATCTCGCCAAAAGGGTGTGCGAGTATGCGCTTTTGAATGAGACGGCGATTTTGTGCCGCGCGGAAGACCCTTCGCTTCGAGGCGAGGGCGTGATGAATGATAGCCATCTCTCCGCAAAGATGGGCTTGCCCGGGATTCCGAGCCTCAGCGAGGTCAAAGAGGTGGCGAAAATGGTCGAAACGGCGATTTTCATGCGCACGCCCATGCTGTTTCAGGCATTAAGTAGCGAGCGGAGTTTTCGCCTCATTAGGCGCGCGCGCGAGGAGTTTGGCGCGCTTTATAGCGAAGTTTCCATTCATCATCTTGTTTTAAGCGAAGATGTTTGCGAGGGCTTCCATACGGGGGCGAAAATCCTCCCTCCGCTTAAATCTGAAGCGACGCGAAGAAGGCTTTTGGGGCTTTTTAAAGAGGGCGTGATTGATACGCTCACTTCGCTCCAATCCGCGCAGAGTATCTCCAAAAAGGATGTCGCTTTTGAAGAAGCTGCCTTTGGGATTGACCACATTAGGGACTATTTCTCGCTTTGTTACACGTTTTTGCACAAGCAAGAGCACATCAGCCTCGGTCATATCAGTCGCCTCGCTTCCAAGCGTGCGGCGGAGATTTTGAACCTCCCTAGCAAAGGCTACATAGGAATTGGCGCAGATGCGGATCTGATTTTGGTCGATCCAAAGAGCTCAAAAGTCATCGAAGACCCGCTTTCGCCCTATTATAATTCCATTTTGCACGGGCTTGTGGAGCGCACGATTATAGGCGGGAAGAGTCTATATGTGCGCAAGAAATCCCTCTACTAACGCATTTAGGAAAAGAAGGTGAATGAACTGAATAAAACGCTCATCAGCTGGGGCGAAACCTCCGTAAAGATGATGATTTCCTACTCTCCCAAGGTGCTTTTGGCTCTTTTGGTGCTCGTGCTCGGTTATTACTTTGGGAAAATTGCGCGGCAATATGCCTTTAAATTGCTCCTAAAAATAACGGGCGATGAGACTTTGAGCCGATTCCTCGCGCGCATTCTCTATGCCGCGATCATCGTGCTTACGATTATTACGGCTTTGGCGAATTTGGGCGTGCAAACCGCCTCAATCATCGCTGTGCTGGGCACAGCTGGACTTGCGATCGCGCTTTCGCTTAAAGATTCCCTCTCAAACCTCGCCTCAGGAATCATGCTCATCGTTTTTCGCCACTTTGCTAAGGGCGATTCCGTCGAGATTGACGGCATTGTGGGAATCGTCGATGAGATTAGCCTCTTTCATACGAAGCTTACCACGCCGGATAATCGCAGTGTCGTGATTCCCAACTCCTCCATCGCTACAGAGCGTATCATCAATTTCAGCTTTTATGGGACTCGCCGTTTGGAGTGGATTTTTGGTGTCTCGTATGATGCGGATATTACGCGGGTTAAAGAGGTGATTTTGGAGACTCTTGCGCAGGAAGCAAGGCTCCTCAAAGAGCCCGCGCCTTTTGTCGGTGTGCATGCACTAGGGGCGAGCAGCGTGGATTTTATCGTGCGCGCGTGGGTCAAAAAGGAGGATTTTTTCGCCACACAATTTGCCATAAATGAAGCGGTCAAAATCGCGCTTGATCGCGCAGGAATCGAGATTCCTTACAACAAACTTGATGTCAATCTCCACACAAAGAGCGCGACTTTATGAGGATTATCGGTGCTTCCAAGCTCTTTTTGTGTGATGAAGATTTTCAGATTCTCCCCCAAGGCGGCGTGGCATTTTATGAGGCGCACGAGGGATGTGAGAATCGGGGCAGAATCGCTGAGGTCGGGTCATTTGAGGCTCTAAAAGAGCATTATCCCGGCGCAAAAGCGGAGTTTTATCGTGATAGCGTTTTGCTCCCGGGGCTCATCAATGCGCATACTCATTTGGAATTTAGCGCGAATGTGAGCACGCTTAAGTATGGGAGCTTTGAGGAGTGGCTCTCTAGCGTCCTTGCGTGTAGGGAGTTGCTTATGGAGCATGAGCGCGTGCAAAGGAGTATGCGTGCAGGGCTTAGTGAGCTATTAAAGAGCGGAACTACGGGAATCGGGGCGATTAGTAGTCATGGAATCGACCTTGAGATTCTTGCCTCTTCGCCTCTACGCGTCTGCTATTTCAATGAGGCAATCGGCTCAAATCCCGCCGCACTCGATGCGCTATTTGGCGATTTTCTCGCACGCATAGAGGCAAGCAAGGCACACAAAAGTGAGCGTTTTAGTCCCGCAGTCGCGCTGCATTCGCCCTATTCGCTGCATCCGATTCTCGCAAAAAACGCCCTCAAAGAGGCGCACAAGCTCGGAGGAGTTATCTCAGCGCATTTTTTGGAATCCACAGAGGAGCGCGAATGGCTTTTAGAGGGCAAGGGCTTTTTTGAGCGCTTTTTTGCGCGATTTTTGCCCGATTCTCACAAGCCAAAGCCGCTTTACACTCCGTTAGAATTTTTGGAGCTTTTTGAGGGTTTTGAGCCGATTTTGGTGCATGGAGTGCAGATGAGGCGCGAGGAGCTGGAGCGTGCAGCCTCTATGAATGCGACATTAGTGAGCTGCCCGCGCTCTAATCGCCTGCTGGGCGGGGCACTGCTTGATATTGCCAAAGTGAGGGAATCGGGGCTCAAACTCGCATTCGCTACCGATGGGAAGAGCTCAAATTATTCACTCTCGCTCTTAGATGAGTTAAGAATCGCTCTTTTTGCCTACCCTAAAATACCCCTTTTATCGTGGGCACAGGAGCTTTTGCTCGGGGTTACGCGTAGGGCAGCCGGTGCGCTGAAGTTTGAGAGTGGAGAGCTTAAAAGCTCTTTATGGGCGGATTTCGCGCTCTTTGAAGTGGAGGGAATTAAGGATTCCTCACAAGAGGCGGTGCAGTTAATTTTGCACGCAAAAGAGGCAAAAGCCCTTTATATCGCGGGAGAAAGGATTATTTAAATGCAAAAAATATGGGAGATTTTTCGAGGAATCGGGCGGTTTATTCTTGCACCTTTTGAATTTTTGACAAAATATTTTAAGGCGTTTTTGCTGCTGTTACTCGCAATTGCGCTGTTTGCACCCTCTAAGGAAGTGCAAAATGAGAGCAATCTTGCGGAGATTTCGCTAAAAGGGGCGATTTTCTCGGCGGACTATTTTTTGGACGAATTAAAGCGCATTAGGGAGCTGCCCAATCTTAAGGGCGTGCTTTTGGTGGTCGATTCCCCGGGTGGTGCGCTTGCGCCTTCCGTTGAGATTGCCGAGGAGATGAGGCGGCTAAAAGAGGAGCAGATTCCCATAGTCGTTTATGCGCAAGGGACAATGGCGAGCGGGAGCTATTATGCGGGAATCTGGTCGGATTATATCATCGCAAATCGCGGGAGTTTAATTGGCTCCATCGGGGTGATTTTTAATGGCATGGACATCAGCGAGCTCGCGGAGAAGCTTGGGATCAAACCCCAAATCATCAAGGCGGGAAAATATAAAGAATCAGGCACGTTTATGCGCGCGTGGAATCGCGATGAAAGCGAGGAGATTACGCATTTGGTGCAGGCACAATATGATATGTTTGTCCGCGATGTGGCACAGGCACGAAATCTCAACTTAAATGCGAGCGAAACTTACGCACAGGGGCGTATTTTTAGCGCAAAAGAGGCTTTGGATCTTGGGCTTATTGATGCTCTAGGAATCCGTCGTGATGCGCAAAAAAAGCTCATCGAACTTAGTGGCGTAGATGAAGCGGTGTGGTTTAGCAAAGAGCCGTGGGAGGTCTATTTGGAGCGTTTTGTGAGCGAGAGCATTAGCATGCTCTCAAGCCTCCTTGCGAGCAAAATTTATTAAAGCGAGGCGCGATGAAAAAGTATATTCTCTCAATTTGCTCTCCCGATAGCATGGGGCTTATTTATAAGATTGCCTCAGTAATTTTTCAGCATGGGTTAAATATCGATAAGACCGATGAATACGTCGATGTGGAGCAGCAACGATTCTTTATGCGTGCTGAACTTAGTGGCGAGGGCGATATTAAGGGCATGCAAGAGGAGATTTCGCGAGCACTGATGGCACAAGCGATAATTAAGCTTGAGGCAGTGCGCCCCAAGGATATTGTCTTGCTTTGCACGAAGGAGAATCACTGCCTTGGCGATCTTTTGTTGCGTTATGAGAGTGGCGAGTTGGAGGCAAATATCAAAGCGGTAATTTCAAATTATGACCATTTGCGTGCTTTGAGTGAGAAATTTGAGATACCCTTTTATGGAATCTCGCATGAGGGAATCTCGCGCGAGGAGCATGAAGAGAGGATTCTTGCGTGTCTTGAGGGGATTGCGCCGGATTTTTTGGTGCTCGCGAAATATATGCGGATTCTCTCGCCGCAGTTTGTGCGCCATTACGAGCAGAGAATCATCAATATTCACCACTCGTTTTTGCCCGCATTCATCGGAGCAAACCCTTACAAACAGGCGTATGAGCGGGGTGTGAAGATGATTGGAGCGACGGCGCATTTTGTCAACGACAGCCTTGATGAGGGTCCGATTATTATGCAAGACATTATCAAAATCGATCACACTTACACATGGCGCGATATGCAAAAAGCGGGGCGAGATGTGGAGAAGGTCGTGCTCGCCCGCGCGCTCAATCTCGCGCTCCATGACAGGATTTTTGTCCATGGAAACAAAACCGTTATATTCTAAAGAGGGCGAAGAGGTGCGCCTAATCATCATGCGCAGGCAATTGCAGATGATGGCGAGGAAGCACGCGAAGGCATTTGCACTGCTTATTAAAGCGTGGCTTAAGGGAGCGAAGGAGTGAAGCTAAAAATTGTCCTTGTAGAGCCTAGGATTCCGCAAAATACGGGGAATATCGGGCGACTTTGTGTCGCGAGCGGAAGCGCGTTGCATTTGATTCACCCGCTTGGCTTTACGCTTTCACAAAAGGAGCTAAAGCGTGCAGGCATGGATTATTGGGAATCGCTAGAGCTATATGAATGGGCAAATCTTGAGGAGTTTTGGGAGCAGCACCCTTTTAGCTCGCATCATTTTCTTCTCAGCACTAGGGCGAAGAGGGCGCACTTTGATGCGGAATTTCGCGCCGATTCCTATCTCTATTTCGGGCGCGAAGATGCGGGATTGCCCGCTTGGCTTTTGGAGAGGAATCCTGAAGCAATGTTTAAGATTCCCATGCAGGCGGGGAATCGAAGCCTAAATCTCGCCACTGCGACGGGAATCGTGCTCTATGAGGCGATCCGACAAAATTATGCGCAATTTTTAAGATGCTAAGGATTCTCGCACTATAATGTCATCTTTTTTGCAAAAGTTATCACAAGGAGATTGAGTATGAAAAGGGTATTCAAACTTGCATTAATCTCGGCGATAAGCGCAGGATCGCTCGCGGCTGGCGAGGTTAAAATCGGAGTAGTTTTGCCTCTGAGCGGTCCTGTGGGCGGGTATGGTCAAGCGGCGCACCGTGGGCTTATTCTCGCAAATGAGCTCCAGCCCAAGCTCGCTAATGGCGATACGGTCAAGTTGATTGTCATTGATAACAAGAGTGATAAAATCGAATCGGCTAATGCTATGCAGAGACTCGTCTCCAGCGAGAAAGTCGATGCGGTAATCGGGGCGATGACCTCGACGAATACCCTCGCGATGACTAAAATCGCCGATGATACCAAAACGCCTCTAGTCGCGCCCGCAGCGACGAATGATCGTGTTACGAAAAATCGTGCTTATGTAAGTCGCGTCTGCTTCGCGGATAGCTTTCAGGGGATTGTGGGAGCGAATCTCGCTTTTAATGACCTTAAGGCAAAGCACGCGGCGATCCTTTTTGATAGCGGTAGTGACTATTCTATCGGGCTAACCAAGGCGTTTAGGACGCAATTTACCAAGCTTGGAGGAAAAATCGAGCTTGAGGCGCAGGTTCCGGCGGGGAGCAAGGATTTTAAAGCGCAACTCTCAAGCGTAAAAGCGAGGAATGTCGATGTGGTCTATATTCCCATCTATTACAACGAAGCGGCGTTGATTGCAGTGCAGGCAAAGCAGCTCGGGCTTAAAAACGCTTTCATCGGCGGTGATGGAATCGCTACAGATAAGATCTTCTTTGAAGTGGGCAAGGACGCTGTGGAGGGCTATATGACGACGGATTACTACTCTCCTGACGCAAAGCAGACACCCCGCGGCGATGCTTTCATTGCGCGTTACACTAAAAAGCATAATGATGGCAAGGTTCATGCATTCGCCGCAGTCGCTGCTGATGCCTATGATGTGATTGTGCGAGCGATGGAGCAGTGCAAAAATCCAAAAGATCGCGAATGTATCAACAAAAATATCCGCACGACTAAGGATTTTGAGGGCGTCACGGGAATCATCTCCATTAACGAGCGGGGCGATGCGATCCGTAGCGCGGTTATCAATGAGGTCAAAGGCGGTACGCTTGTGTATAAGACGGTCATTCATCCCTAACGGCGTTTTATGGATTTTGCTACATTTTTTCAACAGCTAGTCAATGGAGTGAGCCTTGGGGGCATGTATGCACTGATTGCGATTGGCTATACGATGGTCTATGGGGTGTTGCGCCTTATCAACTTCGCACATGCCGATGTGATGATGGTCGGGGCATTTTTGGTATTTTTTGGTGTGTCGAATTTCATGCTCCCTTTTTGGAGTTCCGCGCTCCTTGCTATTCTCCTCTCCGCGCTCCTTGGGGTGATTATTGATAAGATTGCCTATCGTCCATTGCGGAATGCACCACGTATCTCAATGCTCATCACAGCCATTGGTGTGAGCTTTTTTTTAGAAAATCTATTCAATGTCCTTTTTGGCGGCACTTCGCGCTCTTTTGAGTCGCCGGAATTTTTTCATCAAGCGCTTGCGTTTGAATATTTTTCCCTCACTTATATCACGATGATCGTTCCCGTGGTTACGCTCCTATTCTTAGGAATCTTGCTCTTTATCCTCTACAAAACCAAGCAGGGAATGGCAATCAGAGCGGTGGCATTTGATGTGAATACCGTGCGTTTAATGGGGATTGATGGGAATAAAATCATCTCCATCGTTTTTATGGTCGGGAGTGCGCTCGCAGCGACAGGCGGGATATTTTACGCCATCAGTTACCCTACGATTGATCCTCTCATGGGCGTTTTAATCGGGCTAAAAGCCTTTGCTGCAGCCGTCCTTGGGGGAATCGGGAGTGTGAGCGGGGCAGTTTTGGGCGGATTTATTTTAGGCTTTACCGAAGTGGTCGCCGTGGCTCTTTTCCCTGAATTAAGCGGCTACAAAGACGCCTTTGCCTTTTTGTTTTTGATTCTGGTTTTGCTCTTTAGACCGGTGGGAATCATGGGCGATGAGCGGCTAGAGAGGAGTCGATTCTGATGAAAGGCTGTTTGGTAAAGCGATTTTTAAAGCCGCGTAATTCCATGACGACGCTTACGCTCCACGCGCTTTTGTATGCGATTCTCCTTGTGTGGCTGTGGATGAGCAGTGCCTATTTCAACGACTATATTTTGCGCGTGATGAATAACATCTTTATTTTTATCATTCTTGCGGTGAGCTACAATCTTATTAACGGCGTTACGGGGCAGCTTTCGCTTGAGCCAAACGGTTTTGTCGCGGTGGGAGCGTATGTTACGGCGATTATGCTGCTTGATAGTGAGGCGAAGCTTGACATGTATCAGCTAGCCGACCCCAGTGCAGTGGTGCTGTGGCTTCATTCGAATTTTATCCCCGCGCTGTTTTTGAGCGGTTTTTGTGCCGGATTCCTCGCTTTGCTCCTCTCATTCCCCGTATTTAGGGTGCGAGGCGACTACTTGGCGATTGTTACGCTTGGTTTTGGCTTTATCATTAAGATTCTCGCAATTAATAATCCGCAAATTACTAACGGCGCGATAGGAATCGATGGGATTCCTCAGAGCACGACGATTTATTGGAGTGGGATTATTGCTTTGGCGGCGGTAATTTTTGTTTTACATATTGTTTATTCAAAGTTTGGGCGCGCGATGAAGGCGATTCGCGATGATGAGGATGCTGCGATTGCCATGGGGATTAATACCTTTAAAATCAAGACGTGCGCCTTTGTCACAAGCGCATTTTTGGAGGGAATCGGCGGCGGATTGCTCGCAGCTCTTCTTACGACGATTTCGCCCGAGCTTTTTGATTTTATGCTGACTTTTCAGCTCCTCATCATCATTGTGCTTGGCGGGCTTGGAAGCACGAGCGGAGCGGTAATCGGGGCAATTATTGTCGTGGGTGGAGGCGAATGGCTCCGATTCCTCGACCAGCCACTTTTGTTTTTTGGCAAAGATTTTGGAAGCTACCCCGGGCTTAGAATGGTCATCTTTTCGGCGATTTTACTTATGATGATGCTTTTTGCGCGCGAGGGAATCATGGGCAAGCGGGAATTTTGGGAGATTCCCAAAAGGAGGCGCGCGTGAAGATTCTTGAGGTGCAGAATGTAGTCATGCGCTTTGGCGGGCTCAAGGCGATTGATGAGGTCTCATTTTCTATTGATTCGGGCGAAGTTTTTGGGCTCATCGGTCCAAATGGCGCGGGCAAAACGACAATGTTTAACATTATCACCGCCAACTATAAGCCCACTTCAGGAAGCATTAAGCTTCTTGGTAAGGAGATTACGCACCTCAAACCTCACAAAATCGTCGCGCAGGGGATCGCCCGCACATTTCAGAATATTCGCCTCTTTGAGAGCATGAGTGTGCTTGAGAATGTCCTCATCGGCTATCACGCCTCGCTTCGTTACACATTTTTGGAGGCGGCGTTTCGCTTTGGGCGATTTTTTAAAGAGGAGCAGCGCGTGCGCGAGCAGGCGTTTGAGATTTTGCGCTACATAGGAATCGAGGAATATGCCCAAGTGAGGGCGACGAACTTAAGCTATGGGAATCAGCGTAAAGTTGAGATTGCAAGGGCTTTGGCAGCCTCGCCTAAGCTTTTGTTGCTTGATGAACCTGCTGCGGGCATGAATCCCAAAGAGACTGAGGAGCTGGCTGAGCTTATTAGTAAGATGAAGCGCGATTTCAAGCTCAGCGTGCTACTCATTGAGCATGATATGCCTTTTGTTAATCGCCTTTGTGATCGCGTGCTCGTGCTGGATTATGGCAAGAAGCTCTTTGCAGGCACGCCTTTTGAGGCGATTAATGATTCCCACGTCATCGCCGCCTATTTAGGAGATGTAGCTAATGTTGAAGATTGAGGGGTTGCGCGTTTTTTACGGACTTATTGAGGGGCTGAAGGGGGTTAGTTTTCACATCGATGAGCATGAGATTGTTACGCTCATCGGGAGTAATGGCGCGGGCAAAACTTCGAGCCTCAGTGCGATTGTCAATAGCGTGAAATCTAAGGGCAAGGTGGAGTTTTTTGGAGCGAATATCTCTAGGCTCCCCGTGCATAAGATTATCCAGCGGGGAATCGCACTTGTGCCTGAAGGGCGACGAGTATTTTTTAACCTCACGATCGAGGAAAATCTCCGCATGGGTGCATATAATAATGATGAAAATTTTGAGCGAATGCGCGAGCGGATGTATGATCTTTTTCCTAGGTTGCGTGAGCGAGCGAGTCAGCTTGCAGGCACGATGAGCGGGGGAGAACAGCAGATGCTTGCGATTGCGCGCGCACTCATGGGCGAACCAAAACTTTTGATGCTTGATGAGCCGAGTTTGGGGCTTGCACCCAAGATTGTTGGCGAGCTTTTTGACACGATCACGCGCCTAAGAGCCGAAGGGATTACGATTTTACTCGTGGAGCAAAATGCGTTTGCCGCGCTTAAAATTGCCGATAGGGCGTATGTGCTTGAGAACGGTCAAATCGTAATGAGCGATTTGGCTTCAAATCTTCTCCATAATCCCGAAATCAAAAGACGCTATCTTGGCGGCTGATTCCCTAATTTATCTCCTTGGCAGCGGATTCCTGCTCTTTGGATTCTTGCTTTTAGCCTACATTTATCAGCTAAAACAGCGGCTTCTTGGCGAGCGGTTCCAAAAGGAGAGGTTGGAGCACGAGGCAGTTCAATCTTTGGAATCGCGCACTCAATTGGAGCGCACATTAGAGGAGCTTCGCCTCAAAGAGCACCGTTATGTCGAACAGCTCGCAATGCTAAAAACTGCGCTAGAGAAAGAGCGCGAGGCAATGGAAGAAAAGGAGCAATTTTTCAGCGAAAGTCGCGAGAGGCTTAAGCTTGAGTTTAGCGACCTGGCGCAGAAGCTTCTTAAAGAGCGGGGCGAGCAGCTAAATGCGCAGCAAAACGAGCGGTTGGCTCTAATTCTTAAGCCCTTTTCCGAGGAGATGAAAAGCTTCCGTGGTAAGGTTGAGTCGGCACACATTAAAGAAGTGGAATCGCACGCCACGCTTTTAAATGAGATTAAAAATCTTAAAGATCTCAATCTCAAAATCTCTGAAGAGGCGATCCATCTGACGCAGGCACTTAAGGGCGATAACAAGATGCAGGGGAACTGGGGCGAGATGATTTTGGAGCGCGCGCTGGAGGATTCGGGCTTAGTTAAGGGGCGCGAATATGAGATTCAGGCGAGCCTAAGGAGCGAAGATGGGCGGCTTTTCCGCCCTGATGTGATTGTGCATTTGCCTGAGGGGCGCGATATTATCATCGATTCTAAGGTTTCGCTCACGGCGTATGAGCGTTTTATGGGGAGCAACGAGGAGAGCGAGCGGCTGGAGCACGTCCGATCGATTAAAAATCACATTAAAGAGCTCTCGCAAAAGAGCTACGATTCCCTGCTGCATGAGCGCACACTTGATTTTGTGCTGATGTTTATCCCCATTGAGGCGGCTTTTGTCGAGGTGGCAAGGAGCGATTCCGCGCTGTTTCAAAACGCCTATGAGCAGAATATCATTTTGGTTAGTCCCTCCACGCTCCTTGCGACGCTGCGCACGGTGAATTATGTGTGGCGTTATGAGAGACAGAGCCAAAATGCCGAAGAGATCGCGCGGCAAGCGGGCGATATGTATGATAAATTTGTCAGCTTCAGCGATGATCTTTTGAAGGTCGGCGAGCAGCTTGAGCGCACGCAGAAGGTCTATGGCGAGGCGTTTTTGAAGCTTAAAGAGGGCAAGGGGAATCTAATCGCCCGAGCGGAGCGGCTAAGGGAGCTGGGAATCAAGAGTAAAAAGAGTCTCGATCAGAGGTATGAGGGCTTTAAAGAGCTTGAGAATCCGTAACGGGGTGCTTCTTCCTCCCTATTTGCCTAGCTTCCGTCGCGTTTGCAATCTTTAGAGCGTAGATTCCCAAAACTTGCCTTTTTTCTTGAGAGAACTTTTAACATCTCTTAAAAAATAAAATAAATATAAACAAAATAGCCACCCTTTAAGAATCCTTCATACACCATGAAACTCTTTGCCGTTTTAGTGATATTATTTCGCTGTTCTTGTTGCATATAAGGGGGTTTGATGTTGCTCCGTAAGCGATTCCTGCTTATGCTTCTGCTCTTTTTGTTTTTTATTTTTGCGGCGGATATTTTGCGCATTATGATGTATAACGATCTAAAAGATGAGCTGTTTCATAAAAATATGGCACTTTCGGGCAATTTCATTAGCAGCGAATCCATGCTCATGGTGCTTGAACTTTTGCTTGTGGAGCGTGATTGCGAGAAGCAGCGCAGGGCGGATTTTGCCCCCATTTGGGAAGCCTATTTGAAAGGGAGCGAAATTAGCGAGCTAAAGAGCCTTGCAGAGGCACAAGGCTGGAGGAATCCTGAGATTATGCTAATCGATCCGACACTGCTTTTAGTCACAGAGAGCACGAGTCAAAAGACCTTTTCGCTGAGAATCCGAGCGTTAGAGAAGATGATTCGCGCAGGCATGGAGTCTAATCGCACGCTTCAGAGTCTTCCGCGATATAGCAACGAGCGTGGCGCGCTGCTTGGGCTTGTGTATCGATATGACCGGGAGAAAAATCGCTTTTTGGTGCTTCAGGCGGACTATCCGAGCGAAAATCCCAGCGTCGCGCATACTCTTGAATATGCCCGCAAGATTACGGGGAATCTCGCAGGTGATGCGGTGCTGGAGAGGCTATTTTTCCATGTGCGCTACCATGATAGCGAGCATGACGAGCATTTGACCTACTTTGAGCTTGCCCCCACAAATGGCATGACTCCTCAAGATGAGCTGGATAGAGCTCTTTTGCTTGATAGAGAGCTTGAGCGCGCGCGTGCAGATGAGCTAGTCCGTATGCGCTTTGGCGAGAGTGAAATCTACTTGCAAAAGAAGCGATTTCTCTTTGGTGCGCAGGAGATTGACCTGCTTTTGAGCGTTACGCTTAATGAGACGGAGCGGCAGGTTCGGAATGATTTCGTCCGTCTTTTGAGCCTCTTTTTTTGGAGCGGAGTGGGGATTTTTGTCGCGATTTTTATGTGGGTTTTTCGGCGCTGGCTATTAAAGCCCATTGAGAGAATCGCCCAAAAGATGAGCCAAAAGGAGCTCATTCCCCCTGAGATTGCGCAAAATTCGAGCGAATTTATCACGCTTATTAAGGCGCACAATCAGCTTCTAAGCGATTTGCAGCACGAGAATGATTTCTCAAAGGCTCTACTTGAGAATCAGGACAATTTCATTAAAGATTCCATCCATGACATCAATACGCCGCTTGCGGTGATTTTGCTTAATATCGGGCTCTTTGAGCTTGAGATGGGCGAGAATGAGTATCTCACGCAGATTAAATCGGGCGTGCGGACGCTCCAGAATACCTATGGCGATCTGAGCTATCTTCTGTGGCGCAATCAGGAGGGGACTTCCCGCACGCAGGAGCTTGATTTGGTCGAGATTCTCAGGGAGCGAATCGACTTTTTTCGTATCGTGGCGCGCGCAGATAGAAAGTGCATACTTTTGCATACAGATGGGAAGAGCATTAAAGTAAATATGAATAGTGATAAACTTAAAAGATTGATTGATAACAATCTCTCAAATGCCATTAAGCATAGTTTTCAGCAGAGCTGTATCGATGTCTCCGTGATACGAAATTGCTCTAAAGCATTTATGAGTTTTAGCAATCGTTCAAACAAAATTGAAGACACGCAGTCCATATTTCTGCGCTACACTCGAGGGAGTGGTTTGCGCGCAGGGTATGGAATCGGACTGGCGATCGTCAAAGAGATCTGCGAAGAATACGGCATTGAGATTGAGGTTACCTCAGAATCGATGACGACTTTTAGCTATACATTTTTGATCCCGGAAGGAGGACAAAATGAGAATTATGCTGCTGGAAGATGAACCGGGAATCGCGCTAGCCATTGAGCGATATTTGAAGAAGTGCGAATTTGAAGTGCGCTCTTTTGCAAGAATGTCTGAAGCGCTCGAGGCGCTGGAGGAGAGCAAGGATTTTGATCTTTTCATCGTGGATATTATGCTTCCTGATGGGAATGGGATCGCCTTTATCGAGCATCTTCGCGTGATACTTTTTGCCCCGAAAGTGATTGTCATTAGTGCCGATTCCCGCATTCAGACGATTGAGAAAGCCTTTTTAAACGGGTGCGAGGATTATCTGAAAAAGCCCTTTGATATTCGCGAGCTCGGGATTAAAATCGACAAAATTTTCGGGCAGCTTACCCAAGAGATTACCCTGCGCAAGGGAATCGTCTATGAAAAGGTCAAGCGCGTGCTCTATGTCGATAAGGTGCAGTGCCATCTCTCGCCTAAAGAGACGATTTTGCTTGATGTGCTGGTGCAAAATCTCGGACGCACGGTCACCAAAGAAGCCCTTGAGGACGCGATTTGGGAGGGGAAAATGCCCTCTGATGATGCGTTGCGAACGGCGATTAAGCGCGTGCGCCAGAAAATAGGTGAGGGCGTGATTAAAAATGTCGTGGGGATTGGCTATCAGATTTCACTTCCCTAGCTACTCTTTGCGTGCAAAATGCGAGAATCGCGCTTCTTTGTGCGGCTTTTTACGACAAAAGCCATCGCGCATAATTTTGTCGCTCGCTTTTACAAGAATCGCTCATTTCAACCCGCTTTAAAGAGGTTGAAATGGTTTTACCCTA
>CAUTMV010000010.1:0-11757 GCA_963540505.1 uncultured Wolinella sp.
AAAAGTGATTTTTTCATTTTACCCCAAGCGGCTCAGTGAGCCGTCAGCCTAACATAGTTTGTTGTTATAATATTAATATTTTGCGGATGAGGTTCTAGAAATTTCTTAATAAGTTTTAAAACTCCGTTATATTTATCTCTATTAGATAGTAAATCAGAAAGAATTTTCCTATCCGCTTCATTTATTATATCCCAAATAATTTGACGAATTTTAGGTAAAATTTTTAGATATTTTTCTTTACCAAGTTCTTCTTCCAAATTATTGTTACTGCCGTCAAAGTCTTTAACTTTTTCACTCAACATCTTATTGAGATCCTGCATTGAAGGCAACCCAAACGGTATTGTTGCACCGGATCCCCAAATTATTACCGGCGGCTTTTCCAACATTTCCTGTATGGTACAAAAAGCAGAGCTTTTATCGCTTTCCATTTATTCCCTCCTCACTATACTTCCTTCGCCTCATCTTCTGAGAGCTACATAGCTTATACTACAAGCGTCCACCTGCTTGTCAATAACTGCAGCTTATTGTCTCAAGAGCTCTTATCCTCATCAGAGGATGCTTGTCGCAGCCTGCTTTGAGTTTCGAGAATTCGGCCGGCAGAGTAACGGGTGAAGCACGACCTTTGCTGAAGGCCAATACAGATGGTATTGCAAGCCACAGTTCTTTGTTTATTTGAAAGTTGTTTTCTTTTGGACTGAACAACAAATAGTGCCCGAGAAGCATAAAAACGAGTTTTTAGTATAGCAAAATCCTGGGAATAAAGTCCTTCCTTGCGAAATAGTTTTCTTATCTCTTTCTCTTGTGAATACAACAATTACGGTTTATCAGGTATTTTATATTTTATTTTTTGCTTTATATTTATGAGAATGACTGAAAAGATTCAAGAAATTTGATAGCTCTTGATTGCTAAATTTTGCGCAGATAAGTAATATACTTGTTATTAAGCTTGCAAGCATATCTGTAGAGATAAATCTGTGTGATACGGTTTTATGTATAAATGTTGCCCTGTTTCCAAAAAGCCACGATGCCATGTATTATAAAGCATTCATCAGGAGTTCCTGCAATTCCAATGCTAATCATTTTTTCAAAAACAGCAGTATCAGCTGCCTGTATGCTATGTAATACTGCTGCAATCTTAGGATTCAAAAACCAAATATAACCATCAGAACCCATTGATCTAAAAGATCTACTACGGCTTATCGGGAATCGGACGACAAATTAGAAACGTTTAAACTCACAAAAAAAGGGGGGATTCCCAAAAAGAAAATCAAACTAGAGAATTATTTTAGAACGAAGCAATGTGGCCGGGAGAGAGGGATTCGAACCCCCGGAGGCTCTCACCTCAACGGTTTTCAAGACCGCCGCTTTAAACCACTCAGCCATCTCCCGATGATGAAAGCAGAAGTTGTAACTTTGGAGGCGACACCCGGATTTGAACCGGGGATCAAGGCTTTGCAGGCCCATGCCTTACCACTTGGCTATGTCGCCGTGAAACTAGAGCTATGGTGCCCGGAGCCGGATTTGAACCGGCACGGACGCAATGTCCGAGGGATTTTAAGTCCCTTGTGTCTACCGATTTCACCACCCGGGCATGGAACTCTCAAAAATCGTCTGCAAAAACAACAAGACAACTTCAGAGAATTTCAAGTGGGGCAAACGAAGTGGAGCGGGAGACGGGGATCGAACCCGCGACCCCGACCATGGCAAGGTCGTGCTCTACCACTGAGCTACTCCCGCACTACCAATCTAAAGGGTGGGATTATATCAGCAAAAACTTAAAAATAAAGATAAAGAACAAGAGATTTGATAGGGTTTTAAAGGGGATTTAAAACAATCGGCGCGATAGCGAGAATCGCACCAAGGCAAGCTTTTGGAAGAAGCTTTGGACACAAAGTCTAGGATTCCAAGCTCTCATCGCGATATTCATGCAGCTCGTATTCGAGATCGTGTGCCAAAAGTAGCGTGTCAATCTGCGCTTGTTGCGCGCCCCAAAAATAGAGCGCGATTCCGCAATCACTGGAGAATTCCCGCGGCGTGGGCGTGAGTTTGGTGCGGATTCCCGCGCTTTTTAGCAATTTTTCACACTTAAATACCGCTTGCGTAGTAAAAAGCAAGATATATCCGCTCATGCGCACCCTTATCTTATCTGCACAGTTTTTTGATGGCTTCTAGCGTTTTTTCAATCTCGCCGTGGGTCGTGAAAATACCCGGCGATAGGCGCACTGCACCGCTTTTTAGCGTGCCATAGAGGCGATGAGTGCTTGGCGAGCAGTGCAACGAAGCCCGCGTAAGTATGCCATACTCGCTATCTAGGCGTTGCGCGAGGGTTGAGACGCTGAGATTACGTGAGACAAAAGAGATATTTGCAATGCGATCATAATCGTGGGGAATCTCTAAAATCTCTACCTCGCTAATCTCTCTAAGTCCGCACTCTAGGGCTTCACGAAGCTCTAACTCATACTTATGTATGTGTGCGATTCCCCGTGTGTTGATCCATGCGATTCCCGCATTTAGCGCGGCGATTCCATGCCCATTTAGCGTGCCACACTCAAACTTATCAGGCAAGATGAGCGGCTGTTCCTCCAGCTCGCTACGACTTCCTGTCCCGCCCTGCATTATCGGTGAGAGCTCGCTAATATCAACCCTTGGATGGAGTGCGAAAAAGCCACTTCCTTGAATCCCCATTAGTCCCTTGTGTCCGCTCGCACAGAGAAAATCAACCCCCAAATCCTGCATATCTATCTCGAGGATTCCCGCGCTTTGAGCCGCATCGAGCATAAAATACGCCCCTGCTTCATGGGCAATCTTTGCGATCTCTTTAATCGGAAGCACCGCTCCGGTAACGTTATTTGCGTGCGTTGAGACGATGAGCCTCGCACTGGAAGCGAGCTTTTTAAGCGAAGAGAGGTCAATTTCGCCCAGCGGATTATGCGCAAAGATTCCCACGCGAATACCCCTGCTTTTTTTGAGGGCATTGAGCGGACGCATGATGGAGTTGTGCTCCAAAGGCGAAGTAAGCACCTTATCTCCGCGCTTTAGCAACCCATACAAAATCGAATTAATCGCGTGTGTAGCGTTGTGCGTAAAGATAATTCTCGAGGAATCGGGGTTGTTAATGAGCGCAGCAATCGCCTCACGCGCCTCAAAGACGACCCGCCCCGCATTAACAGAGAGCGAATGTCCCGAGCGTCCCGCGCTTGCGCCAATCCCTTGCAGGAATCCGAGCACTGCCCCAGCGACTTGCGGAGGCTTTGGGAAGGTCGTCGCCGCGTTGTCGAGGTAGATCATCGCTTAATTCTTATTACAATGCTCCCATCTTCGGATTCTTGAGCGGTGATTGCGTATCCATGGCTTTGTGCGAGGCGTTTGGTGTTTTCCTGCGCAGCACCGCAATCTACGATGATTTCAATCTCATTTTGACCCGCGTCAATCGCCTTTTTTAGCTCGATGACCGGCTGGGGGCATGAGAGCCCGCGCAAATCAATTCTCTCCATAAAAGCTCCTTTTTAGATTTTTTCTCGTGCGCTGAAGCCGAGGACTAGGCAGAAGAGGATTCCCAGCACAAGGGCGTATGGGGCGAATGGCGTGATTCCTGCGGGTGAGGCGGCGAGTGCGAAATTGTGCGCAAATGCCGCTCCGGCGACCATTCCGATGATAAATACACCTGCGTCATTATCGCCCTCGCCCGAGAGGATTAGCTGCCGTCCGGGGCAACCACCTGCAAGCGTAAATGCAAGCCCGCTAAGTAGCATGCCTAGGAAGTTCCATACTGTTTGGTTGTGTGCGATGGGCTGATTGATGAAGCCAAGATGGAATTGACCCAGTATGATGTTGGTTATTAGCGCGGCGACAAAAAGCGCGAGCACGCCCTGTAAAATGTGCGTATCTCGCACAAGGACGGTATCTCGCACCGCGGCAATCGTGCAAAAGCGCGAACGTTGCGCGAAGATTCCTATGACTAGCCCCGCAAGTAGCGAGATAATAATGCTCGCATGCATGCTGCCCGGACCTTTTTGCGAGAAAAATATGGGTGCATTTTCACCAAATTTCACTCCGCTAAGCAGGAAAAACAGCAATCCCAAAACCAGCATAGGTGCGATAAAAGCGGAGAATTTTGGCATAGTTCTCGCTCGCCCGAGGGTGAAACCGCGCTTTAGGAAGTAGATTCCTACCAGGATTCCCACGATGAGTCCGAGGATTCCCGCAATTGCGCTTAGATCGCCTCCACCTAAACGCAACCACGCTCTCCATGGGCACCCTAGGAAGACGAGCGCGCCAATCATAGCAAAAGCCCCTAAGAAAAATCTTACAAGTGGCGCAGAGCCGCCCCGTGAGCGAAATTCTTTAAAAAACATCGACGCACCCAGCGCGCCAAGCACAAGCCCGAGAATCTCAGGGCGGATATATTGCACCACGCCCGCGCGATGCAGCCCCAGCGCACCTGCGATGTCTCGCAAGAAGCATGCGCCACAAAAGCCCATGTTGCCGGGATTCCCCAGATAAACAAGCAGGGGCGCAAGCACACCGACAATGACCCCCGTAATGATGGGAAGTTTGGCTATTTTCATGATATTCCTTTTTTTGAAATTAATTTAAGAGCTCTTGACATGGGGAATCTAGGCGCGATTCCTGCGTTAGCATTTGAGTCTTTTCCCCGTTTAGGATTAAGCTGATTACATTTTGCGCGAAAGGTTGTGAGGCAATGTTGCGTAAAAAAGCGAAGCATGTAGATTCCCAGTCAGTCAGTGTATCGCTAAACTTAGCGCTAGTAAAGAGGGGCAAAATATAAAAAATAAATGCTTAATGTTTCTTTACAAGATCATCGCACCTGCTACACCGAAAATAAGCAGGGGTGTGCTGTAAAAGATAAAAGTCGGCACGCACGTATCCCATATGTGGTCGTGTTGGGTGTCCATGTTGAGTCCCGCAGTGGGTGCAAGCGTGCTGTCCGAAGCGGGCGATCCCGCGTCTCCGAGCGCAGCGGCGATCCCTATTAGCAGAATAATCGCGGGTGTGCTAAAACCAAGCTCCAGTGCAAGCGGGCAGTAGATCGCCGCGATGATGGGAATTGTCCCAAATGATGTCCCGATTCCCATGGTTACGAGCAATCCCACGAGCAACATCAAAACCGCCCCGCCAAGCTTGCCTCCGGCGATTCCCGCAACAGTGCTGACAAGCTCGCTCACTGCGCCACTTTCACGCAAGATACTGCCATATCCCGCGGCGACGAGCATGACAAAAGCGATGAATGCCATCATTTTCATACCCCCCTCCATCACACTATCGATTTTTTTCCACTGGATTCCCCCAAACATAATCATCGTAATTAGCCCTGCAAGCCCGCCAAGAGGGAGCGAATTGGTATTTAGCTGCACAACAAAAGCGACCAAAACCCCCGCGAGAGTCGCCCATTCGCGCCGCCCCATGCTTGCCTCTTCTCTGTTTACTTCACATGCATAAGAATCGCGATATTCCCGTGGCTTGCGATAAAAAACCAACACTGCAAGGAGCAATCCGCTTAACATTGCTACCCCGCCGATCCACATCACACTTGAGATGTCGCTAATCTCTACGGGAATCCCATTTTGCCCCATCTGATCGCGGATAATCGTGTGGAAAATGAGCCCAAATCCGACTGAGAGCGAGACATAGGGGGCTTTTAGCCCAAATGTGAGTGCGCACGCAACGGCACGACGATCGATTTTTAGGCGATTCATGATAGGGATTAGAGGCGGGATAAGAATCGGGATAAAGGCGATATGCACGGGGATTAGATTTTGCGAGAGGCAGGCGATCGCAGCGATAATGAGCGTGAAAATCGTCGCTTTGTTGGTAATCGTGCTCAGGATTCCCCGAATGAGGAAAGTCGTTAAATGTGTCTGACTAATTGCGGTAGCGAGCGCACCAAGGAGAATGTAACTGAGTGCAGTTTCAAGATTCCCCTGCATGCCATTAATGAGAATCTTAATCGCTTCGCTCGCACTCATGCCTGAGAGTAGCCCCGCCGTGAGTGCGGAGATGAGGATTGCGAGCAGGACATTAAAACGCAACAGGCACAGCAGTGCCATAAGCAGGACAGAGAGTAGCACGGGATTAGCGAGCAGCATTAATATTCCTTAATTTGGCATGAAGAAGAGAGGGCATTATACCTAATATAAAATTTCGGGCTTTGGGTATAATCAAAGCCCTATTTTCCCATTTTTATCCTAATTTTAAGGCACAAAGATGAGAAGCAGCGTCATCAAAGAGGGCTATACACGTGCGCCACATAGGAGCTTGTTGCGCGCTACGGGACTGAAGGATGAGGATTTTGCTAAGCCGTTTGTGGGAATCGCCAATAGTTTTATCGAGATTATCCCCGGGCACTTTTTCCTAAACCGATATGCCGAGATTTTGAAAGATGAAGTCCGCAAAAACGGCTGTGTTCCTTTTGAATTTAACTGTATCGGTGTCGATGATGGGATCGCTATGGGACATGAGGGCATGCTCTATTCTTTGCCAAGCCGTGAGATTGTCGCCAATTCCATCGAAACCGTGATGAATGCGCATAGTCTTGATGCGCTCGTGTGTATGCCAAACTGCGACAAAATCGTGCCCGGTATGGTAATGGGTGCGCTACGCGTGAATGTCCCGACAGTCTTTGTGAGTGGCGGACCCATGAGGAAAGGCTATACAAAAGATGGAGAATCCATCGATCTTTCTACGGTTTTTGAAGCGGTAGGGAAATTTGAGACTGATAAAATCAATGCCAAAGAGCTTAAAGAGATTGAGTGCAACGCCTGTCCGAGCGGCGGCTCATGTTCTGGAATGTTTACGGCAAATTCGATGAATACGCTTTGCGAAGCGATGGGAATTGCGCTAAGCGGCAATGGCACGATCCTAGCACTCACTCCTGAGCGCGAAGAGCTGGTTCGCAAGGCAGGGCGTAGGATTTGTGAGATCGCGCTTGATGAGCGGTTTAATATTCGCAATATTCTAAACAAACAAGCGATACAAAACGCACTCGTGGTCGATATGGCAATGGGCGGGAGCAGCAATACCGTGCTACACATGCTAGCCATCGCGCGCGAGGCGGGAATCGCGCTTGATATTGCAAAGCTCAATGAGATTAGTCAAAGTATCGCCCATATCGCAAAAATCAGCCCGAGTCTGCCCAATATCCATATGGAAGATGTTGAGCGCGCAGGGGGGATCAATGCCGTGATTAAGGAGATTTCGCGCCGCGATCACGGGCTTTTGGAGCTTGGGAATCTAACAGTGAGCGGCGAGAGTTTGGGCGAGCGTATCGGAGCGAGCGAGATTAAAGATGAGCGCATAATTCATAGGCTCGAGAATGCCTATTCGCAGGTGGGCGGGCTGGCGATTTTGTTTGGGAATCTCGCCGAGCAGGGGTGTGTCATCAAAACCGCGGGAATCATCGGGGAGAGGCGATTTAAGGGTAAAGCGGTCTGTTTTGATAGCCAAGATGAAGCCATCGCAGGAATCTCAAGCGGCAGGGTGCAAAAAGGCGATGTGGTAGTGATCCGCTACGAAGGACCTCGCGGCGGGCCCGGCATGCAGGAGATGTTGAGCCCCACGAGCCTCATCATGGGGCGCGGACTGGGTGCGGATGTGGCACTCATTACCGATGGGCGTTTTAGCGGGGCGACGAGGGGGCTGTGTATCGGGCATGTGAGCCCGGAAGCGCACGAGGGCGGCATGATTGGGCTGCTAAAAGATGGCGATGTGATCGAAATTGATGTGGATAAATACGCAATCAACGTGCTTTTAGATGACACTGAAATCGAGCGACGCAGGGCGAACTTTGCCCCTGTGGATAAGAAGCTCACAAGTCGCTGGCTACGGCAGTATCAAAAGCTTGTAACCAATGCGAGCAATGGGGCGATTTTGGAGGCATAAGAAACTCCCTTTTGGTAAAATGCCACTGAAAATTTCAAAAGAGCGACACAAGAGGCGGGCGGGAGATAGATATGGAGTGTGCGATTCCCAGTGTTTATGATGACGCGTTTTTGCGAGATATTTTAGAGCGGGCGAAGCGGATTGCCATAATCGGACTTTCGCCCGATGAGAGCAAGGATTCCCACAAAGTGGCGCGATATTTGCTGGAGTGGGGCTTTGACGTGATTCCCGTCTATCCTAAAGAGGAGCGTATTTTGGGGCAGCGCGTTTATAGGAATCTGGTCGAGATTCCCGACTTTATTGATATTGTCGATGTGTTTCGTAAAAGCGAAGCGATGAGCGCGGTGGCAAAGGAAGCTAAAGAGCGCGGGGGAATCGGCGCGCTTTGGGGGCAGCTTGGGGTTTGCAACTCCGAAGCAGAGCGGATTTTGCAAGGCACAGGGATAAAAATTGTGCAAAATCTCTGCATCAAAATTGAGCACAGAAGGTTATTGGGCACATGATTCCTCTATCAAAATTCATCGAGGCGCATGAGCGCATAAAGCAGGTGATCCAAAAGACAAAGCTCGCCTATGCGCCGAGGCTGAGCGAAATCAGCGGAGCGAACATCTATCTCAAAAAGGAGAATTTGCAGCACACGGGTGCGTATAAATTGCGCGGTGCATATAATAAAATCTCCTCTCTCGCCTCAAATGAGCGTGCAGAGGGAGTGATTGCCGCGAGCGCGGGGAATCACGCTCAAGGGGTCGCATACAGTGCGCGAGAGTTTGGAATCCGCGCGGTAATCGTCATGCCCGAGGCGACACCGCTACTTAAAGTGAGTGGTGTGAAGCGATTGGGTGCGGAGGTAATTTTAGCGGGCGATAATTATGACGAAGCCTATGCGCATGCGATGAAGCTCGCGCAATCCGAGGGACTTTGCTTTCTCCACCCCTTTGCAGATGATGAGGTGATTGCAGGGCAAGGGACGGTCGCACTAGAGATCATTGAGGATAAGCGCGACATCAATACTGTGGTGCTTCCAGTTGGCGGCGGCGGGCTTATTTCGGGCGTGGCGGCGGTCTATAAACAGATGCTGCCAAACGTGCGGATCATAGGTGTAACTGCCAAGGGCGCGCCTGCGATGCACGATTCCTACCATGCGCGAGAGATTGTTGCGGTCAAGGGGGTAAAGACGATTGCCGATGGGATCGCCGTCAGAGATGTCAATCCAAAGAATTTTGAATACATTTTGGAGTGCGTCGATGAGGTGGTGCAGGTCGATGATGAGGAGATTGCTAATGCAATTTTGTATCTTTTGGAAAATCAAAAGCTCGTCGTCGAGGGCGCGGGCGCAGCTAGTGTGGCGGCACTTTTGCACGAGAAATTTCCCATTCACGCGGGGGAGAATATCGCCCTTGTGTTAAGTGGCGGGAATATTGATGTAACCATGCTTAGCGTGATTATTGAGCGTGGTTTGTTAAAGTCAGAGCGCAAGATGAAGATCAGCGTCGTGCTCGTGGATAAGCCCGGGTCGCTCAAGGAGCTAAGCGATATTCTCTCAAAAGTGGGGGCAAATATCGTGCGAATCGATTATGATCGCACTTCTACATCGCTTGCTTATGGTGATGCGAATATCACGATTGCGCTGGAGACCAAAGGGGGCGAGCACCAAGAGGCGATCCGCCAAGAACTGTGGAAGCACCGCTATCGCTTCGTGGAGCTTGATTAGCCGATGCGCGATCGCATAGACGGAGGTTTTTTCCTTATCTCGCTGCTCTCTTTGTCCTCGCTTCTTTGGATGAATAGCTATCTGAGTGTGAGTATTTATGAGGCTAAAGTCTATATGCAAGAAGGACCGGTTTCGTGGCTTGCCCATCTGTTTGTCCCCGTTTTGGGTGCGAACAATCTGGGAATCAAGCTCCCCTTTATTCTCTTGCATTTATGTAATCTCGCGCTTTTTTATAAGATTTCGCGACACATACTCAAGCGTCCCGTCGATTCCCTCTTTAGCGTGGGAATTTTCGCGCTTTTACCCGGGGTAAATGCCTCTGCCCTGTTTATTAGCAACAGCGCGCTTGTGATGAGTATCACGCTTTTGGTATGTTATTGGCATTTGAAATTTCGCACGATTCCCTACTGGGTGCTTGTGGGCGCGATTTTTATCGATTCCAACGCGATGGCGATTTTATTCCTTGCGCTCTTTTTTTATGCGATGAAGCGGCGCGATAATACGCTTTTGCTCTTTGCGCTTTTTGCTTTTGCGACGAATATGTATCTCACGGGAATCGACGTTGGAGGTAGACCGCGAGGGCATTTTCTCGATACGCTGGGAATCTTCGCGCTTCTGTTTTCGCCTTTTGTGTTTTTGTATTTTGCCTATTCGCTTTATCAGATTCTTATCAAAGGGGAGAAGTCCCTGCTGTGGTATATCTCCTTTGTCGCGCTTTTTTTCACGCTTTTGCTCTCGATGCGTCAAAGGATCGAAATTCAGGATCACGCGCCCTTGGTGCTCATCGGACTGCCGCTTATGGTGAAAGTTTATTTTGAGGGACTAAGGGTGCGCTTGCCGCGGTTTAGAATAGGCTATCGCGCGTGGTTTGTGATTGCGATTGGCTCGCTGTTTATCCACTGGCTGATTCTCATGGTGCATCCGATTTTTTATCGATTCTTAAAAGATCCGAGTGAGCATTTTGCCTATCAATTTCATGTCGCAAACGAGCTTGCAGAGGCACTTAAGGCGCGGGGTATTACGAAAATTAAGCTAAAAGATGAGACGATAAGAGAACGCTTGGCTGTGTATGGCATTGGAGAGGGTGAGGAAGTGGAGCTTGGAAAGGTCGATGATACGCATGCGAAAGGGGCGATTCCCATTAGTTACTTTGGGCATGAGATAGAGAGGTATTATATCCATGAGAAATAGACTTAGTTTCACGATGGTCGAGGTTATTTTTGTGATCATAATCATTGGCATAATCTCTTTGGGAATCGTGCGCAGAGGGGGCGATTCCTCGTTTCGTCAGGGGCGGGATCAGATCATCTCACATCTGCGTCAGACGCAGCACCTCGCACTTATGGACGATCGATTCCTGCCGAGCATGGAATTCGCTCCTGCTGATAAGTCTCAAGCATATAAAGAGGCGATCACTAAAGATTGGCGCAATAGTATGTGGCGATTCCAGATTCATGATTTGCGCCCCAACAGCAATAATGACTACGTCGGAGCGACCTACTCCATATACAGCGATCGCCCCACAGATAATGGCGTATGGAAAAATCAGCCACAGGGGTATGCTCTTATCGCGCGCAATCCACTCAACAACAAATGCCTCAGCTACATCAGTAAAAACAATCTCCCTAACGAATGTAAAAATAATCGAGATAAACGGCTAAGATTGAACACAGTTTTCGGTATTGTGAGTATGAGGGTAAGCAGTCAGTGCGGGGATAACAAGGCGAGCGAGACGATCTTTTTTGACCCCTTGGGTGCGCCTTATTGCGGTTCGACAAAAAACGGTAGCAAACCTGTGAAGCTTACCCGACAGGCGAAGATTGTTTTAAAGGGTAAACTTTCTTCAGAGGGGGCTGTCATTTGTATCGCGCCTGAGACGGGAATGATTTATGCCGACCATGAGGGAGTGTCTGGAATGGAAGAGTGCAGACCATAGCGATTCCCGTGCCCTTTGTGCGTCGATTCTTGCTACTTGACCTTTTGTGAAGTTGTCGGTAATTTTACGGAATGAAGCTTGCCGATGAGATTGTGATTGTGCGTGTATGCGTGGTAAGAAATAAAAAATAGTAGAAACATAGAGTGCGTAGAGTGCCCCCTAATCTCCCCTTAAGCTTCCATGACTATAATTCCACTTCCTTTTGTCGCGA
>CAUTMV010000011.1:0-10420 GCA_963540505.1 uncultured Wolinella sp.
CACGATACCAATAATAGTTATTGAATTCTTCAAATGATTTTATGTCTTTAAAATCTGGTCTTTTTTCTCCCAAGTCTTTTCTCCACAAATTCAAAACTTATTCACCTTAAATCAGGCATTTGCTATTTTCCATTAAAATCAACATTCTTATTCTGTTTGTTTTTATAAATCAAGTTTTACAAAAATGGAATTATCCAGCAGGCTGTCGCTATAGCTTTTAATTTCCTAAAATCCGAATTTTTTATATAGACGGATAAAAAGCTAGAGTTGGTTAGCTTTGACAGTCCTGAGGCAAGAGCCATTACGGACACAATGATAACTAACATCCTAGATGGAAGCAAAATTACTTTATAAAGATTTTCACAAGTTTCTAAACTCCGAGTGTATCGAGTGCATGAAAATTCTTGGAATAGCCGAAGATAATTTGATACTAACTTACAATAAGGGGTATCAACTTGCAAACAAAAAGGGGACACATTCTCCATTTGGAAATGAAATGACAGGAGTATTCTTCAGATTTTGCAAAACGAAGAAAATATGGTTGTTAAGGTATTTGATTATGAAGCAGGCGAAATCGTCGAAACAGACGGCAAAGAAAGGATGGTGTCTCGCAAGCCCCTAAGAGAACATGCACTAAACACCTTGACAGAAGTCACCGGCTTCTCAAAGAGTTTTGGCTATATTCCGCTTAAACTTAGCTATCAAGGCATGAGCGAATATATCGCTCCAATATATCACCTACAAACTACACAGTATCATGGAAATCGTGGTGCAAAAGGGTATCCCGCCGGAGGGGCAAATATGCATGGCAAGAATCAGCGAGGAGATGTATGTAAAGCGTATCGTAAAACTTCCTAAAATACGGCTCTTAAGCGAAAATGGGCGATATGAGCCTATTGATGTGAGTGATGAGATGGACTTTGAGATTATTGGGAGAGTGGTGGGGTATTTTGGGAGACTGCAGTAAAGGCTTGAATTAAATAGACTTTCAAAACCTTTTAACCACCTATTTAACGAGCTTTTATCAAATGTGTAAAGATTCTGTAAAATTGTGTAAAGTTTTTGTAAAAAAGTGCAAAGCGAAATTATACACTTTGATTTTAAAGAAAACATGCACTAACTACGATGAGTAGGCACTTTGAAGCGAATCTACCCCACTTTGATTTTTAATGAAACTTTACAGATGTTCTAATCTGACTGCGATATGAGTCTATGTTTATCCGTACCGGGATCCTACGCTTCCTTCCTAGCCCGCATTTTTGCCCCGTGTGACAAGTCTTATCTAAACCTGCACGACTAGGGGGAGTTGCCCCCTCTAGTCGACTTTATTTAAATAAACCTGTAGGCTTGATTCCCGCTACTTTAAGCAATCAACCTCAATTCTCACAAAAAAGCGTCAAACTTCCATTTGATTGATATAATGCGCTCCATGCTATTTTAAGGAGTTTTCATGCTACTTTTTACCCCAGGTCCTACGCCCGTTCCCGAGGCGATTCGAGTCGCCATGAGCGAGCCTACGATCCATCATCGCACACCTGAATTTGAGGCGATTTTTGCCAAGACTCGCACTTTTTTGCGCGAGCTTTTGGGCACAGAAGAGGTGCTTATGCTTGCAAGCTCGGGCACGGGAGCGATGGAGGCGTGCATGAGGAGTTTATGCGCGAGTAAGGCTTTGAGCGTGAATTCTGGGAAATTTGGCGAGCGTTTTGGGAAAATCGCCACAGCGTTAGGAATCGAGCACGTCGAGATTAAAAACGAGTGGGATACGCCTGCTTCCGTGGAGCAGGTGATGTCCGTGCTTAGGAGCGATTCCTCCATTGATGCATTTTTTATCCAAGCGTGCGAGAGTGCGGGCGGGTTGCGCCACCCCATAGAGGAGATCGCGCAGGCGATCAAGGCGCATAATCCGCATATCATGGTCGTCGTCGATGCGATTACGGCGATGGGTGTGGAGGCGATCGATGTGAAGAATATCGACGCACTCATCGGAGGAAGCCAAAAGGCGTTCATGCTGCCCCCCGGCATGAGCATCATCGGACTAAGCAATGCGGCGGTTGCTAAGATTGAGGAACGCGATGTGGGTTATTATTTCAACCTCAAAACAGAGCTTAAAAATCAGCGCAAAAATACGACTGCATGGACAGCTCCGACTACTCTTGTCATCGGGCTTTGTAAATATTTTGAGCTTGCGAAAATGCGGGGAATCGAGCGGATTTACAAAGAGACTAGAGCGCGCGCATTGGCTACGCGGGAAGCACTTAAAGTGCTTGGTTTTAATATTTTCCCAAAAACGCCTGCACTTGCGATGAGCACGGTAATTGATGAAGAGAATGCCGAAACGTTGCGCAAACTTTTGAAGCAAGATTTTGGTGTCAATCTTGCGGGCGGGCAGGATCATCTCAAAGGGAAGATTTTCCGCATTAATCACATGGGAATCATCGAGCCACACGAGAGCGCATGGGTGATTAACGCGCTTGAGCTAGCATTAGAGAGAATCGGTAAGCGGAAATTTGATGGAAGCGGGAATCGCACTTTCCTCACGAGCTATTATCGCTTTTTGGGCTAGCTTGAGTGGCTTAGAGTGATAAGAAGCATACCTTTGCGGGCGCGAAAGCGATGAAAATTTTAATCACGGGTGCGGCGGGATTCATCGGTGCGCAGCTGGCGTTGCGCTTGCTTTCTCGCGGCGATGAAGTGGTTGGGTGCGACAATATCAACGACTATTACGATGTGCGGCTGAAGTATGGGCGGCTAAATCTCGCAGGAATCGACGCACAAAAAGCGGAGTATGGCAGGCTCATTCAGAGCGAGCGATTCCCGCAATATCGTTTTGTGAAGCTGAATTTGGAGGATAGGGCGGGAATCGAGAAGCTTTTTAGCAATGAGAAGTTTGATAAAGTCTGTAACCTCGCTGCACAGGCAGGTGTGCGCTATTCACTTACCAATCCTCACGCGTATATCAATAGTAATATTGTTGGATTTCTAAATATCCTAGAATCGTGTCGCCATGCGGGAATCCGGCACCTTGTGTATGCCTCGAGCTCTTCGGTCTATGGTCTAAATGAGTCGATGCCTTTTAAGACAAGTGACAACGTCGATCACCCCATAAGCCTCTATGCAGCGAGCAAAAAGAGCAACGAGCTTATGGCGCATACCTATTCACACCTCTATGCGATTCCCACGACGGGGCTGCGCTTTTTTACCGTATATGGACCTTGGGGGCGACCGGATATGGCGTTGTTCCTTTTCACTAAAGCGATTTTGGAGGGGCGGGCGATTGATGTTTTTAATCACGGCGAAATGTCGCGCGATTTTACCTATATTGATGACATCATCGAGGGCGTGGTGCGCGTGATAGACAACCCGCCAAAAGGCAATGTCTCATGGAGCGGTAGCGCGCCTGATCCGAGCTCTTCCAAAGCCCCGTATAAAATCTATAACATCGGTAATAACGCTCCCGTGCGGCTTATGGATTTTATTAGCGAGATTGAGCGTTGCCTAGGCAAAGTAGCAAAAAAGAATATGTTGCCTCTTCAAGCGGGCGATGTGCCTGCGACCTATGCTGATGTGAGTGATCTTTTTTCCGAGCTAGGCTATCAGCCAAATACCCCTATTAGTGTGGGAATCGAGCGTTTTGTCTCGTGGTATAGGGAGTTTTTTGGTGTGTGATATGTAATTTATGTGGCGTATGGCTTGCGCGCGCTCAAAAATCACACCACGCCATCAAAAAATTGCATGCTGATACAGTGAAGGCTTCCGTGCTGGCGGATTAGCACGCGACAATCAATGGGGATAATCTCGTGGCTAGGAAGCGTGCGCCTCATCACTTCGAGGGCTTTTTGGTCGTTTTTATCCCCATACACGGGGAGTAGCACCGCTCCGTTAATGAATAGAAAATTCGCATAACTCGCAGGCAGTCTCTCGCCGTTATGATAAATCGCCTCGCTAAAAGGCAGTGCAAAAAGTTCAAAAGGCTCTCCTCGGAGATTTCTCATCGCTTTTAGTTCCTGCTCCATCGCTGCAAGTTCGCTAAAATGCTCATCTTTCTCATTATCGCACTTGATGTAGGCAATCTGATTTTCCCCGATGAAGCGTGCAAGCGTGTCGATATGGGAATTGGTATCATCGCCTGCGAGGTAACCATGATGACACCAGAGCACCTTTTGCGCGCCCAACTCGCGCTTTAAAGTCATTTCAATCTCTTCTTGCGAATATTCGGGATTTCGATTGGCTTCAAGCAGACATTGCGTGTTGGTGAGCACGATTCCCGCGCCATTACTCTCGATACTCCCCCCTTCAAGGATAAAATTCTTGCTCCTGAGCGGCACGCGGAAAATTCCCTTTTTATCGAGATTTCGGCTCACTTGATTATCAAGAAACGCGGGGAATTTCAATCCCCAGCCATTAAAGCCGAAATCTAACAGGTATTTTTTGCCCTCCTCCTCGATTCCTAACGGGGCAAAATCTCGAGCCCACGTGTCATTGGTGGGCATTTGAATAGGAATCAGCCGATCATTTTGAGGAAACATCTCGCGATAAAGCTCCCAGTCATCGACAAGCAGGAGGCATTTTTGCCGCTTTGTAATTTCATTAATCACTGCAGCGAAATTCTCCCTTGCCTCGCGCAAATAGGGATACCAGTCGCTTTTTTCGTGAGGCATAGCGAGCAGTATCGCGCTCTGATGTTCCCATTCTGCGGGCATTCTTCGCATGATTAATCCTTTCTTGGCTTTTGTCGATATTATATTGCATAAAACTTCAAGGAGGAGATTATGGAAATTCAGGGACGATCCAGCCACCCAAACCCGTTTGCTTCGGGGAATCCTCACACCAAAGAGGGTAAAGAGGAGATTAAAAAAGAGGCACAAAAGCTAAACGCGCACAATATCATGCTGGAATACACATTTAAATTTCAGCTTAATATTACACAGACTACGCAGGGGAATCTCGCCACTCAAAGTGCGTTAGGAGATCCCAAAAAGCTCAATGACATTCTTAAGGGAATCGACCACAAGACGACCGGCTATACGGGTAAGCCTATCAATGAGCTTAATCCCAAAGAGGCTAAAGAGCTCATCTCTGAAAAAGGCTATTTTGGGGTTGCAAAAACCTCTGAGAGGCTCGCAGAATTCGTTCTGAAGGGCTCAGGAGGCGATTTGAATCTTTTACAAAAAGGACGCGAGGGAATCCTGCGCGGATATAAGCAGGCGGAGAAATTGTGGGGCGGGGAGCTCCCTGAAATCAGCAAAGAGACGCTTGCAAAGGCTCTTAAAAAGATCGATGAAGCGATTGCGAAAAAGGGCGGAAAACTCCTTAATGAGAAGGCGTAGTTGATTTTAAGCATTGAGAGTAGCTGCGATGATAGCTCGATTGCAATCACGCGTATTAGCGATCGCAAGCTTTTGTGGCACAGAAAAATTTCGCAGGAAATCGCGCACAGTGAATATGGCGGGGTTGTCCCGGAGCTTGCGAGTCGCCTGCATGCTCTAGCTCTGCCGCAGATTTTAGAGGAGTGTGCCTCGTATCTGCCGCAGCTAAGAGCCATTGCAGTCACAAACGAGCCGGGGCTTAGTGTTACGCTCCTTGAGGGCGTGGCAATGGCAAAATCCCTCGCCCTTGCGCTCTCCCTCCCGTTGATTCCCATTAATCACCTCAAAGGGCACATCTATTCACTTTTTTTGGAGCAAGAGGCGCGATTCCCGCTTGATGTGTTGCTTGTTTCGGGCGGGCACACGATGCTATTGCACGCGCAGGGTTTTGAGAGCATTGAAATTATCGGTGCGAGCCTAGATGACAGCTTTGGCGAGAGCTTTGATAAGGTTGCAAAAATGCTCTCTTTTGGCTATCCCGGCGGTCCAATTGTGGAATCGTGCGCCAAAAAGGGCAATCCCACGCGCTTTGCTTTTAGTATTCCTTTGCAAGGGAAAAAGGAGGTTGCTTTTAGCTTCTCCGGGCTTAAAAATGCCGTGCGCCTCGCGGTGCAAGCTCTTGGAAGCGCGATGAGTGAGCAGGATAAATGCGATATTTGTGCCTCATTTCAACATAGCGCGGTGGCACATCTAATCCAGAAGGTGCACCTCTATCTTACGCATTTCTCGCGCGATTCCTGCGGTGCGCTTGCAATTGTGGGCGGAGCGAGTGCAAATCTCGCGCTTCGCGAGGCAATGGAGCAGGTGGCAAGGGATTTTAATCGCTCGCTACTTCTTGCGCCGCTTGAGTTTTGCGCGGATAATGCCGCGATGATCGGGCGTGTAGCACTTGAATGTTATGAACGTTCGCTTTTTGTGGATCCTACTCTTGTTAAAGTAAATTCTCGCACGCCTACGCTTGCTTAAATTTTTGCACCCATTCGCGGGAATCCACCATAAAAGTGTGCGGTTTTGCTTGCGAGCATAAGGAGTGAGGACACAGAATCGGGTGGGAATCGCATCCGTTTGACAAATGCGGCGTTCTTGGTTATCGTAAAGTTTATACAACACATGAGATATCCAAAATTAGAGAAAGGCTTATGCGATGATTCCGACTAATATTGAAGCGATTGATTTTTCCCTCCTTTACAATCTGCAAAAGTGTGCCTCTTCGGCGAATAAAAGCAAGAGTGCGGAGGATTGGGACGCGCGGGCGTGGGAGATGAATGAGAATATTCACGAGGGCTACTATAACGACCGTATGCAGGAGAGAATCGACCTGAGCGGGGTGCGGACGCTTTTGGACGTGGGGTGCGGACCCGGGACGTTTGCACTGCGTTTTGCACCACACGTGGAGCAGGTGCATGCGTTTGATTTCTCACCCAAAATGCTTGAAGTGCTTCATCACAACGCCAAAGAGCGGGGAATCGCGAATATTACGACTTCATGTATTAATCTTGAGCACGAATGGGAGGGAATCCCAAGCTGTGATGTCGTGATCGCTTCGCGTTGCCTTGAGGTGAATAATATTGCCTCAGTGCTGCAAAAGCTCGATGCTCACACAAATAAACGCGTTTATTTGACTTTTAAAGAGGGGCGGAGCTTCTTGAGCGATGAGATTTTGGAAGTATTAGGGCGCGAAATCACTCCAAAGCCCGATTATATTTATGTTTTAAATATCCTCTATCAGATGGGAATCCGAGCGAAAGTTGATTTTATCGATCCGGGTAATGATGGCTACAAAATGGGGACGCTGCAAGAGTATCTTTACTCGCTCACATGGGCACAAAATGGCTTGAGTGAGGAGGAAGAAGCAAGGGCGAGCGAATACTTTTTGGAGTGTCAGCGTGCAGGGAAAACGCCCGCACACCGAAATAATCGCTGGGCATTGATCTCATGGGAGAAGTGAATGGGCGCAAAGAGAGTGTAAAAATTTTCAAGGAAATTAAAAAATGGGGTAAAGATGGGGCTTTTTAAATTATAAATTTACATTTTTTGTCTCGTAGGTAAACTTGGTTGCAAATAGGGAACATTCACTATTAAAATAAACCGAGCTATAAAATTAAAGGCAATTGCCCATGACGATGCCTTGATGGCAGGGGATTGGCGTGCCTAGGTCATCAGCTCGGCATGATAAGGTTTCTTACTTCATCTATAGGACTAAGAAGTTCAGCCGCAAAAGTATTCGCTTCCTGCTCTTCTGCGGTCTTGATGGACACTTGTTATCTTGCTTAAAATACTGATAGCTTATGACCTCATCTTTTTTGCCCAGAAACTCTTTAAGAGTAGGGAGAGGCTTGAGGCTTCGTTGCGCTTTGCCCCCGTGTTTCAGCGCCTTCTCCCGCTCCGGCGCACCCGTGAGAACATGGAAATTGAGCGCGCGATGGATGTTTGAGATGTTAATGCGCCCGCGCTGAGAGAGGATGAGCTTCTCACAAAGGCTCTCAAGCCCTAAAGCCTTAATGCTGTTCCCCTCGCCCTTTTTGCGTCCTCTTGTATCAATAAGCGCGTCCATTCCGCCCTCTTTGTAGAGCCTCTGCCACGCATAGAGCTTCCCCGCACTTACCTTTACGCCCGTTTTTGCATGGATATACTCCAAAAATGCCTGCTCTTTTAAGCCTTTTGCGCCCTCTTTAGAGCCTAAACCTTTAGCCCTCTCCCATTCGCGCAGAACGCTCCATTTAAAAATCGCCTGCTCTTGGTGCTTTTTACTCGCAAAGAGAAAGGCATTGGACACGCTGGAGGGGGTGGAGGGATTCTCTGCAGACGGAGCGCATGAGGGTTTGACGGGAGTTTGGCGGGGCTGCTCCCCCGAGGCTGCGCTATGACCCGCGCGAAGGCGCTCCAAACCCTGCGCTTTTAGTTCTTTTGGCTCACTTTGCGGATCGGATTTTGCACCCTCACCTTTAAGCTCGGTGTCTTTTGTGCTTGACCCCTGCGCCGCCTGAGCCCTCAAGCTCGCCTCCAAAGAGGACAAACCTCGCGCCTCCGTCTTCTCAATCTCTGCGGGAGCTAGAGGCTTATTGAAGATTTGGAGAATGCGTCCGCCTCGACCGCGCCCGGGGATGTAGCGGAAAGAGAAAGTCATATTTTCAAGTGAAAATACACTTTTGCCGCTGCTCGCGGCAGCCTCAATTTTCCTTTGAAGCTTCCTTAATATGACTTTTTTATCACGCACGGGGAGAAAAGTTTTTAAGCAGTCGATAAAATCGCCGCTTCCCACCCATTCAGCGGATGTTTTCAATCTATCAGCCCCTCTGCGCGCAACATCTGCAAAATCTCCCCGGCGCGCCCGCCCTTGCGCGTGCCGTTTATTTTGCCGCATGAGAGCTGGCTCAGGATCGCGCGATCCTTTGAGGACAGCCCTCGATTGCGCGCCCACGCCGACATACACATGCTTTTATCCGCCAATTGCTGCGCAATACTCTTCTTTTGCATTTCAGCTCTCCTTTTCGGGGTGTCGCCGTGCTCCCGGGCGCAACCCTCTAGAATATGTAACCAAAATCGGATTTATATCTTTTGTTTAAATATCCGTATTCGTAAACATACGAAGATTATAGGACAATATCCATACGGTTGTCAAGAGGCGGGCGGGAAATGTATCGGAAAATCGGGGTGATAATCGGGGCTAAATGGGCGTAAAATCACGATAAATACGATAAATTGAGAGAGTTTAAGGAGTGGGCGGGGGATTTCAAACGCTAAAAATGTAAGGGCACGCAGGCGAGGCGGTATAAAATTTCAGTCATTAAACAAAACGGATATTATATAGATATGTAAAAGATTTTATTAATTACGGATTTTGACGTTAGTGGCTTTGGGGTTGCTCGGAATTTTGACGTTAGTGTGAAAATTTTGACGTTAGTCGGTAATTTTCCCGCCAAACCTTAAGCGGGAACATCCTTAAGAGCGTGAGGGGCAAAATATGACGGGAAAAGCCCGAAAATAGGGGAGTTAGCGGGGGCGGAGCGGCAAAAAACCGATAGGGAGGCGCAAAGACGGCGTGAAGGTTTTAAAGGCTCTTAAACGCCTGTTTAACGGAGCTGTAAACGATGTGTAAAGATTCTGTAAAATCGTGTAAAGTTTTTGTAAAAAAGTGCAAAGCGAAATTATACACTTTGATTTTAGAGAAAACATGCATTAAATACGATGAATAGGTGCTTTGGAGTAAATCTGTGAGGCTTTGGTTTTTAATGAAACCTTACAGCATGTTCTCTCGACACAATATCTAGCGCATAAATTCTATGCAATCTGCCGTTGGGTATATCCGATCCTCTGTCAATCAGCATTACTTTTATGCCGTTGAATCTATAAACATCTCTGCCTCCATCACGCGCTCCCACGACAAATATGAAATTATCTTGATATTTTGAGTAGCTCATATACCTGCTCTCAATTTCCTAAATCGTCTCTTTAGCGCTGTTTTTAATCTTAAATTTGTCTCGAAATTGCGTTATGTAAAAGATCTGATCTTTTACATAAAATGCATCAAGGATCGTGGCTTCCTCATCCTGCTAGCCTTTTGCTGTTTTTGAAATTTATTGCGCCATTTTTCAAAGTGATCTTATCTTTTTGATGTTTTAGCGTTATGTTTTGCTTTGTTAGCTGTGTAGGTTCAGGCATCGGATTCGTAGGTGCAGTAGGTTATTCATACAAATGTCCGCCAAAACGCAAACATCGCAGCGACTAATGGTGAATATTTCAGAACCGAACTTTTCATGTTTTTCCCCTTATTTGTTGATTACTTTTTTGATTTCTTGCTTGATTTTTGAAACGATTTTTTTACCTACATCCACTTCGTTATTGTGATCTATCACATAGTTGACTGTGGCTTTATAGGTTACCTTTGAACCGTTTTGATAATTAAACACATCGTATGTTATCGTCCGATTCTTGTTGTTTAGACTTGCGCGTTTCAGGCTATCGTTGGAATATGCCATCTATATCTCGCGATAAACCAGAGGGCACAGTTAAGTGAGTTACTTCATTAGAAGCAATCTCTATATCTCTTT
>CAUTMV010000012.1:0-8204 GCA_963540505.1 uncultured Wolinella sp.
AAACTCCCTTGGATAAGTAAAGCTTATCTTAAATTTATCCTGCGTTCCCGTGACTTTATACGGTATTTTTGCACCACAATAGACACTGTTCCACTCAATTTTATGTCATTTCTATCAGCTCCATACGACACCCCCTGCCCCTGAAGTAAAACACCTCTAAATTACTTGCCACAAACTGAACATCCACCCTTCCACCTTGATATCAGCTACACTGGGGGGATTTTCGCTGCTATAGCTAGAAGTCAGTTCTTCATATTTGCTTGCCTCCAGTGCTGTTTTTACGATGGCTCTCCTCATATCAGAGAGTATGATAGGCTCTTTCGATAAAATTTACTCAACACAATCGTTTCACTCTTCTCGGATGGTACCACTTTGGATGGCTGAGAATCTGCATACATCCGATAAACAACAAAGCGACTGCGAGCAATAGCATGAATTTCAAGCTATTTTTCATATTTATCTCCTTTGTTTATAGAAATTTTACTTGCGATGCTATCGTTTTTTATAAAGAGCAAATTAGTGAGTACTCTAAGAAAATATTATAAAAGCCAGCGATATGTGATTGCGGGCAACTAAGCAGGAGCAAAAGAGTTTTTAAAGGGGAGGCATTAAACGGCTTTGATATGGATTTCTATTTTTTGCAAATTTCAAGAAGAGCAGGAGCTATGCGCAAACGCCTCTACAACATCGTGCACCACCTGCGCGACCTCCCGTGCCTGCTGCATGTCCATCTTCTGATGGCAAGGAATCGAGAGCTCGGAGCGGTAAAAAGACTCCGCATTAGGAAGTGAGAGATTTGGAAAAAGTTTGCGATAGAGTGTGAAAGTATGAATGGGCTTGTAATGCACCTGCACGCCGATTCCTCGTTTATGAAGCGCAGCAAAAATCTCCTCTTTAACACACCACAGCGAGGAGGACAGAAAAATCGGATAGAGATGGTGCGAGCTCTTTGCCTCATTTGTGCGCTTGAGCGTGTGAATGTAGCGGGAATCGCGAAAATATTCATCATAAAAATAGGCAAGCTCCTGACGCCGCGTGATGAATCGGTCAAGCTTTTTTAGCTGCGATTCCCCTAAAGCGGCAGCAAAATCGCTCATTCTGAAATTAAATCCCCACTCCTCCACATCGCTATTCCAGAGGTGCTTCTTGACCACGCCGTGGCTGCGAATGCGTTTGGCTTGCTCATAAATCGCCTCATCATTGCTCAAAAGCGCGCCGCCCTCGCCCGTGGTGATGGGCTTGACCGCATGGAAACTAAAAATTGTCGCATCGGCGTGATTCCCCACGCGCACGCCTTTAAACTCTGCACCAATGGAATGCGAGCTATCCGATAGAAAAGCGAGATTGTGAGAATCCGCCACTTCGCGCAGGCGATCAAATGCGACGGAATTCCCCGAATAATCGACTGAAACAATTGCTTTGGTCTTGTGCGTAATAAGCGCGGGAATCGCCTCTTCGTTGATATTCCCATCAGGTTTCACATCGCAAAACACGGGAATCGCCCCAAGAGCTAGGAGCATGCTCGAAGTGGCGACGAAGCTTATGGGCGTCGTAATGACTTCATCGCCCTCTCTGATCCCTAGAGCGCGATAGGCGCAATAAAGTGCCGAAGTAGCGGAGTTGAATACCAGCGCATGACGCACACCCACATACGAAGCCAAGGCTTTCTCAAACGATTCTACCCTAGGACCTTGCGTCAAAAGGGGGCTTTTGAGCACCTCTGTGAGCACCTCTATGTCATCAGAATCGACGCACTGGCAACTATAAGGAAGCAAGACCTAGCCTAGTAGCGCACCGAGCTTACTTTGGAGGTGTTTAGTATTGAAGCTGTGTGCATAAAGAGCCGCTTGCTCTCTAAGACGCGTCTTGTTTACTTTATTGTAATTCTCCGCGACATCATTGTCCTGAAGATTGCTCTCGGCACTCCTTAGGTTGACGACACGATTCATCTCCTCATTGATGGAGGATTGAATACCGCTGATCGTCGCTCCGATATTTGCGCGCTCACTCCCCACACGCTTAAGAAAATCGCTAATGGATTCCTGATTATGCACACTAATACCGTCGACTTTTGGGGCATTGAGCGTCATATTCACGGAAGAGTTGTTTGAAATGGCAAAGCTAAGCGTCCCGCCAAAGACATTCTTGCCATTAAAACTAGCTTCATTCATCGCATCACGCATACCCTGTGTGAGCGCGTTTGCCTCGCCCTCAATCATTGATCGCTGCGACCTATTTAGCATGGGATTCCCCATCGCTACTGAGAGTTCGTTGAGGCGTATCGCACTATCCGTAACGCTCCCAAGCACGCCATCGGCAATCTGAAGCATACCAATGGCGTCATTAGCGTTCCTGATTCCCTGAGACATGGTGTTCGCTTCGCTTAAAAGCGCATCAGCAATCATCAGATTCGCGCCATCAGTCGCATGCAGTGCACGCTCACGCGCGATATTCTCCAGAGCCTTCTTCTCTTCAGCCTTATTTTTATCCAAATTCGTGCTGATATTTTGGGCGATTCCCTGAGATTGTCCTATTTTCATATTGAGCTCCTTTTGGTCGTTTCCTCTGCGTCCTTGCGATAATTCATCAAAACCTTAAAGCACCTTTTGTTCCAAATATTTCGTGTGGATCTTACTCGCTCTAAAATCGGCATTTTGCATCATTTTTTTATGGAAAGGAATCGTTGTTCTAATCCCCTCGATACTAAACTCATCAAGCGCACGCGCCATTCTGGCAATCGCCTTCTCACGCGTCTCGCCCCATACAATGAGCTTCCCAATCATAGAATCATAGTGCATAGGCACACTATACCCGGCGTAAGCATGGGAATCAAGGCGCACGTGATTCCCGCCCGGCGCGATCCATTTGGTAATCCGCCCCGGGCAAGGGAAAAACTTCTCCGGATCTTCTGCGGTAATGCGACACTCAATCGCATGCCCTTTGAAGTTAATCTCCTCTTGTTTAGGCAACTCCTCGCCCTCTGCAATACGAATCATGAGCTCGACAATATCAAGTCCGCTTACCATCTCGCTCACGGGGTGTTCCACCTGCAGGCGGGTATTCATCTCCATGAAATAGAAATTCTGCTTGCCATCAAGCAAAAACTCAAACGTCCCCGCACCGACGTATTTAATAGCTTTCGTCGCTTCAATCGCCGTTTTGAGAAGTCGCTCACGCGTCTTTGGCTGTAGAGCGACCGCGGGCGATTCCTCGATTAGCTTTTGATGGCGACGCTGAAGCGAGCAATCGCGCTCGCCCACGTGAATGACGTTGCCATGCTTATCGGCGAGCACCTGCACCTCGATGTGTTTGGGCTTGTCGATGAATTTCTCCATATAAATCGTCCCATCACCAAAAGCACTAATCGCCTCGCTTTCAGCCGCCAGATAGGCGTTGGTCAGATTCTCCTCTTTTTCGACAATTCTCATACCTCGTCCGCCGCCACCCGCAGCGGCTTTAAGGATTATCGGATAACCGATTTTCTTTGCCTCTTCTTTCGCCTCTTCATAATCCTTAACCGCTCCATCACTTCCGGGAATCACCGGCACACCCGCGCGCTTCATGACATCTTTTGCCATGCTTTTATCGCTCATAAGCGCCATAACCTCGGGCGTTGGTCCGATAAATTCAATCCCGTGATACTGGCAAATCTCTACAAAGTTCTGATTCTCGCTCAAAAACCCATACCCGGGGAAAATCGCGTCCGCCTCAAAAAGCTCCGCTGCGGAGATGATTGCGGGAATATTCAGATAGCTTTCACTGGATTTATCGCCGCCGATACAGACTTTCGCATCGGCAAAATCAAGATAATTCGCATCCTTATCCGCGGTGGAATACACGGCGATGGATCGCCGCCCCATCTCTCTGATGGTGCGAATGGCGCGAAGTGCGATCTCGCCGCGATTCGCGATTAATATGCGCTCTAGCTTCTTTTTTTGCATTTAGATTCTCTCAACAATAAATAGAGCCGAGTTGTATTCGACAGGCTGCGCATCAGCAGGCACAATCTCCAAAATCTTGCAATCAAACTCCGCCTCAATCTCGTTCATAATCTTCATCGCCTCGATGATTCCTAGCGTCTGCCCGCGTTTGACCTTATCTCCGACATTGACATACGCAGGGGAATCGGGTGATGGACACCGATAAAATGTCCCGACCATAGGGGAGTTGATCGATTCCCCGCTGATTTGAGGCTCGTTAGCCTTTGGAGTTTCATGCGTCAAGGCAATCGGTGCAACAGGAATGCTTGGCTGAGGCATTACAGGAGCCGATGAGGCGGGAATCACAGGGAATAAGGAAGGTTTTTCAAGCTTAATGCCGAACTCACCCTCAGAGATCTGGAGCTTGGAGGCTTCGCCTTTGTTAAAAATCTCTATTAATTCCTTAATCTCTTCAAAATTCATAAACAAAACCTTTGTATCGAAGTCTCACGCCCTTTCTAGGACGAGTTATTGTCGCTATAATACCACAAAATCATAAATAAGAGAGGTTAGGCGCATGGGTCTCAAGGAGGATCGATGGATTCGCGAAATGGCACTAAAGCAGCGAATGATTGAGCCGTTTTGTGAAAATCAAGTGGATAAAAACGTCGTTAGCTACGGGCTTAGCAGCTATGGATATGATATTCGCGTGAGTAATGAATTTAAAATCTTCACTAACATCAACGCCACGATGGTCGATCCCAAAAACTTCGATTCCGCCAATGTCGTGGATCTCTCGGGCGAATTTTGCATTGTCCCGCCAAATTCTTTTGCACTCGCGCGCACTGTGGAGTATTTCAGGATTCCTAGAGATGTGCTCGCGATTTGCCTAGGCAAAAGCACCTACGCGCGTTGCGGAATCATCGTGAATGTTACCCCTTTTGAGCCCGAATTTGAGGGGCACATCACGATTGAAATCAGCAACACAACGCCCCTGCCCGCGAAAATCTACGCCAATGAGGGAATCGCGCAGGTGCTCTTTTTACAAGGCGATGAGCCGTGTGAAGTGAGCTATAAAGATAAAAAGGGAAAATACCAAAAACAGGAGGGAATCACGCTCCCACGGATCTTAAAATAGTGGGAATCGGGGGCAGATTTGGGAATCCAACATTAAGGAATTGCAGGGATTCAAGGAGTTGCGAGGAATCTACTCCTCGCTCGCAAGCCCAAATAGCCAATCTTTATGCTCTTCGTTGATTCTCTTCGCATGCTCTCTCAGGCTCGCGACAATCTCCTGAAGTGCCTCAGTTGAGAGATTTTCCAGCACTTCAGGGGCGATTCCCACGCGTTCGCCAAAACGACTCAAAAGCTCCTCAATTTCACACTTAAGCTCTTCTCGCACGCTTGCTTGCGTCATTTTCGTATCCAAAACCGGCTATTTAGTCGCGCTAATTGCCTCTGCAAAAGATCGCATACCCTCCGCCCACCGCGCACTTAGCGGGTCAGTCTCAAGCACCCTCGCGCCAATCTCTTGAGCGAGCTGTCGCGCCGCTTTTTGCGAGAATCCTCTCTGCACGAAAATCGTCCGCACGCGCTGCTCTTTGGCGGCTTTGATAAGCTTTTGAAGCTGCGCGGGCTTAGGCTCTTTGCCCCCCACCTCGATGGGGACTTGCACCAGGTCATAATCACGCGCGAAATAACCCCACGTCGGGTGAAAAACCATAAACTTCGCACCCTTAAGCGGTGCAAGCTTGGAAGAAAGTTCGCTATGCAGCGCGTCAAGCTCCGCGATAAATTTCGCATAATTCGCCCGATATTCCGCCTCATTCGCACCATCTGTGCTGATGAGTGCCTCCAAAATCTTATCTGCAGCAATTTTTGCATTCACTACACTCAGCCAAACATGCGGGTCAAAATGCCCATGTTCGCAGAATTCATCGTGCTCGTGGTGTGCGTGCGCATGTTCATCATTTTCAATTTTATTCATCTTCTCATCAAGCTTTACAATTTTTATATTCGGATAAAGCTGTTGAAATTTCAAAAACCAAACTTCCTCAAATTCAATCCCGATTCCTAAAAGGAGTGAAGCGCGCGCGAGTTGCTTCATGGTCGAGGGCTTTGGCTCATATGTATGAGCGTTCGTCCCTGCCTTAATCAGGCTCTCAACGACCACTTTATCGCCTGCAATCTTCTTCACCCAGCCCTCTTGCACCTCAAGACTCACAAACACGATCGGCTTATTTGTGGTCGCTTGCGCCCAAACATTCAACACCAAAAACGCCACAAATCCTATGAAAAATTTTCTAAACATTGCTTTCCTTTTTTATTATTTATTTCACATCTTTTGCATGGCATGTTTCACAAATCCCCTCAAGATTGAGCGAGATTCCCCGAATTTTTCCATTCTCGCATAGTGAAGAGAGCCACAGTGTCTCCTCAAGCGAGAGAGGCGAGAGGCAAAAAACCCTCTTGCACTCTTGACACCAAAAGTGCGGATGAAGCGGGAAATCCCCGGTCGCAAGTTCAAAATAGCTCTCTAAAGGCGTGCGTAATGCCTCTTTAATGATTCCCTTTTCTTTAAAAACATTGAGATTCCTATAAATGCTCGCTAAATCGATCGGGGAATCGGCACTGATCTTTTTATGCAATTCATTCGCACTTAAAGGACGAGATTCCAAAGAGAGCATCTCGATAATTTTACTCTTAATCGCGCTATTTCTAATGCCTTTTCGCTGAAAAAGCGTAAGTATCTGTTCCTTTTTCATAGTAGGAATCCTATCATAATTGCAAATGAATTGCAATTATGATAGGATTCTGCACAGATTTGTTCCGCCATCACTATTTTTTCACCCTTAAAAATCTACCGATTTTATACCTTTCACGCAAGGAGCGGGTATGCAACGATTCACTCTAGCCATCATCATTTACGTGACCATCACTACACTCTCGCTCATGTATGTCACACAGCCGCTCCAGCCACTATTTGGTGCGGAATTTGGTGTCTCGCTCGCCAAAGCCTCGCTGCTTACCTCCATTATACTCTTTCCGCTTTCGCTCGCACCGATATTCTATGGCTATTTGCTTGAGTCCAATTCGCCCAAAAAAATCCTCATCTCCTCGCTGATAATCCTCGGAATCACACAGCTACTTTTCCCGCTAGTGGGCTCTTATGAGCAGTTTTTACTCTTACGATTCCTCCAAGCGCTCTTTATCCCGGCGGTCATCACGACGATTCTCACGATCCTCACGAGAATCGACCAGCAAAACGTCCAAAAATACATCGGCATTTATGTCGCAAGTGGCGTTGTGGGCGGGCTTTTTGGGAGACTTTTTGGCGGCTATATGACAAGCCTCTATTCGTGGCAAGCCGCTTTCATAACGCTAGGAATCTCCGTGCTTGCGGGCGCGTATCTCATCTCGCGCCTAAAAACTTCAGCGCATGTTGATGTAATCAAGCCCACGCTGCACGACCTCGCGGGCTATTTGCGCGATTCCCGATATATTTTGCTTTTTGCCACCGCTTTTGTGCTCTTTTTCTCATTTCAAGCAATCCTAAACTTCCTCCCCTTTCGCGCAAAAGAGCTCGCCCCGGAGATTAAAGAGGGCATGATCGGGCTACTTTATTTGGGATACATCATCGGCGTGGCGGTTTCGCTTCTGGCGACGAAGATTACCCGCCTGCTTGGCTCAAAGGAGAATGCCATCACTTTCGGGCTTTTGCTCTATGCCCTGAGCACCGTGCTCATGCTAAACGACGAGATCGCCTACCTCATCGGTGCGGTTTTTGTCCTTTGCGCGGGAATGTTTATCGCGCACACGACGCTTTCAAGCCTCACAAACTCCATCTCCAGCGAGAAAAAAGGTATCACCAACGGGCTTTACCTCGCCTTTTATTACATGGGAGGCACGCTGGGATCCATCGCGCCCGGGATAATTTATAAGCACTTTGGCTGGGATATTCTCATCCTGTGCGTGGGCGCACTGCTGCTGCTCTTTAGTGTCATATTTTTTAAGAACAAAACTCTATTTCAATAGCTCGTATTCAAACATAACATCCACCAGATTTTCCATGTAATACCTCTTTACAGCGCTTTTAAGACCCTTTAACATGTTATTTAACTCACCATCGGCAAACACCATATTTGGCTCTCCATTAGGCTTTATCCCGCTCTCTATTTTTATATTGATCTCCTCATCTATTTGAAAAATACCATAGGTGAATTCTTCTTTGAAATCAGCATATTCGGGCGGGGCGGGGGGTGGCGGGGGGGGGGGGGGGTGGGG